>CAVZOK010000023.1:0-270515 GCA_963776765.1 Candidatus Sulfomarinibacteraceae bacterium
ATGTTGGCCAGGAACTCGGTCTGCTTGGGCGTCCAATCGCGGTGGGCCCGATCGAGCTGGCGGTAGATGTGGCGAGCGTCGATGAACAGCACGTCGTCGGCCCCATCAGTGCCCTTCTTGCCGCGGTGGAGGAACCAGAGTGTGCAGGGCAGCGTGACGGTGTAGAACATGTTCGACCCGACGGCCACCATCACGTCCACCGCTCGATCCTCGATGAGCTTTTGACGGATCGCGAGCTCCGAACCACGTGCGTCGGGGGCTGAGCCATGCCATCCGAAAGCAGCGGGTACCCGCAGTAGCTCAGGGCACTGTAGAAGATTTGGATCCAGAGGTAGTTCGCGTTGTCCACGGGTCGGCAGGCCGAACGGAAACCGCTTGTCATCCTTCGAGTCGCTCCTTGTCCACCCGGTGCGACGTTGAACAGGCGGATTGGCCATAACGAAGTCGAACTTTCCACGGCTCGAATGGAGGTCATCGTAGTAAGTGTTGCCCTCGCGGATGTCGCCTCCGGAGGCCGTGAATTGCAAGGTTCATCTTCACCAGACCGGCACCGTTTCGTCGACGCCTCCTGGCCATCGACGCTGAGATCACCGCCATTGGCCGTATGTTCTTCGACGAAGCGAGCGCTCTGTACGACATTGCCGCCCAGACCCACAGGCCGGGTAGAAGATCCGCCCACGAAACGGCTCGATGATACCCACGATCAGCTTGACGATGGCACGTCGGGGTGAAGAACTCGCCGCCCTTCTGCCCCTCGGTCATCGGCGAACTTGCCCAAAAAGTACTCGTAGGGGTTCCGGAACGCGTCCCCCTCGATGTCCATCGAGAATCGAGTTCATTACCCGCAGCAACTCATTCAGCGTCGTGCTCTCCAGCCGGTTGTAGGTCTTCGGGCAGCACGTCCTTGAGGTCCGGGTTCTCGGCCTGGATCGCCTCATGGCGTCGTTGATTGCCTGCCCAACGTTGGACCCCTCCGGCTGCTTCAAAAGGTTCGAGAACCGCGCCTCAGGTGGCAGGTACATCACTCCCCGCGCCTGGTAGTCCGCCGACCCGATCGTCCGCCGGCCTGACCCCTTGTCCTCGAGCTCCTTCTCCGCCGCCTCGAACTTCTGATCCGCGTACCGCAGGAAGTCAGCCCCAGCACCGGCACCGAGTACTCACTCGACTTCGAGTTCGAGTTCGCCCTCAGCTCATCCGCCGCATCCCACAAACGATTCTCAATACTGTTGATCTGATTCATGCGCCCCCACTGCAATCAAGGATAACAGAACTGAGACCAACGTTGGCTGCATGTAATTAGCAGGCGAGGCGGACTCCACAGTATCTACCCCGCCTTGGGCGGCAGGCCATCAGCTATCGCCGTCAGAGCTTGAGACCAAGCATCGGATCTCATTCGAGACTGCGGCGCGTTCCTCCCGACTGGCGACGTTGCGTTTGATGATGTCCACGATAGCAGCCACGAGGATCATCAGTCGCTCGACCGTGATCACCTGGTCCTCATCCAGCAGACGCCGCCTCTCTGTATCGACCAATTTTCTCCGCGCCTCGATCAGTTCCAAGGTCATCCTCCACGCCGAACTCTCATCACACCCGCTCGCGATGGCCTCGGAAAGCATCCACCAGCCCCGCTTGCGTGGCGTTGGCGTCGTCCCTCTCAATCGCTTCCTCTAGCCGCTGGAAAGCGTCGTGCATTTGCTTCCATGCGTCCGGCCCCTTGCCTTCAGTGGGCAGCTGTTCGAGAACGTACTGCAGCCTGGTATCCACCAGAGCGATCTCATCATCGAGCCTCATCAATTCCACATCGTGGAGACCTTCCTCATACCGCTCGACAAGACGATCGGGCAAAAACTTCGAGTAACGGCCCGTCTTGAAAGTCATGGAGGCCACGCCTCGCAATGACCTCCCCCCGTGCATCGAGCAAACATTGCACCCCTTCGAGGCGTGTCGCTTGCATCGATCACCGCTCCGTTTCGATGTTGCCCTACAACGCGGCATCAGCATCCATCCATGGGGTGTCTACCGGTCCATGAGGTAATTCGCATCAACACGCCTCCGCATTTATCATGTGTTTCTGAATGCCGCCGCCCACCTCTCGGGCGCTCGACCATTCTTCGAATGTCGGCGCGGTCCAAGGGGGTAGTTCCGCCACCTCGTCGGTATAGGCAAACCAGTCCAGATTATGTGGTGGGCGTCGAAGTCAGAT
Organism: Candidatus Sulfomarinibacteraceae bacterium; assembly: GCA_963776765.1. Lineage (GTDB taxonomy): Bacteria > Acidobacteriota > Thermoanaerobaculia > Thermoanaerobaculales > Sulfomarinibacteraceae > Sulfomarinibacter. The sequence continues at coordinate 2,204 of CAVZOK010000023.1, forward strand.
TTCCTGTAGGTGTCAACCATCCACTGGTCGCCATCGTCGAGCGTCTGCCGTTTCACCGAGCCGTCACCGCCACTGCCCGCGAGATTGCTCAGCGACTTGATGCGGCTCGTATCCATGATTTCATCCTCCCATCGTTTCCCGTTCAGCCATGATCCGGGGAGTGGGATGTACTTGGTCTCGGTCCGCAGCCTCTGCCAGCGGTCAAGGTGTTGCGGCAGAGCTTCGAGCGCGGCACGGCGGTCCGCCGTCCTCATCCGTTTCCATGCTTTCTCAGCGGCTGCCCGTTTCTCGTGCCGGGGATACGCGTCGTAGAACTCGTCAAACATCGGACCATCAAACGATCTCGTCCGAGCCGACGGATCGGACATGTTTTCTTCTCGGTCAGTAGAAAGGTCGGTAATAAGGACGGTAGGGGGACGGGGGTGTCCGGCCTGCTGGCCACCAGTGTCCGGCCTGTCGGCCTCCGGTGTCCGGTCTTGAGCGCTAAGAGCGGACATGGGCGTCCCTTCTTGGCCGTCAAGAGTGGCCACCAGCGTCCGGTCTTGAGGAACCTTTACGGCGGTCCTTGCTGTGTCCTGCCGCCGCCGATTTCGGCTGATGTATCCAAGCTCGGCCAGATTCGACAGCGACCGCCTCACTGTGCGATTTGACACCGCCGCACCACAGGCGAGCCGGTCATCGGAAACTGTGCATCCGTCCCCGTCGCGGTTCGCGTACTTCGTTGACCGAGCACCAGCCGGTCGATGGTGGACAACCGCACGTCACCCTCGGAAGGCTTCGATAATCCGGTAGATAAGTGGCCGGTTGCTCATGCCGGACCCCTCCGCGAACCCGTGCTACGATGCCACTGGACGGGCTCCGGTGCCCCGTCTTCTTCCGATTCGGCCCCGTGCGCAGCGGGGCCGTATCTTTGCCTGGACATGACTCACCCGCCAGCCTGGTCGGCGCGCCGCTCTCGGTCCTCGGTAATGCGGCCCTTGATCCAATCGCGGATCTCCGACTCGACCCATCTGACGGCTTTTAAACCGACCTTCACCGGCAGCGGAAATTGTCCCCGCCCCATCTCTCGATAGATGAAAGCCTTCTTGAAGCCCGTCAGGGCCTCGACATCGCGGTAAGTGATCAAAAGCCGATTCACTTAGAACCTCCCGTAGCGTTCTGTCAGCGATGACCATAAACTACGGGCGCTCGGAGGTCAAGCATAACTGCTTTATTTACAATCGTTTACGATTAGCCCGGCTAGTCGTAATTCCGCAGCGTAGTCTCCAGCAGGGTCTTCATGTGCTTCCTCAGCCGGTCGTACAGGGCGCGCTCTTTCATCGGCCAGCGGCTCACATCGTCACCCCAGCGGCGCTTGCCCGTCTCGCGGGCGATCTCCGCGTCGGTGATTCTGCGGCCACGGCGCGATGACATCAGCTCCTCGACCACCCCGCGGGCGGTATCCACAGCTCCTTGGTCTCGGCCTGCTTGCGGGGCTTCCGCGCCTTCTCCCGCTGCTCGCGGCTCGTCTTCACCCCGATGTCGGCGGCATGCTCCACCAGCACCGACGATAGATCCGCAAGTTCGGCGACTATCCGCACCCGTGCCTCCGGATCGGTTTTCGCCTTTCCCGCAAGATGGTCTAGCCTGAGGTTGGCGAGCATGAGGATATTGGCCGCCGTGACGGGACGCGGATTGTGGCCCTCGGCCCGTCCCATCGCGGCGTAGTATTGCACCAGCTCGACGATGGCCGCATGTGCGGCAGTAATGGCGGCATCGGGCAGGGCTCGGCATCCGGGTTCCAGTTGGTCGCCACCGCCTTCCAGGCGGCGCGAGATCGTCGCGATAGCTTCCGTTGGTTTCATCGCGCCCCCCGGATCGGCACCACCTCGCCGGATGCCGGTCGGGGTCGTGCAGTACGTGGACCACGCCTGCATGAGCTTGCTCCGCTTCTCGAATAGGTCGCCACGCCTGTAGCTGGCCTCAATCTTGTCGCCGATAGAGTGAGCAAGCGCCTGCTCGCAGACGTGTTCGGGAACGCGGTAGGCTCGGCGGCCCAGTCGCGGAAGCTCGACCGGAAGCCGTGGGCGGTGACACCGAGGCCCAAGTCCCTGAGCACCTTCCCAAGCGCGGCATCGGAGAGGGGGCGGCCAGTACGCGGAGACGGGAACACGTACTCCGACCCCTCAAACCTAGGGAGATCTCGGAGCAGCCCTGCCGCCTCATTAGAGAGCGGCACCCGGTGCTCTCCGGCCTGCTTTCATCCGCTCGCCCGGGATCATCCAGGTCCAGGCGTCGAGGTCGAACTCCTCCCAGGTCGCCACCGGACTTCACCCGACCGCCCAGCCGTCAAGATGGCGAACACCAACGCCTGCGCCGCGATGCCGGGTTGATCGCTCAGCTTCACCATGAAGGCAGGCAATTCCCGCCAATCCATCGCGGCGTGATGGCGGACCCGCCTTAGCTTCGACGGTGCGGCAGCAGGCGGGTCAGATGACCCCGCCAGCGAGCCGGATTTTCACCGGGCGGAAACCTTTGGCGGTCGCCCAGCCGAGCACCTTCTCGATTCTGCCTCGAAGGCGCGAGGCAGTCTCGATCTTGTGTTCCCAGATCGGATCCAGGACACCCGGCTACGTCGGCGTTCCGATCTGATCCACCGGCAGGTCGCCAGATCGGGAAGGCGTAGTGTTGGGTCGAGCGCCACTGCTGCCGGTGCTTGGGGTTTCGCCATCCGGCTTCGTGGGCTCAATGAAGTCGGCGGCGGCCTCCTGAAGGTCGGACCGCTCTTCTTCGCCCGTTTTTCCTCGATAGGGTCCTTCCCCTCGGCAAGCAGACCCCTCGCATCCCGGGCGCCTTTTCGGCAGCTGCAAGCGACACGCGATCAAAGGGACCGAGCCCCATCGTCCGCTCTTTCCCGTGGCGGCTGTATCGGAAGACCCAGGCACGGCTGCGTTCTTCCGCACCCGAGCCAGAGGCCACCGCCGTCCCCATGCTTGCCGATTCCAGCCGATTCAACCTCGCGCGCTGAGAGTTTGTTGGTTTCCATGCGTCCGCCCCTCGTCGGTCCCCGTTTTGGTCCCCATTTCATGCGTAGATTTTAGCAGATTATGGCAGACCTGTAGACACGGAAGAGTGGGAGAACGCCTTATAGCAATATCCTTGGAAGACTTTGGTGGAACATCGGAGACACCAAAATGGCGGACACTCCCTCCGCCATAGCGTACCGCACCCCCATTTACCTCCCGAGAGTGTTTCCGACTTTCACGGTCTCCCGATGATGAAGCAAGTAACCAGTGATCAGTAACCAGTTTCCTGCCAGCTTGATGCCCTACTGATTACTGTTCACTGAATACTGATTACTTTCCTCGGACGCGCATTTAATATCCCCCGAGCGACCCCTTGATCTCCGGCAGCGCACCAACGCCCCTGAGACCGATCACAACCAGAATCTCGCGAGTCGGGAATGCTCCAATTCGAGTATCGCGGTATTGGGCCGAAATGTTCCAGCAACTGCCCTGGTAGTTGATCTGATACCGCTGGTCGCCTATCGAATCATTGGCAATGTCGTAGGCGATCTGGAACGAAGCATCGATTGGAAAACCAGCCTTGCGGAACGCGACCAGACTCCGCAGCTGCGACGAAAAGCGGTCGCCGGTGCGCGGATTGTAGCTCTCGTACCAGGTCAGATTGAGCATCCCGAGCGGGCGCATGAGGGAGGCAGCCAGCGAGGTGGATCTAAGGTTCTTGAAGAGCAGATCGTAAGACAAGCGGGCATCGAAGCCGGTGCCCTGTGACGGTGTCAAACGAAGGGCCATGCCGAGCGGCCCGAGCTGGCTCTGCTGAATACCGTCACCAGCGTTCCCTGAGTTCAATGGGGCATCAAACGAGTAGGCCTGGATGAGTTCGAGCGATCCCAACTCGCGGGTGCCGACGCCGTCCCTGGCGCGACCCAGAAGGCGGTTTGCGAGCACGAAGTTGACCAGGTTCGCGTCCTGCGGGGTTGAGTCGACCTCGTCGAATACCGGGATCCGGGTGACATCGGTCGTGGTGGTGAGGTAGCGATACTCGAACCGGGGTTCGACGAGATGTTTGATCTTGCTATAGCCACCGAAGCCTCCATTGAAAACCCTCGAGAGAGAGGGCCCGACGATGTCGATGGCTCCTGTGGCATAGATGCGGTTGATGGGTTCACCAGCGAACTCGCGGCGGTCCTCGGTGTACTGGTCTGTGTAGTAGGTGAATCGCCCACCGAGCCGAGGCGTCACCGAAATCCACGGTGGACCCGGCAAGGTATAGGAGAGCTGCGGGAACAGATCAGCGCGCCCGTAGTCACCAACCAGGTCATTCCCACGGTCAGCCTTGAAGTAGTTGAGCGATGAGATCAGATTGAGGTATACGGGCGAGCCGGCAATCGCCGTTGAACCTGAACGCACCTCGACCTCGGGCAGTTGGGTGAGGATGACCTCCTGGGTGGTCAGGAATGTCTGCCTATGGTCGGCGCGGAGATTGAGGGAATAGGGTCCGAAGGAGCGGGTCAGAAAGGCGAACGAGTAGAGGTCGCGACGGGTGTTGGCGGCAAAGCTGCGATCGAACTCCTGCCAGAAGTCGATGTCGGACATATTCTCGACCTGGGCCAGGAGCCTGAAGCCGAGAAAGTCTTCCTGGGCATGCCTGCCGAAGACCTTCCACTGGGCCTCCTCGTTCTCGCGGTCCCAGGATCGCATAGGCGTTGAAATCTCCGCGGGCACCTGTCACCGGCGCCCATCGCCAGCTATTGCCAAGACCAAAATAACCCTTGGCGTAGTAGTCGGCAAAGATCGTGGTGTCGTAGCTGCGTCCGATCGGTATGTAGAGGGGCAGACCGAAATTGAACCCCCTCGTGTTGGAGTATCCGAATCGAGGAAAAAGCAGCCCCGCCGCCCGCTCCTGCTTGATCGGCCACACCATGTATGGCATGTAGAAAACCGGGACGCCCTTTATTTTCATCGCCGAGCTCGAAAAGTGCCCGAGGCCCTCCTGTTCGACCTTCGCTGTGCGAACGTGGAAGCTCCACGGCGGCTTTCCGTCCGTGGCGCAGGTCGTGAACGTTGCCCGATCGATGCGGTAATGGGTCTCGTCGAGCTTCTCGATCTCGCGGCCCGTGAATGTGTACATGGGATCAATAAAGGCCGTGGCGTTGAAGAACGTACCCGTTTTGGTCTGAATATTGAACCGTGCCTCGTCTGCAGTGAAACGACTCGGGCCTCGGTCGAGGATGACGTTCCCTTGCGCTACGACTTCACCGGTAGCACGGTTCCAGTCAGCCATGTCACAGCGAATGTCGATGTCCTGATAAATAATTTGGACATCGCCTTCTCCGTGCCAGCCATCCGCTGTGCCACGTTGAGTTTCAGCGAGGAGGACCACTCGTTCCTCTTCGTCAGCAGCACTTACAACCCCTGACAGGCCAACCAGCGCCAACACGATCAGCGTCACCCGCCACCCGGCGGACGAAAAGGTCGGATTGGAGTGGCTCATGGACCTCCTGCCGGAATACGCGGCTCCTCGCACATTGTAGCCGGTCGAGTTGGTACTTCGGCCCGCTCTTGAATGCTCGTCCTGCGTACAATAGGCGGGTGCGGTACTTGGGAGTCGATCCTGGAGGGCAGCGTATGGGTTTCGCCGTCGGAGACGACACCACGGGGGTGGCGTCACCGCTTGAGATCGTGCCCTATACGGGTGTTGATCAGGCGGCACAGCAAATTGCCGCCGTTGCCTCGAAAGTCGGGGCGGCACGAGTCGTCCTTGGTCTACCCACCCTCGAGGACGGCTCCCGCGGACCCGCTTCACGACGAACAGACAGACTCGCTGAAGCCCTTGAAGCTCTCGGTGTCGAAGTTGCACTGCAGAGCGAGTTCCTTTCCACAAACGAAGCCCGCCGGCGAGCGCGTTCAGCGGGGCGCGCCCCCCGTCAACCGGTAGATGACATTGCAGCCCAGGTGATCCTCGAGGAGCACCTCTCCTCCCGTTCCGCGGCACCCCCCGCGGTGAGCTGAGGAAGGCTCTTGATGAAACGGACACTATTGGCCGCAGTTGCTCTTTCCTCGATCATCGTAGTGGCTGGGGGGCTATGGTTTCATCGCAGCCTCTGGGGCGCGCGTTCGTTGCGATCGGCTGAGATAGAGATTGCCGCGGGCTCAACGGCACGTGAAATCCTGACCCAGCTCCACACCGAGAATTTGCTGCCATCGGTGCTCGCCGGCCGAATCTATCTGAAAACACTTGCTTCCGGACAAGCTCTCCACTATGGACACTATCGATTTCCACCCGCAAGCCGGCCGGTGGATGCGCTCGAGACGATCCTCCAAGGCGCAGTCGAGATGTTCGCCGTCACCGTCGTCGAGGGTAGCGACCTCGCGACGATTGGTCAGCAATTTTCGGACCTCGGCCTCGGGACGGCAGATGAATGGTTGGGATTCGGTCAACGACTCGAGTGGATTTCAGACTTTGTGGCCAACGCTCCTTCGCTCGAGGGATTTTTGTTCCCGGATACCTACCGATTCGCAGTCGGGGTTCCAGCCGAACGTGTGGCGCGTCATCTCGTGGAACGATTCGAAGATGTGTGGACGGAAGAGGAACAGAGAACGGAAGCCCTCTGGGGGTCGACGCTTGAGATCGTTACTCTTGCATCGCTGGTCGAAGCCGAAACGTCCCTTGATGACGAGCGCCCTCTGGTAGCCGGCGTCTTCGCAAACCGGCTCCGCAGAGGAATGCTGCTGCAGTGCGATCCGACCGTCGTCTACGCCCTCAAACGCCGCAACGAGTGGCGAGGGCGGCTCCTGCGGATTCACTGGGAGGTGGATGATCCATACAACACCTATCGTTATCCCGGACTTCCCCCGGGCCCCGTCAACTCACCGGGCCGTGCCTCCCTGGCGGCGGCCATCAACCCTCAGCCTACACCGTACCTCTATTTCGTCGCCAAACCTGGAGGAGGCCATGCGTTCTCGAAGACCCTCGGCGAGCATAATCGCGCAGTGGCTCGACTTATGAGCTCTCGCCGTTGACCTTGCGCGGCACGGGGTGGTACGTTCGAAGTTCGCCCTTGTCGCTGTGCAGGGTGGCGATATCGGCGGACCAGGAGGGTTGATGGCTGAGGCCTACAGTGTGTTTGCATCGTTTTTGCGGTTCAAGGAGGTGCTTTCCGATCCCCTGGGCCATCTCTACCGCGCCGGCGAGTTTGATGCCTCGGGTGTTCGACGGACAGTCTGGCTGAGAGTCTTCGACCGGCCGACCATAGTGGCCGCTGACGTGATCGCAGGATTTGACCGCGCCAACGCCATTGCTGATGTCGTTCAGTCGACAAATGTGGCGGAAGTAGACTGCCTGGTCGACGACGGAACGCCGGCGATCGCAACCGACTTTGTTGCTTCGCAGCCTCTGAGCCGCGTTTTGGATCGCGTCGCCAAAGAGCAGTTCCCGATTCCGGTCGACAACGCTCTCCTGATCGCCGAAAAGATCGCACTCGCTCTTTCCGCCACTTTGACGGCGGAGATCGACGGCGAACGGGTGGTGCACGGTTTCGTGCATCCAGGCCTGGTTTTTGTGACCAACGATGGCGAAGGGTTCGTCACCGGATTCGGGGTCGCCGAGCAACTACTGACGTTGATCGACGACGAGTCCTCAGCCGATCTCATCCACCCCTATCTAGCGCCGGAGGTCTTGCTGTCCCGAGTAGCGAGTCGGCAAGGAGATGTGTACTCGCTTGGAGCTATTCTTTTTGAGCTGCTCACTGGAGCGACTTTGCCGGCGGCGACCGATGAACGCGCTGCCGCAGTCGCCTCTGCGAGTTTTGCGTTCGAGGATGAGAGGTTCCCGGACGACATCAGGGAACTCCTTCAGCGGGCCCTCGCACCACACCCAAAGGAGCGCTTCAGCTCGGCCGCCGACTTCAAAAAGGAACTCGGCCGTCTTCTTTACGGCGGCGGCTATAGCCCGACGACCTTTAACCTCGCGCTTTTTATGGATCGCCTCTTCCGGCCCGAGATCGAGGCAGAGGAAGCCGACGTCGCAAGCGAACTGGCAACAGATGTCAGCCCTTACCTTGCCCCCGTGGTGACGCCAGAGCCTATTATCAAAACCTCTGACGCCGTCCCCGCGCTCAAGGGTCGCGGTCTGTGGCTTGGTCTCGGCGTAGCCGGCGTGGCCGCGATCGCAACGATGCTCTGGTTGACAGTCTTTCGTGGCCCGTCAACACCTCCGCCGCCACCAACTCCGACTGCCGAAGCGATTGCAGCCGAGCGACTGGCACAGGATGAGAAGATGAGAGAACTGGCCGAGGGTCTGGTCGCGGAGATGATGGCTCAGAAGGAGGAGGAGATCCGCGCGGAGCTCGTGACCCGCCAGGCAAAGATCGACGAGCTGCAGCAACGCCTCATTGAGAGTGAAAATCGGGCTCAGCAGGGGCAATTGACCGGCGAGGACGTGCAGAAACGAGAGGAATTGCAACGGCAAATCGCGGCCGAGGAGGAAACGCAGCGACAGCGCGAATCAGAACTGGAGGCGGAGCGCCTTCAGGCTGCCCAAGAGGCGCAGCAGCTGGCCGTGGTGGCACAACAGACGGCAACCGCTGCAGTCGAGGCAACCGCCATGGCGGAGACCGCTGCAACATCCACGTCCACACCGCCGCCGACCTCAACCGCCGTGCCGACCGCAATCCCGACTGAGGCGCCGACTCCAAGGCCGCCGGCAGTTGAACGGGCTGGTCTTTCGGTGGAGGAGAACAGTTTCATCGATCCAACCGAGGTGGATTCACCGCCGGCGATCTTAAAAAAATCTCCGGTCACATGGTCCCGAACCGCGATTCTCTCGAGACGCAAGGGGGTTGTAGTTGTACAGGCAACGGTCACCGCCAAGGGTCTCGTAGAGGACGTCAAGATCCTGCGGGCAGATCACGAGGGCTTCGGCATTCCCCAGGCTGTCATGGACGCGGTCATGAAGTACCGGTTCAAACCCGGCAGCAAGAACGGCGTGCCGGTAAAGACTCATTTCTCAATCTCAGCGCGCTACGATTTCACCGATAGATAGGTGCCCTGGGGATCAAAGAAATTGAGGCCGGGCATCAGCCCGGCCTCTTCATCTGGCCCCGAATGAGACACAATCCGACCTCCGCCTCCGGGAGATCTCTACCCGGCGCGGATCAATTCGACGTCTTTACTTCTCGACGCGCTCGCGAAGTGTCTTGCCCGGCTTGAAGTGGACGTACTTCTTCGCCGGAATCATGATCGTTGCTCCGGTTGCGGGGTTGCGGCCCTGACGTGCACCGCGATGCTTGGTGGCAAAGGTCCCGAAGCCGGGAATCGTCACCTTCTCACCTGCATCCAGGGCGGTAGCAATAAGGCCCTTGCGCGGGTGGGCCGAAAACATCGTGTCGATGATCTCCGCCGCTTTTCCCTGGCTGACTCCGGTCTTCTTCGCTAGCTTCATCGCCATTTCGGTCTTGTTCATAGGAACCTCCTGGTTTTTGTTGTACACCACATATTGGCCGCCTCACCCCCGAACTGTCAAGGGAAAATCGCCAGAAAGCCCCTTTCTACGCTTGTTTTCCGGCCATTACCGGGTTAGTTTGTGACCCTGGAGGTGCAAATGGATCTCAAACTCCGCGGTAAGCGCGCCCTGGTGACCGGATCCTCTCGCGGCATCGGAAGGGCGATTGCCCTCTCGCTGGCCGATTTCAAGGTCGATGTTGCTATCAATTACCTCCGCAATCGAACCCGTGCCGAGGAGACGGCGCAGGAGATCGAAGCACGTGGGGTCAGTGCCCTCGTCCTCAAGGGCAACGTTGCGAATCCTGACCATGTAGAACGGATTTTTTCTACGATCGACGATGCGTGGGGGGGGCTCGATATCGTGGTATCGAACGCCGCCTCGGGAGTTCTCAAGCCTGCTCGCGAGCTTACGATGCACCATTTCGACTGGGCAATGCACATAAATGCCGCTGCCCTTCTCCCGATCACCCAGCAGTTTCTGAAACTTTCTGCGGTCGGAGAAAAGACCCTGGTGGCTGTATCTTCCCTTGGAGCGCTACGAGCCATACCGAATTACACGGCGGTTGGTGCATCGAAGGCCGCGTTGGAATCGATGGTGCGCCACCTGGCGGCCGAGTTTGCGCCCGAGGGCATGCGCATCAATGCGGTCTCGGCGGGCACTGTAGACACCGATGCCCTCCGCCATTTCCCGAACCGCGAGGAGCTCCTGGAAAGCGCTCGAGTGCGCACCCCAGCCGGTCGTCTCGTTCATCCACAGGATGTCGCAAATGTCGTTGTCTACCTGTGCACCGAGTACGCATCCATGATCCACGGCCAAACGCTGATCATTGATGGAGGGTATTCGATATTGGCCTGAGGCACGTGGGGCTTGTGATTCAGCGGGAAGCGCCAGTCGCGTCGGTGAGGTTGGTGCCACTCTTCGCATTGTTTGCCGCAGAGGCGCAACCGGTTGCATCCTGGTCGAGTCAAACATTGCGAAGGGTGGCACCTGTGTCGTCGCCGCCTCAGCACCCGTCTCATAAGGACCGGGATCGAATTCAGCTAAAGCATCCGTTTAAGAAACTGACCTGTATACGACCTCTTGCACTTGGCGACATCGTCCGGGGTGCCGGAAACGACGACCTCGCCGCCACCATCGCCGCCCTCAGGCCCGAGATCGACGATCCAGTCGGCAGTCTTGATGACATCGAGGTTGTGCTCGATGACAACCACGGTGTTGCCTCGGTCCACCAGGGCCTGGAGTACTGCCAGTAGCTTGTGAACGTCTTCGAAGTGGAGGCCGGTGGTCGGCTCGTCGAGCAGGTAGAGTGTTTGTCCGGTGGCGCGTTTGGCCAGCTCGCGCGACAGCTTGATTCGCTGTGCCTCACCACCCGAAAGGGTGGTTGCCGGTTGTCCGAGGTGGAGATATCCGAGCCCAACAGCGATCAGCGTGTCGAGGACGCGGACGATTTTGGGCACTGATCCAAACACCTGGCGTGCCTGGTTGACCGTAAGATCCAGAACCTCCGCAATGCTCAGTCCCTTGAAATGGACCTCGAGCGTTTCACGGTTATACCGCGAGCCCCCGCACTGGTCGCAGGTCACAAAAACATCGGGCAGAAAGTGCATCTCGATGCGCAACCGCCCTGCGCCCTGGCAGGCCTCGCAGCGGCCCCCCCGGACATTGAATGAGAATCGACCCGGCTTGTAGCCCCGCGCACGCGCGTCCGTCGTCGCAGCGAACAACGATCGAATGGGATCGAAGACTTTGGTGTAGGTCGCGGGATTCGAGCGTGGCGTGCGGCCAATCGGAGACTGGTCGATGGCAATGACCTTGTCAAGAAGATCAACGCCCTCGACGCCGCTATGTCGACCCGGTCGCGCAAGGGTTCCATAAAGTTCGCGGGCTACCGCCTTGTGGAGAATTTCGTTGACCAATGTCGACTTCCCAGACCCGGATACACCGGTGACACAAATGAGACGACCGAGCGGCAGGACGACATCGATCTCTTTGAGGTTGTGCTCAACAGCTCCTAGTACGACGAGCCGGTCACCGTTTCCCGCCGCCCGCTCCGCCGGTACCGGGATATGACGCCGTCCAGCAAGGTATGCGCCGGTGAGTGATTCCTCGGCGTCCTCCAGCGATTTGGGGGGACCACTTGCCACGACCCTTCCGCCGTGCCGGCCCGCACCCGGCCCGAGATCGACCACCCAATCCGCCTCGCGAATGGTCTCCTCGTCGTGCTCGACCACGACTACCGTGTTGCCAAGATCGCGCATTCCTTTGAGGGTGTCGAGGAGTCGGCGATTATCCCGCTGGTGAAGACCGATAGAAGGTTCGTCGAGGACATAGAGGACACCCATCAACTTCGAGCCGACCTGGGTCGCGAGCCGGATTCTCTGGCTTTCACCACCAGACAGCGTGCCGGCCATTCGGTTGAGGCTCAGGTAGTCGAGGCCCACAGACACCAGAAAACCGAGCCGGTCTCGGACTTCGCGCAGGATCTTGTCGGCAATTCTGGTGTCGCGCTCTCCAAGCTTGAGAACGTTGAACCACTCGAGGGCCCGATTCACCGGCAGGCTGGAGATGTCGACCAGGCTGCATCCAGCAATCTTGACCGCCATCGCCTCTCGGCGGAGCCGTGAGCCACCGCAGTCACCGCACGGCGCGAAAGACATGTAGCGTTCGAGTTCCCGCCGCACATCTTCGGAACTGGTCTCCGCAAAACGACGTTCGAGCCGCGGCACCGCTCCCTCAAACCTGTCACGGTAACGATAGGCGCCCTTGCGACCCTCCCAGACAAACTCGTGCTCACCATCGGTGCCGTACATGAGGATCTGTCTTGCGGCCTCCGGCAGCCGCCGCCACGGCGTATGGAGGTCGAACTCGAGAACCTCAGCAAGCTGCTCCACCTGATGCCGAAACCACGAGCCAGGACTTTTGCCGACCATCGCCAGGCACCCTCCCGCAAGAGAGCGTTCGGGATCGAGTATCAGCTTTTCCGGGTCGACTTCGCGCAGGAATCCCAAACCCGAGCAGGTCGGGCAGGCACCCTGCGGTGAGTTGAAGCTGAAGAGTCGCGGCGAGATTTCGGTCAGCGAGAATCCACACTTGGGACACGCATGGCGTGCCGACAACACAATTTCCTCGCCCCGTGCCCTGACCACCCGCGCCAGGCCCTCCCCGACCCGAAGGGCGGTCTCCAAGGAATCCGCCAGGCGGGAGGCCACACCCTCGCGAACGGAGAGGCGGTCGACAACCACTTCAATCGTGTGTTTTCGCTTTTTGTCGATGCTGGGCGGTTCAGCGGCCTCAATAATTTTGCCATCCACTCGCGCTCGAACGAAGCCCTCTCGAACCATCTGCGCGAAGACCTTGCGGTGCTCTCCCTTCCGCCCCTCGATCACCGGTGCCAGCAACATGAATCTGGTGCCGTCGGGCAAGGAGAGGATTTGGTCAACCATTTGTTCGACACTTTGGGGTCGAATCGGAATCTCACAGTCGGGACACTCGGGCACCCCAATTGAGGCCCACAAGAGGCGCAGGTAGTCGTGAATCTCGGTGACCGTGCCGACGGTCGAACGCGGATTGCTCGAGGTCGTCTTCTGCTCGATGGAAATTGCAGGTGAAAGGCCTTCGATGGTATCCACATCCGGCTTTTCCATCTGATCGAGGAACTGGCGCGCGTATGCGGAAAGTGACTCCACGTAGCGGCGTTGCCCTTCAGCAAAAAGCGTATCGAAGGCCAACGAAGATTTCCCCGACCCGGAAACGCCGGTGATCACAACCAGGCGGTTGCGAGGAATAGCGACATCGATGTTGGCCAGGTTGTGCTCGCGCGCGCCGCGAATGATGATCTCATCCTGCATTCAGATTCGTCTCCGTACTTTATTGAAGAACACACGACCGGCGGCCGACGTTCCCACCTCCGGCGACGTGGGGTCTTGTGCATCTCTTCCGGCCACGGCGGGCTGGAAGATTTTATGCCTTAATTATACCACTGCGCGAAAGCGATAGAGCTACCTGCTCCGCTCCTTGATGGCTTGCTCTGCCTCACGATCAAGGGTGCGCTGGCGCAGGGTCTCTCTCTTGTCGTGAAGTTGTTTGCCGCGCACGAGCGCTATCTCGATCTTGATCCAATTCCCATCCAAGAAGGCACTCAATGGCACCACGGTAAGTCCCTTCTCCTGGACCTTTGACGCGAGGCGTTCGATTTGGCGTTTTTGAAGCAACAGCCGGCGGCGCCGGACTGGATCGTGATGAGCATAACCGGCAGCCTCATACGCACCCACGTGGCAACCGACCAGAAAGGCTTCACCGCCGACGAAGCTCACAAAAGCCTCCTTGAGGTTGATTCTGCCTTCACGGATTGCCTTGACTTCGGTGCCCAGCAGCTCGATTCCGGCCGTTTCCTTCTCGAGGATATGGTAGACGTGACGCGCCTTTCGGTTGGTAGCGAGAACCCGACGGTCATCGCTCATCGCACCACCTTGCCGAGCACCTCCACCAACTGTGGGTCGAACTGGTGTCCCTTTCCTCGTTCAATGATTTCGAGCGCCCGATCCGGGCTTACTGTCGGCCGATACCGCCCCGGCACAGTCAAAACATCGTAAACCTCTGCTACGTGGATCAAGCGCGCCAGAAACGGGATGTCATCTCGCGCCAGTCGATCTGGGTAGCCGGTGCCATCCCAGCGTTCATGGTGGTGGCGAACTGCGGCCATAACTTCGTCGAGGCCCGTGCCGACCAGAATCCTCTCTCCAACGACCGGGTGCTTTTGGTAGCGGACGCGGTCGTCGGCGGAAGGAGAACTCGAGCGATACAGACGCTCGTAATCGAGCTCACGCATCCCGACATCGTGGAGAAGCCCGGCAAGTGCCGCATCCTCGGAACACGCTGGGCCGAGTTCGAGTTCTTTGGCCATCGCAAAGGCGAGGCGTGAAACCGACTCTGAATGGGCGACGAGATCTGGGTAGGTGCGAGAACCGGGCTGCAACAACCGGCGCGCCAGATTTCGGCGGGAGAATCTGAGTGAAGATTTTTCGCGAGCATCCTCCGCGCGAGTTTGAAGTCTGGACAGAGTCGTGCGAGCTGCGTTTGCACCGCCGCCTGAGATAACCGATGCGGTCAGAGTGCTGATGTCCTCGCTCTTCAAAAGAACTGCCGATGCGATCATTGGCGCGGGGGCTGGATCGACGGCTGTTGGAACCCTTCTCACGTCGATATGCCACGACCCTCGGTCCGGCGGCGAGGCACCCGCCTCCACGAGGGCTGAGCTTTGGTGACGGGTGAGCGCATCACGATCGAAATCGGAGCTTCCTTCACGGATGTTGACGAGAGTTGCGGCTTCGCCGGCAGTCATCAAGGTCACGGCAACCGCGACGACCTGATGGTCGAGGACCGCATCGAGAGCCGCATCGTGAACATTCTCGAGCCCCGATTCGTCGAGCATAGGGGCGCGGGGCGGCCCGAGTTCTACCGGCCGTTGTGCCACTGGCCCCTCAACTTCGATCTCTTCGATGTTTTCGTCCGAATAGACGAACCCCGCCCGCTTTGCGAACTCGACCATCGCTGCGGCGATTTTTTTGGCATTGGCGACATCGGCCCGTTCAAATGTGCGCTTGCGCCCTTTGTCACGAGCATCAATGAAACCGATGATCTCCTCGCCCGCGATCAATGGCACCAGAAGCAGTCTCGCGTTGCCGGCACTCTTCAAGTAGTCGGTGAGTGGTCCGAGGTTCTGTTTGCGGTTGAAGGCGGCCGGAACGCCTTTGAGGTCGCGGACCCTTCGGACCATCGGATCCTGCAATCCGTGTTCGATTGCCAGCACATCACGACGGCCAAAGCCGTACTGAGTGGCGAGGAGAAACTTGTCACCTGGACCGTAGAGATATAGGGCGGCCCTGGTGCACTGGATCTCTTCCAGAAAACGAAAGAGGATTTCCTTGAATCCACGTTCGATTTCCGGCGACCACCCGGGAATATTGGCGCTCATTGCGATCCCTCCAAAGGACCTCTGGAACCGATCCAATGTACCATCCATCAACCCAACCTGCCTATCTTGACAACTTTCCGCAGCAGATGGAAATTTGGTGATATATGCAGGCCAACCAGGTATCAACCGACTCATTCCGCGGTAGAATCGGCCCGTCATGTCGAGTCTCGTCGCCACGCTCCTACTCATTGCGTCCCTTGCCTCAGATGCTTTGCACGTTGGGGTCGATCGGGGCCCCGAGGAACTGATTGTTCGGCTCGAGCTTCTCGTCGAAATGCCAGAGGCGGTGGCCAATACGATTTCGTCGGGCGCGCGGATTGAAATCGACTATCCGCTTCGCGTCTATGCCCGGCGGAGAATGTTTCCGGACCGCCGAGTTTGGAAAGGCGTAGCACGCTCCACGGTCACCTTCGATGCCATCACCGGTCGATACCTGTGCCAACTCATTGTCAACGGGTCGACTACGGTCAGTCGCGAAGTAGACTCTGTTGAGTTCGCCCTGCAATGGTTGACCGCCCCACCCGCGGTTGATGTACCCCTGCCAAAGGGCCGGCGCGATGCTTTTTTGAGGGTCAGAGCGCGCGCGGTTTTTTCGAGCGGGACCACTTGGCTGGTCTTCCCCTCGACCGACGGCACAGACTGGGTCGAGGTGAAGCTCGAGGCGCAACGGGAAGAGGAATGATCCTTGGCGCCGTTGGCTCGCTGGCGAGCATCCGATGAGCCGGTTGGGCGAAGCTTGGCGGCGATACCACAGAGAGAACCGCTTCCTCGTCGTGGCCTTTCTCTTCCTGATGGTTCTTTCGGTGGGAGCCTTTTACCTCCTCCAGCGCGCCCAGCAAACATCCCCCGAAGAACTCACCAACCGGCTGCTCCTCTTCGTACTGTGGTACCTGGACATTTCGCTGATCCTCATCCTCAGCTTCATCCTCCTGCGCAACGTCGTGCGACTTGCCGTCGAGCGTCGGTCCGGCGTTCTTGGCAGCCGATTCCGCACCAAATTGGTACTGACGTATGTCGGGCTGACCTTTGTGCCGGTCATTCTTATTTTTTTGATTGCCACCAATCTCCTGCAGGGATCCATCGATCGATGGTTTTCGGCCCCGGTAGAGACGATCTTGCGCGGCGGCGCCGAAGTTACGGTCCAAGTTCGTGAGCTGATCGAAAATCATCTCCAACGGCAGGCGGCTGTTGCTTCCGAAGAGCTCGGCCGCAGTGCGGGTCGTCAGGATCTGGTCCGACTCCAGCATCTTCTTGGCGTGGATTTGGTCGCCCTTTACGACGGCGATGATCTCGAGGAAATGGTCGCGGATCCGCGGCGAATTCCGACCTCGTTACCGCCTCTTCGCTGGGAGAATCTGCCGTCGTCCGGGGTCCGAGCAGATCGTTGGCGTGGAGGCCTATTGCTCCGCGCGTGGAGTCCGACGCCAGACGATGGTCGGGTCGTGGTGGGTGACATGTTACCTCGGGAGCTTTTGCTGCACCTTGAAAATGCGATTGCCGCCGACGCCCAGTTCCAGGAAATGAAGCAGAAGCAGGGAACCATTGCTGCCACCACTGTATTGGTACTGCTCGCGATTACCCTACTGCTGCTTTTCGCCACCGTTTGGCTCGGTCTCTATTTGTCGAGACGTTTCACCGAGCCATTGCTGGCTGTCGCCGGAGCCACTCAACGAGTTGCCGAAGGCGACGCCCTTGAAGAGGTCGAGGTGCCGGCATCGGATGAAGTGGCGGTTTTGGTGAATTCGTTCAACGCCATGGTCCGCCGGGTTCGCGCCACTGAAGCAGAGATTCTCACCTCGAACCAGGAGCTGACCACGCTCCTCGCCACGGTGCCCACCGGGGTGTTGTCGGTCGACACAGCAGGCCAGAACTTTCGCCCCAACCCCGCAGCCGCGGCCATGCTCGGCCACCTGGAATGGGCACATAGCTGGCAGCCGTTACATGATCTCGATCAGCCAGGACTCAAGGATCTATTCAGGCGGCTCCTCCCTGGGCAGCCGGCCGACATCAGGAGCGAGATCGATCTCGACACAGGCGGCGAAGCTTTCCGCATCGACATCACGTCCCGCCCCCTCCCCGGGGGAGGGCGGGTCGTCGCGATGGACGACCTGACCCAGCTCATTCAGGCGCAGAGGCAAGCGGCCTGGAGTGAAGTCGCACAGCGTATCGCACACGAGATTCGCAATCCCCTGACCCCAATCAGGCTCGCGGCAGAACGCATTCAGCGCCGCGCCGACGGCCTCGACGGAGAGTTGCGTGAAATCGTGACCTCCGGTTGTGAGGCGATCGTTGCCCAGGTCGCCGGCCTCAAGGAACTGGTGGACGCGTTCCAGGAGTACGCGAGAATGCCGACCATCAACCCACAACCGACAGACCTGGGCCGCATTCTGCGAGAGCTCTGTTCGTTGTACGGGGGGATTCGTGAGGGTCTTGACGTGCGGGCCAGACTGCCTGAGAATGAGATTTTGGCTATGGTAGACCCCGCCCTTCTGAGGCAGGCCCTGGTCAACCTGCTCGACAACGCCGTATGGGCGATCCCCGATAGCGGCAGTATCCGAATTGCCGCCGATGTCCGGGATCGGGATGTGGTCATCGAAGTCGAAGACACCGGTGTCGGTCTCCCAACCGAGGACACGGAAACCCTGGTCGAACCATTTTTCTCCACCAAGGGGCGCGGCTCCGGTGTCGGTCTCGCTCTCGTTCATCGAATCGTCTCAGACCATGGCGGCACGCTCGAACTCCGGTCCCTCCAAGAGGGCGGCGCCCGGGTCCGAATCGTGCTCGACAACGCGCTCGTCTCCTCAGAATCGTGATTCCTTCCGGGGCGGGCCGCCGTTGACCCTTTCCTGAGCCCCCTGATAACATCGTTAACATGGCGTATCCCGGCAACACCGAGCTCTCCCCCCAGGCCCAGGATCGCGTAATGACCGCCTTTAAGCAGGTGGTGGAAAAACTCCAACAGGGAAATCGAGAGGAAGCCCTCATCGGGCTGGAGTTCGTTCTCCGCCTCGACCCCGCGTACGCGCCGGCCAAAAACCTACATCAGCAACTGTCTTCGGGAGCGGCGGAGATTGATCTCAGCGAAGTGCTGTCACAACTCCAAGCTCCGACCACCGAGACCATCAATACCTTGCTAGTGGAAGCGGTGGAGATGTACGACGAGCGCGATTTCAAGGGCGCTCGAGCGAAGGTTGAACAGGTGTTGCTCGATCTTCCGGGCCACGAAGAGGCGCGCTTCCTCCTGTCGCAACTCGATAACGCGACAAAGGGTTCGTCACAGGTTGGTCAATTCCTCCAACAGGCACGCGATGCCCTCGCTCGTGGTGACTCGCAGGAAGCCGCAAATTTCGTGATGATGGCGCAGACTCTCGACCCTCACCACAGCGAGATTGCCGAGACCATCGCGCAGATCGAGCGGGCCGGGAACGTGTCGCTTGACCAGGTCGGTTTTCCCGGGAGAGAGCAGGAGCCCCCGGCGGACTCCAGCGGGCCGGACATTGGCGGCTTCGAACCGGTGGTCGGCTCCTCGGATCTTTTTTCTGAACCTGAAGCCCCAGTAGGTGGGTTGGGCAACGACGTGAGCCTCGAAGAGGTGGCGCCTGCTGATGGTCCCGCGCCGGGCCCGCCGCCGCCGCACGTTTCAGCCACGCCGGGACCGGCTGCGGTGGCTCCCGAAACGCCGGCATCGACCGAAGAGTACTACGAAGAGGCGGATGTGGCCGAAGAGGGCCTTTTCGAAACTGGGCCGACAATGTCGACGGAAGATTCTGAGGAGGTCGCGGTCGATCCGAGTGACACTCCTGCTGTCATTCGCGATCTCCTCACCAAAGGCGGCGCCGCCGCGGCAGAGGATGACTTTGCCGCCGCGATCGACGCCTGGTCGAGAATTCTGCTCATCGACCACAAGCACGAGGAGGCGCTAGACCGCATCGAACATATTCGGCACAGCAGGGAGGAGGTCGAGCACCGAATCGAGCCGATGTTGGCTGACGCCCACTCTTCGCACCGCAGCGGGGATCTCGAGGTGGCAGCTGATTTTGTTCGGCGAGCGCTCGAACTCTGCCCGAAAAACGTTGAGGCCACTCGCCTCCAAGAAACCATTGAGCGGGGAGCGCGCCCAGATAGTGACGAGGTCGCCGGAGACGCTTCGATGCCCGACCTGGAAGACGATCTCTTCACAGAAGAGTTCGAAGCGACAGTAGATTTTGGCCAGGCCGCCCCCGGCCCAGCACAAGCCGCAGAGGGCGCATGGCGAACGCCCGCAAAACCCAAACGCAAGATTTCCTGGCAGTTGTGGGCGGTTATCGGTGCGGCAGGCATTGTAATTTTGGCAGTTGCGATGTGGTTCGGCGGGTTCTTTGCACCTGCCCCGGAGGCTGAACAACGGGTCAACGTGGTCGGCCGGGTTCTCGCAGAGGCGGCGGAGATGTATAGCCAAAAGCGGGTTGAAGAGGCCATTCTTCATCTCGAGCAGAATTCGGCCGACGATCCATTCCAGCCGCGAATCGACCGCGCTCTCAATGAGTACCGGATAGCGATCGCGACCCCGGTTCCCACCCCGATACCCGAAGGTTTGACCGCTTGCCGTGACCTCCTCGAGGAGGGCCGCTGGGTGGCGGCTTACGAACGCGTCATGTCCGAATTTCGGGCCCACCCCAACGATCCAGGGCTCGAAGAGGTTCGACAGCGGATTCTCGTGATTGAGCCGGCTGCTGCGAATCTCTATGGTTTCGTCAAGGCGGGCAATTTTCGGGCTGCCATCGACCTCTCGAAAACGCTGATTATGAAACGCCCTGGCGATTCTGAGGTGGCCGCGGCCTACGACCGTCTCCTGTTCAATGCCGCCCTGGCGGAACTCCGCGCGTTCAACCTTTCGAATGCTGAATCCTATCTCACAGAGCTCCAGCAACGCCAACCCGAGGATAGCGAGGTTCCGCGCATTCTGGAGTTCGTTGAAACGTACAAGACGCGTCCGATTGACATGCAGCTTGAAATCTTCATCGGAAGTCTCTCTGAGCGATGACTGAAGATCAAAAAAGCATGCCCGGTGACTGGGACGCGCTGGCCGAACGACCCTCCGAAGTCGGCCGCACTCGCTCTTCGCCTCCCCGTCACGACCATGATCTGCCGCCCGCGCTCACCGTGATGGCGTCCGCCTGGGCCGATCTCGTGGGGATTCTGGCCGTATGTACCGGCGCACTCATCGCCATTCTTGTGCTTGGCGAAAGGCCGGCCTTGCCAGCGTTCGTTTGGGCTGCCGCGCTCGGGTTTGTGTGGTGGGTGTTTGCCGCAACTGTTTTTGTTGTTGTCCGGCAAGCCACTCCCGGGATGCTGCTTGCAGGAATGAGCTTCTCGGAGGCGGTTCGGCCACAGCGTGTCGTCTGGGTGTTGGTGGCGGCCTTGGTAGGAGTCGGAACTTTTGGTCTTTCGGGAATCATCGGGGGGCGGGGCTCGGCGCTCCGTCTGGCGGCAGCAACCGACTTGATAGACGGCACAGCGTGAGGGGCCTTGAACGAATCAGCGCTTTCGGCGCCTGAGGACCGGCCTGCGCATCCTCCCCGCCACCGCGGCCTAATGTCCGTAATGATCCCCCCCTGCTTCAGTCGGTTGATTTGTAACAGTGTGCGGTCGCGAAATGTCGCATCGACTTCCTTTCCGGACTTCGCTAAGTTGGAGCTGTGCAAGCGCTCTGGACTTACGAATGACTGCGGTTGATGACGACGCCCGCCTTGCGGAACAGGTCGAGCTGTCGGTTGTGATTCCGGCGTTGAATGAGGCCGGCCGGTTACCGCCGACCCTGGCTCGAATCGGCGCTTATCTCGGTACTCACCCCGATTGGCTACCAACCGAGATCATCGTCATCGACGACGGCTCGTCGGACGGGACTGCCGCCGCAGCAGCCTGTGTCGACCTGCCGCGCGGCATCGACCTCCGCGTCGTCAAACACCCAAACAATCTTGGTAAGGGCGCTGCCGTGCGCTCCGGTTTCGACCATGCTGTCGGCCGTTGGGTGCTGCTCACCGACGCTGATCTTTCAGCACCGATCGAGGAATTGCCGGTCCTTGCGCGGGCCGCGTCTCGGAGCTCGGTGGCGGTCGGTTCAAGAGCTGTCGAGCGGCGGCTGGTGGAAACCCGGCAACCACGACATCGGGACCTCATGGGGCGCACGTTCAACCTCATACTCCGCATGTTGCGGTTGACCGGAATTCGAGACACACAGTGCGGCTTCAAGCTCTTCCCGGGGGAACTGGCCCGCGCCCTGGCCGGTGTTCAACGCCTCGATGGATTCGCTTTCGATGTCGAACTCCTGTTGCTGGCCGACTCCTGGGGCTTCGAGCTCAACGAAATCGGTGTTCGGTGGAATCACATCGAGGCATCGCGGGTGATGGCGGTAAAGCATTCAAAAGAGATGTTCAGTGACACGATTCGCCTGTGGTGGTGGAGGGCTTTCGGCAAGCTCTCGCCCCGGCCCGAGGCTCTAAAATGAGAGACGGCGGCGACGACAGAGACCTCCGCCCCTGGTTGGTCGATGCGTTTCTGGAACACCTAGAGTGGGAACGCAATCTCTCGCCCGCGACGCTCCGCGCTTATCGCCGCGAAATTTTTTCTTTTGTCGACTTCGTCGGCGTTGAGCTCAATCATGAAAAGCCCTCGCAATCGAAACCAGTAACCGTGCGGGCCTACCTCGCCCATCTCCACTCGCGCGGTCTCCAGCCGCGCTCCGTAGCGCGCGCGCTCGCTGCGCTCCGGACCTATTTCCGCTTCCTGGTTGCCGAGGGCGCCCTCGAGGCGACTCCGGCAGACGCGGTCCCCCACCCGCACGACGTCCATCGAACACCCGCGATTGCCGATCGCTACGCAATCGAGGAACTTCTTGAGGGATTTCCCGACACCCCCGCGGGGCGCCGCGACCGCGCGGCGATGGAACTCCTTTACGCCGCGGGGCTCCGCGTCGGCGAACTCGTTGCCCTCGACCTCGGTGATGTCCAACTCGGTCAGCGGGTGGTTCGGGTGCGCGGCAAAGGTCGCAAAGAGCGCCTCGTCCCGTTCGGAAGGCCCGCTGCGAAGGCCCTCGATGCCTATCTCCCCGACCGCGCTCATTGGCGCCGAGGCGCCGCTGACGAGAGTGAACCTCTGTTCGTCAACCAACGCGGGAGCCGCCTCAGCGATCGATCCATCCGCCGTCAACTCGACCTCGCTGTTCGCGCCTCTGCGGATCTCAACCATCTCCACCCGCACGCGCTGCGTCACGCATTTGCCACCCATCTTTTGGAGGCGGGAATGGACCTTCGAGCAATCCAGGAGCTCCTCGGCCACAGCTCCCTTGCCACGACACAGGTCTACACCAAGGTCGACCTCGCGCATCTCATGGCGGTCCACCGGCGCAGCCATCCAAAGGGATAGGCTTTGCGGCAGAACGATCGCTTGTGGTGTCTTAGTTGTCAGGAACTTATCCCGAATAGCCGAATAGCCGAATAGCCGTTTGCATCGAGGAAAGAGGCACTGACCCGTGATTCCGTCAGTGTGCAGATGGCTCTGCGACGAGAATGCCGCTATCCCGGCGGGCACCGGTGATGACCCATGTCGTGCCGCGATAGCGGAACGTACCGCCCTGCGCCATCTGCTCGTCGGGTGAGAACAACAGTACCTCGGCCGTCGCCCCGCCATCGGCAATCACAACCGTTTCCCGCCCCTGCCGGATCGAGGCCCAAACCGATCCGTCGTTCGCTGTAACCCGAACCCGTTTGAAATTTCGTGGTCCCACGTCACCGTCCTCATGTATATAGACGATGGTGGAGGGCAAAAGGTTCACTGTCGGTCGTGATTGCCATCACATGTTCCGAGGGACAGCGCCCATCTGCGAATTGAATCGATCGCGAGAATTGCGTGGCGAAGGCGACGATCGCGCCGGCTCCTCAACTCCGCGAGCTCCGGCGGTGAGGACATGAGGCCCCAATTGATATTGGAGGGCTGGAAAGTCGAGGGGTTGCTACCCGTGAGGTGCCGAACCAACCCGCCCAGGGCCGATTCGGGTGGCGGCGGTCTCAGCTCGAGCCCCGCCAATTCTGCGGCGAGCAGGCGGCCCGCAAGAAGTCCGGTTGCCGCCGACTCAACATAGCCCTCTACACCGGTAATCTGGCCCGCCAGCCGGATTGTTCGTCGGGATTGCAGTCGAAGGGTGGCGTCGAGGTGCCGCGGAGCGTTGATGAATGTATTGCGATGGATCATCCCGAGGCGCACGAAACGGGCGTGTTCCAGCCCCGGAAGGGTGCGGAAGATCCGCTTCTGCTCGCCGTGTGTGAGCTTGGTTTGGAAACCAACCAGATTCCAGTAATCTGCGGCGAGGTCATCCTGACGCAACTGGACGACCGCCCACGGTCGGCGCCCCGTAGCGGGATCTTCGAGGCCAACCGGCTTCATTGGCCCGAATCGTAGGGTTTCGCGGCCCCTCTCGGCCATGACCTCGATCGGCAGGCAGCCTTCAAAATATCTTATGTCGCGGTTTTCGAAATCTCTGAAAGCAACCTTATCCGCCCCCAGTAGAGCATCGATAAACGCTTCATAGGCCTCCCGCCCAAGCGGGGAATTAAGGTAGTCGGCGCCTTCCCCCTTGCCGTACCGAGATGCTCTGAAGAGACGGTCCATATCGAGCGAGTCCGCCGCGACGATCGGCGCCACAGCGTCAAAGAAGGACAGCTCCTCGCCGCCGAGTTCGTCGTTGAGGGCACGATGAAGCGTGGGCGATGTGAGCGGCCCGGTGGCGATGATGGCCGGACCATCGGGCACGGCGACCACCTCCCGACGATCAACGGTGATCCTCGAGTGTCGGGATATTGCTGTCGTCACACCCCGCGCAAAGATATCCCGGTCGACAGCAAGAGCGCCACCCGCTGGCACTGCGGCCCGCCGAGCGGTGCGGACAATCAAAGAGTCGAGTTCCTCCATTTCGGCTTTGAGAACACCAACGGCGTTGGTCGGCGCATCACCCCGGAGCGAGTTCGAACATACGAGCTCGGCGAGGAGACCGCCCTGATGAACCGGCGTTGGGCGCGTGGGGCGCATTTCGGCAATTATCACGTCGACGCCGGCCTCCGCCAACTGCCACGCCGCTTCGCTGCCCGCGAGCCCACCACCTACCACGAGCACCCGGGGGCTGCTCAAACCATATCCCCGATTTTTCCGCCCCTGGGGACACGCAATCGTAAATACCGCCCATCCGCTCCGCGTGAAATCTCGCCGGCAAGTTCAAGCGCAAGTAGGTCTCCAAGAACCGCTCCCACCTCGATTTCAGCCCGGCCTGCGATCTCGTCAGCTGTCAGCGCCTCGCCCGCGCCCATGAAGCGCAGCAAGCCCTCATCTGGGGGCATTTCGGTCTCCGTCGGTGCCTCATGGCCGATGGCCTCGAAGAGATCGCGCGGCGTCAGCAGAGGCCGGGCACCGACCCGAAGAAGGGTATTGGGGCCAACCGAAAGCGCGGAGAAAATGTTGCCCGGAACCGCTAATACCTCGCGCCCCTCCTCCATCGCGAGACGCGCGGTGATGAGCGCCCCCGATCGGGCCGCCGCTTCGACCACAACGACTGCCCGCGCAAGACCAGAGAGAATTCTGTTGCGCTCGGGAAAGTGATGCCGTCGCGGCGGTGTGCCGGGCGGATACTCTGTGATCAGCGCGCCCTTGGCGGCCAGTTCTTCGGCCAGCTCTCCATGTTCGGGAGGGTAAATGCGGTCGGGGCCTGTGCCCCACACCGCCCAGCTCGGCCCCCCGGTAGCGAGGGCGCCACGGTGTGCGGCTTCATCGACGCCCCGCGCCATGCCCGATACCATCACGACGCCGGCATTTCCAAGCTCTTCACCCAACAAACGCGCAACCTGGATGCCATACGGGGTCGCCTTGCGGGAACCGACGATTGCGACCGTCGTTCGTTCCTTGAGGCGGCCCCGCACGAAGAGACCCAGTGGCGGGTCTGCGGTGGCCGCGAGCAACTCGGGATATTGACCATCGCTGGGGATAATCCATCGCCAGCCTGCCGCCGTGATGCGCTCGACCGTGGTCCTTGCTTCGGCACGCGCAAGTCTTGTTGCAGTTTCGAGAAGAGCAGGGGGCGC
Organism: Candidatus Sulfomarinibacteraceae bacterium; assembly: GCA_963776765.1. GTDB lineage: Bacteria > Acidobacteriota > Thermoanaerobaculia > Thermoanaerobaculales > Sulfomarinibacteraceae > Sulfomarinibacter. Next base: position 27,791 of record CAVZOK010000023.1, read on the forward strand.
TCCGCTGTTGGAGAGGCTGGCGAAGAGCGGCTCTCCTCCAGACACTTCCGCAACCAGGCGCCGGATTCGGGACCCTCCACCAGCGAGCACCAGACCGAGCCTGAGGAACCGTTCCTCGACGTGATTCATCGCACTCATGGTACCCGCACCGTTCCGGTTATACTCAGAGCATGGAATTTCGGGTTCTTGGGAGCTTTGGGGGCGACAGTCCCGAGTGTAGGATGACATCCTTTCTGGTTGACGGGCACGTGGCGGTCGACGCCGGTGCCATCACCCGCGCACTCACCATCTCCGAGCAGCGACAGGTTCGCCATGTATTGATTACCCACACCCACATGGATCACACAAACACCCTTCCCTTTCTGATCGAAAACTCTTTCGGTTCCAGCGACCAGCCTGTGTCGATATTCTGCACCAAGCGGGTTCTCGCGGGAGTCCGCCGGCACCTCTTCAACAACGACACCTGGCCCGACTTTACCCGGATACCCAACCATATGTACCCATCGGTGAAGTTCGAGGAAATCGAGATCGAAATACCCTTCACCATCGACGACCTTCCGGGCGGCCCTCTCGAGGTGACCGCGGTGGAAGTCAACCACATCGTACCGACGACCGGTTTGTTGCTCCGCCAAGGCCGCTCAAGCGTGATCTTCACTTCGGACACCGGTCCGACCTCGCGAATTTGGGCGGTGGCTAATGCCACCGAAGACCTGGCTGCCATCATCACCGAGGTCTCCTTCCCAAATCGGATGCAGGACGTGGCCGATGTCAGCCTCCACCTCACACCGAAGACCCTGTGTGCCGAACTCGAAAAACTCAAGCGCGACGTCCCCGTCTACCTCTATCACTTCAAGCCGCCATATATTGAGGAACTCCGCGAGGAGTTGGCCGCGGCGGAGCTTCCGGTTCCCGTAGAAGAGCTCGTACAGGACCGACTGTACCGCTTCTGAACGCTCTGCAACCTCAGCCGAGGGTCACGAGATCGGCGCGGAGGTCGAAAACCAACCGTCCTCGCATACCCGGCGCCAAGGCATCTATTTCACCATCGAGCGTTGCACACAGGCGGAGCGTCCTCGCCCGGCGGGACACGCGGATATCGGTGAAGACATAGCGCCCGTCTCGGAGCGTCAACCGCCAGCCGTCTTGATCTTCATCGAGCCCGAAGATTGCCGTTGAACCGCCAACGACCTGCGCTTCGACGGTTGCCCCCCGGGATCTCGCGTTCTCAATATCGGCGCGCGCCGAGAGAAAGAACGAGGCGTCCCGCCAGCGCTCTTGCGGGCTGAGCTCGTCGGAACGCCGGACCTCGATTGTCTGTGGTCCGGATTGGTCGATCATTGGCAAACCAACCAGGACTCCGCCCTCCACACGTTGAGAACGAATCAGAAGGCGGTCGAGCAACCGCGGGTTCGCGGGGATTCGAAGGATCCCGAAGAGGTCTTCGATTTCCAGCGTCCTGCCACGCACCAGGTATCGCTCGAAATCGCCAAACCACAGAAGATCGAACGGCGTTCCCGGCGCAGGCTGCAATGGGTCGGGAGTCAGGAAGAGGCTTTCTTCTCCCCCTGCCTCGCGCCACACGCCCGTCGAATCGCGCCGATACTCACCGTCAACACCCGCTGCCATCTCCCCACTTACAGCCACCGGCATCGCCGGCGCTAACGTCCGGGCCCCGCTCTTCAGGATCGGCCAACTCACCCCGAAACCTCGGCACTCACCGGTCTCCAGCCGTGCCTGAGCGGCGAGGACCCTCGCACACTCTCCGGCGCCTCGGAACCAGCCGCGGGCGAGCACGGACTCTTCGGTGTCCCCTCGGTCTCGATCAGACCAGCGAAGTGGCCGGTTGAGGATGCCCGCCACCGCGCGGTCGATCGCCGGGTCGGCCACGCGCCGACGATCGTTTCCGGTCACTGGCGGAGTTGACTGGCTACGCCGGCGATCCGCTCCTTGGTTTCCTGCTGAAACCAGCAGTCGAGGAACGCGGCATCTTCGTCCGGCGCTCCAAGCCGCATGGCTTCCCATGTGTCGCCAAAGAGGAATCTCTTCGACTCAACAAACGCCTGGCGGGGGCGGCCAGCCAGCTTCCCGAGTTCGAGCTCGGTCACCGCCATGGTGTCCGCTGCGGCCGAGGTGCGATGTACGATCCCGAGTTCCCGCGCTCGGGTCGCTGTGCACCCCTCTCCACGAAAAACGAGCTCGTCAAGGGCGGGAGAACTGAGGCGGGCACGAAGCATCCGCAGACAGCCACCGGGAACGGGCACACCAAGATTGAGCTCCGACAGCCCCTGTCTCGCCTGGCCGGTCGCCATGACACGCAGGTCACAGCAGAGTGAGAGCAAGCAGCCAGCCGCCACGGCGTGGCCACCGATTGCGGCCGCTGTCGGGCCCGGGTAAGAAAACAGATCGAGGATCAACGTATTGAAGGCCTGAAGAAACTCCCCGACTTCGTCCCGATCTGCACTGGCAAGCAGCTTGAGGTTCCAGCCCGGGCAGAAGAGGGTCGGATGTGAGGAGGCGAGAACCACACATGGTGCGCCCTCCCCCGCAAGCCGCCCGAGGCTCTGCCGAAGAGCCGACATAAGCGCCGGATCGAGCGCGTTCGGCCCATGCGCCATCACCAGGCGGTGAATACCTCGGTTTTCCTCATGGACCAGAACATCGTCAGCCATTTGCTTCCTCCCCTATCTGCAGGAATAGTTCATGAACCCGCCGATCATCCGTCAACTCCGGGTGAAAGGTGGCGGCGAGAACGTTGCCCTGGCGGACCAGAACCGCGTCGTCACCCCAGCTCCCGAGCACCTCGACGGACGGTTCGCGCTCTATGATTCGGGGGGCGCGGATAAAAACCCCCTCCATCCGCGGCGGTTCTCCGAGTTCGGGTGCGAGGTCGATCTCCACGATTGTTGAAAAGACCTGGCGTCCATACGCGTTGCGTTCAACCGCGATCGCCAGCACCGCAAGGCTGGTCTGTTTCGGCACCACCGCCTGGGCAAGGAGAATGACACCCGCGCAGGTGGCGAGAACCGCCATCCCGGCCCGGGTTCGTTCTACGATCCGGCTGGAAAGATTTCCGGGCTTCATCAGCCGCAGCATTGCAGATGACTCTCCCCCGGGAATCACAAGCGCGCGAACATCTTCCAGGTCCGCCGCCGTACGGACCGCTCGGACCTCCGCCCCCAAATCACGGAGCGCCGCTGAGTGCGCCGCCCAATCGCCCTGCAGCGCGAGAACGCCAATCGCCTTCAATGGCTACCATCCCCTGCGTGACAGCATTTCCTCCGGGGTCAACTTCCCGGCCTCGAGGCCGTGCATCGCCTCGCCCAGGCCGCGGGAAATTTCGACCAGTTTGGCCGGGTCTTGCCAATGGGTGACCGCCTGCACGATCGCGCGCCCACGAAGCTCGGGGTCGTCCGACTTGAACACTCCCGACCCCACAAAGACGGACTCCGCACCAAGCATCATGCACAGGGCCGCATCAGCCGGTGTGGCGACTCCGCCCGCGGCAAAATTGGGCACTGGAAGGTGACCGTTTTCGGCCACCCAGCGGACCAGCTCGAAGGGTGCCTGGAGTTCCTTCGCGTGGCTCATCAGTTCGTCCTCTTCGAGGATCGTCAGGGTTCGAATTCCGCGCTGCACGGCGCGCAAATGACGGACACCCTCGACGATATCCCCCGAGCCGGCCTCGCCCTTAGTCCGGATCAAGGCAGCACCCTCGCCAATCCTTCGCAGGGCTTCGCCAAGGTTGCGGCAGCCACACACGAAGGGAACTTTGAAGCCGTGTTTGGAAATATGGTTTTCCTCATCAGCCGGAGTCAGGACTTCACTCTCATCAATGAAATCAACCTCGAGTGCTTCGAGAATTTTCGCCTCCGCGATGTGGCCGATGCGGACCTTGGCCATGACCGGGATCGATACCGTTTCCTGGATTTCGTGGATTTTTTCAATCGACGACATCCGCGCGACTCCACCCTGCACCCGAATGTCGGCTGGCACCCTTTCGAGGGCCATTACCGCCGCCGCGCCGGCGTCTTCCGCAATCTTCGCCTGCGCGGCGGTAGTGACATCCATAATCACGCCGCCCTTGAGCATTTCGGCCAGCCCGACCTTGACTCGAAACTGGGAATCCTTGTGATCCATCGTCTTCCTCCCTCGGCTCGGCTTCATTGTACACACCAGCAAAAACTCTTCGTGTTCCGCCTCACTCCTCGGTGGGTCGCTGTAGACGGAGCAATGCGAAGGCATTGATAACGATGTGGGCGGCGGCCGCTGCCGGATAGCCGCCGAATTCGAAAATCATACCCAACCCCGCACCGAGCACACAGGCTAGAACCGGCCACAACCAGAGTCGGCGGTCAGGAACGATGTGGAGCGCCGCGAAGAGCAGGGCGGCCGGCAGCAGACCAATGATCGGCTGCAACAGCGCTCGGATCAGCGCTTCCTCGGCCAACCCGGAGAAGACTGCCACGGCAGCTGCGTCCGCGACCGTCCAGTTCCGCACCATCCGCTGTTGCCATTCCTCGAGATCGGCGAGCGCCGGAAGGCGGCGCAGGGCCCACAGCCCGGCCGCGCAAAGCGCGCCTGCAACTACACCCGTGAGCACCCCGATGGCCAACGACCCGCGGGGCGCGAGGCCTTCCAGGACCCCCCCAGCGCGAAGGGACAGCCCGACTAGCGCGATGACGCCGATTACCCCCTCTTGGTGAATGATGGCGACCGCCGTGATCGCCCGGGGTGAGGACTCTTCGTGGGGACCCATGTCGTAATTGGTGGCCAGACTACTCCCGGCTCTCGTCAACGGGCCGCTCGTCTCCGCCGTCAACCGCCTCCTGGACTTCAATGTCGTCATCCTCGTCCTCGACGGCCTCGGCCCGTGCGACCGACACCACACGATCACCCTCGGCGAGACGAATCACCCGCACACCCTGCGCAGCACGGCCAAAGCGCGAAATTCCCGCGACGTTGGTCCGAATCAGCATCCCGCCCTCGGTCACAATAAGGATCTCGTCCTCTTCGCGGACATAACGGATTGCTGCTACTTTCCCGTTCTTCTTGGTCAACTGGATGAGCTTGATCCCAAAACCACCCCGTCGTTGAACGCGAAATTCAGAAATCTTGGTGCGCTTGCCGTAGCCCAGGTTGGTCACGACCAAGATGTCGTTGTCTTCAGCCGGATCGAAGGCGGCAAACTCCTCGACGAAGTCTCCCTTGCGAAGGTTGATCCCGCGTACGCCGGCGGTGACCCGGCCCATCGATCGCACATCGGTCTCCTCGAAGCGTATGGCCATCCCTCGATTCGTGCCCATGAAGACATGGGTCGCGCCATCGGTCAGGCGAACCGAGAGAAGATTGTCGCCCTCGTTGATGACCACCGCCCGCAGCCCGTTGGCGCGGATGTTTGCATATTCACGAAGAGGTGTTCGTTTGACCCTCCCGAGGCGGGTCGCGAAAAAGAGGAATGCATCTTCGTGTTCAGAAAAATCCCTCACCGCCAGCAATGCCCGAACATTCTCGCCGGGAGCGAGTTGCAGCAGATTGACAAGGTTGCGCCCTCGGGCCGCCGGACCGACATCGGGGAGTTCGTGAACCTTGCGCACGAAGACTCGCCCGGTCGACGTGAAGAAGAGCATCGTTGAGTGGGTCGAGGCGACGAAAAGCTTCCAGACCTCGTCCTCGTCTTTGATCCCCATGCCGCGGCGCCCGCGACCTCCGCGCCGCTGCGCGCGGTATGTCGCGGCCGCGGAACGCTTGACGTACCCGCCGCGGGAAACGGTGATCACCATTTCCTCTTCGGCGATCAGATCCTCGATGGAGATCTCGCTCGGGTCTTCGATGATCTCGGACCGTCGCGAGTCGCCGTATTTCTTCTTCGCCTCGGCAAGCTCCTCCGCGATTATTTCGGCCACCATTTCATCGGACTCGAGGACCGCCTCGAGGTGGGCAATGAGCTTGAGCACCTCGGCGTGCTCTTCAATGATCTTGTCTCGCTCGAGCCCGGTCAGGCGCTGCAGACGCATATCGAGGATTGCCTGCGCCTGTATTTGCGACAGACCAAACTCTTCCATCAACCCTCCGCGTGCGGCTTCGGGATCAGCCGCACCTCGTATGAGGGCGATGACGGCATCAAGATTGTCGAGGGCTATGACCAGCCCCTCGAGAATGTGGACGCGGTCACGGGCGCGGGAGAGGTCGTACGCCGTGCGGCGCAGGATCACCTCGCGCCGGTGGTCGAGAAAGTGTTGCAACAACTCTTTCAGGTTGAAGACTTTCGGCTGGTTGTTGATGATCCCAAGGAGGTTGATGCCAAAGGTCGTCCGCATCTGGGTCAGCTTGTAGAGGTTGTTCTGCACGACCTCCGGCACGGCATCACGCTTGAGTTCGATCACCACCCGAATGCCGTCTCGATCAGATTCGTCTCGTAGATCGGCGATGCCTTCGAGGCGCTTATTCTGGACCAGGCTCGCGATCTGTTCCACCAGGCGCGCCTTGTTCACCTGGTATGGCAACTCGCTGACGATAATCGCCGCCCGCTTCTTTTTTTCGGCCTCGCGGATGCGGGTCCGGGCCTGCATACGCACAATCCCACGACCGGTCGTGTAAGCATCGTGAATCCCCTTGCGGCCCAGGATGAATCCGGCGGTTGGGAAGTCGGGCCCTGGCACGAAGTTCATCAGATCTTCGACGCCGAGTTCGGAGTCGCCGAGCAGCGCAATCGCCGCATCGACTGTCTCGCTGAGGTTGTGGGGGGGGATATTGGTGGCCATGCCTACGGCGATTCCAGAGGACCCGTTGACCAGAAGATTGGGAATGCGTGCCGGGAGCAGCGTTGGCTCGCTCATCGAACCGTCGTAGTTGGGCGCCCACTCCACCGTTTCCTTTGCGATGTCGTCGCCGAGCAGCTCTTCTGCCAACCGCGTCAACCGAACTTCGGTGTACCGCATCGCCGCCGGCGAGTCCCCGTCGACCGAGCCGAAGTTGCCCTGGCCGTCGACCAGCGGGTAGCGCATGGAAAAGTCCTGGGCCATGCGGACGGCGGTATCGTAGATCGCCTGGTCCCCGTGAGGGTGGTACTTACCCATGACATCGCCGACGATTCGCGCTGATTTCTTGTACGCCCGCGAAGCGGTATTGCCGCCCTCCCACATGCCGAAAAGAATTCGCCTGTGTACGGGCTTCAAACCGTCTCGCACATCGGGCAGCGCGCGACCGATGATCACGGACATCGCATAGTCAAGATAAGATTTCTTGAGCTCTTCCTCGATGGTCACAGGAAACCGGTCGGCGCGCGGCGGGGACGTCGGATCAGCCATCTAGATGTCCAGGTTCCGGGCCTCGAGCGCGTTGGCCTCGATAAAGTTTCGGCGGGGTTCAACGGCGTCCCCCATCAAAATCGTAAAGAGCTCATCGGCCCGCGCGGCATCCTCGACCGTAACCTGGAGAAGACGCCTCGTTTCAGGATCCATGGTGGTATCCCAAAGTTGCCGCGGGTTCATTTCACCAAGACCCTTATACCGTTGTATGTTGAGGCCCTTTTTCGCGACCTCATAAACGCGACTGACGAGCTCGCCCAGGCTCGCCAGGGTTTCTCGGTCCCCATTGCGGTCGAGGTGGAACGGTCCGACGCGGAGAGCCTCAACCTGGGCCAGCTGGTTTCGCGCTCGCCGATAGTGGCCGCTCGCACCGAGGAGCTGGCCGAGGCGCACCTCGCGCCCGCGACCATTGATACCAACCTGACAGATCACCTCCGGCACCCCGTGTTCTTCGTCGAGCTCGACTCGGGTTTCTTCGTAACCGAGTTCGCGGAGCTCGTTAGCCAGCGCCTTGGCAAAACCATCGCCGCCCGCCCCGCCGGCCCACCCGGCCTCGGTGTCGAGCGCCGCCAGGACGAGGTCTTGGGGCCAGCCACGACGATCGAGGTGCTCGAGACTCTGGTTCCAATCCTGGGCGGCAAGGATGGCGCGGCGCAGCTCTCGGCCAGCAAGCTCGCGGCCGGTCGTGCCGATCACCAGCCGAAACTCGTCCTCTACGCGATCGAGCAGAAAACGATAAAGGTCGTCATCATCACCGAGGTAGGTCTCTTTTTTCTTTCGGCTCACCTTATAGAGCGGGGGCTGGGCGATAAAGAGATGGCCCCGCTCCACAAGCTCTTGCATCTGTCGATAAAAGAACGTCAAAAGCAGTGTCCGGATGTGTGATCCGTCGACATCAGCATCGGTCATGATGATGATTTTGTGGTAGCGGACCTTGAGGGGGTCGAACTCGTCTTTGCCGATGCCGGTGCCGAGACACTGGATCAGGGCGCGGATTTCCTCGGATGCCAGCATGCGGTCAAAGCGCGCCTTTTCAACATTGAGGATCTTGCCCCTGAGCGGCAGGATGGCCTGGAACATTCGATTACGTCCCTGTTTGGCGGAGCCTCCCGCAGAATCACCCTCGACGATAAAGATTTCGGAGAGCTCGGGGTCGCGCTCCGAACAGTCAGCGAGCTTGCCGGGCAGCGCCGAGGATTCGAGGGCGCTTTTGCGCCGGGTCAGCTCGCGCGCCTTGCGGGCCGCCTCGCGGGCTCGGGCGGCATCGAGACACTTGGAAACGATCCCCTTAGCCACCGCAGGATGTTCTTCGAAATAGGTGGCGAGGCGGTCATTGATCATCGACTCGACCCAGCTCTTGACGTCTGAGGAGACGAGTTTGTCCTTCGTCTGGCTCGAGAACCGCGGGTCCTGAACGCGAACCGAAATGATCGCCGTCAGCCCCTCTCGCACATCCTCGCCCGAGAAGTTCTCCTTGAGGCCCTTGAGGAGGTTCTGGCTGTGGGCATAGGCGTTGATGGTGCGAGTGAGTGCGCCACGGAAGCCCGACAGGTGGGTACCGCCATCGCGGTTGTAAACCGTGTTGGTAAAGGCGAGGACGTTCTCGTTATAGCCGTCGTGCCACTGCAGTGAGACCTCGACGTCTTCGCCGTCGTCGTTGGAGTCGATCAGATAGACCGGGTCTTCGTGTAGGGGCGACTTCGACCGATTGAGGTAGCGCGTGAACTCCCGCAGCCCGCCCTCGAAATGGAACTGCTCCTCGCGGTCGCTGCTCTCGTCAGAAAACTTGATATTGACGCCGGAGTTGAGAAAGGCGAGTTCCCGAAGATGGCGGATGAGCAGGTCAGGATGGAATTCGAGGACCGAAAAGATTTCGGCATCCGGCTTGAAGCTGATGATCGTCCCGGTACGGCGGGTGGTGCCGACCTCCTTGAGCACCTCCGCGGGCACCCCGCGGTGATACATCTGTTCCCACACCTTGCCGTCGCGGTGAATTTCGAGACGCAGCCACTCTGAGAGGAAGTTGACAACGCTGACACCGACGCCGTGGAGGCCTCCGGAGACCTTGTAGGAGTTGCTGTCGAACTTTCCGCCCGCATGGAGCTCAGTCATGATGACTTCGGCCGCGGACCGGCCGGATTCTATGTGGGTATCTACCGGAATGCCTCGGCCATCGTCGGTCACGGTCACGGTCTGGTCCGCGTGTACGGCCACCGTGATCTGTGAGCAGTGTCCGGCCTGGGCTTCATCGATGGCGTTATCCACCACCTCCCAAACCATGTGGTGGAGCCCGGCCACGTCGTCGACGTCGCCGATGTACATCCCGGGGCGTTTTCGCACCGCCTCCAGGCCTTTCAAGACCTTGATGTTTTCGGCGGTGTAGTTCTCAGTCATCAGTTATCGCCTCCTGCGGCGCATGTTTCCCGTTTTCGAGCCATATGCAACATCCTCGAGGTCCTGCCAGCTCCGCCACGCGCTCGCTCGTGCTGGAGAGAAAAAGCTGTCGTTCGTTGCCGAGATGTTCAACCAGGAGAGCCAGCGCGGCGCCGTCCAACTCAGCGTCGACATCGTCCACGATGACAGGAAATCGTTCGTTTCGCTCCTTTTCAACCTGGGCCAGGGTGGCCAGTCTCAGCGCTGCTGCCACCCCCTTCGTTTGTCCCGAACTGAGTACGTAACGGACGCTCCGACCGGCGGTTTTCAGGCTCAAATCATGGCGGTGTGGACCATCGCCCGTGAACCCCTGCTGGCGGTCCCGCGTCCGCGTCTCATTATAGCGCTGTCGGTAAAGATCTTCCACCTTTTTCGTCCCGTCAGACGGCCTGCTCCAAACCTCTGAACGATACTCGACGGTGATCTCTGTCCGGTCCCCCGGTGACAGCTTCCTCCAGGCCTCCGCGAACCGCTCGGCGAGGATTGCCGCGCCTCTTTCCCGCGCATCGATGACAGCGGCTGCTGTCGCTGCGAGAGGCGCCTCCCATGCTTCAATCTCGGCATCTGAGGATTGACCCACGAGAGCCGCGTTACGTTGCCGGAGCAGGCGCCGATACGAGCGAAGCTGGTCAAGATGCGCCGGCCGCAAAAGGAAGACAAACCGATCAAGCATTGACCGCCTACCCTCCGGCTCGCCCGTTACCAGTTCGCGATCTTGTGCGGTGATTGCGAAGACCGGAAAAAGCTGGAGGTATCTCTCGACATTTGCCGTCATGCCATCGATTCGCAGAGTTCTGGTGAGCGGCGACCCGATCTCGACGACCTGTTCGAGTTGATGGGTTCGTCCTGCCGATGAAACCGTGCCAACCAGACGAAAACTGTTCTCATTGTGACGAACCGCGCGTCGTAAACTCGTCGTCCTGAAGGAGCGTAAATTCCCGAGTACAACCATCGCCTCGAGAAGACTTGTCTTTCCGGCTCCATTTGCTCCAAGGATTGCATTCGTTGCTTCTCCGAAGACAAAAGCTTGACCGGATAGATTGCGGAAATCGCGAACCGAAAGATCAATCAGTTCCACTGCGAACGCACCGTCCTTGCCGGCTTCTGGTTTGCTCGCTTGACGCCGTTATTCGCCACAGGGTTGAATCAACACAGGCGAAATCATCTTTGTGTTGTGAGCCGCGTCTACAGACGCATCGGCATCAGGACGTAGATGTACTCTTCGAGGCGGGGGTCGTCTTCGACCGGCACAACTACACACTGAGTATTACTGTCCCTCAGCTGAAGTTCGACCGCTTCGCACTCTAACGCCTGCAGCACATCGATGAGATAACTGGCATTGAGCGCAATTTCCAGGCCATCTCCCTGGTAGGTCACGTTCAGCGTCTCTTCGGCGCTGCCGCGCTCATAACCGATTGATACCAGAGTCAGTTCGCCTCCAGAATCAAAACGGAATCTGACACCACGCGCCTTCTCATGCGCCATGAGACTGACCCTGCGGAGTGAAGCCAACAGCTCCTTACGGTCGACCCGGGCTCGATTTGGGTTATCGCGGACGATCACGCGCTCGTATTGTGGAAAACGAAGCTCGACGATCCGTGAGACCAGCGTCCGCTCGCCCATCAGGAAACCGAGGTGATTGTCACCAGCAGAAATCTGTACCTCATCGTCACCGAATCGCGAAAACTCCGCCAACAGTTTTCGCGGGAAGAGCTGCTGCTCGAATGGAGCTTCGCCACCCGGCGCCTTCGCTCTCACCATCGCCAGGCGGTGACCATCGGTGGCCGCGATTTCGATTTCTCCGGGAATCAACTTGACCAGGGCCCCATTCAATTGAAACTTCGGATCATCCTTTGTGATCGCAAATGCAACCCGGTCCAACATCAATTGAAAGAGATCCAACGGAAGCGCGTAGTCACCGGCCTCCGGAACCTCAGGCACAGTCGGGTACTCCGAAGGATCGGAAACAGCCATTCTGGAGTGGAAGCGACCACATTCGATTTCTACCGCATCACCGTCCTGGCGAAGAGTGAACTCCTCTTCGGGCAAAGATCGAACCAGATTCTGAAAAACCTTGCTCTCGAGCGTTGCTCGCCCACCTCCGTGGATAGCGGCCGGACACTCCGTGACAATTGTCATGTCGAGATCGGTGGCTACCATCCGTAACCGGTTCTCTTCCGCCTCCACCAGGATGCTCGAGAGTATCGGTATGGTGGTCCGGTGCTCGACGACACCTTGCAGGATGGAGAGTTCCTGAAGGACGAGGTTGCGTTGCAACTTGAGTTCCATCAACCGCCCTTTCTTATGACGACGACGTACTTTTCAAGGAAAATATAACATGAATCGTCATCGTCGTCGAGCCAGTGGAATCTGCGGATTTCTCTCGTAAATAACTCGAAAAAATAAGGTTAAACAGCCTGCACGGTTGTGTATTGTGGTTGTGGGAAGCTGTGCTGAATTGTGGATAACGCCTGCTTTCCACAAAAGGCCACAGCCCATCCGCACACCTTCCACAGGCGCCATGCACAGGGTCAAACGAAATGTTCTCGAAAAGAAGTCAGAGTGGCATCAAAGTCGGGATTTGATTGGCGCATTTTCTGGACAGAGTCGACGGCATACATGACGGTCGAATGATGTTTAGAAAAAATCCGGCCGATCTCAGGAAAACTCAGTTCGAGGATGTCGCGGATGAGATACATGGAAACCTGTCTCGGGAGCGCGATCGAGCGACGGTTGGAGCGACCCTTGAGATCGGCAACACGGACTCCGTAGTGTTGGGCTACAAAGCGGATGATGTCGGACGGAGAGGTCGCGCGCTCATCTGGCAGGAGTTCATAGAGAGCGAGGCGGACAACATCCACCGTGATCTTCGAACTCTTGAGCTGGGCGTAGGCTATGGTTCGATTGAGACACCCCTCGAGCTCTCGAACATTGTTTTGGACCCTGCGCGAGATAAATAAGACTACGTCTTCAGGGAGTTCGCGCCCGATGGCCCGAGCTTTCTCCCGCAGGATGGCACACCGCGTTTCGAGGTCTGGTGGTTGGATATCAGCAATCAGGCCCTGCAAAAAGCGGGAACGAAGGCGTTCCTCGAGGCCCGGGATATCGGCTGGCCGAGCATCGGATGTGAAGACAACCTGTCGGCCTGTGGATTGGAGTGTATTAAAGGTGTGAAAGAACTCCTCCTGAGTTCTTTCCTTGCCCGCTATGAACTGGATATCATCGAGGAGCAACATATCGACGCTGCGAAAAGTCTGTCGAAATGCGTCCATCTGCTTGCGCCGGATGCAGTTGATAAGTTCGTTGACGAACTGTTCGGTCGTCATGTAGGCGACGTTAAAGGTGGGAGAAAATTCAGCGAGCCGATTGGCGATGGCGTGTAGAAGGTGAGTTTTGCCGAGTCCAGAGCCCCCATAGAGATACAGTGGGTTGTAGGTTTTTCCGGGCTGTTCCGCGACCGCCTCAGCCGCCGCTGCCGCAAACTGGTTCGACGTTCCTACGATAAATCGATCAAACGTGAAGCCCGGGTTGTACGGGTGGGTGGTGATACCCGTCGAAGCGTTGTTTTCCCGCCCGGCGGCCGGGACGCCGGGGTCGACCGCAGCATCCCACTTGATGAGGATCCGAAACTCCGGGCCGAAGTGACTTCGAGCCACAGTCTCGATATCTCGCAGCAGATGGTCGCGAACCCAATCGCCGACGATCGCGTTGTCCGTGGTCAAAGTGAGGGCCGCGGTCGTCTTCTCGAGTACCGACAGCGGCGCGATCCAGGTTCGATACTCCTCGTCGCCCATCATCTGTCGAAGGTGAGGCTGTAGGTGCTCCCAGCGGTCCATCGTAGTACGCTAGCACAACTGGAGGCGAGAAGCCGCCCACCGACGACGCCCGCGGGGCTCCGGATTCGGACGGGCCGATCACTCCGGGCGTGCCCCGAAGTGCGCTTGACACCCATGTCGAGCTACGATATCGTGACGCGCCCGATATTTCGGGAAAAGAGAGATCATGAAGAGAACGTTTCAACCCAATAACCGCAAGCGCAAAAAAACCCACGGATTCCGGGTTCGCATGCGCACCCGGGGCGGCCGTAGTGTGCTCCGCGCGCGTCGCCGCAAGGGGCGCAAGCGGGTTGCTGTCTGAGCAGCGCTTCCATTTCCCAGCAAAGGCTCGGCTCAAACGAAGGGCCGATTTTCAAAGGGTTTACAGGTATGGCGTCCGGGCTGTCGGACGACACGTGGTGGTTTTTCTCATGCCAGCGGAGACACACGAAGGTAGGTTCGGCGTGACGGCGTCACGTCGTGTCGGTGGTGCGGTTGTGCGCTCCCGATGCAAAAGGCGGCTGCGAGAGCTGTACCGAATCCATCGTCAAGTATTTGAGGCCTTTCCTGCCGATACTGTGGTCAATGCGCGAGGGAGCTGTGCGTCGGCGCCGTGGTCAGAGCTCGAGCGGGATTTCCTGGGAAGTGTTCACCGAGCGCTGAAAATAGCCACAAAAAAATCGCGCCCGAGTTAGGGCGCGGGGAAGACGACGAGCGAATGGAGAAAAGACTACTCCTGGCATTTGTGTTGTCGGCGGCGATTCTCCTCGCCTGGTCTGTGATATTCCCGCCGCCACAGCGCCCGGCGCCGCCGGAGCAGGCGCCGGCGACAGGAGTGCAAGAACCGGCCGAGGGACAGGACAGTAAGCCAGAGTTGGCGGCATTGCCAGAAGATTTAACGCCGGCGGAGCAAGGCGCGCCGATAGGACCGCTGGAACAGTTAATCGAAGCCGCCGCAGAGGAGCGCGTTGCGCTGGCAAACGCCGTGATGGATGTGGTGATTTCAAACCGGGGAGCAGCAGTCTCCTCATACCGCCTCCTCGCCTACGATGGTGATGACGGCCAGCCGCTTGATCTAGTGCAGACGGTGCCGCTTGACAATGTCGCGAGACCCCTCCAGCTGATCACGGCAGATGGTCCGGATGACGCGCTCTACCTCGTCGAGCGCATTGTTGACGGGGCCATCTTTCGGTGGTCCGACGGCCACGGCAACCAGGTTGAAAAGCGGGTTTCGCTGACCGGAGACGGCTACGGGCTCGACGTCGAGATCCAGACCGTGGGTGCCCTCGCGGCATCGAGGGTGAGCGTAGGCACCGGGATGCGGGATCTTGCCGAGGTCGAGCAGAACAGCCGCCTTGCTCTTTGGGGCGAGGGCGTCGTCATGGCGGACGGTGAGGTCGAACGGCTGAAGCGGCGGAAGGTGAAGGAGCGGCAAATCCTTGCGCCAAAGAGCGTTACTTTCGCCGGCTTCGAGGACGCGTATTTTTTTAGCCTCTTGCGGCCATCAGACGGAGTCGAGGAGGTATGGATTGAGCCGCTGGAATTTTCGGTCGCCGAAGAGGAGACGCAGAAAGTTCTGCGGATATCGGTGGCCTTGAGCCGCGGGCAGTTCCGCGGCCAGCTGCTTGGCGCACCGAAAGAGTACGATCTCCTCCAGAAAATCGACCACGGTGTCGAGAAGACCCTCGACTTCGGTCTTTTCGGCCCGATCTCGGTTTTCTTTCTGAAGGCCCTGCGCTGGATTTACGGGCATGTCGGTAACTACGGTGTCGCCATCATTCTACTCACCCTCGGCATCCGAATCCTGTTGTTCCCGCTCATGCACACCTCGACCGTGTCGATGCGGAAGATGGCCAAGGTGCAGCCCCGGGTCAAGGAAATTCAGGCGAAGCACAAAAAGAAGAAGAGCGACCCACAGGCCCGCGCCAAAATGAACCAGGAAATGATGGCCCTCTACAAAGAAGAAGGGGTCAATCCTATGGCGGGGTGTTTGCCGCTGCTGGTTCAGCTCCCGCTGCTGTGGGCGCTTTACAAGCTGTTCCTGAGCGCCATCGAGCTCCGCCATGCGCCGTTTATCTGGTGGATCACCGATCTTTCTGCGAAGGACCCGCTGTATGTGACACCGGTCCTTATGACGGCCACAATGTGGCTGCAGCAGCGTCTCGCCCCGCAAGCCGGCGACCCACAACAACAGCGATTAATGCGAATGATGCCGCTGATTTTCGGTATCATGTTTCTCCAGTTTCCGTCAGGCCTCGTGCTGTACTGGCTTGCCAACAATGTGATCACGATTATCCAGCAGGAGATCACCCTCCACATTGTTGGAGAACGGAAGCTGGGCGGAGGCGGCGCAAAGAAAAAGGCAGGGAAGGGCGGCAAGGCATGAGCAGACGCAAGAACTTTCAGGGGGCCTCTCTCGACGAAGCCTTGAGCGCCGCATGCGGCGGCCTCGGCTCGAGGCTCGAGGAACTCCACTACGACGTGGTAGACGGCGGTGGGGCCGAGGTCGTAGTCGAAGCAGAGGTCGACCCTGTCGCGGTTCTTGGGCTTTTTCTGTCGGAGTCTTTTCGTGCTGGCGAACTCGAGATCACGGCTCACCTTGCCGACGACGAAGAGGCATTGGCGGGAGAGCTCCAGGGCGGCGATCTTCATCTCTTGACCGCGTCAGGGGGTCGCGGCCTCGACGCCCTCCAATATCTCTGCAACCGGATTCTCAATCGGCGCCTCTCGGACCACCGTCCTGTGCATCTCGACAGTGGCGGTTTCAAGGAGCGTCGCGCACACAAGCTCCAGGAACGAGCCGAAGCGGCGGCAGACGAGGCCCTTCGACGCGGCGCGCCGGTGACGCTTGGCCCGCTGACCCCGGCCGCAAGACGCGAGATCCACCTCGCGCTTGCCGACGATCCCGGGGTCGAGACGGACTCCGATGGTGAAGGCTTTCTCAAGCGGATTGTCATCCGACCTCGCCGGCGGCGCTGACACCATCGTCGCGCGGGCGACGCCCGCGGGCCGCGGGGCGCTGGCGCTGATCCGCGTCAGTGGCGCGCAGGCCTCGGCTTGCGCGGCGCGGGTCTGCCCGGACTTCAGGTTCGACCTCGGCTGGAAAGCGACCCTGACCACTCTTTTCGACGCCCAGGGCGAAGCGCTGGAGCGTGCGGTCGTGACATCTTTTCCGGGGCCGCGCTCGTACACCGGAGAGGACATGTTGGAGACCACGGTTCACGGTTCGCCGTTTTTGGTCGAGGCCGTTATTGCCTCGTTTGTCGCCGCCGGGGCTCGGCCGGCCGCGGCCGGAGAATTCACTCGGCGAGCGGTTGCCAACGGCAAACTGGACCTGGTTCAAGCCGAGGCGATTCGCGACTTGGTTGCGGCGGAAACGGCCTGGCAGCACCGAAACGCTCGGCAACAGCTCGCGGGGGCGCTCTCCGCACAGTTCAAGGGGCTGCGCGCCACCATCGTCAGACTTCTCGCCACCATTGAAGCCTCTCTTGACTATGAGGCCCAAGACGTCGCGGTTTCAGCTGGTGAGATAGCGGACCAGTTGAAAGAAGGTCGCAACCAATTGGCGACCCTGTTGGCAACCGCCGGCACCGGCGAGCGCCTGAGGGAGGGGTTGCGAGTGGTGATTCTGGGTCCGCCAAATTCCGGCAAGTCCACTCTTTTCAATTACTTGGCTGGAGCAGAGCGGGCCATCGTCTCTCCTCACCCGGGAACCACTCGCGACCTCGTTGAGGCGGAACTCGACCTCGGCGGCGTGCGAATTGTGGTGCAGGATACTGCCGGCTTGCGAGTCGGTGGCGACGAGATCGAAGCAGAGGGACACCGCCGCGCACAGGCTGCCGCGGCGGCGGCAGACCTTGCGGTGGTGCTGTGGGCGATGGATGCCAAAATCGACGCAGCCCCCGCGGCCGAGGCAGAAAACCTGCCGATGATACGGGTTCGCTCGAAGTTAGACCTAGCCCCGGGGGACGAGCTCACGGCGGGCTGGCTCGGGATTTCCTGTCACAGCGGAGAGGGCCTCGAGGCTTTTCGGGGCGAGCTTCTGCGGCGGGTGTTGGGCGGAGTGCCGGACCTCGGGGGAGCGGTGGCTATCGCAGCGCGGCACCGCCGCGCGCTGGAGGAAGCGGCCTCAGAGCTTGAGGCCTGCAATATCGAATGTCCGGAGACGGCAGCGGAGAATGTTCGCTGGGCCCTTGGCGCGGTCGATGAGTTGATTGGAGAAGTCTCAACCGAGGAAGTGCTGGACGAGATCTATGGCTCGTTTTGCGTCGGGAAATAGTGATGTCGCGGGCTGATGTCGTGATTGTGGGTGCCGGCCATGCTGGCTGCGAGGCCGCCGCCGCTGCCGCCCGAATGGGGGCGACGGTGGCGCTCGTGACCCTCGACCGTCGAACGGTCGCGCAAATGCCCTGCAATCCGGCAATCGGAGGCATCGGTAAAGGGCACCTCGTGGCCGAGATCGATGCCCTTGGCGGTCTCCAGGGGTGGGCCGCAGACCGTGCCGGGATTCAATTCAAGACGCTGAATCGATCGCGGGGCCCAGCGGTGAGAGGCCCGCGCGCGCAGTGCGACAAAGCCGTCTATCAACAAATCATTCGTCGGGTTGTCGAGCGGTTGCGGGGCGTCACGCTGATCGAGTCCGAGGCTTCGGGTTTAATGTTCGAAGCAGGACGCGCCTCCGGGGTGATCCTTCAGGGCGGGGCGCGGCTCGATGCGGGTGCGGTCATTCTTACCACAGGCACTTTTCTCGGCGGCCTGCTGCACACCGGCGAGGAACAACGCCCCGGTGGCCGCCACGGCGAGCACTCGAGCACCACACTCGGAATGGCGCTGTCGGGTGCAGGGCTGGAGCTGCGGAGATTCAAAACCGGGACGCCGCCGCGGCTGGATCGAGCGAGCATCGATTTCGACCAACTGGAAGTACAGCATGGCGACCCCGAGCCGCAACCGTTCTCGTGGCGCACCCGGGCCGTGCGCAACCGCGGTGTCTGTTGGGTCACCCGAACGCCGCCCGACGTCCAGACCATCATTAACGACAACCTCGACCGGTCGCCGTTGCTCTCGGGCGCAATTGCGGGCATCGGTCCTCGCTATTGCCCCTCGATTGAAGACAAAGTTGTCCGGTTTCCTCACCACCAACAACACACCGTGTTTCTCGAACCCGAGGGGATGGAGTCAAGAAGCATCTATGTCAACGGTCTCTCGACCAGCCTGCCCCAAGATGTCCAGCGGGCGGTGGTACACGCGGTTCCCGGGCTTGAGCGGGCGGAGTTCCTTCGCTACGGGTATGCTGTCGAGTACGACGTCGTGGCGCCGCTTCAGGTGGGCGTCAGCCTCGAGTGCTCGTCGATTCCAGGCCTTTTCCTCGCGGGCCAGCTTCTGGGCACTTCGGGCTACGAGGAGGCCGCGGGACTCGGCCTCCTGGCGGGCATCAATGCCGTCGCGACTCTTCGCGGTGAGGCCCCGCTCATTCCGGCGCGCGAGGACGCCTATCTCGGGGTTATGGTGGATGACGTGTGTGGCCGCGACCATCGCGAGCCGTACCGCATGTTCACCTCGCGGGCCGAACACCGATTGTTGCTTGGCGTTGATTCGGCGCGAGAACGGTTGATGAAGTATGGTCGACGGCTTGGGCTGGTTCGAGAAGTGGCGTTTCACGTGGAACAGGCACGTTGGCGCCGACGGCGGGCCTCTGTGGCCGCGCTTGATGGGGCCCGCATAACGCCAACTGTTGCGATGCGTGAAGAGGTTTTTGAAAAAGCCGGCATCGAGCTTTCGGCGCCTACAACCTGGGCCAAGATTCTGCAGCGCCAGGATGTCGATGCCGAAAGAGTGGCAGGCACGCTATCGGAGTTGTGCGGTCTCGATGCCGAGGACCGAAGGGTTGTCATCGGCCAGCTTCGCTATGACGGATATTTGGCGCGGCAGGGGCGGGAGCGCGAGCGGTTGCGCCGGTTACGTCACGTCGAGATCCCGGCGGACCTAGACCCAGCGGTCATTCCAGGCCTTTCTCGTGAGGTTGTAGAGGCCCTCGGCCGGGAACGGCCCCGGACCCTTGCGGACGCGGAAAGGGTGCCGGGGATGACCCCGGCGGCCCTGGCGCTACTCGCCGGCCGGGTGGCCCGCCGCGGAGGAAGCCGGTGAGCGGAGGGGTGGAGTTTTCGGATTTACTTGCCTCCCACGCGGGGGGGGCCGCACTGCAGCGGCTTGTTCGCTATGCGGAACTGCTTGAGCGCTGGTCTGAACGACACAACCTGGTGTCCTTTGCGAGTCGGAAGGAGCTCGTGGAACGTCACATTCTCGATTCGTTGGCGGCGGCCCCGCTTCTCGAGGGCAGCGGCCGTCTGCTCGATATCGGGAGTGGGGCGGGGCTGCCGGGCGTGCCCCTTCTGGCGGTGCGGCCGCTATGGGGCGGTGTGCTACTCGAACCGCGGCAGAAGCGGTGGGCATTTCTCCGGACCACGGTTCGCGAACTCCAACTCGAGGCAGAGGTTACCTGCTCGCGATACCAGGATCTTGGCGATTGTCTCCCCTTTGATCTGATCACGATCCGCGCCGTAGGCGACTACACGGCGATTCTCGAGTGGGCGCGTGACCAGCTGACGGACCGGGGTGAGGTCGTAATATGGACCACGGTCGATGGCGCGGCCTCGTTCGAATCTGCGGCGGGGTGGCGTGTGTTAAGCTCGCGACTACCCGGCCTCGATTGCGGCCGGTTGACTCGGCTGCAACCATGTTTCACGTGAAACAACGATATTTTTTAATCTTTGCCAGTGGCCACCGAAGCCACGTCTCGCCCCGGGATTCCGTGGAGGCGGTGCGACTGCTGATTGTTTTTGCTGATGTCACGCGACGGGGGTGGTTGTTGAAATGAAGGCGCGAGTGGTGGCGGTAGCCAATCAAAAGGGCGGTGTGGGAAAAACCACCACCGCCATCAGTCTCGGGGCGACCCTCGCGGCCTATGAGCGGCAGACGCTGTTAGTCGATCTTGATCCGCAGTCCAACTGCAGTTCCGGGTTGGGTTTTCGAGACAACGGAGAACAACCAACGTCGTACGACCTGGTGCTTGGCAGTGCGACGGTCGCAACAGCCGCCCAGCCGTCCGAATTTCCTCACCTCGCCCTGATCCCCGCGACGCCACACCTCGCCGGGGCGGAGATTGACCTCGTCGGCATGGTTGGCCGGGAGTACCGCCTTCGTGATGCGCTCGCGAGCGACGCGACAAGTCAATATGACTTTGTTTTCGTCGATTGTCCGCCCTCGCTGGGTCTTTTGACCCTCAATGCTCTTGCCGCTGCCGACGGGCTGCTCGTTCCCATCCAATGCGAGTACTTCGCCATGGAGGGGGTGTCGATGCTGATGTCGACGGTCGAAGAGGTTCGGCGGTTCCTCAACCCGGGGTTGACCATCGACGGCATCCTCCTCACGATGTATGACGAACGCACCAACCTCGCGCAGCAAGTGGCGGAAGAGGTGCGCGGCGTCTTCGGTGAGCTGGTCTTCGAGACTCTGGTGCCGCGCAACGTGCGGTTGGCGGAAGCACCGTCCTTTGGTCGGCCGATCCATGCCTATGACTTGCGGAGCCGCGGTTCACAGGCCTACCTGGAGCTCGGCCGTGAATACCTCCTCCGGAGGGAGAGCGCTCATGTCCGCTAAAAAGGCGCTGGGCCGCGGTCTCAAGGCTCTTATTCCCGACACCCCGCGCGCCCGGGCGGGGTTTGCCGAAATACCGATCGACTGCCTTCGCCCCAATCCTCACCAACCGCGCTACCACTTCGACCAGGAGGCGCTCGAAGAGTTGGCGGCCTCGATAAGGCTGCATGGAATACTGCAGCCGCTATTGGTGAGCGAAGATCCCCCGGATCGCTACCTCCTGATCACCGGCGAGCGGCGTTGGCGCGCCGCCCGACTGGCCGGCTTGGCCACGGTCCCGGCGGTGATTCGTGAACGTATCGAGGGAGATCAGCAGCTCGAGCTGGCACTGGTCGAAAATTTACAACGGCGGGACCTGACGCCACTTGAGGAAAGTCGCGCCTTCGAGCAGCTGCGAGCGGGTCTCGGTCTCTCTCAACAGGAAATCGCAGACCGGGTTGGAATGGATCGCAGCACGGTCTCGAACTCATTGCGATTATTGAAGTTGCCGGACGAGGTCCAGGAAATGGTGGAGCGGGGCGAGCTTTCTGCCGGTCACGGGCGGGCATTGCTCGCTTTCACCGACGACGCGGAACGCTGCGAGTGGGCTCGTCGCGCAACAGCGACAGGATTGTCAGTCCGAGCGCTTGAAAGGGCTGCTGTCGAAGCTCGAGATGAGGCGAAGGTTGGGAATCGTGGGAAGGCAAGCAGGCGGCCAAAGCCTCGTGACCCCAACCTGCGTGCGGCAGAGGAGAAGTTGGCGTTGCACCTTGGCGCGGCGGTGGAGATCAGGGCGCGCCGTCGCGGTGGCACGATTGTTATTGCATGCAACGAACACGACGAGTTGATGCGAGTGTTTGAACTCTTGATGGGGGGTAAGTGATGGCCCGAGGAGCAGAGTCGCTCAACGGTTTCGTCGATTCAGGATGCACGATCCGTGGTGAGCTCGAGTTTTCCAGCTATTTTCGCGTCGATGGGCGGGTTGAGGGAACCGTGCGTTCTCGATCCGAACTCGTCGTCGGCGAAGGGGGGGTTGTCGAGGGGGAGGTCGAGGTCGCGCGCTGTATCGTCGGCGGTGAAGTCCACGGCACCATCCGAGCCGCTGAGCAGGTTCTGCTCCATGCGGGGGCCAAGGTCTGGGCGGACATCCACACCCCGGCCCTGGTGATGGAGGATGGCGCCTTTCTCGAAGGCTCGGTGACGATGGATTCCCAGGAAGTGAAAAAAAACACAAACAAAGCACCATCGGCATCTTGACCGTGGTCTGAGGATTTGTTAGCTTGAACCGCCTCGTGCTGGGTGCGTGCTGAGCATGGGAGCGGATCGAGCCGGGAGCGGCCGATGTCCCCACCAGATTTGTCGTTGATCCTTATCATGGTCTGCTTCTGGGCGACCCTGTGGATCGTTCATCGCTTTCTGATCCGCCCTGTGGGCACGGTCATGGGCGAACGCAGCCGCCGTATTGATGACGCCCAACAGGAATGGTCGGCAAAAAACGAGGAATATTTGGCGGCCGTTTCCCGCGTTGAAGAAGAAGTCTCTTCCGCCGCCAGGGAATCGGCCAAGATTCGCGCCGATGCCCGCCAGCATGCGATGGACGCGCGACAATCGGCGCTTGACCAGGCGCGCGCGCGAGCAGATGAGCGCCTTCTGGGGGTCCTCAACA
This sequence comes from Candidatus Sulfomarinibacteraceae bacterium, assembly GCA_963776765.1. Lineage (GTDB taxonomy): Bacteria > Acidobacteriota > Thermoanaerobaculia > Thermoanaerobaculales > Sulfomarinibacteraceae > Sulfomarinibacter. The sequence continues at coordinate 50,644 of CAVZOK010000023.1, forward strand.
CCCTTGAAAAGGACGCAGAATCCGCCCGCGCGGATCTCAGGGGTCGTGCCGAGGAGCTCGCCCGTCTACTCGCGAGCCGTCTGCTGGGGCGGGAGCTCGCATGATGAAGACGATCGTCGGATGGGCGCTTGTCTTCATCGTCGCGTTGGTCTTCGCCCTTCTGGTTGACAAAGGCGTCAAACACGCCGGGATCCCCGACTATATCTGGCTTTCCCTCAACCTCACCCTCTTCCTTTACATCCTTCAACGATACGTTGGCCGCCCAATGGGAGCGTTTCTCGAAACCCGCCGCGAGGGCATCGCTGAAGAGCTGCAGAATGCGCGACGCCAACTGGAAGAGGCCGACCGCCTGCAGGTCGAGGTTTCGAAACGCCTCGCGGATGTTGAAGACGAAGTTGCGGAACTCAAAGAGCGCGCGGCCGCGGATGGCGATGCGGAGGCCGGAAGAATTTCGGAGCAAGCAAAAATCGACGAAGAGCGATTCCTGCGCCGTGTTGACGAGGAAATTACGCGCCGTGAAGTCGAGACCCGCGCACAGCTCGCTCAGGACACCGCGGATCTGACCGCGCAACTCGCCCGCGACCTCCTCGATCGCGAAATGACGGAAGAGGACCGCCGCCGGGTGTTTGACCGCAGTCTCGATGCCATGACGTCTCTCAAGGGCAAGGAGTAGAGATGGGCCGATTCCGAGCGGTTCCGTACGCAAAGGCCCTGTTGGCCGTCGTTCAGAAAGAGGCGCCGGGGCGCGCCGAAGAGATCGCCGATGAGCTCGATGGTGTGGCCGCGGCAATGAAAGCGGTGCCGGAATTCCACAAGGTTCTGGTGACGCCGATGGTTTCGGTCGACGTCAAGACAAAGATCCTCGACGCTGTCCTCGACGCACTCGAGATCGGTGAACCGACTCGGCGCTTTCTCCATGTGGTCCAACGCCACTATCGAATGCAGCACATGGATGACATAGCAGCCACGTATCGAGAACTGGTAGATCAAAGTCTCGGCCGAGTCCGTGCCCGGGTCGAAACAACCAGGGAGCTCGAGGAGGGCGATCAGCGCCGGCTTGTCGAGGCGATTTCAGTTTTTGAGGGCGCCACCGTGGTGGCCGATTTTGAAGCCAATCGGGAACTGCTCGGAGGCTTCAAACTGCAGGTCGGTTCGCGGGTCTTTGACGGCTCGCTGGCAGGAGAACTGGATCGCTTGAGCAAAGAGATCGAGCTCGAACAGGGGTAAAACATGCAGATCAAAGCCGCCGAGATAGCGGACATCATCCGCCGCGAAATCGAAGGATTCGAAACCTCCATCGACATGTCCGAGGTTGGGACCGTGATCTCGGTCGGTGATGGCATCGCCCGCATCTATGGCCTCGACGGCGCGATGGCGGGCGAGCTCATCGAGTTGCCGCACGATGTTTTCGGCCTCGCCCTCAACCTCGAGGACGACAATGTCGGCTGCGTGCTCATGGGTGAGGTCCACCTCGTCCAGGAGGGTGATGAGGCCAAGCGCACCAAGCGCATCCTCAACATCCCGGTGGGACAGGGCCTCGTGGGCAGAGTAGTCGATCCCCTTGGGCGTCCGCTCGACGGCAAGGGTCCGGTCGACGCGACGGAGCACTATCCGCTCGAGCGCACAGCGCCCGGTGTTGTGGCCCGCCAGGGAGTGAAAGAACCGATGCAGACGGGCATCATGGCCATCGATGCCATGATTCCCATCGGTCGCGGTCAGCGCGAGCTCATCATTGGCGACCGTCAGACCGGAAAGACGGCGGTGATCCTCGATTCGATTATCAATCAAAAGGGCACCGGAAATATCTGCATCTACGTCGCCATCGGCCAGAAGAATTCAACCGTCGCCCAGGTGATCGCCACACTCGAAAAACACGGCGCCATGGAACACACGATCATCGTGTCGGCGACCGCATCCGAACCGGCGCCGCTACAGTATCTGGCGCCGTATGCTGGAGCCGCACTCGGCGAGTACTTCATGTACAACGGCGGCCACGCGATCTGTTTCTACGACGATTTGACCAAGCACGCGCAGGCCTATCGTGAAATTTCACTCCTCCTGCGCCGCCCACCCGGTCGCGAGGCGTACCCTGGCGACGTCTTCTACCTCCACTCGCGGCTTCTTGAGCGTGCCGCCAAGCTCAATGACGAGCTCGGTGGCGGCAGCCTGACCGCCCTGCCGGTGATCGAGACCCAGATGGGTGATCTGTCGGCCTACATTCCCACCAACGTGATCTCGATTACCGACGGCCAGATCTTCCTCGAGTCGGACCTCTTCTTTGCCGGTCAGCGACCAGCGGTGAATGTCGGGCTGTCGGTGAGCAGGGTCGGCGGCAACGCCCAGATCAAGGCGATGAAATCGATCGCCGGTTCGCTGCGACTCAACCTCGCCCAATATCGTGAGCTGGCCGCCTTTGCCCAGTTCGGTTCCGATCTCGACAAAGCCACCCAGCGGCAGCTGGCCCGCGGTGAGCGCCTGATGGAGCTCCTCAAACAGGGACAGTACCGACCGGTCCAGGTAGCTCAACAAATCGTCTCCATTTATGGCGGCACCAAGGGCCTATTCGACGGCCTCAAGGTCTCCGCCGTCGGTGCCATACAGCCCAGTCTCCACCGTTATGCGCTCGACAACGGCGCGGAAACCCTGGAGCGAATAACCAGCACCGGAGTTCTCGATGAGCAGACCGAGGAGGAACTGACGACGTTGATCACGGCGGCGGTGGATCTCTTCCTCAAGGAACACCCGGAGGCAGCCCTTGCCTAATACCAGGGATCTCGTTCGGCGGATCCAGTCCGTCAAGGGCACACAGCAGATCACCAAGGCCATGAAAATGGTCGCGGCGGCCAAATTGCGCCGAGCCCAGGAGGCGATCTCGGAGGCGAGACCCTGGGCGGATACGCTTTCGCACGTTCTCGCCAACGTCGCTGCCCGAACCGAGTTCAGCCATCCCCTTCTCGAAGACCACGAGGGCGAGCGCACGTGGGTCGTTGTGGTCTCTTCGGACAAGGGCCTGTGCGGGTCTTTCAACACGAACATCCTGCGCTCCGTAGAAAAAGACCTCGAGGCAGAGCGTTGGCCGGAGGTCGAGTTGGCAGTGGTGGGCCGAAGGGGGTCCGACTACTTTCGCCGGCGGCGCTGGAATCTGGTGATTGACGATCGCGAGACCATGTCGGCGCCCAACGCGGAGGCCGGACACCGGCTCGGCAAGCGCTTCATCGAGGAATTCACCTCGGGCGGGGTGGATTCCGTATGGCTGGTCTACAACAGCTTTGTCAACATGATCCGCCAGGACATCAAGATCGAACGCCTGCTGCCGATCGAGCCGCCGACGGTGGAAAACGACGAGGATGATTCTCAGGTTGATTATCTCTACGAGCCGGACGCGCGCGCGCTCCTCGCGGAGCTTTTGCCGCGGCACGTCGAGACCCAGGTCCAGAAGGCGCTGTACGACTCCGCAGCGGCCGAGCAAGCGGCGCGGATGACTTCGATGGATACGGCAACCCGCAATGCGGGCGACATGATTGATGCCTTGACGATGCTTTACAACCGCACTCGTCAGGCTGCGATCACCAAGGAACTGATTGAAATTGTCTCCGGCGCCCAGGCGCTCGAGGGATAGGGAGTCGTGAATCTATGAGCCAGCAAGTCAACGGACACGTGGTATCGGTCATCGGCCCGGTCGTGGATGTCGAGTTTCCAGACCAGCACCTTCCGGCGATTTTGAACGCCGTCCAAATCGTCGATGACGGCGACAAGGGCGTGGTGCCAATCGATGTCACCTGCGAGGTGGCACAGCACCTCGGCGAGAACCGCGCGCGGTGCATTGCTATGGAGCCGACAGACGGCATGGTCCGGGGGATGGTCGCCACCGACCTCGGTGGGCCGATCACCGTGCCGGTCGGCAAGCAGACCCTCGGCCGGGTCCTCGGAGTGCTCGGCGAGCCGGTGGACGGCAAGGGTCCGGTAGAGACCGACCAGCGGTTGCCGATCCACCGCGCGGCACCGCCGCTGGTTGATCAATCCACCGAAAGCGAGATGTTTGAAACCGGCATCAAGGTCGTCGATCTCCTCGAGCCCTACACCAAGGGTGGCAAGACGGGTCTCTTTGGCGGCGCGGGTGTCGGCAAGACAGTCATCATCATGGAGCTGATCAACAACGTAGCGCTCCAGCATGGTGGATTCTCGGTCTTTGCTGGCGTTGGAGAACGCACGCGCGAGGGCAACGACCTCTGGGTCGAGATGACTGAGGCCGGCGTCATCGATCCCGACAGTTGGGAGAACTCAAAGGCCGCCCTGATCTACGGCCAGATGACCGAGCCTCCAGGCGCGCGTCTCCGGGTGGGTCTCACCGGTCTCACGGTCGCCGAGCACTTTCGTGACTCCGAAGGCCAGGACGTGCTGCTCTTCATCGATAACATCTTCCGTTTCACTCAGGCAGGTTCCGAGGTCTCGGCGCTGCTAGGTCGGATGCCCTCCGCGGTCGGTTACCAACCCAACCTCGCCACCGAAATGGGCGAGCTCCAAGAGCGTATTACCTCGACAAAGAAGGGTTCGGTGACCTCGGTGCAGGCGATCTATGTGCCTGCCGACGATCTCTCCGACCCGGCCCCGGCGGCAGCCTTTGCCCACCTCGATGCGACCTCGGTCCTTTCGCGGCAAATCTCCGAGCTCGGCATCTACCCGGCCGTAGATCCGCTCGCCTCAACCTCGCGCATCCTCGACCCGACCATCGTCGGAGAAGAGCACTACATGGTGGCTCGCGAGGTCCAGCGAATTCTCCAGCGCCTCAAAGACCTCCAGGACATCATCGCGATCCTCGGCATCGACGAACTGTCGGAGGAAGACCGGCTGAGCGTCGCAAGGGCGCGCAAAATCCAGCGCTTCCTGTCGCAGCCATTTTTCGTCGCCGAGCAGTTCACCGGGATGAAGGGCCGCTACGTAAAAGTCGAAGACACCATCGCCGGCTTCAAAGCCCTGTGCGCCGGTGAGTACGATCATTTGCCGGAACAGGCGTTCCTCTACGTTGGCGGTATCGAGGAAGCGGTCGAGAAAGCCGAGAAGATGGCGGCGGAGAGCTGAGGTGGCTGAATACCTCAAGCTCGAGGTGGTGACGCCCAGCCGCCGCGTTCTCGAGGGTCGTGCCCTCGAGGTGCGGATTCCCGGGGCCCTGGGGGAGCTCGGCGTTCTCCCCGGACACACGCCGCTGCTGACGTCGCTTGGCACCGGCGAGGTGATCTGGATCGACGGGAACACGACCGGACGGCTGGTCGTCCAGGGCGGTTTCGCGGAGGTTCAGCCCGACGCGGTGACGGTTCTCGCCTCGATTGCCGAGACCGTTGACGAGATCGACATCGAGACCGCGCGCACGACGCTTGCCGAAGCGCAGGAGAAACTCAAGACTGTGTCGGCCGAAGAATTCGACGAAATCGACGGCCAGGTGAGATTGGCTGAAGCGCGGATCAACGCCGCCGCTGCCGGAGGCGCCTGAACTCTCGGCGAATCACAACGCCCGGTGACGGAAGCTACTGGTATTCGGCACCTAGAAGGACGCTGACGATGATCGCGGCGACCGCGGCGGGTGCCGCAAACCGGATCAGGAAAAGCCATATCGGGTAAATTCTCGCCAGCGGGCCATGACCTGTCTCCAGCTCCTTGCGCGTCTCCGCTGTGGTCAGAAACCAGCCGACAAAGAGTGCGATGAGGAGGCCCCCGACCGGCAAGAACCAATTGCTGGCCATGTAGTCGAGAGTGCCGAACGCGCCGGCCGTTGATGGTCGCCCGATCAGATTGATATTTGAAAGGGCGGCGTTGCCCCCCATGCTGACCGCGCTGAGGATGCCAAAGGCCCAAATTGCCGCACCCATCGTTAACGAGGCGCGCCGCCGCCGCCACCCGAGTTCGTCGATCGCGTAGCTGGCGACCACTTCCAACAGGCTGATCGTACTTGTCAAAGCCGCAAACGCCACCAGGAGATAAAACAGGGCACTTACCACCGCCCCACCGTGCAGCTGGAAGAACACAACAGGCACAGTTGTGAAGAGGATGGTCGAACTCTTGGTGACTTCGAAATCATAACTGAAGATGATCGAGAACATGATGATGCACGCCATGATCGCAATCACGGTGTCGAGAACACAAATGGTCAACGCGGCACGAGGAATCGAATCGCGCTTGCGCATATAGCTGCCATAGGTGAGCATTGTGCCCATCCCGAGACTCAGAGTGAAGAAGCTGTGACCGAGCGCCTCGAGGACCCCGCCCGCGGTCAACTCGCTGAAGTTTGGTCGAAAGAGGAAGCCGATTGCCTCCTTGAACCCTGGCGTAAAGATCGAGTAAATCACGAGCATGACCAGGATCGACAACAGCACCGGCATCAGGAACCTGGCGGTCCGCTCGATGCCCCTGCCGACACCGAAAAAGACTACAGCGATGGTGATACCCATGAAAAGGGAGTGGCACAAAATCTGCTGATATGGGTTGGCAAGAAACTCACCAAAAAACGACTGCAGTGCCTCGGGGTGATGCGCGAGAGTGCCTAACTCACCCGTTACTGCCATCAGGATGTAGCGGAGGGTCCAGCCCGCGATAACGCAGTAATAGGAGAGAATGATGAACCCGGTCATGACACCGAGAAAACCAACTCCCTGCCATACGCCCCCCCCCGGCTTCCCTTGAGCCAATAGACGAAATGCGCCTACTGGGTTCCGTTGGCTCTTGCGGCCGATAAGGACCTCCGCAACCATGATCGGCACCCCGACCACTGCAATCGCCGCGAGATACACGAGCACAAAGGCGCCGCCGTTGTTTTCAAAGGTGATATACGGAAATTTCCAGAGGTTCCCGAGACCAATGGCGCTGCCAGCCGCCGCAAGAATGAATCCAAGGTGACCGCTCCATTGCGCGCGCTTTTTCGACATTCAGCCTCCCCGCCTGTCACTCCCTGCGAACGGTAACGAGATCAGGGCTCGGGTGTCAAATGTGAATATCCAACCGATCGACCGATATTGCCTTTGCGCTCCACTTCCGCTAGACTCCCGGCCCGTCGGGGCGTAGCTCAGTCTGGTAGAGCGCACGGTTCGGGACCGTGAGGCCGGTGGTTCAAGTCCACTCGCCCCGACCAATTCCACACCCCACCTCCGGCGCGCCATTTTGCAGTCGCGCGGCGAAAATTGAAAAATGCGGGCGGAATTGACTTACGCCTTATTATCACCTATTGTCGATGTGGGGAGAACAATGATGACGTATCTCACCGAGCGCCAACGGGACGTGCTCGACTTCATCTCCAAACGAATCGAGTCCGAAGGTGTGGCGCCGACCCTTCAGGAAATTGCCGATGCCTTTGGTTTCCGAAGCACCGCCAGCGCACAGAAACACGTTGCCCACCTCGAGCGCAAGGGCTTTCTCCGGCGCGAAAAGCACCAGAAGCGGGGCCTGGTCCTCCCGGAGACTTTTCCGAATCCTGGACTGGCTGCAGAATTACCGCTGTTTGGTGTGGTCGCTGCAGGTGCGCCCATCGAATCCATCCCTGGTGATGAGCAGATCTTTGTGCCCGCCGATTTTCTGCGTGCGGGGGATCACTACGTCTTGCGGGTGCGCGGAGATTCGATGATTGGTGATGGTGTCCACGACGGCGATCTCGTTGTCGTCCAGCGAAGCGAGAGCGCTACGGACGGTGAGATGGTGGTGGCGTTGGTGGGCGACGAGGTGACGCTGAAACGAATCTATCGCGAAAGCGCCTCGACCATCCGGCTCCAACCCGCCAACCCAACGATGCCAACGATGATCGCTCCAGCAACGGATGTTCAGGTCCAGGGTGTTGTGGTCGGCCTTTTGCGCCGCTACTGAGGAACATGAACTTCAACTGAAGATCTTGACTCACCAGTGGTTCTCAGCTAGCGTTCCGTCATGACCGATCTCGAAAAAATCACACTCGTCATGACCTCGGTTGGTACTGAACAGCAGGCGGTCGAGATCTCGGAAGAGCTGATTTCGCGACGGCTCGCCACCTGTATCAACATCGTGCCCTGTTTGCGATCTATCTATCGATGGAAGGGGAAGGTGTGCGAGGACACCGAGTTTCTCCTTCTCGTTAAAACACCGGAAAAGCTCTTCGAAGAGGTGTCTTCCGCGATTCGAGAGTTCCATTCATACGAACTTCCGGAGATTCTCGCATTGCCCGTTTCTGCTGCAGAGGAGAATTTCCACAGGTGGGTCCTGCAGATGGTCGAAACGAGAAACGAAGACGGTTCGGACGAAGACTGAAATCGCCGCGACGCGTGACGTTGTTATACTTGCCCGGCCAATGAATACGAACGCCAAACTGCAGGCGAACCTGGTGCTCGCCAGCCGCTTCGAGAATATTGAGGTTGCTGAACGAGCCCTGGTTGACCTCTGTCACCGAGCCGGCTGCGCGGAAGACGAAGAGTACTGGTTGGTCACCGCCCTCCGAGAGGCGGTGGCCAATGCTGTGCGGCACGGCAATCAGAGAGACCCCGAACGTCTGGTGCGGGTTGCCTATCTCATTGATAACTCCACCGTCACGATCAGAGTGGAGGATGAAGGCGACGGATTTGATCCCGCGGATATTCCAGACCCGACCGACCCCGAGAATTTGCTGCGCCCGAGCGGCCGGGGTATCTTCTACATGCGACAATTCATGAACCGAGTGAATTTCAGTCCGACTGCGGCTGGCGGAACGGCCGTGGTGATGGTCAAGGATCTCGCATTTAATGACCGCCAGGGGACTTGAGGTTGCGATGGGCAGCCATGGAGAGTCCTCGGCAAAAGGAGAGAACGTAAATGAAAAGCAACATCCGTGATATCGGCGACACACGCATTATTGAGCTTGGTGGCAAGATCACCATCGGAACCGGAGACGTCAAGATCCGCGAACTGATTGCACAGGCCCTTGAGGACGACAAGCAAAATGTTCTGTTCGACCTTGGCGGCGTAACTGCTATTGATTCCTCGGGCATCGGTGAGATGGTGGCCTGTTACACCACAGTCACGAAACGGGGGGGACAGCTCAAGCTCATGCATTTGTCGCCGAAGATCAATGACATTCTTCAGGTCACCCAATTGATCACGGTCTTCGAGGTATTTGATGACGAGAGAGAGGCCCTCGGGAGCTTCTGACGTCGGGTTATCCAAATCTGGTCACTGTCCCGAACCGCGCGGCTCGACCACAATCTCTGCGGGGTATTCGCCATCTGCAACCCCGTCTATCTCGAGATCGAGGACGAGCCCCGCTGCGCAGAGTCGCTGCGACGGGGCGGCTGAGGCTGCCCCTCCGACCGGTCTCGCTTCTCGAACAGCACCACCGGTAACGACGACGCGGACCGAGTATCGGCCGGCTTTGCAGGTGGCAGGTGGGTTGAAATCGCGCCACGCAGATTTCCCTTTGATAAAGATGAATAACTGAGCGTGCACCAGCGGAGGGGCGGCTGCCCATGATTGTAGGGCCGCGTCGCGGTCTGGCTCCTGTGCGCTGCCTTTATCTTTGTGCTGCGGAGGACGATTGAGGTCGTCCTTTTCGCCCGGGGTTGCAGGGCGGAAATTCTCGCTCTTCTTTGCGCCCTTGGCGTCCGCCACAACCGAACCCCGGGTCTGGACCTCGTCGAGTGGAACACCTGCAGGTTGCTGGTCGTCGCCTATGCGTACTTCTTGCTCTTCCAGTGGCCCGAGAACCTCCAGCGGGACGGGGTCGTCGAGTTCGACGTCCGGAGCGGGACTCGCCAGGAGTCGGTCGCTGGCGCCGAGGGGTTGCTGCTCTGAGGGTAACGAACTCGTAGGCAGAGGGGCCAGGGTGAATCGCTTGGTGGGTTCTGCCGCGTGACCTTCCTTCCGCAGCTTGGCCATGGCCTCGATGCTCGGTCTGGGGTGCCGGCGATTGACTTCGATGATGACTGTGGCACCGAGGATGACCGCCGCTGCCGTTGCAAGCCACCTCGCCCACGACCGAAGCGCGATCGGTTCCGGTTTTCCGCGAAGCAGCGGATCGACCAAAGAATCGAGCATCTCTGGAACCTGTTCGCTCGAAGCGAGGACTGCGACTGAGCGCCGGACACGTCGCATGGTTTCGAGTTCCTTTGCCAGGGCGGGCTCAGCCTCGAGCCTGGCGGAGAGCTCGACCTCCTCTTCTGCATTGAGATCCCCGTCCAAGTGTCGGCTCAGAATCTCGAGGGTGGTTTCATCCATCATGACTCCACTATTTCTTTGAGCGCCCCGCGAGCCCGGGCCAGCCGTGAGCGCACGGTGCCGATCGGTATTTCGAGGGCATCTGCGATTTCCTGATAGCTGAGATCCTCACCATCGCGCAACCAAACCACCACGCGGTAGTGTTCGGGCAGGGTGTCGAGCGCCACCCCGATGCGATCGAGGAGTTGTGTTGCCCGCGCCCTCCGTTCCGGATCAGGCCCGGTATCCACAGCTGATTCAACCAAATCCTGGGCAGCGTTGATGTTCTCGCCGATGATCTGATATTGGCGGCCCATTTTTCTTCTATGCGCTCGAATGTAGTTCCACGCGATCTGGAATACCCAGGTCGAGAGCTTGGCCTCGCCCCGAAACCCGGGGAGACCTCGCCACACGCGAAGGAATATTTCCTGAGTCGCGTCGAGCGCTTCCTCCTCTGTTGTTGTGAGGCGGCGTACGAGACGCCACACCGGCAACCGAAAGCGCTCGTAAACTACGTCGAAGTCCACGAGCCCAGTTTGCCACACGCCGTCTCGGTTAATAAGATTGTTCAGGCGGGAAAAAGTTCCGAGCCTGACTCCTCGGAGAGGAGCACCCGGATGCGACGCTCGAGTTCGCGCGCGACCTCCATATAGACCTCATCGTCCTCGCCAAAGGGGTCGGTGACAAGCCATGCCTCCCTGCGACCCCCGATGCTATGGGGAACGTAATCGAGTCCTCGATCCCCGAGCAGAGACAGGACGATGTCCACACCCTCAAGATCGACTTTATCAAGACCTTTGGACGACAATCCCGCTGCGGGATAACCGAGGGCCTCGAGGGTGTCGATGGTTTGCTCAGAGACCCAACCGAGGGGGGAAATCCCGGCGGATCGCGCATCGACCATGTCACCACCGAGGACGCTGGCGATAGCTTCCGCCATCGGTGAGCGGCAGCTGTTTCCGATACAGATGAAGAGAATCGTCAGTTGAACCACCAACCAATTGTAAAACGACTGTTAAAGCCATCCCCAAAACGGTACTCCGGGGCAGAAATCAGGTGTTGATGAATAACCCCGGTCATTGTGAGATTGACCACAGACGACCTTCGCGTTAGCCTTTTATGAGGAGGGGAATGACTGCTGTGGTCCTGACTGGGTTCAACACGGATATCGAACACTCTGGCACCACGTATCACGTGCAGACTGAGGACAAGGGACGAGGCAACCCATTGGTTGAGTCTCTCGTCTACACGAGTGGCGAGATTCTCTACTCCCGCCGGACGCCTTACGACGATCTGGTCGCGCAGGATGTCGACCGGGAGGCGATCGCTTCCCTGATGGAACGCCAGCATCGATCGATAGTAGATGCCGTTCATGCAGGCGGCCTCCCACGGCTCACGGGCAAAATCGAAATCGCGGCCGACGACGACACGACCATTACCCATCGGGAGGCCAAGCCCGAACCCGAACCCGACACGAGCGAGGAGCCGTCGTTAGATCAGGTGATTCTCGACTATCTCGAGTCGCAGCGAGACCAGGCCCACCTGTTACTTCGTGCTTCAATCGAACACGATTTTGCGTATGGCGGCCTCGCACCGATCAGTGTTTTGGCGGTTGACTCGATTGGCCAATCCCCGCAGGCCGGGGTCAAGGTTTCTGTGCTCTTCAAATCGACCGCGGAACCGCGACGCCTGGTTCTTGCCGAGGGTGAAACGGGCGAGGATGGCATCTTCTCGGCCGAAGCCCAGATGCCAGCGTTTGCGGACGGCACCTCGGCAGTCGTCATTACCGCCGAGTCCGATCTCGGGAGCTCCGAGATAAAGCACCTCGTCCACAAGTGATTTCGAAGCCCCAAACGCCCCAAACCCTTCTCCCTGCTCTCGATTTCAAAAGCCTCACGGCTGTACGGGCGTACGGCTTTACGGCGCGGCAATTCAGCGTCCTGGGGTTGGAGGGCGGTCCGTATAGCCGCATAGCCGCATGGCCGTTGCCACCGCGACCACGGCACCGAAAGAGACGAAGGAAAACGCTTGCCCACTGGAACATTTTTACGTATAGTGCCCGTTGGCCGTGGGCCGTTAGCTCAATTGGCAGAGCAAGTGACTCTTAATCACTAGGTTGGAGGTTCGATTCCTCCACGGCTCACCATTTTCCCAAATGCGAAAGTGGCGGAATTGGTAGACGCGCGAGACTTAGGATCTCGTGGGGGTCCCCCATGGGGGTTCGAGTCCCCCCTTTCGCACCAGCCTTCTCAATGAACCGGCCCGTCGGAGCTTATTAAATGCCGTACACACTGACCCACCGAGCAAATCACACCGTCGAGATTTCGGCCCACCTCGAATCCGCTGAAGTTGACCGCGAGCGCGAGGGGATTGTCCGAAGATTCCGCAGTAAGGCCAGCGTACCCGGATTTCGCCCGGGCAAGGCACCGGTGGCGGCTGTACGTGCTCGCTTTGCCGATGAAATCCGAGACGAGCTCCAAGAACACCTCACCGGCCTCCTGTGGGGAGAAGTCTTCGATGGCGAAAGTGGGATCGAGCCAATTACAAATCCCCAGATTCGAGAGCTCTCATTTGAGGAGAATGGCACTTTTTCGTTCACTGCAGAACTCGAAGTACGCCCTCGGTACGACCTCGCCGAACTCGGGGAGCTCAGCTTGCCCGAGATCTCCCTGGAGATCAGCGCCGCTGAAATCGATGAGGAATTGGCAAAAGTCCAGGAGGAACAGGCAGTGTGGGAGCCGGCCGAGGACGACGAGGCCAGTGATGGGATGCTCGCCGAGGTCAATCTGCGCGGGGAAGTCGAGGATAGCGACGAGGAACCGTATACCGAGGATGGGGCAAGCCTCATTGTCGGATCAGACTCGGTACCGCCGGAAATCAATGAGGCCCTTCAGGGCGCAAAGATCGGTGACGAACGCGTTGCCACGAAGGAGCTTCCTGAAGATCTCGAGGACAAAGACAAGGCTGGAAAGACCGTCACTTACACCATCTCGGTGCTGGGGCTCAAACGCAAGGTCCTGCCAGAGATCGACGATGACCTTGCAACAACGATTGGCCTCGAGAATCTCGAGGAGCTTCGGCAAAGGGTCCACGACGTTCTCCAGCAACAGAAACGGGGCGAGCGACGCAACAGCTGGCGACGATTCATCCTCGATCATCTCGAGGCGGAGATCGACCAGGCCGAGCTACCCTCGTCACTCGTACAATCGACGCTCAAAGAGCAGCTGGACCGCTATGCTTACACCATGGCGATGCAGGGTGTAGAAATCGATCCTGAAAAGATCGACTGGCACGAAATATCTGCGAAAGCGGAACCAGCGGCTCGTCAGGAAGTTCTCGACACCCTCATCCTCGAACAGCTTGCTGAGTCCTGGGAAACCCCGGTCCCCGAGGCAGAGGTTGACGCCTACGTCGCTACGGAAGCTGCCCGCCTCGGGGTGCCGCCAGCTGAGCACAAAGCAAATCTTGCCGCCGAGAGAAAATTAGAGCGGGTGCGCCACGCGGCGCGTGTCGCCGCTACGGTGGACGAAATGATTCGCCGCGCCGGCGGGGGGGTGGAGTGATGCTTGTACCGATGGTGGTTGAGCAGACCAGTCGGGGTGAACGTGCCTATGACATCTATTCGAGGCTTCTCAAGGACAACGTAATTTTCCTCGGCACCGCCATCGACGACCAGGTGGCATCGCTGGTGATTGCACAGTTGCTATTTCTCGAAGCTGAAAAGCCCGAGAAAGACATCTACCTCTACATCAACTCGCCCGGAGGATCGACGACCGCGGGCCTCGCCATCTACGACACGATGCAGTACGTCAAGCCCGATGTCGCGACCATCGCTCTCGGTCAGGCGGCGTCGATGGGCGCAGTGCTTCTCGCGGGGGGGGCCAAGGGAAAGCGATTTGCGCTGCCGCATTCGCGCGTGCTCCTCCACCAGCCATTGATGGCTGGCCTCCAGGGACAGGCGTCAGACATCGACATCCACGCCAAGGACATCGTAAGGGTGCGAGAGCTTCTCAACCAGATCCTCTCCGTTCATACGGGCCAACCGATCGAAAAAATCCACGAAGATTCCGACCGTGACTTCATCCTCGAAGCCGAGGCCGCCAAAGAGTATGGACTGGTTGACAAAATCATTGTTTCCAGAGAATAGAGAAGCGGTGGTCGCTGTGCCAAGCGTTCGTTTGTTATACAATGGGGCGAGGAGGGTCTGATGTCCCAGCGCGACGGTGACATGCTGCGGTGCAGCTTTTGCGGAAAAAGCCAGCATGAGGTGCGCAAGCTCATCGCCGGGCCTACGGTCTATATCTGCAACGAATGCGTTGAGGTCTGTCTGGACATCATCGCCGAGGATCGCGTTCACGATTCCAAGGCTCGCGATCAGGTGTTGCCGAAACCTCCCGAGGTCAAGAAGCACCTCGACGAATATGTGATTGGCCAGGAATCAGCCAAAAGGAAACTCTCGGTCGCGGTCTACAATCATTACCGCCGAATCGAATATCAAAACGACCGTGGGCGCAACGATGTCGAGCTCGCCAAGTCGAACATCCTTCTCATTGGCCCCACAGGAACCGGCAAGACACTGCTCGCCCAGACCCTCGCCCGTCAGCTCCAGGTGCCTTTCACGATCGTTGATGCGACGACGCTGACTGAGGCGGGATATGTGGGTGAGGACGTCGAGAATATTCTCCTCCGCCTCTATCAGGCGGCCGGTGGTGATCGGGACGCGGCCGAGCGCGGCATCGTTTACGTTGATGAGATCGACAAAGTGGCGCGGAAGGCCGAAAACCCCTCGATCACCCGCGACGTTTCAGGCGAGGGAGTCCAACAGGCACTGCTCAAGATCCTCGAGGGCACGGTGGCGAATGTTCCGCCACAGGGTGGGCGCAAGCACCCACACCAGGAATTCCTGCAAATCGATACAACCAATATCCTCTTCATCTGCGGCGGCGCCTTTGTCGGGCTTGACGACGTCATCGCGGATCGCCTCAACCAGAAGCGGCTCGGATTCGGAGTCGATCTCGGTGGTAATGAGCCTGGCTCGGCTGAACTCCTGGCCGAGGTCCACCCTGAGGACCTCATCAGGTACGGCATGATCCCCGAATTCGTTGGTCGGATTCCTGTGGTAGCCGACCTGCAGGAACTGGACCACGAGGCGCTGGTGCGAATTCTCACAGAACCCCGCAACTGTCTTGTCCGTCAATACGAAACCATTCTTTCGTTCGAGGGTGTCGATTTATCATTCACCGCAGATGCTCTCGATGCCGTCGCCGAGGAGGCCATCACCCGAAAGGTTGGTGCCCGTGGCCTGCGGATCATCCTCGAGGAGCTGATGCTCGACATCATGTATCAGATTCCCTCCCTGCCCGAGCTCAAGGAGCTGGTCATCTCTCGGGAAGTGGTGAAACGTCGAGTGCCGCCACTGCCCGCCGTCCGCAAAGTCAGTTAGAATCGACCGTAGTGGGTCGTCCCCACTCGGGCGAAAAAAATCCTCTCATTAAAAGAGCTTTACATGACTTCACAATCCCCAACCGTTCAGCTTCCCGCAGTTCCATTGCGGGACATGGTGGTCTATCCCCACATGATGGCCCCCTTTGTAGTCGGAAGGCGACCGTCGGTGGTTGCTCTCGAACGTGCCCTGGAGCGGCCCGATAAGCAAATATTCCTCGCCACCCAACGGGACCCGAAGGTCGATGAGCCCGCAGAAGAAGACATTCATCGCCTTGGCGTCATTGCACGTGTTGTCCAACACCTGCAACTCGCCTCGGGGAATATCAAGGTGATGGTTGAAGGCCTCGGCCGAGCACGGCTGATCGACATCGAGGACGATGACGGATGCCTGATGGCGCGGGTCGAGCGCGTGCAGGTGCTGGCACCCCAGGACGAGACCGTAGCGAACTACATGGTTCAGCTTGTAGAACTCTTCAAGGAGTACGCCAAGCTCTCGCACCATCTTTCTGCGGAAGGTGTTCTCGCCTCACTGCAAACCGAAGATCCGGACCAGTTCGCGGATATTCTGGCCGCCCATCTCTCTCAGCCAACCGCCGAAAAACAACAACTCCTCGAAATCGTCAGTCCGGTGGACCGCCTTAACCGCCTCCACGACCTCCTCGACATGGAGATTGAAAAGCTGAATATCGATCGGCGCATCTCTTCGCGGGTCAAGAAACAAATGGAGAAGGCCCAGCGGGAGTACTACCTGTCCGAAAAGATCAAGGCGATCAACGAGGAGTTGGGTCGCAACGACAACACTGAGGAGCTGGAGGAACTCAAACAACAGCTTGAGGACTCCGGGATGAGTGAGGAGGCCAAGGAGAAAGCCGAGATCGAACTCCGGCGACTCGAGGGCATGCCGCCGGTTTCCGCCGAGGCCGGAGTCTCACGCAACTATGTCGACTGGCTCCTGGCAATGCCGTGGAAAAAGTCTTCGCGCGAGATCAGGGATATCGAGCGGGCCGAAAAGGTCTTACACGAGGACCACTATGGGCTGGAGAAGATAAAGGACAGAATTCTGGAGTTCCTTGCGGTACGGCAGCTTGTGCGGAAGACCACCGGAACGATCCTGTGCTTCGCGGGCCCTCCCGGAACCGGCAAGACTTCGTTGGCACGGTCGATATCACGCGCCACCGGGCGCCAGTTCGTCCGGCTCTCCCTGGGAGGCGTCCGCGACGAGGCCGAGATCCGCGGTCATCGACGAACTTACATCGGAGCGTTTCCTGGTCAGATCATCCAGATGATGCGCAAGGCCGGTACGGTCAATCCGGTGCTGCTCCTGGATGAGGTCGACAAGATGGCGGCCGATTTCCGGGGTGATCCTGCGGGTGCGCTGCTCGAGGTCCTCGATCCGGAACAGAACCACACCTTCCACGATCACTATCTCGATATCGAGTACGATCTTTCAAAGGTCTTCTTCATCTGTACCGCCAACGTCACCCATTCGATTCCGCCGGCGTTGCTCGATCGCATGGAGGTCATCCAACTATCCGGCTACACCCACCAGGAAAAGATGGAGATCGGACGACTCTTCCTGGTTCCTCGCCAGGTTGAAAAGCACGGCCTCAAGCGATTCCAAATCGAGTTCACGAGCGAGGCGCTCATGCTCCTCATCGAAAGGTACACTCGGGAAGCCGGAGTGCGAAACCTCGAGCGGGAGATCGCCTCCGTATGCCGCAAGCTCGCGAGGCGGGTGCTCAAGGACAAGACCACCAAGGGTTCGGCGATTGAGGTCGCGACCGACACCATCGGCGAACTGCTCGGCAAACCGCGCTACCGCGCCCAGCGACGTGAGGAGGAGCCCGAGGTAGGAGCCGCGTCAGGACTTGCTTGGACGCAGGTTGGCGGAGAAATTATGCAGACCGAGACGACGCTGATGCGGGGCAAGGGACAGCTCACCCTGACCGGACAGCTCGGGGACGTTATGCAGGAGTCGGCGCGGGCTGCCCTCAGCTTTGTTCGATCGCGAGCCGAAAGGTTGGGCATCGATAGCGAGGTTTTTGAAAAAACCGATGTACACGTTCATGTGCCCGAGGGTGCGATTCCCAAGGATGGGCCGTCGGCGGGCATTACGATAGCCACCTCTCTGGTTTCGTCGTTTACCGATACTCCGGTGCGGGTCGATCTGGCAATGACGGGCGAGATCACCCTTCGAGGCCGCGTGCTGCCAGTCGGTGGCGTCAAGGAGAAGATCCTCGCCGCCTATCGAGCCGGGATCCGCGAAATCGTGATGCCGGAAGAGAATGAAAAGGACCTCGAGGACATTCTCGAGGACGTCCGCGAAGAAATGACATTTCACTTCGTCAAACACATGGACGAGGTGCTCAGCTACACCCTTGTTGGCGCGGTTGAATCAGATGTTGCCGCGCCGTCCGGTGATGCGGAGGCCAGGGTCGAGTCGACGCCCTTGCCACATTGAGTTCTTTGGAAATTACCGAGGTCAGTTTTCGTGGTTCGGCCCTCAAGCCTGCCGACCGTCCGCGGGAGTTCTTTCCCCACGTTGCGGTCGCCGGGAGATCAAATGTGGGGAAATCGAGTCTCCTCAATTGGCTTTTCAAACAATCTCTGGCAAAGGTCGCGAAATCGCCCGGAAAAACTCGGACCTTGAACTTTTTTCTCATAAACCGTTCGTTCTACCTCGTCGATCTTCCCGGGTACGGTTACGCCAAGGTGGCAAAAAAGCTGCGCGAAGATTGGGGCCGCGAACTCGGTCGCTATATTCACGAGGAGGAGCGCCTGGCTGGCGTTGTGTCGTTGGTAGATATCCGCCACGGCCTGACAGCTCGGGACAGGGACCTGCAGGAGCTTGTATTGAAATCGGATCGGGATCGGCAGGTCGTGCTCACCAAAGCTGACAAGGTCGGCCGCGGTCAGCGTGCGCAAATGTGCCAGACGGTTCAGCGTGAGCTCGGCCTGCATGTTCCGCCATTGGCCGTCAGTGTGAAAACCGGAGAAGGGCGACGGGAGTTGCTCGCCGGCATCAATGACATGGTGAATCGCTGGAGATCACAGCATCGGAGTCACTGAAATGGGAACCAAGAAGAAGAACGACAAAATGCAAGACGAAGAAGCGGTCGTCATCCCTCTCGATCTCGAAGAAGAGGTCGAAGAGTTTGAAGCCGCAGCCGAAAAGCCTGCCGGGGAAGCTGTTGGGGAGCGCCTCGACCTCAATCAGCTGAAAGAGATGAGCATTAGCCAGCTGAGCGCGGCGGCCAAGGGCCTCGGGGTCGAGAATCCAGCCGGAATGCGCCGCCAGGACCTGATTTTTTCAATCCTCCAACACCAGACGGAGGCGGAAGGGTTGATCTTCGGCGAGGGCGTTCTTGAGGTTCTGCCGGAGGGATTCGGCTTTCTCCGGGCGCCGGAGTACAACTACCTCCCTGGTCCGGACGACATTTACGTGTCGCCGTCGCAGATCAGGCGGTTCAATCTGCACACTGGTGACACCGTGTCGGGGCAGATCAGGCCGCCCAAGGAAGGGGAGCGCTACTTCGCTCTGATCAAGGTGGAGGCGATAAACTTCGAGCCTCCCGAAGTGGCAATGGAAAAGATCCATTTCGACAACTTGACTCCTCTGTATCCCGAAGACTGGCTCAGGCTCGAGGTAAAGGACAATATGACTTCGAGGGTTATGGATCTCGTGACGCCCCTCGGCAAGGGCCAGCGAGGTCTCCTGGTGGCGCCACCGCGCACCGGCAAGACCATGATGTTGCAGGCGATCGCCAATTCCATCACCACCAACGACCCAGAGGTCACCTTGATTGTGCTCCTGATCGACGAGCGCCCTGAAGAGGTCACCGACATGGAGCGATCGGTGGCCGGCGAGGTCATTTCCTCAACCTTCGACGAACCCGCCACTCGCCACGTGCAGGTCGCTGAGATGGTGATCGACAAAGCCAAGCGCCTTGTCGAACACAAACGCGATGTCGTGATTCTCCTTGACTCCATCACCCGGCTTGCCCGCGCTTACAACACCGTGGTCCCGCCCTCTGGGAAGGTTCTGTCTGGTGGTGTTGATTCCAACGCTCTGCAGAAGCCAAAACGGTTCTTTGGCGCAGCGAGGAACATCGAGGAGGGCGGTAGTCTGACCATCGTTGGGACGGCTCTCATCGACACCGGTTCACGGATGGACGACGTGATCTTCGAGGAATTCAAGGGCACCGGCAACATGGAGGTTCACCTCGATCGCAAGCTGGTGGAACGCCGCGTCTTCCCCTCTATCGATATCCACAAGTCGGGTACCCGCAAGGAAGAGCTGTTGATCGACGAGTGGGAGCTGCGGCGCATCTGGGTCCTGCGCAAGGTCCTCTCGTCACTTTCGTCGGTGGAGGCCATGGAACTGCTCCTCGAGCGCCTCTCCAAGACCGAAAGCAACAAAGATTTCCTGGAATCGATGTCGCAAGGCTGACGCCTAACGGCTATACGGGAGGACGGCTATACAGCGCTAAGCAAGAGCGCGTGGAACGCTGTTGAGCCGTAAGGCTGTGTTGCCGCATAGCCGTTAAGCCCTCCTCCGGGAACGTCGACGCCGAATGTTGTGTTAGGTAGAGCAATGAATATTGATGTAAACGCCATCCTCGACAAGGCGATAGAAGGAACCCGCCTCAGCCAGGATGAGACTCAAAGCCTGTTCGATCATGGTGGGCTGCTCGAGCTCGGCCAGGCGGCGGACGCGGTGCGCCGTCGCAAGAATCCTGATGACGTCGCCTCCTACATCATTGATCGCAACATCAATTACACGAACGTGTGTGTCTACCGCTGCCGTTTCTGTGCGTTCTACCGCACCGTCAAAGATTCCGAGGCCTACGTTCTGCCTTTCGAGAAGATCGCGACTAAAATCGCGGAGACTGTCGCCTGTGGTGGCACTGGAATTCTCCTCCAGGGGGGGGTCCATCCGGAGCTCCGGATCGCGTATTACGAATCGTTGCTTGCTGATCTCAAAAGGTCCTTTCCCCAGATACACCTCCACGCTTTTTCAGTGCCCGAAATCTGGTATCTGGCGAAGCTCGAAAAGATGCCGGTTCGAGAGGTCCTCGAGCGTCTCGTTGCCGCTGGTCTCGACTCCATCCCGGGCGGCGGAGCAGAAATTCTCGAGGACGACACACGTCGTCAGATCTGGTCGCGTGCCAAGGCCTCGACCGACCAGTGGTTGGGGGTTCACAAAGAAGCCCACGAGCTAGGCCTTCGAACCACTGCAACGATGATGTTTGGGGTCGGTGAACCGATTTCAGCTCGGATAGCCCACCTGTTCGGGGTGCGCGGCCTGCAGGACCAAAGCGGCGGCTTCACAGCCTTCATTCCCTGGACCTTCCAGGACTCTGGCACCGATCTCGAGAGCGAGGTCGAACCCTCGGGAGGCTATGACTACCTGCGGACCCTCGCCATCTCCCGCCTTGTCCTCGACAACATCGATCATGTGCAGGGCTCTTGGGTGACACAAGGGCCCAAGATCGGACAGGTCTCCTTATTCTTCGGTGCCGACGATCTTGGCTCCATCATGCTCGAGGAGAATGTGGTTGCTGCGGCGGGCGCCCAGTATCGTATGACCCAGGGCGACATGGAACGAATGATTCGGGAGGCGGGCTATTTGCCAAGGCAACGGCGGACACTTTACGAGCCGTTGTAATTCGCTCCGCGAATTACTCAGAGATCTCGAACTGTTCTTCGTGGTAGAGGGGGTTCTCACGCAGGATGATCTGTAGACCATGGGTCTCTTCGAGCTCGCGGATGAGTTCACGAAACGGACCCTGAAGGTAATGAGAAATTGCCGGATGGACCACGAGGGAAACTTGTTGGTCAACGTCGGCCGCGGCGACTGCAAGCAACTCACGACGGATCTCGAGGCAGACAGTCGGTAGCGCCTTGATGCGGCCCGACCCATGACAGTAGGGGCACTCTCGGCTGAGGGTGCGTTCCAGGCTTGGTCGGGTGCGCTTTCGGGTCAGTTGGACAAGGCCAATATCGCTCATCGGCAGAAGTTGTGTTCTAGCCGGATCGGTGGCGAGCTCCTCGGCCAGGGTGTCAAATACCAACTGCCGGTGCTCGGGATCTTCCATGTCGATGAAATCGATAACGATGATTCCGCCGAGGTCACGAAGCCTTAGTTGACGCACGATTTCGACTGTCGCCTCGAGGTTCAAAGCAAAAACGGTATCCTCGAGCGTCTGGGTACCTACATATTTGCCGGTGTTGATATCGATCGTAACCAGCGCCTCAGTCTGGTTGATGACCAGATACCCTCCGGATTTGAGCCAGACCTTGGGTCGCAGCACTTTCTCGAGCTCGCGGTCGATACCAAACGAGTTCATCAGATCGGTTGCTTGTCGAAACAGGCTGACCCTGGGAACGAGACTGGGATCGTTTTGTTCAAGAAAATCGAGGATCTCTTCGAAGCTTTCCTCGTCATCGATCCACACCTCTGATATCGAGTGTGTAAAAAGATCCCTAATCGCACGTAACACGGCGCTCAGCTCGCGATGGATCAGGCTTGGAGCTCGTGCCTGGTTAGCGATGCCCTGGATGCGATCCCACATCTGCAGGAGATACTTATGGTCGGCATCGAGTTCAGCCGTGCCCTGATCCTCTCCGGCCGTGCGGACGATCCACCCACCGGGTGCGTCGAAACTCTCGACAATCCCGCGCAGGCGCGAACGTTCCTCATCGTCAATGATGCGGCGTGAGACGCCATGGTGGCGAACGTTGGGCAGGTAGACGAGGAATCGCCCAGGGAGGCTGACATGAGTCGTCAGACGTGCCCCCTTTGTGCCGATAGGATCCTTGACCACCTGGACGAGGATTTCCTGACCTTGGCGGAGGAGGTCGGAAATATCGGAGTTCGACATGTCGGGCTGCAGAGCCTCGCCCTCTTGGGCCAGGAAAATGTCTGTGAAATCATCGAGAATACCGCCCGCTTCGCGGACGTAAAGGAACGCGTTTCGAGCAAGGCCGATGTCAACGAACGCTGCCTGCATTCCTGGAAGGACCCGGTTGACGCGACCCTTGTAAAGGTTGCCGACGACCGACGATGCACGATGCCTCTCAGCTCGGTAAGAGACAAGGCGAGAATCTTCAAGCATCGCGACCCTGGTCTCAAAGGGATTCACGGAGAGATAGAGAACAGAACTGCTCATTGATTCACCAACCGGTGGCGCCACACCGATTGAACAACACCGAGGGCGGCACATGTCGAAATGAGAGACGACCCACCATAGGAAAAGAGCGGCAACGTCACACCCGTAGTTGGCAGCCATCCGAGAACCATTCCAAGGTTTACGACCACCTGGAATATCAACCACGATCCGATCAGCACGGCCAGAATCAGCCCATGGCGGCTGTCACTGGTGAGGGCCACCTTTCCAATCCTTGATAGTAGAAGCGCATATGCGAGCAACAACACGGTGGCACCGACGAACCCGGTTGCTTCAGCCCACACGGCAAACGCGAAGTCTGTGTGCTGGGCTGGGAGGAATCGAAGCTGCGACTGGCTCCCACGACCGAGGCCCTGACCGTCAGTTCCACCAGAACCGACCGCGATCTTCGATTGGCGAACCTGGTAGCCGGCACCAAACGGGTCTCGTTCGGGTTCGAAAACGGTGAGCACACGGTCCTTTTGGTACGGTTTCAGCACATATTGCCATGTCGCGTGAAGCCCGAGAACTGTGAGCAGAACGAGCATGATCCATACCCAACGAGGAAGGCCACCCAACACTAGGACAGCGGCGATCACCGGGAGATAAGTAAGGCCAACTCCGAGATCGGGTTCAAGCACGATGAGGAGAACAGGAGCCGCCACTATTGCAACCGCTTTCATGACGTCGCTGATCCGCAGGTTGCGCCCTCCGCGGTGGGCAAGCCAGGCGGCGGCCAACAGGATGGTAGCCAGGCGGGCGAATTCGCTTGGTTGAATGGTGACGG
Source organism: Candidatus Sulfomarinibacteraceae bacterium (assembly GCA_963776765.1). Lineage (GTDB taxonomy): Bacteria > Acidobacteriota > Thermoanaerobaculia > Thermoanaerobaculales > Sulfomarinibacteraceae > Sulfomarinibacter. Next base: position 74,221 of record CAVZOK010000023.1, read on the forward strand.
GGCCGATGGCGATCCACGCTTTATTGCCGCCGCGGGCCTGCCCTACAAACAAGACCACAACCAGGGTTACCAGGCCGAGGCCGTAGAAAACGGGAGCCAACCGCTCATAGATGTCAAGCCTCACCAACGACATCAACCACAGCACAAGGATCCCAACCAACCCCCACAACAACTGTCTCAGGAGTAGATTCGATCCGACCACTCTAGATACGGTGTGCAGGGTCGTTAGCGATGCGCCGAGAATGCTGACCACGGCAAGCATGAGCCACGGGTCAATGCGTTGCTCCATAGTCGATTCTATCCTGCGCCCTGAGGACTATCGGGAGTCCGGATGGGGGGGGGTGTCGATTGCGCGTCCGGTGGTGAGATAGGCTGCCCCAGATGTGCCTCGACAATCCGGGCTGCTACCGGGGCGGCCGTCGAGCCGCCGCCACCACCATGTTCGACGATGACCGAAACCACCAGCGACGGCTCGTCGAGTGGTGCCCAGCCTACGAACCAGGCGTGGTGACGCAACTCAGGCGCGAGGTCGTCCGAATCAACGCCTTCCTGGAGGCGGACAACCTGCGCGGTACCGGTCTTTCCCGCCATCGGCAGGTTCGCGAACTGCCGGGCGGTGCCGGAAGGACCGTGCACCACCTCGGTGAGGGCGTTGCTGATCATCGCCAGATGATCAGGATTGATCGTCTCAGATGCGGGCATCGCAGAAGGCACAGCCACCAAGTGAGGAGTGACCGACTCCCCCCGGTTGGCGAGAAACGCGAATGCCCGGGCGAGTTGAATGGTGGTGGCCAGTACAGGCCCCTGACCGATCGACACTGAAACTGCCTCGCCCGGGTACCACGGCGTTCCCCGGACCTGCCGGCTCCATTCGGGGGTGCCGATGAGGCCGGACGCTTCGAACGAGAGATCGATGCCGGTTCGCTCACCAAAGCCGAAACGGCGGAGCCAGTTGGCCATACCGTCGATGCCCATGCGTTGGCCGAGGAGGTAGAAGTAGACATCACATGACTCTGCGAGAGAGCGCTCGAGATTGACAAATCCGTGACCTCCGCGCCGCCAACAGCGGAATCGGTGGCCGTAAAGAACCACCGATCCGTTGCAATACACGGTCGCGTTTGGATCAATTAACCCTTCCTCTAGGCCGCCCAAAGCAAGGAACGGTTTGATGGTCGAACCCGGGGGATAGACTCCCTGCAGACATCGATTTTGAAGAGGATGTAGAGGATCTTCCTGGAGTGCAAGCCAGTCGGATCGACTCAGCCTACCGCCGAATACGCTTGGGTCGAAACTCGGTGCGGAGTATAGGACTCGCACTGCGCCGCTCCGCGGATCGAGAGCCACCACGGCGCCGGACTGATCCCCGAGGGCCGCGGCGGCGGTCTTTTGAAGTCTGACGTCGAGGGTAAGTCCAACGTCATGCCCGGCCCTTGGGACGTCCTCGGAAACCACACCGAGTTGCCGGCCCACGGCTGAAACCATGACCCATCTTTCTCCACCGCGGCCGGAAATGAAGGAGTCTTCAGCAGCTTCGATTCCGGTAGCTCCAACCATGGTGTCGGGCTCGACTCTGGGGTCAGACTCTACCGCTTCCTGAGAAACCGGTTGCAGATGCCCAACGATGTGGGATGTGAGTTTGCCAAATGGGTAGTGACGACGGAATCGGCTGACAACCGTCAATTCAGGGTAGTCACTCTGATGGGATCGAATGGTGGCAACCTGATTCCAGCTCAAATCTTCACCGACGACCAACGGTGCCATCCGCCCGATGCGTCGCTCCGCGATGCGATCGTTGAATGTCGGTGCGTCGGTAACACCTGCCCGGGCCAGAAAAAGCCTGGTAGCGTTGAGATTCTCCGTTTCGTCGGGGAAAAGTAGTAGTTCCCAACTGGGAACATTTTCGGCCAGAACCTCACCGCGGCGATCGTATATCCAACCTCGTGGGCCCGGTAGTGGGAGGCGGCGGAGGCGATTGTTTTCAGCAAGGTCTCGCCACTGAGCACCGTGCACGAGTTGGAGGTCAACAAGGCGCAGGTGGAGGAGGCCGAGAGCAGCAAAGACCAACAGAAAAAGAAATTGCGTGCGACGACGCAGCGGACCGATATCCTCTCGCAACTCCACAACGATCACCGGAGCCTGCGGACTTGATATGCCCGCCAATGCTTGCCGAGGTCAAGCGCCAGAACCGTGCCGATGAATCCGCACCACAGTCCGGTGAGGACTGCTGACCACACGAGCCGGCTGATAGAAAAGTAATCCGCGAGGCCGAGCGGCATCAACGCCAATCTCTGAACTAGAACTACGATCACGGCGCCGACAGCCCCGAACGCTGCCCAGGCCACTGGCGATCGGTCGGCGACCACTGACGCGAGCCCGTACAGACTCAGGCAAGCAGCCGTCCATGCAATGCCTCCGGGCCCGACGACCGGCCCCAAGAGGAGGTCCCAGGCAAGCCCCAGGAGAAGGGCCTCGTAAGGCCAATGCCGCTCCTTGCGGCCCAGGGAGGCGGCCACAATCCAGATCATCGGCAGTATGAGATGGCCGAACCACGCTGGCATCCCGGGCAAACCCAGGACACGCTGGAGGACCAGCGTGACCACGGCGAGGGCCGCGATCTTCGCTCGCCCTTCCACACTCCCGAGTCTCATGGCGGACCTTCGCTTGTTGTTGGCGCCCACTCCGGGAGAAACAAGACCATTCGAATGGCGTGAAGGTCGGCAGTAGAAATAGCTGTTACTTCGAGAAATGGCTCATCGCTCTCGCGAATTCTGGTGACGCGAGCAGCCGGAACGCCGGGCGGATAGATGCCGTCACCACCGTTTGTGACCAACAATGCGCCGCGCTCAAGTTCGGCCTGGCGCGGCACATAGGCAATAGTCAAGGTATTGCTGCCGGTGCCCAGCGCGAGGCCCTGGACGAGGGAATCTTCAGTTTCTACGGCGACCGCAGCAGCGGCGTGGGTGACAAGCTGAAGCCAATGTCGACGCCCATCGCTTTTCAGAACTCTCCCGACCAAACCCTTGGCCGAAACTACCGGCGTGTCGTGGGCCAGGATGAAAGACTCCGCAGTCCTGACCTCCATGGTGCCCGCAATGAGATCTCGATACGCACAACGACCAACCAGAGCCCCGGCATCGAATTCGGCATTGGGTCCTGCAAAATCGCCGATTTCACGGAGGGCGGCAAGGTCTGCTTGGAGGAGAATCTGTCGTGCGTGAAGTGTCTCGAGTTCGATCCGCATCTCTCGGTTTTCAACCATGGCGCGTTGAAGACCGCGAGCCCCGACACCGAGGTCAACGGCGAGACCAACGGAGCCTTGGGCGACCATGGCCACTGGTTCGATGAGAGTGCGCAGCCACGAAAACAGGACGGGATTGCCCCCGACTGCCGGAACTTGGAGCGCTGCCAAGAGCTCGAGCAGGGTCCACGCGAGAACCGTTCGGAGCAAGAAGGTGCGTGACATTTCAGGCCTCTACTCGCAACGTTGGCCTCCGCACGTGGCCGCGCATAAAACGGTAAGTGAACCGTCAAGAGTCATCACGCCATCATACTCCGGACGGGGCTGAGCCGAGAACCTCCGTTCAAGGGGCTTAGCCCACAACCGGGGGGTGATGAATTCAGGCTAGGCGATTGCGATCTTCCGCAGAAGATCGATATTGGTCAACATCATCCCGGTTCCGCGCACGACCGCCGAGCCAGGCTCTTCGCAGTGGGCTACCGGCAAGCCGGTTTCTTCGCGGAGACGCTTATCGAGGTTTTTGAGCAGGGAGCCCCCACCAGCGAGGATGATTCCTTTGTCGATGATATCCGCCGACAGCTCGGGCGGGGTTTGCTCGAGGGCGTTTCTGACGGCATCGACGATAGTCGAGACGATCTCGGTCAGGGCCTCACGGATTTCTTCGTCTGTGATGCTGAGGTTTTTTGGCACCCCTTCAACGAGATCACGGCCCTTGACTTCCATGCTCAATGGTTCGTCTAGCGGATAGGCCGACCCGATCTCGATCTTGATCTGCTCGGCGGTCCGTTCTCCGAGGAGGAGGTTGTACTTTTTCTTGAGGTAATGAATGATCGCCTCATCCATTTCATTGCCGGCAACCCGCACAGAACGCGAATACACCACACCAGCGAGAGAGATAACTGCCACGTCAGACGTGCCGCCGCCGATGTCAACAATCATATTTCCAGAGGGTTCGGTAATCGGCAGACCCGCACCAATCGCAGCCGCGGTAGCTTGTTCGATCAGGTACACCTCGCTTGCACCAGCCTTGAGAGCGGTGTCCCTGACCGCCCGCTTCTCCACCTGAGTGATCTCGGATGGTACCGAAATGATGATTCGCGGACGGACGAGAAACGAGCGGCCGTGTGCCTTGCGGATGAAGTGTTCGAGCATTTTCTCGGTCACTTCAAAATCTGCAATCACACCGTCCTTCATCGGTCGGATCGCTTCAATGTTTCCCGGCGTTTTGCCAAGCATCTCCTTGGCCCTGGCGCCGACCGCCTCAACCCGGTTGGTGATTCGGTTGACCGCCACAATTGATGGTTCGACGACTGCTATCCCTCGCCCACGAACATAGACCAGGGTGTTCGCGGTACCGAGGTCAATAGCGAGATCAGAGGAAAACAGCCCGAGAAGGCTGGGAAAATGCATCAATAGACCTCCACGAACACGCGTTCGGTTCGTTCCGTGCGGTTGCCCGAGGGATCTATCGCGACGATCACGATATCGATCCATCCGTCGTCAAAAATCTCGACCGTTTTGCGGAAGCGGCCATCGGCGTCGAGCTCGACCTTTTCGCCGTTGATGGTGACAGAGGCGCTGATTTCGGTCGCGCCCTCGAATATGAACATGTGGCCGAGTTGTTGCGGTTGGCTGACGACCAGTTCTGGTGCGGTGGTGTCTTCGAGAAGATGTTCGGATGCGGTCGAAAAGACCCGGAAACGGCGCAGCGAGCTCCACTCGGAGTGGGCTGTTCCGTCAGCGAGGGCGGCAACTCTCCAGAAATAAGTTCCTGCCGCGACCAACCTGAGGCGGGCGTCGTCCTTTGCCAGGCGGGGAGCGTCAACTTCAAGCTGCGTACTGTCGAAGCTCTTGGAACGGCTCACCTGAAGGTGGACCGTACCGTTCCGAGGTCGACCTCGCCAGGCCAGTTCGATCATCGGGTTCTCGACGAGGTCGAATCCGGCGTTGTTGCGCGGTTCGACCGGGTACGGCGGGGCGGGAATATTTTGTTTTTCGGTCATCGCGCCGCTGGCCATCGCTGCGACCGCTTCTCGCTCGCCGATCACGATTTCCCTGCCACCGCGGTTGCTACGTACCCGGGCAGAGCCCTGAAACGCTGCGACCGTCGTTTTTTGATCATTCGCTGCAACGTCGACGGCAACTCGGCTGTCGCGATCAATTTCTGTCGCGGCCGAATCGGTGGTGACCGTTGAGGGCGCCCCTGATGTGTATACGTTGATTCGCCCAGCGACCATCTTGACAGTGCCCGGCGACTCCTGCGACATTTCGTGATGGATCTCCAGAAGCGAATTCGGAGAGATTTTATAGAGGCTGCTGTCCGCGAACAGGATTTCTGCGTTGCCGTCACGACCGGTGCGAACGAAGTCTCCGTTAAAAACGGGGATATTCTGGTGGGCGTTTTCCCACTCGGTCTGACCTGCGCGCTGAAGTTGCACGCGGCCCTCGAGGCTAAAGAACTGTCCGACGCCGACCAACTCCTGATCGCCGGCGCCAGCAAGCTTTTCGAATCGTCTACGTGCGCTGTCGGCCAGGGTTTCAGCGTCCTCCCAGTTCTGTTCAGCGTACTCCGAGCGAGCCATGTTCAGTTGGTCCCTTGCCGACTCGAGTTCATCCTTCCAGTGAGCGGGGAGAGGCTGGGTTTCGGCATGTGCGAGGGCTGCGTCGGCGTGTTCGATCGCGCGCCTCGCTCGAGCTTCTGGCGAGAGATTGAGACTCTTATAGGCCAGAAAAACCAGACCCGCGGCAACCAACCCGATGATGACAACAGCCAACACCTTGCGCAGCGGCTGCACACGGATAACGACCCAGTCGAGTTCCAATCCTCGCGCCACCTTGGCCATACCTCCTCAATCACCGTAACATGAGCGTATTCAAGCGGCAAGCGCGCCAAGAGGGGTCCGCGACGGCGGTCACAAAGGAGGCGCCGGGCAGTGATTCAGTCCCTCCTGGACGACCACCGGCTTGCGCTAGTCTCGGCTCTTCGATAGACTTCGCTGTCCCGTTTTCGGGGCGGGTGGAGGACTGCAATGGCTCTCAAATGGCTGCGAGATAATCTGCGTCACCTCAAGTTCATTCTCTGGGGTGTAGTACTGGTTTTTGTTCTCCTGGTTTTTGTTGATTGGGGAGCGGGCCGTGCCGGTGGTGGCGGAGGTGGTAACGCCACGGTACGGGTCGGCAATAAGAGTATTTCTGAGACTGAATTTCTCGACGAAATGCGACGCCTCGACCAGCGGTTTTCGCAGATTTACGGCGAGCAGTGGAACGAGATTCGGGGCCAGGTCGATCTCGCACGTCAGACTGCGAATATGTTCATCGATCGCGAGCTCCAACTCACCGAGGCCAGAAGAATCGGTCTTGCCGTTTCTCGGGAAGAACTCCAAGAAGTTATCTTGGAGGATCCGTCATTCCGCGACGAGAGCGGCGAATTTGTAGGGACCGAAACTTACAAGCGAATCATTCGGTCGTACTTTCGTACGACTCCGGAGACTTTTGAGGAACGCCTCACCGAAGATCTCTTGATTGGGAAGCTCAATACCCTGGCCGAGCGCAATTCGTGGATAAGTGATGATGAAGTCGATCGTGAGTTTCGACGGCAACGGGAGCTCTCGGATTTTGATGTTATCCAGCTCCGGTACGAGCCGTTTCTGAGCGAGGTCGAGATCTCTGAAGATGATGCCCGCGCAGCATTCGAGGCGAGTGGCGAGGACTACTATCGAGAAGAGGAGCGAATCATTCGCTACCTGCTCGTCGAAACTTCCCGATTGCGACGCTCGCTGCCGATCGATGAGGTTGAACTGAGGGCATACTACGATCAGAATGTCGATGAATTCCTCGAGGGTGAACAGGCAAGCGCCCGACACATTCTGTTTCGCCTGGCTCCCGACGCAACGGAGATGACACAGGGAGAGACCGAGCTCCGCGCCAACGGTGTCGCATCCATTGCCCGCTCGGGAGGCGACTTCGCGGCCTTGGCCGCCGCGCACTCCGAGGATCCAGGGTCCAAGGACATAGGCGGCGATCTCGGGTGGTTCGGTCGCGGACAAATGGTGCCGGAGTTCGAGGATGTCGTCTTTGCCGCAAAACCCGGTGATATCGTCGGCCCAATCAAGAGCCAGTTCGGATACCACGTCATCAAGGTGGAAGGTTTTCGGCCTGAGCACCAGCAGCCATTCGAGGAGGTTCAGGAGCAGATCCGATTTCGGGTTTTGGAGGACCGTGCTGTGGGTGAGGCAGAGGTCCGAGCCGGTGTCCTCGCTCGACGGCTGAAGTCGGAGGGTCCGGACACCCAGGACCAGTGGCAGGCGATAGCTGACGAAGACGAGGCAGTGGTACTCAACCAAAGCCCCCCGTTTGCTGTTGGCGAAGCCGTTGCCGGCGCGTCGGATGGGCCGGAGCTGGCGGATGCGGCATTTGCCACCACGGTGGGTGAAATCACGGGACCGGTGGCTGTTCCGCGTGGTTGGATTGTCTGGCAGCTCGCCGAAGTTCGTGCTGAGGGGATACCTCCTCTGGAGGATGTGCGGACCCAGGTCGAACAAAAGCTCCGTCGAGAGCGCGCTGTTGAGCTTGCGACCCAACAGGGGCTGCAGCTTGCTGAACGCTGGCGAGGGGGAGAGGACGGGTCGACGTTGGCGGCCGAGTATGGTTCGAGCGTTACCGAGGCCCGCCAACACCGGCGCGGACAGGTTGTCGGAACCCTCGGGGTGATGCCGAGCCTCGATGGTGCGGTTTTCACGGCGAGTCAGGACGAGGTGCTCGGACCGATCATGGCTGGTGTTGCTGGCGGGGTTGTGGTGGCAAAAGTCAACACGTTGAATCTGGTGGATCCAGGGGAACTCGCGAGTTCGCGTGACGACCTTCGTGCCCGCCTGATGGCAGAGAGTGGCGCCCAGCTCATGCGCTCGATCGTCAACGAACGGCGGAGAGATACCGTGGTGACAGTGGACGACGAGTTCCTGCAACGATTCGCGCCAACCAATTCATGATCGGCCGACTTGAGGGACGCCTTCATCGGGTGGACCCTGGCACTATTCTGATCAATGTTGGAGGCGTCGGGTACCTCGTTTCGACGACTCTTCGCGCATTCCAGGCCCTGGCTGGCCGCGAGGACGCGGCATTGTGGATTCACACCCAGGTGCGAGACGACGCTATCGTCCTCTTTGGTTTCCCTGATCGTGAGGAACTCGAGGCCTTCTCAAAGCTCGTGGCGGTTGCCGGAGTGGGACCGCGGACGGCACTCGCGGTGCTTTCGACATTGACCGCCGGCGAACTCGCTGAGGTCGTCAACTCTGGGGACCTCGCCCGTCTTCAACGCACCCCCGGCGTCGGCCGGAAGACCGCCGAGCGGATTCTCCTCGAGCTGAAGGATCGTCTGGTTGCGGCCTCACCCGGTGCTGGCGACCGGCGAGGGGATGCGGTGTCGGCGCTGGTCAATCTGGGATACTCGCAGCGCGATGCCCTCCGTTCGGTGGATGCCGTGCGGACCGATGCAGAGGGCGGGGACCTCGGCGAGTTGCTTCGCCTCGCCTTGCAGAAACTCACACGCTGAAGCCCCGCCCCTCCGCCCGATACTCGTTTCTCGATGCTGGATACTCGATCCGCCCACTCTCCCGGAAACACCATATCGAGCGTCGAGCATCGAGCATCGAGTATCCGGTGACCGGTTGTTTGGGCCGGTCGGGCCGATGAGGTAGAGTCAAAGCGTGAGCGATGAAGTTCTGACCACCGAACCGCAGCCGGAAGAGCATCCTTTCGAGGAGTCTCTCCGCCCGCGCCGTCTCTCAGAGTTCGTCGGCCAGACCCGTCTCTCTACCAATCTCGGGGTCTTTATCGCAGCCGCTCGCGACCGCGGCGAATCACTCGACCACACGCTGTTTTTCGGCCCTCCCGGTCTCGGCAAAACCACCCTTGCCCATATCGTCGCCAATGAGATGGAAGCCCAGATTCACGTGACCTCGGGTCCGGTCCTGGAGCGGGCCGGCGATCTCGCAGCGATGCTCACCAATCTGCAGTCTGGAGATGTCCTTTTCATCGACGAGATCCATCGCTTGCCGGCGGCTGTTGAGGAAATCCTGTATCCGGCGATGGAGGACTACGAACTGGATCTGGTGATCGGACAGGGCCCCGCGGCGCGCAGCGTACGTCTCACGTTGCCGCGATTCACGCTGGTCGGCGCGACCACTCGTACCGGGCTTCTGACCGCCCCCCTGCGCGACCGTTTTGGCATCGTCCACCGCCTCGAGTTCTACCCTGGTGAAGACCTTGCCGTGATTGTGGCCCGCTCCGCAGGCATCCTGGAGATCAATATGGCGGAGGAAGCAGGCGGTGAAATTGCGCGACGCGCACGCGGAACACCACGGATCGCCAACCGCCTCCTGCGCCGGGTTCGAGATTTTGCCCACCACCTCGGCAGCGATGCGGTGACCCTCGAAGCCACACAGTGGGGCCTCGAGCAGATGGAGGTCGATGCATTCGGTCTCGACCACCTCGATCGCCAACTACTCACTACAATCATTAATGTCTACGACGGCGGACCGGTAGGCCTCAAGGCCCTGGCCTCATCGATCGGCGAAGATCGTGGGACTCTCGAAGATATCCACGAGCCATATCTTCTGCAGATCGGTTTGCTGCAGCGCACCCCTCGCGGGCGAACGGTGACCGCAGCAGCATACCGTCACCTGGGGCTCGACCCGACGGGATCGCCGGGTGCGCTTTTCGATGGACGGAAGCCCGAGTGACCACTGTCCCCGTCATTCTCAACCCCATTGCCGGAGGCGGCAGGTTGTTGCGCGAACAGGGCAGTCTCCGGTCGGTTGCCGCAGACCGGGGGACCGAGCTCGACATCTGGATTTCCGAAAGCCCGACACACACGATCGAGCTTGCCGAGAGGGCAGCAGCCGCCGAGATCCCATTGGTTCTCGCCTATGGAGGTGATGGCACCTACAACGCGGTGGCGCAGGGCCTTATGGGCAGCTCGACCGCGATGGGCGTGCTTCCGGGCGGCACGACATCGGTTCTCGCCTACGAGTTTGGTGTGCCACGCCCGGTGCCACGTTCTGTCGACGCACTTTTGGCGGGCGAAGACCGGGCGATGCGGGTAGGACGAACCGATGATGATGACATCGTTCTGCTGATGTTATCGGCAGGCCCGGATTCACATGTGCTCGACAGATTACGCCCATCTTTCAAGCGGCTTGGCGGGCGGGTCGGTGTCGCTTTGCAGGCGATGGTTGAAGCGGTGAGTGGTGGAGCCTTGCCTCGGATCCGGGTGACATCCACTACCACAATTGATAACGCGGGTTGGGTGATCATCGGCAACTCGCGGTGTTACGCAGGTAAGTTCTGCGCCACCCCGGGCGCCAACCCGTTTCGCGACGAATTCGAGGTTGTGTCGCAGCGGAGCAACGGCCGTCGAGCGGCGATGTCTTTCCTCCTCGGAATCCCCTCGGGTCGACACGTTCAAAGGGACGATGTCGTGCGTGAAATTGCGGATCGGGTCCGGCTGGAGCCGGCCTCTCGGGGCGATGCGGTGCCCTATCAGATCGACGGCGATGTCATGGGCGTGTTGCCGGTGGAGATCAGTATCGACCCGAGTCCTCTTTGGATTCGACTGCCGGCGCAACGGTGATCAATCGCCGCCCTCACGACGAAAATCCATGAGATAGGCAGGCTAGAGGTCGGAGAAGAGATCGGTCGAGATGTAACGTTCCGAGGTCGAGGGTGCGACAAAGACCACGAGCTTGCCCTCCATCTCGTCGCGGGAAGCAACCTTGAGCGCTGCAGCGCACGCCGCGCCGGTGGAAATACCACCCAGGATTCCTTCCTCGCGGGCGAGACGCCGGGCTGTCGCAAAGGCCTCGTCATTCGTCACCGTGACCACTTCGTCGATCACCGAGGTGTCGAGGTTGTCGGGCACGAAGCCTGCTCCGATGCCCTGGATCTTGTGGGAGCCCGGCTCGCCGCCGGAGAGTACGGGCGAGTCCGCCGGTTCGACGGCGACAATTCGGACTGATGGGCGGCGTTCCCGCCACACTCGCCCAACCCCGGTAATTGTTCCGCCGGTTCCGACACCGGCGACAAAGACATCCATTTTTCCGTCAGTGTCGCGCCACAGCTCGAGGGCGGTTGTTGTAGCGTGAACATCAGGATTGGCCGGGTTGGAAAACTGCTGCGGCTCCACCGAGTCTGGAATCTCCGCTAGCAGTTCTTCGGCCCGGGCGGCGGCACCCCGCATACCGTCGGCAGCCGGCGTCAGAATGATCTCGGCTCCGAGTAGATCGAGAACCTTGCGCCGTTCGAGAGACATCGAATCCGGCATCGTCAAGACGCAACGGTAGCCGCGTGCAGCGGCAACCATGGCGAGGGCTATGCCGGTATTCCCTGAAGTTGCCTCGACGAGAGTCGAACGACCGGGCACCAATCGACCCTCGCGCTCCAGAGATTCCACCATGGCAACACCGATGCGGTCCTTCACCGAGTGTGCGGGGTTGAAAAACTCGAGCTTGGCCGCTACCTGCGCATTCGAGTCGGAGGCGATGCGGTTGAGTCGCACGAGTGGCGTGTTTCCCATGAGTTGTGTGATGTCGGAGGCAATATTCATGGCTGCTCCAGGGTGTTGTGATAACTCACACAACCCTTTTCGGTGACCATTCCTTCCCGACTGCTGGGTCGCTTCCTGGGTTACAATGGCAGCCGGGGAGGAGTTGTGGGGTTTATTGAACGACTCGAGGCCCGAGCTGCGGCCGTTGGTGGCCGGGTTGTACTCGCCGAAGGACACGACGAGCGGATCGTCGAGGCTGCCGGTGCATTGATCGCCGGCGGAGGATGTGGGGTAACCCTCGTCTGCCCCGGGGACCTACGCAAACCGATCCATGATGAGCTCGCCGAACAAGGTGTCGACATCGCGGACCCGGCTGCCGATCCGCGCCGAGAGGAGCTGGCGGATCACCTCCACCAGCGGCGGGCGGCGAAGGGAATGTCGCACCAAAAAGCGCTAACGGCGGTAGAGGACCCACTCTATTTCGCTTCCCTGATGGTAGCGACCGGTGCCGCCGATGCTTCCGTTGGCGGGGCCGTCCGGACGACCGCTGACACGGTGCGCGCTGCCCTCCACTGCATCGGGCCCGTACCAGGACTGCGAACGGTGTCGTCGGCGTTCATCATGATCCATCCCGATCCTGGCTGGGGAGATGACGGGGTGATGGTTTTTGCCGACTGTGCGGTGCTTCCAGACCCGGATTCGGTGCAGCTGGCCGAGATTGCTCTTTCAGCTGCCGCCACCTTCCGCTCCATTGTCGGGGGAGAGCCGAGAGTCGCTCTGCTCTCATTCTCGACCAAAGGCTCGGCCAAACACCCGCTGGTGGACAAGGTGACCGCGGCACGGGCCGAGCTCGAAACCAGAGGTGCGGATTTCGTCTTCGATGGTGAACTGCAACTGGACGCGGCACTGATTCCAGGCATTGGAGAGAAAAAGGCGCCAGGATCAGCCGTCGCCGGAAAGGCAAACGTGCTCGTCTTTCCAGATCTTAACGCCGGCAATATCACCTACAAGGCGGTGGAACGATTGGGTGGTGCGCGCGCCCTGGGACCGCTCATGCAGGGGCTCGCAAAACCCGCCAACGATCTCAGCCGCGGCTGCTCTGCGGGCGATGTTGTCCAAACCAGTTTTCTGAGTCTGCTCCAGGCAAAGGGGTAGTCATCCATGCGCGTACTCGTACTTGGCTCCGGAGCCCGCGAACATGCCATTGTCCACGCCCTGCGGCGCTCCTCGGGGGTGAGCGACGTTTTTGCCGCTCCGGGCAATCCGGGGATCGCGCAAGCGGCTGATCTTCTGCCGGTGTCGGCAAACGATCTTCCCGGGGTCGCGGAGGCGGCTGAAGATCTCCGTGTTGATGTCACCATCGTCGGCCCCGAGGTTCCTTTGGCAATGGGTGTCTGCGACGAGTTTTACCGCCGGGGATTACGCCTCTTCGGACCACGGCGAGCGGCCGCCGAACTCGAGTCGAGCAAGGTATTTGCCAAGGAGTTCTGCCAACGCCACGACATTCCGACCGCAAAGGCGACCGTAGTTCACACGAGTGACGAAGCGGTAGCGGCCGCTCGCGACCTCGGGATGCCGGTTGTTTTCAAAGCCGATGGCCTTGCAGCGGGCAAGGGCGTGCTCATGATTCGAAACGATAACGATCTCGAACACGCGATTGATGAGTTTTTTAATCAGCGTCGCTTTGGCGATGCCGGAGATCGAGTGCTGGTCGAGGAGTGTCTGGAGGGCGACGAAGTCTCGTATATGGTGATCTCCGATGGTACCCGGTTGGTGCCGGTCGCCACTTCTCACGATTACAAACGCGCGGGCGAGGGTGACGAGGGTCCCAACACCGGTGGCATGGGTGCCCATTCTCCTGCGTTGGTGATCCCACCCGGCACAAGCAAGCTCATCCTCGAAACCGTCGTACGTCCAACAATTGCGGGCATGGCGGCCGAGGGCCGAGAGTATCGTGGGGTGCTCTACGCGGGTCTGATGGTGACTTCGGATGGGCCCAAGGTGCTCGAGTTCAACTGCCGCCTCGGTGACCCGGAGACCCAGGCCACTTTTTTGCGGCTTGACGATAATATTGCCGAGGTCGCCCGCGATGCTTCCGAGGGCGCTCTCGAGATTGGCAGCCTGAATTGGCGCAAGGAGGCGGTGGCCTGCGTCGTCCTCGCGGCAGAGGGATACCCTGGAAGCCCGCGAAAAGGAGACGAAATTACCGGTATTGATGAGGCCATGGCCTTGTCCGGAGTGACGGTCTATCACGCGGGCACACGTCTGAAAGACGGTCGGCTGACCACCTCTGGGGGGCGCGTCCTGTCGGTCTGCGGGCGCGGACCAACCCTGTCAGATGCCGTCGATGCTGCATACGAAGGGGTGTCGAAGATCTCTTTTGACGGCATGTGGTATCGATCGGACATCGGGCGCGACACCATGGCCAAGCTCGGAACATAAATGACCGAGTTGAACTCCCAGGCGAACCCCGAGGTTCTGATCCTTATGGGATCGGCAAGCGATTGGAAATACGTGCGGGGTGCAGTGGAAGTGCTCGAAGGACTCGGTGTCAGCTTCGAGGTCCACGTATCCTCGGCTCACCGCACTCCGGCCCGCACCGTAGACCTGGTGCGATCGGCCGAGGCCGGCGGATGTCGTGTCTATATCTGCGCTGCCGGGATGGCGGCCCACCTCGCTGGAGTTGTTGCGGCCCATACCGTTCGTCCGGTGCTTGGCGTACCGCTGCCGGGGGGGTTGCTAGACGGGGTTGACGCACTTCTTTCAACGGTACAAATGCCTGGCGGCATCCCGGTTGCGACCTTTGCCGTCGGCTCGGCCGGGGCACGCAATGCCGCCTTCTTTGCCGCCCAAGTCATCGCAGGCGAACGGTCCGAGGTGGGCGTGGCTCTTGAAGACGCACGGCGCATCGGTGGGGAGAAAATCGCGATCGCAGATCGTGAGATCAACACCGAGCTTCGGGCCGGAAAAGACGACTAGTGGCGGAGCTCGTGCAATGCACTGTGATGCCGCGCATGGAGGATTGGGTGCCGGTGATGGTCGATCCCGATCTTCCTCCGATGCCCTGCCGTGCCGGCAAGCTCGTATTGGACCACGGAGAGTTCATCGTTGTCGACACGCCGGATGGGAAGTTCCTCGGCAAGGTCACCGTATTTGCCGTGCCGTCGGTCAAGAAGCCCCGCAAGCATGCGGCGCGCGTCGTCCGCCGGGCAACACCCGAGGACGAAAAGCGTCATGAAGACACGGGCCACCTTGAACGGGAAATCGAGCGCTATTTACGGCGGAGGACCCGAGAGCTCGATCTCGATCTCCACCCCTTCAAGGTGCGACTCCCGCTTTCAGGCCGCAAAGCGGTGATTTACTTTTCGGCAGAGAAGCGGGTTGACTATCGACCGTTGCAGCAGGATCTGGGCCGACGCTATCGGAGGCGAATCGAGATGCGTTCGCTCGGGGTGCGCGACGGCGCCCGTCTTTGCGGCGGCCTCGGACCCTGTGGTCGCTGTCTGTGCTGTACGACCTTCATGGATCGTTTTCATTCGGTGACCGTTCGGATGGCTAAAAGGCAGAACCTGAGCCTCAATCCGGCAAAGATTTCCGGCCTCTGCGGGCGGCTGATGTGCTGTTTATCTCATGAGGTCGAGCTTTATCCCTCGAACTCACGCAACCGCGACTGAAGCTCACCGAGGGCACCGATCGGCTCGAGGTCCGGGAAGACACCCAACACCGGATCTGATAACCTGATCGCAGAACCTACCGACTTCATGCTTCCGGAATTCCGTGGCCGCACAGCATGGGGCGCGAGGAGAGCTTCATGTCCGATCGTAAGCTGATCCGACCGTCGATGAATGAGATGATGGAAAAATTCCCTACCAGAACGACCGGCCGCCGCAAACAAGTGCCCGCAGAGCAAACAAACGCCGAGAGCTTCTACTACCTTAAACAGATGCAGAATCGCACTGCGATGGTCGTGGTGCTGACGGACGGCACCGAGCTCAAGGGCTGGATCGAATGGTACGACAAGACATGTCTCAAGCTCAATCGGGTCGATGCTCCCAATCTCCTCCTCTTCAAACATTCCGTCAAATTCATGTTCAAGGAGGAGGAGCTGCGTTCCCGCCGTCGGCGGCGTCCGCCAGCGTCTCGCTGAGGGCGACCTCAATCTACTGACTGCGGGTTCTGAAGAATTTGACTGATGACGAGGTCGATTGCAGCGGGGTGGTCGAAGTTGTGGTGCGAACGTTGACGACCGTCAAGATGGGCCCGGTCGCAGTAGTATCGATCTTGGTTGACGATGACAATCCTGTCCCGTCCGACTCGGCGCACGATCTCGTTGGCCACTGTCGTTTTGCCGGAACCAGTGCCGCCTGCCACGCCGACGCAGAGAGTCTTCACCGATCCGCCCTCTCCGTTCGCTCCGATTCAAAGGTATTTGATCGTTTCCTCGGCGGTCGCTGCCAGCGGCCCGTCGGGAGCAGCCTCGAGGCACCTTTGGAGATGTGTCTTGGCCCCCTCCATGTCGCCCGAACGAAGCAGGAGCATGCCGTACTCGAAGTTACATTCCGGAAAGTTGGGGTCGACTTCGAGACACTGTTCAAGAATAGGTCGCGCTCTCTCGTCATCCAGATTGTTGAGGAAGCCCGCTGCCTCGTTGAAGAGAATCGTCGGATCATCCGGATTCAGAATCTGGTAGCGGGCTAGGAATTCTTTGCGCGCTGCCTCGTCGCCGAGCTCCCCGCTGGCGTTGATGGCGATGGCCAGACACTGGGTCGACTCCGGGTCCACTTCCAGACAATTTTGCGCGGCGGCTAGCGCGGCGGCCATATCTCCTCCACCGTAGGTCAGCTCGGCATAGCGTGCGTGGGCCTCCTTGAGATCTGGTTTGGATGCGATGGCTTCCGCAAACTTTGCCCGTGCGGCCTCCTTGTCACCGGCTGCGAGAAGCGCTCTGCCTTCTAGCAGCTCTTTGTATCCCGGGGATTCGAGTTTTTGGACATTCTTGGAGGCGGCCGCCTGATCCGCACTCTGGAGTTTGAATTCAAAGAAATTGTCGGACGAGCCGGCTCCAACCTTGAACGGGCTTCCCTCGCCTTGGAATCCTTCGGCCTCGACGAGGAAGTTGTAGGTACGGGTAGCGTCAAGGATGATGGTTTGAAATTCACCATTCTCGTCGGTCGTGATGATCTTTTTGTAGCTCGAAACTTCAGTCGTTGTGATGGTGACAGTCGCGGCGGCAATCGGCGTTCCTGCGAGGTCTGTCACGAGACCTTCGACTTTGGCCTGGGTGCCGGCGTGAACCGCTGTGGCGATGACCATCAAGCCGACGACTGCGACACAGGTCATGAGATGACGATGCATCATTCTGGCCTCCCGCGCGCAGATGCGCGCAGCTGAGCATACCGTCTTTCGAGAGCGGCCTCAACGACCGCCTTGAGATTACCGAAACATAGCCCGGACGACGTGATGGGCAACTGTCGGATTTTCTCGTAGGCGCCGTATCGAATAGGGATACCAGTCCCGGCCGTATGGCACATAGACTCGCAGCCGGTGCCCGTTGGCGAGGATGATCCGGCGGAGCTCGGGGTCGACTCCGAGCAGCATCTGGAACTCATAACTTTCGCGGTCAAGGCTGAGGCGGTCAACGATTTGCATTCCGGCCCACACCAGGTGCGGATCATGGGTAGCGATGCCGACGTAGGCCCCCGAGGAGAGGAGTTTCTCGGTCGCGAATACGAAGTTGGCACGGATCGTTTCGAAATCCTTCCAGGCGATCTCTCTCGGTTCGCGGTAGATGCCTTTGCAGATCCGGATGTTCGGAACGAGAGGCAGAAGGCCGTTGATATCAGCGATGGTTCGGTGGAGGTACGACTGGAGAACAACACCAACCGATGATGGGAATTTTTCGTGCACATGGTGGAAGAGTTGGAGGGTGTTGTCTGTACAGGTGTGGTCCTCCATGTCGATGCGCACGAAGTTGTCGAACTCGGCGGCGCGCTCGACGATGCGCAAGAGGTTTTTTTCGCACAGGGCCTGGTTGATGTTCAGTCCCAGCATTGTCGGTTTAATGGAAATGTTGGCGTCGAGTTTTTCTTCCTCGATGCGGTCGAGCAGCTTCAAGTATTCCTCCACCGCGGCGGCCGCCTTGGTCGGTTCTCGCACCTCCTCACCGAGGACATCTACCGTGCCCATCGCCCCTTCATCATTGAGTGCCCGCAATGTATGGGCCGCGTCGTCGAGGGTGTCACCGGCGACGTATCGCTGAGCGACTCGGCCAACAATTGGTTTCGGCACGAACGGCATCCCGTATTTCACCAACGTATCGAATAGGCTCATGAAAATCTCCTCGGATCCGGGGCATGGGCGCAGACGGCGCAGTAGACTGCCCTTGCGCCAGCGTGGCGGAGTGCCTGAGCCGCCCGCCGGAGTGTTGTTCCAGTAGTCGTCACGTCGTCAACCAGCAGCAGGTTTCGGCCTTTGGCCATTTTTTGCGCCGAAAAGCTCCTCTGCGGCAACTCGAGGCGACGGGCTCTGGAGTGGCCGGATTGGCGGCCAAGGCCGTGCCGCCGCAGAAGTCGAATAACAGGTTTTTCTATGTTCCTGGAAACTGACTCCGCGAGTAACTCAGACGCAGCCCACGGTTTCTTCAGTCGTCTCCACGGGTGCGACGGGACCGGCACGACGCAGTCGATCAGCGATGCCCACGGCTCGGCTGCAACCGATGCCGCCAGGCGATCACCAAGAGGCGCGGCGAGGTCGTCACGGCCGCCGTGTTTGAGCGCCAGAATTGCGGTGCGAAGCACCCCGTCATGCTCGCCCCACGCCACCGTTGCAGATTGTGGAGGAGGTGCCTGAAGGCAGCCCAGACAGGGCTCGGAGGGGTCTTGGGTTGGGATACCGCAGCGTCGGCAGGCGCCACCGGCTCGGGGCACAGTTAGTGACCAGCACGAGCCACACAGACCACGGTCGGTTCCGTCGAGCGGATGATCGCAGTGTGGACACATGCCGGGAAGCAGGGCTTCAATCGCCGCGGCCAACGCGCCCCCCGTTTGCACAGCGTTTATCCTACCAGAATGTCGACAGAGCTTGAAGACCAGCGACCCTTTCCGGAGAAAAGCCCCGGCCGTCGTGTTGATAGGCTGGTTATACTCTGCTCATGGATGTGACCCAGTTCGAGTTTGAACTCGCGAGCGACGGCCACGGACACGTTTACGATCTGACCGAAGATGTGGCGGCCTGGTTGGGATCCATCGCGGCGGTGGATGGTCAAATAGCGGTTTTTGTGCCCGGATCAACTGCCGTGATCACCACCATCGAGTTCGAACCTGGCGCAGTGCGTGACCTCGTCGAGGCTCTCGAACGGATTGCCCCGTCCGACCGCTCCTACCATCACGATCAGCGATGGGGTGATGGCAACGGGTTCTCACACTTGCGGGCCGCCCTGTTGGGTCCCTCTCTGACGGTACCCGTCGCAAAGGGACGATGTGTTCTCGGCACCTGGCAGCAGATCGTGCTCGTCGAATGCGACCTTGCACCACGGCACCGTCGGGTGATCCTGTCATTCGTTGGCGTGTTCGGTCAGGAGGCCTGATGCCACACGTCATTCTCACCGGAACGGTTGATTTTGAGGTGGTTGCCTCGAATCTCGATGGTGATGCCCAACGCTGGCGGGCGGCAGTGCTCAAGAATGAAGCCTCATGGCGGCGCTCAGACGGCCTCGCGATTCTCGTAGAGGGTGTGGTGATTGAGCATTCCCGACCGCTCCATCCGGTTGCTGTGATCACCCAGAGCCACAACGATACCAGCGTGAGACTATGGCGCCTCGCCCCGGCCGAACGCACGCCGGCAGTTCAACGCTGGCTAGCCTCGATCGCGGTTGAGCTGCAACGGCTGGGTGCTGGCCCAGTTAAAACAACAAACATCGCCGACGAACTGTTACACGACCTTGATTTGAGTTGATTGCTCTCCCGCCGCCGCAGGACGCTGGTGGGATATGGGAGCTATTGTTGGTTGAGCTCCTCGTCGAGCTCCTGATAGCGCTCCTGTTGCGATTGCTGAAGATTGTCGAGCCGATCACGGACAGCATCGGTGGCGAGACCCGGGCCGGGGCCACCTGATGCGGTGCCGCCAAACCGAATCGCATCCGAAGCGACATCGATGTATCGGCGGGCCCGCATCAGGTGGGCGGTGGAAGGTCTTGTCGCCTGCGCCCGAAGCTCACCGGCCGCTTTCCGAATTGCCACCGCGGCCCGCAGCTCTGAGCTTGGTGATGGCGCTGCGTCCGCCCAAGCCGCGGCAGTGGCGGCAATGGTCTTGAGATCA
Source organism: Candidatus Sulfomarinibacteraceae bacterium (assembly GCA_963776765.1). Lineage (GTDB taxonomy): Bacteria > Acidobacteriota > Thermoanaerobaculia > Thermoanaerobaculales > Sulfomarinibacteraceae > Sulfomarinibacter. The sequence goes on from CAVZOK010000023.1 coordinate 94,317, forward strand.
TCGATGTGATCGGGAAGGGTGTCGGGTGTGTCCAGCAGACCTTCCATTGCGCTAATCAGCTGCAATGCGAGGTCGCGGTCAAGGGCCCTGCCGGTCACACCCACTTCGCGGAGGTCTGTGGCGACCGCAGCAACAGCCTCGAGGCTCGAGGTCGCGTCGCGACCTGTGAGGTACAGCATGTACCCGACCGCGATCAAAATGATGAGGAACAGGGCACCCGAGATTCGCAACCAAAACCCTCCACTCAAAGTATAGATGACGGCGGATCGGAAGTGTCCTCCGCAGTGGACATCTAAGCAGTTGTTGACCACGCGCTATCGCTGTCGGTCTTCGTTAGAGCGTGGCACGATCCTTGCGATATTATTGGGCGGAGGCCGAAATGGAAGAGAAAAGGACTGATTTGAGCATCATTGGACTTGCGGTACTGATCACGGCAATGGCGCCGGTGGCGCTGGAGGCGCAGCTCGCCGCGGACTGGATGATTCCGGCGGCGGCTCACAATCGTGGATCGCAGGGCACATTCTGGAGAACGGATGTCTCGCTTCATAACCCACACGAGTTTGACCTCCCGGTGGTGGTTCAGGTGCTCCCGAGCGACACGGTCAATCTCGAGGTCCCGACCCTGACATTCACGATCTATCCGTGGGAGACGATCAACTTGTGGGATGTGCTTGGTCCGGATGTCTTCGATGCAGAAGGCACAGCGGCCATAATCGCCTACGCCGATCCGACCCTCCGGTGTGATCCGATCGAGGATTGCCATTTTCTTGTGACATCGCGCACCTATACCCCAGAACAGGGGGGTGACGGTGAGTACGGTCTGACGGTGCCCGGCGCAGCGATTTCGGGCGCTACTGACTGGTCTACCTATGGTTATGCGGCCGGTGTTCTCAACGATGGTGATTTCTTCAGGTGCAACGCTGGTGTCGCATCCTGGACACCGGACTCGACGAGGGTGCGCCTCGATATCCAGAATGCTGATGGTCAGATTGTGACAAGCGAAGTTTTCGAAGTCCCACCGTACGGCCATGTTCAGCGCCGTCTGCTGGCATCCGGGGATGGGGGCTCTCTCGTTTTCTTTCTCGAATCAGGACCCGACGACGCTTCGATCTTTCCCTATGCAACGGTGATCAACCAGCAAACCGGAGATGCGAGCTACTTCTTTGCCTCATCGTCGGTGGTTGGTGGGTCGGTCGCCAAATCGTCGAAGGCCTCTCGGGGCCGTCCTTCGAGAAATCCGGAGGCTGCCATGCGGGCCACGGCACCGGTGCGCAGGAGTCAACGTCCTGACAATCGCCTAAAATAATCGCAGCTGGATCTCCCGCGATGTAGAATTCTTAGTGGGGCGTCTGTCGCTCGCCGGGAGGCGAATGGTCCAATTCGATAACCAGCACCGCCAGATCAAGATCAAGATCGTCTACTACGGTCCAGCCGTGGGCGGTAAGACGACCTGTCTTCAGCACCTACACCGGGTCACAGATCCGCAGCGCAGGACCAAACTCTATTCCTTGAATACTGCGGCCGACCGCACCCTGTTCTTTGATCTCCTTTCGTTGAACCTGGGAAGGATTCGAGGTTTTCGCCTGGCCCTTCAGCTCTACACGGTTCCGGGTCAAGTCCAGTACGACGCGACTCGCCGCACGGTGCTGGCAGGCGCCGACGGGGTTGTCTTTGTTGCCGATTCGCAGGTCGAACAACGCGACGCCAATATCGAATCTCTCGAGAATCTGTGGGCCAACATGGCAGCCAACGGGCTCGATCCGAAGACTGTGCCGGTTGTCTTGCAGTACAACAAAAGGGATCTCGATCCGATCCAGACGGTCGAGGAGATGGAGGCGGCCCTCAATGGCGACAAGCGGCCGGCCTTCCCGACCGTCGCGATCTCCGGTGAAGGAGTGCTCGATGCATTTTTGGCCATTGGCGAGCATACCCTCGCCTCGGTGGCCGACAAACTCGGGGTTGGCACCAGCCCGCAGGCGGTTGGACGTCTCCAAGAGCAGATGCACAAGGCGATGCAGCCCTTTATAGACGAGGATGGCGAGACGCCGCCTGCCGACGAGGATGTCGAGGTCACGGCCACCGGACCTGAGATCGAGGCTGGGCAGGTTCTCAGCGAGGACGCACTGATCGGCGAGGCGGTCCGGGCGAACCTGGCTATGACTGACGTCACGACCCGTCTCGATATTGTCAGCCGTCAGCTCGAGCGCAAGGTGCGGGTGATGGATAGCATCTCCCAGTTCGGTCATGCGGTAAGTAACCAGCGCGATCCCGCCAAAGTACTCCGTTTGCTCATCACGGATGCGATTCGCCTGCTCCAGCTGCAGGGGGCTTCAGTAATTATCATTCCCGGTGGCGGCCGGGTTCGAGAGGCTGTGGTCCACGGATTTAAGCAGGATCCACTCCTCTACGCTGCAGACTCAACCGGAGGGTCGATCGCGACCGCTCTCCTCAACGAACGTAAACCACGGCTCTTTGCACGAGATGTTGATGACGACAAAGATAGCGCCGTCGTGGCCGCTGTCGATGGAGCGGGATTCACGTCCGCGCTTGCGGTACCAATGATGACCCAGGAGAAAGTGGTCGGATTGCTGACCGCGTACGGCGACAACGAGCGAGCCGACCTCGACGAGGACGACTTACAGCTTGCCACTGTTCTCGCATCCACCGCAGCCATGGGATACGCCAACGCCATCGCTTGGCGGCAGATGGAAGATTTCAGCAAGGGCCTGGAGGCCAAGGTCGAGGAGCGGGCGGGCGAGCTCAAAAGAAGCCTCGTCGAGTCCCGCCGCCTCGCCACCGATCTCGAGGAACAGAAAAACCTTCTCGAGACCGCCCACCGCGATCTCGAGGCGCTCGACGAGGTCAAAAACGAACTAATCAACAGATTGTCGCTCGATCTTCGGACGCCGGTCACCTCACTCTTTACTGCCGCCAAGATCATTCGCCGTGAGAAGGATGTGTCCCCGGAAAAAGCCGATCGCCTTTTGAGCATCATTTACGATGAAGGTGAAAAGCTCATGGAGATCGTCCAGAATGTATTCCAGGCGTCGGTGATTGCCGCTGGTGCGCGGGAACTCGAGCGAAAATCCGTGCCGCCACAGGATCTATTCCGCAACGCGATCTCACCACTGCGTGATCTCGCAGCGGATCGCGATGTCCGCATTCAAGTTCTCATTCCGAGTGGTCTCGAGGCGATTTCCTGTGAGCCGGAGAGCGCGGAAGCAGCGTTGCGGGCTGTGATCAAAAACGGCATCGAGTTCAGTCATGGCGGAGAAGTTAAGCTCGAGGTAAGGCGGGCCACGCACGACGGGAACCCATGGCTGCAGCTTCGGGTGAGCGATTCAGGATCCGGAATCCCGGAAGAGGATCTTGCGCACGTTTTTGAGGCCTTTTGGCAGGGTGACGATTCGAACGCTGGGAAACGCCATGGAATTGGACTCGGTCTGACCATCGCCAAAAGGGTCATCGAGAATCATGGCGGGACCATCGTCGTCGAAGGCCGGGCGAGCGGGGGTACCGAGGTTGTGATGTCCTTGCCCCAGAATGTGGTACGGGAAGCGACGCCGGCCTGATCTGAGCCTACATACCGCAACCGCTTTCCAACCTCGCGGCGAACGCTTGAGAGCATTGCAGGCTAGCTCGAAAGCGCGTCGTCATCGAACGTCTCCGCAACCTCCCGAGCGGCGTCGGCGGCGAGCGCCAGGGCCGCCGGTGAAGCAATTTCAAGCATCGTCTCCGCTCCACCTGGAATCGTAGACGGCCAGGTCGCTGCGGTCGACAGACACTCTCTGCCGAGGTGGAGGCAGGCGCCGAGTGGGGTCGGCGAGCGGGGATCCAACACTCTCCGAATCTCGGACGGAAAGTCGGCGAGGTGTGCCAGGCGCGAACCAACCCGCCGCGACAGATGTTCGAGCAACGTCTTTCGTAGGCGCTGATGCGGTACGGGAAGTGATGTGAGGGCCCAAAGCACGAGGTCGGTTGGCACGGTGACGAGGTGAACTGCCAACGACGCCGTTTCAGGGGCCACGTCGAGGTGAGGAGCTGCGGCTGCAGCCGTTTGAGACCACGCGGCCACTACCTGTTGAATCAGTTCGTCCAGCTTTTCTGCTTTGGGACGCTTAAGAAATCCGCTGCCGATCATCTCTTCCCATAGGTTGAGATCAGAAGCGATCGTCTCGAGCTCGGCGAGAGTCAATGGCCCCGGATGGGCATGGTTGCGGACCGTACAGGCGAGCACCATCTGGTTCCACGCAGCGTGGGGACGTCCCGGCAAAAAAAACTGCGCGTCGTCCTCGGCGGTCGCGAGCAGACCCTCGATCTGCCCGGCCGGCAGGGGAACCAGGCCGGGGCTCGAAGACAGCCACTGTGCGAGCGTAGTGACGATGTCGCGCACCAAGTCGTGGAGACGACTCAACTGGCTACCATCGATCGCATCTTCTTCCGTCACCCCATCTCGTATCATCTGCCAGAAGAGGTCTTCAAAGGCTTCGCCGGTAAAAGCGAGTTCGTACGAACGCCGCCTCGCATCTCCCGGCGCGCCCTCATCGGACCGACGCGCAGCCTCCATCAGAAGATGGCTCGGTTCGACGTTGAGGCTGAGTCCGAGAATGTCGAGGACCGGGTGGTTGGGAATGAACTCGAAGCTGACTTCTGGTGATATCAGAATCCGGCTGGTAATGGCCTCGGCAAGATCGGTGAGGCTGGCTTGAAGGTCCTCTGGTGAGACGCGGCCTTCGCCGATGAGAAGGTCTGTGAAGAGGGCCCGACGAACCATCGACGTGGCGAGGATGCGGCGAAGCTCGCCGAGCGGGATCAGACTGCGCTTGGTGAGCCAGGTGGCGAGCCTCTCCTCGGGAATCGTCGAGGAGGCATAGCAGACCCGACCGTCGATGAAATCGAGCCGGCGCTCTCCGCGGGTATCTTTCAGAACCAGGCGTCCGCTGACACCACCCATCTGAAACCACTGCAGGAGATCTCCGAAATGGAGGCGGTCGAGGTTCCCCTTGATCATCGCCCCAGTATACCGGCTTATGAGCCTGTCCGAGTATGAGGCGCGACCGCGTTACAACCGGCTCGCGCCTCCCGTTTGGACAGGCTTAGAGCAAACTGGGGAGATATCGGGGCGGGCTGCGTTACCATCTGAGGATGCGTCTCCTGCTCTTGAGCGCCCGTCCAGATCTCCGCACAAATATGCGGCTCTCCGAAGCGGCGATGGATCTTGGAATCGATGTCGAGTTGGTCGATGGTATCACCGCTGCGGCGTTGATTGCCGACGGAGAACTGAGACCATCGGCAGCCGGTATCGACCACGAACTTCCCGACGCCATTGTCGCGCGGGTCGGTAACTGGCGGCCAGAGAGCTTGCTCGCGGTCCTTGAGGCATTCCTCGCATGCGGCGTGGCGACGCCCAACCCTCCCGCTGCTATCAGAACGGGCCGCGATCATTGGGCAACCGCTATGGCCCTGACTGTGGCCGGTCTGCCGGTGCCGCCGACGCTTGCCGGCGCTGACCCGGAGACTTTGGCAACAGAAACGATTCGGCACCTGGGGCTGCCGGTGGTTGTGAAACAGCGGCGGTCGCGGATGGGCGTCGGAGTCATCCGGTGCGCCACCCGCGATCATCTTGAGGCAGTTCTCGACTCGTTGTGGCGGGTCGGGGATGAAATCGTCGTCCAACGGTGGCTGGCCGGAGGCGAACACAGCCTCCGTCTCATGGTGGTCGGTGGAGCGGTTGTTGCTGCGGCACGTTTCAGCGCCGCCGATGGTGAATGGCGGTCCAATTCTGCCCGCGGGGGATCCGCCGAGGCCTATGACGCGTCCCCTCACGAAAAGAGGCTCGCAATTGCCGCGGCGGTGGCACTCGGCCTCGGCCACTGCGGTGTGGACCTCGTAAGGTGTGATGCAGGGCCGGTAATCCTCGAGATCAACCCCACGCCGGGATTTCTGCGTCTCGAAGAGGCGACCGGTGTTGATGTCGCGCGTGCTCTCGTTGAGCACGCTGTTGCCAGATAACTCCGACTACTGCGCCTCGGCGCTGGTTGCAACTGGAGCCGGTCGGCCGGCGAGTTCCCGATCGATCATCAGCAGGCCATGCGGGCTGTCCTCGACCATCTTGACCTGGTGGAAGAGTGTGTCGGCTGTGGCCTCCTCCTCGACCTGCTCGTTTACATACCAATGCATCATGACCGTCGTCGCGTGATCGTTTTCCGCAGTCGCGAGGTCGACGATCTCGTTGATGCGCTGACTGATGTGTCGCTCGTGATGGAGCACCGCCTCGACTGCCACCGATGGCGAGTCCCACTCTTTCTGCGGCCCGTCAAGCGCCATGAGCTCGACCGTACCGCCACGTTCCGCGAGGTAATCAAAGAGCTTCATCGCATGGCCAAACTCCTCCTGGGCCTGAATTCGCATCCAGTGCGCGAATCCGTCGAGGTGGTGGGCGGTGAAATATGCGGCGACCGAGAGGTAGAGATAAAAAGAAAAAAACTCGGCGTGGATCTGCTCGTTCAAAGCCTTTTCGACCTTTGCGTTCATGATTACGACTCCTTTGTTGTGATGGGCCACGGAGGTTTGGGTTACGTCCGAAACCGCCGATCAGTATAACGCTCCCGGACGGGATCTCCATTTCCGAGTTGAGATCAATTTTGTGGTTCGGTCGCCGATTCACCCTTGATCGACCACGGATCGATCCACATTCGGATGTTGTTGGACGATTGTGTGGTTCCCCAGAGGACCCCCGCCGATCGCCCGTTGGCGAGTGGACGCCCCGTGGCCCACACAACGGTCGCTATGAACACCGCGGCAAAAGCAAGACCGATGATTTCTCCGGCTTGCGGCAATTCGAGTGGGCGCACATACGAGTCGGGGTATCGAAACCAGGCGAAGGCCAGCGCCGCGATTACTGGAGCCGCCCCAGCGATGACCGCCGGAATCAAAACACTACCGTGGACCAGGGACATCAGGCCAAGCCAACCTGCCGCCGGCACACCGAGATGGACGACCACAATCAGCAGTCGATACCTGCGGCGGATGTTGGGGCGTCTTCGTCGTGTCAACTCGAGCAGGCGGAGCGTCGGCAGAAGAGCAGCTCCAGCCGCGAAGATCGGCGACAACCACACAAGAGTGGTCGGCCAGCCGTGCAGCGCGAGGAATCGGGCCAGGTGCCCATCTTGGTTGTCGAGTACGGGCAACACCGCTACCGCCACCAGAGACATTGCCCAGGCAACTTGGATGCAACTGAGCTGAGTTACAAGGGACCGTGCTCGCGGCAGAAAGCCGATAATGGTCACCGCCACCACCAAAGGCAGGAGAATCGATCCGAGCCAATATCCCCCGGCCTGGGGCAGAGTGGCGAAGTTCAGGGCGGGCTGGTTGACCAGCGCCCAGATCTGGCGATCGAGTGGCAAGGTGATCCCAATCCAGTGACACCCACCGATAAGAGCACCAAGCCCCTGGCCGACTGCGGCACCGATCAGGGCGAAGGGAAGGGCCGCAGAGGCCCCCAGCCAGGAAATGGCAATCACCGAGGCTGACGCCGTCCCGGGTTCGGTCTCCATCTGCGGCATGCTACCATGACGCCCGCCATGAAGCTGCAAGACGCGTATCTCCAGTATTTTCTGTCCTCCGCGATGGTGTTGGGGGCAGCCTCACCGATCGCGGCACAGGCTCTCTATGTAGATCGCCTCGACAGTGGCGTTGAGTTGCTGATTGTCGCCCAACCCCTTGCAGATGCAACCACAGTGGTTTGGCCCTCTGTTGCCGAAGGCGACGACACGCCGGTTGGTGTTACCAGCGGGGACCTGACCCTGGTCGCCAACATCGAGGCCGCGCTGGGTGGTGACGAAATCGCCATATCCCCACCCGTCATCGTGGCGGTTGGCGGTGCCTCGGTGTCCGATCTCCGCACTCTGCTCGATAGAATTCTCGCGCATCGGCCCGTGGCCTCTGTCGGACCGGTTCCCCACCAGCTTCTCGTAGAAGGGCGACTGGATCGTCGTCTGGGTGTTGCCGGCAGCGATGCCGAGATCCGTCTCGAGGTCACCTTGCCGGCCCCGCACGACCCGATGCGAAGCTCCACCGAAGTTCTTTGGGATATTCTGCCGGAGATCCTGGCCGACGATCTGGTTGGTGTCCGGAGCCGGGTTGATCGAAATCAGGGGCTCCTCGAGGCAAGAACCGATTCCGCTTCCGCTGACGTCTCCGTCAGTCAGTTACGTCTCGGCCTCGCACGAATCGCAGAGAATCCGGCTTTACAGGAAGAGCCGGTCGAGGCTGCAGCAAGGCGCCTGCGGGTACGTCGGCAGGCCAGTCTCGAGGAGCACCCGCAAGCGGCAGAGTTGATCCTTGATCTTTGGCTCCAGGGCGGCGTGGAAGCCGTGCGCGAGTATCTCTTTGGCGTTGATGGAGTGACCACCCAAACGGTTCGCCTTGTGGCGTCAAGCTGGCTCCCGCAGCACCCGGGCAATGTCGTCGTAACGCTTCCGCCGCGATTGTTTAATCCGCGTTTTGCCTCGCCGCCTGCGATGCTGCAGCTCGAAAGCGGTCTGACGGCGGCGGTGCTCGAACGATCGGGCGCGCCGTTAGCTGCGCTGTGTATGCGCCCGGTGGTCGTCCCTGACCTCGATGACGAGCTCGCAGCCACCGTCCTGGCGCGTGTGGCCCGCGAGATTCGTGAGCTCGAGCAGCGGCCAGGCTGGGTCCGGGTGGATTCAAAGCCAGCACAGATTCTGCTCGCAGCGCCGATCGATCAGTTCAGCGAGCTCGTAGAGGTTCTCCGGGCTGCGTTGGTGCACACGCAAGAGGACCAGAGCCCCGTTATGGCGGAGGGTGGCAGCGCGCGCCGGCGCGCGCTGCGGCTAATGGCCGGCACCCTTGGCATCGCCGAGGGATCCAGTTTGTCACCCGCGACCCTGTTGCGAACCGGGAATCTTTCGCTCGGTGTTGTTGCCGAGGATGTCGAGGCGGCATCGGAAGCAGTCCGCAAGTTCTGGACGATCGGTCGCTCGGCGGTCGACAGCGCTTCGGTGGCTACGGTGGCGCCTGTCCCACGTACTCGCGAAGCCGCCTCTGGCGATGAGTCCGTACTGGTGATCGCCCTCGAGCTCTCGATCATGACGGACGAGGCGCAGGCGCTGGTGTTGGCAGAAATTTTTGCGTCCCGTGGAGCAGCGTTGTCGCCCGAGGGATCGGTGGAGATTCTGCAGCCCTTCGTGCCGGGGCATCGGGTATTGATGGTGGTTGTTTCGGCTGCGGCGACGATGGAAACGGTCGAGGTGAGCGCCGGCGAAGGCTGGTCCGAATTCACCCGACTCGCGACCGAAGAGGAGCTCGCTGAGGCCCGTCGACAGGCCGCAGCGACCCACGCCGGGACGTGGAGCGGCGCCACTGGCCGTGCCTGCCGCTGTGCGGCGGTTGCGGCCGGCGTTGTCCAATGGAGGGCATCGACGGATCTGGAGATGGCGATTCTGTCGGTGCCGATCGAATCTACAAATGCGAACCTTCAGAGCGTTGCCGATTGGGAGAGCCTCCAGAACACCGGCGCCGGGGTACTGCCGATCGTAGAGTTCGGTGAGAGTGGGGAGTAGTCAAATGGAGGTGGTGGTGCCGCCCGAGATTGATGATCAACTTGACTACCTGACTAAAGGTTGTGTCGACGTCGTGCCTGCAGAGCAGTTGGCGGAGAAGCTCAAGAGATCCCAAAAGACCGGTAAACCTCTTGTCATCAAGGTCGGCTTTGACCCGTCTGCTCCAGATCTCCATCTCGGCCACACCGTGGTGATTCGCAAGATGCACCACTTTCAGCAACTCGGCCACCGGGTGGTTTTCCTGATCGGCGACTTCACCGGATTGATTGGCGACCCGACTGGCAAGAAGAGCACTCGCCCACAGCTCACGCCGGAGGAGATCGAGGTCAATGCCGCCACCTATCGCCGACAGATCTACAAGCTGCTGGATCCCGAGACGACGATCATCGATTTCAACTCGCGATGGTTGGGAGCCCTCGGATCGGCCGACTGGATTCGCCTCGCGGCCAAGGTGACAGTCGCCCAGATGCTCGAGCGCGACGATTTCCGAACCCGCTACGAGAACCAGCAGCCGATTGCTCTGCACGAGTTCATGTACCCACTGGCTCAGGCGTACGATTCAGTTGCACTGCAGGTGGACGTGGAACTCGGCGGGACTGACCAGCTCTTTAATCTCCTGGTGGGACGCCACCTCATGCGAGAACACGGGATGGAGCCGCAGGTGGTGATGACCCTGCCTCTCCTCGAGGGCCTCGATGGGGTCGAGAAAATGTCGAAGTCGCTTGGCAATTACGTGGCGGTCGAGGACGCCCCGACCGAAATGTTCGGCAAGCTCATGTCGATCTCGGACGATCTCATGTGGAAATACTGGCTTCTCCTCACCGATCGTAGCGCCGAGGAAATCGACAACGAGAGAGGCCGGGTGGACGATGGTGCCCTCCATCCGATGGATGTGAAAAAGTCTCTGGCGACGACGATCATCACCGAGTTTCACTCCGCGGATGCGGCTGTAGCCGCTCAGCAGGAGTTCGAACGGGTCTTTTCTTCCGGCCATCTCCCGCAGGAGATTCCGGAGCTTTCCATCATCCCGACGGGTGGAAAGATGTTGCTTTCCAAAGTGCTGCTCGAGGTTGAACTGGCGGCATCGAACTCGGAAGCGCGGCGCCTGTTGCAGCAGGGAGCTGTCAAGGTCGATGGCGACGCGATCAAGGACATCAAGGCCGAAATCGCGACGACCGGAGACGAACCGCTGCTGGTTCAGGTAGGAAAACGCCGCTTTGCGAAGGTGAGTTTCTCGAGCGAATAACTGCCCACCCATCGATGTGTGATGGGGTGATGGGTCGCGTGTACGGAGACACATCGACTTCACGGCTATGCGGCCGATCGGCTAAACGGCGCAGGGCGGGCACGCGCTCCTTGCCGTAGAGCCGAATAGCCGTACTGCCGTATAGCCTCTCAAAAAAACACCCCGCCGGAAACGGCGGGATGTCGGGTGGTCGATGTCGAATAATCAGAAGAAAGAGGTGTCCTGCTCGACCTTCTGACCCTCCTCGCTCAACCCCTGGATCTGGATGGAGATAAAGGTGGGCCGGAATTTATGCTCCTGGCACAAACGGCGTAGACGCTCGTCGAGATCAGCGTCCCAGAACTCGATGATCTTGCCGGTGGCGGTGCAGACCATATGGTGGTGGCCTCCGCCCGGCTCCATCTTCTCGTAAAAGTAATGTTCGCGACCGAGACGGCTTTTGCGAACCAGACCGCACTGGACCAGCAGGTCGAGGGTGCGGTAGACCGTCGCACGCGACACCTTGCGCTGCTTGGTCTTCATCCTCGCCAACAAATCATCCGCGTCGAGATGCTCGTCGGTAGCGAAGATCTCGTCCAATAACGCGAGCCGTTCCTGAGTGACCTTGAGGTTGTTTTCCCTCAAATATTGGATGAAGAGTTTCTGTGCCCGTTGTGCAAGTTTGCTGCTCATACCTTTAATCCAGTCTCATTATCATTGTTCCAATCAACGGTAGCGTTGATGAGAGCATGTGTCAAGAGACGAAATAACTGTTTCTTCGCCGCCCTCGAGAGTGGCGCAGATGGGCTCACAATCTCCGATCTCCAATGGTCTTCGGGGCCAGGGCGCAGCCGGAAGATCGATGTTTGCTCAAGTGTACACTGTTGAATTTGAAGGGTTTGCGCCGTCTTGTTAGGAATGATAACGTGTCGCGCGAACCACCGTTCGGAGGAAGCAAATGGACTATCCGATATGGGAACTGGCGATGGGCGGAGGGATGCTCATGGCCATAGTGGCAATTCCACATGTCATCGTTTCACATTTCGCGATTGGTGGCGGACTGCTGATTGTCGTCACCGAAACGCTGGCTGTGAAACGCAACGATCCGGAGTTGCGCGAGCTTGCTCGACGATCGTCGTTGGTGTTGATCCTGGTATCGACGGTCTTCGGCGCCATCTCCGGGGTTGGCATCTGGGTGGTGGCGGGTTTGATCTCTCCGGCCGCCATTTCGGCGTTGATCCACACCTATGTCTGGGGGTGGGCCATCGAGTGGGTCTTCTTTGTCCTCGAGATTGTCGCTGCCCTGGTCTACTACACCACCTGGGACAAAGTCTCCAAGGGCGCTCACCTGCTGGTTGGTTGGCTCTATTTCATCGGCGCCTACCTTTCGCTGGTGGTTATCAATGGCATCATCACCTTCATGCTGACGCCAGGGCGCTGGCTCGAAACCAATGCTTTCTGGGACGGATTCTTCAACCCAACCTATTGGCCGTCGCTGGTCCTGCGGACCGGCATCGTGATTTTGATGGCGACCGCATTCATGGTCTTTCCCGCCCTCAAGACCGGCGCGGATCGCAGAGCGGGCGTTCTTCGCTACCTCGGGTGGTGGGTGGTCGGTGGGACGCTGCTGTCCTACGCGGGCTACCGCTGGTGGGAGGCGATGTTGCCTTCCACCGTGCGCAATCTCTTCAGTGGACCTGAACCGGCACTGACGGCCCTGGCCTCGACCCGCTCTTTTGCTCTGTGGTCGCTGACCGTGGCATTGATTGTTGGGGTCTTGATTCTGATCTTGGCGCCTCGCTTTGCCAGATCGGTAACGGCGGTGGTCATGGCGTTTGCTGCCTTCGCCTTCTTCGGTGGCTATGAACGTCTGCGCGAGGGAGTGCGCAAACCCTTTCTCATCCACAGCCACATCTTCTCCAACGGGCTTCTCGTGAGCGACATCGGGGCGATCAACGAGGGAGGGGTTCTGGCGCGTTCCGGCTGGGCTGCGCGGGGGGTGGACGACTCCCTGACCATGGGGCGGAACATCTTCCGAACCGAGTGCTCGAGCTGTCACACTCTCGACGGATACCAGAACATTCGCCGCGCGTTGCCCACCTACTCAGACGTCCTCAACGTAGCAGGTGGTGAGGGTGTCGGCGTTTTTGACTCGGAGTGTGCTCGGTGCCACGCTGATGTCAGCGAGGCTGAGATGCGTGAAATGCTACCGACGCCCGCTGAAATCGTCGAAGACCCCGACATGATTTACGACCTCAACCATGGAATGATCTACATGGCGGTTTCACAGCTTCAGGAGATGGGCGGGGTCTACGCCGCCGCTCCGCGAGGCGAGATGATCAACACGGCGGATCTTCACTCCTCTTACATGCCACCGTTTGTCGGAACCGACGAGGAGCTCGAGGCTCTGGTGGAGTATCTCGCTTTCGTCGCTTCTGGCGACGGTGTCGAGGTGTCTGCGAACGGAGGTGGACGATGAACCCAAACCTCATTCCAGCTGTTGACGCGGCAGGCCTCCCGGGACCGCCATGGCTGTTTCATGTGCTCCTGGTATTCACCTTTTTTCTTCACCTTGTTTTTATGAATCTGACCCTTGGCGGCACTCTGCTTGCGGTGGTGGCCCACCTCAAAAGTGGAGGCCGCCGGGAGGATTTCAGGGGCGTGCTCGCGGGGCGCCTGATGGCCATCAACAACTACGGAATTTCGTTGACCATCACCACTGGTGTTGCACCCCTCCTGTTCATCCAGCTCATCTATCAGCAGTACTTTTACACCGCCACCATCCTCCTCGCCCCGGTGTGGTTTGGGATGCTGTTTCTGCTGACGGCGGGCTACTACGCCGCCTATCTTTACAAGTTCCGCGGTGCTCCGGCACGAGGTTCCGGCGGCGGGCTCTGGCTGGGCGTGTCAGCCTTCATGTTCCTACTCATCGCGATGATCCATGTCGCGGTCAACCTGGTGCATACGCAACCCGAGGTGTGGGGCTCCCTGGCCGACGGGAGTTGGTCGGTTCTCTCCGATCCCACCTATTGGCCGCGTCTCCTCCACTTTGTCTTTGCAGGATTGGGTTTTGCAGCTCTGGTGACGGCGTGGTGGTCGGTTCGTCGAGCCGGCGAAGGGGTCGATGTAGAGGTCAATACCGCCATCGCGGGTTGGGCATGGCGGTGGGCGTTGTGGACCACGGTCCTCCAGGTAGTGGACGGATTCCTGCTGCTCATGGTGCTGCCGAAACCGGTTCTCATCGGCATCATGAGGGGAGGAATGGTGACCCTCGGTCCCTTGACCCTGGCAATCCTGATCGGCATCGGTCTCCTGATGATGATGGCGCGGGTCTCAAATCCGGTCGAAAAGTCGGGTCTCGTGACCGGCACACTCGCAGCAATGACTTTGACGATCGCGGTCATGAGCATTACCCGGCACCAAGTCCGAGCTCTTTTCTTGGAACCCTCAACGGCGCAGTTCAACTTCCAGATCGTGCCGCAGTGGTTCAACTTCATGCTCTTCGCGCTGCTATTGGTTGCCGGGCTTGCAACCGTTGGATATATGGTGTGGCGGGTTCTGACGTCACCTGCCAGTGGGGCGGACGCAGCATAGGCTGACGATCGCCTTGGTGCTCCGACAGTGTCTCTCCGGAGTGTTTTTGATTCTTGTGTTTTGTATACAATTTGTATACGATATATTTGATGGAGAATGGAGTCAAAAGCCGAGTCGCTGAAAAGCGCACCGCCGGTGAGCAGGTGTACCGCGCTCTGAAACGCGACATCATCACCCTACGACACCGACCGGGGGAATCGCTGACGGAGCAGCAGTTGGCGACGCTTTACGGCACCAGCCGAGTGCCGGTGCGCGAGGCATGCAGGCGGCTCGGTCAGGAGGGTCTGCTGACCGGGCGCCCTTATCGGGGTTACTCGGTCAACCACATTTCGCTCAAGGAGATTGGAGACTGCTTCGATCTTCGCCTCGGCCTCGAATCGCGGGCGCTCGAACTCGCGGCGCAGCGCGCAACGGCCGCGGACCTCGAACGCCTCCGCAAACTCGCCACCACCGAGTACACCTATCACGACTGGGATTCATACGTCGAGTTTCTCGATCGAAACCTCGATTTTCACATCCAGCTTGCCGCGCTGTCTCGCAACGACCGCCTGGTGACGGTACTGCGCGACCTCCTCGGCAGCATGCAACGATTCTTCTTCCTCGGGCTCGACCTGGGGGATTTTGCTTCTGAAATGCGTTCAGAGCACGAGGAGCTGGTGGCACTGCTCTCGGGCGATAGCCCGGAGCTGGCCATCGCCTGTCTGAACCGTCAAATCGCATCGTCGCGGGACCGGATCCTGCGAGCGCTTATCGAAGACCGGATCGATCTTCCAATCGAGTGAGGAGTCCAATGTCAGAGTTCATCTACCTCGACAACGCCGCCACGACCTTTCCCAAACCGCCGGAGGTCATCCAGTTCATGTGTGACTTCTATCAGACGCGGGGGGTCAATCCGGGTCGAACGGGATTCGACCTCGCGCTCGAGGCCGAGGAGACGCTGGCCGATAGCCGCCGCGCCCTGACCGAGTTCTTTGCCGGCGGCGATCCAAACCGACTGGTCTTTTCTTACAACGTGACCGACGCTTTGAATCTCCTGATTTCGAGCGTGCTCTCACCTGGTGATCACGCGATCACCACCTGTCTCGAGCACAACTCGGTGCTACGGCCGATGTACATGCATCGGGATCGCGGGGTCGATGTCGATTTCGTACCCTTCGACAGCTGTGGATATGTCGACCCGGATGATATCGCCCGCCGAATCCGGCCCAATACCAAACTCGTGGTTATGAATCACGGGTCCAACGTCATCGGCACGATTCAGCCGGTGGCTGAGGTTGGCCGTGTCTGTCGCGAGCGCGGCATTCTCTTCGCCATCGATGCTGCCCAGACGGCAGGGCTGGTGCCGATTGACGTCAACGAGATGAATATCGATGTGGTCTGTTTTACCGGTCACAAATCCCTATTCGGGCCGTCCGGTACCGGTGGTATGTATATCTGCGAGCACGTGGACGTCACCCCCTGCCGCGCGGGCGGTACGGGCGTCATGAGCGCGCTCAAGAGACAGCCGGATGCGTACCCATGGCGTATGGAGTTCGGTACCGTCAACACGATGGGAGTTGCCGGTCTGCTTGCGGCTCAGAAATGGATTGTGGACCGCGGCGGAGTGGGTGCAATCTACGAGCACGAGATGCGGCACGCGAAGAGGCTCCATGAGGGCCTCTCCGCCATCGAGGGGGTGCAATTCTACTGCGCCGATCTCGATCACGACCACCTTCCCGTCTTTGTTTTCAACATTGATGGTTTGCCGGCTGACCAAACCGGGACCTTTCTCGATGTCGAGCACGACGTCATCACCCGCACCGGGCTCCACTGCGCGCCGCAGGTTCACGAGGGAATTGGAACCGCTGAGGTTGACGGCACAGTTCGCTTTTCGCCTGGAGTCTTCACAACGGACGATGAGATAGAGCGCGCGATCGAGGCTGTCGCGGCCACGGCGGAGATTGGTCAGGAGAGAATCTGCAAAGCGCGCCAACCGGCCATGGTGACAGGCTCATAAGTGGTCGGGGGTTCACATCGTCTTACCCGGACCACTCCTCGGGGGTGAAGGTGCGCATGGAAAGGGCATGGATGTCATTCTTCATCAGCTCGTCCAACGCCTCATAGATGACGCGCTGCGCGGCAATTCGCGACAATCCGCGAAATCGATCCGAAACCACCAGGACCTGAAAATGCCCGCCACCGCCCTGTGCCCCGAGGTGGCCCTCGTGGAGAGAACTCTGGTCGAAGACCTCGACATGCTGAGCTTGCAGATTTTCGCGTAGCGTGTTCTCAATGACCTGCGCGCGAACCGAAGAAACCATTGCCTGACTCCTCCTCAAATATTCCTCTTGAGGTGAAGAACCGGTTTTGCGCGGGGGATAATCCCGAAACCCCTGTACCTATTTCACGAGCTATTGACAGGAAGCGAGTCACTCGATGCCGGAGGCGAGCTTCCGGGCAAGCTCCCAGTATGGAACCGTACGGTTGCGGCCAAGCTCTTTGGCCGCATACATGCACGTGTCGGCCTTACGGAGGAGCTGGTCCTTGGCCGTTTTCGAGTCGCCGGTCTGCGCGCTGAGTTCGGGCATGATGTCTGACTGCAGGGTCGCGATTCCTATCGAGCAGGTCACGACGCCTTCGATGCGAAGACTTTGCCCGCTGCCCGAATTTTCGGGGTCGGCGCTGACCACAAAGGCCCTGTCGGCGATGTTCTGGCGAATGGTTTCGGCGACCCAAAAGGTCTCTTGGCGCCCGGCGCCCGGGAGAGCGATGACGAATTCGTCGCCACCATACCGCGCCGCCAAACCTTCGCCCGGGATAATCTGTTTGAGAGTCGCACCGACCTCCGACAATAGTTGGCTTCCGACGAGGTGGCCGTGGGTGTCATTGACTTCTTTGAAATGGTCGAGGTCGAGGAAGATGATTCCACACTCAGAGCCGTTGGCGACTGCTTCGTCGATGATCTTCGACAGACTGCCGTGCAGATATCGATCGTTAAAGAGCTCGGTAAGCTCATCCCGCTTGGCGATCTCCTTTGCACGTTGGGCGTCGATGGCGTTGACGACCGAAAGGGAAATAGTTTGCGCAAAGATCCCAAGGAGAGCGAGATCGGCATCCGAATAACCCCTGCCGCTCGAATGGTTGATGAGTTCGATCACTCCAATCGTGCGTCCCTCGACCTCGAGCGGTGCGCCAACTACAGAGTGGATGTTGAAACCGATTCGAAGCCCGGGTCCACTGCGAAAGATCGGATCTGCGAACGGTTCTGAACAGGAATACGGGCTGCCGGTCCGATAGACCTCACCGATAATCCCCTTGCCGGAACTGAATCGCTCCTCCATCAGATCGTCCGACTTCGGCCCGAAGCCGGCAATCACCACCAGCGACAGCCTGTTACCGGTCTCGTCAGTATCCAATGGGTCGTCTAGATAAATGGTCCCTGCTTCCGATGGCAGGAAGTCGTTGGCACGGTGGAGTAGTTCACGGAAAATTCGGTTGAGGTCGAGATCGGCGACGGTCGACGACCGATGCTCACGCTTCAGAAAGTGCGCGAGCTTGGCACTGCTGACGCAACGGACGCCGAGCGGAGTCGGTGTGGTGTCCACAACCATCCTATTTCAGAATAACAGGTAGTGTCCAATGGGGGCCCGCGTCGAGCGGACCTCTAGGCGTCGTTGGCGTCCTTGGTTTCGGCCGTTTCATCCTCGTCCGACGGCGTCTTTTCTTCAGAGCGTACCGAGCTCTTGAAGTTGCGAATACCCTCACCGAGGCCCTTGCCGAGCTTCGGTAGCTTATTGACCCCGAAAATCAGGACGACGATCGCGAGCAAAATCAAGAGCTCGGGAAGACCCAAACTTCCGAACATATTGACCTCCTGGGTTGGCACCGCCTCGTGACCTCAGCCTTCTCTCGCTGGATGCCGACGCCGCGACAAGTCTAGCAGAAGGTCCACCAACTCTGAAGGAGCGTCGAGGGCGGCTAGATCCGGTGCGATCTGGCAAACCAGATTCTCCACCCATTGTTCGTATGCCGCTGCCCCACCCGCTGCGAGTCTCGCGAAGGTGCCGAGGACCTTGAGGCCTCGCTGCGCGCCCACCAACCGCCACCGTTCCATCCAACCCGGCTGCGCACCGGTGACTTCGGCCCACGACTCCTTGAGACGAATCCTCGCTGTTTCTGAGAGCATCCTCGGCATCGCACGCTCACCAAGGAGAGAAACCGCGTCGTAGGTGTCAGGTCCGACCAGAATGTCCTGGTAGTCAATCAGGCCGACCGAGCCGTCCGCGAGGAGGAAGAGATTGTTGAGATGGTAATCGCGATGGCAGACACGTTGCGGATGTTCATCGATGGATGCGGCGAGCTCGTCAAGCCAGTGCCCGACGAATGGAGACGGCGCGAGCTCGAGGTAGTGACGAAGAAACCAGAGCTCGAAGCCTGCAAGTTCCCATCTCAGGCGCGCGCGACCCAATGGTGGATTCCACGGCGGGAGGTGGGGTGGCTGGATTTCCGCAAGACTGGCCAGGGGGATGATGAATCGAAGACCGACCTCTGTCCGGAGCTCGAGGGGGGTGTCTTCGAGGGCGCATTCTGCATCGTCAGGCCCAAAATCCTCGAGAACTGCCCACCCTTCGCCGAGATCGTGGTCAAGGAGGGTGGGGACCCGCAGGCCGTTGTCGGCACACCACGAGCGGACCTCGAGGTCCCGGATCATCTGATCTCGAACGCTTTTCGGGTAATAGGTGAGCATCGCGGTCCGGTCCTGACGATCCCAGAGCCTCGCGTAGCGTCGAAAAGAGGCGTCGCCGGGCAAAGATTGCTTGCGAGTCCAGGGTTTCGGGAGGAGGGTCGCCTGTGCCATGACCCAACGCTAGCAAAGGTCACGGTTGTGGACAATGAGGTAGGATGGGAAGACCTGGCCTGATCGAGAGGTTATACAGGCGGAGAATGATGGAGGAATCGCGCACCCAAAGGCTGCATGAGCTGTTGCGAAGGTTGGGCAAAGCCCTGCACGCGACAGTAGTTCACTCGGACGAGGTGCGGGAGTGCCTCGAGGAGCTGCACGAGGACGGTTGGCAGGCGGTAATGATGCTCGAGACCTCGCTGGTATGTGGGGAGGATGGTTCGGTGGAGGTCGGCCGAGGCACCATGCGACTCCACGTCGACGAGAGTTCCTCCGCACCCGACTTTCGAATCGGCGTCGATGATGCCCGCTTTTTGTCCTCGATTGGAATTTCCATAGGGCGTTATCGTTCGCCCGCGAAAAAATCACCGCGTCCGCAGACCGAATCAGGTCACGATTCACGGGCATGATTTGAAAATTGCGTCATGGACAAGCAAACAAATCTGGTGGGTAGAAAGTCCGTCGAGATCACTGAGCTGATCTCGGCCCATGTCGACCGGGACTTCCGCGGCCGGCAGGTTGCTCAGTGGATTATTGATCGCAATGCCTCGAGCTTTGGCGATATGACCAACCTGCCGCTCAGCCTGCGCCGAGACCTCGATCGTCACTTCAGCATCGAGGAGCCTGAGGTGCTGCAGGTGGTCGAAAGCTCCGATGATTCCAGGAAATTCCTCTTTGGCCTTTCGGACGGTGTCGGCGTTGAAGGTGTTTCGATGCGCGAGGGAGCCAAGGCGACCTTCTGTCTGTCATCGCAGGCCGGGTGTGCTGTAGGCTGTACTTTCTGTGTCACCGGCGCTTTCGGCGCCGGCCGAAATCTACGGCCAGATGAAATGGTCGGCCAATACCGCGCGATGTTGCGCCGTCTCGATGCCGACGTTGAGCGCGTCAATATCGTCTTTATGGGCATGGGAGAGCCCCTGCTCAACACGGGGAATCTGGGTCCGGCTCTCGCGGTCCTGTCGGAGCGCGTCAGTTTGAAACGGATCACAGTCTCCACGGCCGGCATCCTTCCAGGGGTGCGCTGGCTCGCTGGCCTCGAGAAGCGACCGAAGCTGGCCGTCTCCCTGAACGCCCCCGATCAGGACCGCCGGGCCCACATCATGCCGATTGCCCATCGTTACCCCCTGGTAGACCTGATGAAGGTCTTGAGGGAGTTTCCGTTGGAATCTGGTCGGAGGATCACTTTCGAGTACGTTTTGATCGATGGTTTCAACGACACCGAGGCTGATGCCCGGGCGACAGCGCGGCTCATCCGCGGCATTCCCGCCAAGGTCAACGTGATCCCGCTTAATGAGGATCGTGAGCATTTTCCGGGCCTCCAGCGCCCGGCCGCCGCAGTCGTCGACCGTTTTGCCACCGGCCTGCGGGATGCAGGGCTGACAGTGACTGTGCGCTGGTCGAAAGGTGAGGACGTTGCCGCAGCTTGTGGCCAGCTTCGAGGTCGTGAGATGTCCATCGGCGGGTAGCGTCCTAGGAAAGCTGTCAGCTTTCAGCAATCAGCCGTCAGCCGATCGCAATGACAAACTCTGTGAACCTCTGAGGAGACCCCTGACGACCCAGAATTGGGAAATCGACCTTTTCGGAGCTGATAGCTGATAGCAAAAGGCTAATCGCTCGAGCTGGTTCGATAGATCATCGACCACTGCCGACCTGCGCAGTCTCCGTCCCGACGGTAGGAGGCCAGCTCCGGCGTCAGGGCCGTGCAGGGTCCGGCAATTTCGATCTTCGAAGGCTCGAGACCAAGCTCTTCGAGTCTAGCGGCGAGGAAACCGCGCAGGTCAACATGGTTTCCCTTTCGCCACCGCGCTTCATCGAGGCTGAATGAGCTGAGACTGTCGATGACTTCCTGACTGACCTGGTATTGCGGTCCTGAGATGGCTGGCCCGAGCTTTGCTCGCAGGTGGTGTGGAGGTACGCCGTATTCGACCTCGTAACGGCGGATAACCGCCCCCGTAATATCGGCGACTGAACCCCGCCATCCGGAATGTACAGCTGCGACGACACCGTCACCGGTGACGAGAATCGGCACGCAATCTGCCGTCCATATCACGAGTCCGACCCCGGCATCAGCGGTCATCAACGCGTCGCATCGTCCCACGCAGGATGCGTTTTCGAAGGGCCGGCCAGGGTCTGCTGCCAAGGATGCGATGACCCGACCGTGGACCTGTTCACCCCAACGGATAGCACCGACTTGAGTGATGGGATCTGTCATCAACCGGCGCAGACGCTCTTCCGGCAACCCTGCTGGTCTCGCCGGGCCAAAGGCAAAGAGCATTCGCACGCCGTCCAGGTTGAATTCCAGGGCGCGGTCGTTGGCGATACTTGTCAGATTGTCCGACTGGTCCATGGCCCAATGATACAATTCAGGCCCTTGGGGGGTGTGTTGAGGGACTACTGTCAGCGGAGCGAGGCAGCCCAAAAAGCGTTATCGCGAAAGCTTTCTAGCCCGTGATTCGTCTCCGCTCCGTCTCCAAGGAATACGAGCGGCGCACCATTCTCGATGCTCTCGACCTGCAGGTTGACGCTGGCGAGTTCGTTTTCCTGACCGGACCATCGGGCGCAGGGAAGACGACGCTACTGCGCATGCTCTACGCCGCCGAATACCCGACTGAGGGCGAGGTGTGGGTTGCGGGCAGACGAATCGACGAGATGGTGCGATCTCAGTTGCCGTTACTGCGCCGCAAGATCGGTGTCATTTTTCAGGATTTCAAGCTTCTGCGCCGCAAGACTGTGCTCGAGAACATCACCTTCGTCCTACGCATCCATGGCGTCGCACCTCGCGAATCCCATCGCCGTGCCATGAAAGTGCTCCGCCGCCTCGGTCTGCAGCATCGACAGGCGGCTTTCCCGGATGCGCTCTCCGGAGGAGAGCAGCAACGTGTCGCGATCGCGCGTGCTCTCGCCTACCAGCCACGGTTGATTCTCGCTGATGAACCCACAGGAAATCTCGATGCCGACCTCGCCTCCGAGCTATTGAGCTTACTGTGCGACATCAATTACCAGGGGGCTACGGTGCTGGTGGCCACCCATGATCACGCCATCCTCGAATCGATTCCCGCCCGAACCCTTGTCCTCCATCAGGGTCAGATTCACTATGACGGGATGTGGCCGCCGTGATCCGGCACGCTCTTGCCGAAGGGTTTGTTGTGTTGCGTGAGCGCGCTGCGGTCAGCGTGATCTTGGCGCTCGCCCTTGGGGTACCGATCGCTCTGGCTGGGGTTGGTTTGACTCTACACCGGTGGTTGGGTCCGGTTGCTGACCTCTCGGGCCAGAAGAGTTCTGTGGCGGTGTTGCTGCATCCGCAGATGGAGGCTGGCGAGCGCCGAAGATGGATCGCCGAGCTTGCGATAAGGCATCCGGACTGGACGGTCTCGGAGGTGTCGAGCAGTGACCTCGCCGAGCGCCTCCAACGTTGGTTTCCGTATCTCGAGAACTTGATGGATTCCGGCGACGCGACACTACCCCCACTTGTTGAGATTCTGACGGATAATCCCGACTCGGTGGCAGAGCTCGAGACCCGGGCGGAGGTGCTCGCCATTGGTCCTCGATCCTCGATACAGCAGACCCTTGGACAGGTCGCCCGCCGACTCGCCCTGATTGTCGGCGTCGTAAGCTTCGTACTGTTGGCGGGGGCACTCTTGTTGGCTGCGGTGTGGGTTCATTTGGAACTCTATCGACACGCCGATGAAGTCATCATCATGCGTCTCGTCGGTGCCACCGAGAGTACGATTCGTGGCCCATTCCTGGTCGCGGTGACAATTCCTGGCGTTGTCGCTGGAGTCCTCTCGGTGGCGGGCTCTCTAACAACTGTATCGGGCCTTTCCAAACTTGCTTCGGCCCTCGGCCTGTCGGCGATATCCATACCTCCGAGCATCCTCGTTTTGCAGATTGCAACGAGTGTCCTCCTGCCCCTTCTCGCAGCCGTGATCACGCTCGCCCGGCACGCCGCTGACGCCACCGAAAACTAGTCCGCATATCTCTTCAGGGCCAAAAAACAGCGCAGCCGTTTGGCTGCGCTGTGAACACGAACTGATTTCCAAAAAATTTGTCAACGACAGCGTTCGGAGTAGTCCTTCTCGAGCGCAGGTAGCTGATCCAACAATTGCTGTGCACTGTCGTTGTCACCAATTTTCTGGAGCTCATCAACCTGAAGCCTCAGCGCGGCAATCGTCTTCTTGAATTCTGCGCATTCCTTGTCGGCCGCCTGATTTTGGGCAGCCTTGCTCTTCTTGTCTTCCATCTGGCGCACCATCGACTGGTTGCCCCCCTCCCGGTACCAGACGATGGCGTTGTCGTAGTCCTTTTTCTTGTCGTAGATGAATGCGCCCTGGTTGTAGATCTGGTTTCGGAGCTTTCCAGAGGCGCCAATCTTCAATGCCTGCTGGAGATCAGCGATGGCGGGGTTGAGCTGGTTCCTCTGTGTTTTGCATTGGGCCAGGTAGTAGTAAACGAGGGCGTTGTTGGACTGTTGGGCCCTGGCCTTGTCAAACCAGCCCTGTGCCTTCGCATATTGTTTGGCACCAAGCCATGCTTCACCCGCAAGAAGCTGATGCTCGAAAGTGGGAGAGGCGTTGGCCAGCCGTTCCGCAATCTGACCAGCCTGGTTGTAATAGTTGCTTTTGCTCGAATTCGAACTCGAGCGCCGGGCGACTGAAATCGCAGCCTTGACCGCATTTCGGGCGCTGGTGACATCCTTGGAGTTGAGGTCGTAAGCGCTTTTATGCGCCTCGAATGCCTTGGCCTCGTCACCGGAGGCGGTGTATGCGGAGCCCAGGGCCTGTTGCAGACGGTAGTTCCTTGAGTCCGCGCGCGCTTGCGTCGTGAGGACGCTGATGGCCTCGCCGGGCCGGTTTGTCTTGGTTGCGGCCTGGGCAAAGAGGAGGGCGTAGCTCGACCGATGTGAAGCATCCATCGAACTCATGCTCAGAGGCTTCAATAGCTCATAGGCATTCTGGTATTGATCTGCTTGAAGGAGCGCCTGACCTAGAGCGATCTTGTACGATGCCTGGCTACCGTCGAGCTCCACCGACTTGCGGAGGCTGGCAATGGCCGGGCTCAGCTGGCCGAGAGCACGTTGTGAAACACCCAGCATGTAGTAGGCGCCCGCATAATCCGGGTTGGTCTTGGTGACCTCCTCGAACTCTTTGACGGCATTCGCCCAGTCCTTCTTCTTGTAGGCCTCTAGGCCCTTGTTCCACTCCGCGTGCGCCGGCAGCGCCGCCACCAGCAGCAACAGTGCTGCTGCTCCTGCGATCGTCGCACGGCTGACCCTCGATTTCATTTTCTGTGCCTCCCGTTGTTTTAACGCAATCCGAGCTACGTTTGTTGCACTTCACCCAGCAACGGTCTTACCTGTTCATCGAACATCGCGGCCATGTCAGAACCCTTGAGCAGCGATATCGCCTTTGTATGTTGCTCCACCATTTCCCGGAGAGCATTGAAACCCTCACCGCGTTCAATCAGGGTCCGCGCTGAAGTGTACTGCTTCTCGATCGTCCGTTCACCCCCCGAACCAACAACCTCGAGTGCTACCGAACGGATTTTCTCCGCTAAGCCGAGCAACGTCACCGGGTTGGGCCCGGTCTGCCATCGCTGGGTGCCGTCGGCGGCATCTCCCGATCTACCGAGAGCCACCAGCCCTGTGGTAATCATTCCAAAGAGCAGCTTCGACACGTCGAATGGCGCCCATTTGAGCTCGTTGGCAATCTCCTCGATGGTCAGCACACCATCGATACGAGTGACCAATATCCACTCTTGCGGACTGAGGGTTACCTGGTCCGCCCCCTGCTCCCGTGAAGCAAAATAGGGGACGAGATCCAAAGAGGGAATTTTACGTGAAAGAACTCGCCATTCGTCGAGACGACGGGCTGCCTCCATCATGAGGCTGGCGTTGGACATATTGACGGTGACCTGATCCGATTCTTCGCCCGGATTGAACGAGAACGTACCTTCGGACCAGATAGCCATCTCGTATACCGCGCTATCGCCGCGGAGTTTCCCGACCAGGGCGTCAACTATCTGACCGTCTCGGAGAAAGATCTTTCCCTGTGCTTCGTCGCACTGGATTTCAAACGCTCCCGTCTTACCTGAGACACTCACGAGTTGAATGACGTCCGGCAGCGGAAGCTCGTTCAAAGATCCTTGCAGCGACATGTTGCAGGGTTACTGCAGGTTGAACCGCACCGTCAGAATATAGAGAACCTCCACCGGCTTTCCGTTGAGAGTAGACGGCTCGAACTTCCATTTGTTGACAGCATCCACCGCAGTTTCGGTCAGCCCAAGTGGGAGCCCTCGCAGGACTTTGACGCTCTGGACATTCCCGGTCTTGCCGATCACGCACTCAAGCACTACGACACCTTGAATACGCGCTCTGCGAGCGGCCTCGGGATAGACTGGATTGGGCCCGCTGACTTTCTTCGGTTCGGTGATGTTCCCACCTACGACAAACCGAATCGGTCCCTCGGGCTCTGGCGGTGGCGGAGCGTCGGGCACTCCGAGAACCAAGTTATCGTCCGGGATGAAATCGACATCCTCATCAGGTTCCTGGTCCCGAACCGGCTCAGGTTCGTCAGGCGTAGGATCGGGAATCGGGACCTTTTGTGTCTTGGGTTTCGGAATCTGTTGCATTTCTCGCCGCGGCGGCTGTTTGAACTTGACCTGCTTGACGACGTAGATCTTGCTCTTTTTCTCCTTGGCATCGGAGAGTCCACCGGCAAACGACGGCCAATGCATGGCGAAGATGATGATGTGGAATATGACCGCGATACCCAGCGACCACCGCGCGACCTTTTTGTCCTGCGTCGCCTCGAGGGCCAGCAGTTCGGCCGTGGTCATCTGCGTCGCGTTGTCTTTCTTCTTCTTCGCGGTTTTTGGAGAATCGCTCATGGCTTCCCCCTTTACTGGATTCCGAGCATCGACCACAGGTTCTCGATTTCACGCCGGGTCGGGATCGAGATCGTTTGAATCTCCGTCAACGGCTTTCCATGGACGTCCATATATAGTGGCTGGCCGTCGGCGTCCGTCCACTCGATACTGGCCGTGCGCAGCGTGTCGAAGACCCGGATCATGTCGCCATAGGTCGCATCGGGTTCGGTGCGCAGAATCACCGGTTTTTCGGGATTTTGTTTGAGCTTGTCGAGAATATAGGGAAGCAATCCTTCGAGCGGCGTGCCGTTTTGATCGACCTCGATCGCACCGCCACGCAAGACGTGAACGTCGATCGAATCTTCCTGTTTGATTTCGGGGGTGTCCGTGTCCTCAGGAAGGGCGAAGTCGAGGCCTCGATCAGCCGAGAATGCCGACGTGATCATGAAGTAGATGATCAACAAAAAGGAAATGTCGGCCATCGACCCGGTGAAGATCTCGGACTGGACTTCTTTCTTTTTGATCTTCATGGTCGCCTCCGTCTAGTCTTTCACTGTCTTCTGTTCGGACAGAAGGTAGATGTTTTTGACCTTGGACTGTTTCAGAGCATCGAGCACCGCATCAACGTGCTGGTATGGCACCTGCTCATCTGCCTTGATGATGAACTCTTTGTTAGGGTCCCGCGCCACCTCGGTGGAGGCGAACGTGACGACCTCCTCGGTGGTGCTGACCGGCAGCGACATCTCTTCGCCCGTAGAAACTCGTACCGTCAACGGCGCAGTGATGTCGTCCGGCGGAGCGATCGAAATCACGGCCGCCTTTTCCGGAACCTTGCTCCGAATCCAAGTGTCCGGGAGATCCATCTTCGTCCGGTCCACCTCGACCTTGTAGGTGAGAATGAAGAAGACCAACAACAAGAACACGATGTCCGCCATCGAGGCTGTGAAGATCTGTCCTGCAGGTTTGCGATCTCTACCGCGGATGAGTCCCATCGGCGGGCTCCCTTCTAGGCCTGGCCCTCGCCTCCCTGACCGTAACGCTGGCTGTCCATCTCGGTGAAGGTCTCGACCAGCATGTTCGAGGCGGTCTCGATGTCGCGCACAAAGCGGGTGATCTTTGTGGTGTACCAGTTGTAGACCAGCTGAGCGGGAATCGCGATGATGAGACCGGTGGCGGTTGTAATCAACGCCTCCGAAATACCGACGGCGACCGCTGCGGGGTTGGTGAGGCCCTGCTCGGCAAGCGTCGCGAAGGATTTGATCATCCCGGCGACCGTACCGAGGAATCCAAGCATCGGTGCCACGTTGGCGGTGGTCGCCAACACGCCGAGACGCTTCTCGAGCCGATCAAGCTCATACAGCGCTGCGTTCTCGATGGTCTTCTCGACGTCCTCGCGAGAATGGCCATAGCGCAGCAGGCCGGCCTTCATCACCGAGGCAACGGGGCCCTTGCTCTGCTCGCAGATTTTGATCGCTTCCTTGACGTTCCGATTGACAAGCAATGCCTTTCGGATCTTGGTCAAGAAATCGCTGACGTTGATCTTCGCCTTCGAAAAGACGATGAAACGCTCGATCGCGACCGTCGCAGCCAGCACCGAGAAGAAAAGAAGCGGGTACATGAAGATCCCACCCTGGCGAAAATACTCTGCTACTTGTCCAGTCACGGCTATGCCTCCTCCTGGTTAGAGTTCTCAGGCGCGGATGAGTTCCATGCCCATCCGAGTTCCGTTCCGCTTTGGTTCGAGGCGAGCGGCCAAACAACCGAATGCTCCGAGCCAAATCGCTATGTCGTGCCCCATTCAAGAATGAAAGGCAGGGCATCGTAGCACGAGCCCCTGGGGGCGTCAACGAGCTTTTCTCCACGCTCCGAGGTGGATGTGGGTGAGGGCCACCGCCATGGCGTCCGCAGCGTCGCTGGCCGGTTTTTTCTTCAGTGCCAAAAGGCGCACTACCATATAGTTAACCTGTTGTTTTTCAGCTCGTCCGTGGCCGACAACTGCAGACTTGACCTCGGCCGGACTGTACGACGCCACCTCGAGATCGAGTCCGCCGAGCACTGCCAGAATGACGCCGCGACTCTCTGCGAGCGCGAGACCCGTCTTCGGATTGAGGCCCGAAAACGATGACTCGACTGCGGCGCAGTCGGGTGCCAATTCCCCAACAACGGATGCAAGGCGGAGCTGGAGATCGGCCAGCCGGCCATGCCTGTGTTCGCCGCGCGGCCGGACAACGCCGGCGTTCTCGAGCCGATAACGATTTCCTTCTGTAATCACCAGCGCCCAGCCGGTAGCCCGGGATCCGGGATCGATACCGAGGACGCGAACACCCATAAATTACCCAATTCAGCTTTCGTTCAGGAGTTCGTCGTCGATATCGAAGTTGGCCCACACGTTCTGCACGTCGTCGTGGTCGTCGAAGGCTTCCATCAGGTGGATCATTCGTTGGGCGGGCTTGCCTTCCAGGCGGGTAGTGCTCGACGGTTCCATTTCAAATTGTGCCGCCTCGACCACCAGACCGGAGGTTTCGAGTTGGTCTTTGACGATGTGCAGCTCGTCGGGTGAGGTGTAGATGCGGAAATAATCGGTGTCGTCTGTGTCGAGATCTTCGGCACCTGCCTCGAGGGCCAGTTCCATGATCTCGTCTTCGTCAGCCTCCTCCGACCGCGGAATCAGAATCATGCCCTTGCGCGTAAAGAGCCACGACACGCAGCCGTTCTCCCCCAGATTTCCTCCATATCTCGTAAAGAGGTGACGGATCTCTGGAGTTGTCCTATTGCGATTGTCGGTGAGCAGCTCCAACATGACTGCAACTCCCCCGGGGCCATATCCTTCAAAACTGATTTCCTCGTATGACACTCCATCAATTGCTCCGGTTCCACGATCGATGGCACGCTTGATATTGTCGGCGGGCATGTTGCCCGCTTTGGCAGCAGCCACCGCAGCACGTAGGCGGGGATTGCTGTCCGGGTCGCCGCCGGCTTCGCGAGCCGCGACTGTGATCTCTCGGATGATCTTGGTAAAGAGCTTGCCACGCTTGGCATCGGCCCGCCCCTTCTTGTGCTTGATCGTGCTCCACTTACTGTGACCCGACATGAGACCTCCCCGCACCTCCGCAGCACAACCGGCTGTCAACCTGCGGAGGTGGGCGCATTATAGCTCGCATGATTTTAGAGCTATCGGCTGCGGCCGGACATGCGCGAAGATTTCGGGCGGTCGCATTCGTCGGGTTACTCGCCGCCTCCTACGTTGCCGATCGTGTGCGTCGGGAAATTTATCGTCGTCACGGCGCCCCGATTTCATACAGATGGCGCATGCAATAAACGGCACTGGGAACCCGGCTGGGTCGCAAACGCCATGTTTCGCAGCAACTTTCCTTCGTCGCGACGATCGCCTCTGAGATGTGCGGGCTGGCGTCCTGCGCCTTGCTCGCAATTGATGAGGGTGTTCGAGCACCCGACGACGAGTCGCCGGCCTCGGTTGACTTTGCACCCCCGTCACAGATAATGAGGTCAGGACTCTTCGATCTACGGAGAGATAGAGGGCGATTCAATGAACGCGAACATTTTAGTCATCGAATACGAACCGCGTTACGTGGAACACCTGCGCGAAGCGCTCGCAGGCCCTGATTTTCATCTCGAAATCGCTGGCAACACGGATGACGCGGTGAATCTGTGCGCTTCCTTTGAACCCGCCGTCGTCATCATCAATTCTGTTCTCCCCAATCTCACGATTGAGGACGCCATCACCCAACTCCGGGCTCGTGCAGGTTTGCGGGCGACGCCGTTCCTCATCCTGATGTCCGGTTATCGTGGAGAATCTCCAAAAGAGGACGCGATCCAATACGGTGCCCAGGACATTCTCGAGCGTCCGTTCGCACCGGATGCTCTTCGAGAGCGTGTCGAGGAACTGATTCGGATCACACCCAATCCGGCTGCGACCCAGGCAATTCCGCAAGAGATGCTCGAGACGCTTCGCCGCAGCGCCGGCCTGTCTGGCGCCGAGGCTCCTGTGACCTCCGACGATTTGTTCGGGGACATTCTTTCGGATATGGAGGGCGGCGAACAACAGCCGGTGCAGGCGCCACCCGACGTCACAAAATCACCGCCGGCTGCAGAGTCCAGCGAGGATACTTCACTCAATGAGGCGCTAGCCGACATCCTCGAACCCGAGAAAGAAACCAAGCCGCGCGCCACCAAAACGACCGACGAGGAAGTGGACAAGCTGCTTTCGGAAACCTTGTCCGGGCTCGATATCGCTGCACTCAGGAATCAACCGGTCGAAGCGGATCCGCCGGCGCAATCGGCCATCCCACCTAAACCTCCACCGGCAACCGAGCAACCGACGCCTCCACCGACCCCAACTGAACTTCCGGAACCGTTACTGCCGGTTGAGGAACCCGTTGCTGAGGAGACACCGGAGCCGGTGACACCGCCTCCGGCGAAGCCTGCTGAACCGAAGCCGCCGGTAGAGATCGCGCCACCGGATCAGCCTGAGAGCCCCGCCCCGTCGGGTTCTGAGTTCGGCCAGTACGTTATCGAAGAGCATATCGCCACTGGTGGTATGGCCGACGTTTACAAGGCCCGGATGATGGGCATGGAAGGGTTCCAAAAAACAGTTGCCATTAAGCGGATTCTTGGCAACCTCACCGATAGCGACGAATTTGTCCGCATGTTCATCGATGAGGCCAAACTCGCCGCCCAACTCAACCACAACAACATCATCCATATTTACGACCTCGGCAAGGTCGATCGTTCGCACTACATCGCGATGGAGTACATCGAAGGGCACGATCTTCGCTCCATTCTCGAGTTGTGTCGTCAACGCGATGTGAAAATGCCGATTGAACTCGCGCTCTACATCTCCAATTTGCTGGCTTCGGCTCTCGACTATGCCCACAAGAAGCACGATTTTGAAGATCGAGCTCTCGGATTGGTCCACCGGGACGTGTCGCCCCAAAATGTCCTCATTTCGTTCGATGGCGACATCAAGCTCTGCGATTTCGGAATCGCAAAAGCCGCCTCCAAGGCATCTCACACCCGTTCCGGGGCGCTGAAGGGCAAACTTCAGTACATGTCGCCGGAGCAGGCGTGGGGCAAGGATATCGACCACAGGTCGGACATCTTTTCACTCGGTCTGGTGCTCTACGAAATGCTGACAAATGAAAAGGTCTTCTCCGGCAGATCCGAGCTGTCGGTGCTTGAGCAGGTGCGAGATCCGATCATCACCGCACCGTCGATGAAGAATACAGACGTCGATTCTGAGGTCGATCGGATCATTTTCCTCGCGCTCAATGCCGAACGCGATGAGCGTTATCAGTCAGCTGAAGATTTCCAACGTGACCTTGAAAAGGTCATGCGCAATAACGGGTGGTCTGTCGATAGATCGAACCTGGTGGCCTTCCTCGAAAGCCTCGATTCCGGGCGTCAGGTTCAGCTGATCGCCGGCGACGCGTCCGCGACACCGGCACAGCCGGCACCACCATCGGAGCACCCGACGACGATCGATCCCACCGAGCCGCCTGTTGAACCCTCTCCAGTGCCCCCGCCAGCGGAAGAGCCTGAAGTAGTGCTTGCGGAGGATGATGACTTCGATGAAGTACTCTCTGCGACACCACCGATTTCAAGAAGCGCCGAATCCGGGATCGATGATTCCGGGTTGGGGCTCGAGAAATCCGTTGCCGGGGGGGATCAGAAGCAGCTTTGGATGGCACTCGGCGCGTTGGTGGTGGTATTGGCTGCGGCTGGGGGTTGGTTCTTCTTTGGAAGCAAATGGCTCGATTCATCTCCGAGTTCGAGGGCTGTTCCAATCACCATTGCAGCCACCGAAACCCCAACACCGGCGCCGACCGTGGGTCTGATGTCGGATCAGGAGTTGATTGAGAGAGCTCGAGAGGTCGCCGCTGCGGAGATCACCAAGCAGGAGGAAGAACTCCGCAAGCGCCTCGAAGAAGAGTTTCCTACACCGACACCGATTCCGCCGACGCCGACACCAACGGAAACCTCGACGCCGCTTCCGACTGACACACCGACACCAATTCCACCGACTCCGACCTCGCCTCCGCCGACGGCCACCCCAATTCCGCCGACTCCGACGCCGTCGGTTCGCGAGGGTGACATTGTTGTTCCGGGGCCGGGCGTCAGTCCGCCGGAGATTATTTTCCGGGAACCGCCGAAGTATCCACCGGCGGCCCTGAGAAAGGGCGCTTCCGGAGTAGTTGAAGCCGAGGCATTGGTCGGAATCAATGGTTTAGTGGAGGAGGTTCGGATAATCAAGGTGGAAGGCCGAAGTCTCGGCTTCGCGGAGGCGGCCGAAGAAGCGATCTTCAAGGGGCGTTACAAACCAGCAACCAAGGGTGGAATCAAAGTCCGGGTGTGGGTGTCGATCCGTATGCCCTTCAAATTCGAATAGACCATGGGGGAAAACATGTCCGGCTTGACTGATGCACAGAAAAAATTCTACGAAGAGGCTCTAGAACAGACGAAAACAGAAATTCAGGACCTTGAGGGTCAGATCCAGGTTGAACTCGGGAAGGTCAAGGAGACGATCGCCGAGCTGCAAAACGCCCAGAAGGCAGCCAGGCAAATGTACGACGCCGCTTGCCAGCGACTCGGGATTCCCAACGACCTCGAGAGCGAAGATACTGGAAGCTGACGGCCTGGCATCGCGGAGCCAGATTTTTGCGATGTTCGGGTTGAAGAATTGAAAGCCGATCACCCGACTTCGTCATTCAAATCGGGTCGGACGCGGCCGCCAAGAGACGGAGCTATTGATGGCCAATGAAAAGAGCAGGTCTCAGGGTCTGTGGATCAAGTGTTCCGATTGCGGAGAGATCCTTTATCACCGCGAGGTGACCAGCAACCACCACGTCTGCCCGCGCTGCGGGTACCACTTCAGGATTTCGGCTGAGCTGCGCTTCAAGATGTTTTTCGACCACGGGAAATACAAGCGTCTTTTTGGCAAGATCCGCTCGTCTGACCCACTTGGCTTTGTCGACTCGAAACCGTACTCGGACCGACTGAAAATCTACAACAAGAAATTCAACGGTACTGACGCCGTGGTGGTCGCCCAGGGTGAGGTCAACAAGATTCCGACGGTCATTGCGGCCATGGAATATGGATTCATGGGTGGTTCGATGGGATCTGCGGTAGGAGAGAAACTGACCCGAGCCATCGAACGCTGCGTCGATCGAAAACTGCCTCTCATCATAGTCTCATGCTCGGGTGGCGCGCGCATGCAGGAGGGGATCCTGTCATTGATGCAGCTGGGAAAGGTTTCCGCGGCGCTCGCCCGACTGCGAAACAAGAGCCTCCCGTATATTTCGGTTCTCACCGATCCGACCACGGGAGGCGTGACCGCGAGTTACGCGATGCTCGGCGACCTCAACATAGCCGAACCAGGTGCTTTGATCGGGTTCGCGGGTCCGCGGGTGATCGAACAGACCATCCGCCAAACGCTGCCCGAAGGTTTCCAGCGCTCCGAGTTCCTCGTCGAACATGGCATGTTGGACATGGTAGTCCCACGACCCGAGCTCAAGGACACCGTCGCCCGATGCCTGTCGATGCTGCGGTGAATCTAAGAGCCCGGTCCGTGGGCCGGATTCGGCCCGCGCTGGACGAGTTGCAGCGGGTACTTGCGGGGGGCGGCAACCCGCAGCTGGACTTTCCCTCGATCCTGGTTGTTGGCACCAATGGAAAAGGATCGACGGCAGCGATGCTCGACGCCCTACTCCGCAGCCATGGCCTCAGCACCGGCCTCTTCACGTCACCCCACCTCGTACGGGTGGAAGAGCGGGTGCGATTGAACGGCGTTGCGGTGGACGAGAAGGTGCTCGAATCAGCGATTGAATATCTTGATGAGTATCCGGACCTCACCTACTTTGAGACGATGACAGCAGCTGCCTTTAGCATTTTTTCTGAAGCACGGGTCGATGTGGCGGTTCTCGAAGCCGGGATGGGCGGGTCGTGGGACGCTACCCGGGTGGCTGAAAGCGCGATTGCCGGTCTCACCAATATTGGCAGCGATCACGCCGGGTGGCTCGGGGTTGAGCCGACCGCGGTTGCCCGAGACAAGGGTCGTGCGTTGGCGGCAGCCGAAACGGCGGTAATCGGATCTGGGGTGGATGATGATCTGGTGACCTGGCTTGAAGCGCCGGCGGCTCGGCCTGCCCGTTCGCTGGTCAGGTGCACGGACGCGGGCGGGGGGAGGGTCTCGATAAATTGGGACGGTCGCAACTCGATTGTCCGCATGCCTCTTGCCGGAGCCTTTCAACGTGACAACCTCGAACTTGCCCTGGCGCTGGCTCTTGAAGCAGCGAATGCGGGCTGGGTTTGTCCGCTCAAACCAACCCGAGTTCAGGTGGCGCTTGATGGCTTGAGCTGGCCTGGTCGCCTGAGTGTTCACCAGTTCAAGGGACGCGAAGTGCTGACAGATTGTGCGCACAATCTCGAGGCAACAAAGGCATTGGCCGAACACCTTGACGGGCTGGATTGTCGCTACAATCTTCTTTTTTCCTGCCTCGACGACAAGCCGGTCGAGGCGATGGCGGAAATTCTCAAAAAACGTGTCGGTGACGTGGTGATCTGCCCGCTGGCTGACGAGCGAGCGATGCCGCTCGAGCGCCTTGCTGCGGCCTTCGCCGGTGCTGAGATCGCAGAAGATCCTCAATCAGGTCTCGACCGTGTCGGTGATCCGGTTTTGGCGGCCGGGAGTATTCGCTTGGTTGGCGCTCTTCTGGCGTTGATGGAGACAACGTGATGCCTGAGTCCTTCGTGCGCCGCCGAATCCAACTGGAGCTCGACGAAGAGAGTCGTCTCTCCCTTTTTGCCGTACGCTCGTCCGAAGCGACCCGTCGCCGGAAGGTGGAGGACGATCCATCGGATATCCGGTTGGGGTTCCAACGTGATCGCGATCGAATCCTCCACTCACGCGCCTTCCGTCGCCTCAAGCACAAGACCCAGGTCTTTGTCCCTCACGTTGGAGATCATCCGCGCACTCGGCTCACTCACACCCTTGAAGTCGGCCAGCTGGCACGCACCATTGCCCGCGCGCTCGGCCTCAACGAGGACCTCGCAGAAGCGGCGGCGCTGGGTCATGACCTCGGTCATACAGCCTTCGGCCACACCGGCGAATCAGTTCTCGACGAGATTCTTCGCGGCGTCAACGATGAGGTCGTACTTCCAGCGGCGATCTCCTCAGTCGTCGGCAGGTTCAAACACAACTACCAGTCGCTGCGAGTGGTGGATCTCTTTGAGCGGCGTTACGATCTCCCGGGCCTCAACCTCTCGGACCATGTGCGGGAGGCCATTCTCAAACACACGTCGTGGAAGGTGGATTACCCTTTTCCGTTACCCGACCGCAACGGCCTTTTTCTCGACAAACCGTGCCACCTCGAGGGCCAGACGGTAGCGGTCGCCGATGAGATTGCACAGCAGACTCACGATCTCGAGGATGGCTTGCGAGCGAAATCGGTGCGCCTGGAGGCGGTCGAGGAACTGGCGGTCTCGCAACGGGTGATCTCGGAAATTGGATCGGACACGTACTTCAAAGAGCGGGCCTGGATCCGCCAAAACAACCTTGTCCGCGGACTCATCCGACTCTTCGTTTTGGACGTCGTCGAATCATCAGGAGTGCGAATCGGCCGTTTTCTCGGGCGCCATAAAATCTCCGACCACCAGAGCTTCTCAGAGCGTGCTCGGGAGGTGTCGCAGACAACCGTCTGGATGTCGGCCGAGGTCGAGGAGCTATTCTCCGAGCTCAAGAGCTTCATCTACTCGAGGATCATCAACCAGGGGCCGGTCAGTCGCCAGGACTGGCGAGCCCGGAAGGTGGTCACCGCCCTCTTTGGTGCCTACTGGTCGGCGCCGGCTATCCTGCCCGACTACCTGCTGATGCGTGCGGCTGAAGAGCACGATCTCCCCAATCTCCGTGATCTCCCACTGAAACGCATTGCGGCAACCGTCGCCGAGCGGTACCATTCGGCTCCCGGCTTCGCGCGGCTCATTGTGGACCATTTGGCGGGGATGAGCGATCGCTTTGCCCTCGAGGAGTACCGCGCCCTGCAGCTGCCGTCGCCGGACCAGGATATTTAGGAGGAACTCATGATCGTCATCGCCTCCGATCACGCGGGGGTCGAACTGAAGGCGAGCATCGTTGAACTCATCGGCGAGTCAGGCCTCGAAGTTCGCGACCTCGGTCCTGAGGACACGGTTTCGGTCGACTATCCGGATTTCGCCCACGCCGTCGCCGGGGCTGTGACTGCTGGCGATGCCGATCGAGGGATCCTGATTTGCGGCACCGGCATCGGCATGAGCCTGGCGGCCAACCGTCACCCTCAGGTGCGGGCCGCCCTGTGCCACGACGCCTTTACCGCGGAAATGGCGCGACGCCACAACGATGCCAACGTGCTCTGCATTGGTGCACGGTCCACCGGGCCTGGGGTGGCGGAACAGATGGTGCGGATCTTCCTCGAGACGTCTTTCGAGGGTGGCCGCCATCAGAGACGGGTCGAGAAGATCGAGCGGGAGGG
This sequence comes from Candidatus Sulfomarinibacteraceae bacterium, assembly GCA_963776765.1. Classification (GTDB taxonomy): domain Bacteria; phylum Acidobacteriota; class Thermoanaerobaculia; order Thermoanaerobaculales; family Sulfomarinibacteraceae; genus Sulfomarinibacter. Next base: position 130,986 of record CAVZOK010000023.1, read on the forward strand.
ATGATGGCTGACAATCTCAATGAGCAGTTCTTTTCAGTTCACAACCAACTGGTGGAAACGGCTGATCCCGAGGTGGCTCAGGCGCTTGAGAACGAACGGCGGCGTCAAAAAGAGGGTCTCGAGCTGATCGCTTCGGAGAACTTCGTGTCGCCGGCAGTGATGGCCGCGATGGGTTCGGTGATGACCAACAAGTACGCCGAGGGCTACCCCGGACGCCGCTACTACGGTGGTTGCCAATATGTCGACGTCGGCGAGGATCTGGCGCGCGAACGGGCCAAAAAGCTCTTCGGCGCCGAGCACGCCAACGTCCAGCCGCACTCCGGCGCCCAGGCCAACATGGCCGTCTACCTGGCGGTGATGCAACCCGGGGACCCCATGCTTGGCATGGACCTCACCCACGGCGGCCACCTCACTCACGGCCATCCCCTCAACTACTCGGGCAAGGAGTTCGAGGTCGTGGCCTACGGCGTCGACAAGGAAAGCGAGACCATCGACTACGATCGCCTACGCGAGCTCGCGCTTGAGCACCATCCCAAGCTGATTGTCTGCGGGGCCTCCGCATACCCCCGGACGATCGATTTCGAGCGCCTGCGTGCGATCGCCGACGAGGCCGACGCTTTGCTCATGGCCGATATCGCCCACATCGCAGGCCTGGTGGTCGCCGGTCTTCATCCATCACCGGTGCCACACTGCCACTTCGTGACCTCGACCACGCACAAGACCCTACGCGGGCCACGCGGCGGCATCATCCTGTGCGGCGCCGATTGGGCCGAGGCGATCGACAAAGCCGTCTTCCCCGGTATCCAGGGCGGGCCGCTGATGCACGTCATCGCCGCCAAGGCGGTGGCCTTCGCCGAAGCCATGGAGCCCGAGTGGAACGCATACCAGAAGCGGGTGGTCGAGAATTCAGCGGCGTTATGCGAAGCGGTCAAGAAGCGCGGCTGGCGGATTGTCTCGGATGGCACTGACAACCACCTGTTCCTGGTTGACCTCGGCGCCGATTTCATCTCGGGCAAAAAGGCCGAGCGTTGGCTGGGTTTGGCCGACATTACGGTCAACAAAAACACCGTGCCCTTCGACACCAGAAAACCTTACATCGCCTCCGGTCTCCGCATCGGCACCCCGGCTGTGACCACCCGCGGTATGGGCGCCGATGAGATGGTAAAGATCGCGGAGCTCATCGACAGGGTCCTGCGGGCCGACGAGGACAAAGAGGACGACGCCAAGATGGCGGCCTTCACGTCGGAGATGGAAGCCGTCAAGGCCGAGGTCCACGCGCTCACCGCGAAGTTTCCTTTGTACTGATCCCCGGCATGCGCCAGTGGGACGCGCGAAGCTCCAATGAGTCGCGCGATGCCGCTTCGCCGACACAGGTGCCACTCCTCACATTGTTTGCCCCCAATTGTGGAGCGCGAAATTACTTCGATGACACAGGTACCACCCTTCGCATTGTTTGGTTCAATCGCTACGCAATCTGATATGAAAACAGGGCAAACAATGCGAAGAGTGGTACCTCATACGTCGAAGCGAGACGCCCGGAGATGATTCGATGGAGCTTACCTCGCTACCGGTCCGCCAACCACGCCTCGAACTCGTCGGCATGAAGAACATTGAGGATCCGTTCTCGGGGGACTTCGGCGAGCATGGCGATGGCCGATGCGTAGGTGTCGAACTCGAGGTGCGGCACGGCGTGAGCGTCCGATGCGAGGATCACCTCGCACCCCTGATCAACGGCGAGGCGGGCGAGGTCGGGGTCGAGGTCCTGGCGCCGCGGAAAGCCGTTGATCTCGACCGCCACGCCGGCATCGGCGCAGGCCGCAAAAACAGTTTCCCAGCGTGCCTTGAGCCCCGGACGATGATGGAAGTGGCGACCTCGGGGGTGGGCGAGGATGTGGACTTCGGGCGTCTGGATAGTGCGCAGAAGACGTTCGGTCTGATCGCGGTCCGGGTCGAAGTGACTGTGAACGGCGGCAACCACGCAATCGACCTCGAGGCGTTCGCCCTTGGGCACATCGAGGGTGCCGTCGATCAGGACCTCGACCTCGAGCCCCTGGAAAAGACGGTGGTCTTCGCAATGCTGATCGTTCCAGCGCTCGACTCGCCGGCGCTGGAGGCGAACCCCTTCGCGGTCGAGACCCGACGCCACCTCGAGGCCGCGTGAGTGGTCGCTAACCATCGACCAGGCGTAACCGCGTCGGCCACACGCCCGCGCCATGGTTTCGAGAGCCGCTTTGCCGTCGGAATGGCGGGTATGCCAATGACAAGCGCCGCGCAGCCGTTGTGGATGAAGATCCCCGGGACCGGAGCGAAGGGTTTTGGTCATCTCGGCGCCGCTGAGGTAGCCCTGGCGGGCGGGACGTCGACGAAAGTTTTCACCCCCCTGAAGGCGTTGGACCGCGGCGTGCAGCGCATCCTCACTTCGGCAACCGACGAGCTGGGTGATCAGGGGTCGGAGCCAGTTCGGTGCCTCTCCAAGTAGTTCTCGTCGCGCTTTTCCTGGCGCGTCGAAGGCTGTGTATCCGGCACGCAAAAACGCCAAGCGCCGGTCGCCGGGCGGTTCGGCGTCTGCAAGCGTGAACAACGCCTCAGCAAGGGCGCCGTTGGAAATTACCTTGGTTGTCATGTCCCACCGTACAAGCCTCGACATGGCCGGTTTCTTCCAGGCCTCGGTCAGTTTTCTGCAAGCGACTGGATATCCGCCCGCATTTTGGTCCGGTAATGTTCGACCGCTGACGGATCGTTCATGATCATGTCGAGCTGACGAGTGTGCATCAGGAGATAGCCGACCACCCGAAGCCCCTGCTCCACATCTCGCCTGGACGAGATTGGTCCGGCGAGCGGCCACGACGTCATTGGTGACTTGATCTCGAAGTCGAACATCCGCAGAGCAGTTCGCCGATGAACCGGGCGCGCCCCGCCTTGCGTTCGTGGTCTGCCGCGCCGCCCTTGAACGAAAAACTCAGGTAATTCTCCTCGGGACGATCTCCGGCGAGCGCTTCGACGTTGGTGAAGTGGAAACCGAAGCGCGACTGCAGATTCATGAAATGTTTCGAGATGATGAAGTAGTTGCGGTTGGCATAGGGTTTTTTGAAGGGGCTGGAAAGGGCCGGATTTGCGGTAGCCTGGAAGAGCACCGATGCGAGCCCGCGCCCGCTGACGGCCGGTGGACCGTCCCACGGTACCGCCACCATCCCGTCCCAGATCGCCAGCATCGGTTTGCAGGCAATGTCTTCGAGATGCACGTACTTGCCCTTGACCGTGTCTTTGAAACCGTTGCCGAGATCCAGGACCCACCATTGCATGGGCACGTTGTGGTGGAGCTGTTTGGCTGGCGAACTCCGGGAACGAAGTGTCGGTCCCGAAAGCGAAGATCTCACGCACCGCCTGCTCGTGGCAGAAACGGGTGATGTCGTGCAGCGTCCGGCAATTCGTCGGCTTGAAATCGAGGCCGTCGGGATCCATCAGGTTGAGGGGCGCGATATGTGCCAGCGCTTTTTTGAGTGTTTGCCGGACCGGGTTGTCAGGGACCGCGGCAACGGTTTCTTCGACACCTTCGAGGAGGGCTTCGATGCGCCCGGAAACACGGCGCGACCCGTAGCGTCTACCGTGACCTCGCGACCGTTTTCAAGCCCGTCGAGGGGACCCGCGCCGAGGATGGCGGGCACCCCCAGCTCGCGCGCGACAGTGGCCAGGTGGCCCGCGACCCCGCCCTCTTCGGCGATGACTGCAGCCGCCCGATCGAGGAGGGCGGCCCATCGCGGCAGAGGTTGCGACAGGGTCATGACCGCGCCGTCGGGGAAGGACAGGGCCTCGACGTCCCGTTCCACCCAGTGGATGATTCCAGAGGCCGAGCCGGGGCTTGCGGTGAATCCGCCACTGATCAGGGGAGGCGGGGCGTCGGGGGGCAAGGCGGCTCGGGTGACCTCGGCGACGACTGGGACAACGGGCGGCACTGGAGAATCACGACCGCACCGTCGTCGGTGGTCGCCCACTCCACATCCACGGGGGTGCCGAAGTGGCTTCCAGTTTGATGGCCGCCTCGGCCACGGCCACAGCCTCGGCGTCGGTCAACGAAGGCCGGAGGCGCAGGTCTTCGTCGACCTTGCCCCGTCGCACGCCCTCCCGTGGGTGGAGCACGAAGCGGTTATTTTTGTTGCCCACGACGCGGGAGGAAACCGTCGAGCGGTTCCTCTCGATTCACGATCAGCAGATCTGACGCAAAACGACCGTCGACGATTGTTTTCGGCAGACCCCAGGCGGAGCTGATGAAGACGTTTGAGTCTTCCCTGTTATTCGGGTTCCCGGTATACGCCACACCGCCGGAGCGGGCGTCGACCATTTCCAGACAACCGACGCTCATCGCAACGTCGTCATCGCGGAGGCCGCGCTGCATCCGGTACTGCATGGCCTGGGGGGTGTATTTGCTGGCCACCACCTCCAGGTAGCTGGCCACTAGGTTCGACGGCCGGACGTTGAGCAGCGACTCGTACTGCCCGGCAAAGGACGCATTGATCGAGTCTTCGCCCAGTGCACTGGACCTCAAGGCGAAGGTGGTACCGGCGACGGGGTCGACGATCTCGGCGGCGGCGCCTTGGATGGCGACGGCGATGTCAGCCGGCACCTCGGCGGTGAGAATCAACTGTTGCAGATTCGAGCTGAGGACAAAGAGCTCGTCCAGCGTGTCGGACTGGTTCGTCTGGAGGAGACGCGCGATCTCGGGTCCCAGATCGTTGGCGGCGATCAACCGTTCGAAGGCTGCGGTGGTAATGACGAAGCCGCTCGGCACCAACAGACCAACCACGTTGGCAACCTCACCCAGACGCGCCATCTTGGATCCCGTGATTTCGGAGTGGGAGTGTGCAATGGCCTCCATGGGCAGGATATAAGGAACGTCGGTGGGTGCCGGAATGGTGGCGAGCTCGTCGTCGATCCGGCCCTGGATCTCCTCCAGCCGCTCGAAGAGCAGCGAGTACCTCTCAGGTGCCAGGATGTCGAGGTTTCGCACCATCTTGAAGACGCTGACACCGACCGCGGTGCAGTGGGATCGTACAAACGACATGCCGAAGAGACTGTTGCTGAGAGCGGCCTGCTCCATTTCGGCCATGGTTTTCAGCGCCCTGGTGTTGGCAGCAAGCAGGAGACGCAGCGCATGATACCGGCTTTCGAAAAGCCCTTTTGCCTCCTCGATGTTGTGTTGCCCGACTGGGCCGCCTCGGAAACGGTCCAGCAGGCGTTTCCACCACGAGAATGCGCTCATATCAAACCGTGTCGCCGCTCGCTTCGTCGGCCTGATCTTTCAGGCGACGGATCTTTTCTTCCTGAAGCTCTTTTTTGCGGTGGGCGTCCTCGATCTTGTAGACCAGCTCGTCAATATTGACCGGTTTGAGGAGATAGTCGAAGGCCCCCATCTTCATTCCCTCCAGCGAGGCTTCCATGCTGGCGTGGCCGGTGAGCAGGATCACTTCGACGAGAGGGTAGACCGCCTTGATGTCCTTTGTGGCTTCGATCCCATCGAGATCCGGCATGCGGACATCGAGCAGCACCACGTCGATGCGGTTTTCGCTCAAGGTTTCGAAGACTCTTGGTTTTCGCGTGGCGGTGTAGACGTTGAATCGACGAAGAGTGAGCCGTTTTGCCAGCGTCTGGACGAAGGTCTCTTCATCATCCACCAGGAGCACCGAGATGGTCATCGCCCACACCTCCCCAACCGGCCTGCAGTCGGCTTCAGGTTGTCGGGTCCATCCTACCGCGGATGCGCGTAGGACAGCTCCCTAGTGTGCTTCTAGCTCGAAACCGAGGCCCTTCGAAGATGTACATGATCCCGTAGCCGTACCAGACGGTGTAGAGGACGTAGAACACCAGAGAAAACAGCACCGTCCCCCAGCGGTCCCCGATCGCCTGCGCCTCGATGCCGTAGTAGTTGTAGGCGCATTCGACCGTCTTTGCCTGCACGGTATGGGTGAGCTGCGCTGCATCGAAGAGCCGTTGTCGGTTGAGGTCCTTTTCCATCGCGCTGAGGGACAGCCACCAGGCGTGGAGTGCGGGCCGCGCATCCATCCCGTAACGGCTTAGCAGATCCTCATTGCTGTTGTGATAAGCCGACTCGGCATCGTCGAGACAGGCTGAAAAGATCGTTTCCAGATCGCCGTTGACCATCAAATCACTTCCCTCGACCGCGGTAGTGATACCGGCGTTCGAGAACAGACTTTTCGGCTGTCTGCGCAGCCCTCGGCGTCCGCCATCTTGAGATTGAGCGTGACGACCTCGCTGCCGTGGTCCTCGACCTGGTGCTCGACCTTCGGGATGTAGTAGGCCGAGCCCTTGGATATCGAATTGTAGAGGTTGTCCAGATAGTCGAGCGCGTTGCCGCCATCGATGAGCGGCATGAAGATGCCGACCAGGACCGCGATGAAGGTCGCCATCAGAAAAAGACCGATTCCGAACTCCTTCTTCTTGATGCTACTCATGACGACACCTCCATCTCCCCGAAGTCTGCCGAGGTTGCTGACAGAAGGTGTAGAGGACCCACACGGCGAAGCCTCCGATGACCACGAAGAAGGCCCAGATTCCGATGGCGTCAAGCACGCCGATGGCGCCCGGCGAGAGCGAGATCACCTCGAGATCGGCGAGCTTGCCGGGCAGGGCGAAGATCCGGTTGACGAATCCGGCCAGGACGGCCATGGCGTAGAAGCCGCGGATGGTGATGCCCTTGACCACCTTGGTCACCATGGCGCCGATCTGGACTCCGAACAGCGAGCCGATGCAGCATGCCCATCGCCAGGGTGTAGAAGATGAAGCCGTAGATGGCGTACTGGCTGATGGCGGCGTAACCGGCGGTGAAGACGATCTGGAAGATATCGGTTCCAACGGTAGTCATGGATGAAACGCCGAGGGTGTAGACGAAGATGGGGAAGGTCAGGAACCCGCCGCCGACGCCCATGATGGCGGCGGCAAAGCCGACCAGAGAACCGCTAGCGATCAGGAACCAGGCGGAGATGCGTCGTCCGCCGGGCACGAGATTCTGGTCGAAAATGATCATCGGCGGCGACGTTGAAGGCCTGGAGTTTCTTCGGCAGGCCGCCGAGATCGGCTCCTTCCGACCTCGCCCGCCGTGAGCATCGTCGTCCGGGTGCTCGTTCGTTCTTGCGCGCCTTGAGAAAATCGATCATGGCGTAGGTGCCGAGGCCGCCGAGCATGAGCGAGTAGATGGTGGTGATGAAGGCGTCGCTGAGAGCACCGGGTTGATCTCGTAAAGCACCCGGTTGATGACCCCGCCAACGGTGGCTCCGCCGATGGCGCCGATGAGAAAGGTGAACGCCAGCGGAACGGAGACGTTGCCCAGCTTGCGGTGGATGACGCTCCCCATGATCGCCTTGGCGAAGATGTGGAACAGATCGGTGCCGACGGCGAGGATGCCCTTGATGCCGGCCGACATCAGGGCCGGGCGCGATGATGAAGCCGCCACCGGCGCCGATGCAGCCGGTGATCAGCCGGCACAGAGCCCGATGAGGATCGAGGCGACAAAGATCCCGGTGCTGATAGAAGGCCGGGCTGTAGGCCTTCTTGCCGCCCAGCACATCGGGCAGCACATCGCCTGCTGCTGCGGCTTGATCCATCACCTGAGCCGCCACAACCGGGCCGAAGACGAAGATCGGGACCACCAGCAGCACCAGGAACAGCAACCGTTTGGGGTCGTGCAGAATCCAGCTTGTTGGCTAAAGCTCCAAGTCCGCGTGGGCGCGGATTGGCGACCATCATGAACTCTCCCCAGGCCTTGAAAAAGCTCATCTCTGTTCCTCCTTCAAAAACGAAATGACGGATCATGTTCGATGGATCAACAGCGAATTTCATCGTGGTGGTCCCTCCTGTTCTTAGTCTAAGCCAGAGCTCAGGGCTGCTTCGATTCTCGCGATCAAAGGATCGAGACCGATAGGTTTGATCAGATAATCGAAGGCGCCGTGAGCAATGCCGTCTCGCGCCGCCCTCTCCGAGCCGTGACCGGTGAGGATGATCACCTGCAAGGGCGGGATCCATCTTTTTGAGCACCTTGAGGACCTCGATGCCGTCCATGTCCTCCATTTTGAGATCCACGACCGCGACATCGAACTCCCAGCTGCGCAGTGCGCGAATCGCCTCCGCGCCGCTCGATGCAGTTGTGACCGCGAAGCCTCTGTGGGTGAGTCGCTTGGCGAGGACATCGAGATACCAAACCTCGTCGTCCACCAGGAGGAGCCGTTTCACATCGGTATCATCGACCATGGTTGTCTGCTCTCAGTCTCCCCGTCCGAAGTGAGATGAGGGACGCTCGCGCTTCCAGGATCTTCTCTTCGTGCTCTCGCTTCTTGTCGGTCGCTTCATTGAGCTTCTCCAACAAGAGGTCGAGATCGCAGGGCTTCATGAGGTAGTCGAACGCGCCCTTCTTCATGCCCTCGATGGCCGATTCCACGGTCGCGTGACCGGTCAGCATGATCACCTCGAGCAGCGGGTGCTCCTCTTTGATTCGCGCAAGGGTTTCGAGACCGTCCATGCCCGGCATCTTGACGTCGAGAATAACAACGTCGATCTTGGTCGGCCCGCTCTCGCCGAGACGTCTCGAGAGCCTCCGTGACCGCTGTGGGCGCAGTCGACGACATGAAGATCTCGTTTTTCGAGGCGTTTGACGAGGGTTTCGACAAATGCGACCTCGTCGTCAACGAGCAATACCGATGGTTCCATCATGATCGATCTCCCCCGGGTTTCGGATTCGTCGGACTTCTCGCCCCTCGGGAGCTTCCCGAGGCATGGAACACGGTGAATGTCGTGCCCTTTTCGATCTCGCTTTCGACCGTGATTCTGCCACCCATTTTTTCGACGATTCCGTAGCAGATCGGGAGCCCGAGCCCGGTTCCCTGACCGACCGGTTTGGTGGTGAAGAACGGATCGAAGATCCGGCCGAGATTCGCCTCTGGTATCCCCTTGCCCGTGTCCTGCACCTCGAGAACGACCTCGTCTCCGACGCGACTTGCGTGGTCACTGTGACGGTGCCGCCCGGCCGTTCGATGGCGTCGATGGCGTTGTTGACGAGATTGAGGAGGACCTGTTGGAGCTCGGAGGGTGAGGCGTGGATGGTCGGAAGATCCGGGCTGAGTTCGGTCTCGATGTGGACGTTGGCGTAACGGGTCTTCTGGCTGGTGAGCCCGATCACCTCGTCGACGACCTCGTTGAGGTCGACCTCGCGGACTGTCGGGTCGGTCTTGCGGGCGAAGCTCAGCAGCTTGTAGGTGATCTCCTTGCAGCGGTCGCCCTGGGTGCGGATCTGGCTAACGGCGCGCATGATCTCTTCGAGGTTTTCGCCGCGAACATGGGTCGCCCTCGCCGAGAAGGTCGTCGATCCAACCGGCCTCCTGAACCATGATGGCCACCGGGTTGTTGATCTCGTGGGCGATGCCGGCGGCGAGCTCGCCGATCGAGGCAAGACGGCCGGTCTCGATGACCTGGTGCGCCATCACGGGCGGTCGCGGTAGGCTCGGCGAGTCGTTGGGCGAGGTTGCGCGAGATGAGGTAGCCGGCAAAGATCGGCGGCCAACGAGACGATGATCAGAACGACGGCTGCGAAATCCTGCACCGGCGGAGTTCGGCAAACGCATCGGATGTCTCTTGCTGATAACACAGAAACCACTGCGCCCTGTTTGAGCGGTGCGATCGTGAAGATGGCCTTCCGTCCGAGAACATCCTCGCCGTCCAGGACCGAGATTCTGTCTGACCGGATGCGACCTTCCAGGAGATCGACCCACGGAGCGCGGTTGAGCGCCACCTCGAAATGGGGGTTGGTCTGGAAATCGCCCTCCCGATTGATGATGAAAGCAAAACCGGTGCTGCCGATTCGTAGGTTTTCCACGAGGGCGTTGAATGCCTCGAAATCGATGGTCGCCTTGACGACGTAGAGCTCGTCGCCAACCTTCTTCTGGGTTGCAACGATGAAGTGGGGCGATCCGCGCAGACCGGCAAAAACGTCGCTGATGACGCTTTCGCTTGAAACGGCGTCTGAAACCAGGCGGCGGCCGAGTAATCAGCCATCAGAAGGTTGAACGGACCGGCGTACGCCACCTGGATGCCGTTGGCGTTGACTAGACCAAGATCGACAAACGCGCCGTGGTACTCCTCGCGCATGAGGCTGAGGACGCGGCGCAGGAATTCGGGCTGGGTCAGCCGTTCGATGGGGTGCTCGCGGGCGATGACGCGGACGTCGCTCAAGCGGTCGTTGATAAAGGAGTCGACGGTCAAGCTGTGGCGCTCGATCATGACCGAAAGCTCATTCGAGACCTTGGTCTGATAGGCCTTCCGAAACTGGTGGAGATTGACAACCCCGGTGACTACCAGAGGCGCGATGATGATGAGCGCTAAGACCGCTGTGGCGGTCGAAACCCTGAAACGGCGCGCCGGACGCGTTTCGGCTCCATTCGTCGGTGTCATCGGTCCTCCGCCACCGCCTGCTGGTTTGCAGCAATAGTAGCGCAGAAGGCGTACCGGGCGCCGGCCTGCAGCTGTGTCATGGCTGTTGTGCCGCCACCGGGCCCCATTGCCCGGTGTCCTCGTCGAAGGGAGAATGTCCGGTGTACAGGTCATACAACCACGGGTGGATTGAAAGACTGCCGCAATCTCTCACCGCCGGCGACGCACGGATAGGTTCGGAGATTCTCACATTGCATCAGAACATTGGTCTTGATCGTCTCGATGTAGTGGTTCGCTTCTGGCACGTCCGAGTTGAGGACGAGTTCTCGGGCGGGTCTGGCGAGTTCGAGCCACGAGGTGATGTGGGGCTGACCGCCCGGATCCGGCGGAGCCTCGAGGGCCTTGATGCCGCCGCAGTCCGTGTGGCCGCAGACGACGATGTGGGTCACATTGAGATGGATCACGGCGTATTCGACTGCAGCTCCAGTTGCGCATGCCGAAGAGGCAGCCGGCGGCACCACATTGGCGATGTTGCGGACATCGAAGAGCTCGCCGGGATCGGCGCCTGTGATCAGCTCAGGCACCACCCGAGAGTCCGCACATCCGATCCAGAGGACTTTGGGGTTCTGACCTTCTTCTGCGAGTTTTTCGAAAACTGCACTGTCGGATTCGAATTTCTCCCTGAACTTTCGATGCCCTGAAATCAACTTTGAAGTCGGCAATTGAACCTCCTGATGAGTTGGTCCAGGAGCTGGGCATTTCCCAGCTCATTGAGTCGGGATGATCACCTCCATACCCATCACCGGCCAGATGAAAATGACGAAAATGGTGATCACTACCATTAGCAGGAGGCTGGCGGGGATGCCGGCCTTGAAGAACTCACCGGAGGTGAATTGTTTGCTCTCGTAGGCGATGGCATTGGGGGCGGCGCCGACCAGCAACAGGAAAGGCATGCCGGCAGCAACCAGGGCGCCAAAGAGGATGACCTCGCCACCGACCCCCAGATAGGGCGCGACCTTGAGCGCCACCGGCAGACAGATGGCAATGGCGGCGACATTCATGATCAGATTTGTCATGATCAAGACGAAGCCGGTCATACCGAGGATGAAAACCAGGGCCGGCGCGGTCTTGAGCAGCGACACCGTATTGATGGCGAGCCAGTCGGCGGCGCCGGTCAGTACCAGACAGTAGCCGAGACTCATCGCTCCGCCGAAGAGCAGGATGATATTCCACGGCACATTCTCGAGGTCACCGATATCGAGGATTTTGAGAACGAAGAAGAGAACAGTTGCGAGCAGAATCACCCCGCTCTTGTCGACGCTTTTGAGCGCGGGGATGAACGACCGCAGGCTCATCACCGAGACCGCGCCGAGGACGATGACCGCGGCCTGGATCTCCTTGGCGGTGATCGGCCCGAGCCGCGTGTAGAGGTCTCTAGCTCGTTCGCGAAGACCCGGGATCGATGCGCGCTCCGGTTTGTAATAGACCATGAAGAAAGCCCACAGCACGAAGACCATCACCCAACCGATCGGGAACATGTACCAGGTGAGTTCGAAAAAACTGACGTCCCGACCCGTGATTTCCTTGTAGAAACCGAGGGCGACCGCGCCGCGCGCCGCGCCGAGCAGGGTGACGATGCTGCCGGCTCCCGCGACATAGGCCATTCCCATGAACAGCCCCTTGCCGAAATTTGTCGGCTCGTCGCCCTCTTCGTAGAGCCGGTAGATCGCAACCAGGAGCGGGAAGATGGTCGCGGCCACTGCGGTGTGGGCCATGACGTGGGTGAGAAGGGCGGTCATGACGAAGCAGCCGAGATAGATGCGGCTTGTCTTCTCACCGACAAGGACCAGCATTTTGTAAGCGAGTCGTTTGGTGAGCCCGGTCTTGGTAAAAACCATGCCGATGACGATCGATCCGAAGATGAACCAGACTGAGGGATGCATGAACTCCTTGAAGGCGAGCTCGGCACCGCCGACCGGCGCATCACCACCGACCAGCATCACGTCCGGACGGATCAGAAAGAGTACCTGGACGACGGCAATCGTGATGCTGGTGACACCGATCGGCACCACCTCGAAGACCCACCACACGGCGGCCAGGAGGAACAGACCGAGCGCCGCTTTGCCCTGCGAGCTGAGTTGGAACGCCTCCCCCATTGGATCGATGGCGTCGGGCCAGGGTGGGGACAGGAAGACCGCGAAGAAGAGAGAGATACCGAGAAGGAGAAAAAAGAGCCGTTTCCAGTCAACGGTCGATTCGGGTTTTCTGCGAAATCGGATGGTCCAGCGGCGGCGGGATTTCGAGCCGGTTTCGGCGTCTGTAGTGGATGCGACTTCAGGCATCGTTGCCGGCCTTGCCACCGTCAGCGCTGGTGGGCTGTCCGTACTCCATGATGAACTGGGCGACGATGTCGAAGATATTCGTCATCAGAACCACCCCCGCGACCTTCTCGCCGTCGAGGACTGCCACCAGATCGACCCGATTGAAAAGCATCGTCGAAATCACTGTCGACAGGGTGTCGTCGACCTGGACGGTGCCTTTGATCGGCACCATGACCGATTGGATCGGTGTCATCGAGGCTTCGATGGCCGAGCGTGAGAACAACGACGTCCATCGAATTGTGACCTCGCTCGGCATGGAGCCACCGTAGGGCACCAACTCTTTGATGTGGGCTTCGGTCTCCAAATCTTCATGTAGGTGAGGAACCAATCCCTTGAGGAGTTCGCGCCGGCTGACCACACCGACCAGTCGATCATTATCGTCCAAGACCAAAACGTAACGTGGCAGCATGATGTAGCCGTCCTGGAGCTTGACGGCCGATGCGCTGAGGGCGACGATCGCCTCGCGCATCGTGCAGGTCAGCCTGCAGTGGGGATAGTTTTCGGGCGGCAGCATGACGTCTCCCGCCCTGGCCTCCCGGGACGCCAACGCGAATTCCGGGTCGAGTCGGACATCGACGGCGCCGACCGTACCGTGATCAGTCGTGACCCTCTCGACGCCGCGGATATTAGCGACAAAATCGACCAGCCCACTCTCGGACGCCGCAAATGCCTTGTCTCCCGAAAGCATGACCTCGGAGTTGCGGACCTCCACATGAGCGATTTCGGGAGTAAAGGGCGAGTTGAAAAAGAGCTCTGCTCTCACCCGTCGTTCGAGTGAGAAATCCTGATAGTCCTGGACACACTGAGGGGTGGGCTGATAGTCGTCGCCCTCCATGAGCTCGGCGATCATGTTTGCGGCTCTTTCGATACTGACGTGTTCGAGGTTGACGACCAGGTCATAGAGGTCGGCGTCGGTGATATCGGCGTGAAAGATCTGACGGCCCCACCGAGACCGGTATTCGTCGGCGTCTTTGATATGGCGTCTGGCCTCGTCCCTCTTCAAACCGAATCGCCGCATCGCAGTCTCGATCCGATACTCCATCGGAGCAACGATCCGAACCTTGAAGGCATTGCACAGGTCCGCGAATAAAAACTGCCCGGCGAGCCCGTGGTAGATGCCGTTACCCTCCGCGAGAAGCTCCGTGACCGTGGCCTGGGTGGCGAGCAGATAGCGGGTCTTCCGGTGGGTGAAACGTTCGAAGAAATTGGCCGGCAGGTAAAGCCCACGAAAGAGCTCCTGTTCCGTCATCCGGTAGGCCTGTGCGGCGGCAGTCGATACATCCTCCTGGCTGAGGATCTTCCAGCCGAGGCGCTCGTGCAACTCGTCCGACAAAAGTGCGCCGCCGCTGCAGGACCCTCGAGAAATCGTGATGATGGGCATGGATGAACCCCCGTTGCGAACTCTCCGGTTGAAGACCGGTGGCCGGACAAGTGTACGCCTTAGCTGTGATTGAAGTACCCGCGAGTGGTTTATTGACGGTCAAAACCCGCTTCGCGTCGCGGACGCGATGCCACCTCGCCACCGGGGCGCCGGGTTCATGAGTTAGATTCAATACTGCCTCGTGTCGGAGGGATGACCGGACCGTTGCTCCCAATAGCGTCATCCACGGCACCGGGGCCGGCGAAAAATATCGCAAGATGTGTGCCACGGCGCAGATTTCCTGGAGGTTGCGCAACTCTCTGATTCCTCGCTAAATCGGGCTCGGCGCCGGGGTGCGGGCCGGGTTTGATTTTGGCCGCGTTATGTTACTCCTATGTAACATTTCGGGTTTTCAAGTGCCGTCACCGGATTCTTTTTTCAGGACCTGTGGTGTTACACTCCGCAGCCCGAGTTTTTGGAGCGTAGAAAATGGCCATCATCACAATCTCGCGCGGCTCGTACTCGCGCGGCAAGGAAATCGCAGAAAAAGTGGCGGCCAGATTGGACTACGCGTTGCTGTCGCGTGACATCCTCCTGCAGGCTTCCGAAGAGTTCAATATTCCGGAGATCCGGCTCGTTCGGGCCCTGCACGACGCGCCGTCCGTGTTGGAGCGCTTTACCCACGGCAAGGAACGGTATGTTTCGTTCATCCAGCAGGCCCTCCTCGAGCAGGTCCAGGGCGATAATCTCGTCTACCACGGGCTTGCCGGCCATTTCTTTCTCCGCGGGGTCGGCCACGTGCTCAAAGTGCGGATCATCGCTGATATGGAGGACCGCGTCCGTCTCGAGATGAGCCGCGAGGGAATCAGCGAAAAGGAAGCGCGGAGGATCCTCAAAAAGGACGACGAGGAGCGCCGCCACTGGGCCCTTTCTCTGTACGGTATCGACACCCTTGACTCCACGCTCTACGACCTCGTGATCAACGTCTGCGAGATGGAAGTTGAATGTGCGGTGGAGATCATCTGCCACGTGGCGTCAAAGAGCCCGTGCTTTGAGACCACCGATGTCTCTCGATCCACCCTTCGGGATCTTCTGTTGGCGGCACGGGTGCGGAGCGCCGTGATCTGCGAGTGGCCGGGTGTTCTCGTTTCTGCGGAGAACGGTGTCGTTTTCATCGATGTTGAAGCGCCGCTTGCTCAGGAGAACAAGGTCCGCGAACAGGTCGCGGGAGTCGCCTCGACGGTCACCGGCGTCGACGAAGTTCGGGTCAACGTTCGGCCGTCGATCTTCCCCTGATTCGCAACCAATCATGAATAAAAGGCCCCACCGTATCGGTGGGGCCTTGTCGTCGCAGAGGCCGCCTAATACCGATCGAGGTAACGATCGAGCTCCCAGTCGTGGATCTCCTTGATGTACTCCGACCACTCGGTCCGTTTGTTGTAGAGGAAATGGTCGAAGATGTGATCGCCGAGGGCCTCGCGCAGCATCTTGCTCTTCTCCATGAAGTCGAGCGCCTCGTCGAGGCTGGCCGGGAGCTGGTGAATCTTGAGGCGCTTCTTTTCGCGCTGGCTCATGTCAAAGATATTGCGGTTGACGGGTTCGCCGCAGTCGAGCTTGCGCTCGATGCCGTCGAGGCCCGCGGCCATCATTGCCGTGAAGGCCAGATACGGGTTGCACGACGGGTCCGGGATCCTCACCTCACAGCGGGTACCTACGCCGCGTCGCGCGGGGACCCGTACCATCGGCGAACGGTTTTTCTCGGACCAGGCCACGTTGACCGGGGCCTCGTAGCCGGGAACCAGCCGTTTGTAGGAGTTGACCAGGGGATTGGTCAGTGCAACGTAGGCACGGGCGTGTTCGAGGAGGCCGCCGATGTAGGATCGGCCAATTTGTGACATTTCCCATGGACCATCCGCGTCGTAAAACGCGTTTTCGCCGTCGGCGGTGAACAACGACTGGTGGACGTGCATTCCGGAGCCGTTGACCCCAGCTATGGGTTTGGGCATGAAGGTGGCGTGGAGCCCGTGCATCAGGGCGACCTTCTTGACCACGAAACGGAAGGTTACGACAGCATCGGCGGTGGCTACGGCTTCGCCATACTTGAAGTCGATTTCGTGCTGTCCTGGAGCCACCTCGTGGTGGGCAGCCTCGACTTCCAGACCCATAGCCTCGAGGACCAGGGTGATGTCTCTCCGAGCCTCTTCGCCGAGGTCGCGGGGGCTGAGATCGAAGTAGCCGCCGGTGTCGTGAGTCGCGGGAATGGCCGCACCGTTGACGTCGCGCTGAAAGAGGAAGAACTCGGCCTCGGGACCGGCCATCATCTCGTAACCCATCGCCTTGGCCCTGGCCACGACCCTCTTGAGAACGCTGCGCGGGCAGCCGGCGAACGAGTCGCCGTCCGGAAGGGCGATATCGCAGATCAGGCGCCCGACCTTGCCCTGGTTGGCTTCCCAGGGAAAGACCTGGAAGGTGTCGAGATCTGGAACCAGGAGCATGTCCGATTCCTCGATGCGGGTGAAGCCCTCGATCGACGAACCGTCAAACATGATCTGGCCGTCGAGGGCTTTTTGGAACTGACTCTCGGGGACCTCGACGTTCTTGATGATGCCGTCGATGTCGGTGAACTGGAGACGCAGGAAATGGACCTTTTCTTGCTTGGCGTGGGCGAGGATCTCGGCGGCCGATTTTGGCACGATGTTGCCTCCTGATGTGTCGTTCTGAGGATATTGTGGTCGAAAGATTGAAAAGTCAAGATATATATTGCAATTTGAGAACGTTTTTATGTTCACATGGTAAAAATTAAACCACGAAATCTCGGTGAGACGAATCTCTGGCCGCGACAACCTCGTCGGACAAGGACTCGGACGCGGGACGAGCGCTATACTCTGCCGACGGAGGGGACGATGAGTGAAAAACCGACTCGCGAAGACGCGTGGGCGTTACTCAACGAGTACACCGACAACCCGAGCCTGATCAAGCACGCTCTCGGCGTCGAAGCGGCGATGCGGGCCTATGCCCGGTCGTACGGTGAAGACGAAGAAATGTGGGCCACGATCGGTCTGATCCACGATTTTGACTATCAGCAGAACCCGACCGAAGAAACGCATCTTCATGTCGGTACCGGGATTCTCCGCGAACGGGGTTGGCCGGAAGAATGGGTGCGGATCGTCGCCTCGCACGCCGACTACATGGGCGTGCCACGGGACAGTCGAGCCGCCAAGACACTCTTTGCGGTCGACGAGCTCTCGGGCTTCCTCACTGCCTGCGCGTTGGTGCGACCCGACAAGGCGATCGCCGAGGTCAAGATCAAGTCGGTCAAAAAGAAGCTCAAAGACAAGGCCTTTGCCCGAGGCGTCAATCGAGATGACGTGCGCAATGGCGCGGAAGAGCTCGGGGTCGATCTCGGTGAACATATCGAGTTCGTCCGTAATGCCATGGCGACCATCGCGGACCAACTGGAGCTCCCACCAACGGGGTAGCTTTAAGTGTTGAGTTTTGAGTTATCCGCCGTCCCCTCGGGAACCCTGTTGGCGTCTGGGCGCGAACTCAAAACTCAAAACTAAGAACTCAAAACTGTCTATCGAGCGGGCTCGATGACTTCCAAACCACCCATGTAGGGGCGGAGGACTTCGGGTACGACGACCGAGCCGTCGGCCTGTTGATAGTTCTCGAGCACCGCCACCATGGTTCGGCCAGCGGCTAGCCCGGAACCGTTGATGGTATGCAGGTGGCGCGCTTTCCCGCCCTCGGCCGGCCGATAACGGAGATGTGCGCGGCGGGCCTGAAAATCGGTGAAGTTGGTGCAGGAAGAGATTTCCCGGTAGCACTCGAGGGCCGGCAACCAAACCTCGAGGTCGTAGGTTTTGGCAGCCGAAAAACCGAGATCGCCGCTGGCCAAAGTAGCGACTTGATACGGTAGCTCGAGGCCTTGCAGCACCGCCTCGGCGTGTCCACAGAGCTCCTCGAGACAATCCCACGACTTCTCTGGCCGAACAAATTGAACGAGCTCCACCTTGTGGAACTGGTGCTGCCGAATCAGACCTCGAACATCACGCCCATGCGAACCAGCTTCGGCGCGGAAGCAGGGTGTGTAGGCGCAGTAGCGAACGGGGAGTTCCGTCTCGTCGAGAGTCTCGTCCCGATGGAGGTTGGTCAACGGCACCTCGGCGGTAGGTGCCAGGTAGAGGTCGAAATCTTCCACGTGAAACAGATCGTCGGCGAATTTCGGAAGCTGACCAGTGCCAAAGAGCGAGGCCGAGTTGACCAGGTAGGGTGGGATGATCTCGGTGTAGCCGTGCTCGCCGGTGTGAAGATCGAGCATGTAGGAGATCAATGCCCGCTCGAGGGCTGCGCCGGATCCACGCAGGACCGCGAAACGGCTCGAAGCGATCTTGGCTGCGCGCTCGAAATCAACAATTCCGAGCTCCGGGCCGAGGTCCCAGTGAGCCTTGGGCTCGAAGTCGAAATCAGGTTGTTCGCCCCAGGTCCGCTCGACCCGGTTGGCATTTTCATCGGCACCGATCGGTACGCTCTTGTCGAAGAGATTGGGAATCTGGAGCTCGAGTTCGCCGAGTTCGGTCTCGAAGCCTTTGGCGCTGGTTTCGAGGCCCTTGATCTCCTCACCGAGCACGGACATTTTCGCCTTCAACTCTTCGGCCTCGTCCTGACGACCGGTTTGGTACAGACCGCCGATCGCCTTCGAACCGACGTTGCGGCGTGCTTTGAGCTCCTCGACCTGGACCAGTACTTCCCGCCACGAAGCGTCGACCTTGAGCAGCCGATCGAGAGGCGCCTCGGTATGGCGCTCGGCAAGCATGGAACGAACCCGCTCGGGGTCGTTGCGGAATAGATCACGCGCGAGCATCGGCTTTCCTCCGGCCGAGACTATAGCAGTCCGCAAGAGGTTGTTGTGGCTGTCAGCTGTCAGCACTCAGCCGTCAGCTATCAGCTCCCCACCCCCCTATAGAGATCGTCGAGCTGACCGTTGACGGCTGATTGTTGAAGGCTTAGCTGCGCTTCGATCCTACCGGCACATAGACCTGTGTGCCTCGGCGGCTGCGCATGATCTGTTCGACGAACGCATCGAAATCAGAGGGGTTGTTGACGAAGTCGATCTCGTCAGTATTGACCACCAGAAGGGGCGTTTCCCGGTAGTGGAAGAAATAGTAGGAGTAGGCCTCGCCCAGCCTTTCGAGATACCCGGGATCGATGCTGCGCTCGAAATCTCGAGCCCGTTTCTTGATCCTCTCCAGGAGCACCTCGATTGACGCTTGCATGTAGATCACCAGGTCTGGTTTGGCAACCTCTTGCTCGAGCACCGGATAGAGCTTTTCGTAAACTCGGAGATCGGTGTCATCGAGATTCAAATAGGCGAATATTCGATCTTTTGGGAAGGTGTAGTCGGCCAATACCAGCCGTTGAAAGAGGTTCATCTGCGCGATTTCTCGCTGTTGCTGAAAACGAGACAGAAGAAAGTAGATCTGGACTTGAAAGGCGGCGCCTGCGCGCCCCTCGTAGAATGAAGGAAGGAAGGGATTGGTAATGTCCTCGAGCACCATAACCCCCTCGAATCGATCGGCGAGGAGTTCGACCAGCGAGGTCTTACCAACTCCAATGGGGCCTTCGACGGCGATGTGCCGAAAGGGGATTTTGTCCCGCGTCATTCAGTGAATCCACTCATCGGGCTTCGCTGATCTTAGCAGGGCCTGCAGTGCTTGCAGCTGAGGGCGCTTCTCATACGGTAAGCAGTTTCGCGACCACAAACAGAGCGCACATCGCCATCGCCAGGGTGCCGTTGGCTGTGAAGAATGCGGCATCGACCATGTGTAGATCATCGGCCCTGATCAGTCGGTGCTGCCAGGCCAGCAAAAGGCCTGCCGCCACTACCGCGAGCAGTCGGATTGGACCTCCGCCGGCGGCCAGCGCAAAGGCCAGAAAGCCGGCGAATGCGAGTAGATGGAAGATCCTGGCAATCGCCAGGGCGCGCCTTCCTCCAATCCTCGCGGGGAGTGAGTGAAGGGCGTGTGTGCGGTCGAAGTCCTCGTCTTGGAGCGAGTAGATCACGTCGAACCCGGCCACCCACAGCGCCACTGCGCCAGCAAGCTCCACCGCGGGCCATTCGACTCTTCCCGTAACCGCAATCCATGCACCGACGGGCGCTATGCCGAGAGCGAGACCGAGCCACAGATGGGAGGCGGCGGTGAATCTTTTTGCATAGGAGTAGCTGAGCAGAACCACCAGCGCGGGAGGTGCCAGGACCAGGCACAGCGAATTGAGGGATGCCGCCGCATACAGAAAGAGGGCCGCTGATAATCCAGTGACGGCCCATGCGAAGTTACGACTCAGCCTTCCCGCAGGGAGGGCACGGCCCGCCGTGCGGGGGTTCTCGATGTCGATTTTATGGTCGGCGAGGCGGTTGAACGCCATGGCCGCGGTTCTAGCAGACACCATGGCTGTCGCCACCCACAGCCAGGTGTGCACTCTTGGCCACCCCGGCTCAGCAGCTGTGATGAGGGAGATGACCGCGAACGGCAGTGCGAAGATCGTGTGTTTGAAGGCGACCATCTGACCCGTCTCGCGAATACCGGATAGGATCCGCCCTGTTGGGTCGGTCAGCCCTGCCATCGGAGGCCGTTGTCCGGTGAAGGGATTCCAAGAAGATCAAGCAGACGCATGCAGAAATGATCGACAAAGACTCTGTGGGCAGTTGTTTCTTCGGGTTTGAGGTAAAACGCGGGCATTGGCGGCACGATGTGGGCTCCTGCTCGAGCCAATCTCAGAAGATTCTCGAGCAGAATCGGAGACATCGGAGTTTCACGAATTCCGATCAATAGCGGCCACCTTTGTTTGAGCGCGACATCCGCGACCCGTTGGGCGAGGCCACGCGAGATTCCGTTGGCCAATGACCCGGCCATACCGGCCGAACACGGCAGTACCACGACCCCGTGGAGTTGATGTGAACCGGATGCGACCGGGGCCGCGAGATCCGAGTCGGTGTAGGGGTGAATTCGGTCTCTTAGGTCTTCGCCGAGCGCGAGGTTGTCACGAATAGCCCGCGCACTCGCCCACTTCGAACCCATTTCATGGGCAAGGACCTTCGAGGCCGCGCCTGTCACGACCAGATGGAGGGCGTCTATCTGTCCACTCTCGAGAGCGGCTGTGGCGAAACGGGTCGCAAGAACGCTGCCGGAACCCCCGGATACCAGCAGAGCCAGCTCCTTCGCCACGGTCAGTATTTCCGCCGTTGTTGGGCGTCAGTTGGTTGAATCATCGGGGGAGTATAGCAGCCGGTCACTGACAAAATTACTTTACACCTTCTGTGGATGCATTCTCGGGTTAGGTGTAAGAGAATTTTGTCATACGGGCATGATGAAAAATTTGACGGTGCGGCCTAAATAATTACAGATTAAGCACTTTTACTTTACTGAAAGGTTGGCACGGATGGTGCTCCTGAGGGTCTCGAACGAGAGGAGGATGCCATGAGCGGCGAATGATTCGGCCCAGAAACCCCATCAACCAACTCGCTCAAGAAAGGACTCATTATGCAGCACCGCAGATTATTTACCTTCATTCTGGTGGCGCTCGCGATCACCGCTGTTGCTTGGACAGCTGAAAGCTCGCAGCCCTCCGGAGTGGTGAACATCAACACCGCCTCTTCAGACGAACTCGAGCTCTTGCCCAGGGTGGGTCCGGCCCTTGCTGGTCGGATCATCGAGTTCCGCGAGACGAACGGCCCTTTCCGGTCCGTCGACGAGATTCTTGCGGTCAAGGGCATCGGTGAGAGCTCGTTCGAGAAGCTCGAGCCGTTCATTGTCACAAGCGGGGCAACAACCCTTGCCGACAAGGTGAAAATGGCGCGTTCAACCGGCGGCGAGAACGTCGCCGACTGATGTTCAATGCTCGTTCGAGTCTGTACGGCGATTCGAGGCTCGGGCGGGACAACTACAGCGTGGACGGGATGCGGCCCTTCGGGGCCGCGTTTTTTTGGTGTATTTCACCGGCTTTCCGGCCGCGTGACAGACAGCTGGTGAGAAAAGCAAATTCGGAGGTCGATATGGAGAGAGTGCAGTCAGGTGGTTCGACAAACATTGGCATGTCTCTGGTCGAAGCTGTTTTGATGCTCGCAGTGTTGGCAATCGTCGTTGTTGCAACCCTCCCGGACCTCGCTGAGATCCGGCGGGCGGCGGCTCTGAGAACGGCAACGAGTCAACTCAAAGGGCTGCTTTTCAGGTGTCGGGCCTACGCGATTCTGAATTCCCGCGCGACTGCTGTCGTCTTCGAGCACCGTGACGATGGATCCTGGAGATGTTTCATAGCGGTCGACGGAGACGGCGATGGAATTCGGACACGCGACATACACGCGCTGATCGATCCGGTGGTTGGCGAGGTCCTTCATCTCGATGGCGGCGGCGCGGGTCTAGGCATCTTGCAGCATGAGTTCGTTCCCGATCCCTCGGGCCGGGGCCGTCTGCGGGGTAATCTTGATGACCCGGTCCGCGCCGGGCGTGGCAATATCATCACTTTCACTCCGCGCAGCACCGCCACTCCTGCCTCGATCTACCTCACTGATTATCGGGCGCGGATGCGCGTTTTGAGAGTATACGGCGGCACCGGCCGTGTGATCTCGCGAGTGTGGAGGTCGGGTTGGCCCAAATGGCGGGGGGAGGGAGTGTGAGGCGCGGCAGAGTTCCCCGCTGTTTTTCATCAGCCTGTAGCGCGGAATTCTCCGACCACGTTCTCGTTCGCGTCGACCTCGACCGCGCCGAGGAGCACGGAGCGTGTCACAAGCGCTCCTTTGCCAACGAGCGCGTTCTCAGCGACCACGGATTCCGCGATGACTGCCCGGTCCGAAATGGTCGCTCTGCGGCCGACGTAGGAATTGCGAATCGAGGCGCCGGCGGAAATCTCGGCCGAGGGATGGATCCAGGTCGTGCCCGCTAGACGGAGGAGCATCGCTTCAAGATAATCGGTCGGTGTACCGATCTCCCGCCAATGACCGCTCACCACCAGGCCACCGAGCTTCCGCTCTTTCTGGGCGGGGCCCCACAGAGCGAACGGAATCTCTCCGGGAGTCACCGGTAGAGCGTCCAACGCATCTCGATGGACTGCCATCACCCCGGGATACAAGAACGGAACCTCGAAAGGACCGACCTGACCCGGTGGGTGGATCTCTATGACGCGATCATCGGCATCGAGCGCTACTCGTGACCACCGCTTAGGGTCGAGGTGGGGAAGAAGTGCGAGAGTTACGAGGTTTCCTCGCGCGAGATGATGTTTGGCAAAACCCTCCAGATTGAGACCCAGGGCGCCATCACCGTTAATGACAAGCACAGAATTTCCGTTGCCGAGCAATCCCCGGTCTCTGGCCAGAGCCAGACCACCAGCCGTACCCATCAGCTCATCCTCGAACGAGAGAGCGATCTCGACTCCGCTGATGGCTACTTCGGATACCGCTTCGGCCATCTGCTCGGCCAGGTGGGAGATGTTGACCACGATTCGTGTCGCTCCTACCGATGCAGCCAGCTTCAGCGCCGAGGCCACGACCGGTCCATCAGTCATCGGCAGGGCCGGTTTAGGCAGGACCGAGGTCAACGGCCGCATGCGCTCGCCGAGACCCGCGGCAAGAACCATCGCTGTACGGAAATCGAGAGCCGTCATTCGGCAAAAACCATGTTGGTGGGGAGATCGAGTTCGGGATGCTGCCCTCGGTATTCCAGCCAGAGACTGACGTACGACCCCCGCACCGCGGCTGCAGGGTCGAGTCCCAGAAGACGAGTCGCCAATTCGAGCCGCTCAGGCGGTCCTTCCACCTCAACGAAGTCGCCCATCGGAGTGTGATCAAGGACCACGGAAATATCTTCCAGAAGCCACTCCTCGCGGTCTTTCTCGTACTTCATGACAACAGAGAAACCTAGCCGCTCGAAGATTTCGACCATACGAGGCAGGTCCGAAATTTCCGTCTCGTGCTCCGCCCGAACCTTGATCGAACCGTGGTAGCTGACCGGCCCCTTGAGAGTCAGAAGATTGCGATCTCCATGCTGACGCAGACGGAGTAACGAACCTGCAGTACGGAGCGAACCGTCGTCCTGGTCCAGGAGAAGATTGATTTCTCGAGCCATGACCTGAAGGAGGGCCGCTCGCTCACGACAAAGAGATGCCCGTACCGGTTCGAGGTCGGGCACCGGGATCTTGAGCTCTGACTCGACAGGTTCTTCCACCATCTTTGAAGCTTATTAGAACACGAAGATATCGCCAAGCTGCGAATGAGGAGGACCGTGTACCATAAGCCGATGCGGCACGTCGTGTGGGGTACAGCCGGGCATATTGATCACGGCAAGACTACGCTGGTGAAAGCTCTCACCGGCACTGATTGTGATCGCCTGCCGGAGGAACGTGAGCGCGGGATCACCATCGATCTCGGCTTTGCCCAACTCAGCGAGGACGAGATCCAACTCCATTTCGTCGACGTTCCAGGCCACGAACGTCTGGTGCACACGATGATCGCCGGCGCCTCGGGAATCGACCTCGCCCTTCTCGTCGTAGCTGCGGACGAGGGGGTCATGCCGCAGACCCGTGAGCACCTCGATGTCATTCGTTTGATGGGTGTGCCGGGCGGTGCGGTGGCGCTTACCAAGATTGATCTCATGGACGATGATTTGGTGGAATTGGTCACCGAAGAAATTCGTGAGCTCCTGGCACCAACCGCCTTTGCGGGGGTCCCCGTGGTACCGGTCTCGGGTCAAACAGGGACCGGCATTTCCGAACTCAGGCGGGTACTCATTCAACAGGCCGAGGGAATCCGTCCCCGACAGGTTGAGGGACGACCCTTTCGCGAGCCCGTTGATCGTGTCTTCAGTTTGACCGGAGCGGGCACGGTTGTTACCGGAACCTCTTTGTGGGGCGAGTTGGAAGTGGGCTCGGATGTCCGGATTTTTCCCCATGGCACGACCGCCAGAGTGCGCCGGTTGCATGTTCACGGCGAGGAGCGACGCGGTGTCGGGGCTGGGGAGAGGGTTGCTATCAATCTTGCAGGCCTTTCGCGTGAAACCGTCAGCCGCGGTGACCAGATCATTTCTCTGGGACCGTGGGAGGTCACTCAACTCGTCACCGTCAGTCTCGAGCTTCTGGCGACTGCTCCCGGCCCGTTGGATGAGGGCGACGAGATCGAAGTCCACGCACTCGCGGCGCGTGTGCCTGGGCGTGTGGATCGCCTTTCTGTGCGACCACTCGCTCCAGGCTCTCGCGCCGCCGCGCAGATTTCACTTCGCCAGCCGATGCTGCTCTTCCCGGGGGACCGACTCGTTTTGAGACGCCCGTCGCCGGTCAATACCCTCGCCGGAGGCAGGGTGCTTGACGCTCACCTCCGACGTTGGCGGAGACGGGACAGCGCGGCCCTCGGCCGGCTGCCTGATGTTCAAAAAAACGCCTGGCCCGAGTTGCTGTCCAGTTGGATTGATCGTCAAGGGCTTGCTGGACTTACCGTGCCGGCGATGGCCGGCCGGCTTGGAGTCTGTGATGGCGCCATCGAAGCACCCCTCGGCCGACTCCTCGAGGAGGACATCATTCAGGCTCTGGCGACCCAACCGCCAACCTTCGTGATGACAGCGCAGATGACACACCTTGCGACCGAGGCCGGACAGGAACTTCAGCGGCGGCTAGCGGGAGAAGAGGTTTCGGCCGGGATCCCGGCTCGGGATTTTGTGGGCCAGCTTCTTCCACGGTCCGCTCTACCCCTGGCTGAGTTTTTTCTCGAGGAGTTGCGCGGCCGCGGAGCACTCGAACTTTCAGAAGGAAGAGTCGTGCCTCCCGGCAAAGAGAGTTATATGACTGCTACCGGCGAGGCGCTGACCAGGAAGGTAGAGGCGCTGTATCGAAAAGCCGGGTTTGATGCGCCGTCGCCCTCCGAGGCCGCGGATCACCTCGATGCGAGACTGGCAACGGTCGAGGGCATCTGCCGTTTTCTGACCCAACGTCACCGGCTGGTCCGGCTTGATGGTAAGTTTCTGATTCATCGTGCCGTCTTGGACGATATGGCGCGGCAGATCGGCGAATGGGAAGTTGAAGACTTTGCGGTCGGTGACTTCAAAGCACGGTTCGATCTCACTCGCAAGCTCGCCATACCTGCTCTCGAATGGCTCGACTCTGAACGGGTGACGGTGCGTCATGGCAACAGGCGCAGAATAGTCAGACGCAAAGGGTGAATTTCGCCGAGCACCAAACATAGGCTGGAAGCCGTTCTGGAGTGAAGGGTGAAGAGTCAAGAGTTAAGTTACAGGCGGCTGTGAGGAGGTTCTCACTCTTCACCCTTTCCTCTTAACCTGACCACGGTGATGCGGATACCGTGGTCCTTCGTTGCCTGACGATCGAAATTGGATTCGTGCTACTGATCGGGCGTGTATTGGCGATTGCGAACAACCTTGGAGGTTGTCGAAGAGATTCCGGACATTTTCATTCTGACGCGCGCCGAGTACTCGACCCAAACCGCGACAGGAGTGCCGTCCAGGGATGCCGGTTGAATCTTCCAGCTGGCAAGATAGCCCGAGAACCATGTATTGAAACCGTCGTAGAGCTCCAATGGGACGTAGCGGTCACAGCGCCCATTCTCAGTGATGTGGAGAAGGGCGCGGATGTGAATTTCATCGTCTCTGCCGGGAGCGCTGACCTTGATCCGGCGCGGCGCGGCCAGCTTGGTAAGCTGCGTGTGCGGCGTTGCCTTGAGGTTGCGCAGGTTTCCGGGCGGTTTCATCGCTACCGGTTGGTTGGGAATTGAGGGTGTCTCCGGGTCTGGCATTTCGAGGGACTGATCGACGATTTCGCTTTCTTTGATCTTGCCCTCCATGCCGATCTCGAGTACGACCCAGGACGGCTGGGGCAGTCCGCCGGCGATGGCGGGGTCGAATCTGGACCCGTTCAGATCTTCCACCAGCGAGGCTGTGAGACCTGGGACCGGAAGTTCGAGGGGTACGGCGCCGAGACAGACTCCCTTGGCGTCAACAAATGTGGCCACCGTTGCCGCACCCCGAATGTCTACTTTTCGAGGTGCGCTCGCCTGTAGAACCTTTGGCGTTTCATCGACAGTTATCGCGAAGGGGTTGACGGGCAACAACTCCACCAGAGGTACGGGGAGCGGAATTTCGACGTCCATTCTTTGTTGCCAGGCGCGGCTCGAGGCGCTTTGAGCCGCGGCCGTGGTCGCTACCAACACGAACGTCGCAACGATCATGACGACGCGTTTCACAGTGGCATCCTACCACGTACTCCAGTGATGGAGCGTGAGCGTAGTACACTTCCCCGCCATGGGACGGGTGGCGTACATCGTGTCACCGCACGGATTTGGCCACGCTGCACGTGCCTGCGCGGTGATGGCGGAAATGCGCCGGCAATGCCCGGCGATCCACTTCGAGGTATTCACCGAGGTGCCGAAGTGGTTCTTTTCAGAGTCCCTCACTCTTGGCTTCTCTTATCACCGCTTCGCCAGTGATGTCGGGATGGTCCAACGCTCCCCGCTGGTGGAAGACCTGGAAGCAACCTGCGATCTTCTCGATCAAAAGCGCTGTGATGACCCCGAAATCATTGGACAACTGGCGGCCGAGCTTCAGAGGCTCGAATGTTCTGTCGTGATCGTCGATATTTCACCCATCGGATTGGCAGCCGCCGCCAGCGCTGGAATTCCCTCGGTTTTGATTGAAAACTTCACCTGGGATTGGATCTATCTAAACTATCCGGGCGGGACGCCGCGATTAAGGCGCCACGGCTGCAGAATGGTCGAAATCTTTGCCTCTGCCAACCTCAGAATCCAGGCGACCCCGATGTGTGAGCGGTCACCGACGGCAGCAAGCGTTCGACCGGTGGCGAGATCTCCGAGAAAGGGAAAAGAGGCGGTTCGCGCCTCGCTTGGAGTGCCGGCTAACGAGCAGATGGTTGTGGTGAGCATGGGCGGAGTGCCGTGGAGTTATCGTGACTTCGCGGATTTTGATCATCCCGATGGCGCCTGGGTGGTGGTGCCGGGCGGATCCGAAAGGGTGGCTCATCGCAGGGGCCGGCTACTTATGCTCCCCTTTCATAGCGATTTCTATCACCCCGACCTGGTGGCGGCATCAGATTTGGTGGTCAGTAAATTGGGTTACAGCACGGTTGCCGAGGCCTATCGCGCTGGCACGGCACTCGCCTACATCGGACGTTCGCGTTTTCCGGAATCACCGGTCCTCGCTCGGTGGGTCGAGGAGCACATGGTTGCAGCGGAGATCGGAGAGGATGCGCTGAATAACGGCGTCTGGCTCACCACTGGAAATGAGCTTCTCGACGAACCGCGTGGGAGGCCGGATCAGCCAAATGGAGCGATGCGGGCTGCAGAGGTGATTTTGGAGAGGTTTGGGTCGATGATCGGGTAGGTTTCTTGTCGGGAACTGGAACGTAAAGAAACGAGCCCGGCATGGAACCCAGGCAACCTGCGGCACTCGTCGTGTTCCCCCTTAGTGCTGCTCCCTTCCGGGTCTGACACGGTTCGAAGGACGACGATGCACAGGGCCCGGGCTCCATGCCGGGCTCGCATCGGAACTCAGATGGCGGAGAGGGCGGGATTCGAACCCGCGGTGGAGTTACCCCCACACACGCTTTCCAAGCGTGCTCCTTCGGCCTCTCGGACACCTCTCCACTGACATCAAATTCTCAAAGAGACTGGCGGAGAGGAAGGGATTCGAACCCTTGGACCTCGTGAAAGGTCAACGGTTTTCGAGACCGCCCCGATCGACCACTCCGGCACCTCTCCGCGATCGGGCCCCGTATTCTACGACGATTGCCGTTGTTTGGCAAAGAAGCGGAGGAGCAGGTCTCGGCACCTGTCCGCCTCGAGACCACCACGCTGCGCCAGTGGCGGACCAAGTCGCGGATCAGCGGCCAGGTCTATCACAGAGCCGAAGGCACCGGCGCGTTCATCCTCTGCCCCCCAGATCACGAGCTGGAGCCGGGCCTCTCGGCACGCCGCTGCGCACATGGGACATGGTTCCAGGGTGACGTAGAGGGTGCAGTCCGAAAGACGCCAATCGCCGATCCTACGGCCCGCCTCGCGGAGGACGATGACCTCGGCGTGTGCCGCTGGATCAGATTCTTCCTGTCGACGATTGCCGGAGCTGGCGACAATTTCACCACCCCGCATGATGACAGCACCCACGGGCACTTCTCCGCGAGCTGCGGCCGCCTCGGCCTCAGCCAAGGCTACCGCCATATAGGAGCGATCGTTGTCGTCAAAAACCCATTCTGGCAACATCGGATGAGGATATCAAAAGGGCCCCTTGTCGAGGCCCTTTTGGAGATTCGAATCTGGGACGGTCTACTTCACTTCGATTCGATCGCCGACCGCGAGAGGCGCCCAGGATTGGGTGATGATGGCCGTCGAGTAGGTATCGTTGACGGTCAGAACACCCACCTCTCCCATCACCAGACGGGGCATTCCCTTGACCGGGTTGTCTCGGAACACTGTTGCAAAGGTGCCCGGGTAGATGCCCTCGGCTGCGCCGAGATCGAGGAAGACCAACCAGTGGGTTCCGATATCGATCTGGTCGTCCCGGTCGTAGGTGATATATCCGGTCGGCTTGCCGTTGGCTACGTCGCAACGATCCGTCGGATCGGGAGGGATTACCAAGGGAACAGGCACCGGAGCGAACGGCTTGAGGACATCGCCTATGTAAACCGGGTCGCACGCATATGTGATTTCGGCGATCGAGCTGTCTGCTTGCGCACACAACACTTTGAGCTGGCCGATCTGGGTGTAAACGTGACCGAGCTTCGAGTTTGAGACCGGGTGATGGAGCGGGCGGACCCGATGGAGGATGAAGAACCGGTCACCTGCCTTCACCCCTTGGTTCATACCGCCATCGATATAGAGTATGTCGCCCTCGGAGTATGAGTCCTGATACTGAATTTGTTCAGATGACGCGACCGTAAACGGAAAGACCCCCTCGTCCTGGATGAGCTCGGCGAAGCAGTAAACATCAGCCGATGACCCGAGCGGTCGGGGTGTGATCTCGTGGCCACCACCCATGTCTTCGACATACTCCGACGTCACGGTCTCTTCGAAAGGAACATCGGTTTCGGTCACTGGAGCTTCCTGGACAGCAAGATCGATCACCACCGGATCACCGGGGTAGATCCAGTGCGAGTCCTTGATATATGGATTCCGCTCCCAGATCTGTGGCCACAAGAAAGGGTCCCCCAGATAGTGCGCAGCAAGATCCCACAAGGTGTCACCTTTGACGATGGTGTGCACCATCGCGTCCTCCGGAAACGCGGCTGGCGGATCGTAAGGCGTCCAGTGATCATTGACAAAATGCAGCGGTTGCGGAGGTGGAGCCACCGACTGCGCTGCAGCCATCAAGGGAAGGAATACGGCAATGATGGCGAACAGATTCTTGGCGCTCATAAGCCCTCTCCCCGCAGAAAATAACACTATTTGAGGTTAACCTATGGGCGCCCGATCCGTCAATCCTCGGTCTTATCCCCGGTCTTTTTTCTCAGTTCTTCGAGACGCTTTTTCCACGCGGCGTTGCGCTCATCAATGAGCGATTCCAATTCGCTAATCTTGTCGTTCACTTTGTCGAACTTTGAGAAATTTGGATAATTTTCCTGGATATATTGGAACCGCCCCAATGCGCCCTCGTAGCGTTTATTCCGTTGGTAAAATTGGCCGACAATCCAATCGTGTTCCGCCAGTAACTCATTGAGGGCTTGGATCCTTGAGTTCGCCTCCGGCAAATATTCTGAGTTCGGATAAAGGTTGATCAGCTGCTCATATGCGCTTAAGGCTTCGTGGATATCACTCAAATCTCGGTCCGGGCGGAGCTTTCGCGCCGAGTAGGTGTGACCCACCATCAGGAGGGCATAATCGCGGTCTGGGTCGTTCGGATAACGGTTCGCGAAATCGCGATACCGAAGCCGGGCTTCTGTGAGATTCGTCACATCGTTCTTTGCCGAATACGTATCAGCAACCCGCAGCGCAGCCTTATGGCCCATTGGGTCGTTCGGGAAGCTGTCATAAACGAAAGCGAACAGCTCTCGGGCCTTCTGATACTCCTTCTCGGAGTAAAGGGTCTCGGCTTGTTCGAAGATGGTTTCTTTATCGAGATTCGCCAGCTGGTCCAGCAGCTCATCCTCTTTGCTGGAGCCGCTTTTGCAGCCGAAGGCGAACGCTAGAGCGAACACAGGCAACAAGATGATGGCGACCCGCTGTGCAGTCGTCATCGCACACCTCCAACGGTCGCGGATAGGCGCAAATCGGTAATCGCGGAGGCCCTGTCATCGACGCCAAAGATGGCTGAACCCGCGATCAGGGTTGTCGCGCCGGCGTTTGCCAGCGATGCTGCATTCTCGAGACAAACGCCGCCGTCGACAGCGATGTCCAGCGGTCTCTCGCCTGCCATTTGCCGCAACCGGGTAATTCTGTCGAGCGTTTGAGGGATGAAGTCCTGGCCGCCGAATCCGGGGTTGACCGACATCATGAGGACAAAATCGGTCCAGGGAAGGGCGTCCTCGAGCAGCGAAAGGGCGGTCGCAGGGTTGATGGCGACTCCAGCCTCTACTCCACTGGTCCGGATATTTTCCAGTGTGCGCTGGAGATGGTTGCAGACCTCGACGTGAACCGCGATCCGGGCCACCGGAGCCGCAATAAGATCGTCGATGAGATCGTCGGGATTTGTGACCATCAGGTGCGCGTCGAGGGGGATCTTCGAATGCGATGCAATGGCGCGCACCACTGGGGGACCAAACGTAAGGTTGGGCACGAAGTGCCCGTCCATGATGTCGAGGTGCAGGAGTTCTGCACCTCCCCACTCGACCTCAGCTACTTCGTCCGCGAGGCGCGAGAAGTCGGCTGAAAGAATAGACGGTGCCAATCGAATACTCATCGGCTCACCCATACTGTGATGATCTCGGACGGTGCTACCGGCGACCCGGCCGGTGGATACTGGCGAAGCACGAGTCCGGAAGGGACACCGGGGTAGTTCACTTCACGAGCCCGACCCAGGCGCAGGCGGTTCAATCTGCAAAATTGTTCGACCCGGCTCAGGGATTGCGATACGAGCGAGGGCATGACCCACAGCTGTCGGTGCGGTGCAGTATTGACCAGGAGATCGACCCGGGCCACGGGTGCGACTTGCTGACCCACCGGTGGACCGGTGGCTATGATTCTGTCGGCAGCACCTTCCCCCTCGACCCGGGCGTGCAAGCCCGGCACAAGCCCTGCTCGCTCGATTTCGCGCTGGGCTGTGTTGAGAGAGCTCTCGCGAACTTCTGGGATTTCAATCGTCTTGCCACCGAGACTCACCCGAACTGTCACTGTCGAACCTGATTTGACGTGAAATCCGGGTGGTGGCTCCTGGAAGGCGATGGTGCCCGGGACGACCGCGGTCGAAAATACGCCAGGTTCTTCCACCCTCATTTCGAGGCCCAGATCATGCGCCCGCCGTCTCGCCTCTTCCAAGTTCTTCTCAACGAGGCGGGGCACCGCCAGCGTGCCCCGGTGGACGGTGTGTACCAGAGCAAACCAGAACACAATTCCGGCGCAGAACAGGAAGAGCAATGCGGCAAATATACGTTTCGCCATCGGCGCAAACCTTAACACGACGGAGGCTCAACCCTTAGTCCGCAAATCTCACAAGCTTCCTGCTGCGGACTAGCCACGGAATATGAATTGGCGGACGCTGTCCGGCAGAAAGCGGACAATGTCGTTGAAGAGCACCACCACCATCAACAGGATGAGAAGGTAGAACCCAACCTCAAGAACGCGTTCTTTGAGCTTGAGCGGCAGGTCCCTACCGATGACGCTTTCGACGGCGATGACGGTCAGGTGTCCGCCATCAAGGATCGGTATTGGCAGGAGATTGAATATGCCCAACTGGAGCGAGATGATGCCCATGAGCATGATCAAAGCCTCGATGCCGCTGCGGGCGGCCTCTCCCGAGATCTGAGCGATGCCCACCGGTCCTGAGACCTGCCGGATTGAAGCTTTGCGAGTCAGAAGGCGGCCGATGACCTGGAAGGTCTGGATGGTCATGCGCTGGCATTCGATAAATCCGGCTCTGATCGCGGGCAGGGCGCCGAGAGTCTCGACAATCGTTGGAAAAAGCGGAACCACGCCGATTTTCCCCGCGCCGGCTTCGTTCATCGTCGTCAGGTCGAAGCTCAGTTCATCGTGACCTCTGATTACGTCGAGCCTGATCTCGATACCGGGGTACGGTTCAATGAGGAGCGGGAGCTCGTAATACTGAGTGACAGGCGTGCCGTTGACGGCCACGATGCGGTCACCCGTGAGGATGCCGGCACCGGCCGCCGGTCCACCTGCCCGCGGCTGGACGACGGAGTCTAGGAAGGGTTTGATCCCCGACACACCGAAGCCGTAGAGATAGTCAACGCCAAGGGTGACCGGAACCTCGGATACGGAGCCGTCTCGTTCGACCTCCAGCAAGACCTCTCCACCGCCAGCGGTCAGCAGGGCGATCTCGAGGTCACGCCAGTGATCGGAAGATTCTCCCTGCACAGCCCGCACGAGATCCCCCTCGCGAATTCCGGCGAGATCGGCGCCAGAACCAGGCTCCACCCAACCGACCACCGGCGGATCGTCGAGGTAGGCTTGGACCTCAACACCGATCATAAACGCGAGGGCTACGAAACCCACCGCCGCGACGATATTGGTGAGTGGTCCGGCGAGTAGGATGAGAGTTCGCTTCCAGCGTGGGAGGAGTTCGATGTCGTCCGCACCATCACCGACGATGTCTGACTCGTCAGGCCCGAGACCGATAATCCGAACATAGCCTCCAAGCGGTACCAACGAGATCCGATAATCGGTCCCGCCGTGCTCGAATCCCCAGAGGCGCTTGCCAAATCCGATCGAGAAGACCTCGACCGGCGCCCCGAGTAGCCGAGCCATAGCGAAGTGGCCCGCTTCATGGATAGTGATCAATACACCAATGACAAAGACGAAAGCAGCAAGTGTCAGCATCTACTCTCCGAACCAACCTCTGCAGCGAGGTATTTCCGTAGTTCTTCCCCGGCGACATCCCGAGCCTCTCGATCCGCGGTGAGGGCCTGCTCGATACTGGCCAGAGGACTGTTGTGTGCACTCCAACGATCGAGGGTTGCCTCAACCGTCGCCGCAATCGATGGTAGCGAACATCGACCATCGAGAAAGGAGGCCACGGCCACTTCGTTGGCTGCGTTCAGGACTGCCGACATTTCGCCGCCGGCACGGAGGGCCTCTCTCGCCAATCGGAGGGATGGAAATCGTTTCTCATCCGGCGATTCGAATGTCATCGGCGGGGACGAGAGGAGGTCGAGACCAGTCATTCGACTTGGCAGCCTATCAGGCCATGAAAGGGCATAAAGGATCGGGAATCTCATGTCATTGGGCGCCATTTGGGCGATCAGCGTGCCATCGACGAACTCGACGATCGAATGGACAAGGCTCTCGGGATGGACAACCACTTCGATGAGATTCTCCGGTAGGGCGAAGAGGTGATGGGCTTCAATGATTTCCAGACCCTTATTCATCATCGTTGCTGAGTCGATTGTGATTTTCGGACCCATCTTCCAGGTCGGGTGCGCAAGAGCTTCAGCCACACTCGCCTCGGCGATCCGGGTCGGCGACCAGCTACGGAACGGACCGCCGGATGCAGTCAGGATCAAGCGCCTTACGCTGTCCGACGGCGCGGTGCCGAGGGCTTGGCGGAGGGCGGCGTGTTCGGAGTCGATGGGCAATAGGTTGATGCCGGCTTGTTCGACCTCGGTCATAACGAGACCGCCGGCCATGACGAGAGTTTCCTTGTTGGCGAGGGCGATGTCCTTGCCGGCGCGGATTGCAGCCACAGTTGGCTCCAGCCCGATCGAACCGACCAGGGCCGATACGATCATTTGTGTGTCCTCGAAACGTGCGACTTCTTTAATTCCATCGAGGCCGTCAACGAATCGTGTGTGCCCAAACTCTCTCGCCAGCGTCTTGGCGTCGTCGGCCCGATCTACGGAGACCAGCTGGGGTTTGTGGCGGGCGACCTGTGATCGCAGCATTTCGAGGTTGCGACCGGCAGCCAGGGCGACGATTTGAAAACGGTCGGGAAAAGACTCCACAACGGACAGCGTGGAAGTCCCGATGGATCCCGTGGATCCAAGGACAGCGACGCGTTTCATCCCACGAGACCGGTCAGCAGGAGGTATCCGAGGACAAGCGGCGCCGGGTAAAAGAGGCTATCGGTGCGATCGAGCAAGCCACCGTGCCCCGGAATCAGGTTCGATGAATCCTTGATGCCGCTATCCCGTTTGAAGAGTGACTCGATGAGATCACCCACCGGTGCGGCAGCGGCAAGGATGGTCGCGAGAGCGAAGATATGTAACTTTCCGAGATCGAGGCCCAGGATGAAGGCCGCAGCGGCCGCAGCCACATAGGTAGTGGCGATGCCGCCCGCCAGCCCCTCGAAAGTCTTATTGGGGCTAATTTTAGGTGACATTTTGTGGCGGCCAAAATTCTTTCCAACATAGTAGGCTCCAGAATCACCGACCCAAATGCAGGCAAGGAAGAAGAACAGAATCTTGACGCCGTGAGGTTCCTCGGGCCAAAGCCGCAACCAACCGAGACACGCGGCCGTTGCTCCCAGATAAAGGACCGCGAAACACTCAGCAGCGACTCCGGCGAGACTCCCCTGCGGCGAATCGGGGCGGGCCAAGCGAACGGTCGGCAGGATCACCAACGTTGCGATCGCTGTGACCGCTAGGCCGTTGACACCGTAAAGCCATGACGCTACCAGAAGAGCGCCTATCAACAGGAGAGTGAGCCATCGTCCGACCACGATTTCAGCGGCTCGAGCCAGCTTCAGGTACTCGTCGCATGCGAGAAGCGCCGCCACCCCGAGAATTGCGAGGAATCCCCACGGAGGCAACCAGCCGATGGTGAAAACCATGATCGGGATTGCAGCAGCTGCAAACAGTTCGCGCTTCATGACGTGGCCCCTGACTCCCCGGCCGGTGTGAAGACGTCGCCATCCGGAGCGAGACCGCCAAATCTCCGTTCACGCTGCTGAAATTCGAGGACTGCCGCGAGTAGGTCCGCCTTGGTGAAATCCGGCCACAAAACCGGACAGAAGTAGATCTCAGCGTAGGCCACTTGCCAGAGCAGGAAATTCGAGATGCGTTGCTCACCTGATGTGCGGATCAAAAGGTCAGGGTCAGGGCACCCGCTGGTCATGAGATGGTCGTTGATCCACTCTTCGTCAACCCCGTCTGGGCTGAGCAAGCCGTTGACACCTTCAGTGACTCCAGCACGGATCACATCCGTCAGCTCCTGGCGGCCGGAGTAATTGAGGGCGATCTGGACGAGAGTGCCGGTGCAGTCTGCGGTGCCATCTACGGCGCGTTGCAGTTCCTGTTGAACCGACTTGTCGAACTGATCAATTCGACCGATAGGGCGGAAGCGGAGGTTGTTGGCGCGCAGGGTTTTGAGCTCGCGTTTGATGTATTCCTTGAGCAAGCCCATCAGGGTCAGCACTTCATGCCGGGGTCGCTTCCAATTTTCGGTTGAAAATGCGTAGAGGGTAATCACCTCAAATCCGAGACGAGCCGCTGTTTCCACGGTCTCTCGAACCGATCGAATACCGGCACGATGGCCCTCGACACGAGGCAGCGAGCGAGCCTTCGCCCAGCGTCCGTTGCCGTCCATGATGATTGCAACGTGGCGGGGCATGCGATCAGGGTCGATTCGCTCCAGGATCTCTCGTTCGCGGGTGCCGGGTTCGGCAATCTCATCAAGATGCTGCATCACAGTGAACACCAGAGCTGGGAAGTCTACCACAAGGTTTCATGACAAAATTCCTTGGCTCTTCCTAGACAACTGCGCACCGGTGACAGCGGGGCAGCTCCGATAATAGATATGCTCCAAACAAAGTCCCTGGGCGGGTGCGGTACGAATTGGCGCACCGGGCCGAGGCCTTTCAATCAGATTCCTCAAACCATCCACATCACGATCTCCCGTTCCAACCTCCAACAATGCCCCCACCATGCGCCGTACCTGGTACCGCAGGAAACCCTCGCCAAAGAAGTCTATATCGATGCCTTCGCGCCGATTACGAACCCGCACTCGAAACAGGGTCCGGGTGGTTGACTCCACTCCCGGATTGGTGACCGTGAACGATGCCCAGTCGTGCCGCCCCGCCAGCAGGTCGAGGGCGGCAGAAAAACTCGCGGGATCCGAAATTTCCCTCACCGCGGCCGAGCGCTGTTCGAGCCATGGAAGATTTGGTTCACGCCATCGGGCGCGGTAGGTATAGAGCTTTCCCAATGCGTTCTTGCGGGCGTGGAAAGTCGCAGCGACGTGGCGCGCGGACAATACCCGGATCTGTCGAGGGAGTCGGGAGTTGAGACCGCGAACCAGAGCCTCTGGCGGGATTGAACCCGGAGGGTCGAGGTGTGCGACCTGCCCTGCGGCGTGAACTCCGGTGTCGGTGCGGCTCGCGCCGACGACCGAAACCCGATGGCCGCGAAAGAGCTTCGCGAGGGCTTCATGGAGTTCACCCTGCACCGTCCGCTGGCCACGCTGTTTCTGCCAGCCGTGGAACGATTGACCGTGATAGGCGACCTCGAGCTTCATTCGACGCACCATTGCGGTTATCCTCGCATGGAAATGGGGGATCGGGCGATGGTGGTGACAACAGTGATCCTGATGGCTGCGCTCAGTGGGTCAGCCTTTTCTCCTGCGGCGGTGGTGAATTTTCCCGGAGCATATTTCGACACCAGGGTGCGCGAGAACTTTCAACGCTACGTCATGGCCTCGTGGCCCGGCCCAACCGAACTCATGCGGCGGTGGCAGGACGGTGATCTTTCTGACGAACAGAGGGTGGTGATTTTGCTCGGCGGAGCGGTGTACCACGACCCGATGATGCTTCCCGCCTATCGCGAGGCAATCAAATCGGAATCACAGCGCCTGCGCCAGGCGGCGATCTACGGGTTCAGGGATTTGATTGGTGATCGCCCGACAAATGTCAATGTCGCGATCGAAGAAACGGCGCTGCAGGCGATAGGCCAAGAAATGGATTGGGTCCAGCGAACACTACGCAGACACTCGTTGCTGGAAATGTGGCTCCAATCTGCGCTCGCCCAGGAGGGGGCATCGCTGCCCGGTTATGTCGGCATCAAAATGGTTCGACCACCGAGGTACTGCTTCGGGGCCGCCGAGCGTCTGTTCGACGTTGGAGACCTCGACCTGCTGGTAACGGCCTACGAACAGTCGTTAGACAGGAACAACCGAATCGCCCTCCTCAAACTCATCGAGGCGGTCAGCATCAGTCGCTTCCTCATCATTCCGACGGGACAGAATAAGGGATGGGGCAAGTGGACGTTCGACGACGCTTTGCGAGGCCTCGATAGAAAGGTGCGCCAGTGGAGGAAAAGCAATTGTCAGCTGGACGGGGAAGCCGTCCTTTTCCAAAATTTGAGGTCTCTTGGAGCGAAAAATAAGGATCCTCTTGGCCCAAATTCAGATCGTCTATGGCTTGCCCTCCTCGAAGGTACAAACTCACGGTGGTGGGCGTTGGCGGCTAGGCGGCTCTACGCCTCTGGGGGACCGTGGTACGAGCTCTCCGTCCTTCGGCCTGACAGCAAGGACAATGAGCGGAGGAGGGATAAACTTTCCCATTGGTACAGTCCGATAACGAAGAAAACGCCAGAGCAGAGATCACAGCGAAAACAAGGGATGGAACGCTGAAGAGCATTGTGGCGACGGTACAATGAGTGCAAATGCTGGAGTTGGTTTTCGAAGATAGCGGCGTGTCGTATCGAGTTCCGGTGCGAGACGGGTTGACCCTCGGTCGCTCAAGCGACAACGATGTTGTGTTGAGGGACTTTTCGGTTTCGCGGCATCATGCCCGGATTGAAGAGAATGATGGCGAACTCCTCCTTGTCGACCTCGAGTCCACCAATGGCGTCAGAATTAACGAGGAATTCGTTGGTTCCGGTGCTTTCACGCTCGGCGATCTCCTGGGCGTCGGAAGTTTTGAGCTCAGGGTGGAAGAGGCGGCTAGCGATACTGGAGGACTGTCATCGGCCACTTTTCTGCGACCTTTATCGGAGTTCAACCAGGACTACGGACTCGAGGGTCAGCCGCAGGAGATCTCCAAGGAAATAGGCCCCCGCGAACGGGTCTTCGAGATTCTTGCCCAGGTGGCAAAGGTCCTCATTCAGGTCGAGGAGCTCGATCCAGTGCTCGAAAAAGTTATGGATCTGGTTTTCGATCAACTTCGGGTGGACCGCGGCTTTATCGTGCTCTTCGATGCAGACGGCAATCCCCAGCTCGAGCTCAATCGGGTTCGCGAATCTCAGGTGAGTGAAGATGCTGAGGTTCCGATTTCGCGCACAATCCTCGATATGGTCTCGCAACAGCAGGTGGCGATTCTGACCCATGACGCGCAAGCTGACCAGAGATTTGAGGCCGGGCGCAGTGTCCGTATTCATCAGATCCGATCTGCCATGTGTGCACCACTGTGGCATCGCGAGCGGGTCATCGGAGTGATCTACGTCGACTCGCCGTTGCACGTTGGATCCTTTTCCGCCTCCGATCTCGATCTCCTGACCGCTTTGTCGAACTACGCTGCGGTGGCGATCGAAAGGGCTCGGTTGAATGAAAATATCCGTCGCGAACGACAGGCCCGCGACCGCCTCGAGCGTTACCACTCTCCAGCGGTAATCGAGGCAGTTCTGTCGGAATCTGGAGAGGATCGCACGGCAGTTACCGTGCGCGAGACTTCGATTCTGTTCGCCGATATCGTCGGATTCACCGCCCGCTGCGAGACTCTGCCACCAGAGGATGTGGCTGCCTTCCTCAATCAGTTTTTTTCAATCGCCGCTGATGTGATCTTCAAATATGGTGGGACGCTCGATAAATTTATCGGTGATGCGGTGATGGCGTTCTTCGGTGCGCCCCTGCCTCAGGACGACCATGCTGAACGAGCGGTTCGCTCGGCGCTCGAACTCTTGGCCGCGCTGGATAAGTGGAACTCGGAGCGCGAGGCTGCGGGTGACGACCGGGTCGAGGTCCGTGTTGCGGTGAACTCGGGTCCGGTTGTGGTCGGCGATATAGGCTCGGCGACCCGGGTCGACTACACGGTACTCGGCAACACCGTAAACGTTACTTCCAGGCTCGAAGAGCATGTCGCCAAACCCGGCACTATCGTCGTGGGAGAATCAACCCAGGCCGCGATTGCCGGCCTTTTCCCAACCGAACCCCTGGGCTCGGTTCAGCTCAAAGGCCTGAGCCGCAAGATCAATATTTACCGAGTCGCAGCGGAGGAGATCGAGACGATTGAGGTGGAGAATTGATGCGCCTCGACGATCTGGTCTTTGTCACATCCAACCTTGGCAAGCTCCGTGAGGCGGAGGCAGTCCTCGGCCGTTCACTTGATCACTGCGGGCTCGACCTGCCAGAGCTACAGACGCTTGACCTCGAAGAGGTGGTGCGTGACAAGGCGAAGGCAGCATGGAAAAACCTTGAGCGGCCGGTCCTTGTGGAGGATACAAGCCTCGAACTGGAGGGTCTCGGTGGCTTTCCAGGTCCGCTGATACGGTGGTTGTTGGCTAGCGTTGGCCCCGAGGGAATCTGCAGAGTCACTCGCTGTTTCGACGATCGGCGCGCCACAGCGCGCTGTCTGATCTGCGCTACCGATGGCACCGTCGAAGTTTTCGGCGAGGGGACGGTGGAGGGCATCATCGCCGAGACCCCCCGGGGTGACGGCGGTTTCGGGTGGGACAGCACATTCGTCCCGCACGACGGCGGCGGCCGCTCCTATGGCGAGATGAGCGAAGAAAAGAAGAACCTCATCTCGCACCGCCACAAAGCATTTGTTGCCCTCCGCGATGCCCTCGCTGAAGGATGACCTCCGATCCGATACTCGATCCTCGATACTGGATACTCGATTCCCCCGCCCGCCCCCTGACGTCGCGACGGGGAAACTCATCACCTTTGCCGCATCGAGCATCGAGCATCGAGCATCGTGCTACCCTTCGCGCCATGCGGCAGGAGCTGCTGTCGAAGCAGAGCTCCGAGATCCGAGGGATGTTTGGGCGCATCGCCCACAGGTATGATCTCCTCAATCGGGTGCTCTCTCTTGGCCGGGATGTGAGCTGGCGAAAGACCGTTGCGCAACGGGTTGCGGCCGCCCATCCCGAGCGGGTACTCGACGTCTGTACGGGCACTGGAGATCTTGCCCTTGCAATCCATGGGACGATCGTTTTTGGCGCCGATTTCTGTTTGCCAATGCTGCGTGAGGCGCAGGCGAAGGGTTCATCCGTCGAACGGCCTCTTCCCCTCTGCGCCGCCGATGCCCTCTGCTTGCCGATTGCAGACGCATCGATAGACGTGCTGACGGTCGCCTTCGGGGTTCGGAATTTCGCCGATCTTGATGTCGGTCTTGCTGAGCTTGCGCGAGTGATTCGCCCCGGGGGTGAATTGCTGATTCTCGAGTTTTCCCGTCCGCGTGGGCCCATGGCTCCGGTGCTCAGGTGGTGGATGCGGAACGTCCCGCCCCGGGTCGGGCGGTTTGTATCGGGAGATTCTGAAGCCTACACCTACCTGCCAGCATCGGTCAGCAGCTTCCCCGATGGTGGAGAAATGTGTCGGGTTATGGAAGGCGCTGGGTTGAGTGACGTGGAAGTGCTGAGGCTGACCGGCGGTGTCGCATCGTTGTACCAGGGGAGGCGGTCATGACTAAGAAGCTCGATGGGTCCCGAATTGCCGCCGAGATTCGTGAGGAAGTCGGCGCCGCAGTTGTTGCCCTTGGTGCAAGGGGAGTTGTTCCCCGTCTCGATGCCGTACTGGTGGGCGAGGATCCCGCGTCCATCGTCTACGTAGGCTCCAAAGCGAAGACCTTGACCGCGCTTGGAATGGTGTCGGAAACCCACCATTTGCCAGAAACCACCAGCCAGGCTGAGCTCGAAGCCCTAGTCGATGATCTCAACACCAATCCGGCGGTTGACGGCATTCTCATCCAGCTGCCGATGCCGAACACCATCGATACCGCGTTGATCGTTCGCCGGGTGGATCCCGCAAAGGACGTGGACGGTTTTCATCCGGAGAACGTTGGCCTGTTGCAGCAAGGCCGACCGCGTATGGTTCCCTGCACACCGGCGGGAATCATTGAGATGCTGCGACGCGAGGAGATTGAACTAGCGGGGCGGCGGGCGGTCGTGGTGGGGCGCTCGGATATCGTCGGCAAACCGATGGCCATGCTCCTCCTCCACGCCCATGCCACGGTGACCATGTGCCACTCGCGCACCCGTGA
This sequence comes from Candidatus Sulfomarinibacteraceae bacterium, assembly GCA_963776765.1. GTDB lineage: Bacteria > Acidobacteriota > Thermoanaerobaculia > Thermoanaerobaculales > Sulfomarinibacteraceae > Sulfomarinibacter. The sequence continues at coordinate 173,459 of CAVZOK010000023.1, forward strand.
TTTGGCAGCTGTCACGCGCCAGGCAGACGTTCTGGTTGCGGCGGCAGGAGTGAGGTCGCTGATCGGACCGGAACATGTGACCGATGGCGCTGTGGTGGTCGATGTGGGCATGCACAGGGTCACCGACCGCGAGACGGTCGAGCGCCTCTACCCGGGCAACGAAAAGAAAATGGCCGCGTTCGAAAAGCGTGGTGCCGTGCTGGCTGGAGATGTTGACTTCACTCGCGTCCTGCCGAAAGCGGGTCGCATCACCCCGGTGCCGGGTGGCGTTGGTCCGCTGACCATTGCGATGCTCATGGCCAACACCGTCACAGCAGCAAAGGCTCGCCGGAATCTGTGACCGTCGCAGCCGAAACGCTGGAGAGATATGCTGGCTAGGCTCTGCGTCTCGGATGTCCGGCACAGATTCGGTGCACCTGTGACCATGCCCGGTCAACTTCGTTTCCAAGGTTTTCGAGATCGCCTCGATTGTCCACCAGGATGTCTGCGAGTTCCTTTTTTTCTGCCATTGGCAGCTGGGCACTGATCAGACCCCGCGCGCGTTCGGCTGGTACGCCCCGGGCGAGAGCGCGTTGCAACTGCTGGTGCTGTTCGCACCACACCACCATGAGGACGTCGTAGTCGCGGTAGGCCCCGGTTTCTGCGAGCAGAGATGCCTCGACCACAGCGACCGGCCGATCGCGCACGGATTCGAGCCATTCCAACACCTTTTCGCGAACCAGCGGGTGGATGGCGCTTTCGAGACGAAGGCGGGCGGAATTGTTGCCGAGTACCATTTCCGAGAGCTCAGCCCTTGAGACCCCCCTCTCGGCGTCGAGGGCAGCTTCTCCGAAGAGTTTCGCGACTGCCGCCGCGCCGGCACGGCCCGGTTCGTAAAGATCGTGGACGGCGGTGTCCGCGTCAAATACGGGGATCCCTCGGGCTGCAAGAACTCTCGCCACGGTTGATTTGCCGGTGGCGAGGCCTCCGGTCAGTCCGACCGTGCAGGGTCTTCGCCCGGCCGCTTCATGGGGTGCGTCGGGCGGCGATTCCGAATTCCGAATTCCGAATTCTGAACTCAACCCGCAGCTTCCTCTAGCCACTCCGTTTGATAGTCGTCAGTATGAGGAACCACGCAAAGGAACCGCACTGGAGCGGCACTACGGTTTTCGTACCAATGACCGACCCCGGCTGGGATGAATACGCTGTCGCCCGGTCCGACCTCCACCTCGCGGGAGTCGAGACCCAACACCATCGTGCCTTCGAGAACGACCTGCTCGTGCTCGATGTCGTCGTGACGATGGCATGGAATGCGGCCTCCCGGTTCGAGGGTGAATTGGCGCGTGATGAAGTTCAGAACACCGCTCTCCGGACCCAGGAGGACCTTTAGCGAGGCGCCACGGCACCGAGGAACGGTGACCTCTTCCACGGAGTCCAGGGGGCGGACGACTGCTGTGGGCTGATGGCTCATGACGACCTCCAGGGAGGGCCCGATTGTACCTTGTCCGAACGCGTCGGTGGACCTCTTGGGAGGTCTTGGCTACGATGAGCGCCGATGCTCGAACGATTGTCTGTACGTGGCCTCGGTATCATCTCGGCCGTCGAGCTCGAGCTCGATGAGGGTTTTACGGTTCTCACCGGCGAGACTGGTGCAGGGAAATCTCTGCTCGTTGAGTCGCTGAAGCTACTCGGTGGTCAGCGCGCCCAGTCTGATTTGGTACGTACGGGCGATGATCGGTTGCACGTAGAAGGGGTCTTCACCGCCGAAACCGATTCTCCGTTGGGAGCGATCCTCGACGAAATAGGAGTTCCTCAGTCGGAGGTCGTGGTTGTTCGCCGTGAGGTGACCGAGGGTGGTCGTGGACGCGCATGGATCAATGACGTGGCGGTCACTGCCGGCGCTTTACAACGAATTGCTCCGCATCTTCTCTCGATTCACGGCCAGCACGAGCAACATGGTCTTGCGGACGGAGAGGTGCAGCGTCGACTCGTGGACGATTTCGGGTCTCATGAGGACTTGCTCGAGGAGACGACGCAGTGTTTTGCGACCTGGCGTGAGGCGGCCGCCAAGCTTCAACAGCTGCGTACGCAACAGGCGACGCGACGCGATCGTCTCGACACCATCACCTTCCAACTTCAGGAGATCGAGGGCGTTGGTCCGGCTGAAGGAGAGGATGACGAGCTGAGGCAACGCCGACTCGTGCTCCGAAACGCGGCTCAACTTGCCGTTCTTTCCTCATCACTGCTCGATCGGCTCAGTGAGGGAGAGTCATCAGTTGTTGATGAGCTTTCCCGAGCCGAACGCGAGATTGCGGCGGTAGCCGAGTACGGCGTGTCCCTGGAGGGTGGGGTCGAACGGCTGCAAGAGGCGCGGGTCCAAGTTGAGGAGGTGGTGCGCGAGGTGCAATCGCTGGCCGACGACGCGAATGCAGATCCCGGAGAGTTGGAGTCCGCCGAATCGAGGCTTCACGCCCTCGAACAGCTGATGCTCAAATTCGGTTCGACGCTGTCTGATGTGCTGGCTCATCGGGACAACCTGATCCGTGAGCGAAGCGACCTCCAATTGGTCGAAGAACGTCTCGATCAAGCAGTAGCCTCAGCCGACCGGGCACTCGCAGATTTCGACGCCAGCGCCGTGGCGCTCGATGCGGCACGATCGGTCGCCGGTGATGAGCTCGCAATCGCGGTCGAGGAAGTTCTGGCCCATCTCGCTATGGATGGGACCCGACTCGAGTTTCGGTGGCAGCCACGGGCCGATGCATCGAGTCCCCTGGTCAGGGACGGTGAAACAGTTGCGTTTGACGCGAATGGTGTCGACGAGTGTGTGCTCATTATTGCAGCCAATCCCGGCGAGGAGCTGCGCCCGATGGCGCGAATCGCCTCCGGTGGGGAACTTTCGCGCGTCCATCTCGCGATTCGAACAGTGCTGCGGAGGCGACGCCCGACGGGCGGGTTGAGCCTTCTCTTCGATGAGGTCGACTCGGGTTTGGGCGGATCGACGGCTGCTGCTCTCGCTCAGCTACTGACCGACCTCGCTTCGGACGACCAGGTTCTGGTAGTGACGCACCTGCCGCAAGTGGCGGCGGCGGCCACCAGTCATTTTCGGATTGAGAAGGTGCTCGAAAAAGGTCGTGCGACGACGCGGGTTGCCGCTCTCGATCGGCGTGACCGGGAGGCCGAGGTGGCTCGAATGCTGGCCGGAGGCGAGCTGACGGAATCGGCCCGGGCTCATGCCCGGGCTCTGCTGGAGAGCTCGTGATCCGTCTCCCATTTGTTGAACCCGGTGATGTGGCGGACGCGATTCAGCCGGCGAGGGCAGCGGTCGCCGAGGGTGGCGTGCTGCTTCTGCCCACCGAGAGCTTCTACGGCCTCGGGACCGATCCTCGGAGCGACGCAGGTGTGGCCCGCATTTTCATATTGAAAAATCGCCCGGCGGAGCTCGGTCTGCCGGTTCTGTGCGCTGACTGGCAGCAGCTTGAATCATTGGTGGTGGTTCCTGAGACTTATCGGGTCAAGCTGGCTCGCCTCTGGCCAGCGGCGCTGACTGTTGTCCTGCCAACGGTCGACGACATATCAGCCGCACGGGGCGGCACTCTGGCAGTGCGTATACCCGGACACGCCGAGGTGCGGGCATTGCTCTATCGGACTGGACCGCTAACAGCAACCTCGGCCAATCGCCATGGCGACCCCCCATCGACAACCGTCGACGGAGCGCTCGCATCAATCGCGGAAGCTCCCAACCTTGCCCTCGACGGCGGTGCGACGGCGGGTGGGGAGGCCAGCACCCTCATCGACCTGAGCCGGGGAGAGCCGGAAATCCTGCGTCCCGGACCGTGTGCATGGGAGGACCCTTTTGCGGACTGTTGCGAGGCGTGATTCGCACCTCGCGAACAAATGTGGAGATACCTGTGGAAAAGGTTGTGGAAAACACGTTAAGGCAATGTAAACACAAACACTTCGAGCCGCAGACCTCTCTTTGGGTGGATCGCCGTAAGTGCTTAAATTTCAATGACTTCCTTGGATGTCTTTCATTTTGAGACCGTTGGCGACTGGGTGCATTTTTGATGGATCCACAACCCCCTGATTTATGGGCGCTTGCGGGACGGAATTTCGACTTGGAAGTTGCTGCCCAAGGAGGGCGTGTGGTAGCGTGCGATCTCCGTCCACGATGGGGCGAAACCACCTCACGAATGCGGGGCATGGGGTTGCTCACAGATGGCGTCGTCGAGTGGCAGTTGATTGGCCTGGCGGGCGCCTCAGTGACGCCGTTATCGACCCTGGGGAGAGAGTAATGATTCGCAAGGTAAAGGGGACCCGCGACATTCTGCCGCCCGAATCCAGGTTATGGGTCGAGGTTGAGGCGGTCGCGAATCGAATTTTCGAGGGCTTCGGCTACGAGGAGATTCGACTGCCCTTGATGGAGCCAACCGACCTTTTCGTGCGTTCAGTCGGCGAGGGCACGGACATTGTCAGCAAGGAAATGTACACGTTTTCCGATCGCAAGGGCCGATCGCTGACCCTCCGGCCGGAAGGAACGGCAGGGGTCGCGCGCGCATATATCGAAAACGGTCTCGGGCAGCGGCCGATGCCGCTCCGACTGAGCTATCTTGGCCCGATGTTCCGCTACGAGAAGATGCAGCGAGGTCGCTACCGGCAGTTTGCCCAGATCGGCATCGAGCTCATTGGCGCTGCCACGCCGCAGGCTGATGTCGAGGTTTTGCTCGTGCTCCACAGCTTCCTGACCGAGCTTGGCTTCGATGATCTGGTGATTGTCATCAACAATCTGGGTGATCCGGAAGATCGTCCCCGTTTCATCGAAGGGTTCAAGGCCGAACTTGAACCACACCGCGAGGAGCTCTGCGGAGATTGTCGGCGCCGGTGGGATGCCAATCCACTTCGCATCCTCGATTGCAAGGTCGAACGGTGTCGCGAGCTGGTGGCCGACACCACCCCGGTTGCCGAGGTCGTGAGTGAAGAGGCCCGCGACCACGTCGAGGCGGTCGAGAACAGCCTCGCGTCTCTCGAGATCCAGGTGCGGCGTTCTCCTCGCCTGGTGCGGGGCATCGACTACTATTTGCGGACCGTCTTCGAGGTTGTGTCACCGAAGCTCGGAGAAAACACCGTGATATGTGGCGGTGGCCGTTACGACAGGCTGATCTCGGATCTCGGCGGTCCGCAGGTTCCTGCGACCGGTTTTGCGATCGGTGAGGATCGTTTAATTGAGGTCCTGCCGGAGCCATTCCGTCGCCGAGTCCTGGATCGACCCACAGTCGCGGTTCTTCCGATTGGAGAGGCTGCCAACGTGGCGGCGCTGGCTATTACTCGTCGGTTGGTCCTGGGGGGCATATCGGCACAGACTGAAGTCACGGACAGATCGCTCAAGGCGGGATTCAAATGGGCCGGAAAAATCGGCGCGCGGGCGGCTGTGATTCTAGGCGAGAATGAGATCGCCGAAGGAACGGCGATTGTTCGCGATCTCGAAAAGGGCGAGCAAAATACGGTGCCGCTGGAACAAGTGCCCGGATACGTGGCCGGGCTGATCGGGACAGATTAAATCGCCGGACCGACCTTTCCATCGGGAACGGGAACGGGGACGAGAATGGGGACCGGAATGGTTGCACGGAGAGCAGCATGACAACAAGCGCGTGGGACAGACCCTGGTGCGCGAGCCTCGGTCGCGACAATCTCGGTGAACAAGTGGAGGTTGTGGGTTGGGTGAGGCGCCGTCGGGATCTCGGCGGCCTGGTCTTCGTCGATCTTCGCGATCGCAGCGGTTTCTTGCAACTGGTCTTCGAAGACGAGGTGGTGGCCGAGGGTGAGCAGCTTTCTGCCGAGGACGTCGTCCGCGCGATTGGTATCGTCCGTGAACGAGCGGAGGGTCAGGCTAATCTCGAGTTGGCGAGCGGCGAGATCGAGATCAAGGTCGAGGAGCTCGACGTCTTGAACTCGGCCGAGACGCCCCCCTTTGTCGTCGAGGACAGAGTCAATGCATCCGAGGAGCTTCGCCTGACCCATCGCTACCTCGACCTGAGACGGCCGGAAATGATCTCCAATCTGGTCTTGCGCCACCGGGTGGTTGCAGACGTCCGAAGCTATTTCGACGAGATGGGTTTTATTGACGTCGAGACGCCGATTCTGACCCGGTCGACGCCAGAGGGTGCGCGCGATTTTCTAGTGCCGTCGCGGGTCCACAAGGGATCGTTCTACGCCCTGCCGCAGTCACCACAGCTCTTCAAACAGCTCCTCCAGGTCGCCGGCTGCGGGCGTTACATGCAGATCTGCCGCTGTTTCCGCGACGAGGATCTGCGTGCGGACCGCCAGCCCGAGTTCACCCAGGTCGACGTCGAGGCGTCGTTCGTGTGTGAGGAAGATATATACAGCCTCATCGAGGGGCTCTACGCCCAGATCTTTCCGCTGGTCGGCATCGAGCCTCAAACGCCGTTTCCGCGCCTCACCTACCGCGAGGCCATGGAGAGATTCGGGAGCGACCGCCCCGATACGCGCTTCGGGCTCGAACTGATCGACCTCGGCGGCCTGGCTGAAGGTTGCGGCTTTAGAATTCTCGAGCAGGCGGCTGCTGAGGGCCGGGTCAAGGGCTTGGTTCTGCCGGACGGTGCGGCTCTCTCCCGCAAGCAGCTCGATGGTCTGTCCGAGATTGTCCGTCCGCATGGCGCGGCTGGCGTGCTGTGGTTCAAACGGACTCCGGACGGGGTCGCCTCGCCAGCCAAAAAGACGCTCGGCGATGACGGCGTGCGTGCCTTCCTCGACGGGGCCGGCGCCGGGGAAGAAGATCTCTTGCTCGTGGTGGGCGGCGCAGAAGGCATGGTCTTCGCGGCGCTCGGCGCACTCCGACTCCACCTCGGCCGAGAGCATGGGCTCATTCCAGAGGGGCGCCACGATTTTTTATGGGTGACCGATTTTCCGCTTCTCGAGTGGAGCGAGGGCGATGAGCGTTTCTACGCCATGCACCATCCTTTCACCGCGCCGCGGGCGGAAGACGAGGCGCTGCTCGACAACGACCCCGGGGCGGCGCATGCGCGCGCCTACGATGTGGTCATGGACGGCGTCGAGCTTGGCGGCGGGTCGATCAGAATCCATGATCCCGGGCTCCAAACCAAGGTGTTTGCCGCCCTCGGTATCGACGAGGCCGAGGCGAATTCCCGCTTCGGCTTTCTCCTCGAGGCGTTTCGCTACGGCGTGCCGCCGCATGGTGGGATCGCCCTCGGGCTCGACCGCATGGTGATGCTGATGGCCGGTCGGGATTCGATTCGTGATGTCATCGCGTTTCCCAAGACGACCTCCGCGACGTGTCTGATGACGAAGGCCCCGTCGACGGTGGATGCACGGCAGCTCGCTGAGCTCGGGCTCAAAGGCCGCGACGGGGCTTGACTCGCCACAGGCTTTCGTTCAGCCATCGTTTTTGGTCAGCGGCAACCGTAAAGAAGGCCTCCGCTTCCCCAGCCGCGAAGCGGCGCCACAACCCACCGGCGGACGGCATTGGGAAACCCGGGGCCGGTCTCTTGATCGCAGACCCCACCCCTCGCAGCAGCCTTCCGGTCTCGAGGTAGAAGGTGGTCAGATCTGCGGGTTAACTCGGGTCCGACCCACGCCCACCATCATCAGGAATCCTGAAGTCGCCCTGTTCCACCGCTGTCAGAAGTGCTCGTGCATCTGTCGCGTGCTCGGGTGCAACCAGGATTTCAACCTGACCAAGCCCGTCGAGGGTCAGGCCGTGGGTTTTGCGAAGCGCTTCTCCGCGGGTCGACGTCGGGATACCGTGAGCTTCCAGAAACGAGCGCACCTGCGTCTCTTCTGGCTCACCTTGCGCGGTGTGGACGATGGTCCATTGGTGTTCCATCTCAAGCAAAGGTAACACACCGTCGTGTTGACAGTTTGCACACCCGTTGCTATGCTCCCAGCCCCCTTTTTTGAGGGGTTGCTCTTTGTAAGTTTATGAGACGAAGACGGGTCGGAAGCGTCCAGGGGACCACCCGTCAGTAGTCCTCGAGTGTGTGTTCACGGCGCTCGCGCCGGAGACACGCATTTCGGGAAGATAGGCGCGTAGCTCAGCTGGTTAGAGTACTACCTTGACACGGTAGGGGTCAGCGGTTCGAGTCCGCTCGCGCCTACCATTTTGTGGATCCGTGAAGGCGCGTAGCTCAGTTGGTTAGAGCGCATCCCTCACACGGATGAAGTCCGCGGTTCGAGTCCGCGCGCGCCTACCACATTGTTCGATGCCCGACCCCGTGGTCGGGTATTTGTGTTTTTGGAGCGAAACCGAGGCCGCCGAAAGGGCTTTCGACGGGAGTTCGAGATGAGCGAAACAGTTCGGGTGAGTTTGCCGGACGGTAGCGAGCGGGAGTTTCCCGCCGGCACCACCGTCCTCGAGGTGGCTGAGGCCATCGGCCCTCGGCTTGCCCGGGACACGGTCGCTGGATTCGTCAACGGGAATCTGGTCGATCTGCGGACGGCGCTCACCACCGATGCCGACCTTCGAATCGTCACGACAAAGGACCCCGAGGCGGGTGACGTCATCCGCCATTCGGCCGAGCACGTGCTGGCCGATGCGGTGAAACGTCTCTGGCCGGGCACACCGATCGATGCCGGGCGGCAGGACCACTCCGAGAAATACCAATACGATTTCCGGTTCCCGCGGGCCTTCAAACCCGAAGACTTCGAGAAGATCGAAGAAGAGATGGCGCGGATCATCGCGGAGGACCTCGAGTTCGAAAGGCAGGAGTGTGGCCGCGACGAAGTGCATGAGGTGATGACCGGGCGTGGCGAGGACATCAAGCTGGTGCGCCTCAATGACATTCCGGAAGGTGAGACCATCACCCTGTACTCGCATGGCCCGTTTCTCGACCTCTGCCGGGGCCCACACGTGCAGCGCACGTCGCAGATCGGAGCGGTGCGGTTGCTCGAAGCTTCCGGCGCCTATTTCAGGGGCGACGAGCGCAATGAAATGCTGCAGCGCATCTACGGCACGGCCTTCGCTTCAAAGAAGGAGCTCAACGCCTATTTCGCGCGCCTCGAGGAGCTCAAGCGTCGCGACCACCGCCGGTTGGGCCGTGAGCTCGACCTGTTTTCGTTCCATCCGGAGGCTCCTGCGAGCCCTTTCTTCCACCCGCGCGGGACGCTTATCTATAACGCGTTGATAGATCTCATGCGTGAGAAGTACGCGGCCTATGGCTACGAAGAGGTCATCACCCCACAGATTTTCGATGTCGAGCTGTGGAAGAAATCGGGGCACTACGACAACTATCGGGACGACATGTTCTTTGCCGATGCCTTCGACGAGGTCGAAGAGCGGACCTCGAGCGTTAAACCAATGAACTGCCCCTCGCACTGCCTTCTCTTTGGCGGCAAGGCGCATTCCTACCGAGACCTTCCGCGCCGGATCGCCGACTTCGGGCGCCTCCACCGCTACGAGCGTTCGGGCGTCGTAACAGGTTTGACGAGAGTGCGGACCTTCTCCCAGGACGACGCCCATATTTTCTGTACTCCCGATCAGATCGAAACTGAGATCACCGACCTCTTCGATTTCATTTTCGAGATCTATGAGCTTTTCGGGTTCGAGAACGTGACCGTCTATCTCTCGACACGACCCGAGAAGGCGATGGGCGATCCCGAGGTGTGGGAGCACGCTGAAGCGGTACTGGCACGCTGCCTCGAGAGCCGCGAGGACGTGAATTTCACGGTCAAGCCTGGAGAGGGGGCGTTCTACGGACCGAAGATTGATTTCGACGTCCACGATGCCCTCGGCCGGTCCTGGCAGCTCGCGACCATTCAACTCGACTTCCAGATGCCCGAGCGATTCGAGCTCACCTACGTCGACTCGGATGGCTCCGAAAAACGACCGGTGATGATCCACCGGGCGATCCTTGGTTCGCTGGAGCGCTTCTACGGCGTGATGCTCGAGCACTTCGGTGGCGACTTGCCACCTTGGATCGCCCCCGAACAGGCACGGGTGCTGCCGATCACCGATGCCGTCAACGACTACGCCGAGAAGGTGGCCGCCGAGCTCGCGAAGCGCGGTCTGCGCGCCAATGTCGATCGGCGTTCGGAAAAGCTCGGCTACAAGATTCGCGACGGAGAAACCACGAAAGTGCCCTACCTCCTCGTGGTGGGGCAACGCGAGGCCGATGACGGAACCGTTTCCCTTCGCCTCCGACACCGAAGGGACGAGGGAGTGCTTCCCTTGGAGGAGGTTGCGGACCGTATCGTCAACGCAGTCGAAACACGTTCATTGAAGCTTTGAAGTTTTTGAAGAAAAGGAGCTCGTCATGCCGAAACTGAAGACCCATCGTGGAGCTGCCAAGCGGATCAAGCGAACCGCGAGCGGCAAGTTCAAGCGGCACCATGCGTATCACTCGCATATTTTGACCAAGAAAACCACCAAGCGGAAGCGCAAGCTGCGCTCGTCCACCATCGTCTCACCGGGAGACGCCAAGGTGCTCGAGAAAATGCTCGCGGCTCAGAAATAGGGAGGCAGCATGCGCGTTAAAAGATCAACCAATCGGAAGGACCGGCGCAAGAAGATTCTCAAGCTGGCTGAGGGCTATTGGGGCGGCAAGTCCCGCCTGCACCGTACCGCGAAGATCCAGGTCGACAAGTCCCTGCAGTACGCCTACCGCGATCGCAAGCAGCGCAAGCGCCAGTTCCGCTCGCTGTGGATCACCCGGATCAATGCGGCCGCGCGGCAGAACGGCACCACCTACTCGGCCCTCATTGCCGGGTTGAAGAGCGCCGGCTGCGATCTCGACCGCAAGGTCCTCGCCGACCTCGCGGTGCGTGATCCTCAGGCCTTCACCCAGATCGTCGAGCTCTCCAGACAGGTCGAGAACTGAGGCCTCGGTGAGCATGGAGCGACTCGAAGAGGTCCGTGTCGCGTTCCTCGCCGACCTCGACGAGGCCGGGAGCGATGCGGAGGCGGTAGAGGCCGTCCGCGTTCGGTACGTTGGCAAGAAATCCGGTCTGCTCAACGAGCTGATGGCTCATCTCCGAGAGCTGCCGAATGAAAAGAAACGTGAGTATGGTCGGGCCCTCAACGATCTCAAGAAAAAGATCGAAGCTGGTCTTGCCGAAGCCAAAGAAAACGCCGCGACCGTCGTCAAGGCGTCAGTTGGCAAGATCTCCGTCAAGGGCCTCTCACCCACTGTTTCGGTCGGCGGTCAGAGCTGTGTTGATGTAACACTTCCGGGGACACCCGTCCCCCGTGGTGCCCAGCACCCGGTCCACATCGTCAGGCGGCGCATCGAGGAAATCTTCCTCCGTATGGGTTACGACGTTGAGGCGGGGCCGGAGGTCGAGGACGACTGGCACAACTTCGAGGCCCTCAATATCCCGCCCGATCACCCGGCGCGTGACGATCAGGACACCTTCTACCTGCCGCAGGGCTATCTCCTGCGCACCCACACCTCACCGGTGCAGGCGCGGGTGATGGAGAGCCGAAAACCTCCAATTCGAATCGTTGTTCCCGGGCGCGTCTACCGACGCGACTCGGACCTCCGCCACTCGCCGATGTTCCACCAGATCGAAGGGTTGCTGGTCGACGAAGGCGTCACCGTCGGCAACCTCAAGGCGACGCTCGAGACCTTTCTTCATGCCCTTTTCTCGGATGATGTCGAGGTCAGGCTCCGTCCGGGGTACTTCCCATTCACCGAGCCTTCGGCCGAGGTTGACATCTCGTGCATCTTCTGCGACCAGAAGGGCTGCGGCGTGTGCTCGGGATCGGGATGGATCGAAATCCTAGGCTCGGGCATGGTCGATCCCCGGGTCTTCGAAGCGGTTGGGGTGGACTCCGATCGCTACACCGGCTTCGCCTTTGGGCTCGGACTCGACCGGATCGCGATGTTGGTTTACGGCATCCCAGATCTGCGCCAGCTTTTCGCGGGTGACCAACGATTGACGAGGCAGTTCGGATGATCTTCGATTCTGATTGGCTGACCGAGTATCTCGATGGCGCCCCCGATCTCGACACGCTGGCAAAACGATTGACTGACTCCGGTTGCCTGGTTGAGCTCCGCGATCAGGGAGACGGTGCCGAAAAATGGGATGTCGAGGTGACGACCAACCGTCCAGATGCCATGAATCACCGGGGTCTCGCGCGCGAGGCGGCGGTTGCGGTCGGCGGCCGGCTTCGTCCCCTCGATTTCGAGCTCTCCGAATGTGACGAAGACTCCAAGGAGCTGGCCACGGTCGAGATCGCCGACTCGGCGCTCTGCTCACGGTACGTGGCGCGAGTCATCCGTGGTGTGAGTGTCGGGCCGTCGCCGGAATGGATGCAGCGCCGCCTCCTCAATTGCGGCGTGCGACCCATCAATGCGGTGGTCGACGCCACGAACTACGTGCTCCTCGAGCTCGGTCAGCCGCTCCATGCCTTCGATCTCGATCTGGTCCGCGGACGGCGGATCATTGTCCGGCCGGCGGAAGCGGGTGAGAAGCTGACGACCCTCGACGGCGAGGAGCGCAAGCTCGATCCCTCGATGCTGATGATCGCCGACGGTGAGGGCGTCGCGGCTTTGGCCGGAATTATGGGCGGCGCGGATTCGGAAATCAACGACGACACCACCGATGTGCTGTTGGAGAGCGCTCACTTCGATGCCCTGTCGGTGAGACGGACCGCCCGCCGCCTCGGCATGCACACCGAGGCGTCGCACCGCTTCGAGCGGGGAACCGACCCCGAAATGGCGGCGACGGCCTGCGACCGGGCGGCGGCTCTGATTGCCGAGCTTTGCGGTGGTCGGGTGTGTCGTGGGCGTATCGACGTCTATCCCCGGAGGTGGGAACCGCAGCATATGGAATTCTCTGTACCCGCGTTGTCGGCTTTTGCTGGGCTCGATATACCTCCAGAACGGGTGATGGAAATCCTTGACGGTCTCGAGTTCTTTCCCGAGTTGGATGGCGGCGAAGTCCAGGTCAGCGTGCCTCCGCATCGCGTCGACATTGATCGGCTGCCGGACCTCTACGAGGAAGTGATCCGGCACGTCGGCTATGACGCGGTTCCGTCCCAGCTTCCCGTGCTGCCGACGACACCGGGTCAACGGAATCCGAACTGGGAACTCATCGACCGGGCACGCCTTGCAGCGGTTGCTGCTGGGTTGATCGAGGTTATGACCTGGAGCTTTATAGACGCGGAGACCGACGAGCTGGTCGGCTCGCAGCCTCTGTGTCCGGGGAAGCCAATCGTGCTGGACAACCCCCTGGCCACCACCCAAGGTGTGATGCGTCGTTCGCTGCTGCCGGGGCTCTTGAATTCAGCTCAGACAAACCTCAACCAGGGCGAGCGCACGCTCGGCTTCTTCGAACAGGGTCGCGTCTTCGATCTCGATGATGCCGGCCCCTGCGAGCACGAGCGGCTTGGCTTCGTTCTGCTTGACGGGAGCGGTAACACGGACACCCGATTCCTGCGCCTCAAGGGTATCGTCGAGTTTGTCTGCGAAAGGGTTGGCATTCCGGTCCTCGAGTGGAAGCGTGGCGGTGAGCCTTGGCTCGCCAAAGAGGCAGGTGCAATTCTCGAAACAGCGGACGGAAAGGCCGTCGGCTTAGTGGGCATGGTTTCGAAGGATATTGCGGCTCGATGGGACCTGGGATCCGATATCGTGATCGCCGAACTCGATATCGACATCGCCGCGGTGCCGGCTTTGCCTCGCTACGAGGCACTCGCTCGCTTCCCGTCGGTGGTCATGGACATGACGATAGAGCACGAAGAGGGTCTGAACTTTACCGGGCTCGAGTCCGCCACCCGAGATCTCGCCGGCGAGTGGGTCGAGGACGTGAGCTATGTGACGCGGTTCCCGCTTCTGGACGGGAGCGGACGCGTTCGAACGACACAGCGCCTGGTCTACCGGCATCCGGAGCGGTCGCTCACCCAGGAAGAAGTCAACACCGAACACTCAAACCTGCGCGAAGGACTGGCCAAACGGCTCGGGGTCACCTTTGCCTGACATTGGGGAGGAATGATGGCGATGGATGCGGTGCTCAAAGAGCTCGAGTCGAGAATCGAAGAGCTGGTCAAGGCCTACCAGACGGCGAAGGCAGCCGAAGCCAAGCTGGCCGCCAAGGTAGAAGAACTCGAAGCCCAGCAAAAATCCGACTCCGATCTCGGCAAGCGCGTAGCGGAGTTGGAAAAGCAGCGCGACGACCTCGGCAAGCGGCTGGCCAAGGTCCTCTCCCTGATCGACGGCACCCTCGCCAAAGAGGGTTAATCGCCAGCAGGCGGTGTGGCCGAGAGGAGTGAATCCTCGATTCGATCCGCCACCGCGGTGTGACCCAATCGCCGGAGCACCTGGGCCCTCATGAATTCGGTTTCGGCCGTTGGCGCAGAACCCTGCCACGAATATGCCAGCAGGAGAACGGCGACGGTCACCAGGGAGGCGGCCGATTGCCAGATTTGTTGCCCTCCACACAGGTGCCCGACAGCCCAGATCAGGGCGGCCATGCCGATCACTCCAACCAGGATGGCGACGACTGTTGGGGCGATTCCAGTCCCTGAACTGAGGAGGTTCGAGAAGGCAGCGCCGTCCGCCAGAGAAGGCAGCACAAGTTGGGCCAGCGGCGCACCAAATTCGGGCGGAAAATACGGAGTCAGGACAATCGTGAGCAGGGCATTTGTGCCGGAGATTGTGAACAGAATGACGATAATCGCGGCGCCCCAGCGGTACTCCGCCAACTTTGTCGCCGCAAAAAGTGCGATGGCCGCCGCGATCGGGATGACGGGCACCAGGTGGCGGGCAGCAGCGCACCAGCCCGCCTGCCAGTCGACGAACCCAGAGGCAAAGAAGACATACGCCGCGCTGGCGGTCAGGATGGGGCCCGCGTCGCGCCACCCACGTTTCTCCACCATCCACCACAGGCCGAGGGGCGTCAGCAGGAGCAGGGGACAGTAATAGAAGATACCCCGCCGAGCGCCGAAACTGATCCCCCACAGGGCCTCAGCCGATGGCCACGAGATGCCGAATGCGCCATGAGCGATGATTGCCTGAAAACCAGAATCGGCTTTGAATGAGTAACCGGTGATCCATGGCGCACCGAAGGCGATCTGGTGATAGAAAAGGGCTGGCAGAATTCCAGCGAAAGCGCCGGCCGCGACGCTGAGTAGAACCATCAGAGGGGTTCGTCGCATGAGCAAAGTCGCAAAAATTACAGCCACGAGGAGTGCCGTTGGGTATTCGGTCGCGATCGAGAAACCCGCGACCGCACCGCCGAGAGCAGCCCGGCGCGGCCCGAGGGGCGAATCCTGGCCCGGAAAACCGAGCAACAGGAACCACGCCACGGATATGAAAAGCGCTGCCGAAGCGTGACCCAAATACACTGTTCCGTACGTCCAGAGCGGGGTAGTAAACGCGGCGACCAGAGCGTAGGCCATGCGGTGTTTCGGGGCGATTTCGGGAACCGCTGCCCCCACAAGGAAAGCCAAACCAACAGAGGGTAATGCGAGCAGGATCATGGTGAGGGCATGGCGCAGAGGCCAGTAGGCGGGCAGGTCGGAGAAGGGGGCTCGGCCCAGGATCGGGTCGAGGATCCACACAACAGGTGCCGAAATCATGGAAAGGCCTGGTGCCTTGTCAGAGTAGAGCTTGCCATCGCGGATTGAGACGTCCTCCGAGAGACCGTAGATTGCAGCCGAGTCCTCCAGGTCGAACTGGGCCCAAAAGGCGATTGAGGTTGCGAGTTCGATCCGCACGACCTCGTTGGGGTTGGTTTCGGCCCGGGCGCCGGACATCGGCAGGATATATAGTGCGATCATCAGCAGGATCGGCAGACCGACCCACCACGGTCTGCGAGTCTTGGCCTTGGAGATCTTGGAATCCGGAGTCATTGAATTCACCGTGAGTTGAAGGCCGGGCTCAGGGGCGGTTGCCGATGGTTTATCGGTCGCGACCGTTTCAGAAACACGTTCAAGATCCAGCTTTACCCTTGCGGCCGATAGCGATGATCGAAAGCGGCGGTAGCGGGAGGATGCGATCGAAGATTTTTATAAATGGCACCAGGCGATCGAAAAATCGGACTTGAGCCCCGGGCACCGATGTCCTGCGCAAGACACGACCGTTGAGGAACCAGAAGGGGGGTGCAACGCGGTTGACCCCGAATATTTCGTCGATCTCGAATCCGGCGCGCTCCAATTTCTGCCGTATCTCGGCACGCGAGTATCGACGATGGTGATCGAGAGCCTGGTCAATGCTGCCGTAGAGCCACCTTCCCTGTGGAGCGAGAATGATCGCACGTCCTCCAGGCTGCAGAACCTCGAAAAAACTGCGCAGAACTTCCTCGTCGGGCTTCAGGTGTTCAATCACATTGACGCATACGATGGTGTCGAATCGGTGCTCTCTGAGTTTCAAAATTCCGTCGATACACTCGAGGTTGATCTCAGCGGTACGGACATTTGGATTGTTGGAGAAATTCGAGGCCAAACGCTCGAGGTAGCTCGGGTTGTCATCCGCTGCGACGATCAACTCCCGATTGAGCAGATGGGCAGTGATGTTACCGATTCCCGCGCCTGCTTCCAGGATGCGATCGCCGATGAACGGTGCGATTCGATCGATGACCCAACGATTATAGCGATGAGCCCAGCGCATGCTCTGCAGGGTTTCGAGGCCTTCGTCCACGCCCATTAAACCATCGCTCAACCGGAAACGGATGATCGAAAGGGCCATCAGAAGTCCGTCTTTCCACCGCACCTTTTTGCCAGCGAGGTAGGAACGTCCGTGATAGTCGATCGGCACTTCGTAGAGCCTGCAGTCGAGACGAGAGAGTTTTGCGGTTATTTCGGGCTCGAACCCAAAACCGTCACAATATATCGGGATGGATCTGAAGAGATCACCGCGAAAGACTTTCGCGCCTGTGCTCATGTCGGTGAGGTTGAAATCGGTCGCCAAGTTCGATAGGGCGGTGAGAAACCGGTTGCCGACCTCATGGGAATACAGAAGGACCCGGCGAGTGCGACCGCCGGCGAATCGACTGCCGTAGACCGCGTCGGCCTGCCCGGATAGCAAAGGTGCGAGAAGTGCTGGGTAGTTGGCGGGGTCATACTCGAGATCGGCGTCCTGGATGACCACGTAGTCCCCGCTGCAAACCGATTGGGCTGATCTCAATGCTGCACCCTTACCTCGGTTTTGAGAGTGGGTGATGATTCGAATTCTCGGCTCCGATTGTGCGAGCCGTGAGATGACGGCGGCGCTGCCATCGGTAGATCCATCGTCGACCAGCACGACCTCGGTTTGGATGGTTTCGATATCAACGTCGAGGACCCTTCGCACGATCTCGCGGATCGTGGTCCGTTCGTTGAAGCACGGGATGATAACGCTCAGTCTGGACATCTCGTTCAGGCCTTTTTCCCGCGGCGGTTTGCGGCGGCGATTTGCGGTTGCACATCAAGTTTAGCGTAGAGACAAGTTAGTCCACGCTGAGCCCCCGAAGACTCTGTGTCACCTCTCTTCGGGCGTGAGGATTTCCATTTTGCGATGCTGTATACTTGTGGTGGGAGGAACTGACCGATGGCGACCGTTCGAGCCACAGTCGAGATTTTCGGCCAACGGCTCGGTCTGCGTGCGGATGGCGATGAAGCGCGGGTTGAAGAGATCGCCCGTTTCGTCGATTTTCGAATGCGGGAGGTTGCCGACCGCAGCTCGAGTGTAGATACGGTCAAGATCGCAGTCTTGACCGCCTTGAATATAGCCGATGAATTGTTTCAGGAACGAGAATCAGATCAGGACACCCGGCAGAAGAGATTGGAGAAGCAGGCCAAACGTCTCGTGACAACGATTGAAGAGGCCATGAATCCCGGTAGTACCGGGAAGGAAAGTTAGAACTCGGAGGTCCCTACTCGGTTGGTGATGAGTGAAACTATCGTTGAACCAACACCTATTTGAGGGGTTGCCGGGTTCCTTCGCCTCGATGCCTGCCTTGCGGCGGGAGACGGGCGCGGGACAGGCACCCACCTGTGGTTTCGCAGGTTCAAATAGGGTTGCTCACACGGCCGAAGCGGGGACCTCCATTTCATCCTCTTGAGACCACTGTCTGCTCCATCTCAATGCTGGTTGCACTGATCGCTCCTTGACATGGGGGTGCATCGTGGAACTACTTCAAGTAGCAGCGGGGATTCTGCTGCTGCTCGCTCTTGTCGCCATGATCGTCGTTTGGGCGCTTTGGAAGCGTTCACGCGGCGCGGCGGCCCGCCTGATCGCCAACGCAGAAAAAGAAGCGAAGCGAATGATGGCGCGGGGCGAGATCGAGGGACAGCGAATCCAGAAAGACGCCGAAATACTGGCGCGCGAACGTCTCCTGGCGGCACGCACCGAATTTGAGCGTGAGACCCGCGATCTGCGGGTGGAGCTTTCAGGTCTTGCCAGCCGGCTCGGAGAACAAGAAAAGGAACTCGAAGTTAGGGCAGCCGAACTCACTGAGCGCGATCAGGCCGTGGTGGCCGTGGAGGCCGACATCCAGGAACGCAATGGCCGCCTCTCCGAGCACGAACAAGAGCTTGAGCGTGCGATATCGGAGCAACGCTCGCGACTCGAACAGATCGCCGGTCTGACTGTTGAGCAGGCCAAAGCAGAGCTCCTGCGATCGATGGAGAACGAGGCGCGAATCGACGCCGCGAATGTGGTCAAGCGGATCGAAGATGAGACCGTTGAAAAGTCCAAGGAAAAGGCCCGTCGAGTAATCTCGATGGCCATTCAACGCATCGCGTCGGAGCATGTGGTCGAGAGCACGGTGTCGGTGGTCGACCTGCCATCCGACGAAATGAAGGGCCGGATCATCGGTCGCGAGGGGCGCAATATTCGCGCCTTCGAGCAAGCCACCGGTGTCGACCTGATCGTCGACGATACTCCCGGCGCGGTGATCTTGTCGTGCTTTGAACCGGTGCGGCGAGAAATTGCCCGTCAAGCTCTGGCGAATCTCATTCAGGATGGGCGCATCCACCCGGGCCGAATCGAGGAGTTGGTGATCAAGGTCCAGGGCGAGATGGAAGAGAGACTCCTCAGTGATGGTGAGGCGGCCGCGCTCGAGGTCGGCATCCCCGATCTCCACCCCGAACTTCTCAAGCTTCTCGGTCGCTTGCAGTTTCGTTCGTCCTACGGGCAGAATGCTCTCAAACACTCTTTGGAGGTCTGTTGGCTGAGTCACCATATGGCGGCCGAACTTGGGGGCAACGCCCAGGTCGCTAAGCGTGCTGGCCTGCTCCACGATATTGGCAAAGCGGTGGACAGGGAGATGGACGGCACCCACCTCGAGCTTGGCCGTGAGCTGTTGCGCAAACACGGCGAGTCGAGCGACGTGATTCATGCGATGGAGTGCCACCATGGTGATTACGATCCGCAGTCGGTGGAAGCGGTGCTGGTGACCGCTGCCGACGCGCTTTCAGCTGCGCGGCCCGGAGCGCGGCGCGAAATTCTCGAGAACTACATCAAACGCCTCGAGAAACTCGAAAGCATGGCTACGGATTTCAAGGGCGTTGAAAAGGCATACGCGATTCAGGCTGGTCGCGAGTTGCGAATCGTTGTCGAGTCCGGCTCTATTTCGGATGAGGATGCGATCTGGCTTGCCCGCGACCTGGCAAAAAAGGTGGAAGCTGAGCTCACCTATCCGGGCCAGATCAAGGTTACGGTGATACGCGAGACGAGGGCAGTGGAGTACGCCCGTTGATCCGACTTCTTTTTGTCGGCGACGTCATGGGCTCGGCCGGACGCCGCGCGGTGATGACTCAACTCGAATCGGTGGTCGATCGCGAGCGGGTCGACTTCGTTATCGCGAACATCGAGAATGTGGCCGGCGGCTTTGGGATCACAGCCAAAGTTCTGGAAGAACTCGATCCACTGCCGATCCAAGTGTGGACCACCGGCAATCACGTGTGGGACAAGAAGGAGGGCGTACCATTGCTTGACGCCCATCCTTCCCTCCTGCGCCCGGCAAACTACCCTGACGGCAATCCAGGCCGTGGCTGGTGCGTCGAGGAGACCGCGTCTGGGGTGCCGGTAGCGGTCATCAACCTTCAGGGCCAGGCGCTGATGGCGCCGATCGATAACGCCTTTCGATGCGCTGACAGGGTCCTCGAAGAGATCAACACCGAGCATCCCGAAGTGCGGGTCATTTTGGTTGATATGCATGCCGAAGCCACCTCCGAAAAACAGGGTATGGGGTGGTACCTCGATGGTCGCGTGACCGCGGTTCTCGGCACCCACACTCACGTTCCGACAGCCGATGAGCGTATTCTGCCTCAGGGCACGGCGCTTCAAACGGATGTTGGCATGACCGGCCCCTACGAATCGGTCATCGGAATGCGACCGGAGAAGGTGCTCGAGCGGTTCCTTTTCAACACCCCCCGTCCCTTTCAGCCGGCGAAACGAGACATCCAGCTTCGTGGTGCCCTGGTCGATGCCGATGAGTCTACCGGCCGTGCTCTCGCGATTCGTCGTCTTCGGGTCGACGTGCCTTAGCCTGTATGTCTCACCAGCTTTCTGGCCTCGCGACGAAAGCTGGTGAGACATTCATGCGAGGTCGGTAAACCACGATGGGTCTTCCGCGGCTTCCGGCAACCATGCTGGTAGACCTGCCCAACTGGGTCGGCGATCAGATGATGGCGATGCCGGCCCTGAATCGACTGGTCAAAGGCAATGGTGGCGGCGAGACTGTGCTCCATACCCGACCACCAATGGCTCGGTTCCTTTCATCGGTTTTCCCCCAGACAAGTGTGATCGCGAGCCCGCGCAAGTTTTCCCCATTCTTCTCCGCCCGGGAGTTGTGCGAAAGTGGACGGCGATTTGAAATCGGCATCACCCTCCGTAACGCTGCGAGAGGGAAGATCCTCATCCGGCTGAGCGCTCGTTGGTGCGCCGGCAGCAGAGGTGAAGGGGCTGAGGTTCTTTTGTCCGTGCCCTTCCGGGTCGATCGCGGCCGCCATCAGATCCATGATGCCGACTCGCTCCTCATGACGCTCGGACTCGAAGCGGCGGACCCTTCATGGCGCCCCGAACTACCTCGCGACGTCATGGGTGAGGGTGAGGTGGCGCTGAGAGGAATTGGCATTGATTGGCAGCGGGCCATCGGTCTCGCGCCGTCAACCGCGCGCGGTGAAGCCAAGCGCTGGCCGGCCCAGTACTTCGGCGCGCTCGCCACCCGGTTGCGCGCGCGCGGGTTCGAGCCGGTGATTGTGATCGGACCCGGTGAGGAAGTGGTCGCTGAAGAGCTCTGCAGAGCCGCAAAGTATGAACTCCCGGTGGTCGGGACGGAAATGGACGTTGCGGGTCTCGCGGCGACAGTAGCAGGTCTTCGATTTCTTGTGGGGAACGACTCGGGGCCGATGCACGTGGCGGTGCGTATTGGGACCCCCGTTGTGGCCATCTTCGGGCCCACCGATCGAGGTCGCACGGCACCCCGCGGGCCCCAACACCGGGTCGTTGTTCCCAAGCCTGGTCGCGACAAATGCATGCGAAGCATCTCGGTCGAGGACGTTGAAGCGGCAACCTTCGATCTCGACCAACAGCGCCAATGAGGAGCGCATGCTGCATCGACGACACAGGTACCACCTTCACATTTGTTCCACTTTCATGAAGTTCTGCAACAAGATGTGTTGACTGTGCAACAAATGTGAAGGTGGTACCTTTCACGCCGACGCGGGAGGCGCGAAGAGAGCTTTCCGGCCCGTGGTACGGTTGATTCGATGAAGGCATCCCGGTCCGTGGTCGCCCTGGTGTTCGCCGGTGGAGCGGCGCTGGTCGCAGTCGCCGTCGCAATTCCCTATTTCCCTCGCGGAACAGACCTTTATGTCCACGTGCTGTGGCCCTGGCAGGTGATGCGGTGCCTGCATGAGGGCTCGCTTCCGCTCTGGCTGCCGGATCTCAACGCCGCTTTCGGTTCGCCGGGAATAGGGCTCTACTCCCCGCTCGGACCTTCAGTCTGTGGAGCGCTGGGCTTAATTCTAGGTACGGGTGGTCGGGGTGTTCGCGCGGCGCTCGCCCTTGCCGCACTCGCAGTGATACTGGTCGCTCCAGGACCGGACCGCAGGTCGAGGCTGACCAAGGCCGGATTTGTGCTCCTGTCACCGGCGATGCTGATTGAGCTATTTGGCCGGTTCCCAGTGTCGCAGCTTCTTGGTGTGCCTCTTGCCTGGCTCCTCCTCGAACATGCCGCCGAGCGGAGCTGGCGGTGGGACCGCGACGGTGCACTGTTCGCCCTCCTTTGGCTGGTCCATGCACCGACTGCCATGATGGTTGGGATGATTTCCGGATTGGCGATCTTCTCCGTGCGGACGGGCACTCCCGGCGGCCTTCCTGGCGGTGTCAGAGGACAGCTTCTCGGGGTACGCCAACTCGGTGTGGCGAGCCTGGTGGCGGCGGGGTTGAGCGCCTGGCACTGGTGGCCTCTGCTCTCGTCGGCTCAGAATTTTCCTTTTCGATCGGCGTTGACAGGAGGAGAACATCATCCCCTGCGCAATCTGATCGGCGTGTCCGGCCCGCATCTTCCGGAAATCAACATCGCAATGGGCTGGGCGGCGCTCGGTCTCCTGGTGGCCCTGGGAGTCAGCGGCGCATGGAAAACGAACCGCGGCCGGTTGGCGGTGGTAGCGATCGTGCTCGCCAGCATACCGTCCGCCCTGCTGTGGCGCTATTTCGCCCCCCTTGCCTGGCTCCAGTTCCCGTGGCGATGGATGTTGCCCGCCACTCTGTTGGCGACGACAGCCATCATCGATGAGGCTCCGAAACGAGGGCGGCTTCTTATTACAGCTTCCTTGGCAGCATTATTAATCCCGTTGGCCGGCCTACCTGCGCTGCGGCTCGTACCCGATCCCGCTCTCACAGCGGCCACAGATCCGATCCTGGCCGGCGAGCAGGTGATGGAATCGTTTTCTGGCAACCCTCTGTTGGTCGATGTCATGGAGCACAGGCCACTGTGGTGGGAAGACCTCGGCAAGACGATGGTTCTGCTTGGGCCGCGCCAGGCCGCCCTCGTGCCCGAGCAGGGCACGTCTCGAGTTGTCGGCTGGAGACCACTTTATCGAGAAATCGAGGTGGAGAGTCCACAGCCCGCCACCCTGGTTCTCCGGCTCTTAGCTGATCCGCACTGGATGATCTACGTGAATCAACGACCGGCGCCGCCGGATCGTTGGGGGGCTGCCTTGGCAGTGAGACTTCCACCCGGCAGGAGCCAGGTCGAAGTCCTGTGGGCAGTGGATTCACGGGCGATTGCGGGGGCAATCGTTGCAGCGATTCTACTGACCTGGATCGCGCTTCGTCAAAGGCGGCTTCGCGCTAATCCTGAACCGTTAGAAGTCCGGCCCCGATGACCACCCGACCGTTCTTGACGACGTGGAGCACGGGTAGGTCAAGGGGGGCAGAACGGGCTCCTGAGGTTTCAATTCAGCGCGAGAATTTCGCTGAGTAGAGATTGTGCAACCCACGTAACCTCCTTCGAGCTTGGATGGTGGTCCTGTGGGTGGAGAAACGCGTCTGTGGGTTTGCCGGGCAGCTTGGGGACACGAATGACCGGCACGCCGAGACCCGTGAGTTCGTGAACGAAAAGCTCTTCGAGGTCAGGTTCGAGGCGGGATCGCGGCCAGAGAAGAACGAAGAATTCGCCGTCGAACCGATTTCGATATCTTTGCCGCGCCGCTTCGAGAACCCGCGCCGTAATCATTACCGCTTCTTCGTCCGATTCAATACGAAGCAGCGATGGATCAACCAATATTCGGAACATCGGCGAGTAGCCACGCAAGAACTTGTACACGGCCGTTGCAGACTGCAGACTCCGCCGATCACGTGCCTTCAGAGGGCCGACGAGGTCACCGCTCTCGGATAACTGAAAAAACGGATATTCTGGAAACTCGGCAGCAGTGCCGATATTCCAGGTCGTGCGATGGATGTGATCACCAATGAAAGAGAATATCGCGATGCCGGACCTCTGCTGAATATCTGAAAAGAGTTCATCAACCCCGAGCTGGTTAAATGTCTGGCTTGCCCCCCAGCCCATCATCCCGTAGTTGTAGCCCTGATACTCGTTTCCGCTTTCCGTCTGGAACTGGCATGCGATCATCTGCGCATTTGACAGCCCCTCACCGAAGGCGAACGACCCCCCAAAAAACAAAGCGTGTTGCGGCGGCTCGGAAATGGGACTGCACCTTCGCCGACTGAGCGGATCGATCGAATAAAACACTGAATCGAAGAGGATTTCATCGCCTTTCGTGGCAGATGCCCACAATCGCGCCGGTCCCTTGAAGGCGTATCCGACGAGTCCATGCTCTGCCATCCAATCTAATGGTGGCTCACCGGTGTAGGAATAGACCTTTGGTGGGGGGGCGATCATTGACTCGTTGAAATGAGCTGCCACCTCGAGAGCGCCCAAAAAGAGAAGAGTGCTCGAAATCGCGACCAGGAACCGCAGCCTTCGAAAACGAAAAGCGGCCAGGCCGGCGATCGTGCCGAACCAGATATCAGCGGCCGCGCTCAGGTTGCTCGTGTCCAGGCCTCTCGATGCCAGCCAGATCACCGGTGGTATCAAGATGACCGTAAAAGCCACCAACAACTGGACGCGATTCGCTTCCGCGGCTCCTTGTTCAGGCATCGACCGGGCCATGAAACGCTCGATCAAAACAACGAACACCATCACGTACGACGATTCGTCCGCCTTTGACGACGTGGCGAACCGGGTTGAGGCCAAAATGGTAAACCAGGTGATGGTAGGTCGGTTCGGCGAGAACGATCAGATCGGCGCTCTTGCCCACCTCGATGCTGCCGATCTCATCGGCTCGACCAATTGCTGCGGCGGCATTGAGGGTGGAAGCCGTTACGGCCTCTGCGACCCCGAGGCCCATACCAAGAGTGGCGAGGGCGAGGATCATGGGCATTGATTCGGTGGGAGAAGAGCCAGGGTTACAGTCGGTAGCCAGCGCTACCGCGCAGCCCGCATCGACCAACGCCCGCGCTGGCGCCCATGGCGAACGAAGGAAGAACGAGGTTCCGGGCAACAAAACTGCTACGGTTTCTGAAGTGGCGAGTGCACCGAGTCCTTCGGGAGTAACGCACATCAGATGGTCGGCGGAGAGGGCGCCAAGCTCGACTGCCAACTCGGCGCCGCCGAGCGGTGTCAACTCGTCGGCATGGAGATGGATCCGCCAACCAAGGCTGTCGGCGTCGGTGAGCAACCGGCGGGTCTGTTCGAGGTCGAACACCCCCTCTTCACAGAACACATCCACGGCTTCAGCTAGGCCGGAGCGGGCGATCGCTGGATGGATTTCGTCAACCAGTCGTTGCACCCAGGCCTCAGGATCGTCTCGGTATTCGGGAGGAATCTCGTGTGCCGCGAGACAGGTGGGGTGGAGATCGATCGGATGGATGCGATCGGCGTCGCGGATCACCTTGAGCATCCGCAGCTCGGTGTCGAGGTCGAGGCCGTAGCCGGACTTTGCCTCGATCGTCGTGGTCCCATGCGTCAGAAATCGGTCGAGACGGTCGAGGGTTGTGGAGAGGAGCTCCTCCGAGCTCGCGGCGCGGGTCGCGCGGACCGTCGAGTTGATGCCGCCGCCAGCGCGGGCGATGTCCATATAGCTCTCGCCCCGCAGGCGACGGTCGAACTCGTCTTCGCGCGAACCCGCCCAGACGGGGTGTGTGTGGGGATCGATAAAACCGGGAAGGACACAGCCACCCTCGGTCTCGAGAATTTCGTCGGATTTACCGAATTGACGCAGAGCTTGACTTTCTTCACCAACGAACGCGATTCGACCATTTTCACAAAGGACTACGGCATCGGAGAAGACCGTCAGGGTCGAGAGTTCCGGTCCGAGCCGCGCGCCGTTCCCGGTCGGTGTGGCAACCTGGTGGGCGCCGCGAACGAGGAGGCTCATCCCCCGTTCTCGGTCTTGTCCGCGGTCGGTCGTAGGAAAGTTGCCAGCTGGGGCGTAGATGGCTCTTCGCGCTCACGGCGCTGGTCGTCCCGAATGAGGCCCCCCAACAGCTCGACCATTCGATTGAGTTCAGAGCGGACCTCGCGGCGCCGGTTGCGGAGATCGGAGATCACGCTCTCGATGTTGAGGGCGCGTTGATTGGCCTCCTCGACCAAACGTTCGGCGAGGCCATGACCTTCGCCGACGATGCGCTGGCCCTCGGCACGTGCGACCTCGATGGTGGTCTCGGCCGACCGCTGCGCGGCGACTAGTGCCTCTTTGAGGGCGGACTCGCGCTCGCGGAAGGCAGAAAGTTCCTGCTCCATGTGGTGTACGCGCTGTCGGAGCTCTCCGCGTTCGCGGAGCAACCCTTCCATGACGCGCGCCAGTTCGGTCAGGTACTCGTGCACTTCCAGCTCGGCATAGCCGTGCAGCTTTTTGGTGAATTTCTTTCCGAGAATGTCCATCGGAGCGAACTCGGACATGCCTTCTCTCCTTTTCAAACACCTATTATGACACGAAGTTTCATTCTCGGACCTTTCTGAGGGTTGACCGGGCCTTAGAGGCCCAGTGACAGCGGTTATACTGAGGGCTATCTGGGGGCACCCTCATGGCCGATATTCAGCTCAGTGTCAGAGATCTTCAGAAGACCTTCCATCCCGGGCTCTTCGAAGCCTCGATCGAGGTACTCAAGGGCCTCAGCTTCGAGGTCGCGAGGGGAGAGATTTTTGGGTTCCTTGGACCTAACGGTGCCGGCAAAACAACCACGATTAAAGCGATCACTGAGATCATTTACCCTGACGCAGGCGAAATCAAGGTTTGCGGGCTGCCCCACACTTCGCTCGAAGCCAAGAGGCGAATTGGGTTCATGTCCGAAAGCCCCTACGTATACCGACACCTGACCGGTCGTGAATACCTTTGGTTCGGTGGCGAATTGCTTGGGCTCGGTAGAACTGGTCTCGCTGACCGGATATCACGGGTTCTGGATCAGGTGGGGATGAGCGGCCGGGCCGACCGTACGATGGGAACCTACTCGAAAGGAATGCTGCAAAGGGTGGCACTTGGGCAGGCGCTGCTCGGCGAACCGGAACTCTTGATCCTCGACGAGCCGATGAGCGGCCTCGATCCGGTCGGCAGGCGGGACGTGCGCGACATCATCCTCGATCAGGCGGCAGCCGGTGTGACGGTCTTTTTTTCCACCCACATCATTCCCGATGTCGAAATGATCTGCGATCGCGTGGCGATCATCGTTGCTGGCCGGGTACAGGCGATCGGTACGGTCTCGGAGCTGATTTCCGACGAAGCGACGGGCTACGAGGCGACCTTTGTCGGTGCTTTACCAGCGGATCTTCGGACGCCGCTTGAGGCACACCACGTTGCTAGCGGCGCGTCTTGGGTGCGAGTGACCACCGAGAATCGCGATAACCTGATCCATGAACTGGGTGATCGAGGAGCTGAGGTTGTAAGCCTCGATCCTGTGCGCACGACCCTCGAAGACTTGCTGATGCGTCACTACGAAAAGGCCGGACCATGAGGGCCGTGTGGGCTATCGCAGCCAATACTTTTCGCGAAGCGATACGCGACCGAATTCTCTACCTCTTCATCGGTTTCGCAGTGGTGATGGTGGTCAGCTCGAAGCTCTTCGGGATGCTCACGGTCGGCGATGAGACCAAAATCATGAAGGATATTGGCCTCGCGGCGATGCAGTTCTTTTCAATGCTGATTGCGGTCATGATGAGCATGATTTTGATCAGTCGAGAGGTCGACAGTCGAACGGTCTTCAATATTCTCGCCAAACCAGTGCGTCGGTGGCAGTTCATCCTCGGCAAGTATCTGGGTTTGGTTTCAATCGTAGCTGCCAACCTCGTCCTGATCACAATTGTGCTGATGATGACGGTGCTGGTGGTGGCAGGAGAACTCGATCTCATGCTGCTCTTCGCAGGTGCCATGACGATGCTCGAAATGCTGGTTCTGGCCGCCTTTGCCACTCTATTCGCTGTTCTCACGCGACCGATCCTGGGATCTCTAATGACGCTCGCGGTCTTTGTTGTCGGACATATGTCGGCCGACCTGTGGCTTCTGACACGCCAGCTTCCGGGAGCGCTGACAAGGGCTGTGATAGCGGTTGTCTACTATCTACTGCCCAATCTCGAGCGATTCAATTTTCGCACTGAAGTGGTCCACGACCTGGCCATCCCAGGCGCTGCGGTCGGGTGGGCCGGTCTCTATTCCATTGCATTCGTTGTCGTGGTTCTCATCCTCGCCAATCTCCGCTTCCGCGGCAAGGACCTGAAGTGAAACGGACGTTCGGATCGCTCGCGATCATCGCGATTTTGCTCGGTGCGGCCGTATTGGCGGAGGTGCGTCTCGGCAAGATCACGCGTGAGGATCCTCTCGGGCGTGAACTCCTTTACCTGCCGTCACCCGAAATGCTCAAGATAATGAGCCTGGGCAACCCCGGGCTCGTAGCCGACGTTTTGTATCTGTGGTCGATCCAGTACTATTCGTTCTATCGGCCTCACGAACGATTCCTCTATCTCGAAACGGTTTACAACCTGATCACCGACCTCGACCCACTGTATGTCGATGCCTATCGGATCGGCGCATTGATCATGCAAATTCAGACCGGAGGCGACCAGGACGAACTCGAGCGAGCGGTGCGGCGGCTCTTCGACAAGGGGCTGCGCAACCTGCCGGACGACTGGCAACTGGCGGAGGCGGCCGCGTGGGGCTTCTTTATGCGATTCAAGGACCGGGAGACTGCCCTCCACTACGCGGAAATCGCGGCCCAACGCCCGGGAGCGCCGCCGCGCATCAAACGCATGGTTGGGGTTTGGCGCGACAAGGAGAACGCCTGGACGCTCGAAGACTCCATCGAGTATTGGCGCCGCGCGCTTGAAGACGCCGAAAATGAGTGGGATAGCGTTTTGTGCATGAACCAGTTCTACGACGCAGTAACTGCGAGGGACCGGAGGACGCTGGAGCCGCTGCTTGATGGATTTGCCACCCGCTACCGCTTCTGTCCTGAGAGCTGGGAAGACCTGGTTCGGGCCGGCGCAATAAGCCGTGTGCCGCTGGATGCGTTTGGCGATCCGTACGGAATCGGACCCGAAGCCTGTGATCTCGTGGCCTACAAGAATTTCAAGGACCAGTGAGATTGCGGTTGCATCAGCGGTGTCGAAGGTGAAGGCATCCAAGCATGGTACATCCCGACCTCCTGGGCTCATGGAGCCGCACCTGATCGACGATCTCGCGAAAAAGGAAACCTTTTACTGGTGGCACCGGGTCCGCCGCCACAACCTCTTTCGGTTCCTCGGTGCCGGGTCGGGGACCCGGGCCCGGGTTTTGGAAATCGGATGCGGCACCGGAGCGAACCTGCGTCAACAGCGCTCGCGATGGACGACTGCGGTTGGCATCGACCTCGAGATGCAGGCGCTCGCATACTGCCGAGATCTCGCGGCGGTCCAGGCCGACGCATCTGCATTGCTCCCCTTCGCTGACGAGACATTCGAGGCCGTTGTCATGCTCGACGTTCTCGAACACCTTTCAGAACCGAAACCACTGGTGCAGGAGATGAGCAGGGTGCTCAGGCCTGGTGGTACGGTCGTAATCATGGTGCCGGCGGGTCCCGAGCTCTGGAGTTATTGGGACGAGATACACGGCCACCAGAGGCGCTACACCAAGGCGACGCTGATGGCTGTCTTCGACAAGGAATGGAGACTCGAGGCTTTGGAGTATAGTTTTTCCTGGATGTATCCAATCGTGTTGATTTTCAGGCGATTCATGGAGCGGCGTCGGCGGCCGCCTGAGCACAGCGATTTCGTCGAGCTTCCCGTGCCGCTCAGCGCCCTGCAGGTCTTCCTCGGTCGGCTGGAGAGCCGGATGCAGAGAATCATCTCGCCACCGTTTGGGACAACTTTGTGTGGGGTGTGGATCAAGGAGGGTGCTCAGTGAAGATGTCGATGGTTCTACCGGTCTACAACGAGGCCGAGTCGCTGAGCGACTTCTTTGACGAGCTGTTATCCGCCGTGGAATCGCTTGATTTTGATCTCGAGGCGGTGTTCATCAACGACGGCAGCGCTGACGACTCGCTGGAGGCGATGCGTGGCATCAAGGACGAGACCGAGGGCCGCGTCGAGGTTGTAGTTCTCGATTTCGCCCGGAATTTCGGGCATCAGGCGGCGGTGACCGCCGGAATTGAGCATGCCACCGGCGACGTCGTTCTGATCATGGATACCGATATGCAGGACGACCCTGCGGTGATCCCGGAAATGGTCGACAAGTGGCGCGCCGGCGCCGAGGTGATCTTCGCGACCCGGACCAGCCGAAGGGAACCGATGCTGGTGCGTCTCCTGTTCAGCACCTACTACCAGATTTTTTCCTCCATTACACCGATCGAGATTCCTCACGCGGCCGGCAACTTCGGTCTGATCGATCGCCGGGTGGCGGAAGAAATCAGGCACCTCCCCGAGCACAACCGATACTACCCCGGTCTCCGCGCCTGGGTCGGCTTCCGGCAGGACGGAGTCGATGTCCCGCGTCGTGGTCGCTCCGGGGGGAGTTCGCGGGTCGGTCTGGTGGGCCTGGCCGAACTCGCGTTCGATGCGTTCTTCGGCTTCTCGGCCCTGCCGTTGAGGTTGGCGTTTGCTGCCGCTGTGATGTTGGGTCTGGCCGGCGCCATCGGCATCGCGGTGATTTTCTATATCAAGCTCTTCACCGACCTCGCGGTGCCCATGTGGTCGTCAATCATGACCGTGATTATCTTCACGGCCTCCATACAGTTTTTCCTTATCGGCCTGCTCGGGGAGTACATCGCGCGTATCTATACCGAGGTCAAGAACCGCCCCCACTACATCATTCGCGATCGGTACTGAGGTCAATGACCGATACGGAGATGACGACGCGACGTCCTCGATGGAGTGTTCTGGTTCAGGCGTTGATGGTGGTGGTCGTGATTGCGGCTTTTACGCCGGCCCTCGATGTATTTATTTCCGGTGACGATTTCGAGTGGCTTGAGTCTGCCTACGGCGTCGTCAAGGACCCACTTTCAAGCTTCGACCGCGGAAACAACTTTTTCAGACCATTCGTGAAGTGGAGCTACCTGGCCGACTATCTAATCTTCGGTCAGCGCAGTGTCGGATATATGGTCACCAACCTCTTGATCCACTTCTTGAACGTTATTCTTCTTTTCGCGCTTCTGAGAAGACTTCTCCGGCAACCGTTGGTAGCGGCCACAGCGGCTACAGCGTTCGCTCTTTCGCCACTGCACAGCGAGGGGATGTTGTGGGGAGCGGGACGGCCGGACACGATACTCCCGATATTCTGCCTCGGCTCGGTACTGCTCCTCGACAGATGGTGTGAGCGTCCCAGCAAGGGTCTCGCTATCGCATTCTCGGGCGCAGCGCTCCTTGGTATTGGGGCTAAGGAGAGCTGGCTCATTTTTCCGATCATCGCCACCGGCTATCTGGTCCTTGTACGGCATCTGCCAGTCCTCGCTGCGCTGAAACGAATGGCGGTACTGTGGGTGGCTTGGGCAGCCTACGTTTTCGGGTTTTTGATCCTGCCGACCCTCCTGGGAGCCTCAACAGCTGCCCACTACGCTGATTTTCGAATCCTACCCGCACTCTTCAAGACGTCGTCCACCGTCTTTGCCTTTTTGGGCCTCGGCTTTGCTCCGTTCGAGGCCTGGGTGGCAGCAACTGCTGTTCTTGCCGGCGTCGGAGTGGTGGTGTGGCTGGTCCGGACCGGAAACGGCCCCGGCCAATGGGCGATGCTGTGGCTGTGTGCCTCCCTTGCCGTGGCCGCCCCCTTCCCCGTCTCTGTACTGAGGCACAATTACCTGCCACTCATCGGATTCTGGATGGTGGTAGCCGCAGTGGTCGACCACGCTCTCACCGGGATCCTGAGTTCGCCTCCAGAAAGACGGCTCCGGTCACTCGTGCCAGGGCTTCTCGCGGCCGCCGCCATCGCTGTGTTGACCATCGAAGGATGGGCGTTGCAGCAAGAAATAGCGGACTATCGTCTCTACGGAGAACTCCACCAACGGCTCTGTCAAGGCTATGCGGAAATTGAAACGTCGATCTCGCGGGAGCAACCGCTCGTCCTGGTCAATCGAGGCACCCTGCGTGGCGTCGAATATGTCGCTGACCGTGTACAGGGTACCGACAAGACGTTTTTTGTGAGACGGGATGCCCTGTGGCAGCTGGTCTTCCTGCCACCGCTCGCGAACTTCATGGGTCGGCCATTTGACGAACGGCTCGAAGGGGCGGGGATGACCGAAGGCGAGTTGGTGTCCGGCGCCTTCACCGTGTTGTTCTTCGATGACACCGGCTTTTCGATCAGGCCCGATCTACGGGGTAC
This sequence comes from Candidatus Sulfomarinibacteraceae bacterium, assembly GCA_963776765.1. Taxonomy (GTDB): domain Bacteria; phylum Acidobacteriota; class Thermoanaerobaculia; order Thermoanaerobaculales; family Sulfomarinibacteraceae; genus Sulfomarinibacter. The sequence continues at coordinate 205,674 of CAVZOK010000023.1, forward strand.
GCTGGCTGAAGCCATCGACGCCCCCGGAGGCCTCCCTCCGGGTGTCAGCCTCTACCGCTTTATCGAGCAGTAAGCTCCGCGATTTCGTGTGCGCGCCAGCTCATAGGGTTGGTGCGAGCCGCACGCGCCAGCTCCATTGCGACGACCGGGACCAGAGAAGGATTCCTCGCGAGGCGATCCTCGAGATGTGAGAGATCGTCAGGGCGGAGGACATGGTACTCATGCCGCTCGAGCAGGTTCGCGGGAGCGGTGTTCCGGCGGACAAAGACCATTGCCACGTCGTCCCAGTAGACCAGTGCCCAGTCTCTGGCCGGAAACCAGAGTGCAGAGAAACCCCGGAGGCCGAGGTCGTTGCCGTTTGGGTCGGTGACTCTGATCGGCGGGTGATAGCGAACGAGGGCGGTGTCGGCATTATAAGCCGCTAGCAGTTCGGACCAGGCGGCGACGTCGCTCGATCGGAGGATCTTCCAAATCCGCCGCAGCAGCGGTTCGTGGATCTCGTTTCGATCATCCTGAAAGACTTGTCGTTCGGGTCCATACCGGTGGATGAGATAGCCCCCAAAACGCACATCGTTGTAGAGCTGTGCCGTCGGCAGGCTCTCCGTGTCGAGGAAGGAGCACGCGGAATCCGGGTAGTAGTCTTGGGCGAAACCGAGGCCAAATGGAGGCTCCGGTGCGATGGCTAGGGACAGGGCAAGCAGCAAGACCGCGACCATGGCGAGTAAATTGGCTCGGCGCTGGTCACGCTGGTCTTCCTCTTGGCTGGCGGCCAGAAGACGCCAAGAGGCCAACGCGGGCGCAACGATCAGCGGCAATAGCACAAAATATAGCCCGACGTTGCGAATGTGCCGCAGAGCGAGAACCGATGCCATCAACATCAGCGCCCAGTAAGCGAGTCGGCGCTCGCGAAGGGCCAGCACGAATATTGTGGCGGCTAACGCCGCGTAGAGAACCGGTGCCTGGGCGGGCGACGGCGAGATCCATTCCGGGTTGGGGATGTGGTCCAGGTTGACGAGGTGGCTGAGGCGGAGCGGCACGGTGAAGAGGTGCCATCCATAAGGGTTGATCAACAAGGCGCCAATGGTCGCGGCGATGCCGGCGAGGCCGCTGACGATCCTATCTCGGCGCCATCGCTTGGCGAGTGCCATCTGGACAATCTCGGCAGCAAAGATGCCGACGAACAAGGGCGGCACTACAAGGGCTCCGCCGTGGGCATTGGCGGCAATGATCATCATCGCGGCCAGGGCCACCAACCAGATTACAGACGATCGTAGCGTCCGGCGGAGGAAGAGCCACACCGCTGTCGGCACGATCAGAAGAGTGACCAGCTCAGGGCGCACGAAGAACCGTCCGCGCGCGCCGGCGATGCAAACCAACGAAAGCACGAGTGCCGCAGCCGGAGATAGCCCGCTTCGCCTACCGACCACGAGCAGGAAAACGGAAAGAAGCGCGATGGTGAGCGCGCGCAACGCCACGAGCGCGGTTGGTCCGCCAAGAAAGTGCGCGATCGACACCCCGACCTGGAACAGCCATTCGTGGTCGATCCACGGCGCGCCTCCGGAAGTGAAACTAAAGGGATCTGTGTGCACAAAGGTGCGGTTCGAAAGGATCCAATCACCGGTTGCGAGATGCCAGCCGATACTGGTGTTGGCGATTTCGAAGAGACCGAGCACGGCCCCCGCGAAAGCAGCGGTGACGACAATCAATGTCGGAATTCTCGGGTGAATATTGGATTTCAGCGTCATCTGTGTCCCGTGAGGTGTATATTCCCCGGGAACGATGATATCCCGCTTTGGCCTTTACTCTGCTTGGAGCACGTATCGTTCCCACTCCGGCTCGAAGGCCAGAGAGTGGGTGCTCGTCATGCGGTCGAGAAAAACGATTCCGTCGAGGTGATCGTTCTCGTGTTGGATGACCCTGGCGTGGAAGCCGTCAGCGGTCAGAGAAATCGGTTCGCCGTCGATGGTGCGGGCCTTGACCTTGACGCGACGTTGGCGCGGCACCAGACCTCGCAATCCGGGAATCGAGAGGCAGCCCTCCCAGCCCTCCTCCACGTCGTCGCCGATAGCCTTTATTTCCGGGTTGACGAGAATTGTCGGTGCGATCTCGGGATGCTCGTCGGTTTCGGGCACCCAGTAGGAGAAGAGTCGAAGACCCTCTGCGATCTGAGGCGCCGCGAGGCCGACCCCCTCCTCTTCAATCATCGTCCGCACCATGGCGCTGCCAAGGTCCACGAGACGGCCACTTTCAAACCAGTCCTCCGGGACCTGCTCCGCCACTGATCGCAGGACCGGATGACCCAGCCTGACGACCTCAAGCAGGTGCGCTCGATCGTCCATCAACTAGCCGCAGCCGGAACAGCCGCCCGAGCTGCAGTCGCTCTCCGGTGCCGGTGCGTTGGGGTTTTCGACGATAAAGCCGGCGCCTCTCTGGTCCTCTACGAAATCGACCGAGGATCCGCTGAGATGGGGCGCCGAGTTCGGGTCGACAAGGACCTTGAGTTCACCACTCTCAACGACGGAGTCGCCGTCGCGCTCTTCATCGAAGGTAAAACCGTACGAGAAGCCCGAGCAACCCACGCCCTGGATGAAGATCCGAAGCTCTTTGCCTTCGGCCTCGGGCATCTGTGCTGCAAATTCATTGACCTTTTCAACGGCTTTTTCGGAAAACGTAATCATTGTGCCTCCTGATGTGTTCCGCCCGTGCGGCAGGTTTGTATCATAGCGCATTACATCGCTATTTAGCAATATCGTTGTAAATTAGTGAGAGCCCTGTTCTGCAAGCCAACGTTCGGCTTCGATGGCGGCCATGCAGCCGGTGCCGGCCGCGGTCACCGCCTGTCGGTAGATCGAATCCTGTGCGTCACCACAAGCCCAGACTCCCTCGACCGAAGTGCGTGTCGTACCGGGCACGGTTGTGATGTAACCGACCTCGTCGAGGTCGAGCTTTTCGGCAAAGATATCGGTGTTGGGTCGGTGGCCGATGGCCATGAATACACCATCGGTCGGAAACTCCCGCTCGTTGCCTGAGACCGTGTCCTTGAGCTGGACACCGGTGACTCCACCGTCTTTGGTTCCTAAAATTTCGGTCACGATCGAATTCCACTCAAAGAAGATCTTGGGGTTGTCGAAAGCGCGCTGCCGCATGATCTTCGATGCTCGCAACTCGTCGCGGCGGTGGACCACCGTAACCTTGCTTGCGAACTTGGTCAGGAAGACTGCCTCCTCGATGGCGGTATCGCCACCGCCGACAACGACCAGTTCCTTGTCACGGAAGAAGAACCCATCACAGGTGGCGCAGGCGGAGACCCCAAATCCCATCAGCTCGCTCTCGGAGGGCAACCCTAGGAGCTTGGCCGAGGCGCCGGTCGCGATGATCAGGGCGTCTGCGGTGAGCTCGCCGTTGCTCTGGGTCACGACCTTGAAGGGGCGGTCGTCGATCTCGACCCCCGAAACCTGGTCGAAGATGAACCGCGTCCCGAAGCGTTCCGCTTGAGCCTTGGTGACCTGCATCAGCTCCGGTCCCATGATGCCGTCGGGGAATCCTGGGTAGTTTTCGACCTCGGTTGTAATCGTGAGTTGGCCGCCTGGCTGCATGCCTTCGATGACCAGCGGCTCAAGCTCGGCGCGCGCCGCGTAGATGGCGGCGGTAAGCCCGGCGGGGCCGGATCCGATGATGAGGACCTTGTAGTGCTTGTCTGTCATTGTGACTCCCGATTTCGAGTTTTTACTCGAGCAACACTCTGCGGATTCCGCTCGATCCGGAGATTGGCGGCGGACCTCCAGCGATTCCGCGGTCGGTCATTATACTGGTTCTATCGTGGAGCTCTCTCGATTTCCAGTACCATTCGAAGTGTTGCCCACCTGCCCGATCGGAGCGACCGGCATCGCTGTCCATGGAACCAGTCTCTAGTCGGCGGGATGAGATTGTGGTCTGCCGGTGTTGGATATGCGAGATGAGTCGATGCTTGCCCTTCCATAAAGCACGTGGACCGTTGTCGCGGGAGAGCTCCCACCGGCGGATCCAAATCGTCATTGTTCTGGCGGCCGCGGTTATTTTTGCGACGACCCCGTGTTGGTCCGGCCTCGAAGACCTGGCCAGATCCGGCGACTGGGAGCGGGTCTTGGCGATTGCCGCGCGGCGTGCCGACCAGCTGCCGCTCAATCCGACTGAGGCAATGATCGCAGCTAGAGCTGCTCGTGCAGTTGCTGATCCCAAGGCGGAAAGACGTTTTCTAGAGATCGCTGCGGGAGCAGCCGACGAAGAGTTGCAGCGCCTCGCAGAGGTGCAACTCGCTGAGCTCGTAGGTGCCGAAGAACCGGAACGAGCGGTCACGCTGGCTTTGCCGGCTTTTAGTCGGGAGAATCCATGGCAGGTCCGGGCCTTGGCAACTGAGGTCTCACAGTCCGCGGTTAACGTTGGAATCGAGGCTGTGCAACGGGCAAGTCTCGAAGGCTCTCTGCGCAAGCTGTCCCGAAGTCTGCGCCGCAAACTGGAGCTGACACTCGCGCTGTCGGACCCTCAGAACGGCCGCCATCGCCTCGAACGGTTGCTCGCCGCATCGACGAGAGATCTGGTTGCACTGGAGGCCGCCGGGGCCCTGGAAGCCGTGGAAAATCCGACCTCCAAGGAACGTTGGCGAGTTGCCCAGACACTCTACCGACATGCGATGTATGACCGAGCTGCACCGATCTTGGAGCAACTCGTCAAAGCCCGAGACGGGTCGATTCCGCATGATGAGGTAGCCTTTCTCCGCGGTCGCTGTGCCTTCCGCCGTGATCGATGGCAGGAGGCGATCGAGTGGTACCAGAAGGCCCTGAGCTGGGAACGGTCGGTCGAAAAGAAAGCAGATATTGAGGTTCACATTGGTCGATGTTACGAGTTGGAGGGCAACCTCGACAACGCAGTGGACGCCGCCGTTCGTGCGGTGCGACTGAAGACCACTGATGATCGGCGTCTCTTTCTGGCCCGGTTGCGGCTGCGACGCGGTGAAACGGATCTTGCCGAGCAGGGCCTCAGCCGACTGCGGTCGCGCAATGATCGGGCCCGCGGAGAAATGATGCTCGCAGTGGACGCCATCAAACGCGGAGATGGCATCGCCGCGCAGCGTCGACTCGAAAACGTCCACCGGTCTCCATGGACAATTCCGGCCGCGGTGTTGAACGCGGAACTTGCTGCCAAGAACGGCAACCCCGGTGTGGCGATCGAACTCCTCGATCGGATCAAAGGGCCGGTTGACGATTTCTGGGTGAATCAGGCGCGGTTGGTGATGGGAGGGCTGCCTCAGGCGCAGATCGAGACCTGGCGATTGCGAAAAGAGCAGGACGTCAAGGATGCGGACGGGAGTTCAATGTGGCGCGCGCTTGGGCGTTGGGCGATTCTCGAACCGGATCCGTCTGAGCTCAGATTAATTCGAGGAATGGTTGACGCCGCCTTCGCGACCTTCGGATCGGCAACAGATCCTGTTTTCTCAGGTGGCCTCGCGGCTGAGCTGTGGACCATTGGGTTGGAGCGGGATGCGGCTCGCTGGGACCCTGCCGGGTGGCCTCGCGGAAATGCAGTCGAGTCGACATGGACAGCATCCAAAATGCTGGAGTACGGTTTCCCCTGGCGCTCGACGAGAGTCGCAGACGGTGCCTGGAGGCAGGCGGGCAGCGAGGTACCGACGAGCGTTTTGCCGGAAAATCTTCGACGTGCCTTATACCCCCTTCCGGAACCGATGCTGGTCCGTAAAGCAGCGGCGAATGGTGGAGTGCACTGGTCATTGCTTGCCGGTGTGGCCCGCGAGGAGTCCAGGTGGGACCCCGGGGCGCTGTCGGCGGTGGGGGCGCGTGGACTGGTGCAGTTGATGCCGACCACTGCCATCGCTGTTGCAGCGACCTGCGACCTTCCGAAGCCGTCGGCCGACGATCTCTTCGACCCGAGCCTCAATCTCCGCCTCGGCGCCACAGAACTCGGCCGTTTAATCGAATCCTTTGGTGGCCGCTGGGCGCCGGCTGTGGCTGCTTACAATGCGGGAGAGGTCCAGGCGAGACTCTGGCTGGATCAGTGTGGTTCCGATTGCACGAGCGCGTTGTATCTGCAAAATATTTCATTCGGCTCGACGCGCGCCTACACGGCTGGAGTTCTCGCAGCTGCGTTCAGCTACGGCGAACTCTACGGCGACAATTAGCCTGAATTTCTCATAAGCTCTTTCATCCGAACGGTCGCCCGTCAGCGACTGAAACGTAGGATCTCCTGACGTTCCATAGCTCGCGCCAGCCAGCGCTCGATTTCATCGTTCAGCTTGCGCTCCACTAAGAGCTGAAACAGCCGGTCACGGACCGCCGCCAATGGCGGAACGGCCTCGTCCGAGGTGGCGATCTCGTCGACCAGAAGCTGCTGGTACGCGGCCTCGATTTCGTCCATGTTGACGGAAATTCGAGGACGGAGGCGTTGTTGAATGAAGGCGTCAACTGCGGCCACCCGCAGCACCAGTTCGTCGAGGTCTGCGGTCACCAGACCATTCGCATCGAATTCGCGGTCGAGCCGAGCCGTCCCGCCGCCCCTCTCGATCAACATTTGTCTGGCCCGCCGGGGGTCGAGTTCGAGGCGAAAAAGGAGGCCCCCATCCTCGATATCCCGGAACTCGATCTCGAGCCGTATACGCGCATCGAGCAGCCGCAAGCGGTAAGCGTTCGCAGGCTCTTCAGGCTCGACGTCCACGAGACGGACTAACGCCGCCAATTCGAGATCGCTCAGCAGGATCGGCGTACTTCCAACCACAGCCAGGACCTCTTCCACGGTCTCCCAATCAGGTTCGGCAGCAACACCGAAATGACTGACAGCCATGAAGATGAGAGCAACGACACCACTACGCACCCTGCTATCATAACAGCGTGTGCTCTGAGCCGGGAACCCTGTGGATCGTTGCGACACCGATAGGCACCCTCGGTGATCTTTCGCCGCGTGCGCGGGAGATACTCGGTACAGTTGATCTGATTCTCGCCGAAGATACACGCCGCGCACGGCGCCTCCTCTCGCACCTCGAAGTGCCAGCCAGAGGACGCCTCCAGAGCTTGCATGAGCACAACGAGAAGCAGAAAGTACCGTCGTTGCTAGCGAAACTCCAAGAGGGCCAGTCAATTGCATTGATCAGCGATGCCGGCACGCCGGTGTTGTCGGATCCCGGGTATTTGCTGGTTCGAGCGGTGCGGGCGGAGGGCACACCGGTGTGTAGCGTGCCCGGTGCTTCTGCTTTCACTACTGCTCTTGCGGCCGCTGGCCAGCCACCCCTACCGGCGACGCTGTGTGGATTCCTACCACCACGCCCCGGGCCGCGGCGGAAGCGGATTGCTGAGCTCGACGCTGTGTCATGGACCGTTGTTATTCTGCTCTCCCCTCACCGGCTGGCCCGGGAGCTCGCGGACCTGGAGGAGGTTCTCGGTGGAGAACGACGGGCGACCCTGTTGGCGGAACTCAGCAAGCGGTTCGAGCGAGCGGTTTCGGGAACCCTGTCAGAGCTTGCGCGAGGAACGGAGGCCGAGAAACCGCGCGGTGAGTACGTTCTGGTTGTGGCGCCACGGGACCAACGCGGCGGCAGAGACGACGATCCGAAGGCTGTGCGGGCCGAGTATCAAAGGTCGCTTACCGAGGGGATGGGGCGGCGCGAGGCGTTGCGTGCGACTGCGCAGCGGTTTGGAATCCGGAGACGAAATGTCTTCGATCTGGTCGCCTCTGACCGGGAGGACTCCGGCCGCGAATGAAGAGACGAAGGCGGTGAGGGAGCAATTGTCGCAGGACTCGTTGTGCTAACCTGAGCGAGATTACGGGAGGTGCCAATATGTTACGCCGAGTCGGCTTTACAGTCGGTGTTGTTCTCATTCTGACCGGCTTTTTGAGTGGATGTAGCGGCAAACCGATCGTTGGGGTGATTCTTCCAACGACAGGCGCAGCGGCCTCCTATGGGGAGTCCATTGAAAGTGGTATTCGGCTCGCTCTTTCGGATGCCCGTGGGCGCGAGGGGCTGCCGACCGGTTTCGAGGTTGAGTGGGCGGACACCGGTTCCGACCCATCCCGTGCGGTGGTTGAGTTTCGAAAGATGGTCGAAGAGCGCGGCGTGAAGTTGGTGATCGGCGGAGCGACCAGCGCCGAGGCGATGGCATTGATTCCCGAGCTCGATGAACTCGACGTTGTCTGTTTGTCACCGTCGGCTTCAGCGCCCGGCCTCGCTCAGCAGTCAAGGCTGTTCTTTCGGATCTACCCGTCCGATGAGCTCGAAGGTCACACCGCGGCAAATTTCCTTTTCGAACGTTTGGGCAAGCATGATGTGCTGCTCTTTACCGGTGATACCGAATACACCCGCGGCATCAAACCCGAGTTCCTCAAGCAATACCAGGAGGCGCTGGGCGGAACTGTGGTCGAAGATGTCGCGATCACTGAAGAAGGATGGGAGCAAATTGCAGCTGAGGCACTCGCTCGCGAGGGTGTTGAAGCGGTCTACGCCATCGGCTACGCCGAGGAGATTCTCAGTGTGGTCAAGTTCCTCTCGGCGCAAGGATTCGAGGGCAGAATCGTGACCACCTCAGCGTTCTATAGCGGCCAGGTGATCCGTGAGGCTGGGGAGGCTGCAGAAGGAATCCTTTTTCCGTTGCCGCCTTTTGACCGGACATCGGAGAAGGAGCCGGTGCTGGGCTTCGTCAACCGCTATATGGACACATATGAGCGTGCCCCCGACGTCTTTGCGGCGCATGGCTTCGACGTCATGGGCCTGGCAATCCAGGTCATGAGCCTCGCCAACCCGCCGGAAACCCTGGAAATACTCAAGGCCCTCAACTTCGGCGTCGCCGAGTTCATGGGCGTCACCGGTCCGATTCTCTTTGACGACCACGGTGACGTGAAACATTATCCGATGATGTTCATCGTCAAGGGGGGGCAGGTTCTGAGCTACCAGCGATACCTTGATACAGAACGTCGGCGCATCCTGAACCAGGTGCAGGATCTCCTGGCGTCGGGCGATTAGCCCCGCCGGATCCGCACAGGCCGAGATGACCGTTATTCGTATTTTGTGGCGCCACCGCGCGCTGATCGCGGTTTTGGTGAGGCGAGATCTCGATGCCCGCTACCGGGCCTCGGTCCTCGGGTTCTTCTGGTCGTTGATCAATCCACTCCTTCTACTGGCGGTCTATGCGGTTGTCTTTACCTACATCTTCAGCCCCCGCTTTCCCGGTGGTGATCCCTACCCACTTTTTCTTTTCAGCGGTTTGTTGCCCTGGCTTTTCTTCTCCGGTGCGGTCCTCGATGGGTCGGCAACTCTGATCGACAACGGCCCCCTTCTGGCGAAGGTGATGTGTCCGCCGGAACTGTTCCCGGCGGTGACCGTTCTTTCCCACCTCATCCACCACCTCCTCGCGTTACCCATTCTCTTTCTGGCGATGGTAGCGAGTTCGGTGGCTGGCCTGCATTCATTCCCCTGGACTTTTCCGCTGGTTGTGGTGGCCCTGGTTCCCTGGCTGCTGACAACCGGCGGGGCAGTTTTCGCGATCTCGGTTTTGTCCGTTCACTACCGCGATATGCGTGACCTCGTTGGCCACCTCCTCAACCTCCTGTTCTTTTCCTCGCCCATCATCTATAGCCTCGAGGGGCTGCAGGTGCCGGTGATGCTGCACCAGGTCTTGATCCTGAACCCGTTGGCCAGCCTGGTCACGGTCTATCGCGATGCGGTTTTCGCAGGTCGGGTGTCGCCACCACAGCTCTGGCTGACCGCGTTTGTAGTCGGCGGCGTCTCGTGGTGGCTGGGGACGAGGGTCTTTTCGGCTTACCGCGAAACTGTGGTGGAGGCAGTGTGAAGGGCACCATCCGCTTTTCGAAAGTACGAAAGACTTTCCGGTGGAGGGGGCCGCGCTCCCCGCACGAGACCATCAAGGGCGCCTTCTTTCACCGCAAAATTCGCGGCCGGAAATCCTCACGCGAACAGCACGTCGCCCTCGAAGGCATTGACCTCGAGGTCATATCCGGTGAGGCTGTGGCCCTGATCGGGCCCAACGGATCAGGCAAGTCGACCCTGCTCAAGCTGATCGGCGGAATTTTGAAACCGACGTCGGGGGCTGTCGAGGTAGCCGGTCGGGTCACGGCGCTCATCGAAGTCGGCGCCGGTTTTCACCCGGAGATAACCGGTCGAGAAAACGTCGTCATCAACGGCATGTTGCTCGGCCTCGGCCGGCGCGAGATCGAAGAACGGATGCAGGAGATCATTGATTTCGCCGATATCGGTCCCTTCATCGACCAGCCGGTGAAAATCTATTCGTCGGGAATGTACGTGCGGCTCGGCTTCGCGGTGGCGGTGGCGGCGGACCCTGATATTCTCCTCATCGATGAGGTGTTGGCGGTTGGTGACGAGGCCTTCACCCGTCGGTGTCTGGATCGTCTGGCGCGCATGCGGCAGCGAGGCGTGACCATGGTCCTCGTCTCCCACGACCTCGATCTCGTTACCAGTTTTGCCGACCGCGCCCTGTATTTGGACCGGGGCAGGATTGTCGCCGAAGGCCCGGCCGATGCCGTGGTTGCACGGTATCGCAGTGACGCCGCTGGAGACTCCGGCCGTGGTCAGCAACCGCGATCGGCCCGAGGGGACGACGATGAAACACGATGGGGCAATGGCGACGTCGAAATCGACGGCGTCGAGTCTCCTCGTTGGGGAGAAAGGGTCACGGCTGGTCGCGGGTGGCAGCCCCTGCAGCCTCCGTATTCGGTATTCAGTCAACAAGCCGACGGAGGATTTCGTCTTCGGTGTCGCCTGGCACCGATCGGATGGCACCCAGGTTAGTGGGCACAACACCGATCTTGCGGGCCTCGAGCCGCTGCGCTTAACGACTAACGGCGAGGTATGCTGCGAGTACGATTCGTTGCAGCTTGCCCCCGGTGAGTACTTGGTAGATGTCGCCATCCATGCGCGCAACGGCATCGCCTACGATTATTGGTGCGATGCGCTCAAGGTGCGGGTGACCTCCGAGGTGGAGTGGCCAGGGGTGTGGTCGCCGCCGCACCGTTGGCGGTCAACCGGTCCCGAGTGGGGAAAAAGCACCGAACACCGACCTGCGACACCGATAGACAATGACGAATGACGTTTCTCGGGACCGTCTTGGACCTCAACTGACGTAGAACGTCATTTTCAGAGGTAATGCCCGCCCCAAAAGGCTGGCACGGCCCTTGCAAGAGACTGTCCCCGTAAAAGGAGGCAGCATTATGCGCAAGAACCGTGGTTTCACTCTTATCGAACTTCTCATCGTGGTCGCGATTATCGGCATCATCGCCGCGATTGCGATCCCCAACCTTCTGAATGCTATCAACCGTGGCCGTCAGAAGAGGTCAATGGCGGACCTCCGCACTATCGGCACGGCGGTCGAGGCCTACGCTGTCGATATGGCGTTCTACCCGACCTTTGCGGCAGCAGGGGTCACAGCGAGCTCGACAATCGTAGGAAATCTCGAGCCGACCTATGTCAAGACGGTACCGCGTGAGGACGGCTGGCGGACGAATTTCTACGCCTCGTCCCAGTCTCGCTTCTACACACTGGGGTCGGCCGCTCGCGACAAGCAGCTTTCCGATTCGAATCTGATTTCTTATCCGGCGCAAATTACTTCCGATATGGACTGCGACATCGTTTATTCGAATGGCAGCTTCGTCCAGTACCCCGAGGGTGTCCAGGACGACGGTTGATCTGATCTTGATCCGCCTTTCAAGTTCAGCTGGGGGCACTTCGGTGCCCCCTTTTTTTGTCTTGCTCTGACGGAGTTGCCGCGAGGTAAGATAATGAGGTGATTACCACCTCGACTTCCACCCGCATTTCTCACCGACTCCCGATACCTGAGGGTCGTTTCCTGTGACTCCTCAGGAGGTATCGACCGAGGCTATGGAATCGTCGGGTAGAGAGATTGGGGGTTCCGAAAATCGGCGAGCTGTCGTCGCCCAGACGACTCTCCTCAGTCTTGCCGGGTGGTGTGTCTGGCGACCCGTCGAGACCTTTCCCTCTTCCGCTATATTGGTGGCGGCGGCCGTTCTTGGTCTGGCAGTGTGGGCTTGGCGCCGCACACCGAAACGCTCAAATTTCTGGTTGGTAACCTGCGCAGTCGGCTTGGCTCTGGTGGCCTCAGGGGTGGCCGGCTGGGACCCCGCGTCAGCCATCAGCGAGATCTGCTTGCTCATGGCGGCCGCAACGCTGATGTGGCTGGCGTCGCGAGTGTCTCCACCGGAGCGGTGGCCGGCGGTAATAGCGCTGGTGATATCGATACTCGCCCTGTGGGGCCTGTGGCAAGTTGCAGGGGGCATGGACGAGGCGGCCTCTTCGGTTGGACAGCTCCCGGTCGGAATCCAGACCGCCGCTGCCGAGCGCCTGGCCAGCGGCCGAGCCTTCGCGTCGCAACTGCTGCCTTCGCACCTCGCGGTCCTCCTCGCCACCGCCTTACCCCTGCTCCTGTGGCGGTTTCGGCTTCGCTGGTCTGCGCTGCCGTGGCTGGTGGGTTCGGTCCTCTGTGTGGTCGGGCTGGTGCTGACCAGGTCACCGGTCGGGGCCGCACTCGCCCTCGGTGCATGCGGCGTGCTGGCAGCTCGTCGGGGGAAACGATTGTTGCTCCTAACCGCATTGGTGCTGGTTCCCGTGCTCGTTGCGGTCATCGCAGGTCGTGGAGATGTCATTGAGCTCGAGCCGGTGCAACTCCGCCTCGACAACTGGCGGACGGCGGTCTGGGTGTGGTCTACTGCGCCTGCGGCGGGTGTCGGCGTCGGGGGTTTTGCACAGGCCGCGCAGGCGGTCCCCTTCGAAGTCGGCAACCGTCCGCGGCACGCCCATTCACTGCCGCTCGAATGGCTGGCAGAGCTCGGTCCGGTTGGTCTTTTGGGAGTTCTATTCGCGGCTCTGGCGTTGTGGCGTTTGCTTCGCAGACTGTGGCCGGTGCGGCCCGATCTCGCGGTGGCGTTGGCGGTGGTTCCAATCCACAATCTGGTCGACTTCTCGTTTTATGGGTCTGGCGTCACGCTCGCGTGGGCGGTGCTCGTGGGATGGGGAATGGCCTGGGTCAACACCCGGACCGAGCCGGAATCCACACCGGTTCGAGGCAGGGTCGTTTTTGTCACAGTCGTCGCCGGGGTGCTGGCCGCGACAGTCCTCCACGTGACCTCGCTCACGGTCGAGGAGTCGGCTGCAGCGCGGGAATCTCCTTGCGAGAGACTGGATGGAGCGCTCGAGGCGCGCCGGCTTGCGCCGTGGCGGGTCGATCCGCTCGGCCTCGTTGCATCCGCGGCGTTGGAGACGGGCGATCCGCTACGGCTCTCAGAAGCTCGGACAGAGCTTGATCACGGACGATGGTTGCGGCCGCGCTCGGCAGCTCTGGCCGGCCTTCGTGCACAGTTGGCGATTGCTGGCGGCATGGCGCCGACCGCAGTTTCGGAGGCCTGGATCTCGGCAATCGAACAGCCGTCCGACGGGGCCCGCTCCGAGAGTCTCGAGGACCTTCTCAACCAACTCGGTTCCGGGGCCGAAGATGACGACTCGTGACGCCTCGGTCGTGATCGTTTCCTCGGTGGTCGCGTTGGCGGCGATCCTTGGCGGTGCGTTCTATCCGGGCCCTCGAGTCGTGATCGGTGTGTTACTGGCGGTTGGGCTCGGCTTGGCGGTGGCGCTGAGGCGGGGCCATCTCGCGCTCGAGGAATCGGCGGCCTTTGCCTTTGTCCTGTGGGGAGTTGTTTCGGCCATCGCCGCGGCTGCCACGCCTCTTGGTGCGCGGGAAGCGGTTACGGTATGGATGGTGACCTGGGGACTGTGGCTTGTGGCCCGGCGGGCTCCTGCGCCGAGCTCGCAGGCGGGCTTGCTCATCCTCACGGTCACCGCGGTGATCCTGGCCTTCGGGGTGGTGCTCGAGACAGTGGGATCGAGAGGCTTGCGGGTCGGAGGATTGCTCGAGAATCCCAACGTCACCGCTTCGCTGCTCGTGGTGTCGCTGCCGGCGGTCTTCGTTCTCCACGGCCCGCGAAGGTGGCGATTTGCGGTTGCTGCGGTGTTGGGTCTGGGATTGGTGCTCACGGGGTCCCGGGCGGGGCTGCTGGCGATGCTCGCAGTTGTCGCGGTGGTTCTGCCCAGAGGAAGACCGAGGTTCATTGGTCTTTTGACCGGCGGTGTTGGGATCACGGCCGTTCTGGTGTGGCGCTTCGTCAACCAACCAGACATCCTCGCCTGGTTCCGGCCCGCCATCTGGTCTGCGGTGCTACGGCTGTGGGTCTCCCACCCACTGTCCGGCGTCGGTCCGGGAGGGCTGGTTGACGCTGCAGGTGTCGAGCGCTTGCTCCATGCCGACCACGTGGGACAACGGCAGTTTTTAATTGCCTATGCCGAATCGACTCCGCTTGCGGTGCTGGTGCAGACTGGTTTGGTGGGCATCCTCATCGCCAGCGTCGCCCTGTTTGTCTGGTGGCGGCGCGTCCATGGGGACGAACGAATATCTCGAACCCTAACCGCTACGCTGGCAGCGATGGCGGTGATGGGCGCTTTCCACGACATGCTGACGGTGGACGTGGTCCTTTGGTGGTGGGCGCTCAGCATTGGGCTGTTGGAGGTGTGCGCGGTCCCGTCACCACCGCCAAGCGGCCCTTCGAATTCTCCGACGAGCGGGCGAATCATTATCGGAATGGCATTTTCGTTCGTCGTTCTCTGGGGAGTGGTGCAGCCCGCCTGGGCGCGATGGATCTGGCGTTCCGATGGGCCGGACTGGGTCGTCGCCGCACGGACATTGCGAGCCGAGCCGTGGTTGGACGCGCCCCTCGAATGGCGAATACGGGAACTCCTGAAGCAAAGTCGATGGAGTTGGGAAACTGTCGCTGAGGCGACCGCAGTCAGCGGCGAAGCGGTCCGTGTTCACCCGGGCGCAGCCCGCCTGTGGTTGATCGGCGCCATGGTCCACGCTCGTGTCGTGGCCGATTTCGGTCCATGGCCGGATAGCGTCGACGGTGCTTGGAAGGGCTTTGCTCGAGCGGTCGAGCTCGAACCACACCAGCCGTGGTCATTACTCGAATGGGCACGTTTCGAGCGCAACCTCGGCCACACGGATGATGCGGTTAATCTGGTTCGACGAGCGCTCGACGAGGAGCCGCACACGGTGCGGGCGTGGCTTTTTCTGGCTCGGCTCGAGCTTGATCGCGGTGCAGTGGAGGCGGCGCGCGAGGCGTATCGAGCGGCCGTCGAGTCAGCGCGCCTCGGCACTCGCCTCGACCTCAATGCCTACGAGCGCGAGCTTCTTGGTGCACCGACGTGGCAGTTCCGCGAGCTCGCAGAGGCGCTCCGTTGAGGCGAGTGGGTTTCGTCGGGCTGTGGTGGGTGCCGCTCTTGCTGGTATTGGCACCGCTCTTAGGTTGGATGCCGGCCCACCGTGATCTGATCGACTTTTTCGCGCCCATGCGTGGTTTGACCGCGGAGTTGATCGGGGCGGGTATCGGACCCTGGATCAACCTCGCCAACGGCTGCGGAGAGGTGTGGTTTGCCAACCCGGAAACCGCGGTCCTCTACCCGCCAGCCTGGCTGCATCTCGTCCTTCCCGGGTCATGGGCTTTGACGGTGGAAATCGCTCTCCATCTCGCCCTGCTGTCCCTCGGTGTGGGTCTGGTGGCGCGGGAGCTGGGAGCGAGTCGTGAGGGGCGGACGTTGGCTGAGGTCGCGGCCTGGTCTGCAGGTCCGGTATTGGTCACAGTCGGTGTGCTCAACAATCTCGAGACCCTGGCCTGGCTGCCGTGGATGGTACTTGCCGCGCGCCTCGAGGACCGGAGATCGGTACCGCTCCTGGCTGCCGCCACCGCTCTTAGCTGGCTGGGTGGTGAGCCGCAGGTGTGGGCGATGGGAGTCGTTCTGGTCATCATTGTTGCCCGTCGACGCGCTCAGGCTTTGATTGGAATCAGCCTCGGTGTCGCTGTGATAACCGTCCAGCTGGTGCCGTTTCTCACTTGGGTGGCCGAGGGTGACCGCGGGCGGGCGGCGAGCTGGCTGCTGCGGGGAGCGGTGACACCGGGGGATTGGAGCGGAGTGCTGGTTCCTGGGCTGCCATCGACAGCGGGTCGAATGGTCTATGCCGAGAGCCTGTTTCTGGGTGCTCCAGTGCTGGTGTGTGCGTTGCTCGGAGGCTGGCGGCGGCGATGGCTGTTGGGGGTGGTGCTAGTTTTCGGATTGCTTGCGACCCTTCCAGAGATTGGTGCCGGCCGACTCTTCGTGGTACTGACCGGTGGCCTGGTTCGTTACCCGTCGCGCTTCGCCTTGATCGGTCTTGTCCTGCTTCTGCCGCTTGCCGGGAAAGGCGCTGACGAGTGGCTCGGCGGCCGCGGTCGGTGGCCCGCGATCGTCATATCCGTTCTGACCCTCCTTGCTTGCGTTATGACTGGTCATACTTTGCGCTGGTGGGTTGCGGGCGCTCCCGCACTCCTGATGCTGATCGCGGCGCTGATGCCCACGCGGCGCTCTCTGAGGGCGGCTGCGTTGGTGGCCGGTCTCGCCGGGATGGTGGTAGCCGGCCTGCCGTTGATCGGCCTCCGTCCGGCCGCCGACATTCGTGCCACACAACCGACCTGGCCCGAAGCGGTTGATGGCGGACGGATCTACGTTCCGACCCCGGCCGAGGATGTCATGCCGTGGCTCGCCTCGGGCCTCGGTGCGCGTCGTCTCTGGCCGGTCGGCTACCTCAATCTCGAAGAGGGTTTGACGCTGACGCGGACCGACGCACCGGTCGCCAATAGGCGGCTGGCGTCGCACCTCACGATCACCGACGAGGGGCCGGCCAGGAGGTGGTGGCTCGATGCACTGGCGGCTGAGTGGATCATCCTGCCGAAGGGTAAGGGTCTTCCGAACGGCATGGAAGAGGTTGCCAGGCGTGGCGGCATGCGTCTCCTCCGTAATCACAATGCAATGCCTGTGATGTGGCTCTCGGATCGGCCACCGGATCCCGAGCGTCCTGGGAGCAGTATCGGGGAGGTGACGGAGCAGGCGCTGAACGGAAGCGCTTGTTCGATGATGGTTTCGGCGCCGACCGAAGGTTGGATATCACTCTCGCTGGCACCGGTCTCCGGTTGGCGGTGGCATCTCGACGGCAGGCCGGTGGAGCTCGAACGGGGCCCGGGCATCATCCAGTACCTCCGGGTACCCCCGGGCAAGCACCACCTCGAAGGACGCTACAGGCCACCGATGCATCTGTTGACGACAGTTTTTAGTGGGTGTTTCGTTCTGGTGGTTCTTGCCGGACTGGCGGTTCGGCGGCGGGAGCCATGAAGCTATCCAGCAGCGATCGCTGGTTGGTGCCGCTGATTTCGTCGGTGGCTGGCGTGTTCTCCCTTGCCGGCGCCTGGCTGCGGCCGGTGTGGCACGACGAGCTCTACACCCTTGCCCTCGCCCGCTTGCCGGTCGACGAGCTGTTGTCAGCATTGGTGGTGGACTCCGGCCCGCCGCTGCACTACCTGATCTGCCATTTTCTCTTCGCACTCGTGGGCTGGCAGGAGGGGTCCATGCTCGGCACCCTGATGGTGCGGCTGCCGTCGGTGCTCGCGTTCGCGCTCATGCCGTGGGTGGTGTGGAAGGCGCGCCCCGCCGGCGGCAGGGGCGGGATGTGGGGCCCACTGCTGGTCGTCGCCTGGCTGCCCCTTCTCTACTTCGGCACCGAGGCGCGAGCGTACGCCCTGCTCGCCCTGGTCAATGCTCTCCTGTGGATCCGCGGTCCCAAATGGATCGAGCGTGGCGGACGATGGACGTTTTGCTTCGCAGTCCTGGCCGCCTGCCTGCCGCTGCTCCACTACACGGGCTCGTGAGCTTTCTTCTTCTGCCATCGCTCGCCGTTTTCTTGCCGCGCCAGCGGCGACGTGCTCTCGTCCTGGCGCTTGTCCTTGCGGCTCTGCCCGCTGCTGGCGTGGATGCCGGTGATGCTGGGTGCACCCTCCGAATCCATGGGATGGGTGGCGACTGATGCGGGACCGGGCAGACCCGGTCTGGCGACGGTGTCGGTGCTGGCCCCGGCAGGCCCCTTTCCCGCTCTCTTCGAGGCCTCCGGTTCGTCGGTGCCACCCTGGATGTCGGTGTTGATCCTGGGAGTCCTGGTCGGGGGTGCGATCTTCGGCGCCTCGATCTTGGCGAGGAACCATCGATGCAAAGGACACCAAAGCGCTGACTGCAATCCGCCTCTCGATCGCGCTGCTGCCTGTTGTCGGTATCGGGTTACTGGCACTCGGTGGAGTTCCGGTCTACTTCGCCGGCCGTACTGAATCGATGGTTTGGGCGCTGGCGGCGGCATTGGTTGCGATTCTGATCGTCGAGTTGCCACCGGTTTTTCGGCGAATCGTGGCCGGCTCGTATGTCGTGCTTGGAGCGGCTACCGTCGTGATCTGGATTGCCGATCTGCCTTCGCGCTTGCCGGCGCCCGGGGTCGAGGTTGGCTACGCGTTGTCCTCGATGATGGAGGAGGGTGATCGGGTAGTAGTGGCAGGGCTATGGCAGCTGGAGGTGCGTCACGGGCTGGCGAGAGGCCTCCTTGAGGGCTCGGCTGCGACCTCGGAGATCGCCAGAGTGGAAACCGTGCCCCGGTCACAGGCAAACCACCCGGGCTGGCTCGATCGCGAGGCGGTGGCCTCGCCAACGGCTCTCGACGAAGCACGGCAGCTGAGCGAAAGTGCCGCGCGGGGGAAGAACCGGATATGGCTTGTGTGGAGTCCCGCCCTGCCGCTCGAGAGCACTTTCTTTCCGGCCTTTGAAGGGTGGCGACGGGGCCGGGTGGCCGGTTCGCCGATCATCGCCGTCGATCTGCTGTCGCCGCCGCCGGCGCAGGCGGTAACGAAACATGGAACATCTGAGTGAAAGATGCTCCGGCTGACGGGTCGTGAAGTGATAACTTCGGGTTGGGCTGTGGTTTGTTGCGTGAGGGGCGAGTAGGGCCGGGTGAAATGATTGTATGGCGGAAGTTTCTGGGGAAGCTCAATCTCGGGCATTTTCGTTAGAGTCACTGGCGGCAGAAAATTCCGTTCACATGCCGCCTCCAATTCCGAGGCCTCCTGGGGGATCTTTTCGAGAGGATGGTCAGCGACTCGAAAAGAGTACGCGCGCAAGTGCCCGCAGCGAAGCGCGACCTACGCGGCTGCGGGGCCGAGTTGCGACACCCACCAAAATTCGGGTCGCAGCCTTCAACCGATTTCCGCCCTTCGCCATCCCCTGAATTCCTTCGAGCTCCGACCACCAATTCATCCTCTCCAAATAAGTACTGGCGAGTCTTCGCAGCCGTCGCGGGCCATGGTCGGCGTATCGTTGCAACGTCTCCAGTTGTTCCTCGTTAAATCTGCTGGACAGAGCCACAGTCTTCGACCCTGGATGCAGCCGGAAACAAGCGAGGGGCCGATCTGTGATCCGCACGGCGGCGCCGGCCGCAAGAAACCTGATCATCATTTCGCGGTCGAAGGCGAAATGGAGGTCGCGGTCCAGGCCGCCGCAGTCAAGGAATTTCTGTCGTCGGAGCCACACACCCGGCTGGTGATAGGAGGATCCCCGCCATGGGTGCCGAAGAATTGCCTCTGCTGTTAGCCGGCGTTGGCGCACCACCCCGACGGGGGCTCCCGATTCGTCCACCTCCTGCACCGAGCCTGCGAAGCAGTCGGCGTTCCCGATCCCGTCGGCCACCGCAGCGAGGGCTCCCGGTAACAAAACATCATCCGAGTTGATCCAATTGAACAGCTCTCCACGGGCAACGGCAACGCCCTTCATGATCGCATCGGCCTGTCCCCGGTCCGGTTCGACGATGAGGACGTCGATGCGATCCTTGAATCGCTCCAGAACCTCCGCCGAGCCATCTGTACTGCCGCCGTCGACCACGATGAGCTCGAACTGCGGATCCCCTTGGGCCAGAATCGACTCGAGTGTCTGAGACAGGTACTTTTCGCCGTTGAGGTTCGGCACTACCACCGAGAGGAACGGGGGGCCCTTCACGATTCCCGTTGACCCTGACCGTGGACATCTCTGCGAGGTGGTTGTCTGATCATTTTGGTGTCTCACCACAGTGCACATTGAGCCATTTCTAGGCTGCCTCGTCCGGAAGATGCGCCCGCCGTCAACGTCGCCGCCCTTCGGAGATGGAACGTGCTGCTGGTGAACCAGGAGGGCTGACTGGATCTTTGACGTCTCGGTCGCGAGAGGGGTTGGGATCGATGGATCTAACCCGAGAGTCTTCGGACTTGACCAGGTAGCACACCGTGTCTCTGTGTTGTCGGATTCGGTCGCGCAGTTGGTTGGCGGACAGATAATCGTGAAGCGCGCGGGCGCACCCGTCCCAGGCGTAGTAGTCGTCAGCGATAATTAAACCCCCAGGAACCACATGATCATAGAGGAAGTTCAAGCATTCGGCGGTTGAGGAGTACCAGTCGGCATCGAGCCGGAGTATTGCGATCCTTTGCGACGGTTGAAAAGCAGGGAGAGTCTCGTTGAACCAGCCACCGACAACGTGGAACCGCTCGGCACCAGCGAGTTTCATGGCCTCATGAGCGAAGGCGTCGTCGGTACGACAGTTGTCGACTTGGTTAGCAGCCTGCCACTCAATCGCTTTTTCGCCGTCGATCGTTGAGGCCGGGGGCAGTCCCTCGAAACTATCGAAAAGATAGTAGTCGCGCTGGTTCCCCAGCAAGGCCGCCATTCCTGCGCTCATCCCTCCGCGCCAAACGCCGCACTCGACAACACAACCGGGCAGGTTGCGGTAGGCGTTGACGAGGTCTAGGTTGAGGCAAAACTGGGATTTCGGCAGTCTGGTGTAGCCTGCGAAACGTTCGAAGAGTCTGTCATATTCGAGGAGGTCGGCGGAGTACGGCCGATTCAGCTCGACGAAGCGAGCGGCCCGAACCACAGTACGGTCCCAGAACCATAGACCGAAGCGATTCTCTGTGGCTGCCGAAAGCATCACGTTGAGAATGCGCCTCATATTGTCAAACCGCTGGTGGTCAATCGGCCAAGGGCAGGAAGGTCCTCTTCCCCCATGCATAGAGGGAGACGATCACCGCGCGCAGCGACATCGCGATTCATAATGGCTTCGACCTTCCACCGATCTGGTTCGAAGATGAGAACGCAAATGCGATCCCTGGAGCACTCGAGGGTCTCCGTCAAACAGCCGGAGTTGTCCCCTTCGACCACGATGAGTTCGTGCATCGGGCATTCGTGGGCCGGAATCTGCTCAAGCGCCTCGGTCGAGTACGGCCCACCGTCAAGTATCCCGACGACTATCGACAATCCCATCATCCCGATCGCTGCGAAACGGAAGATGGTCGTCGGCTTTTGGCAGCGATCCGGCAAGATGATCGCGGTCATAGGATCTTCGCTATCTCAGAGGCAGTCTGATCTGCGACCCTCGTCCAATTATAGTACTGAAGCACTTCCTCCCTGGATCGACGACCAATCGCCCCTCGAAGGCTCATTTGTTCGTCTGCAATCTTCACGAGAAGGCCCGCCAGCGCTTCACTGTCCCCGAACGGAACTAGAAAACCAGTTTCGCCGTCACGAACAACCGTGGCGACCTGCTCAATCGGGGACGCAACGACCATTAGCCCAGATGCCATATATTCAAAAAGTTTCAATGGAGAAGAGTACACACCAAAACGCGACCAGGACGGTTCGCGATACAGTGCGAGACCGACATCCATACAGGATAGAACTGAAGGGAGCCGCTCTCTGGGAATTTCTCCAAGCACAGCGACATTCTCCGGACATCCCGACAACTGATTCATCTTTCCAATGATGAAGAACCTGATTCGCTCGTCCTCTCTCAACAGCCTTGCAGCAGAAACGATCGAATCGATGTCGTGCCATCGAATTTCCGGGCTACCACACCAAACAACGTTCAGGGCCGCTCCCTGCTTGAGGACCTCCTGACAGCAAGGGATGTTGGGTTTGAAAAACGTAGGGTCGCTTCCAAGCGGAATGACTGCACTCCTGGGTATCCCAAGAAACTGAGAGTACTGCTCCAATCCTTCCGTGTTGCAGACCGCCAACCGCACTCGTCGTGTCTGCCGTCTGATCTTTTCATCGAGTTGTTTCAAATCGACGTCCTGACCCTCAGCGCCCCACATCAGCTTGCAGTAGTCCGACGTTGCATTCATTTCCCAGACCACCGGTTTCTTCGACCCCAGTAGGGCCATCTCAATTCGGAGGCGCCGCGACAGCTTGATTGGTTGGCCCTCGAATCGAAGATAGATGGCATCAACATGCCTGAGAAGCCTCCATCGTTGCATTATGCCTTCGGGCAGGCGGTGCCCCTGTTCAGATTCTGAATCCTTCCCAACCCATACACGGTGCCCCAACTGGTGAAGTCCGCGAATGAGGCTTTCGATATGCGTTCGAGCCCCGGTCGGCCGGCCCATCTCGAAATGCGCATTTCCGAAATACAGCTCCATCGATCTCACGCCTTGTTGCTCGACTTGGACTCTGCGAAAGAACGCCTCAACGCATCTTGGTCGTGCCAACCGAGGGCGGGTAAGCGATGGAATCGAACGCCCCGTTGAGGAGTTCCCAACTCGGGTATATTCTCCACTATGAGATTCAGAGCAAGAGCACGAAACCAGGTGCCCCACATATCCGGTTCCCCACGACGGACTGACACCGCGGTCCAGCCGCTGTAGTTTGACAGGTCCTGAGGCGTTGGTCGCCACAGCTCCACCAGGCGACTCAGCCCCAGCCGACGCGCGAGGCGGCGTTTCCAGGAGGGAACAGACACGTGCCGGAGGTAGTTCGGAAACCCACCATTTTCGCACTGAAGCTGGAGGATGCGATCGTAGGCTCGGCGAAGACTGAGACGAACATCCTCAGAGCGATGATCCGAGAGATAGGAGAGCTTTACGAGGAGATCGATCGCATCGAGGTCTTCGCAGGCTCCACCGCCGATGGAGTCGGCAAAGAGGCCCTCCGGGCTCTGAATCCCGAGTACCGAATCGATCATCTCATCTACCCGCATGAGGGGTCGTCCGCGCCAAAGAAAAAACGGCACAAAGTGATAGGCAGCGTAGACACCCAATCGATGATTCCGGACTCCTGCACCAAACCATAGTCCGGTCTCCGCATCCTGCCTTTCCTCAATCTCCGCGAGCACGGTGTCAAAGGTCGAGTGAGCAGTAGCGGTAAGCTCGGGTTCATCCATCAGGTGAATGAGGTTTCGCAAAACGAACATGAGTCGATTGCTTTGGTTCCAGATGTCGTGCCACGGACCGTCGTTGATATGTTTGCGAAGTTTATCGTTGTTGAGAAGACTCAGTGCGAAGGTCAATCGATGCCGTGGCTTGAATCCGAGAGCGGAGAGAGCCGAGAGGCAGAAGTAGGTGATTTGGTTGATTACATATTTCCTGTCGCAGATAGGCTTTGCGAGCAAGTCAGCGTCGCGAACAAGCCAGCTGCCGAATAATCCAGTCTCTTCATCCTGATATTCGAGAATGCCCGATGCAACATCCGTGACCCTCTGGCGATTCCAATTCGAAAGGGTACCCAGAGTCTCGCTTGCAAGAACAGCGAAGGATGTTGCCAGCAACGTTGTTTCTGCCCCCTGCCCATATCGCGCCTCGGATCCAACCCAGTGACTCTCGATCCAATCTGCGGCATGTTGTATGGCTGATTCGTAGCGTCCATCGGGTTCACACGACATCGTCTCAATTGTGATCGCGGAGTCCTCAGTTCTCCTCGCTGCAATGATCTGAACGTCCCCTGCGGGACCTTTGATCGATTTTCTGTCTACAATCTCGAAGAGCGCCTCAACGGAAGCCAGGAGTTCGGTCTCTCGCCACTCATACAAGTGGAAGGTATTTCCGCTGTGCAGCCCACCCAAACCGAGCAGAGGGCAGGAGAGAATGAACCAACCACCCGGGGAAACGACGCGGGCCGCCTCACCGAGGAGCCGTAGTCCAGCACGTCTGTCAAGATGCTCGATGCCCTCGAGACAAATCACCGCGCCGAATGCTCCGGCCTTGAATGGAAGGCTCGTCATGTCGCATGTGACGCCTGTGTTCTTGCCGAATCGAGAAAGCGTAAAATTTGTTGCTTCGATGCTGAGATCTGCGCCGACCAAGAAGCCAGAGCCACCCAAGAAGCGGAAACCCATCCCATTACCGCACGGGACATCGAGAACGTGTCGCCCAAGGACATAAGGCCGACAGAACTTATAGCGACGGACGAGATACTTTAGCGCAGGGGTTGGAAAAAGGAGAAATCGCCTACGCCAGAGTGGATCGTCTGGATGTGCACGTTCGGCCACAGTTTCACCTAATTATCAAGAACGGAATGCGGCGCAACGATAAGAGAGCACCTCAGAACCTACCACCAGGGTTGAGCTGCGCCGGACTGCATCCGACGCCCGACGGCGATTCTAGCAGGCATGTCCGACACGAGAGGGCCACCACTCCTAGCGAGGGGTTTGGGAGGTGGCCGGCACCATAAGGGTCGATCGGGGCCATCCAAAATCTCGCCGCGGCCTCAACCTTGTCCGCGACTTGACTCTGATGGAAGCCGGCAGAGACGGTGAGCGTGTACCAGCCTACGAGTAGAGCCGGGGATTCTACTCGGAACCTCACGACTCCCTCCCTAGGGAGTTTCTCGATCGGAGGCTGTGACATGTACGTGTTGTAGGAGCCGACTCGCCCACCGTCCTCTGCTTCCAGAATAAAGCCGATTCCAGAAAGAGAGAGGTCTTCAGTACCAACACCAAATCCTACATCGATCATAAAGGTTTGATCGAGAAGCTCAGCAGTGGCCCTACCCTCTATGTCGCGAACTGTGACGGTCCTCAGAACAGGTTCTGAACCAGGGACACGTCCTGGGTGTGCACTGAGATCTCCCGCAGCGCTGCTGGCAGCACGTTGCCCTACGACGAGGTAAGACCTGACGACCTCATCGGTTGCATCGACTGCTGCCACTCGTCCCGCTTGAATAAGCACGGAGCGCGGACATAGTGACCGAATGGCCGTCATGTTGTGGCTCACAAACAGCACCGTCCGCCCCTCACGCGCCACATCTCCCATCTTGCCCAGGCACTTCTTCTGAAACTCGGCATCGCCGACGGCCAGCACCTCGTCCACGAGCAGGATCTCGGGCTCCAGGTGGGCGGCGACGGCAAAGGCCAGGCGCACGTACATGCCGCTGGAGTAGCGCTTGACGGGCGTGTCGAGGAACTTCTCGATCTCGGCGAAGGCCACGATCTCGTCGAACTTGCGCGTCGATCTCGGCCCGCGTCATGCCCAGGATGGCGCCGTTGAGGTAGATGTTCTCGCGGCCGGTCAGCTCGGGGTGGAAGCCGGTGCCGACCTCCAGCAGGCGAGCCCACGCGGCCGTGGATGCTCGGCCCGGCCCTCGGTGGGCTCGGTGATGCGCGACGAGGATCTTGAGCAGCGTGCTCTTGCCGGCGCCGTTGCGGCCGATGATGCCGACGCACCTCGCCCCGCTGGACCTCGAAGGAGACGTCCTTGAGCGCCCAGATGGTCTCGTCGGCTCGCGTCGCATGACTGGCCGCTCGCGAGCGCCTTGATCCGGCGCGACGGGCGCCATGCAAGGCCAGCGATCAGCGCTCGCGCAGCGTGTCGTGTAGCGGTCTCGCGGCCGGCCGATGCGGTACCGCTTGCCCAGGTTCTCGACGCGGATGGCGACGTCGCTCATATCATCCGCTTACACCACGTCCGCGAAGCGTCTGCTCCATGCGCCGGAAGTAGAACAGCCCGCTGACCAGAGACTACCAGCGCGATGGCCGCCGAGACGGCCAGACGAGCGGTCCATCGGCCCGGCCTCGCAATCCGCCCCCAGCAGCGCCCAGCGGAAGCCCTCCACCACGCCCGCCATCGGGTTGAGGCCGTACACCCAGCGGCAAGCCGCTCCGGGATCAGGCTCGATGCGGGTAGACCACCGGTGTGACAAACATCCAGAACTGGACCAGGAACGGCACAGCGTAGCGCACGTCCCGGTACTCGCACGTTCAGGGCCGACAGCCAGAGGCCGACGCCCAGCGCGGTCGCGACGCAAGGGCCAGCAGAAAGAGGGCAGCCAGAGCACGCGCCAGCTGGGCGCAGATCCCGTAGAAGACCATCATGACCAAGCAGCACGACGAAGGCTAGATGCCGAAGTCCACCAGGCCCGAGAGCACGCCGGCAAGCGGGATCACCAGCCGCGGGAAGTAGACCTTGGTGATCAGGTTGTGCGTGCCGACAAGGCTGTTCGACGACTGGCTCGAGCGCCTTGAGCGAAAAAGGTCCACGGCAGCAGCGCCGCGAAGGAAAAGATCGGGTAGGGCACCCCATCGGAGGGCACCTGGCCAGGCCGCCGAAGAAGACGGTGAAGACGACCATGGTCATGAGCGGCTGGAGGATGGCCCAGGCCGCGCCGAGCACGGTCTGCTTGTAGCGCACCTTGACGTCGCGCCAGACCAGGAAGTACAGCAGGTCGCGGTATTCCCAGAGGTCGCGCAACCTGACCGGAACCCAGCCCTTCGAGGGTTCGATGACGATGACGGGGTCTGACGGGTGGTCACTCGTCTGGTGGCTCATCTCTCAAAATTGTATAGCAGTGAAGTTTGAAACGTTCAGCTTGAGACGGTTGAGGGCGACGGACTCAATTTCCTCAGCGGCTCGCACGGCGTCAATGCACGGATGCGTTTATCGGCCGCCAGCTGCCCGGCACGGTCCCGAATGTGTTCGGACATGGCGTGAGGATGGTAGGTGCAGGTAATCCGATAGATGTGGCGGGCGTGCTTTCCCGCCATCTCCAGCATCGCGAGATATACGGCCATGTCCGGCGCCATGGCCCAGAAATTGCCGGTGGTCGGATCCATCAAGTGCTGTTCTGGGATGAGGTGATAGAGACCGACCCTGAAGGTGCGCAGATGGCTCGTTGTCCACGGTGCCTGCCGATAGCTGCGATTCCGGCGTACCGCTCGCGACGGCGGCAGCTGGAAAAGGATAGTGCCATCCGTCCGCCTCAGGGTGTTGAAAGTCATCCACACCTCATCGTCCTCATACACCTTGTTCAAGAAACCAAGGACGCTGGTGTCTGGGAGCCAGTCATCACCGTTGAGCTCGATCCCGACGGAGGATTCCTCTGCCAGGTGAAACCCTTTCAGATTGTTGGCAAGCATTCCCCGTCGATCGCGGTTGTGGATGAAATCCACACGGTGATCCGGGTGATTGCGGAGCCACGACTCAACACGTATGGCGGTGTCGTCTGTCGATGCATCGTCTATGAAGACGTGTCGTATTAGGTCATTCGGGTACTTTTGGTCATACACCGACTGCAGGCAGTTGAGGGCAGAATCACCCATGTTGCGTTGGGCAGACACGACGTGGAAGCGCTGCGTTTTCGGTGGGTGAACCAAAGCGTAACGGAAGATTTCAGCGCTGCGGCGGACCGCACGCCGGAGCAGGAGAATACGATATCGTGTCGCCAGCCAGGTGAACGGATTGTGGCCAGGTCCTGGCGGCTCCAGCAAATGCTCGTTTCTACTCATCAAGACTGTATGGTAAAGGAAACCGGGCGAGAATACTCGACTGTCCCTTGCCGGCGAACAAATGAGCTCTCCGTCATACCTGTGAGAGCATGATTGAAGGTGAGTCTGTTGACAACGAACGCGCTAAGCCCTTCAATCATACAAACCAAGGGCGTCAATCCGCACCGTGACCTATAATTTTGCTGTGGCACGAATGCGCATTCCAAGGCTGAAAGACTTCTCTAGTCGGCTGAGTCCCGTTCATCCGGGCTGCTGCGGGCGGACCGCCGCACGTGAGGCACAATGAGGGATCGCCCCTCAGTTCTCGTATTGACCCTGTATTCGGGCGAAGCGGAGTTTGGACAATGCCGTGAAGCCCTGGAAAACCAGAACTACCTTTCAAGGGAACATCTGGTGTTCGAAAACCTACCCAACGCCGAAGCGCACGCCAGTTTGTACCGGACGATCATGATGGAGCGAGAGAATTTCAGGCTTTTTCTCAAGCTCGATGCGGACATGGTTCTGGCCGACCCGGAGGTTCTCGGCGACCTCGTGCGGGTTTTCGAGGAGCGACCGGAGCTCGACCATCTTGTAGTCGCGGTTTTCGACTGGATGACTGAAAGCCACATCATCGGCGCCCACCTCTTCTCCAACCGGGTGCTGTGGAAACGACACGAAGAGACTCTGTATGTCGATCCGGATCCTGAATTTCCGGGCAGAAAGCTGGTGGTCAACGACCCACCACGCAATCTGATCTCGCACGCAGGGGACCCGTCTCCTCTGCAGGCCTTCCACTTTGGCGCCCACCGTGCCTTACAGGCATCGCAGGTTTACCGAAGGGTGCGCGACTTCCGGCCTCACAACGCCCGCATCCAATGGCAATACCTGGAACAAGTGTGGCGCCACTACGAGCGGTCTGGAGATCGGCGGCTCGGGCTGGCGGTTCTTGCTGCGGACCTGATCTTCCGAAGGGAGCTGCCACCGACTGCGAACGAGTACTCGGATGTCGCTCTGCTCGCTGCGTTCGAGAGCACCGAAACGATCGATAACGATGAGATCAGGAAGCGGCTCAAGCCGGGATGGGGCAGCCGAAAAGCGCGCCGTCATACTTGGGCGCGAGCTCTAGGGCCGGCCAAGTTCTGGCTCGTCGGCATTCGTGGTTTGCGGGACATTTCCGCTTCTGCGGTCAGGCGCTTTTCGCCTACCTCTCAGCCGACCATCGAGATCGGGACCCGTACCTGATGTGCGGCATCGCTGGCATTCTGGGACGAACTGACGCCCAAGAGCGTCGTCGTCGTGTCGACCTGATGACCCGCGCCCTCGTTCATCGTGGTCCAGACGATGAGGGTTTCTTTGCCGACGAAGAGGTGTCGCTGGGTTTTCGCCGGTTGTCGGTCATCGACCTCGAAACCGGGGAGCAGCCGATTCTCGATGAGGAGCGATCTCTCGCCATCGTTCTCAATGGCGAAATCTACAACTTCCGCGAATTACGCCAGGATCTCGAGGCGCGGGGACATCGTTTTCGTTCCACCGGCGACGTGGAGGTCGTGCTGCGTCTGTGGGCCGAGGAGGGTCCCGAGTGTCTGCGGCGACTCAACGGGATGTTCGCTCTCGCAGTTTGGGATGGGCGGCGGCACGAACTCTGTTTGGCCCGGGATCGTTTCGGGATCAAACCACTCTACTTCTGTCGCAACGGTGATGAACTGGCGTTTGCCTCGGAACTCCGCAGCCTGCGCGCGGGTGGATTCCCGAAGGCCCCCCGCCTCGATTTTCTTCAGCTTCGGCACTACCTTGCCTATGGGTACCTTTCCCCGTCAGGGGCGCCGCTCGAGGGCGTCCAGTTGCTGTCACCCGCGACGCTTTTGACGATCGACGCTCGGGGGCGAGAGCGACTCACCAGCTACTGGAATCCTCCTGCGCCAGGCAAAATTGGCACCGTTCCGGCCCAGATCGTCGAACACCTGGGAGAGGTGCTTGAGAGCTCGGTCGGACGACAACTGGTGGCGGACGTTCCGGTTGGCGTCTTCCTTTCGGGTGGACTCGATTCCAGCACGGTGAGCGCACTCGCTCGACGACAGGTGAGTGGTCCGTTGCAGACCTTCTCGGTGGGCTTCGAGGGTCCGGATGCCGTCTCCGAGCTCCCCGCAGCACGTGAAATTGCTGACTTCCTAGGTAGTGATCACCACGAGCTGATGATGGATCCAGGTGAGGTGGCTCGGGACCTCGAGCAGATCATTGATGGCCTCGATACGCCGCTCGCCGACCCGACCGCGATCCCGACCTGGTACATGTCGAAGCTCGCGCGTGAACAGGTCACGGTGGCGCTTTCCGGCGAGGGCGCGGATGAAATCTTCGGGGGCTACGCCAGACAGCGTTACGACGTTGCGCTCGATCGAATCGGCGAAGTTGGCCGAAAGTTGTTACCGACGGCGATGCTGCTGGCGGGTAGGAAGCCGTCAACCCGGTTTGAACGGCGGTTGCGCATGAGGCCGGGGCTGGAGCGCCAGCTTGACTGGGGTCGGCTTTTTTCCTGTGATGAAATCGAGCGGCTGTTCGAGACACCATCTGTGAACGAGGCCGCGGTCCACGGATCATACGCCGAGCTTGGTAGGCGGTGGCACGCGTGGGCCGAAGTTGACCCGGTCAATGGCCGTCTCGAAGCCGATCGGTGCACATTTCTACCCGGTGATCTCCTGCCCAAAGTGGATCGGATGTCGATGGCTCACTCGCTCGAGGTCCGGGTGCCTTACCTCGACAACGAGGTTGTCGACCTTGTTCTCACTCTGCCGGGACGACTCAAGCAGAACCTGGGGCGAGACAAGATTCTGCTCCGCGAGGTGGCCTCAGGTCTGCTCCCCAAGGCCGGTTCCCTGCGCCGCAAACGTGGTTTCGAGGTTCCGATCGGCGCCTGGTTGCGGGGCCCTTTGCGACCGGCTCTGACAGATCTGTTGTCGCCGTCGCACCTGGAGGGCCCAGGCGGTCTACGGGCGTCCGAAGTCTCCCGTCTCGTCGATGAGCATCTCTCAGGGGGTCAGGACCACGGGCGTGCCCTGTGGTCGCTGATGGTGCTGGCGCGCTGGCTCGACCGGGGAGGGTGGTGATGAAAATCGCGATGTTGTCCCACCTCGCGTCGTCGACAGCGCCGACCGGCGCCGAACGATCTCTCGGCCTGCTTGCCCTGGGGTTGTCCGCGAGAGGGCATGAGGTCGCAGTGGTGACACCCGGTGGGTGGGTTCTGCGCGAAGAGCTCGAAACCGCAGGAGTGTCGGTGGTATCGCAGCAGGTCCGGCAGTGCTGGCTCGTTCAGTATGATCGCCAACCTTTTTGGCGTCAGGCGGCTCGGTCCCTGCGCTTCGCATGGCCCGACCCGGGCAGCCGGGGACTCCGCTCATGGCTGTCGGAGCTCATGCCGGATGTTGTCCACGTCAACTGCCTGTCCCACCTTCGGGGTGCGGCGTCAGCTCGGTCCCTTGGTCTGCCGGTTGTGTGGCATTTGCGCGAGATTCTGCCGCCCGGTCCCCGGCGGCGGTGGTTTGCGGGCCGCCTCCGATCGGATGCCACTCACATCGTGGCGGTCAGTGGGGCGGTTGCAGAGTGGGTGCGGGATGAGGGGTTGGGTGACCGGGTGGAGGTCGTCCACAATGGTGTCGATCCTCCCGCCATAGGTGTCGATCTGGAAGCGTCGAGGGCCCGGTTTGACATACCACCCGAGGCATTCGTAGTGGGCCTCTTCAGCCAGTTGGTGGTTCACAAGGGGGCCCTCGATCTGGTGCGGGCGGCGCATTCCGCCATCTTGGATTACCCCGGGCTGCACTTCCTGATCGCCGGCCATGGCCCGGCCTCCTTTGCCGATCAGCTGAGGCGCGAGATTGCTGCCGGCGCGGCGGCGAGGCACATTCACATGGTGTCTCCGCAGCCCGAGATTTGGGAGCTGTTGGCGGCGGTGGATTTGCTTGCCCTGCCGACTCTGTGGCCAGATCCATTACCGCGGGCGGTAATGGAAGCGATGGTCGTCGGCAAACCGGTGGTGGCCTACCAGGACGGCGGCGTGCCGGAGATGGTGGTCGACGCCGAGACCGGCCTCTTGTGCCAGCCTGGGGATGTTGATGGTCTGACCCGAGCAATCCTCGAGTTGGCGGGTGATAAGGTCCTCCGCGATCGATTGGGTGAAGCGGGTCGGGAGCGCGCCCGGGAGCTTTTCAGCGTCGAGC
This sequence comes from Candidatus Sulfomarinibacteraceae bacterium, assembly GCA_963776765.1. GTDB lineage: Bacteria > Acidobacteriota > Thermoanaerobaculia > Thermoanaerobaculales > Sulfomarinibacteraceae > Sulfomarinibacter. The sequence continues at coordinate 237,352 of CAVZOK010000023.1, forward strand.
GCCACGTGAGCCGGATGGAACAGGTGCTCAAGGAAACGATGTTATCCGAGCGGTCGTGAGAACAAAGGTTCGGTTGGCCCCACACCTCATTGCTGGATGTAGCCCAGCGCCTCCAGCCCCTTCTTCATTTCCTCGTCGAGTACCACCCGGTCGATACCGGTCCCAGCAATATTGATCTGGCTGCGGAGTGCGCGATTTTCCTCGCGCCAGGCCTCGAGCCGGGTGGCCAGCTCGCGCAGTCGCTGCGCGCGTTGGGACGCGAGATCGTGGAGCTCCCCGGGATCGGAGGCAAGATCGAAGAGCAGCCACTGGGGATCGATCAGCGAGTGGATGAGCTTGTGCGAGTCGGTGCTTCGCAGCGCGCTCTGGCCGCCGATATTCGTGGCCTCGCTGAACGCATCCAGAGGTTTGAGGTTCAATCCTGCCATCAGCGGCACCAGACTTCGACCCTGGAATCTCTTGTTTTGACTATCGACGCCCGCCAACTCGAGAAGGGTGGGCGCTGCGTCGATGAGGCGAACTTGTTGCGACACCCGCCTTGGATCGAACCCTGTTGGTGCGGACACGATGAGCGGAACCGAGGTCTGCTCCTCATAGAGGGTGTAGCCGTGGTTGAACGCGCCGTGGTCGAGGAACTCCTCGCCGTGATCGGCAGTTAGAGCTGTCACCAGATCGCGTTCTGTGGGGAGTTCGCGGACAGCATCGAGGAGCCGACCCAGGTGAACATCGACGTATTGGATTTCACCGTCGTAGAGGCCGACGATGTAGGCCAGGTCGTGATTGGTCATCGGCGGTGGCGCTTCGTGGTGGGTGACAACGATCTCGCGGGTTTTTGTCGGTGTGAGCGAACCACCATAACCTTCAATAAGGGCGCGTCCGTATGGCGCTGGTGGATCGTACGGCCAGTGGGGGTCGTTGTAATGGACCAGGAGGAAAAACGGCTCCTCGAGTTCCGTGCGCAGCCATTCGAAAACGCGTTCATTTGTGACTTCCGCACGCCGCTTGACCTCGCCCCGGTCAAAATTGTAGTCCGCGTAATCGTCGTCGAAATGATCGAAACCCTGCGCGAAACCGAAGATCGAGTTGACATAGAGGTTGGAGACGAATCCCGCGGTCGTATACCCAGCGAGACGAAAGACCTCGGCCAGGGTCTGGTGGCCGGGTGGAAGCGCTTTCTGGACTGCAAATGGAAGGTCGCCGGTGGAGGATGCCGCTCCCCCACCCCAGACAATGCCTCCATCGAGCCCGTGCACCGAGGGATAGAGACCGGTGAAAAGAGAGGCCATGGCGGGGGCGGTCCAGGGCGCCTGGCTGACAACCGTCTCGAAGACGACCGCGCGGTCGGCGAGGTGGTCCATATTGGGGGTGGTGGGGTGCTTGTAGCCGTAGGCTCCGATGTGGTCGGCCCGCAGGGTGTCGATCACAATCAGCAGCACGTTCGGCATCTCCGGCCGGGCCTTGGCGCGAGGGACTACCGCAGAGGCGCGGCTCAGCTCCCGGCGCCGGGTCTCGTAGTGCTCCGAATCCTGTTCGGTTGCCGCCAGCGCTCTCTGCATAATATTGAGGGCTTCGCCGGGCCGGTCCCTGTCCATGTATGCGCGACCGAGAGCCTCGAGGACGGCCGGGTCCGACGGAGCGAGGCTGACCGCGTCTTCGATTTTTGTCAGTGACTCCTCGGCACGCCCTTGTCTCTCAAGGGCACTGGCCCAGCCGAGGAGAAACCCGGCGCTCTCAGACGCCCCGAGCGCTGCCGCACGTTGATACGCCTCGAGGGCCTCTCCTTCGCGCCCGAGGGCGGTGTACACGCGAGCCAGATCGGCTGCCGCCTCGGTGGACGGCGGATCCGATTCGGCGGCCTGGCGAAGAATTCCCAGTGCCTGCTCGAACCTGCCGGTGGCCGCAAGCAACCGGCCCCATCCGGCAAGTACGAGTGGATCGTCTGGATGGTGGTCGAGGAGAATTTCAAAGCGAGCCTCGGCTGCGCCGATCTGGCCGGTAGCCGCCAGGGTGTTGGCGAGTTGTGTCTGCGCCTCGGTGGATTCGGGATCGAGCCGGACGGCTTCTTCGTACTCGGCGATCGCAGATGCGAGGCGACCTTCGGCCAGGAGTTGATTGCCGGTCTGCAGATGCTGCTGCGCCGATTCCGGCGATGAGCTGGGACCGCATCCCAACACGTAGCCCAGCATGATTGCGGTCAGGGCGGCCAACATCACCTTCGAAGCGCTACGGAACACCGATCAGCCTCCGAGCATCGGCAGGATCACGGATGCGGATTGTTGATGCTCCGGTCTCGCGAGTTCCTGCGAGAGGTGGCTGTGAAGTTCGTCGGGCCGCGGGTGCTCCGACAACAATCGAGCGGCCGTATCCACCAGGGGCGCGTAACCCGGGTCCCGGTCCAGGCTTTCGACGAGGCGAGAGGTGGCCTCCTCCCAACGGCCGAGTTCCATCAGCGCGGAAACAGCCACCTTCGAACCGGGCGCGGTCGGCGGATGGAGCGAATTCAGGATTTCGAGCTGTTCGAGGGCCTCGGCCGGTCGGCCGGTATAGAGCAGAGCCGCGGCCAGGTTGTGGCGTGGGCGGAAAAGCCCCGGCCCCCGCTCGGTTGCTTTCTGGAAACACACCCGCGCCTCCTCGAGCTCACCCTTTTCGATATGGACATTGCCCAGCCATTCCCAGCCATCGGGGCCATCGGGGAAGATTTCGATCGCGGCATGAGCGAGGTTTTCCTGGTTGGCGTAGACCCACAGTGCGTGCCGCAGACCGACCTGCTCGACGATCAGCGCGGTCACAACTATCAACGGCACCGCCCACCTCAGGTGAGGCCTGCTGATCACCAGCATCCTGTGGGCTCTCAATCCGAGCTCGGCCAGCGCGAGGGCGGTGATCGCCAGGGGCAGGTAAAGATAACGCCCAAAACCGCCCCATCCCGGGACCGTTGCCACCAGCGCGATGGGGAGGAGCATCAGTCCGGTCGTAAGCACGGCGGCGAGCGCCAATGGCAGAATTCGTCGCGCTGCATATGCGGCCATCAACAGCGCCAGGCAGAGTGCCGCGGCGCCGGCGCTGGCTCCCCAGCCGAGAGTCGCGAACTCCCATGAGAGATGGCGAATGCCGATAGGCTGCATGGTGAGCATCGCCACGAAACCATCGATAACAAGAATCGGATAGACCTTGAGAGCCTGCAGCCGTTGAACGGTATCGGCCCCGGTGGCCTGTAAACCGGAGAGAGCAGCCGTGCGCAACAGGACAAAAGCGACGCCGGCTGCTGCTAGCTGGAATCAGATACCGTAGCCGAACACCTCGTGAGACGACCAGAAAGAAGCCGAGCGCCGGCAAGGCCACCAGCACCACTTCCTTGGCAAAGAGACCGGCCAAGAAGACCAGCCCGGCCGCGACAGCGGCAACCCAGATGCGAGGCCCCTCCTGACCGTCGCCGGCCCGCCGATCGAGGATCAGGACGGCGCCCAGAAGTCCTGCCGCCGCCAGAGGTTCAGGCAGAGCGGATGACCACAGATAGGCCTCGGCGGAGACTGGGTGACAGGCGAAGAAGAAGACCGCGAGCGCGGTCCCCATCCGCGAATCGAGCCAACGGATGCCGAGAATCCATAGCAGCAGACATACCAAGAGGTGAACGGCCAGCACCGCGAAATGAAACCAGAACGGGTCAGGCCCGTTGATCTGATAAACCGCCGCCAGGGCAACCATGAATAATGGCCGATAGGTGTCGACGCCGTCGGCGCCACGACCCTCGCCGCCGGCGGACTGGACGACGTTATGTGTGAAATAGAAAGGGATTCGCGAGGGGTCGCCGATGGTGGTGGAGTTGACGATCTGTTCGAAATCGTCCCATAGGAATTCCGCACGCAACCCCGGTGACAGCAGTATTGCGACGAGAGCCAGCAGCAGTAGAACCTGCAGCCATCCCCGGTCTGACACCACCGTTGAGATTGGAGCAAAACCCTCAGCCATCCCCACCATTGTCGCAGCTTTTTTGGCCCCTCTCCCCGGCTGACGATTTCAAGCCCCAAGCCCCAGGTCCCAAGCCTTATAATCAATTGATGTCCTGCCTGACGTGGTTTTCATCTCTATCGGGTGCTGAGTCGTGAAAATTGGTGCCGTGGTGGTGAGCCACAACTCCGCTGATGACCTCCCTGCCTGTCTCGAGGCACTTCAGGGTGCGACCTCTCTCGAACGCGTGGTCGTGGTGGACAACGATTCGCGGGATCAGAGTCGGGAGATTGTGCAGGACTTCGAGGATCGCCGGTTCAGTCTGGTGGTGGAGGATGTCAACAGCGGTTTTGCCGGCGGCTGCAACCGTGGCTTTCGCGAGCTCGGCAGTGACCTCGAGTTCTTCGCGTTCCTCAACCCTGACGTGATCGTTGCTTCAGACTGTTTGCAGAGAGCGGTGGACACAATGGCCAAGGATCCGGGTCTGGCCGGGGTGGCTCCGCTGCTGATGCGATCCGACGGCGTGACGGTAGACACTGTCGGTCAGGTTTTGAAACCTTGGACCTTGGAAGTCTCAGACCGTGGCTACGGCGAGCCGATCACCTCGGAGCTGAAACAGACTACCCACGTTTTGGCCTCGTGTGGGGCGCTTGCGGTTTTCCGCCAACAGGCCTTGGCGTCGGTTGCGGATGCACACGGGCCATGGGCGCAGAACTACTTCTGTTTCTGGGAAGACCTCGAGCTGGGGTGGCGGCTGGTCAACTCGGGATGGCGAATTCAGAGCTGCCCGGATGCGGTGGCCGTTCACCGCCGTGGCGCCGGCGCAGCTGCCGGTAGCGGCCCGCTGAGATGGCGACGGCCGCCGGAACTCGAGGCCTGCATCCTCACCAACCGCTGGATGACCCTGATCCGACATCTTCACCCCCTTGATCTGTTGCAGCACCTCCCCCTACTCTTGTTGTGGGATCCAAGTTTGGTGGTGGCCAGCGCCGTGCGCCGGCCGTCCCTCGTCGGGCACTTGCGACGGCGGTGGCCGATGGTAATGAACGAGTGGAGAAATCGAAGCCGAAACTGCCGACGGAGGTTACACGAGCTACCATGACGATCCGCCTCATCCTTGGATTTTTTCTCGCGTACTTCCTTGCCATTGTTGGCACCCCGATCGCCCGCGAGGCGGCGCTGCGATTCGGCGTCGTTGACCAACCCGATGGCGCGCTGAAAAATCATCGGCAGCCGGTCGCCTATCTTGGTGGTTTGGCGGTCTTCATCGCCTTCCTCCTTTCCATCGGCATGACTTTCGAATTCGACCAGGAGCTGTTGGGCCTCCTTCTCGCGTCAACGATCGTGACCACAGTTGGTTTGATCGACGATTTCGGGGCTCTGACGCCGAAGCCAAAGGCGATCGGCCAGGTAGTGGCCGTCTTCGTCCTCATCAAATCCGGGATCATGGTTCAGGTCGCGATCATACCGTGGTGGTTGCGGCTCATCATCACCGTGGTTTGGCTGGTTGGGCTCTCCAACGCATTCAACCTTGTGGACATTCTGGACGGGTTGGCAAGCGGACTTGGGGTCATCTCCGCTACCTTCCTGCTGGTTGTTGCACTGCTCAACGGTCGCCTGATTGTTGCAGCCTTTACCGTGGCACTTATCGGCGCTCTGCTCGGTTTTCTCCGTTCCAACTTCTATCCCGCCACCATCTATCTCGGTGACTGCGGCAGCCTCTTCATTGGTCTCACGCTCGGCGCGTTGGCGATGGTGATGGACTACACGGCGCACAATCCCCTGGGCTGGCTGGCTCCGCTTTATATCCTCGCCGTGCCGATCATAGACACCGTTTACGTGATGGTTCTCAGGGTCAAAGCGGGGCGCAAGATCTACTACGGCAGTCCCGACCACTTCCCGCTCCGGGTGCGGCGCCGCCTCGATGGCTGGACCGCAGGCACGGTCGTTGTCAGCTACGCGGTGGCGGTGGTCTTTGGTGCCATCGGTCTGGTAGTGCTCTTTCTCGATCCTCTGTCTACCCTGATCGTCACTGGGGTCGTTGCGGTTACCGTCATAGGCCTTTTGATCTGGCTGGCAATGATCCCGATGGAGTCGTGATGGAGTCCGTGCTGATTGTAGGTGGCGGCCTTACCGGGTTGGTTGCGGCGGAGCAGCTGGAGCGTGCGGGGACACCCGCTGTGGTACTCGAGCGCGAAGCCGAACCGGGTGGCGCCTGCCGCAGCCTGTCGGATGAGGGATTCGTCTTCGATTACACCGGCCACCTGCTGCACGTCGGACGACCCGAAACAAAGGCCTACCTCGAGGAGCTCGGCCTGTGGCAGCAGCTCGAGATCCACAGGCGGCGGGCGGCGGTGGTCATTGGCGGCCAGGCGACTCCGTATCCGGTGCAGATCAACACCCACGGCCTTGCACCAATGGTGCGGCGCGACTGCCTGCTGGGTTTTGTGCGCGCCTGGGCGGACGAGACGGCTGACAAGCCCGCTGATTTCCGGGCCTGGGTGTTGGAGCGATTTGGTGAAGGTCTCGCGGAACATTTCTTTTTCCCATACAACAGCAAGCTCTATCGAGCCCGCCCAGAGGAGTTAAGCCTCGACTGGGTTGGGCGCTATGTGCCCAAACCGAAGCTCGAGGACGTGATCGACGGCGCCCTTGGGCTCCACGACGAAGATGTCGGCTACAACGCTACCTTCCGCTACCCGGTGAGCGGGGGCATCAGCTTGCTACCAAACGGCGTCGCCGGCCGTTTGAGCCGTCTTCGGCTTGGGCGCGAGGTCACAGGGATCCATCTCGGAGAGCGATGGGTAAAACTCGCTGATGGCGAACAACTGGGGTGGCGGAAGCTGCTGTCGACGATTTCGCTGCCGGCCCTTGTCGATCTCCTTGTCGACCCGTTGCCGAAGGAGATTGCGGAAGCGAGAAGCGTACTGCGATGGGTGCGGGTCCTCAACCTCGCGCTCGGTGTCGAGGGCCCGGCTCCGAGCGTCGAACATTGGCTCTACTTTCCCGATCCGGAGCTGCCCTTCTATCGAGTGGGCTTCCCTTCCAACCACGGTGACCTGGCTCCTTCGGGCTGCCATACCGTGTCGGTGGAAGTCAGTTTAGACCCGGGCGAGGGTGACGTGGAGACCCTCGCTGCCGGCACCCAGAGTGCCCTGGCCGGCGCCGGTCTTCTCGACGAGGGGGCGTTGCGGGTGCGAAGGGTGACGGTCCTCGATCCGGCCTACGTCGTCTTTGACCATCCCCGGCGGCAAGCCGTGGCGCTGCTGCGAGGCTTCCTACGCGAGCAGGGCGTGACGCTCGCCGGGCGTTGGGCTGAGTGGAAATACTCGGCGATGGAGGACGCCGTCCTCGATGGCATGCGCGCTGCGCACAACCTCGGCGACGCGGGGTAGAGGTCATTGTGGTGACCGAGACAAAGCGCATTCGGGTCCTTCTGGCCATTACCAGGCTCGAGCTCGGCGGCGCGCAGCGGGTTGTTTTGCATACAGCCAATGAACTCGATCGGAGGGTCTTCGATGTCGCTCTTTGCTGGGGCCCTGGGGACCGCCTCGATGTGGAGGCAGCGGCAATACGGAGTCTTGAGCTTATCCCGGTTCCGACTCTCGTCCGTCCAGTAGCGCCGGTTTCAGATCTTCGCGCTCTCGGTTCCCTCCGCGCGGCAGTGCGCTCTTTTCAGCCTCAGATCGTTCACACCCACTCCTCCAAGGCGGGAATCCTGGGCCGTCTCGCGGCTCGGCTTGAAGGCGTGTCGACGGTGCACACGGTCCATGGTTTTGGTTTCACGCCACTGCAGGCGGCACCAACCAATTTCTTGTTCCGATCGGCCGAAAAGACGATGGCCCGATTTACCGATCATTTCGTAATGGTGTCGGAGACGGATCGCCGCCGCGGTATTGAAATGGGACTCTTTCCGTCCGAAAAAGCGACGGTGATCAGGGCCGCAATCGACATCGAACGATTCCACGCCGCCATCGACGGCGAAGCGGTCCGCAAGCGCCTCGGTATCCCAAATGGCGTTCCTGTGGTGACTCAGATCGGCAACTTCAAGCCGCAGAAAGCACCGCTCGATTTTGTGCGAGTCTCTGCCGTGGTCCACGAAACGCATCCGGATGCCTGGTTCGTAATGGTTGGTGATGGGCCCTTGCGGGAGCCTGCCGAGAGTCTGGCGCGCGAGCTCGGGGTCGCCGAGAGGATGGTCTTCAGCGGCTGGTGGGATGATGTACCCGGCCTCCTGGCTGCGACCACCGTGTCCGTGCTGACCTCTCGCCACGAGGGACTGCCCTGCTCCGTCGTGGAATCGCTGGCGGCCGGAGTGCCGGTGGTCGCGACTGCAGTCGACGGCACGGTCGAGGTGGTACGCTCGGGAATCAACGGGCTGCTGGCCCCGGCCGGAGATATTTTGGGGCTCGCTCAATCGATAGGTAAGTTGCTGGCGGACCCGGGTCTGCGGACGCGGATGGCGGCGGCCGCGCGAGAGGGTCTTGAAGCCTTCGATCGCGATTTCATGGTGAGGCAGCAGGAGGATCTCTACAGATGGATGTGTTCCCACAACCGCTCGTGATGGTCTACGCCTTGGCCTTTGTCTGGGGGGCGGTGGTGGGGAGCTTTCTCAACGTGCTGGTCTACCGGTTGCCCCGAGAAATCTCGGTTGTGAAGACCCCTCCATCATCGTGTCCGGCGTGCTCGACGCCGATAAAGTGGTTCGACAATATTCCGCTCGTCTCCTGGGTGATCTTGCGTGGCCGCTGCCGCCACTGCAGGAAGTCAATATCGATTCGCTATCCGCTGGTCGAACTCACAGCCGGGCTACTGGCGGTCGCCACAGTGGCACGCTGGGGCCTCAGCGTGACCGGGCTCGAGGTTTTGATCTTCGCCTGGGTCTCGCTGGCGCTCGGACTCATCGATTTCGACTACCAGATCCTGCCCAATGTGCTCACCTATCCCTCGATTGTCTTTGGGCTCCTTTTTTCTTTCCTCGGTGGCTACACCTGGTGGCTCGATGCGCTGGTCGGCGCCCTGGTTGGCGCCCTGTTGCCGACTCTCGTGATTGTCATTTATAAGCTATGGCGAGGTATTGAAGGGATGGGCTGGGGCGACGTCAAGTACCTGGCTGCGATCGGCGCGGTGGTGGGGTTACGCGGCGTTGTTGGAATATTAGTGGTCGCATCCATTCTGGGCGCGTTGGTGGGCCTGGCTTTGATAGCCAGCGGCCGGGGTTCGGGCAAGACCGCGTTGCCGTTTGGCACCTTCCTGGCAATAGCGGTGATTCTGTGGCTCTACGCCCCAGCTTCGTGGTTAGCGTTGAGTCCGCTATAGGCAGCCACCAGTGCCTCCTCGAGGCTGCGGTCCTGATCGGGGAATACGGTCCGCAGATCGAGCACAACTTCGTCGTCCTCGATGCGTGCCACCACAGGTGGCGATTCCGCGCGCAGCCGGTCGGCGAGGCCCTGGCCGCCGGCGAGACCGAGACCGTAGCTTGCCAGGGTTTCCTCAGGAGTCGTACCACCGCCGACAGCGGCGCGGGTCGCCCGGCCGTGCACCGGCACACCCCTGTCGCGCAGGCGGCGACCGAGACGCCGGGCGCGCCCCATCAGGGCATCAATCGTTGTGCCGAGCATTGCGTAGAGCGGTATATCCTCGAGACGTCCACTGTGGTGGGCGCGGAGAGTTTCCTCCATCGTCAGCAGCGCCGTTTTGTCCGGGCGAAGGGCGCGGTAAAGTGGGTGGCGGGCGAGTGGCTCGACCCACTCCGAACGACCGACCACGAGACCCGCCTGTGGTCCGCCGAGAAGCTTGTCACCGGAAAAGCACACGACGTCTGCGCCGGCTTCAAGGAGCTCCGAAACGGTGTGTTCATGCGGCAGTCCCCAACGCCTGAGATCGTGAAGGGCGCCTGAGCCCTGGTCGACTACCAAAGGTAGGCCGTGGGAGTGGGCGAGGTCGGCCAGTTCGCCGATCGATGGTTCGGTGGTGAAGCCGACGATTCTGAAATTGGACTGGTGGGCGACGAGAAGGGCCGCGGTTTGTTCGCCGATCGCGACTGCGTAGTCCCGGAGGTGGGTGCGGTTGGTGCATCCGACTTCGACCAACTTAGAGCCTGAAGCTTCCATGACATCGGGCAGCCGGAATGAGCCGCCGATCTCGATCAACTGGCCACGGGAGACCACCACCTCGCGCTGTTCGGCGTGGGCCTTGAGGATGAGAAAGAGGGCCGCCGCATTGTTATTCACCATCACAGCGCTGGCGGCACCACAGACTCTGGCAATGCGATCGGCCATAGCCGCCAGACGTTGTCCGCGACGGCCCTCACTGACGTCGTACTCGAGGGCGAGGTATGATTTCAAGGATGACGGGAGGCGTCGCGGGAGCGGTGCCCGGCCGAGGTTGGTGTGCAGGAGCACGCCGGTAGCGTTGATCACCGCAGGATAGGCGGAAGCAACACCGGTGCGCAGCGCGTCGAGGATTTCGCCCTCGAGGGCCTCGCACGCTGCATCGATGTCCGGTCCGGCAACCTCACCGGCGCTAATGCTCTGCCGGAGTTGGTCGACTGCGACCCGGCACGCCTCCATGACCGGAGCGTGGCCGTAGTCGCCAACTGCAGCCCGCAGTGTAGGGAGGTCGAGGAGGCGATGAATCGCAGGGATGCGCCGATAGTCAGGTGCCACGAGGGGCATTCTAGCGGAGACCGGATCATTGAGCATCTCATCGGCTGGAGGCATGGATGGAGCTGATCGAAGAAATCGCAATGCTCGAGGGGATGCTGCAGAGGCATATTCGAAAATGGGAGATGTATTTCTCCGGTGTCGAGAGGGTGCCGCCTCAGGACGAACGCGAGCGGATCAACCGTCGCATCAGATTGCTGGCAGAACAAACGGTCAATCGTCGCGCAGAGCAGTTCAGGATCGAACAGCTTCAGCACAGGTTCATGACCTACTCCCAGAACTGGGAGCGGTTGTTGCGTGAGCGTGAAGAAGGGCGGTCCGCCCAGTCCCACGCTGATCACGAGATCCTTAGGCCGGAAACGGCAAACGACACCGCTACCTCATCCGTAGAAAAGACCGAGGAGAGTTCGCTCTTCGATCGCTATCAGACCGCGAAATCGGAGCGTGGCCTCGATGTTGGTGTGGACCGGAAGACATTTGATCAGCAGATCGCCGAGCAACGCGAGAAAATCGAAGAACGGCTCGGGCGCAAGGTCGTATTCGACGTGCAGATCGAGAATGATAAGGTCAGGGTTGTGGCGCGCAAGGTGAAGAAGAAGGGGTAGACCAGAGGTGGTTAAAAATGCGGGCTAAGTTCGGAGGCCTGTTGTTCGTGATTGTCGCCATCGTTGTGTTTTCGGCAGGTGTGGCCGTGACCGACGAACCAATGTTCGTTCGTTGGTTGGTGTTGGACGATCCGGGCGATGAAACGATCCGCGATTACTGGGAACGTGCCGAGCTCGAAGAACTCGATCCACCCGCCATGGTCGATCTCGGGACGATGCTTTTTTACCGCGGCTATCCCAAGGATGCGGTGAGGGTTTTCAAGGACGCCCTCGATCTCGACCCTGATCTCTATGAGGCGTGGTTCCGAATCGGCTTGGTCGAGCATAGCGAGGGTGATTTGGATAGCGCCCAGCAGGCCTATAAACGCACCCTCAAAAAGCTCACCGGACACGGTTGGTGCAACTTCTACCTCGGTCTGCTCGAGGAACAGCTCGGACACAGTTCGAATGCCCTTTATTACTATCGGCGGGCACTCAAGTTTGCTCCCGAGCTGGCCGACCCACGGGTCAATCCCGAAGTTACGACGTCAAGGTTAATGCTGGGTGTGCTACTTCAGGATCAAGATCGTCGGCGGTTCAAGGACTCTTTGCCCATGCCATTCCTTGAACCGGGCAAGGTCGAGCGAGTGAGGCGGCGGTATGAACCGAAGCCACCTCCCGAACCGGACGGAGTGGGTGAGACTGAGGCGCCGGTAGTTACACCGCCGAAAGAACAGCCACAGCCGCAAACGCAACCGACCCCGGCAAAGTCCGCACCACCGCCGCGTCCGGCGCCACCGCGGCGTGCGCCAAGACCGGTGACGGCAACGCCGCAGGGCGCAGAAGAGCACAATGCCAGGACAACGGACGGCATGCCCCCTATCGGAGTTGTGTCCGACGAGGCCCATTTCGTTCCGGTGTGGCAGAACCTGGTGGTGCGGACGGCAGAAGCGCTCATTTGACGCTTCGCGGATCGCTTCAGACGTTGAAGCGGAAGTGAACGACCTCGCCATCCCGGACGGGATAGGTTTTCCCCTCGAGTCGGAGCGTACCGAGTTGGCGACACGCTGCGAGTGAGCCGGCCTCAAGCAACGCGTCGTAGGGTACGACCTCGGCGCGGATGAAACCACGCTGGATGTCCGAGTGGATCACTCCCCCTGCCTGCACTGCCGGAGTCGCCATCCGGATAGACCATGCCCGACACTCGTCGGATCCGACGGTAAAGAATGAAATCGACCCGAGGAGGCGGTAGGACTCCCTGATGACGCGATCAAGAGCGCGGTCTTCAATGCCGAACTCCGCCATGAATGCCCCCGCATCGTCACCCTCGAGCTGAGCCAATTCAGCCTCGAGAGGCGCGCACACCTGGGTGAAGGCCATCTTTGGGCGCTCGATCCACTCGGCCCACCCAGGACTGGAAAAAGACTGATCCGAAACCTGGTGATCGTCGACGTTGAGAACGACCAACATCGGTTTCGCGGACAAAAAGGTGAAACCGCGAAAGACCTTCTCTTCCTGTTCGTTGAAGGTCTCTGCGCGGAGCGGCCGTTGGTCCTCGAGGACCGCCTGACAACGTCTGAGCATTTCCGCCTCGCGCTCAAGCTCCGGCACTTTCCGTGTTCTGAGATCGCGACGGATTCTTTCGAGCCGTTTCTCCACTACCAGCTGGTCTTGGAGGATGAATTCCTCTTCGATGTATCGGAGGTCGCGTTGCGGATCGATCGAGCCCTTGGGGTGCGCCACCGCATCGTTCTCGAAGGCTCTCACCACGACCATCAGAGCATCGACGGCGCGAAGCTCCGGAAGGTTGAAGGCGGCATCCTGGCGGTGCTCCTCGGGAATGCCGGGCACATCCACGTACCTCACCGAGGCGGGAGTGGTCTTTTCAGGCTCGTACATTGCACTGAGCGCGTCGAGCCGGGGATCTGGCACCCTGGCGATACCGATCTGGACGCTGCCGTGGCGGGCTGAAGGTGCATCGGATTGCTGGCCCGTCAGCAGACCGAAAAGGGTCGACTTGCCGCTTGCCGCCAATCCCATGATGCCCACTTCCATCTTGAACCTCCCGCCCTAGCGCATAATGCGCCAAAGAATGCGCAAGATAGCACAATTCGGCCAATGAACGCACTTAGGGGCTCATGCTGCCCCCTTGCTTCCTCGCTAACCGATGACGGGTTGCCGGCGGACCAGAAGGGACGGCGCACCGACGAATCCACGACTGGTCTGGAACCAGCGCAAATCAGTTCCCACAGCCTCGATTCGGCGCAGCAGCCGGCCAAGGCTTCCTCGCAGCTCGACCACCGGATGCCAGCCCCGTACCTTGTGACCATCGAGCCATACTCCCGAAGCAATGATGCGGTAGGTATCTGAAGACGGTTCAAACCCGATCGGGGCCAGGGGGCGCAGCAGATAGAGAGCGCGGTCGGCCGATCCCAGCAACTCGGCCGCTGCGACACCACTTCCGGTGGCCACTTGGAGGTTGGCTATGCCGGTCTCCGGATAGTCTCGGTAGGAAAGCCTGAGGGCGCCGCCGCGCGAAGCTTCGGAGTAGCGCACAGCGTCCCTGTGGCAGGCGAGACGGTGGCGTGGCACGCCCTCGTCGACCAATAAAGTGCGCCTGGCCGGAAGGCCTTCGCCATCGCAAGGTCCTGTGATCGGAGCGTTCGGGTCAGTGCGGTCGTCGACAAGCGTCAGCGCCGGAGCAGCTAAGCGCCCCTCGCGATCGATGATCTCCACCAAAAGGTCATCGTCGTCGGCGGTCACGAAGAACAGCTGGGCAATCGCCGCCAGAAGTTCAGCCGAGACCTCAGGGTGGAGAATAAGGTCGCGGAGTCCTGAGTCGGTGGCAATCCGGCTTCTGGTCAGCAGGGCACGGTCCGAAACCTGGGCCGCGGCGGCCTCAATATCGAAGGTCTCGGGATCCGGTATGTGGATCCAGTCGCGCCACACGCCGCTTCGCTCCCCCTCGATTTCAATTTCAGCGAGAAGGGCGGTACTTGTGTCCTCATGACGGGCCACCCACCCATCGCCGTTTGCCAGAATCCAGGCAAACGCACCTTCCTGAATGGTGGTGCGACGGAGCCGTGCAAGACCGCCCGTGGTGCCGGCAAGGACTCGGGCCAGTTCCTCCCCGACATGGCCAGACCAGCCTGTCGGCGGCAGGGGACGTGGCGCCCGGACTTTGGACGTGCCGAGCACCCGTGGTGGTGGCAGCGGGTCGAACCGGGTCGGCATCTCGGTGTTGAGTGCGCCTTCGACCGCCCGTCTTGGAGCTTCACCCTCGAGTCCCGAAGCGGCGGCGAAACCGGAACGGCCCTCTCGGGCCGAACGGACCGCGACCCCCGTCTCCTCGACATTGATGACATCCAGAGGGTTGCCGGGAGCCACCCCCACCTCGCGCGTGAAGGAGGCCTTGGCGAAAAACTCCCAGCGCCCCGTAGGCTGGTTCTCGAGCTCGGTCCGGGCGGCGTCGGCTGCGGCGTTCAGACGATCAAGGTAATTGTGGGAACTCATAGAACCTCGAGGCGGTCGACGAGAAGGGTGGGTGCTTCGGACCCTGTAGCCAACGGCAGGCCGTCCTTGATGCACCATCCCAAACGCCAGTCGGCGGTTGGATCTGAGCCGATGCGCGAGTCAATCCTGGCCAGAATCTCGAGGGCACCGCCCGTGAGCTCGCAGGGAGCCAGGGGGCGGCGTCGGCGGCCGTGCCGCACCTCCCAACCCCGCTCCACTCGCAGCACGGTCCTCGATGACACCGGATCGACCGTCGCGCCCCCGATTCGCGTCACGACGAGGGCGTTGTCGAGATCTCCTTCCAGCTCTTCAGGGAGGTACTTGCCGGGCGCGATGACGAGATTCGATTGACGAGTGATGGGCGGCCGGTTCCAACCTGCGCGCCGGCCTCTCCCCGGTTCATCACCAAGGCGCCTGCCGCCCTCTCGATCGCACAGGTAGCTCTGCAGGCGCCCCGCAACGACGAGAGGAACGGGCCGCCCTGCAACACCCTCGTCGTCGTAGTCAAATGCCCCGGCAAGGTCGACTCGTGTTGGGTCATCGATGATGTCGAGGCCCGATGTAGTAATCGTTGCACCCTTCATGCCTGCCAGCGGCGATGCTCCGCTGAGGATAAGGTCAGATTCGGTCATGTGACCGACCAATTCATGCATCAGGGTGCCTGCCGTGCCGGCCGTAAAGAGCACTGGAAGCTGAGAGCCGGGGCACGGCTCCCACGGTTTGGCGGGAGGCGGCGCGAGAAGCTCTGTGAGCCAATGACCGAGCTGTGGATGGCCCCACACGGCGAGCAGGGCGGTCGGCCGATTGCCAGATCCCTCGACGCGAACCAGCGGGGGACCCGACGCCCGTGCCCAACCGTCGCTCCGTACCACCGCTGCGCGACGACAGAGATAGCGAACGACTGATGGAGCCGGACCGAGCCTGCAGGCAACTTCGCGAGCCCACTCCAGCCATTGTCGCGGTGGATCTATCTCCGGTGCCGGGAGCGGGCGCGCCGGTGGCAGCGCCACCCGATCCGCCTGGCGTCCGAGAAGTTCTCCAATCGCAGAGGGCGAAAGCCCGGTGCGTGCGTGGAGGACCGTTCTCGACGGCGAGCGCCATCTTGCAGCTGCTCCCTCGAGCCGGCAAAACTCCATCTGGAGTTCGCCGCCCGATGCGACAGCGCGTACTTCAAGGCGTTGTTCGAGGTAGAGGTCCTCGAACCGGGCGCCGCCACCTCTCAGGTCGGCGCAACGCTCCGAGAGCAGCTGCAGCCACTTGGGATCGAGCGGAGTCTCGGGGCGAGGCGTTTGAAGCATGCGTTATGGTACCTGCGCTTGTTGCGGGTTGGGACGGCGGACGCGGTAGAATGCCGGGGGCGAGTGTCCGGGAGGTCGGGGATGAGCCGTGAAGTCGTTGATCGATTGCAGGAACGGTTGGCCGCCAACCGCAGCGGTGGTGGCGAAAGCAAGATCGACCGCCAACACGAGCAGGGGAAGCTGACCGCCCGCGAGCGTATCGAGCAAATCCTCGACGAAGGCAGTTTCGAGGAAACCGACGCATTGGTCGAGCATGGCTGCACCGATTTTGGAATGGAAGGGCGAAAGACTCCGGGAGACGGTGTGGTGGCCGGGCACGGGCGCGTCCATGGCCGTCCAGTCTTTGTCTTCGCTCAGGATTTTACGGTCTTTGGCGGTTCGCTGTCGGAGGCCAACGCGGCCAAAATATGCAAGATTATGGACCTCGCCATGAAGGTTGGCGCGCCGGTGGTGGGCCTCAACGACTCGGGTGGCGCGCGAATTCAGGAGGGGGTCGCCTCACTCGCGGGTTATGCCGACATTTTTCTTCGCAACACCCTCGCCTCCGGTGTCGTGCCCCAGATCTCGGCCATCATGGGCCCATGTGCAGGCGGCGCCGTCTACTCACCGGCAATCACAGACTTCGTTTTCATGGTTGAGACAACTTCTTATATGTTTGTCACCGGCCCGGAGGTCATCAAGACCGTTACCCATGAGGAGGTCACCAAGGAAAAACTTGGTGGCGCCATGAGTCACAACTCGGTCTCCGGGGTGGCTCACTTCGCCTCACCGGGGGACACCGAATGCCTGGCATCGATCCGCCAGCTGCTTTCCTACTTGCCGTCAAACAACTCCGAGCGGTCACCGGTGGTAGCAACAGAAGATCCACTGGATCGCGAGATTTCGGAACTCGACGACTTCATGCCATCGGATCCGAACAAACCCTACGACATCACCAAGCTGATCCGCTGGGCGGCAGACGAGAATGAGTTTCTCGAGGTTCATCAACACTATGCCAAGAACATCGTCGTCGGCTTCATCCGTCTCGGTGGGCGAACGATAGGGGTCATCGCCAACCAGCCGGCCCACCTGGCGGGGGTCCTCGATATCAACGCTTCCGTCAAGGGCGCCCGATTCGTGCGCTTCTGTGACGCCTTCAACATTCCGCTATGGATCGTCGAGGATGTGCCAGGGTTCTTGCCCGGCACCGAGCAGGAGTGGGGTGGCATCATCCGCCACGGCGCGAAGCTCCTTTTCGCGCTCGCAGAAGCCACAGTTCCGAAGGTCACTGTCATCACCCGCAAGGCCTATGGCGGCGCATATTGCGTGATGGGTTCCAAGCACATTCGCACAGACCTCAACTTCGCCTTCCCAACCGCTGAGATTGCGGTCATGGGGCCTCAGGGTGCTGTCAACATTCTCTATGGCAACGAGATCAAGAACGCTGATGACCCCGAAAAGGAGCGTGCGAGCCGGGTTCAGGAGTACCAGAACCTCTTTGCCAATCCCTTCGTAGCAGCCGAGCGGGGCTACATCGACGAGGTCATCATGCCGAGGGACCTGCGTCGAAAACTGGTGACGGCCTTCGCCATGTTGCAGACAAAAAGAGACTCGATGCCGTCGAAGAAGCACGGGAACATCCCACTATGAGAATTAGGAATTAGGAATGGCCCGAACCGTCTCACCAAATTCGGATTTCGGATTTCGGATTTCGGATTTCCGTCCCCGTTCCGAACTGCGAGGCAAGGGCACGTTCAACGGAGGTGCCTGGCATCCCGATTCGCAGCGAATCGGCGTGCCTGGCATCCTCTCGGGTAGCACGATTACAGAAGGTCGCTTCGAATTCAGGAGCACCGCACCGGAGGCCGGGCACGGAGACGGGCACGGGCACGGGAGCTCGCGATGAAGCTCCTGATCGCGAATCGGGGCGAGATTGCCGTTCGTATCATCCGCGCATGTCGCGAGATGGGGATCGGTACCGTTGCCGTTTACTCTGAGGTCGATCGACTCGCGCCGCACGTCCTCATGGCCGATTCTAGCTTCCCCATCGGGCCTGCTCCGGCGACGCAGAGCTACCTCGACATGGACAAGCTGCTCGCAGCGGCAACTGAAGGTGGCGCCGACCTTCTCCACCCCGGCTACGGTTTTCTGGCGGAAAACGCTGATTTCGCGGAGCGGGTCGAGGCCGCCGGACTGACGTGGGTCGGTCCACCACCCGACGCGATGCGGACGATGGGATCGAAGACCGAGTCCCGCAAGCTCGCCAAGTCTGCCGGTGCGCCTGTGATTCCCGGCCTCATGGAGCCGATCACCGAGATCTCGGAACTCGAGGCGTTCGTCGATGAGCACGGATTTCCAGTTCTGTTGAAGGCGGTTGCGGGTGGTGGCGGCAAGGGTATGCGGGTGGTGGCCGAATGGGAAGAGTTGGCCGGGTCTTATGAACGGGCCTGCTCTGAAGGACAGGCCTACTTCGGTGACTCCCGGGTCTATGTTGAGCGACTAGTCGCCTCGCCCCGTCATATCGAGGTGCAGGTCGTGGCTGATCGTGAGGGAAACGCGGTCTACGTCGGTGAACGTGAGTGCTCGATCCAACGTCGCCATCAGAAGGTCGTTGAAGAGTGCCCATCACCGGTGGTCGGTCCACAACTGCGGAAGGAACTCGGTGAGGCGGCGCTGGCAATCGTCAAAGCCTCCCGCTATCACTCGCTGGGAACCGTGGAGTTCCTGCTCGATCCGAATGGCGACTTCTATTTCCTTGAGATGAACACCCGTCTCCAAGTGGAACATCCGATCACCGAAGAGGTGTACGGGGTCGACCTTGTGCAGGAGCAGATCAAACTCGCTCTTGGTGAATCACTGTCGTTTCGACAGGAGGAGTTGGTGCCGCGTGGCCACGCCATCGAATGCCGGATCTACGCCGAGGATCCTCTTCGAAACTTTGCCCCCTCCCCGGGTCGGATCTCGCTCTGGGTGCGTCCGGGTGGTCCGGGTGTGCGGCTCGATTCCGGCGTTATTGCTGAGAGCGTGGTGCCGCTCGACTACGATCCCATGCTGGCCAAATTGGTGGTCTGGGCGCCCGACCGCCCGACCGCGATCAAGCGCCTCCACCGTGCACTTTCAGAATTCCAGGTACGCGGAGTCTCGACGACCCTGACGTTGTTTCGGGCGTTGGTGGGCATGGAGGCATTCCTTTCGGCGGACTTCCACACCGGGTTTCTCGACCAGCTCCTCACATCGGGTGATCTCGAAAAGCTCCACGGTCAGCAGGACCCAGAGGCCGAGCAGGCGGCGATCATGGCTGCCGCGTGTCTCGCGACCGTGTCGGCGGGACGCCTTCCCGACGATCTCTTCGCACACGGGGATGACAGCTCCTGGTGGAACGAGGGAACCCGACTCCAGCACGGGAGGTTCCCGTGATGAGGTGGGTCGTTCGCGGCGGACGGTCATCACGCGAGGTGAATGTGGAGCGCCGGGGCAACGAGTTCACCGTCGAGGTCGAAGGCCAGCGCCACGAACTAGAGCTCGTTGGTCTCGATGGAGCAGTGGCCTCTTTGCGATTCCCGGCTACTGGACGGAGCCTTCAAATCACCTCTCAGCACGGCTCGAACGGCAGCTGGCGGGTGACGGTGGGACAACGAGAATTCGATCTCGAAGTGCTGACCCCGGCGGAGGCGGTAGAGGCGGTGAGCGGAGCGCGCGACTCCGGACCCAGCCGCGTCAAGGCACCGATTCCCGGCAAAGTGGTCGCGGTCAAGGTCGAACCGGGGGACGAGGTGGAACCTGGGCAGGTGCTGGTCGTGCTCGAGGCCATGAAGATGGAGAACGAACTTGCCGCAGACCAAGCTGGCAAGGTCGCGGCGATCCATGTTGCCGCGGGCGACACTGTCGAGGGCGGCGAGTTGCTGGTCGAGCTGGAGTGAGCGGAAGTAACTGCCTGAGCTTGAAGCGCATAATCTTTGACAGAGGATGAATCCTCGCCTGCAATTCGATGGCCGGCGGGCCAACTTCGCTCGGCGAGGGAACTGGACTAAACTGAGGGGCCAATGACCCGATATCCATTCTTGATTCCACTCCTGACCGCCACATTGATTGTGGGAGGGGCGCTCACTGTCTCCGGGTTCGAACGGGAAGGGGATACCCCGCCGCCCTCGTGCGTCCACGAGACGATCTACGAACCCTTCGCGGGCCTCATTCTGGTGTCGGTGACCATCTCCGGTTCACCACCATTGGATTTTGTGGTCGATAGCGGGGCGACATCGAGTTCCGTCACCGACCCATTGCTCGCTTGGGCCCTCGGTCTTCAGGTCAGGGACACCGGTCTTGCGCGCGGGATCGGGTCTGGCGCGACTCGAGTGGCGGTGGCGAAGGACACCTGCATCCGAATCGACGGTGTCGAGGTGCTGCAGACGCCGCTCGTGGTTCATGACATCGGCGCCCGGCTGGCGGCGACAGCTGGCCGCGAGATCCACGGTTTTCTCGGAGCCGACCTCTTCGAACGATTTGTGGTCGAAATTAATCCGGTTGGGCACAGGTTGCTACTCCATGACCCGGAGACTTTCGACTACCGAGGTCAAGGGTATGAGGTGCCGCTCGATGTGGTGGACGGGCGTCCGGTGGTGCTCGGGACCGTCGTCGTCAAAGAGGGCGGGAAAGAAGTCCCCGTCCGGTTGGTGGCGGACACTGGTTCGGGCCGTTTCCTGGCCCTGATTACCAAATCGCGGCGACACCTCAAACCTCCCGCGGAACAGAGGGAGGGAGCGAGCATCGGTGTGGTCGGGGACTCCACTGTCGTAGTGGCCATAACACAGAAGTTGCAGCTCGGCTCCATCGTTGCCAGGGGTATTGAGACGGCATGGATGGAGGCCTTTGGCGTGCCGGCGGTGCGGAACATCGAGAATCTCAACGGCATCCTCGGCAATCAACTATTGAACAGCTTCCGGGCGTTTTACGACTACCGCGGCGGCAGGCTCATCCTCGAGCCGGTTGACCGGAGCGCCCGCTAAACGGATGTGGCTGGAAGATCCTTTGACTACTTCTTGGGATGGACCGCAGTGCTGATGGTCCGGTACGAAACCTGACGGGTCAGGGGGTCGAGCAGGGCGATCGCGATTTTGTATCTTCCCGACTCCATCAGAAGTTGGGTGTCAATGCCGAAGTCCTTGCCTTTCGCTTCCTCGTAACTGCCTGCCGGAACCCGGATTTCGTGAGTCTGGCGGACCAGATCGGATCGTTTTCCATCGGTATCCCGAGCGGCGATGAACAACACGATTCGAGCCACGAAATCGTCTCCCTCGGGGAGCAGCGCGATGCTGTTGAGGGGGAAGGAGAGGTGGGCAGGAAGGAGCCAGCGATCCTCAGTTGCCGCAGCCGGGGCTCCGGCCTCGATTTTGAGGCCCATCGGGTTTTCATCGATCTCGAAGACCAAACTTGACGCCACCCTGTCCTGGACCCTGGTTTCAAGAGATTTTTCCACGAAACGGGGCCGGTAACGGAGCACATAGTTTGAGAACGCCGGATCGTCTCGCAGCTTGACCTTTACCCGGTGCACCTTGTCCTGTCCGCTGGCCTGTAGGGGATAGCCAAGAGAATAGTAGGTGAACATGTCCTGAGTCACGAGCTCGAGTTTCGGTCCGATGTCGTTGGTGTTGAAAATCGTGATTCCTCCGGTTTCGTCGGACAGAAACCGCAGCGAATCAGTGTAGTTATTGCGGCCGATCGAAGCCATCATTGGATCCGAGGCGGTCGCGTACTCTGCTGATCCCATGCCCTGCAGGCTGAGCCCGGATGCATCGATGGTGTAGAGAGTCACATCCTGTGCGTTGGCGGTCGTGGCCAACTGTCTGTAGATACGTGTCCGGTCGTATTCGTACATCCTCGAGAGAATGGTCGAATCGTTCATGCCCTTGCTTGCTTCGTAGAAGAGCTCCATGCCGGGAATCATGGGCAGGCCGTTGGAGACGTAAATAATGCCCTTTTTACCAGGAAGGCCGGTGAGGCTGGTGATGATCTGCCGGAGAGAGTCGAGAGTGAACTGGAGGTCGTTGACCGATTCCTTGGCGTAGTTGTCGATCAAGTTGTATATTTCGTTCCATTCGTTACCACCCGATGAACCTCCCATGTTCCCACCGGACGAGTTCGCACGACGATCAGACTCCAACCTCTGGATCCGATCTACGATGTCCTGGCGGGAGCTATCCCGTTCCGTCCGACCGCCCGTGTAAGTGCGCACAAGGCGCATTGCCTTCAGTACGGCGGAAGGGTCAGACGTGAATTCCTGCAGCACCTCGAATGAACGCTGGTAGGCAACGACCATCATCTGAGCCGGTGGATGCAGGCTGGTACGGACGAAATCCCGAGTCTGGGACAGCACTCTGTTTCGGTCGAGCGGGTCGAGATTCTGGTTGTCGATGTAAAGAACCAGGTTGACAGGCTGCGGACCCGCCGCAGAGGTTCCGTCTGGGATGGGGGTTGCCTCGGGAATATCAAGCCCCGTCGTCACACCCATCTCGGCGCGGACGACTTCGCTGGTGTAAAGCTTGAAATTGCTAATTTGCTTGGGAGCACCATCTTGGAGGATCTCAAAATCATCTTTGGTCAGGGTCGTGACCGCCCGGCCCTTCTTGTCGGTGACGTAGACCACCAGGTTGGCGATCGTCAGCGCAACTTCATCGACAAATGTCAACCCGCCGACGCGGCGCAGACCCTCCTGCTCTTCCTCGTCGGCTGCGCCGGGCATCACCGGCAGCGTCATTGCGGCGACAAGAAACCACACGATCAGACGGTTTTTGCCCACGGGCACACCTCCGCGGCGAGTCTAGCAGAAGCCTCCCGCACCCACCCACCCGGGTTGGCGGTTCGATTGGGAGATCGATCCTCCTGGTGCATCCAGCATCCAGCATCCAGCATCCGGTATCCGGTATCCAGTATCGAGCATCGAGCATCGAGCATCGAGTATCCAGCATCTTTTCCAACCTGTCCTCCGTATCTCCCTACCAAGGTATGATCGTTGGCCGTGACGGAAAAGACACAGCAGCTTTCGGACGAGCGCCTGGTCGAACTCTCACTCGATGGTGATGAAGGTGCCTTTGGGGTTCTCGTACGCCGTTATCAGCGGCGCCTGACAGCCTTTCTCAGTCAGCTTGTGGGTGACATGGAGTTGGCGCGTGAACTCTCGCAAGAGGCCTTCGTCCGTGCCTGGTCCGCTCTCGAACGGTTCAACCCGAAGTATCGATTTTCGACCTGGCTCTTTCGAATTGCCCACAACCTGGGTATCGACCAGCTTCGCAGGCGTCGCCTCCTGACAACACCGCTTTATCGCACGGACTCCGAAGGCGACGAGGTAGAAGTCGTAGTCCCCGATCTCGATAAGGATCCGCTTGGTCATCTCGAGAATCGGGTTCTCGCGTCGGAACTGCGCGAGGTCATCGACGGTCTTCGGCCCGAGTATCGCGAGCTCGTGCTGCTGCGGCACTTTGGTGGCCTGAGTTATCAGGAGATCGCAGATTTTACGGATATGCCACTCGGTACGGTCAAGAACAAACTTTTTCGTGCCCACTCCGTATTACGTAAGGCATTGACCGAATTCCTATGAGGAAAACGGTATGATTCGAGGGGAGGCCCCAGTGGCAACGGACTGTCAGACAATCCAGGAGATTCTCACCGAGAACGGCGGTGGTCTCGAACGTCTCGATGGCGCGGAAAGCCGGCATCTCGAGGTGTGTCCGGATTGCCGTGAGGTGGCCGCAGCCGAAATGGCGTTGGGGCTGCTCTTCGCGAAGGCAATCCCGCCCGCTGACCCCGATGTCGAGGAGCGCGTCCTCGCCGCCCTTCGGCCGGTGCAGATCCGACGCCGCATTGTGGCTTTTCTGCCGGTTGCCGCGTCGCTGGTGGTTGCCCTTGTGGGGGCCGTCATGGTTGGAGGGGTGCCCGGGAGCGGCATTCTCGGCCTGTTACCAGAATTCTCGACTCAGGGGTGGATGGCGTTCGCCACCAGCGTTTCAGATTGGAGCTCAGCGGTCGCGACTGGGGCTCGGGCTGCGGCAGCTACGCTCGATCCCGCAATTCTCGCTGGTGCCGGTCTGGTGAGCATCTTCGGTCTCGTTGGGGTGGCGCTGACCGCCCGGCGTTGGCGGAGGGTCTCGCTATGGCGCGACGACCGGTAAAACTCTTCCGCCTTTACCTTTTCCTGTTCCTGGCTCTGATGGTTTCCGGGGTGGCGGTAGCTTCCTCCGGGCGAACCGCAGTTCTCTCCGATCTCAGGATTGACGAGCGGGTCGCCGGCGATGTAGTGGTCTTTGGCGCCGACCTCGAACTCGGGCCGAAGGCCCGGATCGAGGGTGATGCGGTGGCCATCGGTGGCGATATTCGCGTCGCGGAAGGCGCGGTTGTCACCCGGCACGTGGTAGCGGTCCTTGGTGGAACTGACGTGCCGGTGAGTGCCGACATCGGCGGCAGAGTGCTGTGCTTTTCGTCGATGGCCACTCTCCTCTCGACTTCATCAGTACAAAAGTCTTCTCTCCAAACCGATGTTTCGATGCACCTCTTGGCGGCAGGGGGCTGGTTGCTGGTGACCACCGGTCTCGCTTTTCTCTTCCCGACGAGGATGCGCTTCGGTGCATGGGCACTGCCCTCTCTCGGAATCAAGGTTCCGGCTCTTGGGATGATGGCAGGGTTGACAGTTTTTGCGTCCTTGATCGCGGCCCTCGGTCTCGGACCCGTCCTGGGGGTACCTCTTGTCGCCGGGTTGATGGTGATTTTCTTCGTAGCCAGGGCTGTGGGCCTCACCGTCCTCGGTTGCTGGATCGGGGCGGTGGTGCTCAAACGTTGGGTCCGTCATCCGCTTCCCATCAGCCTCGAGGTATTTGTCGGTGTCCTCGTTCTGCTTGCGGTGAGGTTTCTGCCAGTGGCCGGCGAAACCTTGTGGACCCTGATCTCTTTGGTGGCACTCGGCGCGAGCATTGCCGTATTGGGCGTCTCGACCGGTTTTTCGAGGCCTGAGCCCTCCAGGGCGAATCAGTAGCCCGTCCCACACGCCCAGTTATCAGATACGAAATTCGGGATCCACCGACCCACCCTTTGACAATAAATGCAAAGGAGCTACCGGTTGGGCGCATCTCGCATCTGGGTGGGTGGGCGGGGCTGACTGGAGTCAAACCGGGACCTTTGCTATACTTCCCGTCCCCTGCGGGGAGAGGTGCGTGTGAAGATCGACATCTTAAAACTCGAACACGAGCCACTGCGCTTCGATGAGGGGTTCCTCATAGAAGCAGAGCGGCTCGGCCCTGATCAGGTAGCCGGCCAGGTTACGGTTCGCCTGGCGGGTGAGGTGCGCCCGCACGAAGATGTCTTTTCGATCGCCGGCAGCTGCACCGCCGAAGGCCCGTTGTTGTGCTCGCGGTGCCTGGAACCTGTGCCCTGGAGTGTTGCGGAGGATTTCTCGCTCGAGTACCACGTGCCCGGGTCGGCACCGCTCGATGCTGAAGCTGGACTCGACGAGGGTGATCTCAATGTTTCATTTCTCAACGGTCAGGAGCTTGATCTCACCGAGCTCGCGGCCGAGCAGGTTTTGCTCGCCATGCCGATGCGGATCCTGTGTCAATCGAGTTGCGCCGGGTTGTGCCCGCGCTGTGGAAAGAATTTGAACCAAGTTGATGACTGCGGTTGCAAGCCCGAAGTTGATCCGCGATGGGGGGCCCTTGCGGATCTCGCCGGTGGCGCCCGCGAGAGTTGATTCCCGAACTGGAGACTGATGATGGCTAATCCAAAACATAAAATCTCAAGGACGCGCCGCGACAAGCGTCGCTCCCACCACGCTCTGAAGACCCCCGGAAAGAGTCTGTGCACCTCGTGCTTCGAGCCGAAGCCGCCCCACCAGGTCTGCCCACACTGCGGCAGCTACAAGGGTCGCGAGGTCATCAGAGTCGAGGAACTCGACTGAGAATTGATGGCTCGATATGATGGGGCCCACCGGCTGATGGACGAGCATGCCGGCTGAAGGACCCATCGCGGTTGATGCCATGGGCGGCGACGGCGCCCCGCAGACGATCGTTCGCGGAGCCCTCGAGTCGGTCACCGAATCCGGGATTTCGGTCTGTCTTGTCGGTCCCCAGAGACGTTTACGGCGCGAACTCGGCAGGTTCCGGTTCCTGCCGTCCGGTCTCGAGCTTGTGGACGCGCCCGATGTTGTTGGCATGAACGACCCGGCTATCAGCGTTTTGCGTGGCAAGAAACGCTCCTCTCTCAACGTCTGTGCCGAGCTGGTTCGCGAGGGTCGGGCTACCGCCATGGTGACTGCCGGCAACACCGGTGCTGCGTGGGTCGCCGCCAAGGCCGCCCTCGGGATGATTGACGGTGTCGACCGGCCGGCGCTGGCTGCTGTGGTGCCAAAGAAAGAGGGTCGTACCCTGGTCCTCGATGTTGGTGCCAACATGGAGTGCAAGCCGCACCAACTGGTGCAGTTCGCCGTCATGGGCTCGTTTTACGCGGAGGCGGTGCTCGGTGTGAGTTCGCCGAAGGTTGGTCTGATGTCGGTCGGAGAGGAAGAGAGCAAGGGCGGCCCTCAGGCGCGTGAGCGCAATCGGGTCCTCAAGGCTGCAGGCATCAACTTCATTGGCAATGTCGAGGGCGGTGATGTGTTCAACGCCGACGTTGACGTCATCGTTTGCGATGGATTCACGGGTAATGTAATTCTCAAGGTCGCAGAGGGCTTTGGTGAGATGGTGGTTGGCATGCTGATGGACGAGGCCCGCCAGTCACCCATGTATGGTGCGGGTCTCTTGATGGCGAAAGGTGCCTTCCGCAATCTGCGCTCCCGAGTCGATTACTCGGAGTACGGCGGTGCCCCCTTGCTTGGTGTTGGCGGTGCCTGTCTCATTGGCCACGGCAGATCGAGCGCCAAGGCGATCCGCAATGCTGTTCACTTTGCCGCGTCCTACGCCTCGTGCGGAGTCATCGAACGAATCGGTGACAAGATTCTCGAAGTTCTGGCGAGCTCCCCCATCGGCAGTAAAGGCTGAATATGGTCAACCCGGCGAAGATCGCCGCCCTTTTCCCGGGTCAGGGTTCGCAGGCAGTCGGCATGGGCAGAGATCTCGCCGAGCGCTGGCCCTCAGCGGCGAAGGTATTCGAGGAGATCGACAACGGCCTCGACACCAACCTCTCCGAGCTGTGCTGGAACGGTCCCGAAGACGACCTCAAGCTGACGGAAAACACCCAGCCGGCGCTGCTTTCCCATTCGGCTGCGGCCTGGACGGTACTGTCCGACGCTGGTTTCGAGGTTGGTGCTGTCGCCGGACACAGCCTTGGCGAATACTCGGCGGTGGTTGCGGCCCGTGGGTTGGACGTGGCGGACGCAGCCCGAACGGTCCGGCTACGTGGTCGCCTCATGCAGCTGGCCGTGCCGGTTGGCGAAGGGGCGATGGCAGCGGTAATCGGCCTCGAGGACGAAGAGGTGGAGGTGGCCTGCAAAGAAGAGGAGGCGTCGGGAAGCGGAACCGTCAGAGCCGTCAATTTCAATTCTCCGGGACAGGTCGTAATTGCGGGTTCGGCCGCGGCTGTGGCCGGTGCCGGCGAGCGATTGCAGCAATCCGGCGCGCGACGCGTGCTGCCGCTACCGGTGTCGGCCCCCTTCCATTCCCCTCTGATGGCACCAGCTCGCGAAGGTCTCGAACCAACCCTGCGAGAGCTCGACTTTCAACCATTGGCGATGCCTCTTTATCGCAACGTCGATGCCTACAGGGTGGACGAGCCTGACAAGGTCCGCGACGGACTCATCCGCCAGGTGGACGCCCCGGTTCTTTGGTCGGCGATTATTCGGCAGATGCGGGCGGATGGGTTTGAAACCTTTGTTGAAGTTGGCACAGGCAAAGTCCTCTCGGGCCTTGTGAAACGTATCGACCGTGACGCCGTCTGCTACCAGGCGGGTACCGTCGAATCTGTTGAGAAGGTCCTCGCAGAGCTTGTCGGCTAGTTTTCACCACCAAGACACCAAGATCACCAAAAGACTTTCAGGGCCGCGGGCTATAGGTTTTCACACGACCAGAGGTCGGCAGGATGGGTTCGACCTTCTTGAAATACGTAGTGATTTCTTGGTGTCCTTGGTGTCTTTGTGGTTCAATACAACGATTCAATGAATGAGCGCGAAGATAGGAGTGAAGTCCATGAACGAGTTTGAGGGGCAGGTAGCCGTTGTGACCGGAGGGGCGCGCGGGATCGGCGCCGAGATCGCACGGCGTCTGGCGCGCGGCGGCGCCAAGGTAGTCTGTGCGGACGTCCTCGATACCACCGAAATCGTCGATGAGATTAACGGCGCCGGCGGCACGGCCGAGGGCCGTAAACTCGATGTCACCGATTCTATGGCGGCAGCCGAGTCGATCGCTGCGATTCATGAGGCGCACGATCGCATCGACATTCTCGTCAACAACGCGGGCATCACCCGCGATCAGCTGCTGGTGCGAATGAAGCCAGAGGACTGGGATCTCGTTCTCGGAATCAATCTCGATGGGGCCTTTAAGGTCACCCAGCCGGTGGCGAAGCTCATGATGCGTGCTAGAAGCGGTCGCATCGTCAATGTGGCATCAGTAGTCGGGCTGATGGGTAACGCCGGGCAGGCAAACTACGCTGCCTCCAAGGCCGGATTGATTGGTTTCACCAAAAGTCTCGCCCGGGAGTTGGGTCCACGCAACGTGACTGTCAACGCGGTCGCACCTGGCTATATCCAGACACCGATGACCGACAAGCTCACAGATGACCAGCGCGAAGCTCTCATGAAAACCGTTGCCATCCCTCGGCTCGGAACACCGACCGACGTGGCCGACGCAGTAGCCTTCCTGGCCGGCCCGGGAGCCTCGTACATTACCGGGGTGGTGCTCAATATCTCCGGTGGGCTGTATATCTAGCATCGGTTATGAGTTCTCAGTTTTGAGTTCCCACCTGCGCACCCGTGTGCGGTGGCTGAGACCTTGTCGTAACTCAAAACTCATAACTCAAAACTCAACACTTACCGTGTGTTGTCCGGGTTACACTGATCTCAGGAGGTGGCCGATGCCGAGCGAGATGAGCGTCGCGGATCTCATGACCACCGATGTGGTCACCCTGACCGAGGATGAGACCCTCGCGCTCGCCCAGCGCTGCATGGCCCGCGGCCGTATCCGTCATTTGCCGGTGGTTCGCGAGGGTAAGTTGGTTGGCCTCATCACTCACCGTGACCTGCTAGCGGCCTCGTTTTCCATTTTCGCTGAGGTCGAAGCGAGTGAGCAACGAAGAATCTTCGATACTGTGCGGGTTGTCGAACTCATGCACCGCGACGTGGTAACGGTGTCGCCCGGCCTCGCGGTCTCTAAGGCAGCGCGGATCCTGCTCGAGAACAAGTACGGCTGCCTGCCGGTGGTCGATGACGAGCAGCTACTTCAAGGCATCGTTACC
This sequence comes from Candidatus Sulfomarinibacteraceae bacterium, assembly GCA_963776765.1. GTDB lineage: Bacteria > Acidobacteriota > Thermoanaerobaculia > Thermoanaerobaculales > Sulfomarinibacteraceae > Sulfomarinibacter. The sequence goes on from CAVZOK010000023.1 coordinate 266,761, forward strand.
GAAGCTGACTTTCTCCGCTTGACAGTGCAACTCCTCCCATGACCGTCGTTGATTGGGTGTTGATTGTCGTGTGGCTCGGCCTCACGCTGGGAGGCTTCTGGAAGGGTGCGGTGCGGATGATATTCGGTGGCGGCGGTCTGGCGGCCGGACTGTGGTTGGCGGTCGTAGCCGGTGCCGATGCCCAGGCAGCTCTCGAAGGTGTGATCGGTATTCCATGGCTCGCGGCGGCCCTCGGGCGCTTGCTGCTGGTGTTGTTGACGACGGGTCTCTGCCTGCTCGCCGGGTGGGGCATCGAACGCACTTTGAAAGCTCTGCACCTCGGCTGGCTCAACCGCCTCTTCGGTGCAGCGCTGGTTGGTCTGGTGGCCGCATTCCTGCTCGGACTGTTGGTGGTGGTGGCGATTCAGTTTTCGCCGGAGCTTGCCCAGCTCTGTCGCGAGTCGCAGGTCGCACAATACCTGTTGTGGCTTTCAGAAATGCTTTTGGGCGCCGTCGAAGCGGTTGATGTCTGAGCCGCGAGCGCCTCAGTAAAGAGGGAAGAGGAAAGCTGTTAGCTGTCAGCAATCAGCTCTTAGCCCGTCGCAAGGCGTCTGGAATCGGCGAATTTCAGACGAAAGCTTGAGGCGATCGGTTGATGAGTCGCTCTTCGAGCTAAGAGCTAACGGCTTTCTCCCTGATTCCTAACGCGAAGCGGGAGTCACGCGACGACAGAGGTCTCCTCGATCGGGCGGTAAAGCGTGTCACGCAAAACCGGCGTTCGGCCTGCCTCGGTGATCAGTCGCTCGAGCCTTCGGCGGGTCATGCTCGTGCCGGCAGTTCCTCCGGCGGCGTGGGTGATGCGTTCGTCAAATATGGTTCCGTCGAGGTCGTTGGCGCCGAAGTGGAGGGCGATCTGGGCGATCTTCTCACCCAGCATGATCCAGTAAGCCTTGAGGTGAGGGACATTGTCGAGCACCAGACGAGAAACCGCGAGGGTCTGCAAGTCGAGCCGGCCGCCGGTTGGCGGTAGGTGGTCGAGGGCGGTGTTGTCAGGGTGGAACGCGAGCGGGATGAGGCACTGGAAACCGCCGGTCTCATCCTGCAGTTCGCGCAGTGCAATCAGATGATCGACCCGCTCCTCGGCAGTTTCGACATGACCGTAGAGCATCGTGCAGTTTGATTTGATGCCGGCGGCGTGGACCATCCGTGCTGTGTCAAGCCAACGTGATCCATCGGTCTTGTGGTCGCAGATCTGGTTTCGGACCCGCTCGGCAAATATTTCCGCGCCGCCGCCCGGACACGAGTCGAGACCTGCATCGCGCAGGCGTGCAATGAGGTCATCGAGGCTGATGCGTGAGGCCTTGGCGATAAAGTCGAGTTCAACCATCGTCAGGGCCTTGAGATGAACCCATGGGAAACGACGTTTGAGAGAGCGGAAGAGATCCTCATAGTAGTCGACCAGGAGCTTGGGGTGGAGCCCGCCAACGATGTGGAGCTCGGAGACCGTCTCGTCGACGTCGCGAGTAGCGATTTCCACCGCCTGGTCGACGGTGTATGTCCAACCCTTCTCCTTTTCGCGCCAGGGAACGTAGAAGGCACAGAGACTGCACGAAGCAACGCAGACGTTGGTGGGATTGAGGTGGCGGTTGATGTTGAAATATGTCGTGTCCCCGTGCAACCGCTCTCGGACCAAATTGGCAAGCCGCCCAACTCCCACGAGATCGTCGGTGGTCGCTGCGAGCAGACCGTCCTCGCGGTCCAGCCGCTCGCCGGCAAGTACTTTCTCGGCGACCGTCTCGATGGCCGGGTCGCGTAGCCGGAGGTTATGTGATGAAGTCATCTCTCCGGCACTATGCTTGCGACAGGGTCTCGTTTCAAGTTATCGAATCACTTGAGTTGCAGGGATGACAGGAACTGAGCGTTGGATGGGAACTCGCGCACCTTTTGCAGGAGCAGCTCCATGGCTGCCTCGGGCGACAATGACGAAAGCGCCCGCCGCATCAGGTAGAGCTTTTCTACCTGCTCCTTGGGGTAGAGCTTCTCTTCCTTGCGGGTCCCTGATTGGGGGATGTTGATGCAGGGGAAGATTCTCTTTTCGAAGAGCTTGCGGTCCAGCACCAGCTCCATATTGCCGGTGCCTTTGAACTCCTGGAAGATGACCTCGTCCATCCGTGAGCCGGTGTCGATGAGGCAGGTGGCGACCACCGTCAGGCTTCCGCCGTCCTCGACGTTGCGGGCCGAACCGAAGAACCGACGCGGCTTCTCCATGGTGCGTGCGTCGATGCCGCCCGACAGGATCCGTCCCGAGCTCTTCTGAAGATTGTTGAAGGCCCGCGACATGCGGGTCAGCGAGTCCATGAACACGACCACATCATCGCCCATTTCCACCAACCGGCGAGCGCGCTCGAAGACCATCTCCGAGACCTGGATGTGGGATTCCAGAGACTGGTCGGTGGAGGAGGCGATGACCTCGCCACCGGCAATGCTTCTCTTCCAGTCTGTGACCTCCTCGGGCCGCTCGTCGACCAGCAGCACGAAGATTGTCGTATTGGGATGGTTGACGGCTATCGCATGGGCCATCTGCTGCAGGAGAGTGGTCTTTCCGGCTTTCGGCGGTGAGACGATCAGACAGCGCTGACCTTTGCCAAGTGGGGCGATCAACTCGGCGACCCGCGGCTCGACGATCTCCGGATCAGTCTCGAGATTGAACCGTTCGAGTGGATCGATGCTGATGAGTTCGGTGAATGGAACCGCTTTGGTCCGGTACACCTCGGGCTCGAGTCCTTCGATTGTCTCGATCGCGGACATTCGGGGCCGGTCACCCGAGTGTGCCTGGCCGGTGAGCATCAGACCACTCTCGAGGTGCAGTGGTCGGACCAGTTCGACCGGGACAGTGGGGTCCGAGCGGTCGGCAACGAAGTTTCGCTTCGAAGCCACCAGCAGCGGGCTGCCGTTGTCACGGACCCAGAGATAGCCTTCGACCTGAATTGGCGGCCCCTTTGGACCTCCACGACGACGCGGCCGGCGTCGACGGCGACGTGAGCCCGAGTTGCGCTGCTGGGGCTTTTGCTGTTCTCGCTGTTCGTTCATTCCATTCCTCTTTCGGGAGTACAGATCCGCACGGTTCGATGGGTGCGCCCTGGGTTGGCCGTAGACGCACTCAAGTCGTTGAACTCATCGAGCGAACCGGACGATGCACTCGTATCCTGTTGTGTGCTCAACCGTCCGGAGCGGGGCGACCCGGGCGCCGACGCCTCATTCGAGGGGCGGGCGTCTTCCGCGGGCTTCCAACTCCACCCTACCCGGAAACGTCGCCGTGCGCAACACCCTCGCCGGGTTTTTGCTGAACGGGAAAGGGTTGGCCCGCAAGTTTCAGAAACGTTGACTCGTCGAACCACCCAGGCGAAGGGTCGGTGTCGTTACCCGGCCTGGTGTCGAACTCGTCAGTTCTTGCCGATCATGATCGACACGCCGGTGAGCTTCTGATTGCTCATCTCGATTGCCAGCGGTTTTTCCTTTTTGTTGCCTTTCTTGACGACAACCTTGTTACCGTTCTGCTTGACCTTGTAGCGGCTGCCTGCGGCCAGCGTCAGCTCCTTCGCGATATCTGCGGCGATCTTCTTGGCGCCCATTCCCTTGACGACGTTGACCGTGAACGCGGTGCCGTCTTCGCCGTGCGGTGTAAAGACCATCGAGAAGGTGCCGTTGGCGTCCGGTTTGCCGTTGACGGTGATCTTGTAAGCGTCGCGATAGACCGTAGGAATGGTGATCTCACC
>CAVZOK010000024.1:0-225589 GCA_963776765.1 Candidatus Sulfomarinibacteraceae bacterium
CGGTCGGTGGTGAGTTCAGGCACGTTGACTCCGGCAGCGATCTTAGCGCAATGGAGCGAGGTCTAAGCGTTAAGGGTTAAGGCCAAGAACCTACCGGCGGGTGGGTGGACTTTACCCTTCACTCTTGACTCTTGACTTTGCCTGCGAGGCGGTCGAACTCAGCGTTTGAAAAAACCTGACGACCCCTTGCCGCCGCTGCCGCCGTCCCCAATCTGCTGGTTGAGTTCGCGAATCCGTTCGTTGAGAGCATTGATTTTCTGCTGGGCTTCCTCGCGGGGGCGCGCTGCACTTCAGAGCGGGCGATCTCTGCCTCACGGCGCAGGTCGTCGGTGTTGCCCGAGGTCTCCTGAACCTGTTCCCGGAGAGCGGTGAGATCGGCCTCGAGAGCCTCAATCTGCTCGTCCTTTTCCTGGATCTTTGATCGGTGGCGCTCTTCCATTTCTTCGTAGAGGCGCTTCGTCTCCAGAAGCTGGGTGTTGGAGAGAAATCTGCGGGGCTAATGGTGCCATCTCACCCTCCCTGAAACGGTCCTCGATGGACGGAAACATCTCTCGCAGCTTGAGCGAGAGATCGTCGGGTTCGCTCGACGAATCGACAGCTTGTTCGTAGGTGATTTTGTTGTGGGCGAGGAGGGAGATCAGCGACTGGTTCATGCTCTGCATGTGGTAGAAGTTGACCGAGTTTTCCATCTCCTCGATGATTTCTTTGATTTCGCCGTTCTCGATGTGCTTCGAAATCTTTGGAGAGTTGACCAGTATCTCGCAAGCCGGCAGGCGGAGTTTGCCCTCGTGATCCTGCACAAGTTGCATCGAGACGATTGCCTTCAATACCAAAGCCAGCTGACCCCGACCTGCAACTGCTGGTCTGCCGGGTACGAGTCGATGATCCGATCCACCGTCTGCGCTGCGTTGTTGGTGTGCAGGGTCGAAAAAACGAGGTGTCCGGTCTCGGCGGCTGTGATCGCTGTCGCCATGGTCTCCAGATCGCGCATCTCACCAACCATGATCACATCCGGGTCCTGTCGCATGCAGTTTCGCAGGGCCTCATGGAAGGTTGGCGTGTCGGTACCGACTTCGCGCTGGGAAATGGTTGCCTTGTCGTCCTGAAAGAGAAATTCGATTGGATCTTCGATCGTCACGACATGGCATTGGCGGGCTCGAGAAATGAGATTAATCATTGCTGCGAGGCTTGTCGACTTGCCCGATCCTGTTGGACCGGTGACCAGCACCAAACCACTGGGGTACTCGGTGAATGATGAGATCACATCGGGAAGATTGAGATCCTCGATGCCCTGGATTTCGAATGGGACGCGGCGGAACACTGCCGCCATGGTGCCCCTCTGAAGGAAGATGTTGCATCGGAAGCGGGCAACTCCCGGCACGCCGTAGCCCATATCGACCGCCTGCTTTTCGTCAAACCGTGCGCGCTGGCCGGGTTTCAAGATCTCACCAAGCATCTGCTCGACCTCTTCCGGCTGCAACGGATTTGCCTTGATCGGGATCAGCCTCCCCTGGATACGGAGCAGAGGCGGCCGCATCGGCTTGATGTGGAGGTCCGATGCCCCCTTCTTTGTCATGAACATCAACAGTTCGTCGAGCTCCACCAGGCCTCCCAAGAACTCTTGTGAGCTCTTTCGAGATTAACACAAGGGGGTGCGGCCTGATGTGATTTGGGTGCATAAAGAACCCCAATTTAGAGGTCCTCGATACTTGATTCTCGATGCTGGATACTCGATCCGCCAAGGTCAGCACCATTTGACGCGCGTTGCAGCTTCGGCGACATCGGTGCCACCTTCACAATTGTCATCGGCGCCCTGTTGTCCCGAGCGCGCTGCCGACAAATGTGAAGGTGGCACCTGACACACCGAAGCGAGAAGCGCTTTGATTCGAGCATCCAGGATCGAGAATCGAGCATCGGGTGGTGGATCACTGGCGCCGAAACCAGTAAGATGCCCGGATGAAGGTCTATACGCGCAAAGGAGACGCGGGAGAAACATCCCTGTTCTCGGGTGGGCGGGTCCGCAAGGAGGACGCTCGCGTCGAGGCGTACGGGACTGTGGACGAGCTGGTGTCGCTACTCGGGCTTCTACGCTGCGAGCCCTTGCCCGACGATGTCGAGGGAAGGCTGGTGGCGATCCAGGAGTCGCTCTTTGCGGTCGGTGCGGCGCTTGCCGATCCGGAAGGTCGAATGGAGCACGATCCCTGTATCTGGAACGCGGAGCTACTCGAGGGATGGATCGACGTCATGGATGGGGAGATCGAACCCCTGACGGCGTTCATTCTCCCCGGGGGCAGCCGGGCTGCCGCCATCTCTCAGGTCGCGCGGACTGTGTGCCGAAGGGCGGAAAGGCGTGTTGGTGAGTTGGCCGGAAATGCCGGCGCTGTGCCTGAAGGGCTCCTGGCCTACCTGAACCGCCTGTCTGACGCGCTCTTTACGCTTGCCCGTTTTCTCAATGCTCGGAACGGCATTATGGAGACCGAGTGGCGTCCCAAACGATAATGGAGACCCCCTCTTGGTACAATCGACCTCTCGTGGATGGGATGGAGGACATTCGGATCTCGATTGCACCGTCCGCGGAGCATGGACCCATGGAAAATGATGACCCACTTTTTCCCATAAGAACGGCTGTCCCGGTCTATCGCCGGCAGATGGTTCGGGCCGGGTGCTCCCCGGCGCGATTTCGCGTACATTCGGACGTCGCTGCATTGCCCCGGCCAGCACTTAACCTCCTCGAAGTACACAGTGTGCGAATTCGGGCGCGAAGAACCGGCGGGGCCGCGCATCGGCGCCCTGGATACCCGACCGCTATGACGCCTGGAAGAAACAATCAATGCAGCGTCTGACGGTTAGCGAGGGCCATCTCGAGCAACTCTTCGGCACCCGCGATGAAAATCTTCGATACCTCGAGGAGCGCCTCGGTGTCACTGTCAGCGCGCGCGGATCAGAGGTCCAGGTGTCGGGCGAAGAGAATTCAGAACTGATTGCCTCTCGCGTTATAGAGTCCTTCGATCGAATGCTCGCTTCGGGAGGTGCGATCAGCAAGGAAGAGTACCGTACCGGAGTGCGTGTGCTGGAAGAAGATCTTGAGGTCGATCTCGTCGAGTTCTTCCTCGACGCGTCGATTGCGAGCTCCCTGAGGCGCTTCGTGACCCCGCGAAACCTCAACCAACGTCTCTTCATTCGTACGGTTTCCACGCACGACTACGTCTTCGTCACAGGTCCGGCTGGGACCGGCAAGACCTATCTCGCCGTGGCATTGGCGGCGGCCGCACTGATGGACAAACAGGTGCGACGTATTGTCCTCGTTCGGCCGGCGGTAGAGGCTGGCGAACGGCTCGGATTCCTACCTGGCGATCTGGTCGAGAAGATCAACCCCTACCTGCGTCCGGTCTACGATGCTCTTTACGACATTTTGGGCTACGAAAAGGTCTCGAAACTGCTTGACCGCCAGGTGATCGAAATTGCGCCGTTGGCGTTCATGCGAGGGCGGACCTTGAACGATGCGTTCATCATTCTCGACGAGGCGCAGAATACGACCCACGAGCAGATGAAGATGTTCCTGACCCGAATGGGTTTTCACTCGAAGACGGTGATCACAGGCGATATCACTCAAATTGATTTGCCGGGCGCGCGAGCCTCGGGTCTCGTCGAAGCCCTCGATATTTTCGAGGGCACCAAGGGCTTCGCGTTCATTCGATTCACGCAACGAGATGTGGTGCGCCATCCATTGGTGCAGGACGTTGTCGACCAATACGCGCGCTGGGAGAAAAAGACGCGGGCCCGAGGCGACGGGCAGTCATGAAGACCAACGGTCAACAACAAGCGGAGGGCAGATCTTCCACGACCAGGATCGAACGCGGCCTCGAAGAGGGTGCGAGCTGGTGGGATGGATTGCTCGGATCCCCTGTCCTGTGGGCAGTGATCGCGATCGTTGGCTGCACGTGGTTGGTCCTTCCCCGTGTCGGTAGCGGTCCACCAGACTGGCAGCCCGGAGAGGTGGCCAGCTTTGACCTCGTGATTCCGGTCGACACGACACTCCCTGACGAGGCAGCGACGAGGGCCGCGCGCGAGGAGGCCGCGGCCTCAGTTCTGCCTGTATATGACTTCGAGCCACGGCTGCGCCTGGAACTCGAGGACGAGCTGCACATCCTTTTTGGGGGTTGTCGGGAGCGCCAGGAGACGGGCGAAGAAGAGGCCGCGAACCTCGAGGCGATCACCGACCTGAGGGCCACCGAGGCGATGCTCCGCATTCTCGACTCCTCCTCATGCTCCGAGACTCTGGAGAATGCGTTGGTTGCAGTTGTCGGTCAGGTATTTCGGGATCACATTGTCGATGATCGGCGAGCGATGGAGCGACGGGGGTCGAGGGGGGTCACGATCAGAAATATCGCCTCCGGTGGCGAGAGGGTTGCTGGGCTTGACGAGCTTGGCGCCGCAGTCGACGTACGGACGGGCCTTGAACAGGCGTTGAATGCCAGGCTTCTGGAACGTCCCGCAGTGGCGCGACGCTGGATCAAGCCTGCCGGCGATTTCCTCGAAGCTAACATCGGCCCGGATCTGGTGTTTAACCGGGCGGATACATTACAGCGAGGCCGTGCGGCAGCCGCAGCGGTACTCCCGAGGTCACGAGAGCTTCGCCGTGGACAGGTCCTGGTACGACGTGGGGACACGGTGACCGAGGAAGTCGCCGATACCCTTCTGGTCTTCCAGCGCCAGCGCAGGGATGTGACGTCCTGGGCTCGAATCGCCGGCATCTGTCTGCTGGTCTCACTCATGGTAATCGGCTGGTGGCCAGTCATGGGTCGATCTGGTGGTCCATCCGAAAATCGTCGCAGACTCTCGAGCATCCTGATATTGGTTCTGCTCTTTGCTGCTGCGGTTCGGCTCGGGCTCTTCATTGCCAACGCAGTCGCCTTCAACTCGCAGGGGGAGGCCCTGTCGACGGTGGAAGCATATCTGTGGGGGCTGCCATTTGCCGCTGGACCGGTGACCGTGCTCGTTCTATTCGGTCTGCAGCCGGCTCTTCTCTTTGCGCTTTGCGGCGCTGGATTGGCCGGAGTCATGCTGGGAGGAGACTTCTCCCTGGCCATATTTGCCCTCTCCTCGGGTGCAATTGGTGCATTTGCCGCTCAACGATCGCGTGACCGCGCATCTTTGAGTCGGATTGGCGCGATCATCGGGATTGGAAACATCGTTCTGGTGCTGATCCTGCAGCTCTACCGCGGGCTTCCGGATTCGCTGCCTACGATCGGTCTATCTGCGGCCTGCGCCCTGGTTGGGGGAGCTGTATCGGTTGGTGTGGCGTCCTTTCTGTTGCCGGTGTTGGAGGGTATGTTCGGCATCACCACCAACAGCCGTCTTCTCGAACTCTCCAATCAGAATCTCCCCCTTCTCAAGAGACTGTCGCTTGAAGCACCCGGGACCTATCAGCATTCACTTTCCGTCAGCAACCTGGCTGAAGCCGGGGCCGATGCGGTGGGTGCGAACGCACTTCTCCTCCGCGTCTGCGCCTATTACCACGATGTTGGCAAGCTGGTGAAACCTGATTACTTTGTCGAGAATCAGCGCAACGGGAACCCGCACGATGCGCTGCTGCCGTCGATGTCGGCCCTGGTAATTCAAAGTCACGTCAAGGAAGGCCTGGAGATAGCGCGGGAGGCAAAGCTTCCACTCCCAATCCGACAGGGCATCGCAACCCACCACGGCACCAAGGTGATCCGATATTTCTTCAACCGGGCCCAGGAGCGGGGGGCGAAAGATAAGGCCGAGGTGCGTGAGAGCGACTACCGTTACCCTGGACCAAAACCACCGACAAAGGAGCTGGGAGTCCTTTTGCTCGCGGATGCCGTCGAGGCGGCCGCACGGACCCTCGACAACCCGAGCCCGGCAAAAATCCAGGCCATGATCGACAAGATCTTCAACAGTGCCCTCGAGGACGGTCAACTCGACGATTGCGATCTCACGTTTTCAGAGCTCGACAAGGTGGCATCAGCATTTCTGTGGGTGCTTACCAATATGTACCACCACCGAATCGACTACCCGGGATTTGATTTCAACAGGAGGCAGCAAACAGGTGACAAGGGTCCACATCAGGTGGGATCGAAGGCCGGCTCAGCCGGCAGCTAAAGAACTGCGCAAGGTGATATCCGGCTGTCTCAAGCGTTTGCGCATAGAGAATGCCGAGGTTCACCTCGTTCTCACCGGCGACCAAACCATACGCGAACTCAATTCGCAGTTCCGCGATATCGACGAGGCGACCGATGTGCTTTCATTCCCGGATGGTGAAGTGTTGCCATCCGGAAGACGGTTTCTCGGTGAGATCATCATTTCCCTCGACGGCGCTCGGAATCAGGCCAAGTCGTTCGGACATGACGAAGTTCGCGAGCTGAGTGAACTCAGTCTTCACGGTACACTGCACCTGCTGGGATATGATCATTCGAGAGACCAGGGAGAAATGAACGAAATCGAGTTGCAGCTGCGGCAGGATCTGTTGCCATGAGCGCGGGTCTGGCCGCATGGTTGAACCACCCGGTGACGGTGGCGCTCGTCGTCACCTTCTTGGCCATATTGTTCGCCGCCTCTGAGCTCCTCCTGCGATCTCTCGCCGAGCTTGGCAACGTTCGCTTTCAGGGCATGCTTGAGGAGAATCCAAATCTCTTCGGAGGCAGGCCGGGCGTACAGGTCTCGCACATCATCGACGTCGGCCGCTGGTTGCAGCTTGCGCTGCTGGGTGTCCTGTGGCTGACGATGGCTCGATTCCCGGGTCCCGCTGGGGGCGAGAAATTGGCGGTCGCCATTGCCCTGCCGGTGGTACTGATCGGCGCCGCGCATTTCGTCTTCCGGCCCCTGTCTGAGGACATGATCACCGTCCTGTTGCGGTTTGTAGGACCGCTCGCCACGCCGCTGGTGTCGGTGCTCGTCAGGCGTGGTCCCTCGGTTGCGGCGGCGCCGCTCGAGGATGACGAGGAAGAGGTGAGTTTGGCCGAAATCCAGGCCTATCTCGAAGCCGGTGAAGAGGCTGGAATTTTCGAGGGGGAAGAGGGGGAGTTCGTCGAGTCGCTGGTGGACTTTTTCGACACCGTGGTGCGCGAGGTCATGACCCCTCGCACCGATATGGTGGCGGTCTCTGGTAAGACGAGTTTCCGCGACCTGCTTCGAATCTTTTCCGAGAGCCATAAGAGCCGGATCCCTGTCTACCAGGAAACCATTGATCGGGTCATCGGGGTGGTTCATGTCAAAAACCTCGTCGAGCACCGACTCGAGGGCAGTGAACCGACAGCGGCCGAGCTTGCACGGGAGTGCCTGGTGGTGCCGGAGAGCAAACCGCTCGGTGAACTCCTGCGCGATTTTCAAAAGGAGTTCCAGCAAATGGCGATCGTAGTCGACGAATACGGCGGGACCTCGGGGCTCGTGACCCTCGAGGACATCCTCGAGGAGATTGTCGGCGAGATCGAGGACGAGCATGATCCGAAATCACCGCCCGAGTGGCAGGAAATAAGTCCCGACGTCTACAGATTGCAGGGCAGGGCATCGCTCGAGGTGCTCGAAGAGCTACTTGGAGCGGAGGTCGAAGAGGACGATGTGGACACGGTCGGTGGTCTGGTCTTTGCGCGCCACGGAACCGTGCCCGAGGCCAGCACCGTGGTTGTCGACGAGGCCCACGGTCTGGTTTTCACGGTTGATGAAATGGATGAGCGCCGCATCGTGAGTGTGACGGTCCGGCGAATCGAACCTACCGAGAACGAGGCGGCGGAATGACCGAGTCGGTCTCGCGAAACGGAAGTGCGCCGCCGGCGCCGAGCCCGGAGAACGGCGATTCGCGCTCGGGCACGGTAGCGCTGGTCGGGAGGCCAAATGCCGGCAAGAGCACGCTCCTCAACGCTTTCATCGGTGACAAAGTAGCAATTGTCTCTGACAAGCCTCAGACCACCCGCAACCGGATCATCGGCATTCTCACCGAGGAGCGGGGCCAGGCGGTTTTCTTCGATCTTCCGGGGGTCCACAAACCGTTTCACAAGATGAACACCCGTATGATGAAAGAGGTGCAGTCGGCGCTCGAAGAGGTCGATGTGGTGCTGCATCTGGTGGATTCTTCGGAGCCGTGGGGTGGCGGCGAGGAGTATCTCTTCGAGCTCCTGGAGTCAATTCGTCCGCGGGTCGTGGGGGTGCTGACGAAGATCGATCTCCTGCGCGCCAAAACCGACCTCCTTCCGCTCATGGAAAGATACGTCGAACGCCGGCCCGGAACGCCCCTGGTTCCGATCTCGGCGATCAAGGGGGACGGGCTGATTGAGCTTTTAGGTGAATTGTTCGGTGGTTTGCCCACGGGGCCGATGTTTTATCCAGCCGACCTCACGTCGACCCAGACCGAGCGGTTCTTCGTGGCAGAGGTTGTTCGGGAGAAGCTCCTCGAACGGACCCGCAACGAGCTGCCCTATACGACCGGAGTGATAACCGATCTCTTCGATGAGAGTGGGCGTGTTCTTCATCTCGAGGCGGTGATCTACGTCGAGCGTAAGAGTCAAAAGGGCATCGTCATCGGCAAGGGCGGGAGGATGATTCGCGACGTCGGGCAGGCGGCGCGTGAGGAGCTCGAGAGGGTGCTTGGCACCAAGATCTACCTCGGACTGCGTGTCAAGGTCCATCCGCGCTGGCGGGACGATCCCCGCGTCCTCCGCGAGATGGAACCGGGCACCGCTGATCTCGGTGATATTCAAGGGCTCATCACTGAAAATGAGGAATGAGGAATTAGGAATTAGGAATTCCCGTACAGCCCCTTTGACAGGTGCCGGATGTTTGAGTGGAACTCAAAACTCAAAACTCAAAACTCATAACTGGACTCGATTGGCTGAGTAGGTGGTCGCGCTCGACACGATACTCGTTTTCACTGCCGACGGGTGCCCGCATTGCAGGGCATTGCGCGAGGACTTCGACCGGCGAGGAGTCGCGTATCGCGAGATCAACCTCAGCCGTCAGCCGGATGAGATGACCCGCCTCCAGGAGCTGATCTGGGAACACCGCCTACCAGTCGTTGCCGACCACGAGCGTGTCTCGATTGGTTTCCGCGGGCAATCCTCGACCTTTTCCGATCTGGGCCTCGAATAAACCCGCCTCCGAGCCGGTCTTCGGATCTCTGCCCGAAATGTCCCTCCGCTCGATGAGGTGGTCACACCCTGTGTAATGACTTTGTTAACGCAAAGACGCAAAGACGCAAAGAAGACGCGAAGGTTTCTATTTTCGTATCTGGGTCGAGCCATTAGGCCCCACAATCTCCTCGATCCATGCACCGATATTGGCGTGAATGGGACCGACGCTATGATTGGGGGTGGGTCGAAGGATCTGCAGTTGAGAATTGGTGGTTGCGCGTCGATTTATTACTTTCGAAACCGCTGGAGAACACAATGGACACCGACCAGTTTCAAAACGAGAACGAAGAGTTCGAGCGATGGGAGGTCGTTTTTGGTCATTTCCATGACCTGTTCCCGAAGAAAATCGATGAAGCAGTGGTCTTTTTACAGGGCCAAATCCAGGCCGCCGAATCGCAGGGTGATCTTTTGGTGGCCGCTTCTCTCAGCCATTCTCTGGCCGTTTGTCATTCGTGCCTTGGGAAAACGAGAACGCTCTCGGGTATTTCGAACAGGCAGAACGCCTGGCCCCTCGCGACGGCACGTACCCAAACCATACGGCTGACTTTCTTTTAACCGCCCTCCAGGATCCCGATCGGGCACTTCAAAAGGCCGATAAAGCGATATTGAAAATCGCGCAAAGGGTTGACCAACATTACGCTTTGCCAGATGCGCTTGGCGTGAAGGCTGTTGCGCTCCTTGATTTGGGCAGGGCCGAGGACGCGCTTGCTATGTTCTCCACTTTTCGTGCGGCTGCGTCATCCGGTCCCATGATGCCGCACCTCGACCTACGATTTGTTTCACGACTTCTGAGGGATGACGTGTTCGTTGATGACTGTATTGAGTACCTTGAAGATTGCGAAAGGTTCGCGGACACGGTGAAAAATGAAGAAATGCGGAACACGGCGACCGCTTTGCTATCCAAGGCGCGGGAGAAAGGAGATGATACTTAGCGGCCATTATGGAAACGTACCAAGGGACCCCGCTATCCGGAGGAAGAGATCACTTTCGCAAGGTCTTTGTGGGACGCCCCGAGGGCGAGGAGCGAGCGGATCAGCAGGTCGATTGAAACCGAGGGGTCACCGCCCTCCATCTTCGCCACCCGAGACTGACTTGACCTAATCATTCCCGCGAAAGCCTTCTGCGACAGTTTCTTGCGTGAGCGCCGCAGACGCACGTTTTCACTAAGGCGAAGCTTGAGTTCAATGTACGCCGCCTCTTCAGGGGTCAGCTCGAGAAACTCCTCGACTGTACCGACTCTCCAACCCTTCTTTTCCAGCCGTTCCTTCTTTGCCTTACGCATCGTCATACTCCTGAAGTCTCGATTTGCACGTTGCGATAACCCGTTTCGAAGTTTGAGCGGTCTTCTTTTTGAATACATCGACGATGACCACCGCGTCTGAATCCAATCGGTACATGATTCGCCAGGTCGAGTTCTTGTCGATGATCCTCAACTCGTGGCACCTCGGCCCAATTACAGACATGGGCCTTGAGTGCGGCATCGAAAGTTTCTCTCCCCGCTGCAACCGGCGAAGGAGAATCCCGGCCTCGATCCGTGCGGTCTTCGAAAACGGAGGTGTTTTTACCTCCGCGTGGCACCAGACGAGGTCTTTGTCCCTCTGCCGCATTTCATTGAATAATATATGTCAGAATTGACATAGTGTCAACTCTAGCCTCGAAAAACGGCCGACTCCGAGAGGCCCTCAGAGCTTCGCAATAGCCCCACGTTGATGAACAGTCATCTGGGTCTATCTGTGTGATCTGTGGGTATTTTCTGGTCAATCCTCTTCGCCGGGTCGAGACCGCATCGCCTTCTTCTGCGACCGCCGGCGTTTGGATTCCAGTCGCTTCTTGCGGGCCTTCTTCGGCACCCTGGTCCGGACGCGCGGTTCGTCCTCTTCGAGTGCATTGGCGAGCAGGTCGACGAAGCGTTCGATGGTTGCCTTACGGTTGGCTTCGCGAGTTCGATGGCGTTGCGACGAGATGTGGAGCACGCCGGCTTTGGTGATGCGGGTTGCCAGGCGGTCTTCGATGAGCGCCCGCTGATTGGGGCCCAGTGAACGAGAGCTTCGAAGGTCGAAAAGGAGTCGGACCTTGGTCTCGACCTTGTTGACGTTCTGCCCCCCAGGACCCGAGCTGCGCGCGAATTCGAACCGGAGCTCGACTTCGTCGATCGAGAGTGCGTCGTTGATGCGAAGCATAAGGAAATTATCCCCTGGAACAGGCTGAATGGCTATGGAGCTAAGCGGCCAGGATGATTTGACACTCACAAAGTGACCAGTAACCAGTGACCAGTTTTCAGTAGGGCCCTTCGATCCACGGACTGGTTACTGATTACTGGTTACTGATTTCTGGTTACTGATTACTGGTTACTGATTACTTGATCACGTTCGGAAAAGAGAATTCCCCCGCCCACGATGGGCAGGGGCAAATTCGAAATCCGAAATCTGTTACAGCAGAGTCTTGATCTGCTCCTCGAGATGCTCTTCATCGCCGGCTTCGAAGCCGAGGTGGTAGTACATCACCTTGCCGTCGCGGTCGATGAGGAAGGACGATGGGTGGTAAATCACGTTGAAGGTCGTGCTCGCCACTTCCGCTTCTCCTTCGCCATTCTCGAGCATCGTGTAGGTGAGTCCGTTCTCCTCGATAAACTTGGTCGCAAGCTCAGCCTGGCCTTTGGTCTCGATCGCGATGACCTCGAACCCCTGGTCGCGATACTTCTCATACAACGGTTGCAGGCGTGGTAACTCCACGCGGCAGCCGCCTCACGTGGGGAACCAGAAGGCGAGCAATGTTACCTTGCCGGCGCTGGCGTCCGCCATGCCGACCTCGTTGCCGTCGTAGTCGAGCAAGGTGAAGTCGTCGACGGATTTGGCGAGCTCGTTGCGGGTCGCCCACAGGAATTCATCAATGCCCTCGTCGTCACCTTTCTTGGCCACGTAAGCCTCACGGAGGTAGACCTCGGCGCCCGGGCCGTTCTGGCCGAAAAGGGTTTCGGTACCGAGGAGCTTGACAGCCTGATCGATGTCACCCTCGGCCAGGGCTGCCCGTCCCCAGAAGGTGTAGAGCGGATTGTTGGGTACGCCGAGGTAGGTGACGCTACCGACTGCATCAGCCTCGGCAAAGCGTTCGAACGCGAGTTCAGTGTTGCCTTGGTTATAGAGTGCCCACGCGTCGTAGGCGAGAGAGAGCGCCTTGCGATGTTGGACGCGCGACGCGACTTTCTCGTCGGTGAATTCGCGGTCTGGGTATTCAGCGCGGAAGGATTCCGGCGTTGCCAGTTTGGATGCGGCATACGCGTATTGGTCCGCCGCTGCCCACTCCTCGAGATCGATCGCTGTGTCGAACACCCACTCATGCTCGTCAAAGGTGAGTGGCCGCACCGCACTGAGAGCATCCGCGACCTCAGCGATGTCGAGCGGCACTTCCACCGAATCGGCCATGCCGAGCAAGCTCATGCTGACTACGAAGCGTTGTTCCGGAGCCTCGATCTGACCGAGAGCAGGGTATATGGCGTTGAAGGCCCCCTGCGGATCTTCCATCTCGTGTCCACGGTAGTAGGCGATGCGGCGCGCGAGCAAACCGCTATTCTCCGTGTCCGGGAACCTGGCCAGATAATCCTCGGCGAGCTCCGTCTTCTCCTCCGCTGATTCCAGTTCGGACCAGGCCTCGGCGAGTTCGGACCAGGCCTCCTCCGCCGGGCTCGCTTTCTCCTGTTTCGTACAGGCGCCGGCGAGACCGACGAGCACGATCAGGGTCAGGATTGTGGTTTTTCGTGACATGAACTCTCCTTTCATGGGTGCGCGTCATGTGCTCATGTGCGCGCCGGAGCAGTATACGCGTGTCCGCCCGCCCAACCACCCGATTCTGGATGCTCGATGCTCGATCACTCTTGTCCAAGACAGCGTCTCGGGAAGCCGACTCAGATTTGACTGGTGGAGGCATTGCAGCGCCAGGTGCAGCGGCAGCCACCAGCGACAGCAATCAGCGTCAGCGATCAGAGGCCGCGGCAGCGACAGCATCCAGTCTGACTGGGATATATAACTGAAATCATGACCTTGGGTTGAGCAATCGCCAGGTCATGGCACGGACCTGATCGAAGGCCTTCATGACGTCACGGGCGGCTGTCTGACTGATCGCCCCGGCGTGCGCGAGGAGCTTCAAGTGGCTGTCGACCTCTTTGGCCGAGGCGTAGGCGATTCTCCAGTGGTTCGACCGGTCCCTTCCGACCCGGCAGCTATCTCGCCCGTTGAACGACCCGGAGGTGATCATGCCGGCGTCACGGGAAATCTGACGCCAGATCCGGGGTTGACACCCCGGGCTATCCATCTGTCGCCGCTCCGCGGCTCGGCGTTGTGCTGCCCCCGACGCGGTCGCTGATGGCTGGCGCTGTTTCCTGACGCTGCTCCCTGTCGCTGCCGCTGTCGCGAATCTGCCCCCTCCGGGGGCTTTCACGGGAAATCTGACGCCAGATCCGGGGTTGACACCCCGGGCTATCCATCTGTCGCCGCTCCGCGGCTCGGCGTTGTGCTGCCCCCGACGCAGTCGCTGATGGCTGGCGCTGTTTCCTGACGCTGCTTTCTGTCGCTGCCGCTGTCGCGAATCTGCCCCCTCCGGGGGCTTTCACGGAAAATCTGACGCCAGATCCGGGGTTGACACCCCGGGCTATCCATCTGTCGCCGCTTTGCGGCTCGGCGTTGTGCTGCACCGGACGCGGGCGCTGATGGCTGGCGCTGTTCCCTGCCACTGCCCCCTGATTGCTGCCGCTGCCGTCTGTGGATTTGTTTTGGACAGCAGTGATGCTCGATACTCGATCCGCCCCGCCAGCGGCTATTCGGCCAGACGGCACAGACTTCTCAAGACGTCGACGCCGAGCCCAGACGATTCGCCGTAAAGCCGTAAAGCCGTGAGGCGCCTGGATCATTGGTGACAGATCCTGAGTTACAAACTTTGTCGCCGAGGAACGGCTATAGTTCCTCTCATGCGAATTGGCGATACCTGGTATCGGACAATCTGGCCTGCCGAGGGTGCAATGGCCGTTGAGATCATAGACCAGACGCTGTTGCCTCATCGTCTGAGAATTCGGCGGCTGAGTTCACTAGAAGATACGGCGGAGGCAATCCGTACCATGCGGGTCCGGGGGGCGCCGTTGATCGGAGCGACCGCGGCATACGGGTTGGCTCTAGCCCTGCAACAGGATTGCTCGACTGACTCACTAGAATCATCTCGGGAGATTCTCGCCGCCACCCGTCCGACAGCAATTAATCTTCAGTGGGCCCTCGACGAAATGGCACGTGAAGTGGCGCCGCTGCCAGCGAATGAGAGGGCGACCACGGCGTGGGCGTGCGCGGCGCGCATCTGCGACGACGACGTCGAAATCTGCCGGCGTATCGGAGAGTACGGATTACTGGAGCTGCAAAGGATTGCCAAACGGAAGGGATCAGAACCCGTCAACATTCTGACTCACTGCAATGCCGGATGGCTCGCAACCGTTGACTGGGGAACGGCGCTGGCCCCGATCTATCTGGCGCACGACTCTGGAATGGCAGTGCACGTTTGGGTTGACGAGACTCGACCGCGCAATCAGGGTGCCGCCCTCACCGCCTATGAGCTGGCCTCGCATGGCGTGCCACACACCCTGATCGCGGACAACGCAGGAGGCCATCTCATGCAGCACGAAATGGTGGATCTTTGCCTGGTGGGCACGGATCGGACCACCGCCAGCGGCGATGTCGCCAACAAGATCGGGACATATCTGAAGGCGCTCGCGGCACGGGACAATGAAGTTCCGTTTTTTGTCTGCCTCCCGTCGACCACTGTGGACTGGACGGTGCTCGACGGTGTCGCCGAAATCCCTATCGAGGAACGACCCCCGGAAGAGCTCACGCGGGTGTCCGGCCTGGCCTCCGAGGGTGAGGTAATTTCGGTCGAAATCTCCCCAACGGGGTGTCCCGCTGGTAACTGGGCCTTCGATGTCACGCCGGCACGGTTGGTAACCGGGCTGATCACCGAACGCGGGCTCTGCGACGCCTCCGCCGAGGGACTTGCTACATTGTTCCCGGAGCGAGTCAGATGAGAGGCTGGACCATTTTGTTTCTACTCCTGGCATCGGCCGCAGGCTGCCGATCGTCAACGACTCGGGAAGCAAAGCCGGCTCCCCCTTGGAATATCGCTAAGGCCGAGGTGGTTCGGTGGC
Source organism: Candidatus Sulfomarinibacteraceae bacterium (assembly GCA_963776765.1). Classification (GTDB taxonomy): domain Bacteria; phylum Acidobacteriota; class Thermoanaerobaculia; order Thermoanaerobaculales; family Sulfomarinibacteraceae; genus Sulfomarinibacter. Next base: position 15,322 of record CAVZOK010000024.1, read on the forward strand.
ATGCAGACGAACCGTTCTTTGCCCAGAGCTTTGCCATCGAGGCATCGGGATTAGCGGCCTCTGATCGATTTCTCTGGGTATCCTCCGAAAAGTACGGGGGTCTGCTCCTCATCGACCTCAGTGGTCGTCCTTATGTGAAGACTGTTCGAATCGCGGTACCGAAACATGCGGAACTCGAAGGAGTGGCCCTGATCGACAGGGGTGTGCTGCTTTGTGATGAGGCGCACGCTGCGGTCTATGAGGTGTCGATAGAAAATGAACAACAGGTCTTCGCATCACCGCCGGCACAGGCGCTGCCGGTTGAAGTCCTCACTCTCGAAGGGGTCGCCGTTCGCGGTGGGAAGATCGGATTCGAAGGGATTGAGGTCGATGAGAACGACGGTACCGTCTACCTGTTGCTCGAACGGAGCGGTACCGAGGAAACCGGCTGCGTATCGCGGATCTGGGACCTCCACCGAACCTCATACGGTCTGCGCGCCGATGGTGACCCGATCGAGGTACAACTCGAGGACTGTACCTGGCGATTGACGGGGCTTGCCTGGTGGGAGGGAGGGCTCATCGCCCTCAGGACACAGTTCCCGGGCATGAGGTATGAGGTCGTGACTGTCGACCTCGAAACTGGAGATACCGCGGTGCTGCTGGACCCGACGAGGCTGCTCAGAATGCTTGCAAGGGAGGGGTGGTCCAACAACGTCGAAGGGATTGCCGTCAGCGGCGACGGTTCGCTGTGGTTGGTGGCTGACAACGCTGTTACCGGGGTGATTGACAATCCGTTGCCGCCACCTGGCGACAGTCGCACCCTTTTGCTTCGGATACCTGCTTCGAAATAGCTGATAGCTGATAGTTATCTTGGACTCGTAGCGACTCGACCGGATGGGCGTCTCGGCGTGGGTGACGCTACCCTTCCTGTGATGAGGTGCACGGAACCGGTCCAGAGATCTGTGAGGTAGAGTTCGCCGCTCTCGACTTCACCGAAGCCCGGGCATGGCGAGAGATGTCGCCAGGATTGATGCGGAGAATAAGGCCGTGATGTGTTTCATGATGTCCCGGCCAGGGAAACACACCGAGGGCGATCCCGAATTCCAATGAAAGACCGCTCGTAATTCGATGTACAATCGAGTGGGTATACATTTTGGACCGTTAACAGCTGATATATGTGGTGGTTCCGTTGATCGAAGTGTTGGGAGTAAGGGCTTGACCGAATTGTCGCAGTGGTCGCCGATCGCTCTGATTGCGATAGGAGAGGTTTTGGCGCTGGTTCTCGTGCTGATCGGGGTGCTGGTTGCTCTACGCCGCGCCTCAGTCGAACGCCTGGCGGCGGAGCAGAAGGCCAGAGAAATCAGTGAAGCGTCGGCGAGAAAGTTCCGGCGCATTGAGCAGGACCTCAATTTCCTGGTCGATTTCTTTCGGATCTTTTCGAGGCTGGTTGGAGAGATGCACGCCGAGCGGCAGGTGCGAATGATTCCCAAGGCCCTCCTCAATGCGGTGGTAAGCATTTTTCGACCCGAAGTGGCGGCGGTCCTCGTGCGACGCACAACGCCAGGCGATGACGAATTCGAGGGGCAGCGCCTATCTGTTGCTGCCCTGCACTCGATTCGCGGTTCGCTCAAGGTCGGTATGGAGTTCAAGTTTGGTGAGGGGCAGGCTGGAATCGTTGCCGAACGGGGCCACGTGATGGTTCGCAAGGATTTTGAGGAAGACCAATTGGCCGCTTACGAGCGCTCCAAGACGACGGTGGAACCCAAGTACGACATCGTGGCGCCCATGATTGCCGGTGGTGACACCCTTGGCGTTCTTGCGATTTCACGGCCAGACCGCCATCACGAGAACGAACGCGACGTGCTCGAGATGATTGCCCGCATCGGCGCCCTGACGTGGAAGAATGTTCAGGCCTACCGCGAGAAGGAGGTCGAGGCCGAGATTGACAAGCTGACGAGGATCTTCAACAAGGGTGCGCTTTTGCGCCGCCTCGGGCTGGCCCTTCACGAGGCTCGCACGACCGGCGGCAAGGTGGCGGTCTTCATGTTCGACCTCGACAATTTCAAGATTTACAATGACACCAACGGCCATCTCGCCGGCGATCGCCTGCTGTCGCTCCTGGCAAAATTGGTGAAGGACACAGTGCGGACCGATGACGTGTTCGGCAGGTTTGGGGGCGAGGAGTTCCTTCTCGTGATGCCCAATCGCACCGGTGCACAGGCCATGACCGCTGCAGGGATGGTCCGCAAACGAATCGAAGAGTATCCTTTCGACGGTGGTGCGACTCAACCACTCGGCCAGGTGACAATCTCTGGGGGCGTAGCGGTTTTCCCGGATGATGCCAACCAGCAGGTCGAATTGATGCAGGCGGCCGATAACGCTTTGTATCGAGCGAAGCAGAACGGACGCAACCAGGTGTTTCGTGCCGAAGACTCCGGTCTCAACCCGATCGAAACCCGCTAGCACCCACACACCTACCCGGATACAGGGTACACCCATCCAACCACCCGTCCGGTTGCAGGATTCAGGGTCACGCCCCCCCGCTCCCCGTGTGAACTATGTTTGCGGTGCATCCTGCATCCTGCATCCTGCATCCTGCATCCAGCATCCTGTGCCCGGCGGGTGGGTGCTAGAATGTCCGGCATGAAAGTCGATGTTCGGCACGTGGATGACGTGATCATTGTTGACCTCGAAGGAAGACTCGTCATGGGGGTCGGTGACGAGCTTCTCCGTGATGTGATGAATGAGCTCATCGCCGAGGATTGGAAGAAGATCCTCCTCAACCTGCGCAAAGTCTCAATCATCGATAGTTCGGGAATCGGTGAGGTGGTGTCGGGGTGGAAACTCGGGCGGCGATTTGGGGCTTCGGTTAAACTGCTGCGCCCGGCCCCGCAGATACAGCGCACGCTCAGGCTGACCCAACTCCTGCCGTTGCTCGAGGTATTCAACGACGAGGCCGAAGGAGTCGCGAGCTTCCAGAGCGACTGACACCACGGGTTTCCTGTGCCCGTGCCCCGTATTCCCAATGCCTTCGGCTCGGTTGCCCGGATCCTTTCGAGCTGATAATTTCGGCGCGACCCGCGAGAGTCGGATCTTCAAAACTGAGGGGGATGGCAGATGTTCGATAGCTTTCGGGCAGAGTTTCAAGAAGAGCTCGATGGGATTCGCGAGGCTGGCACCTACAAGGAAGAGCGCGTCATCTCGTCGCCCCAGAGCGCGGCCATTGACGTGCCGCAGGGCGAAGTCATCAACTTCTGCGCAAACAACTACCTTGGACTGGCCGACAACTCTGAGATTATCGCACGGGCCAAGCAAGCACTCGACGAACGGGGTTTCGGAATGGCCTCGGTCCGGTTCATCTGCGGGACTCAAGACTTGCACAAGGAGCTTGAGGACACCATCAGTACGTTTAACGGAACCGACGACACGATTCTCTACTCGTCGTGCTTCGATGCCAACGCCGGTTTATTCGAGACCATCCTTGGTCCCGACGACGCCATCATTTCGGATCAACTCAACCACGCCTCAATCATCGATGGTGTTCGGTTGTGCAAAGCGAACCGATTCCGCTATGCGAACTCGGACATGAGTGAGCTCGAGGAAATCCTTGAAAAAACCCAGGGCCATCGCCGACGCTTGATCGCCACTGACGGCGTCTTTTCAATGGACGGATATTTGGTCAAGCTCGACAAGATATGCGATCTGGCCGAACGCTACAACGCAATGGTGATGGTCGATGATTCGCATGCCACCGGTTACATCGGAAAGACCGGGCGGGGTACTCCCGAACATTGCGGTGTGCAGGGCCGCGTCGATATCATCACATCGACCCTTGGTAAGGCATTAGGCGGCGCCTCCGGCGGTTACACCACAGGCCGCCGGGAAATTGTCGAGATGCTACGCCAGCGATCGCGGCCCTACCTCTTCTCCAATACCTTGACACCGTCGTTGGCCGCGGCTGGGATCGAAGTCTTCCGTCTGCTCTCGGAAACGACCGCGCTACGCGAGAAACTCATGGACAACACCCGCTACTTCCGGGCCAAGCTTTCGAAGGTCGGCTACGACCTGCTGGATGGAGAAACCGCCATCGTGCCGGTCATGCTTTACGACGCCAAACTCGCCACCGACGTTGCAAACGCAATGCTCGAGGAAGGGATCTACGTCATCGGCTTCTCCTTCCCGGTGGTGCCCAAGGATCAGGCGCGGATTCGGGTTCAGATCTCGGCCGCCCATGAACGAAAGCACCTCGATCGCGCGGTTGCCGCTTTCGGGTCCGTTGGTCGTAAGCTGGGAGTGATCTGAAGGCGGCACGGTGGACGAGATCATCCAGCCGCGGAACGCCTGGTCGGAGTGGGGTGGTGATGGCTCATCGCTCGTCTTTGCCCACGCCAACGGCTTTCCTCCGGCCACCTACAGGGTGTTTTTCGAAGAGCTAAGCACTAAGTTCCAGACGGCGGCGTTTGCCGCCCGCCCGCTATGGCCGGGAAGCGAACCCTCCTCGGTTGCCTCGTGGGAAGATCTCGCTGGAGATTTTAGCCAGGCCACGGCCCATCGTGGGATCCATCCGGTTGTGGGCGTCGGCCACAGCCTGGGCGGTGCTCTCTCGATCATGGCGGCTGCCGCGGATGTCACGCTCTTCGATTCTCTGGTCCTGATCGATCCGGTGGTGTTTTCAGGGTTCCATTCGCTCTTTTGGGGGGCGCTCAAAGGTCTCGGACTCAGCCAACACCTACCCCTGATCCGTGGCGCGCGGAGACGAAGGGATCGTTTCCCGAACCTCGACGCTGTCCGCTCAGCCTATTCCGGGAAAGCGGTGTTCTCGACGTGGGATCCGAAAGTCCTCGAGGACTATGTGCAGGGGGCGTTCAGCGACACAGGAGATGGCGAAGTTGTGCTCCGCTATTCGAAAGAATGGGAGTCGAGAATTTTTGAACTGACGCCTTCCTCGGTGTGGTCGCGTCTTCACCAGGTAGCGTTGCCTATGCTGGTTATTCGTGGAGCGTCATCGGACACGTTTCTTCCGGGTGCGGCAAAAAGAATGAGACGCGAGTTGCCAAACGCGACAGTGATGGAACTCCCCGAAACGACCCACTTCCTGCCAATGGAACGTCCCGCAGCCGTTGCAGAGACAATCATCGATTGGCACCAGAGAATTTTCGAGGGTGGCTGATCTGCGAATCACCCCGCTGGTTGAAGAGCTCGAACAAGATCTCCGCGCGGTCGGCGACGAGGAACGGGCGGTTGGTTCAAAAGCCTATCTGAAGAGTGACCTCGAGTTCATCGGTGTCGCTGCAAAACCTCTGCGAGTCGTGGCGCGCGCCTTTCTCGCCGATCATCCCGAGATCGAACGAAACGATCTCGTCACGCTCGTCCTCGCTCTCTGGCGACAGCCGGTCTTCGAACTCAAGGCTGTGGCGGTGGCGGTTCTCGAACGACAGCCGGAGGCTTTGGTCTCCGGCGACCTCGAACTCGTTGAGGACCTTCTGCGCCGATCCAATACGTGGGCGCTGGTGGACTGGCTCTGTACGAAGGTGGCGGCGCCTTTGGTCGAACGCGAACCCGAAAAAACCAGGGCCGTGCTCGAAAGATGGTCCCAGGACGAGGATTTCTGGATCCGTCGCTCCTCCATGCTCGCCCAGCTGCCGGCCCTTCGCGCTGGTGCTGGCGACTTCGAACTCTTCGCGTCATTCGCGTCGCAGATGGTGGGGGAGAGGGAGTTCTTCATCCGAAAGGCGATCGGCTGGGTGCTCCGGGACGTGAGTAAGAAGCGACCGGACCTCGCATTTGGTTTTTTAGTGGAGCACGCGACTCAGGTTTCGGGTCTCACAATGCGAGAGGGTTCGAAATACCTCTCGGAGGATCAGCGGGAAATGCTTCAGCGGGCGCGACGCTGATCCTGGCGTGAGTCAAATACAGCGGACTGCTCTCGCGACGCAACCCGGTGAGATATGTGGGCGAGGGGGCTCATTTCTTGCGCCCTGCGAACAGCAGCCCGATTCCCCATGGACAGCCGTCGAAGAGGCGGTCAAAACCGAAGAGCGAACGCACCAGGGCGACCAGCCGACGCTTCCTTCCGAGGGCTGAGACTGTACTCAGGGTCGGATCGTTTTCGACGGCACCATCATGATGGAGACGGCGACGATTGACCCGTTTGAGAAAGAAATTGTCGTAAAGTCTCAGCAGAGGCCACCCCCAGATGTCGACCTCGGGCTCAAGGCCGGCGCGTGCCAGGATCTCTCTCATCTCGGCCGCCGTGTACCGTCTCAGATGACCAGCCCACTCGTCCCAATCGGACCACTGCTGGGGCCCGGCCGGGACCGTCCCGATCAGCCAACCTCCAGAGTCAAGGACGCGGGCGAGTTCTGCGACGGCGTCTTCGTGGCCGGGGATGTGCTCCAGAGTTTCGGCGCTCGAAGCGCTCGAAAACGTCTCGTCTGCGAAAGGGAGGGCAGTGATGTCGGCCACCACTGGCAGAACTCGTTCGGTGGCTCCGGCTGATTCGGCACGAATCGCAAGCACCCTCAGCGACTGCATCGAAAGGTCGGCCGAGATGACAGTATGCCCGTTGTGGGCGAGGGAGAGTGACAATGAGCCAATGCCAGCGGCGCACTCGAGATGAGTTCCTGGAATAGGAATGTGCCGCTTCAGCCGTGTCGTGATACGGCCCTCGCGATGTGCGTGTCGCGGCCCGAAGAACTCGGGATCTGCTCCCCAGATGGCTTGACCCATGAGCCGAGCATAGCAACGTTGAGTTCGAAATTCGGAATTCGGAATTCGGAATGCCGCCCACCCACCCTCAGAAATCCTGGCGGCGAGCAACTGCGGCGCGCCGAATCTAGGCCCGAGAGGGTGAAAGGGAACCCAGAACTCAAAACTGATTGGGGTGGGCGAGCGGATCGAGTATCCAGCATCACTCTTGTCCACGACAGCGTTTCGGGAAGCCGACTCAGATTTGACTGGCGGAGGCATTGCAGCGGCAGGTGCAGTGGCAGCCACCAGCGACAGCAATCAGCGTCAGCGATCAGCGGCCGCGGCAGCGACAGCATCCAGTCTGACTGGGATATATAACTGAAATCATGACCTTGGGTTGAGCAATCGCCAGGTCATGGCACGGACCTGATCGAAGGCCTTCATGGCGTCACGGGCGGCTGTCTGACTGATCGCCCCGGCGTGCGCGAGGAGCTTCAAGTGGCTGTCGACCTCTTTGGCCGAGGCGTAGGCGATTCTCCAGTGGTTCGACCGGTCCCGTCCGACCCGGCCGTGCCCTTCTGCCAGGTTGGCCGGAACCGAGCTTGCCGACCGGATCACCTGATCGGCAATCGGCTTCAGAGGAGCGGGAACCCTCATCACCAGCTTGATCGCGATTCCTGCTGCTTCGAGGGCTTTCGTATGGGCAATGAGGTTTGGCTTCGTGGCGGCGTTGGACATGGTCACCTCCGGGTCGTTCATGCCTTCCCTCAAAGCCTGGCGAGTCGGCCGATGTCAAGGGTTGCAACAACCGGCCACGGGCCTGCTCGCCCTTGACATCGGCCGGACTCGCCAGGCTACTCTCGTCTGTTGAACGACCCGGAGGTGGCCATGCCGCCGCCGCTGAACCTGCGCACTGCCCCCGCCCGCTGTCGCTGTTCTCTGTCGCTGTTTTCTGCCGCTGTCGCGAATCTGCCCCCTCCGGGGGCTTTCACGGAAAATCTGACGCCAGATCCGGGGTTGACACCCCGGGCTATCCATCTGTCGCCGCTTTGCGGCTCGGCGTTGTGCTGCACCCGACGCGGGCGCTGATGGCTGGCGCTGTTCCCTGCCACTGCCCCCTGATTGCTGCCGCTGCCGTCTGTGGATTTGTTTTGGACAGCAGTGATCCAGCATCGAGTATCTAGTATCGGGCGAGTGGGCGGGCGCTCTGCTACCATCCCCACCCATGTCCGAGTTGAATCCCCATTGGATCGACACTCCGGAAGGAGTGCGTGAAGCCGCAGAGCGGTGTACCGCTGCGGGTCGAATCGCTCTCGATACCGAGGCCGACTCGATGCACTCCTACTTCCACAAGGTGTGTTTGATCCAGGTCAGTGCCAACGGCCATCACCTGGTGATCGACCCTTTGGCCCTCGAACCTGACGATCTTCGACCTCTTTGGGAAGTCGTGAGCGATCCGGCTGTGCCGGTTTTGATGCACGGTGCGGACTACGACATCCGAATCCTCGATCGAGATTATGGCGTTCGGATTGCCGGTCTCCAGGACACCCAGATCATGGCGCAACTGCTCGGTGAGGAGAAGACCGGCCTCGCCGCACTGCTCGAAAAGGAGCTTGGGGTCCTTCTCGACAAGAAGTACCAACGGGCTGATTGGGGACGTCGCCCCCTGAATGCCGCCCAACTCGCCTATGCGGCAGCTGACACTGCCCACCTCGGTGATCTCGTCGAACGGCTCCGAGCTCGGCTGGAAAAACTCGGTCGATGGGAGTGGGCCGAACAGGACTTTCGAAAGCTCGAGGGCGTTCGTCACTCGACAGCCGATCCCGACCCGCTCGTTTTCGAGCGCATCAAAGGCGGACGAAGCCTTCGCGGCAAGGCGAGGGACCGCCTGTTTTCACTCCACCAATGGCGTGATCAAAAGGCGCGCTCCCGCGACATCCCGCCATTCAAGGTCCTCGGCAACAAACCACTGCTGGCGATGGCCGAGGCGCCGCCTTCAGATCTTGAAAAGCTGGGAGAGGTGGAGGGTGTCGGGCCGCGGGCAGTTCGCCGTTGGGGCCACGATCTGCTCCGTTTGATAATCCGGCCCCGGAGAGCTCCAGAGCGGGTCCGCCCGCCGAAGCCGCTGACGCCGGACGCATCCGAACGCAAACGGCTCAAGCGGATGCTCGCGGCCCGGGATGTAAAAGCCATAGAGCTCGGAATCCAGGCCGGGCTGATCTGTTCCCGTGGCGTGGCAGAGGTGGTGGCATTGTGCAAACCGCCTTGCACGACCGTGCAGGACCTTGCGAAGGCGGGAGTTGAAGGCTGGCGGCTCGAGGTGCTTGGAGAGGACTTCCTCAAGGCCATCGCGGAGGAATGATTCGCCTCGGCGCCTCAGCGTTTTTCCAGATTCACGCTTACTCTTCGATCCGTTCGACATCTGCGCCGAGCTCGCGAAGCCGCGCGTGCAGGTTCTGGTATCCGCGTTCGACCTGGCGGATATTGTGGATGACGCTTTCGCCCTCGGCGACGAGGGCGGCGATGACCAGCGCCATGCCGGCGCGAATGTCTGGGCTCGCCAGGTTCTGACCGCGGAGCTGCGAAGGACCGACAACCACTGCACGGTGAGGATCACAGAGGACAATGCGGGCTCCCATGGCGATCAAGCGGTCGACCCAGAACAGGCGGCTTTCGAACATCTTTTCGTGGATCAGAATCGTGCCGCGAGCCTGGGTTGCGAGCACGACCGAAATCGAAGTGAGGTCAGCGGGGAAGGCGGGCCAGGGCCCGTCATCGATTTTTGGAATTGCGCCGTGAATATCCTCCTGGATGATCAGCTCTTGATTTGCCGGGACGACGATGTCGTTGCCTTCGACTCTCCAGGCGATGCCGAGTCTGCCGAAACACAGCTCGGTCATGCGGTGGTGCTTTTCGGGCTCGGCATCGACGATGCGTAGCTCGCCACCTGTGACGGCGGCCAGACCGATGAAGCTGCCTACCTCGAGCGGATCCGGTCCGATTGTTGCTGTCGCGCCACCGAGGCTCGGGACGCCCTCCACTTCGAGAGTGTTGGTGCCAATACCGGAGATCGAGCCTCCCATCGCATTGATGAGGTGACATAGTTCCTGGACATGGGGCTCCGAAGCAGCGTTGCGAATCGTTGTGACTCCGTCTGCGAGCGCGGCAGCCATAACTGCGTTTTCGGTCGCCATCACGCTCATCTCGTGCAAAAAGATATTGGCGCCAGTCAGCCCTTTAGGAGCTTTGAGCCGGTATCGATCAGCTCCCGCCTCGACCTCTGCACCGAGCGCCTGAAAAGCGTGGAGATGGGCATCGAGTGGTCGGCGTCCGATGCGGTCACCTCCCGGCCGCGGCAGTTCCGCACTCCCAAATCTAGCCAGGAGTGGACCGGCGAGCAGAAACGAGGCCCTGATTTCGCACGCCAATCGCTCCGGAACAGGGCGGGAGACTACCGTCGAACCGTCGATGCGCCAGGCTGATGGTGCCGTCTCGTCGACGCTGGCACCGAGCTCCGACAACAGCTCCAACATGACTCCCGCATCGCGGATCTGCGGCACATTGGCAAGTTCGACGGCACCTTCGGCGAGCAGCGTGGCGGCCAACATCGGCAGAGCGGCATTTTTGTTGCCACCGGGCACAAGCGTGCCGTGGATCGGGCGACCACCGCGTATCACGTAGGTGAACTGTCCTTCGTCGAGAATGCTCATGTTGTCAAGATAGCAGGGCCTGATGGCGGCGGAGTGCAACCATCATGGCAATCCTGAGGCGGAAGAAAGCGGTCAGCAATCAGCTTTCAGCCGTCAGCTCCCCCTGCCCGCCCGTGCTGAGGTATATGCAATTGCGTCCAAGGGTATTCTTGACAACCCGTTTCGAGTGATCGACCTGTAGCTGATAGCAATTCAGGTAGAATTGCGCTCTATGGTCGATCTGCAGTTGCACGAACTCAAAACGGAAAAACGCGCGGGTGAGCTTAGCGCTCTACTCATGCGGCTTTTCGACGCCCGTGCACGGGTTGTGGTGTGGGTGGCTGACGAGGGCCTTCGCCAAATCCTCGATGATTATTTGTGGACCTTCCAGAAGCTCGCGTTCCTTCCCCATGTCCTGTGGGGGCCGAATCTCGGTGAGGTGGAAGAAGCGATCGCACTGGTCGGCGAACCGGTCAACCCTAACCAGGCGACTGTTCTGGTCGTCGGTGATGACCCGCCACCCGGCGATTGGGCCGCCACCTTCGATGAAGTCCACGACCTGATCGCGCCGGGCCAGGGGGGCGAGGAACGGCGCTCCTTCTGGGATCGCTGGCAGGAGAGCCCTGAAACGGTCGATGCGGACGATCGTTGATCGTACGAGACGAACGGTTCCTTGTGATGCCATCGACGAGTCCGGCCGCGACCCCGTGATCTACTCGACGTATCCCAGCGATCTGAGGAGCTCCAGGTCTTCCGCTGTGATTTCCTCTTTCTCTGGCAGCCGGGTGTCGATGGCCTTTCGCCGGATAAGCTCGTCGAGCAGACTCTCGGCTATGTCCCGGTGCCGATCGATGAGATTGTTGAGCTCGCCAGGATCATCCAGCAGGTCGAAGAGCTTGTCGTACGTCGGTCGCCGGGGAAAATGGAGCAACTTCCACCGGTCGTTGATGATCGAATAGATGACACCGATGTCTCGTTTTCCGGGAGACTCGCTCAGGGTGAAGAAGCTGTGGACCTCGCTATAGGCCATTGTTGGCTGATTGTGAGCATCGTTTTCGGACAGTAGCCCGACCAGGCTCCGTCCCTGCACTTCGGAAATCGTTGACCCTTCGATGCCGGCCAGCTGCAGCAGTGTCGGCATGAGGTCGACATGCTCGACGGTCGGCGCAATGACCTGTCCGCGGGGTATCCCCGGTCCCTGAAGGATCAGGGGTATCTTGATTTGCTCCTGATACAACAGACTGTGTTTCCACCAGTTGTGATCGCCGAGGCCCTCTCCATGGTCTGCGGTCACGGCGAGCACCGTCGAATCGCGTAGGCCGAGACGATCGAGCTCGTCGACAATGATGCCGACATGCATGTCAGCCCAGGAGATCTCGGCGTCATACACAGCGCGAAGATAGTCGTGCCGGTCCTCGACCTGACGCCCCTGCAAGCGCTCCTCGAGAAAGCGCTCGGGGGGCAGGAGATGGGTGTCGTGAGGATCGAAGAGGTGCACCCACAGGAAAAAGGGTGTCCGGCGATCGGCATGCAGCCATTCGAGAACCGCACCCGTCGTCTCGTCAGCCGATCTCTGGCTGTTGCCGGTGGCGACCATACCATCTTCGAGGATGCTGGGAGGCCGCCGGTCGAGAAAGGATTCATCGAAGTTGCCAAACCCACGCTCGAGCCCGTAGCGGCTGCTTGCCGGAAAGGCACTGACAAAGCCTGCTGTGGCGTAATGGTGTCTGCCGAAGACCTCTGCCAGAGTCGGGACTGAAGGGTCGAGGGAGGTCATCGCGAAGCCGTGCATCGCGCGTAGCTGGTGACGGTACGGGTAAGTCCCGGTGAGCTGGCTTGCGCACGAGATCGGCGTCTCGCTCGATTGTGCGATGGCGAATTCGAAGCGGACGCCATCATCGGCGAGCTGATCAATGCGAGGGCTCGTGTTGTACTGATAGCCGTAACAGCCGATGTGATCAGCGCGAGTCGTATCGAGGGTAATGAGCACGACATTGCGGTACTTCTCAGCGCATGCGAGCTGAGAAACGATGAGCACGGTGAGAAGGAGACACTTTCTGAGGTGCATACCTTCACATTATGCCTGATCCGCCAGTCCTCGGAAGTCGGTGCTGCTGGAGGCAATCACCCGTTCGGCAGAACGATGTCCAGGCCCTCTTCCGCCGGTGACCGGATGAAGCGCCTCACCGCGAGAGCCGCCTCGACCACGAGCCACAGGGCGATGAAAGTGATTGCGCCACCGACAAAGAGGAGGGTGGTGTTGCCGTCTCGCCAGAAGGAAATGAGCTTGATCGTCATCGCGATCAGGGTCGTGACCATCATGAAGACCATCGGCAGCAGGTATGGCAGGGCAAATCGCCTCCGCTGAAGCAGGTAGAGGGAGACGGTCAGCAATGCGAGACCGGCCAGGAGTTGGTTGGTCGAGCCGAAGAGCTGCCACAGCACGAGACCGGCCGATCGCCCTTCGATGCGATAGAAAGCGAAGAAGGAAATGGCTGTGACCGCGAGCGTCGATGACAGATATCGGTTTCGAAACGGTGCGAAGCGGATCGAGGTACCAATCTCCTCGATGTTGTAGCGCAAGAGGCGAGTGGCGGAATCAAGTGTCGTCAGCGCAAAGCTCACGACGACAACCGCGATCAGGGTGCGGGCGGTCTGCTCTGGCAGTCCGACCGTCGACACGAATCGTGTGGCCCCCTCGATGAACGCGGTCATGCTCGAACCCAGCCCCTGGATCGAATCCCAGTCGGCATAGTGGTGGCGCCATGCGGTTGGAGATACGAAACCAGCGGTGCAGGCGAGGACCGCCGCCAAACCGAGCAGGGATTCGCCAAGCATTGCGCCATAGCCAATCGGGCGGGCCTGGGGTTCGCGATCGAGCTGCTTGGCTGTGGTTCCAGAGGAAACGAGCGAGTGGAATCCGGAGGCTGCGCCGCAAGCGATGACGATGAATACGAACGGGTACATGGGAGGAGCACCAACTGGATGGGTGTCTACGAGAGGAGAGGCGAATTCCGGGCGGAGAATGAAGAAGCCGATGTAGGTCAGACCGAGTCCGACGTAAAGCAGCAACGAGTTGAGGAAGTCACGCGGCTGCAATAGCGACCACACCGGCAGCACCGAGGCGAGCCAGGCGTAGGCGAGGAGGATCCAGGTCCAGCCGGCGGACGAGGCCCAGCGCACCGGCAGGTTGGGAGACGCCACGACGACGATCAGGATCAACGCGAAGGCGATCGCAATCAGGGGCATGAGCCGCTGCCCCTGTTTTCGCACCAGCCACCCGATGAGCAGGGCCGCCACCAGGATGACCGCGGAGGGGACCACCGATTCGGGATAGTAATCGGCCGAGAACAGGAGTCCGACGACATAGGCAAAAACACCCATGGCGAGGGCGATGGCGAAGAAGATGATGGCGTGCATCAGCGACTTGGCGCGTGGCCCGATCAAACCTTCGGCGATGGCGCCGATCGAGAGCCCCTTGGCTCGCACCGAGATCACCAGGGCGCCGAAATCGTGGACGCAGCCGATCAGAATCGCGCCAAAGACCACCCAGAGCATCGCCGGCAGCCAGCCCCACACGACCGCAATGGCCGGCCCGAGCATGGGTGAGAGCCCGGTGATGGAGGCATAGTGATGACCGAAGAGCACGATCGGCCGTGTTGGGACATAGTCGATTCCGTCCTGCAGCGCGTGTGCAGGGGTGACCGCGTCCGGTCGGAGCGCGAAGACCTGTTGTGCCAGGAAACGGGAGTAGAACAAATACCCGGCAAAATAGAATGCGAAACACGCGAGAACAACAAGTGTCGATGTCATGGTGAGTATATTACCCGCGCCTATATGCAATCACCGATCCCGATAGCGATAGCGATCCACCCCAATTGCACAGAGGAGTCAACCCGAGTCTGAAGTACCATGGGGCCTCATCGATGTGGAGGTGCCGGTGATCATCGCCCGTAGATTTCCCTTCCATCTCGTCTATCTCGGGTTCGTCCTGTGTGTCCTGACTGTCAGCTTCTTCATCGTCCGTTCGTCTGACTAGTGATTGAGATCGACAACCGCCGATGAGTGGTCGGATTTAGTCGCAAACCGTGGCTGGGAGTAGGTGATTCTCCCCGCCTGTGCCCGCTCCAACGAGCTCAGTCGGCCCTCTTTTGCCACCCCAATAGCCACCTCTTCCCGTCCTCCGTCGTACATACTTCTCCCCGTACCTGCGCCCGGATGAGAGCGTCGATTGCGCTGCCGAGACCAGGGCCGGGTTCGATTTTCAGAATGCTGGTTATTTCTACGCTCGATAGCACTGGGTTGGGCCGAAGAAGCTCTTGACCCTGTTCTTGCCACAGGCGCCACCATCGGGCCCAGGGTCGGTGGGGTTCGACGGCGGCACCAAGGGCGAGAGTGGCGGGGAATGCCATCCCTGCGGTGTGGATGAACGCCCGCCTGTCGGCGGTTGGCGCCTCAGCCGTTCTCAGAACACTCTCGAGGAGAGCCGCAGCCCGGGTGGCGTGTCGGCGCTCTGAGCGCGACCAAGCGAAGGGAGCGACGGCGTTCGCATCGGGGCAACCCCAGGCGCGGAAGATCAGAGCCAGCCGCGGGGCGTTGCCATCTGCTACGACGGACGCCGCCACTGGGTGGGGCGCGGATCCGGAAAGACGAGCGGCTGCCGAGAAGTTGCATTCGATCCAGTCACGGTCGAAGCGAGCAGTTTCCGGAGCTGCTGGCTCCAACAGCCCGAGTTCCAGCAGGCTGCGAAGCCCGTCAGCGGCGCCGGGTGCAGCGAGAAGCTTGAGAAGCTCCTGACCGATTCGTTCGCGCGGAGCTTTCGAAACTGCGGGTGCGAGGCTGCTGATCCAGGTTGCGGTTTCGGGGTCTATTTCAAATCCCTTGAGCTGAGCCAGGAATCGGGGGCCTCGAACCAGCCGCACCGGGTCGTCCTCGAGGTTTTTCTTCGAGAGCGCGCGAATGACGCCATTTTCCAGATCTTCAAGACCACCAATCGGATCGTCCAGTGGGCCGTGCGGAAGTTGCCAGAAGAGAGCGTTACAGCTGAAGTCACGGCGCCTGATGTCTTCATTGGGACTGAGATTTCCGAGGGGCCAAAGCTCGATCTTGATTTCGGGGCATTCGATTCGCCACACGCGGGTTGCGTCGCGACCGAGAACGTGGGCTCGGGCATCCAATCGCGCCGCCAGCCGACGGGCAGGGCCGGCGACAGTCTCGATATCGCCGGGCAGGACAAGGTCGAGATCGACACTTTCTCGCCCCAGCAGCCGATCGCGAACATAGCCGCCGGTGATATGGCACTCCGGCGTGCCAAGCCCTTCCCACACTCCACGCAGAAGCAGATCGTTTTCGAGTGCGCTGGCATCGACTTTCGGCATTGCGGATCAAGGATAGTCGATCGAATGAGGAATGGGGAATGAGGAATGAGGAGTGAGGAATTACCCGCCCACCCTTTCCCTCGATTTCGGATTTCGGATTTCGGATTTCGGATTTTTCACCCACCCATCCGCTATGCGATTTGCGAGGCAAGGGCGCGATGACCGGAGGTGCCTGGCATCCCGATTCGAGGGAGGTCTCGACAGGAGCTGTACGGCGGATCCGCGAATCGGCGTGCCTGGCATCCTCTCGGGGAGCGCGCCGACAGAAAACCGCGCTGAAATGAAGTAGTGCGATTCGTTCCTGTGTTACATTCCTCGCTCCCGCCGAGAGGTGGAGTATCCCGAAATGAGGGAATGATGACAGAAGAACGAATTCAGAAGATCATTGCGCGCTCGGGTCTATGCTCACGCCGCGATGCCGACCAGATGATTGCTGATGGTCGTGTGACCGTTGATGGCCGGGTGGCGATACCGGGTGAAAAGGCGGACCTCAAGACGGTTCGCATCAAGGTCGACGGCAGGGCCGTCAAGGCTCCAGAATCGCTGCGTTACTTTCTTCTCTATAAACCGCGTGCGGTGATGACTACCTGTGATGACCCCGAAGAGCGCAAGACCGTACTCGATTTCGTGCGGCCGGTTGTTCGTGAGCGGGTGTACCCGGTGGGTCGCCTCGACTACCACTCGGAGGGCCTGCTCATCCTTACCAATGATGGTGAGCTGGCGGCCCGCATCACCCACCCACGCTTCGGCGTCGTGCGCGAATACCTCGTGAAAATCCGTGGCGACCTCACGCCCTCCGAATACCGCAAGCTGATGGCGGGAACCTCGGTCGAGGGCTGTCACGTGAAACCGAAGCAGGCTCAGAGGGATTCGAAGGTGCGTGGCGGCAAGGCTACCTGGTGGCGGCTTGAGGTCTTGGAGGGGCGTACTCACGAGGTTCGGGAGCTCTTTCTTTGTGCAGGCCACCACGTACAGCGCTTGCGTCGCACCGCTATCGGTCCTTTGCGCGATGACTCGCTGAATCCGGGAGATTTCCGCACTATTACGGCCAAGGAGCTCACGTTGTTGCGGAACGCGGCCTCGAAATCAAAGCGCTCTCCAACTAGGCGGCCAGCCCGACAAAGCGGCCAGGGTCCAGCCAAGCGAAGCAACACCGCTCGCAAACGCTCGGAGCGCAAACGCTAAACCACTGAAAAAATACGGTCCTGCAATTCGCTGCAACCGATTTGCTGGGTTAGAATAACCCGCCGCGGAATTCTGTGGAGGAACATTGGAGACGAAGGACGAGTCCCAACAACCTGTTGAGCAACTGATCGCCAACCGTCGAGCCAAACTCGACGCGCTGCGAGAAATGGGCAAGGATCCCTATCCCCGGCGATTTCGGGTTGAGCAGTCGGTGAGCGAGGTGCGGTCGCTTTACGAACGGCTCAGCGCCGAAGAGCTTGAAAAGGACCCACCGGTGGTACGACTCGGGGGCCGACTCCGCGCCTTGCGTGGGCATGGAAAGGTCTCCTTTGCCGATCTCTCCGATGGTGCCGGACAGATTCAGCTCTATCTGAAGAAGAACGATCTCGACGAATCCTCTTGGCAGGTTTTCAAACAGCTCGATCTGGGCGACTTTCTGGGTGTTGAAGGTCCCATCTTTCGCACCCGCGCGGGTGAGTTGAGCGTGGCTGTCAAAGAGCTCACAGTGCTCGCCAAGGCCCTCCGCCCCCTTCCCGAGAAATACCACGGTCTGGCCGATCGCGAAGCACGGGCGCGGCAACGTTACCTTGATCTCCTGGCCAACCCGGAGTCGAGACAGGTCTTCGAAATCCGCTCGAGGGCGGTGTCTTCGATTCGCCGACGCCTCGGTGCGGCTGGCTTTATCGAGGTCGAGACGCCGATGATGCAACCGATTCCTGGTGGCGCAACGGCGCGTCCCTTCGTCACCCACCACAACACTCTCGACCTCGATCTCTACCTGCGAATCGCTCCTGAACTCTTCCTGAAACGCCTCATTGTTGGTGGTTTCGAAAAGGTCTTCGAACTCAACCGGAACTTCCGAAACGAAGGCATCTCGACCCGCCACAACCCCGAATTCACCATGCTCGAGTTCTACTGGGCCTACGCCGACTACGAGCTGCTGATGGACTTCACTGAGGAGCTGATCTCGGGAGTCGTCGAAGAGGTGACGGGCGGTCTCGTGGTCGAGTGGGGCGAGCACACCATCGATTTCAGCCGCCCATGGCGACGCTTGAAAATGCGGGATGCCATCCTCGAATATTCCGATCTGACTCCCGACGACCTCACGGATCGGGCGCGAATGGAGAAGGCTGCACGCGCCCTCGATGTCCAGCGGATCAACGAGAGATCGGACGGCAATCTGCTTGCCGAGCTCTACGAGATGACGGCAGAGCCCCTGATGATCAATCCGACCTTCATCATGGATTTTCCGCGCCAGATTTCGCCATTTGCGAAGTCCTGTCCAGACGATCCCGATACGGTAGAACGGTTCGAGCTGTTCATCGGCGGTATGGAATTGGCAAACGCTTTCACCGAGCTCAATGACCCCGACGAACAGCGACGACGCCTCGAAGCCCAGGCTGCGGAGCAGGGGGGCATGGTGGACGAGGACTTTGTGCTCGCGATAGAGCACGGTCTGCCACCGACCGGAGGCGAGGGAATCGGTATCGACCGATTGATCATGCTGCTGACCAATCAAAATTCAATCCGCGACGCAATCCTCTTCCCGCAGCTTCGTCCGCGGGATTGAGATGACCGCCCTGCAGCCTCATACCCGAAAGGATGGCGTCAATGACGCCCTCCAGCGTTCCGGTAAGCTTCCCCAGACTGCATTCTGGTTTTTCGAATATCGGACGGCTGCCGGTGTCGGTTGAACTTCACCTCGCACGGCGTTATCTGCTCGGCCTCAGGCGGAGAACCCATATCGCAACCGTAACCTTGATTTCGATGATAGGTCTCGGACTCGGAGTTCTCGCTCTGGTGGTCACGCTATCTCTTCTCGAGGGGTTCCAGGCGAGCATCCGCTCCGAGATCGTGGCCAGAGCCACCCACGCCAGGGTGATTCCCGCAGATGGTCGACGGCTGGCAGATCCCGTTAAGCTGGCCTCGGTCTTGCAAGAAGAGCTTCCAGAGGTGGAATTAGTGGAGGTTGTGCGAGGCACATGCCTGGTTTCGTCGTTCACGGATGCCGTTCCGGCATCTGTGATCGGCCGCTCTGACGCCCTTGATGTCGGATTGGACCGCATTCTTGCCAGCAGACTTCAGATCGGCACCGGCGAAAATATCTCGGTCATTTCGCCGCGCCAGAGGCTGACACCGATGGGACCCCTTCCGGTCAGAGTGCGGGCCGAGATTGCACGGGTGCTTGCGCCGGAACCTGGATCTCAGGAGGGATCGGTCCGGCTCCCCCTGGGTCTTGCGCAGAGACTCCTGTGGGGCGACGCGGTGGTTGAAGCAATTGAGCTCCGTGACATCGCCGATCCCTGGCAATTGGGTGACAGGGTGCGCTCAGTACTCGGGTCCGAGACTGATCGGATTCGCGTTGAAGGTCTCGTCGATCTGCATCGTCCGCTTCTTCTTGCGCTCGCCATGGAACGGGTGATGATTTTCGTGGCGGTTGGTCTGATGCTGGTCGTAGCGGCCCTCAATTTGCTGTGCAACGTCGCCATGGTTGCCGCCGAGAAAAGAGTTGATCTCGCGGTGCTGGCCGGTATTGGCTTGACGCCTCGGGCTTTGCGGAGGCTTTTCCTTCTCCTCGGGATGGGTATCGGCCTGGTCGGATCGACTCTCGGAGCTGTGCTTGGAGTCGCTATTTCAATGCTTCTCAACGAGAGCGGTGCTCTCCCGTTACCGCAGGGGGTGTTTGGCTTCTCCTCGGTACCCTTTCGGGTCGAACCATCGATGGTTGCTGTGGTGATGGCGGTTGCACTGGCCCTTGCGGCGACCGCATCGTGGCTGCCGTCCCGAATGGTGGCCCGCCGCGAGCCGGCCGAGGGCCTCCGTTATGAGTGACTCGAAGATGGTGTCGCTTGCTGGTTTGAGAAAGGGATTCGGCGTCGGCGAGACCCGGGTCGAGGTACTGAATGACCTGGATATCGAAGTCGAAAAGGGACAGATGTTGGCCGTTGTGGGGCCTTCGGGGGTTGGCAAAAGCACCCTGCTCCACATCATCGGCCTGCTCGATCGACCCGATGAGGGCCGCCTCGAACTTGGTGGACGAGAAGTCGGTCAACTCGACCGTGAGGCGCGAGCCCATCTTCGAAACAGGATGATCGGGTTCGTTTTCCAGCATCATTATTTGCTCGACGAGCTCGATGCCCTGGACAACGTAGCCCTGCCATTGCGCATCGCGGGCGACCGCCCTGCGGTGGCCCGAGCTCGTGCCGAGGAGCTTCTCGTAGCCGTTTCCTTATCTGACAGGGCGCACCATTTTCCGGACCAGCTCTCTGGTGGCGAACAGCAACGAGTTGCTGTAGCGCGAGCATTGGCAATGGAGCCTGATCTGTTGCTGGCCGATGAACCGACCGGAAACCTCGATCGGGCCAATTCCGACGCAGTCTTTTCACTGGTTCGCGAACTGCATTTGATGGCCGGATTGACATCAATTATAGTGACCCACGACGAAGAGATGGCCCGCAAGTGCGACGGGATCTTCCGCCTCGCACCTGCGGGCGAAAATTTCGACCATGTTTGAACGATTTAACGAACACGTCAGGCGCAGCCTGTTTTTTGCCCGCTACGAAGCGAGTCGGTCGAGTGGTCGTACGATCGCTCTGCAACACGTCCTGCTCGGGATGTTGCGCGAGGCTGACCCGGTGCTCAACGACCTCCTCAGAAGTAGAGGCATCGAACCCCTGGAGCTTCGCGAAGAGCTTTTAGGTGAGCGGGTGACCGTCGAACGGGTCAGCACATCGCCTGATCTTCCCTTGGCGGAGGAGACGAAAAAGGCTCTGGCCTTCGCCGTCCACGAGGCGGAGAGTATGGGCCACTCGAGCGTCGGGTCGGAACATTTACTTCTCGGCCTCCTGCGGGTTGAAGAATCAGCCGCGGCGGAGTATCTGAACACCAACGGGGTGGAGCTCTTTCAGCTTCGTGAGGAGGTCGTCCAGCGCGGTCGTGAGCTCGAAGCCGAAGCGTCTGCGCAGGCGACGCCGCACATCGCCGAATACTCGCGCGATCTGACGATGATTGCTTCCGAAGGTGGGTTCGACCCTCTTATTGGTCGTGAGCAAGAGGTCGAGCGGATGGTGCAGATCCTCAGCCGGCGAACGAAGAACAACCCGTTGCTGTTGGGCGAGTCGGGAGTCGGGAAGACGGCCATCGTCGAGGGTCTTGCAACCCGAATCTTCGAGGGATCGGTGCCGATGCTGCTCGCCGACCGTCGCATTCTGGCCCTGGATCTGTCGCTGTTGGTAGCTGGGACCAAATACCGTGGTCAGTTCGAAGAACGTCTCAAGGGGCTCCTCAAAGAGATTCAGGATCACCCAGAGATCATCATTTTTATCGACGAGATCCACTCCCTCATCGGCACCGGCTCGGCCGAAGGCTCTCTCGACGCCGCAAATATCATCAAGCCCGCCCTTTCAAGGGGCGAAATTACCTGCATCGGTGCCACTACGGTCCGTGAGTATCGCAAGTATGTAGAAAAAGACCGCGCATTGTCCCGCCGCTTCCAGGCCGTTACCATTCGGCAACCGACGGAGGAGGAGACCATTACCATCCTCGAGGGCGTTCAGAGCCGATATGAGGAGTTTCACGGCGTACGCTACACCGATGAAGCGATCAAGGCCGCAGTCAGTAATGCAGGTCGATACATCACCGATCGCGCATTTCCGGATAAGGCTATCGATGTGGTCGACGAAGCCGGTGCACGGGTCAAGCTTCGGCAGGTATCTTCCACGTCCTCTTTGCGACGGGTCCAACAGGAGATCCGGGAAGTCGTGGCGCGCATGAAAGACGCGATATCTCGCAAGGAGTTCGAGCTTGCAGTTGATCTTCGCGAAGAGGAACTGCGATTGCGGGAAGAACTCGAGATGCTGGAGACCACGCACGCCGAGGAATCCCCGGAGCGGGTAATGGTTGAACGCTACGACGTGGAAGAGGTGGTGGCGTCCTGGACTGGAATCCCGGTCGCTGCCATCGGTGAGGACGAGGCGGATCGGTTGCGCCGGATGGAGGAGATTCTCCGCCAGCGGGTTGTGGGTCAGGATGATGCGATTGAGGCCGTGGCGAGAGCCATTCGCCGTAGTCGCCTCGGAGTCACGAGCCCAGACCGGCCGATTGGCTCATTTATTTTTCTCGGACCGTCCGGGGTTGGTAAGACAGAGATCGCGCGGCAGCTCGCCAGCTTTCTCTTCCAGGATCCGCGCCGGTTCGTTCGATTCGACATGTCGGAGTATATGGAGAAACACACCGTGTCGCGGCTGATCGGCTCTCCTCCCGGCTACGTTGGCTTCGAGGAGGGTGGGCAGCTGTCCGAACAGGTGCGCCGAAATCCCTATTCGGTGGTTCTCCTCGATGAAATCGAAAAGGCCCACCCAGACGTCTATAACTTGATGCTGCAAGTTCTCGAAGACGGCCGCCTGACCGATAACTTTGGTAACGTCATTGACTTCACCAACACGCTGATCATCATGACCTCAAATCTCGGTGGGCGCGAGCTGGTCGAGGGAGAGGGTGTTGGATTCGGCTCTGATGGCCCGTCCATCGAGTCGAAGCAGGTGAGGGAACTCGTCGACCGCGAACTCAGGCGCCACTTTCCGCCGGAGTTTGTCAATCGGTTGGACGAGGTCATCGTCTTCGACGCACTTGGCGAAACCAGCATGCTGGAGGTGGCTCGTCTGCTGCTTGAGGAGACGGCGACGGTACTGGAAAAAAAGAAGGTCTTCATCGAGTATTCTCCAAAGGTTGCAGAATGGCTTTTTGACCAATGCGGGATCGATCCGCAGGCGGGCGCACGACCTTTGCGTCGTCTCGTAAAGCTGTGGGTCGAAGACGCAGTCGCGGATTACCTGATTCAGCACCGGGAAGCGGAGGGTGCGAAGCTGAGGATGTGGATCGAGAGCGAACGCCCGGTGGTAGCAGCCAGGGATGCTGCAGCCGTGGTTCAGGGTGAGGACGCCCTATGACGGCGCGCACCGTTGTCATCGCTGCCCTTTTAGCCATGATCGTGTCTGCGGCTGCGGCCCAGGAGGAGTTCTATATTCGAGAAGTCGTGGTCGAGGGTGGTATGACGCTCACCGTGGACACGGTCTCGTACTACCTCGGGCTTGAGGCGGGGGACCCGCTCGACCGAGAAGCGATAGTCGATGGCTATCGGAGGTTGTGGGACTCGGGCTTATTTGAAGATGTCCGAATCGAAATCGAGAACCACGGCGATGGTGGAATCTCCCTTTACGTGGTCGTCAAGGAGCGCCCGTTCGTGACTTCGGTGGATTTTGAAGGGAACAAGAAGATCAAGACTCCCGATCTCAAAGACAAGCTGGACGAGCGCGGCGTCGAGATTCCGCGAAATGTTCCGATGCGATCGTCACAGTTGGGCCGAATTGAAAGCGCTATCAAGGAGGTGTACGACTCCGAGGGTTTCCGGTCGGCACAGGTCAGCTACAGCATTACCGAGGTGTCTGCGAACAAAAAGAAGGTTGTTTACCTGATCGATGAAGGCGGCAAGATCAAGATCAAGAAAATTAGTTTTGTCGGCAATGACGTGTTTTCGAGGTCCAAACTTCGGGGCGTGCTGAAGAAGACCAAACAGAAGAGCCTCCGCAACTATTTTGGCGAAAAAATTGTCTATACCAGGGAGGCGTGGGACGAGGATCGGGACAATCTCCGCAATTTCTACGGCGATCGCGGCTACATCGACGTCAAGATCGGCGAGCCGGCTTTGGAGCTCGTGGCCAAAAAACCAGATGCCGAGACTCTCAAGAAAAAGAAATACACGATGCACATCACCGTCCCGATTGAGGAAGGGGATCCTTATACCCTTGGCTCGTTCGAGGTTACAGGTGTCGAAATCTTCAGTGCGACGGGTCTAACCACGGCATTCGAGGTCCAGGAAGGCGGGACCTACAGCCGTAAGGCAATCGAAAACGGAATGGAGAAGATTCGCAAGAGCTATCACAATGCGGGCTACGTCTACGCATACACAAACGAAACATGGTCACGGCGCGAGGGAGATGAGCGAATCGTTGATGTTGCTGTTGACGTTTTTGAGGGTGATCGCTTCAACCTCGGGCGACTCGAGTTTGTAGGTAACACAACGACCCGCGACAAGGTACTTCGGCGTGAGTTTCGGGTTGCCGAGGGCCAGCCCATGAACATGGGCATGTTCGAGGCCTCGGTTTATAAGGTGAATGCTCTCGGGTATTGGAAGCTCGAGGAGGAGCCGCTCGAGTTCGACTTCGATGACGAAAACAAAAAGGTCAACGTCAAGGTCAAGGGCAACGAGGTCGGTCGCAACGACATTCAGTTTGGGGCCGGCTACTCAGAGCTCGACGGGTTCTTTGTCCAGGGTCAGTTCAACACCCGGAACTTCCTCGGTCGGGGAAATTCGCTGGGCGTATCGTTGCAGTTTGGCAAAAGGACGGATCTCTACTCGCTGTCATACACCGAGCCCTACTTCCTCGATCGCCGAATTCTCCTCGGCGGTTCAATCTATAAAAACGCTATCAAATACGACCAGGCTGGATTCTCCAGCTATGAGAGAGAAACGACAGGTATTACCATGTCGATCGGGCTGGGTGTCGGACCGTTCTCCTCGGTCTCCGGTGTCCTCGCATTCCAGGACGACTACGCAAAATACTTGACCAGTAATAGCGGACGTGTCGGCGATTCTACGGCCGGCCATGAGCGACCGGTGGACATCCCTCCGGTTGATGGCGTGACGTACGAACGTGCCTTCGAGGTCTTCAGCGGCAACACCCACTCATTCACACCGATATACAACAAGGACAGCCGGGACGATCCATTCCAGCCGAGTCGTGGTCAGGCGCTCCAAGGTCGTCTTCGTCTTGCCGGCGGACCCCTCGGCGGTGACTACGACTACGTTCGTCCGGAACTTCACTTTACGCAGCTCTACCAACTTGCCAAGAAGAGCATCGTGGCGTACCACGTCGAGGTCGGCCAATTCTTGACCTATAACGATTCCGAGATACCGCTCTACGAGCGATACCGGATGGGTGGTGACCGCTCGCTCCGGGGGATCCCTTATTATTCGGTGCTACCACGTACAGAGCAGGGCTTCTACTTCACCACCGACGGAGGGTCGAGAATAGGGGGCGACCGATACTGGCAGATTAATCTGGAGTACCAGTTCCTCATCGGAGGCCCCGTCAGGCTGGTGTATTTCATCGACATGGGGAACACCTATGTCGAGGAACAGGGATGGGACTTCAGTCTGTGGCGGAGGACTACCGGACTCGAAATGAGGATCTTCCTGCCCATCTTCCAGGCACCGATTCGGTTTATTTACGGTTACAATCTTGACCCGTATCCGGACGAGAAGCAGAGTGACTTCCAGTTCTCGATCGGAACAACGTTCTAGGAAAAAAAGCAACGGAGGAAAGAAAATGTTTCGTTTGACGGTTCGTGTTGCGATGTTGGGTGTGATCATGATGGCGATCGCGATGCCGGCAGTGGCTCAGTCCAAGATCGCCGTGATCGATGTGCAACGAGTGGTGACAGAGTCTGACCCGGGCAAAGAGGTGATGCAAAAACTTCGGGTCCTGTCAGATGCAAAAGCTCAGGAAGGGCAAGCCCTCCAACAGCAAATGGCCACCCTGCAGGATCAGTTCACAAAGCAACGGTTCACGGTTTCTGAAGCGCGCCAGGCTGAGATGCAGAAAGAGATCGAAGACGCGCAGATCGCGATCCGGCGCTTCCAGGATGATGCTCAGCGAGAGCTCCAGGAGGCCCAGAGACGTGAGCTCGGTGGGCTCGAGGAGCGAATCCTTCCGATCATTAATCAGGTTGGTCAGGCGGAGGGTTACACCCTTATTTTCAATAAATTCCAGTCCGGTCTGGTGTATGCCGATGAAGCTGTCGATGTCACCGATCGAGTCATTCAGATGTTCAACACAGCGCAGTGACCTCGAGTAGAAAACTCGCAGATCTCGCCTCCGATCTCGGTGCCGATATGGTCGGTGACGGGAATTTGGAGGTCGGTGGCGTCAGGCCACTCGATACCGCGAAGGCCGAGCACCTGAGCTTTCTCCACAACCCGAAATATGTGGAGGAGGCAAAGGCGTCTGCAGCCGGTGCAATCCTGGTCGCCGATCCCGAGGCTCTTCCCGGACGGAATCTCCTCGTCTGCCCAGAACCGTATCTCGCTCTCGCGCAAGCGCTCGAGATCTTCCACCCGGTGGAGCGTCCCGATCCCGGAGTGCATCCTTCGGCCGTTGTGGCTGACGACGTTTCGGTTGGCGAAGGCGCAAGCGTCGGTCCTCTGGTTTCGGTTGCGGCCGGCGCAACCATCGGAGACCGCAGCATCGTTGGTGCCGGCTGCATTCTGGGGCGCGACACCAGAATAGGCGCAGACTGTGTTCTCCACCCGCGGGTGGTCGTGGAGGAATATTGTCAGCTCGGGGACCGCTGTATTGTCCACTCGGGAACAGTGATCGGCTCGGACGGGTTTGGTTTTGCAACCGTTGACGGCACCCACCACAAGGTGCCGCAGGTTGGGATCGTGGTTTTGGAAGACGACGTAGAGCTCGGTTCCAACGTTTGCGTCGATCGTGCGGCTCTCGGTGAGACCCGGATCGGACGCGGCACCAAGGTCGACAATCTGGTGCAGATCGCACACAACGTGGAGATTGGTGAGACATTGCCTGCTGGTGGCCCAGGTGGGGATCTCCGGTTCGACCCAAATCGGCCACCACACGGTCTTTGCGGGTCAGTCCGGGTGCTCCGGCCATCTCAAGATAGGAAGTGGAGTGGTGCTCGTAGCGCGTGCGGCGGCCTTCAAGGACGTGCCCGATGGCGCCACGATGGCTGGTGCACCTGCACGGCCTCACCGCGAATGGCTGAAGGCTAACGCCAACGTGCAGCGCCTCGATGGGTTGCGAGCGAAGGTCAAGCATCTCGAAGAGCGGCTTGCCGAGCTGGAGGGAAAGAAATGAACGACATTTCAGAAATCCTCGCGGTGATGCCGCACCGCTACCCGTTCCTCCTCATCGACAGGGTGCTGGAGATGGGTGATTCGACGATCCGCGCTGTAAAGAACGTCACGATCAACGAACCCCACTTCCTCGGTCACTTCCCGGAGGTGCCGGTGATGCCAGGCGTCCTGATCGTCGAAGCGATGGCTCAGGCAGGCGGTTTTCTACTCTTCAGTCAGGTCGATGATCGTGAAGACAAGCTGATCTATTTCACCGGCATCGACAAATGCCGTTTTCGTAAACCGGTTGTGCCCGGTGACCAGATTATTTTTGAGGTCGAATTGGTGGCCAAACGAAAGGGATTTGCGAAAATCCATGGGCGCGCGCTGGTCGATGATGAGGTCGTTTGCGAGGCGGAAATGATGTCCGCTCTGGCGGACCGCTGATGGGCGCCAAGATTCACCCCACCGCTGTCGTCGATCCCCAAGCGAAGCTCGGTGACGGAACTGTCGTCGGGCCCTACACGGTCGTCGAGGATGATGTCGTTATCGGCGCCGATTGCGAAATTGGCCCGTTCTGTCGCTTCGGCAGCGGTACCGCCATCGGGGACCGTAACCGGTTCGAGAGCCATTGCTCGATCGGTGCTCCGCCGCAGGATCTGAAATTTGCGGGCGAGGCGACACGATTGGAGATTGGCGACGAAAACGTCTTCCGCGAGTTTGTCACGTTCCACCGGGGAACCCCCGGCGGGGGAGGGCTGACCAGCATCAAAGACAACAACCTTTTCATGGCCTATGTCCACGTTGCGCATGACTGCCACGTTGGTACGGGGACGATATTTGCCAACTGCGCCACCCTGGCCGGGCACGTCGAGATCGGTGACCGCTCTCATGTCGGTGCGATTACGGCGATTCACCAGTTCTGCCGGGTTGGCCAACACGCGTTTGTGGGCGCTTTCACGGCCGCCGCGAAAGACTGTCTGCCGTACATGAACACGACCGGGAATCGTCCTCCCAAGTGCTATGGTCCCAACACTATTGGCCTCGAACGCAAGGGTTTTTCGCCGGAAAGCAGGAAGGCGTTGAAAGACCTGTGGCGCATTCTCCGCAATCCCAAGCTCAATACTTCCCAAGCCCTGGAACGGGTCCGCGATGAGCTCGGCGGACAGGAGGATGTTGATGCTGTTCTGCAGTTCATCGAGAGCTCTGAGCGCGGAGTGATCCTGAGCTGAGTCATGGGGCAAAAATGCGACATCGCTGGTAGGAGTGTTTTGAAACATGAGTGTTGACATCGATTTTGCAAATCTCTCCATCAAAGACGCCCTTGACCTGGCAATCCTGGTCGAAGAGGAAGCCGAGGAGCGTTACCGGGAACTGGCCGACAATCTGGAGTTCCACAACACCAAGGACGCGGCCCGATTTTTCCGATTCATGATGACCTGTGAGGCCAAACACGGCGAAGAGCTGAGCACCAAGAGGCAAGAGCTCTTTGACGATCAACCGGTGAGCGTCGATCGTTCGCTGCTGTGGGACGTCGAGGCGCCGGGCTTCGAAACCGCAAAGTCCTTCATGACGCTCCGGGATGCTCTCGATGTGGCCCTGGCGGCCGAGACCAAGGCCTTCGAATTCTTCGATGGCGCACTGCCTGAAGTTGCGGATCCCGAGGTCCGGGAACTCTTTACCGAGTTGCGGCAGGAAGAGGTCGAACACATGCAGATGGTGCGCGAACAGATGAAGAAGATCCCGGAAGGGGATGGTCACGATCCGGGTGATTTTGCTGACGAGCCGGTAGCTCAGTAGAGCGTACTGGGAGGCGAGTCCCGGAACCCGCGCTGGTGCGATTTCCTTCGGATTGGAGTTAAGAGTTAAGGGTCAAGAGTCAAGCCCAATAGACCGGGATCCCTTTACTCTTCACTCATTACCCTGAATCTGAATTCGGAATCGAATTCAGAATTTGTATCCGAAGCCGAGGCTGATTACGACCGGCTTGGTATCCAGCTTGATCGTCGGCAGGTTTTCGCCGTCTACCCTCACCTGCGCTTCGAGCGATGTGCCGAAATATCGGAGATCGATATTGGCATACCAGCGATTGTCCAACTGGTAGTTGACACCGATCTGGGCGGCAAAAGTCGGCCGGCTATCAAACTCCATTTCCTCGATCCCGGAGTCGTTCGCGTCCCCCGACATTTTGAAGAAGGGCGCCGCCCAGGTTATCCCGAGACCGACGTACGGATCCCAGGGACCATAGACGGGATGATGATATTGGCCAATTGCCGTCAAGGGCACCAACCAGAGCCATCCGAGGTCGTAGGTGCCCAGGTCACCGCCGCTGGTCTGCACTTGATGTGCGGATGCGCCGACCGAGAACTCGACACCGAATACGTCCGAAAACATCAGGGTGGCGTCGAACTCGATACCGAACCCCGACCGGAGATCGAGGGTGCTGCCAGTGTCCCCCAATTCGCCGCTGCTGGTCCCAGCGTCGACCCACGAAACGCGACCACCGGTGCGCCACTCCGGCGATTGTGCCGATGCGATGCCGGTGACAGCTACGAGAACGACGACGGTTGAGAATAGAAGGCGTTGACGCAAAGTTCCTCCTCAGAAGACCTTTCGCATGCGCTGGAGAGCGGCTTCGGCGTCACCGGTCTCATTGAGCATCTCCTGGGCCTCAGGGCCGAGCGCCTCGATCGTTGCCTCGGCCGAGGCCAAGATCTCGCCGCCGACCAGAAACAACGGTGAGCCGTTCGGATCGATATACATGCCGTCGGCGGGTTCATGGGCGTTGAGGCCTTCGTAGCCGGATGGCTCCTCGTCGGCGTTAATGATCGCCCATACCTTGGCGTCGAGGTGGATGATGTCGACTTTCTCGTCCTCGTATGCTTTCCGCAGCTGATTCCAACCGGGCGCCTCGTGCGGCCCGCGCAATATCCAATGCTTTGCCATAATTTCCTCCGCAGCGGGCATCATACCCTGTCCGATCCCGATCCTTGCCCGACGGTCAGATGGAAGTCCCAATACCCCTCAGTGAAGACCCTCAAATACCACAGAGACACAGAGGGCACAGAGCCGCCAGCCGACCCAAGAGAACCACCAAGACACCAAGACACCAAGGGAGACCACCAAGGAAAAAGAGCGGGTAAAACGCTGAGTTGCCATCCAGGACAGGACTGCCCACAGATCACCCAGATAGACCCAGATCCGGTCACCCTTCGATTATTTTTGAACCGCAAAGCCCGCAAAGAGGCAGATGTTGAGCGTGAAAGGCGGTCGCGCTTATTGACGGCAGAACGACAGGCGATCAGGAATCGCCTGTCGCCGGTGGGCGGACGGCTCTGTGGATTCTCCGTGTCTCTGTGGTTCCTCAGGCGGATGTGATCTGCTTGTCGATCGCTTCCAATGCCTCCAAGGCGTCGAGCGCGATTCCAATGTGCCCATGTCGAACCTGTGGTTCTCGTGGGTTGATTCGGACGAGGGTGGCACCAGATCGAGCAGCGATCTGTTCGGAGGTCATACGCACTGTCGGTACCGCCGAGCCGGCGCCGAGTTCGACGATGACCAGCTTTGGGCCGGCCGCCTTTGCAAGCCAGTCCGAAAAGCGTCGCTCCTGATTGGAGGTTCTTCCCGGGATCCAGTGCCAGTCGCCGAACATCAGGACATTGGGCCTCGCGAGGGATCCACAGTGCGGGCAGGTCGGCAGCACAGACTCTGCACGGAAGCTGTCCATGTCCACTTCCACTTCGAGAGAGTTGGCACTCCATATTTCGTTGCTGCAGGGCTCAGTACACTGGAGATGGCCGATTGAACCGTGGCATTCAATCACCCGATCGTGGCGGAACCCCGCCTGTTGGAAATGGCCGTCCACGTTCGATGTGAAGACAAAACAGGAGTGCTCGAGGTCCTTTGCCCAGCATTGCAGGATTCCAAATCCACCGTGTGGCGTGGTCTCACGGTAAAGCTTGAGCCTGTGGCCGTAGAATCCCCAAGCGAGTTCGGGGTCTCGAACAAACCAATTCGGGTTGGCCATATCGACGAAGGACACCCCGAGCCGTTCGAATGGTGGGTAGGCTTTCCAAAATCCCTTGTCGCCACGGAAATCCGGTAGCCCGGAGTCCACTCCCATCCCGGCCCCGGCCGTGACCAACAACGCGTCAGCTTCGGAGATCGCAGCCGCCGCTCCTTCAATTTGGTCTCTGCCATCAACGTTCATGGAGAGATTTTATCCTTTTCTCATGGCCGATGCCTGTTCATGCTTTGGCGGGCGTGATGATGAATTGGATGGTTCCAATTCGTAAATATTGGTGGTTGACGGTGCCAATAGAGGGCATATCTTGTTAAATGGATGGTGCCAATATTTATGGAGGGATTGGAGGTCGAACAATGAGAATGCGACACACAGATCTCCAGGAGCTCAAGAGAATCCATCGCCGGGACGCGGCGAGGGTGGCTCGTAGCGGCCTGTGCTCGTCTTCGGAGCTTGCCGGACCATCCCTCGGTTCGAATCCTCGTTGCCGAGGAGGATGGCCAGACGCGGGCGGTGTTGGGATTGCGAATGTTCTGGGGCGCGAACGGGCGGCTGGTCAAAGCGATGATCTGCGTCCTCGTGGTCGATCCCGAACACAACCGCCGCGGCATCGGTGCGCGTCTTGTCCGGTTCGCGGAAGGCATCGCGCGAGTCCACGGATGCACCCGGGTCGACGTTGTGCCGGACCTCGGAAGCTGGGGAGAGGGCCGTTGCTGGAAAGGGCTCGGCTACGACGATCCCGGTGCGGGCCTGCGCAAGGAGCTCAGGCCTTCCGGGCAATGGAAATGCGCGTGAGAAGTCGTTTGGAACTCACTGGTAGATCTGAGGGCGGAACCGGAGGTCCTCTTTGGAAATCTCGATTGACAGGGACAGCAGCGAACCGATTTTTCGACAGGTTGTGAGGGAGATCCAGGATCTCATCCGTTCGGGTTCACTGCCGGAGGGTTTTCGGCTGCCGCCCGAACGGCGGCTGGCGGACTCTCTCGGGGTGAATCGAAGCACGATCTTCAATGCCTATCGAGAGCTCAAGGCCCTCGGTCTGGTGGATGCCCACGTCGGTCGTGGCACGGCGGTCCTCAAGGCGCCGGCGCCGATTCCCCATGCGATCGGCGTGCCCTGGCGTCAGTTCTTCCGCGAGAGTGTGGCGCGGTCCCACGACCCAATCATTGCGGACCTCCTCGCTCTGACCGAACGTGAGGACATGATCTCCTTCGCCATCGGGTTGCCCGCGCCGGAGTTATTGCCGCTCGACACCCTCGGTGAGTACACAGCGGAACTGATCCGTGATGTCGGCGCCCCGGCTCTTCTGCATTGCCCGACCGAGGGACACTCTCCACTGCGCGAGACCATCGCCCAATGGGTGGCGGCCCGAGGTATTCGCGCGCGAGCATCCGACGTGTTGGTTGTTTCCGGATCGCAGCAAGGTCTCGATCTGGTGGCGAGGATCTTCATCGACCCAGGCGATGTTGTCGTGGTTGAAGAACCCACCTATATCGGCGCCCTGCAGTCGTTCCGGGTTGCCGGCGCGAAGATCATTGGTATTCCGGTCGACGAGGCCGGGATGCGCACCGATATTCTCGAATCCATTCTCGAGCGTGAACGTCCGAAGCTCATCTATACCCTGCCGACCTACCAGAACCCTTCCGGTGCCGTGATGAGCGTCGAGCGGCGCCGCCACCTCCTCGATCTCGCCTCGAGGTGGCACGTGCCGATTCTCGAGGATGATCCGTACTCGGAGCTGCGCTACGAGGGCGAGGCCATGCCGTCGCTCAAGGCGCTGGACGAGAACGACCTGGTGCTCTATATGAGCACCTTCTCGAAAGTGTTGTTACCGGGCCTGCGTATCGGCTACCTGGTGGTGCCGCCGGTGGTTCTTCGCCAGATGGCGCTCGCCAAGCAGGGGGCGGACCTTCATTCCGGCAGCTTTTCCCAGTACCTGCTGGAGCGTTTCGTGCGCGACGGCCATTTTGCGAGTCACATCGAAAAGTCGAAACCAGTCTACCGCCGGCGCCGCGACCGGATGGCGCAGGCACTGCTGAGGGATCCCACGATCGGCCTCGAATTCGCTGTCCCGAGAGGAGGGTTCTACATCTGGTGCCGTCTTCCGGGCGGGGTGGAGCAGTCAACTCTGCTGGCCAATGCCGCCGCGCGTGGTGTCGTTTTCCTCCCCGGTCGAGCCTGTTATCCGACCGAACCGACCGAGAACTGTCTCCGCCTCAATTTTTCGCATGCTGCCGAAGAGGACATCGACGTCGGCATCGCGAGATTCCTCGAATCGGTGCGCGAAGCGACCGTGCGCCGACCGGCGAAACGGCCGGGAAGCATTGCCACCTCACCAGTCGTTTGAAATTGGGAGCTTCAGAATGAACCCATCTCGTCTACGCTTTGCCGCTCGCATGCAGGATCTGCGCGCTTCAGATATCCGCGAGATCCTCAAGGTCACGCAACAACCCGAGATCATCTCCTTTGCCGGTGGCCTGCCGGCGTCGGAACTCCTGCCGGCGTCGGAGATGGCGGAGCTGGCCCGCAACCTGCTGCTCGATGACGGCGTGCGGGCTCTGCAATACGCGCCGACCGAAGGACTGGAGATGTTGCGGGATCTGATCGCGGATCGGCTGCAAAGGCTTTGGGGCCTCCAGTGTTCTGACAGACGAGGTGCTGATCGTCAGCGGATCCCAGCAAGCCCTCGACCTCACCGGAAAGGTCTTTCTCGACGAGGGCGACGTAGTCCTCTGTGAAAGCCCGACCTATCTCGGTGCCATAGGTGCCTTTCGCGCCTACCGACCTACCTTCGTGGAGGTGCCGACCGATGACGACGGGATGGTGCCGGCGGAGCTCGAGGCGCGCCTCGGCTCGTTGGACCGGGTGAAGCTGATCTACGTCGTGCCCGATTTCCAGAATCCGAGCGGGCGGCGTTGGTCCGTCGAACGCCGCCGTAGGCTCGCCGAGCTCGCCGGTCGCTTCGGTGTGCCGGTAATCGAGGACGCCCCCTACGCCGAGCTGTGTTTCGAGGGCGAAGCGTTGCCTCCGGTCGCCTCCTTTCACGAGCTGTGCACGGTGATCTACCTCGGGACCGCAAGCAAGATCCTGTCGCCGGGCATGCGCCTCGGCTGGGTGGTCGGCGACAGCGAGATCGTCCGGCGCTATGTGCTCGTCAAGCAGGGCGTCGACCTCCACACTTCGAGCCTCGTCCAGCTGCTTGCCGCCCGCTTCATGCTCGAGAACGATCTCGAGGCTCACATCGCCCGGATCCGCGAGGTCTATCGGAAGCGGCGCGACGCCATGCTGGCGGCTCTTGATGAGCATTTCCCGCAGGACGTCAGTTTCACTCGTCCCGCCGGAGGCCTCTTTCTGTGGGTCGAGCTCCCTCAGGGGATTGACGCCCGTTGGCTGCTCGAGCGCGCTCTCGAGGAAAAGGTGGCCTTCGTCCCGGGCGAATCCTTCTTCCCCGGTGGAGGCCACGAAAACACGTTGCGCCTCAACTTCTCGGCCATGCCGGAAGACCGCATCACAGAAGGCATCCGCAGATTGGGCCGCGTCCTCTCAACGGTGACCGAAGGCACCCTGTCCGCGGTGTAGCTCTCGAAAAACCCTGGGTCACCTTGTCGCGACAGTCGGGCCTGTGAGTCCCGGGCTGGAAACTCGAAACTCAAAACTCAGAACTGAGAACTCGTTCTCTACTCTTCTCCCATGAAACGGGTAGGCGAAGTGCTTCGGCGGTACGAAGTTTTCTTTGATGGTGCGCTGCGAAGTCCACCGGATGAGGTTGAGGTAGGAGCCTGCTTTGTCGTTGGTGCCCGAAGCGCGTGACCCGCCGAACGGCTGCTGGCCTACAACCGCACCGGTCGGTTTGTCGTTGATATAAAAGTTGCCGGCTGCATGGCGGAGGCGGTTGGCCATCTTGACGATCGTTGTCCGGTCGTGGGCGAAGATGGCGCCGGTGAGCGCGTACGGCGAGGTCGTGTCGCAGAGCTCGAGGGTGTCGTCGAGGTCGTTGTCGTCAAAGACGTAGACCGTCATCACCGGGCCGAAGATCTCCTCCTCCATGAGCTTGAAGCGTGGGTCGGTGGTCTCGACCATGGTTGGTTGGATGTAATAGCCCTCTGAGTCGTCCCATTCACCGCCGCACAGGATTTCTGCATCTGAGGAATCCTTGGCGTGCTGGATATAGGCGGTAATGTCTCGGAACGCGCCGGCGTCGATGACCGCGTTGAAGAAGTTCCGGAAATCGGTGGGTGGACCCATTTTGATTTCGGAAATCTGAGCCAAGGCGAGTTTCTTGACCTCGGGCCAGATCGATTTCGGAATGTAGGATCTCGAGGCGGCGGAGCACTTCTGGCCCTGGTACTCGAATGCGCCACGGACCATGGCGGTGGCCAGGGCCTCGGGGTCGGCCGAACTGTGGGCGAAGATGAAGTCCTTACCGCCGGTTTCGCCGACTATGCGCGGATAAGTGCGGTAGTTGGCGATGTTGTCGCCGATCGATTTCCACATCCCCTGGAAGACGGCTGTCGAACCGGTGAAGTGGATGCCGGCCAGATGTGGGCTCGCCATCACTGGGTTACCGACCTGACCTCCCGAACCGGGGAGGAAATTGATCACACCGGGTGGGAATCCGGCGGCCTCCATGAGTTGCATCAGATGCCAGCCGGTGAAGACTGTCGACGACGCGGGCTTCCACAGGACCGTGTTGCCCATCATGGCTGGCGCGGTCGGAAGGTTGCCCGCAATTGAGGCGAAGTTGAAGGGTGTGACGGCAAAAACGAAGCCCTCGAGGGCGCGATACTCGACCTGGTCCCAGTACCCAAGCATGGACTCGGGCTGCTGCTCGTAAATGAACTGCATGTAGTAGGGGTTGAAACGCCAGAAGTCGACCAACTCACAGGCGGCGTCGATCTCGGCCTGGAAAACGCTTTTGGACTGGTTGAGCATGCAGGCGGCGTTGAGTCGATCCCGCCATGGCCCCTGCAACAGCTCGGCAGCCTTGAGAATAACAGCGGCGCGGTGCTCCCACGGAGTCTCCGACCACTCCTTCCAGGCTCTGGCGGCGGCGTCGATTGCCATCTGGACCTCGGCCTCGCCGGCCTTGTGGTAGGTGCCCAGGACATGATTGTGGTCGTGTGGGCAGACCGCTTTAGCGGTGTTGCCGGTGCGAACCTCTTTGCCGCCGATGATGAGTGGAATCTCGATCTCCTCGCTCAGCATCTCCTTGATCTTTGATTTGAGCGATACCTTTTCCGCTGAACCGGGTGCGTAGGAATTGATCGGATCGTTGATCGGCGGCGGGACGGAAACGATTCCATTGGCCATGAGGAACCTCCAGAGGTACTGATTTGTGTGGTGTGCGGTACGCCTCGCGTGTCGCTCCGGCATGGTAGCGGTCCGGGCTTCGAACTTCAATGGCCCATTCCAAACAGGTACACTTCCGAAATGAGCTTCATCTACCTGGATTACAACGCGACGACACCAACCGATCCTCGGGTTGCGGAAGCAATGGGCCCGTTCCTTACCGGCGGTTTTGGCAACCCCTCGTCGACCCATGCGGAGGGGCGTAGGGCGAAGTCGGCGCTCGAAGAGGCTCGCCGGAGGGTAGCGCGTCTGTCTCGGCTGCGGTACCGGCGAGGTGGTCTTCACGTCTGGTGGCTCAGAGTCGAACAATCTGGCGATTCGCGGTCTGGTCGAGGCCTGCGGAGGCGGCCACGTCATCACCTGTGCTGTGGAGCATCCGGCGGTGCTCGAAGTGGTTCTTGCGCTCGAGATCGAAGGACGTATCGCGTTGACAATTGTCGGGGTTGACCGATTCGGCCGGGTCGATCCGGGGACCGTGGCGGCCGCTCTGCGCGACGACACGGTGCTGGTGTCACTCATGTTGGCCAACAATGAGGTGGGCACTCTGCAGCCAGTGCAGGAAGTTGCGGCCCTCTGCCGCGAACGCGGCGTGGCGATTCACACGGATGCGGCGCAGGCCGTGGGCAAGGTACCGGTAGATGTCACCGATCTCGGAGTCGACCTGTTGTCGGTGGCGGGACACAAGCTCTATGCTCCGAAGGGCGTGGGGGCGCTGTATGTGCGTGAGGGCGTCGAGATCCTCCCGCAGATCCGTGGAGCCGGACACGAGCGGGGCCGGCGTGCCGGGACCGAAAACGTGTTGTTGGCTGCGGGGTTGGGAACGGCTTGCGAACTGGCTATGAGCGAAGCCAGAGAAGATCAGGGGCGCTTGGCCGATTTCCGTGAGCGACTGGTGGGAGGCCTGCGGGCCGGCTGGGAGGATCTGGTGGAGCACGGGCACCCTGAAGAACGTCTACCAAACACCTTGAGTGTGGCCCTTCCCGGTCACGATGCGAACGGGCTTGTCGGTGATCTGGCCGAAGAACTGGCCATTTCAGCCGGTTCGGCGTGTCATTCCGGTGCAACCATGATTTCCTACGTACTGCAGGCGATGGGCGTCGAGCCGGAGCTGGCCCGCGCCACGATCAGGCTCTCGGTCGGTCGGTTCACGACCGAGGAGGAGATCGATCGGGCGGTGGATCTGATTCTCGCGGCGATTCGAAGCTGATCCACCGAGAGGCCAGATACGAGATTCGAGATCCACCCACCCGCCCTGGTACTGAACTGACCCGCGGCAACGCTTCTTTGGATGCACTTCTGATTTGTGGCAGCTTTGAAACCGCGAAGACGCAAAGAGCGCCAAGATCGTCGCCAAGAAACACGGAAAAAATCTTTTGCGTGGGCTTTGCGCTCTTTGCGTCTTCGCGGTTTCAACGATGTAACTGCCAGCGATTTCAATTAAGAAACAACTCAACGCCACAACTGCTCGGATACGAGCTTCCTCGCGCCCGTCCGACCAAGTACGAGATATACCCGCCCGCCCCTTGACTCAGATTGAGGGGGATCGATGAATTGGTCGCATCTCGCAGCGAGCATCCGGGCACGGAGACGGGCACGGGAATCATAAACTCTGTACTGCGTATACTTAACCGATGACGCGATCGTGCCCCTGGTGTCTGGAACCGCTCCCGGCTCGCCAAAGGCCTGCCGAGTGTCCACATTGTGGGCGTCCGCTTGGAGAGGTCGGAGAACCTCAGGCGCGAGAGCTGCGTTTCAAAAAGGTGGAGGCCGCACAGGTGGCCGCCTACCGCCGCCTGCTGACCTGGGGGGTGCCGACCGTTGCTGTGATCGCCATCGCGATGCCGTTCATACACATCGGAGCGTTGGCGGTCGTCCCGCTGCTGGTCGCTGCTCACCTCGTGATCGTGCGAGTGGTGCTGGTTCGTGATGCGCAGCGTTTGCTGCGTCCGATGAGGAGGTTCCTCAACCGATGGTTGGTACGCTTTTCCTTCCTGTGGATCGGGTTGCCCGGTTACGGAGTGATGACTGTCCCGGTCGTTGGGGTGGTGCTGGGCGCAGGTACATTTGTTCTTCTGACTTCGATCGCGCATGTGTCGACAACCGTGAGTCTGAATCGAGAGCGTACCGGTCGGGATCTCGCTCCCTGGGAAAGGCTGGTTCCGGTCGTGCTGGCCGTGATCAGCATTGGGTTAATACTGCTGGCGATTGGTATCGCTACCTTTTTCGGGTGGTCGGTGATGGCCATCATGGAGAGGATGCAGGCACCCTCAGGCTGATTTCATGACAAGGAGATCGATATGGAATCGTTGATGACCTACATGGCGGCATTCGGGCTCGCGGCGGGGGCCGGGGCAAAGGCCTTCATCCCGGTGCTCGCTCTCGGCGCTTTCAGCTACACGCCGTACTTCGAACTCTCACAAAGGTTTTCCTGGATTTCTGATCCGGCGGTGATGATCGTATTGGGAGTGCTTGTATTCGTGGAAATCGTGGTTGATTCCCATCCCGATCTCGGCCGCTTTTCGGATGTTGCGGCCTATCTGCCAAAGGTGGTCGCAGGCTTTCTCGGCTTTGCCGCTGTGACCGGAACGCTCGATGACAGCATGGTCCAACTCGGTGCGTCGGGGGTCCTGGGTGGCGGCACCGCTGCCGGTATCCATTGGCTACGCAACCAGGTCCGACGTCCGTTCCGCGACCTTGCCGAGGATGCCCACGAGACCGCCGGTAAGTTTGCCTCGGTCGGTGAAGCGGGCGCTTCGGCAGCTCTTTCCAGCACCGCTCTGGTGGCGCCACCGGTGTCGGCGCTACTCCTCGTCGGATTTGTCGCTGTCTCGGTGGCGGTGGTGCGCACGATCGATGGCCGCAGGATTCCGTGCGAACGGTGCGGAGAGGCTATCCGACCCGGGGCCCTGGTTTGCCCCCACTGCAAAGCAGAATTGGGCTGATCAAAACCATGTGGCCGTGTTAACCTGAGGCGTTCACGAAAGGGGCGCGAGTGCGATTCAAGGTTGGCGACAAGGTTGTCTACCCCAGCCAGGGCGTTTCGGTTGTCGAGGAGATCTCCAAAGAGGTTTTGGCTGGCACGGAAATGAACTGTTATCACCTCCGCCTGGTCGGTTCCGATTCCAAGGTGATGGTTCCGGTCGACAACTCCGAGCGTGTCGGCCTCCGCCCACTGTCGGAAAAGAAGCAGGTCAAGAAGGTCATGCGACGCCTCAAGGCCGCTGAGGGCGAAAATGCCGAGGACTGGAAAGACCGTTACCGCGCCAACCTCGAACGCATCAAGACCGGAGATCTCGACGAAATCGTCGACGTGCTGTTGTGTCTCGCCGAAGTTGCCGGCCGGAAAACCCTCAGCTTCCGTGAGCGGAAAATGTACGACCACGCGCGCCAGTTGCTTGTCAACGAGGTTGCC
The DNA here is from genome assembly GCA_963776765.1 of Candidatus Sulfomarinibacteraceae bacterium. Taxonomy (GTDB): domain Bacteria; phylum Acidobacteriota; class Thermoanaerobaculia; order Thermoanaerobaculales; family Sulfomarinibacteraceae; genus Sulfomarinibacter. The sequence goes on from CAVZOK010000024.1 coordinate 54,941, forward strand.
GAGGTCGACCGCCGCGACGTCGTCAAGGTGGAGCAGCAGGTCGAGGATGCGCTCGGGCATGTGGTCAAGCAGGATGACGAGTAAAGCCAGCGATGAGCTGTTAGCTCCTAGCAGTTAGCTCTGCAAACCCACTGAACAACTCCCCAAAGAACGGCGCGGATGGAATCTTTTTCGCGCCAGGAATCCGAACTCTCCGTGAATTGTGGTGATCGCACAGACATCAGAAGGCCCAGAGCTAATCGCTAACAGCTAAAAGCGAATAGCTTCTCTTTCGCGCTCCTCCCTACCGATGCTATCCTCACCCGCGACGACTGACGGAGGTTTGATGACCGATATCAACAGCGCGAACTTAAAACCCTGGTATTTCAAGCTCCACTGGCAGGTGCTCTTCGCCCTGGTGACCGGTGTCGCTTTTGGCTGGCTAGCTCCGGCGGCCGCGGAGCGCATCGGCTTTCTCGGAGACCTTTTCCTCAGGCTGCTCAAGATGATCATCATTCCGCTCATCTTTACCTCGCTCGTAAGTGGTGTCGCCAGTCTCGGCAGCGCCCGCTCGGTGGGTCGAGTGGGCATCCGCACGGTCCTCTACTACACGGTGTCCACAACTCTCGCGATTGCCGTCGGCATGGCCCTCGTAAATATCATCAAGCCCGGGACCCATCTTAATTTTGCCGACGCCGGCAGCTTGCCGGAGGGCTTTTCAACGACATCTTCGACGTTGCCGGAGTTCCTACTGCGGATGGTGCCTGACAACATAGTATCCGCGATGGCCGCAGGCGACGTCCTGCCGGTGATCGTCTTTGCCCTCCTCTTCGGCCTCTTCCTGACGCGACTCAACGGACCCAAAGTGGACGCCGTACAAGAGTTAGTGGATGGCGTACTCGAAGTGATTCAGGCGCTGACCCTCGCCATCGTCAAACTGGCACCGGTCGGGATCTTCGCCCTTTTAGCTCGCGAGGTGGCGCGCAGCGGCCCCGGGATTATCTGGGATCTGCGCTACTACTTCGTGACGGTGGGTGTCGGTCTGTTGATCCACGCTACAGTGACCTTGCCGATTATCCTTTTCACCCTTGGGGGCCGGAATCCGGCGCGATACGCGCACGGGATGGCGCCGGCCGTAGCCACCGCGTTCTCTACTGCGTCGTCCTCGGCGACTCTGCCCTTGAGCATGGACTGTTCGGAAAAGGCGGGCAACCGTCGCGGTGTGACCAGCTTTGTTCTGCCTCTCGGGGCCACGGTCAACATGGACGGCACCGCTCTTTATGAGGCCGTAGCGGCCTTGACGATTGCCCAGATGTACGGTGTAGCACTCGAATTCCCGCAGCAGGCTCTGGTGCTTTTGACCGCCCTGTTGGCGTCGGTCGGAGCCGCCGGAATTCCGATGGCGGGTCTGGTCATGCTGGTGGTGGTACTCCAAGCTGTTGGCCTGCCACTCGAAGGCATTGGTACGATTATCGCCGTGGATCGTGTCCTCGACATGATGCGCACCGCTACCAACGTGTGGAGTGACCTTGTTGGTACCGCTATCGTCAACCGGTTCGAGGGTTCGTGAAGGACTTTCGCCAGGGTGGAGGATCGAACACGGCCCCCTGTGGGCATTGCGAAGGGAGCGACTGATGCGACGAGTTGTTCTCATTTTGGTGGCACTTGTTTTTTTGCTGCCTGCTTCGGCGACCGGACAGGTGATCGAGGGGCTTCGCGAGGAGATCAAGGTTCGTGAGGACCTTTTGGCCAAGCAGGTTCGAGATCTTGCCGAGATGCGTGAGGAGTTTCTCGAAACCTGGTCTCGCCTCGATCAGCTGACGGGTGGGCTTCTGCAGGCTCAGCGCGATGGCGAATCCGTGGAGAGCCTGCGTTTGCTCGATGACGATCTCCGCAAAGCCGAAACCGAGTTGCTGGCGGCAGTATTTGAAGCGCAACAGCAGAGGAGCGCGATCCTCGAAAACCGGACCATGATCGCCTCGATAGAACTCGAAGTGCGGCGCCTGGCGGATCAAATCGGTGGCCCCGAGGCCCCGCTCACCGGTGCCTGGCGTTTTGCAGTCGAACCAGGCCAGGAGGGAGTTGCGTATCTTCAGCAACAGGGCACCCTGGTGACAGGAACCTATTCGCTTTCCGGCGGGTTCAGCGGTTCGTTCCGGGGTACCTTTGTGGCCGGCAAGGTGCGGCTCGAACGGATCGATTCTCAGTACGGATTTGCGGCAATCTATTACGGTCGTCTGGTAGGTCGAGGGCGCAACGCGCGGTTGCAGGGAAACTGGGAGGCGACCCAATTGGCCAGCGGTCTCCCGTCTATGGGCAGCTGGACAGCCACGAGGATCATCGACCAAGAATAGACAGCCAGGTTTTCGTGTTATGGTTTCCGTTCCCGGCTTGGCTGGGTTCGCGCTCTGACGGAGGATTCCACCCATGCATCGAAACCCCTGGTTCACACTCGTTCTCGGTCTGATCGTAGGCCTCATTATCGGTTACGTTATGGCCGAGCGTCAGGCCGTGCCACCTGCGAAGGCCATCAGGCTGGGTCTCAGCCCTCAATCCGCCGCCCAACAGGGTGAAGAGCTGCCCAACGGACATCCGCCCGTCGACGGCGCCTCGGGCGCTAACGCCCAACGCCTACGCCAGCAGGTAGCCGAAATCGAGGGGCTTCTGGCCGCCAACCCCAACGACGCCGGTTTGATGGCCGCGATGGGCAATATTTACTTCGACGCCAGCCGCTGGCCGGATGCTCGGGATTGGTATGAAAAAGCCCTCCAGATCTCGTCGGGCGAACCCAGTATTCTCACCGACCTCGCGGTGGTCTACCGGAATCTCGGCGAATTTGAACGGTCCATCGAGCTCCTCGATCGGGCCCTTGTCGCCAATTCCGGGCACTGGCAGGCCTGGTACAACAAGGTCGTGGTCTACCAGTTCGACCTCCACCAGCACGATGACGCCGCCGACGCCCTGAAAACCCTTCAGGAGCTCAAGAAGAGCAACCCTGAGATCCCCGACCTCTCGGGCCTCGAGCAGGAAGTCCACGGCGACTGAAACCGCTTCGCGAATTAGGAATGAGGAATGAGGAAGTAGGAATGCCGTCCCCCCGTTTGGAAGGCACTCCAGTCCGGGGGTAGAGGGGTGGGAATTCCTAATTTCCAATTGACACTCTGGCGTATACTCGCCCTCTGGAATCGATATGCAACGGATCCTGATAGTCGTTATCGTGCTGCTTGTCGTGTGGCGCATCCTCGCCTCGATCGGCCGTCGTCTGTCCGAAACGGCACCTGGGGCGGACAGCTTCAGCCGTTTCTCGCCGGAGGCCCGTCGCCGGCGAAGGCAGGCCGGGGGCGATGCGCAGACCATGGAAGAGTTGGTGGAGTGCACGGTTTGTGGGACTTTCGTACCCGCCGGCAGGGCGTTATCGGACGGCGATAGTCGCGTCTTCTGCGGCGAGGACTGTCGTCATCGGGTGGTCGTTTCGTCAGAACATGGGCGATCCTGATCCGCGCTCCCAACTGATCGCGGTCGGCGAGCGCCTCGCCGGCGCCGGACTGGTGCGCGAGAGCGAGGGAAACCTGTCAATTCGGCTCGGACACTCCAGCTGTGTAGTGACGTCGACAGGATCGGACCTCGGTCGCCTCGGTGCTACAGACCTCGTGGAGGTCCCGATCGAGGCCACCTCGATCCCCGCCGGCGCCAGTTCGGAAGCTCAACTCCACCTCGAGCTCTACCGGATACGGCCTGACGTTGGCGCGATCGTCCACGCCCACCCACCACGTTTGTTGCGCCTGGACGCGGAGGGCAAGCTCCCGGTGTGGAGGCGGCTCGAGGACCGCGGCAAGATGCTCGGCTCGGTGGTTGCAGTGCCGTATCACGCGGAGGGCACTCTGGCCCTTGCCCGGGCGACGGCAGGGGCCCTGAGAACCGCGAGGGCGTGCGTGCTTCGAAAGCACGGGGCGGTGACCGTGGGACCGTCGTTGATGGCGGCCTTCGTCCGCATGCTGGACCTCGAGCGTGCCGCCTCGCTGACAGAGACGCGGAGCTGAGAGGTGGGACAACCGCCACTCTTCCCCGACGACCCCTCGATCGGCCCGCTCGCAGAACGCATGCGGCCGCGCAGCCTCGATGAGGTCGTTGGCCAGGACGCTTTGGTGGGCGATGGAGGAGTTATCCGGTCGCTGCTGACCGACGGCGACCTGCCGTCACTGGTCTTCTGGGGCCCGCCGGGGAGTGGAAAAACAACCATCGCCCGGTTGCTTGCCGACGCAGCCGGCGCTGAAATGGTGACCTTTTCCGCGGTCCTCTCGGGTGTCAAGGAGGCACGCTCGGTGATGGCCACCGCGCGCAGCCTGCGCCGCGCGGAAGGGATTCGGACGGTGCTTTTTGTCGATGAAATTCACCGATTCAACCGTGCCCAGCAGGATGCATTTCTACCCTACGTCGAGGCCGGCGATATCGTGCTCGTTGGCGCAACGACCGAGAATCCCTCCTTCGAGCTCAACCGCGCGCTGTTGTCGAGGGTCAAGGTCTACATCCTCGATCCTCTGGCGCCGGAGCAGATCCTCGCCATCCTACGACAAGCGCTGGAAAACGAAGAGTCTGGTCTCGGCGCTGTTGCGCCTAAGGTCGAGTTCGAGGCCCTCGAGTTGATTGCCACCGTCGCAGCCGGCGACGCGCGCCAGGCCCTCAACCATCTCGAGTTGGCGGTGGCGGTGGCGAGGTCCGAAGGATTGCAGGAGATCGACGCCGAGCTCGTCGAGCGGGTCGCGCAGAACGTGGTTGCGGTCTACGACAAGGGCGGTGAGGAGCATTACAACCTCATTTCTGCACTTCACAAGGCGGTACGGAACTCCGACGTTGACGCGACGCTCTACTGGCTCGCGCGGATGCTCGAGGGTGGTGCCGACCCGCGGTTTGTGGTCAGAAGAATGCTGCGAATGGCGTCGGAGGATATCGGGATGGCCGATCCACGAGCGCTGCAGCAGGTGGCGGCGGCAGCTCATACGGTGGAGCACGTCGGCATGCCGGAGTGCGAGCTCGCGTTGGCTCAAGCCGCTGTCTACCTGTGTTTCGCGGCCAAGTCGAACGCCCTCTACCTGGGCTACGGGAAGGTCAAACGGGAGGTGGCAAAGCGGCCGGGGCTTTCGATACCGATGGCGATTCGCAACGCCCCAACCAACCTGATGAAAGAGGCAGGCTACGGCGATGGTTACCGTTACGCCCACGACGAGGAAGGCGCTGTTGCCGATCTCGAATGCTTGCCGGACGAACTCTCCGGCACCCGGTTCTATCACCCCACCGAGTACGGCTGGGAAGCCCGGATTGCCGAGCGGATGGCGGAAATCCATAGGCTGAGGGCAAAACACAAATCCAAGAAGTGACGATTTCGCTGCTTGAAAGCCCGTTGGAACCGCAAAGACGCAAAGACCGCAAAGACAACGCAAAGGCCTTTTTTCGAGTGAGCGCTCGTGACGTGCACGCCGGCGCCCACAAAAACCGATTTCATCTGCGCCTATCTGCATGATCTGCGGTTTTTCTGCGGGTGGGCGAGTGGATCGAGCATCCAGCATCACTGCTGTCCAAAACAAATCCACAGGTGACGTTGCGCATCTGATAACACAAGGGTTACGGGTCGGTTTTCGGCCTTTCCAAGGCGAGGTTCCCTTCAACCAACTGATGCTGTCCAAGGCGCGGGCGACCGCGATAGGTAACAGCGGCAGTATTCAGCGGCAGTGACAGGGAGCAGCGGCGGCGTCAGAGGGCAGGGGCAGAGGGCAGGGTCCCGTGACGCCGGCATGATCACCTCCGGGTCGGAAGGGACCGGTCGAACCACTGGAGAATCGCCTACGCTTTGGCCAAAGAGGTCGACAGCCACTTGCAGCTCCTCGCGCACGCCGGGGCGATCAGTCAGACAGCCGCCCGTGACGTCATGAAGGCCTTCGATCAGGTCCGTGCCATGACCTGGCGATTGCTCAACCCAAGGTCATGATTTCAGTTATTTATCCCAGTCAGACTGGATGCTGTCGCTGGTGGCTGCCACTGCACCTGCCGCTGCAATGCCTCCGCCAGTCAAATCTGAGCCGGCTTCCCGAGACGCTGTCTTGGACAAGAGTGATCCAGTATCCAGTATCGGATGGGCGGGTAAATCGAGTATCCAGTATCGAGCATAGAGGATCGAGGATCGGGTGGGTGGGCGGATCCAGATTCCAGGATCTAGCATCCAGCTTCCGAGGGGTGGAAACGGGACCTGTGCTATTTTTCACCCGTGAAGATCGTGCCTCGCGCCCTCGTAACGTTGCTCCTCGTAACCGAGATGACGTCGTGCGGTTACCACCTGGTCGGGACAACTTCCTTCTTGCCTGAGGACATCGAAACACTCCACGTCGAAAAGTTCGTCAATCAGACCAAATGGGCGGACATGGACCAGCGGCTGATTGAGGCGGTGACGCTGGAGTGGGTACGGAGGCGCAGGTTGCAGCTGGTCGACAATCCTTCTCAGGCAGACGTCGTGTTGTCAGGCACCATTCAGCGATTGGCCGTGATACCGGTGTCGTATGACGATCAAGGTCGTGCCAACGAATACCAGATGAGCCTGCAGGCGGGAGTGCAACTCAAAGATGTACGGGCCGAGGAGGCTGAGATCCTGTGGGAGGACAAAGCCTTTTCACGCCGCACCTCCTATGCCGTCGACCCGGTGGCGGTGAACTACTTCGACCGGCAGAACATTGCTATGACCGACCTCTCGAAAGACTTTGCCAGCGCGTTGGTGACTGCGGTGTTAGAAGGGTTCTAGGTAGGGCGATCGGTAATCCTCGCCAGGCAAGTTAAGAGTTAAGACTTTAAGACCTCCCTCGGAGGGGAAAGGGTGGGCTTTACTCCTTACTCTTAACACTTCACCGTGTCCAGCTGAACCACCTTCTCAGCAATCCAGCGGCCACCGGTGTGAGCTTCGTTCTGTTGTACGCATCCGCTGCTTTACGAATGACCTCAGCCTGGGTGGGGTAGGGGTGGATGACACCGGAGAATTCTCCGAGGCCCATACCGGCCACCATTGCGGTTGTGATTTCAGAGATCATTTCACCGGCGTGACGGGCAACGATTGTGGCGCCGAGAATAGTGTCCGTACCCTGCTTGCAGTGCACCTTCAAAAAGCCCTCTGTGTCGCCATCGGCAATCGCGCGGTCGACGTCATTCATTGGGACCTTCCACGTGTCGACCGCGATGCCCCGCTGCTTTGCCTGCTGGGGGTAGAGCCCGACGTGGGCGATTTCCGGGTCGGTGTAGGTGCACCACGGTACAACCAATCGACTGATCCTTTTCTTTGGTCCGGGGAAAAGGGCGTTTTGGATCACGGCCCTCGAGGCGATGTCGGCCGTGTGAGTGAATTTGAGCGGCAAACAGATGTCGCCGGATGCATAGATCTTCTTGTTGGTGGTCCGCAGGAGATCGTTCACCCGGACGCCGCTACGGTCGTACTCGACTCCCGCCGCCTCGAGATCGAGGCCTTCCACGTTGGGTGTGCGGCCGACACCGACTAGGATCTCGTCGACGGTGACCTGTCGCGTGCCTTCGGGTGTGTCGAGAAAAAGCACTTTTCCGTCCGGCGACATCTTGACCCGTTCGAGGCTTGTCGAGAGACGAACCTCCACCCCGTCGTGCTGCAACGAGGCCCGCAGGATCTCAGCCGCATCCTGATCTTCTCGCTGGAGAAACTGGTCCGCCATCTCGATGATCGTGACATCGGTGCCCAGTCGGGCGAAGGTTTGGGCGAGTTCTGAACCGATGGGTCCACCTCCAACCACCGCTAGACGGCGCGGCTGCAGGGTGAGGTTGAAGACATTGTGGTTGGTGAGAAAGCCGGCTTCTCCAAGCCCCGGGATCGGCGGGACGACGGCACGGGCTCCGGTGGCAACCACGGCCTTGGCAAAATGCAGGCTCGCGCCTTTCACCTCGACTGTGTCCCGTCCGGTGAATCGGGCGGGTCCGAAGAAGACGTCGATCCCGTAGTGCTCCGAGAATCGTTTTGCCGAGTCGTTGGGCGAGATGCCGGTTCGGATGCGGCGCATTCGTTCCATCACCGCAGGGAAGTCGGTCTCGACCGTGCCGCTGATCCGGATTCCAAAGCGGTCCGCAGAGCGTGCTTCATGGGCGGCATGAGCCGAACGAATGATGGCCTTCGACGGGACGCATCCGACATTGAGGCAATCGCCACCCATCAGCTGCCTTTCGATCAATGCGACCTTCGCGCCCATACCTGCGGCGCCTGCGGCAGCAACCAGACCAGCCGTTCCAGCTCCGACCACAACCAGATTGTATCGGTCATCTGGGGTGGGGTTCTGCCACTCTGGCGGGTGGACATTCTCCGCCAGCAATCTGTTGTACTCGTCGTCGGGCTGAAGATTCAGCTGTGGGTCGATCATCGGTGGCTCCAAATCAATCTGCTCGCTCCAATGTTGTGTGAGGGCGGGTGTAAGGTTACCGAATTCCGTCGCCTGATACTCGTTCCTCGATACTCGATTCTCGACCCACCCGGCCAAGCCGAGAAGATTCGGCGAAAGGATTCATCGTTTTTCGATAAAACGGGTATCGTGCATCCAGCATCCAGCATCGAGCATCGGCTAGGTGGGCAGGTGTATCCTGGTACCCGGAGGTCTCCATGGCATCAGAAAACCGCGTGATCATCGGAATCTTTGTAGCACTGGTCGTGATCATCGCGGCGGCGTTCGGGTGGTGGTTCCTGAGCCGCGATAGCGTTGACGAGCCGCTGGAAGCCACGGTTGCAGCAACACCAACTCCGGTGGCGGAGCCGACACCGACCCTCGAGGAGAGGCTATCGAGTCGTCTGAGCGGAACCACCCTTGCCACCAGCGATATCGTGGTGCGAGAGCTGGTTTCCGAAGTCTCGGCCAACCCCAAACTGGCGGCGTGGCTTGTCAATGAAGATCTTGTTCGGCGCTTTGTTGCCTCGGTCGACAACATAGCCTCTGGTATCAGCCCCCAGGCCCACCTCGATTTCCTCCGCCCCAAGGAGGGCTTCGAGGTCGATCAACGCCCCAGCGGCGTGCTGGTCATCGAATCCGACAGCTACGGCCGCTACGATCTTGTTGCGCAGGTCTTTTCTTCACTTGACACCGACGGTACAGTGACGCTCTACCGTGAGCTCGAGCCTCTGATCGACGAAGCCTACGCGGAAATTGGCCCTGCCAACGCGAGATTCGGCGACCGCCTTGACCGGGCATTTGATCTCCTGTTGGCAGTGCCTGTTCTGGAAGAGCCTGCGCAGGTCGAGCAGTTGGTCGTCACATACGCCTGGGCTGATGACCGGGTCGAGGCGCTGTCCGGGGCCCAGCGACACTTCCTCCGGATGGGCCCAGAGAATGTGAGCTTGATCCAGGCCAAGCTGAGAGAGTTCAGGGCGGCCCTCGCCGCGGAGTAACCGCGGCCGGTCCGACCGATACTCGATTCTCGATACTGGATACTCGATCCACCTGCCCGCACACCGAGATACGAGATACGAGATTCGCCTTTCCACCCGAGCAATGGTTATCCTCTCGGTGCATCCTGCATCCTGCATCCTGCATCCTGCATCCTGCATCCTGCATCCTGCATCACTGCTGTCCAAGGCGCGGGCGACCGCGACAGTTAACAGCGGCAGTATTCAGCGGCAGGGACAGGGAGCAGCGGCGGCGTCAGAGGGCAGGGGCAGAGGGCAGGGTCCCGTGACGGCGGCATGATCACCTCCGGGTCGTTCAACGGGCGAGATAGCTGCCGAGTCGGCCGGTGTCAAGGGCGGGCCGGCCCGGGGCCGGTTGCTTTGCAACCCTTGACACCGGCCGCCTCGCCAGCTTTTGGAGAGGGCATGAACGACCCGGAGGTGACCATGTCCAACGCCGCCACGAACCGAAACCTCATTGCCCATACGAAAGCCCTCGAAGCAGCAGGAATCGCGATCAAGCTGGTGATGAGGGTTCCCGCTCCTCTGAAGCCGATTGCCGATCAGGTGATCCGGTCGGCAAGCTCGGTTCCAGCTAACCTCGCAGAAGGGCACGGCCGGGTCGGAAGGGACCGCTCGAACCACTGGAGAATCGCCTACGCCTCGGCCAAAGAGGTCGACAGCCACTTGAAGCTCCTCGCGCACGCCGGGGCGATCAGTCAGACAGCCGCCCGTGACGTCATGAAGGCCTTCGATCAGGTCCGTGCCATGACCTGGCGATTGCTCAACCCAAGGTCATGATTTCAGTTATATATCCCAGTCAGACTGGATGCTGTCGCTGCCGCGGCCTCTGATCGCTGACGCTGATTGCTGTCGCTGGTAGCTGCCAATGCACCTGCCGCTGCAATGCCTCCGCCAGTCAAATCTGAGTCGGCTTCCCGAGACGCTGTCTTGGACAAGAGTGATCCTGCATCCTGCATCCTGCATCCTGCATCCTGTTGCTAGCGAAGCACTACTCGCAGGTACCGCACCAGCGCAGGGATGTCGGCAAAGCTCAGATCGGCTTCTACTTCCTGGCGAGTCGCGCCGTCGTGAACGAGGCAAACAGCGGCGAGCCCAGCTTCTCGCGCAGCGAGAACGTCGTAACGTGAATCTCCAACCCCGAGACATTCCCCTGGTAGGACTCCGAGCTGGGTGACAGCCTCCTTAATGGGCGCCCCAGAAGGTTTCCAGAGGCCGGAGTCACGCGTCAATACAACGTCAAAATGAAGACCGAAGCGGGCGAGAAGACGTCTGGTGTTTGCACTGTTGTTGTTGGTCACCAGGGCGGTAACAAATTCGGGGACAGCAAAGAGCTCGAGCACCTCGTGGGCCCCGTCGTGAATTCTGGCGTTCTCGGTAGCCAACTTTTCGATCTCTTCCAGCTCAGCCCATTTCTGGGATCGGTCGGGTTCCGGGAGGCCGTTGAGATCGTCGATGATCGATACTCCGGTGACACCGAGTTGCCGTCGGATCGTCGGCCAGTCATAGGTCGAGTCCACCAGCGTTCCGTCCATGTCAAAGACCACGGCACGGATTCCATCAAGGACGCCCGCCTTGAGCAGTTCATCCCGTGGGAATCGCGGCAGGCTGGACCCTGGCGCCCCTTCGGTCGCGGCGGCGCGTCCGATCCAGGAGAAGGGCACACCCTCTGTGGCGAATGCGGCCTCGACCTTGTCGCGGCTCTCTTCGTCGCAGCCAACCAGCAGCGAACCGGAACCGATCAGTCCCAGCGGATCGATGCCCAGATCGCCACATATCGTTGTGGTCTCAGCGAGAACCGGGATCTCTTGCCGATGAGCAACGATGGTGAGGCCCGAAGCTATGGCCATCTCGTGGAGCGCCTCGCCGACGCCTCCTTCCGTCACGTCGTGCATCGCAGTGATTCCCTCGCAGGCCGCCGCTCGCAACGCCTCTGGGGCCACGAGCAGCCAGTCTCCGGAGAGAATCTCCTCCGAGCCGGCAAAAGCATTTGCCCCGTGGACCGCCCTCAGTCGTTCGCCGTGTTCCGCGAGCAGTATGGAAGTCCCCTCGAGACCCGCGGAGCGGGTCATCCCCACCAGATCACCATCGCGGAGGCCACCCGTGGTCAAAGGTATCCCTTCGACCCGTCCGAGCATGGTGCCGACCACGATGCTGTGCTCAATTCCGGGCGTGATTTCGGTATGACCCCCGATCAGCGTGCACCCGATCTCACGACACGTCTCACGGACCTGGGTCAGCAGCTCCTTCACCCGGTCCTCCGTCGCTTCGAGCGGAGCGATCAGACCTACCGCGAGGAAGAACATGGGTCGAGCGCCGCGAACAGCGACATCGTTGGCGTTGACGATGACCGCCAGCCGTCCCGCATCAACGGCGGTGAAGGAGACCGGATCCGAAGCGACTGCCCACAGCTCGCCGCCGATCTCGACCAATGCTGCGTCTTCACCGGCCGCGGGCCCGAGCTTGACCTCTGCCGGCAGTTCGCCGGACACCAGCTCGGCCACGATCTCCCAGGGAACCTTGCCAGGCGGCAACCTTCGGCTCATGGGGGCATCATCGCCCAGGTCAATGGTTGGGGCAAGAGTTGACCCGAATTAGGAATGCCGCCCACCCGCCCAGAATGTCGTGTCGAAAACCGGAGACTTGGTGAAAATTCAGAATTCCGAATTCAGAATTCCGAATTATCTGGTCATCTTCTTGACTCGCTTCTTGATCTTCTTCGCTTGTTTCTTGTTGCCGGCGGACTCGTAGAGTGCCTGACGCTGGCTCAGAACGGGTAGCAGCCGTTTGTCAGATTCTCCGTACCGGGCCTCGAGATCAGCGAGCACCGCGGCGTTCTCAGCCAGCGCCTCGTCGTAGCGTCCTGCGGCGGCGAGGAGGGTGACGAGATCACGCCGGGCGACGGCCGCGGCGTCTGAATCGTCGGCCACGATTTCGAGGAGCTGCAGCTGCCAGTCGGCAGCCGATGCGGGCTGTCCACGGAGCGCCTCGACCTGGGCCAATCGGGTCAGGGTCGTGCGCTTGTCGGCGCCTTCGAGAAGAACCAGCTCCCGCAGGCGGTCGCGAGCGCGTACAAGTTCCTGATCGTCGCCAGCGGCGGCCAGTAGATTTTCCATGTCGGTGGTGCCCCGGTTGACCTTGATCCACGAGAGTTCAACCAGAACCCTTCGAGCCTGGAGCTCGGCGCTTGCGTCCGGATGGGAGTGGGTCGCCCGCATGGCGAGCCTCTCGGCCGTTTCGAACTGGGCTGCGGCGAGCGCAATCTCGGCTCCCTCGGCCATCGTATCCGGAAAGGCGTCCGCTTCGTCCTCCTCCTTCCGAAGCTCTGCGACCTCGACGTAGATGCGTTCTGCGGCAGGGCCGTTCTCTGCTACCAGCTCCATCTCGGCCAAAGAAACGAGAATGTTGATCTGTTCCTCCGAAGTGGCTCCCGGGTCGTTGGCGATGGCCTCCGCCGCCTGCCGTTGCCACACGACGGCCTGATCCGGTTTTTCCTGGATCGTCTGCATCCGGGCCAGCATCTGCAGAACCTGCCACTGTTGGCGGGGGTCGGCCTCGCCACTTTCCTCGGCGATTGCGGCGAATCGTTTCAGACTGCTTTCCACTGTCGGCAGGTCGCCCATCGGTTGGCTGACTCGCGCTACAGCGTAAAGGGGACTCAGAAGTGCGGGGTGATCCTCGCCAAGGCGCACCTCCTTGGCTGCGAGGAGCAGTTGATACAGGGGCTGTGCACGGTCGAAATCCGATTCATGTTCGTACAACCGAGCGAGGTTTTCGAGGCTGGTCTCCAGCCGGCGATCACCGGCGGGGAATCCCTGGGCGACATCAAGGGCCGCCCGGAACTCGGATTCGGCGCGATCGAGATCACCGCGCGCAAAGGCGTACTCACCGGCGCTGGTATGTGTGCTCCAGCTGCCCTGTGCGCTAGCGCTGACGCCGATCATCAGGATGAGGGTGAAAGCAATGACTGTCGCTGGCTTCATTCAGATCCTCCAGGAGAAGGAGAGGCTAACGTGCCCCGATGGTCAAGGCAAGGAGGAGCTGGCCGAGGTAGTAGATTGGGAGACCGAGCGCACGATTGATGAACGACTTGTGAACAAATCGGTGACGGGCGACAGCCAAATCTGAAAGGTAGAAGAGGATGGCGCCTGCGGCCGCCGTCCATGGCAGGGATCCCTCGATGAACGCTGATATGCCGCCCCAGACCATGACCGAGATGACAATCACGTAGGCGAGGACCGAAAGACGACGACGTCCGAGGTGCGGCCATAGCCAGCGGGTAGCGCCTCCGCTCACGATCAGTAACGGAGCCAGAATCAGCAGGGACCACCGGCCGATTGGAAGAGCTGCGTGAAAGGCGGCAATGTAGAGAACGTGGCCAAGGAGAAAGACCACCAACCCGATGTCAAAGGTCCGATTGCCGAGGAGCAGGACATCGCCGACCGCGCAGAGAGCCAGGCCGGCGACAAGCCAACCGCCGACCACGTCGCTGCTCGACCACCTGAGGGCACCGAGGATCACAAAGGTCGCCGACGCTGCAGTCTTCGATATCACCTCCTGGGTACCGATCATCGACCCGGATAGCGTGCAACAGACTGGCTACGGCACCGGCCATGATCGAGGCGAGAAGCACTGCGGAAATCACGGTGGCATCGTAGCAGGGGCATCATTTCGAATTAGGAATTCGGAATTAGGAATTGGAATTTGGAATGCCGCCCCGCCCGCCCCCCCCCAGAGAACGGGGAGGGTGGGCGGTAACTCAAAACTCAAAACTCAAAACTGCTTGCAGGGTGGGGTGACAAAAACGAGGGGCTGGAGCGTCTGAAGTATCGTGGAAGCTGTGACCGACGAAATGCCGCCCATCTCGAAAGAGAATGCAAGGGCCCCCCGCCCTGCCGACGAGGACTGGCAAGGTCTCTTCGACGCCCTCGCCACCGGCCGGCTTGCAGCCCTCGATGATCTCTACGACCTCGCGGCGCCGAGCCTTTACGGTCTCGCCCTCTGGCGCACCGGGTCCGAGGAGGACGCAGCCGATGTCGTCCAGGACGTATTTGTTCGTGTTGCGGAGCAGGGCGCCAGGCTCGCAAAGGTCCGAAACCCGAAGGCCTGGCTCCTGACGGTAGCGCGCCGCGCGGCGGTGGATGTCACACGGCGGCGGAGTCGTAGAACGGCGGATTCGCTTGACGATCACCCTTTTCTCACCGCCGCCGATGATCACGGCGAGCGGTTGCTCGACGCAGCTCAGGTTTCGGTGCTGCTGGGTGCCCTACCGGAATCCTCTCGAGAGGTCATCTACTTGAAGCATTTTGCCGGGTGCACGTTTGCGGAGATCGGCAACATCGTCGGTGTACCGAAGTTCACCGCTGCCAGCCGCTACCGAAACGGTATCCAGAAACTCAGGAAACTCATGGAGGGCGAAAATGAAGCCCAATGAACGAGATCCTGCCGTCGATCGCCTGATCAAGGGCCTCGAGCCGCCGCCGCCACCGACCGAACTCCGATCGAAGGTACTGGCCGCGGCCCGTGCGCGTATGGCCGCCGAAGAGGTGACCGACACGTGGTCCACGATCTGGAACAACCGGGGAGTCCGGCTGGCGTGGGCGGGTGCTGCAGCCCTGCTCCTGGCCGGGCACATCTTTCTTGTTCCTGGAAACGGCGCCGTCCCGAGTCGGGTAGACCCGGGGTTGGTAGCGGAGAACCGCGTCGACGAGCAATTTGTCGACCTCCTGCGCCCGATCCAGATTTCTGCAAACGTTCAACCGATCGTCGGGCTCTTCGCCGCGAACGGCGGCCTGACCGACCTCGACCTGGAAGGGAATGCGTTATGACTTCAATGAACTCCAAATCGAAAATGTGGCCCGTTTTGTTTGCGGCGGCGGTGATCGTGGTGTTGGCAGGCTCGCTCGGGGCGCGTTTGGTCACCCGTGACAGTTCTGCCGTCGTGCTGAGCGCGTCCAGCGCCTCGATTCCTGAACCCGCTGTCTTCGAGGTGGCCAACCTCGAGGTGCCCTGTTGGACCTGTCCGGCCAACAAGGACTGGCCTCTGCGTTTCCAGACCAACCTCGACCTGCTCGCCCCTCTGGGGACCGGCAACGATAACGCTGCGGAGTGGTTCGCGCTCTTCGAAAAAAAGGTCGGTCCTCGCGCGGCCGATGCCACCGCCGCCATGGAACGACGGGTCGAGGGACCGGAGTGGTTGGGCAAGGTTCTGCCCCCCGACGATCCGCTGCTGCTCGAGGCGGAGCCGTGGTGCGACCAGGCGACCATGACCTTCTACCCGGAGATTTTTGAGCTTGACGGATACGCGACCAGGATCACGAACCTCCTGCTTCAGTTGAACTTCGTCCGCTCCTGGGTGGCCCGTGGCCTGGCCGCAGAGAGCTCCGAAGCCGCGATGGCAGACTTCCGAAGGGCGATCCGGCTCGGCCGTCTGCTCCGCCAGGAAGATGTGGTCGTGATCTCGGACCTCGTCGGGTCTGGCCTGCTATTCACATCGCGACGCGCGGCATCTACGAACGCGCGCTCGCCGACGGCGACCTCGAGCTCGCGTTGCTTGCGTCGGTAGTTCTCGGTGAAGTTGCCCCTCAGCGACTCGGCACCAAGCAACACCTGACCTCGACCGATCTCGTGGATTCCATGTGGCTGGACGACCGGGGAGAGCTGCAGTTTCGGTTGCCAGCAGGAAAGCTGGATGCCGTGATCGAGACGGCCCAAAGCTCGCCCGACCGTCGCTTTCGATGCGAGGCCATCGTCGGCCTCAACATCATTCGTAACCTGGGCACGCCGGAGGAGAGCGAGCATGTGATAGCGGTGCTTGACGAGCTTGCGGGCGATGCCGACCCGAAGGTCGCAGAAGGTGCCCGCTGGAGTCGTGACATGCCGACCGATGTCGAACAGATCAAACAGTGGGTGGTGCCGCAGAACAAAAAATAGGAGCCTCCGGGCTCACTCCTCAGGCCGGGCGCACCTGCGCCCGGTTTTTTAGTCCGCCCACCCACCCAGGGCTTGTGGCTTGTGACTTGAGGCTTGCCAGGGCAATCATCAAGCCTCAGGTCTCAAGCCCCAAGCCGAAAACGAACGATCGTGCGGACGACGACGTGCAAATTTTTGTAAACGAAACGCGATGATGGGTGCATCATTCAACCAGTGGACAACGATACTGCGCTGTTGCGGCGGGCCATGGATGGGGACCGGGATGCATTCTCGGACCTTGCTGCAGCCCATTGGCGGCGGCTGCTGGGGCTGGCGCGGTCGATTGTCGCGGACCTGGAGGCCGAAGACGTGGTGCAGGAGGCATTGATCAAGGCGTGGGAAAGCTAGGATCGCTGCGCGAGCGAGAAGGCATTCAGCGCCTGGCTGACCCGTATCGTCGCCAACACTGCAGTTGCCAGGGCCAGGAGGCGTGCGGTTCTTCGAGCCCATCGACGGTGTCGCCGTGGCTGCAGTCGAGCTGCCGGTGGATGTTCGGATCGATGTCGGCAGACTCCTGCGCCGGCTGGCCCCGCGGCAACGCGCGGTGCTCCACCTCACGGCGGTCGAAGGCTACACGGACCGTGAGATCGCCGAGACCCTGGGCATCAGCAGCTCGTCGGTTCGTGTCCACCGGTTGCGCGCGCGGAGAAGGTTGGCCGAGTTGAATCGGGGAGGTGAGAGCGATGAATGATCACGATCGTGATCTGCCGCCGGAACTGGAACGGCAGTGGCGGGAGTGGGCATCGACCGAACCCGCCATCGACGAGCGACAGCTCAGGCGGAACCTGCTGCAACGGATACCGGAACGGAAATCCCGTATGCGATCCCAGCTGGTGCTCGTGGCTGCTGCGGCGTCGCTTCTGGCGATTCTCATCGGCGTCGAAAATTTCCGCCATCCGCGGCCGCCGGCCCATTCGGACGACGCCATGGTCCACGAGACTGGGTCCAACGTGATCCTGGTGCTGCGCGAGGGCGGTGAACCGATCTACATCGCGACCGAATCATCGATCGACGAATTGGGAGAGTGACAATGGGGAGCCAGAAACTCGGGGTGTTCGCGATTCTGATGTTCTTGATGGCGAGCTCTGCTGCGGCGGCGGAGGACGTGCAGTGGGTCCGGGTCACCGCACTTCTCGAACCGGCCCCAGGCGCGACCGTGCGTGTGGAGCAGACGATGGTTCCCGGCGGGGTCTACTCGTTGGCCGAGGTTGACCGCCGGGGGATGGATGCGATCGACAGAGAGATTTTGAAACGGACCGAATTCCTCAGTGAGAAGATGCGCGACGTCGAAGCGGCAATGCGACTCGCGACCGTGCTCGCGCGCCAGTATTACCTCCCGCTCGAGGTCGGAAAGAAGGCGGTCCTCCCGGTCATCGACCTCAACCCGCGCCTCGGCATCGTATTCACACCACAGCACGTTGCTGAAGGGAGGATGGATTGCCGGGTGCAGTTCCTCGAGCCCGAGGGCCCACCGAGTTCTACGGAGTTCACTGGCGAACCGATCACCCTCAGGCTCCGCGATGCCAACCTCCAGGATGTCCTGCGGACGTTCTCGAAATTGACTCAGGTTAAGATCATCGTCGATCCTTCGATCACAGCACTCGTGACGGTCGATCTCAGAGAGATTCCCTGGGATCAGGCGCTCGATCTGATTCTTCGCGTCAACAGCCTCGGATGGACGAAAGATGGTGACGTGTTGCGTGTCGCGCCCCTTGAGGAGATCAGCGACCGCAAGAGAGTGCGGACCGATGCCACCGTTCGGTTTTCGCGAGATTCCCGGAGTTCATGGTCTGTGGCAAGCGAGGGCGATGAGTACAACCCAACTGTGGTGTTGAACGTCGAGACCGTCGATGGCCCGCCCGAGCTTGTGGCTGAGCGAGATGGGTTGATGCACCTGACAAGGGCGGTTTTGGTCCCCCAATCCCCGAACGATGGCTCCAACTCGCGCGCTGAACTGGCCGTGTTTCGAGCGACGGTGACCGTCGATGGGAGGCTGAAAGACCCCGAGATACTCGCGTCGCCCTCGTCCGCGTACGCCAAGAATCTGGTTGAGGCTCTCCAAGACTGGCGGCTCCGTTCCGCGTTGAACGAGGAAGGGCGTCGTCAGGAAGCGGTGGTCGGGTTCGGCTTGCGCCTCGGTTCACAACGAGTTCTGGCCTCGATCGGAGACGTCGAGCATATCGGGGTCGAAATCAAAGGCCTCCCGGTTCCGGATCAGGATGGCATCTATGTCATCACAGCTGTCGTCACCGACCTCGATACGGGGGAAGTGATTTCGATGCCGCGGGTCACCACGATGAAAGGTAGAGAGGCAAATCTGAGCACCGGATTTGTTGCTCCCAGTGGCGAGCCGACAACCGTCGAGATGAGTTTTCTGGTCGCCGAGGACGGGAAGAACATCAGCTACTCGTGGACGTTGACCAGCAATGGCAAGGTGGTTAACTCGCACAGGGCGGAGTTCAGTCTGTAATTCTGGCCGGCTGATGGCCGGCCAGAATTACGCGGCAGCCGAGACGGCTGCCCCACAAACGAATCGGGTTTTTTGCAGTCCATTTCTCATTTTTTTGGGCTCGAGGGGTTCCTGCGCCACGGGCCCGAAAAAATGAACTGGGAACTTTTACGCTCCTGCTGTGTCTAAACTGGTGCCATGCGAAAAACACTGCACCATTCCAGCTCACGCCAGATTGTCCTCTTTTCAGCTCTTGTCGTCGTCGTGGTTTCGGCTGCGGCATTGCAGGCGTTGACGACCCAGGGCTCACCACCCGGGGAGACTCCGGTTACCATCACTGGGGGAGAACCAGTGACCTGGAGTGACGTCGATCGTCTGATTTCGGAGCAAAAGTTCGAAGCTGCTTCAAAAGCGGTGGAGGCTATCCGCGTCCGGGCCCGGGAGGACGGTGACGCGTCCGAGTGGACCCGAGCTCTGGTCGAGGAGACCAAACTCCGGATGGCCCTGCACGGCTATGAGACTGCGGTCAGCTTCCTGCGCACCGAGGCGTGGCCGGAAGATGCAATATCGCGGGCAGTCCTCGAACTCTATTACGCCAACTCCCTTGCCACCTACGCTCGCGCCTACTCGTGGGAGATCCAACAGCGCGAACGGGTCGACACTGAAGGCGAGATCGACCTCAAGAAATGGGACCTCGAGCAGATCATCGGGGAGGCGGATCGCGCCTTTCTCGCCGTGTGGGCGGCGCGCGAGGAGTGGGGGAGCGAAAGCCTTGGCGAGTTTTCCCGCTATATCCACCAGAACAACTACCCACCGCGGATCCGCGGCAGCTTGCGTGACGCCGTCACATATCTTTGGATCGAGCTGCTGGCCAATACCTCGTTTTGGAGCCCGGCCGAATCCAACGGCGTTTTTCAGCTTGATCTCACGGCCCTGATGAGCGGTGATGCAAAGACGTCGTCTGAGTTGGACCTTGCCGATTCTGCGGTTCACCCGCTCCTCAAGATCGGCGCCCTGCTCGACGACCTCGAGACCTGGCACAGGGACGGCGGACAATCCGAGGCGGCACTGGAGACCCGGCTCGAACGGCTGCGCCGGTTGCACGCATCCTTCGACACGCCGGAGGACCGGCTTGCCATCCGAAACCACCTCGCGGAGGTGCAGGAGGAATTTGATCGCAGTCTCCCCTGGTGGTCGATGGGTCAGGCCGTATTGGCGGAATTCATACGGGTGGAAACCGACCCCGACGCGCTGGTGCGGGCCCGTGCCACGGCCCTCGAAGGCCGCGATCGCCATGCCCAGAGCATCGGCGGCCAACGTTGCAACCACATTGTCGTCTCGATCGAGGCGCCGTCCTACAGTCTCGCGGCAATGGCCGTTGACGGCGTGGGCCGACGCTCGTTCCAGATCACCCATCGCAACTTCACCGGCCTCCACTTCCGGGCGTGGCGCTATGACCTTCGCCGTTTTGTCGAGGACTCCGAAGACTACAACATGATGCCGGGCCACCGTGAGGCCGAGGAGATCATGGACGGCGCTCCCGACGCGGAATGGTCGATCGAGCTGCCACCGACACCCGACTATCGCTCCCACGTCACCTTCGACGTCCCGCAGGTCGACGAACCGGGCGCCTATCTCGTGGTGGCGTCGATGCGAGCTGACTTCGCGGACCACGGCAATCAGATGGTGGCGGAGAACTTCATCCTTTCGGACCTCGTGCTCATCAGGCGGCATGTCGGCTCGGCGTATGAAGTCACCGTTCGGTCGGGTGCGAGCGGCCGGGCCACCGAGGGTGTTGACGTCTCGCTCTACCGCTACGACTACCAGAGGGGTCACCGTGAGATCGAGCGCAAGCGTACCGGTGACGATGGGCGAGTACTTTTCAATCACACCCGCTGGCAGCGCGACCAGTATTTCCTGATGGCCCGGCGCGGTGATGACATCGCCATCGATGCTGATCGCCTCTATCCCTTCGATGAGGGCGAACGAGGTGTGTCCTCGTCGGCTCTGATCTACACCGATCGCTCCGTCTACCGACCGCAACAGACCCTCTATTGGAAAACGGTCGCCTACCGTGGCGGCGGCGAGGACATCAGCTACGAGACTGTCGAGAACGCTTCCATCCAGGTCTCGCTGATGGATGCCAACCACGAGGAAGTGGCGACCACCACGGTGACGACCAACGGTTTCGGCTCGGCCTCCGGCTCGTTCGAGATCCCGGCAGGCCGTTTGCTCGGGCGGTGGCAGCTCCGGACCTCGTACGGCGGCCAGAGCTGGCTGCGCGTCGAGGAGTACAAACGGCCTACCTTTGAGGTCGAGATCGCGGACCCCGAAGACCCCCTGCGCCTGAATCAAAGGGCGGCGTTGTCGGGCGATGTCCGCTACTACTTCGGATTGCCAGTCGTCACAGGCTCGGTGAAGTGGCGGGTGACCCGCGAGCCGGTCTACCCGAGATGGTGGCACTGGTGGTACCCGTCGCCATCGACTCAGGCACAGGTGGTAGATGCCGGGGAAACCACACTCGACGACGAGGGTTGCTTCGATCTCGATTTCACGCCGTCCGCCGACGAGCGGCTGGCGAAACAGGGTGTTACCTATCGATATCGTCTCGGTGTTGACGTCACCGACGAGGGCGGCGAAACCCGTTCCGCCGAACGTGTCTTCCGACTCGGCTTCGTGTCGGTCGAGGCTCGAATCGTTACCGATTTTGGTTTTCTGACCGCCAAGCGCGCCGCGGCTGTTCGCGTTCTCCGCACCGATCTCGACGGCGTGCCACGCGCCGGCGGCGGAGAGTGGCGCCTGGTGCAGCTCGAACAGCCCGAAGAGACCCTGACGCCGGCAGACCAACCCCGTCCATCACCGCCCGAAGGTCACGAGGGGCTACCAGACCCTGGGCGACAGCCTCCGTGCGCGCTGGGACCCGGACTACGACCCGCAGGCGGTCCTTGCGAGGTGGGCCGAGGATCGGGAGATCGCCGTCGGTGAGATCTCTCATGGAGAGGACGGCTCTGCCGAGCTCGAGCTGCCTGGCCTGGCGGCCGGCGCCTACCGACTGATCTACACCACCGAAGATGAATTCGGCGCGGAGTTCGAAACCAGCAGCAACTTCGTCGTCGTCGGTTCGCGCCGCACTCCGCTCGCGCTGCCGGCGATGCTCGGCTTCGAGAGCCCGTCGGTTACGGTGGGGGAGACCGCGCGTCTGTTTGTCTTCACCGGCCTCAAGGCACAGGACATGGTCCTCGAGATCTACCGCGACGGCCGACGGGTCGAGCGACGGGAGATCGGTGCCGGGCGCTCCGGAGTAATCGAGTTCCCGATCACGACCTCCGATCGGGGTGGGTTTGGCGTCGCCCTCACCCTCGTTCGCGACCATCAGCTGATCCGGCGGACTGCGCAGGTTTTCGTGCCGTGGGACGATCGCCAGCTCGATCTCGCCTTCACCACGTTCCGGGACAAGATGCGGCCCGGCACTCGTGAGACCTTTTCGGTCACGGTTCGTGGCCACGACGGAGAAGCGGTCGACGGCGCGGCAGCCGAGCTCCTCGCCTATATGTACGACCGTAGCCTCGACATTTACGGTCCGCACAACCCGCCGAGCCCACTCTCGCTCTACCCGAACCGGACCGGCATCGGTCAGCTGTGGGACAACCTCGGTCTCGCCCGCCATGCGTGGGGTCATTCGAGCCTGCCAGGTCTGCCCAACTATCCCCGTCTTCACGGTGACAACCTGGCCGCTCTCGACGGATACGGTATCGGCGGCCCGGGTCGCCGCGGCCATTTCCGGGCCATGAAGGCAGGGCTCGCGATGGAGTCGAGGATGGAGATGGCGGATGCCGCGGCGCCGATGGTTTCTGAGGAGGCGGAGGGGCTCGCACAGGTGGGCAAGGAGCGCCTGGATCACGACGAGGCCACCGATGTCGGGTCGACGGCCGGCGAAGAATCTGCGACCGAGCTGCGCTCCGATTTCTCCGAGACCGCCTTCTGGGAACCGCACCTCAGGCTCGACGACGACGGCTCGGTGACGGTCGAGTTCGAGGTCCCCGATTCCGTCACCGACTGGAATCTCTGGGTGCATGCCGTCACCACTGACCTGAAGGGTGGCTCGGCGACCCGTCAGGCGGCGAGCGTCAAGGAGCTGATGGTCAGGCCCTACCTGCCGCGCTTCCTGCGCGAGGGCGATCGAGCGGTGCTCAAGGTGGTCGTCAACAACGCCGGCGAAGAGGCCTTCGATGGCGCCCTCAACCTCAAGATCTACGACCCCGAGACCGAAGAGGATCTGCGCGCGGTGTTCGGGCTTGCGCCCGAAGACACCTCCGGAGTGCCATTCACGGTCGAAGCCGGCAAGGGCACCGACCTCAGCTTTCCGCTCGAGGTCCCGGCCCGGGTCGGCACCGTGGCCTTCAAGGTTACCGCCCGCGCCGGGGCCTATTCGGATGGCGAGCTGCGGCCGCTGCCGGTGCTGCCTGGACGCCTCCACCTCATGCAGTCTCGATTCGTCACCCTGCACGACGCCGATCGCCGTGAGCTGCACTTCGCAGACCTTGCGGCGGACGACGATCCGACGCTGATCAACGACCAGCTGGTGGTGACCCTGGACGCGCAGCTCTTCTACAGCGTCCTCAACGCGTTGCCCTACCTGGTGAACTACCCCTACGAGTGCACCGAGCAGACCCTCAACCGCTTCCTCTCGACCGGCATCGTCTCGAGCCTCTTCGACCAGTACCCCTCGGTCGAGCGGATGGCGGAAAAGCTGTCGGCGCGCGAGACCCGTCTTGAAGCCTGGGAGGCCGATGATCCCAACCGGGCGATGGAGCTCGTCGAGACGCCATGGCTGCAGACCGCGCGCGGCGGCTCCGAGGATATGGACGACCTGATCAACGTCCTCGATCCGAAGATCACCCGCGCCCAGCGAGACGCGGCGCTCGCGGAACTCAAAAAGAGCCAGACCTCGCTCGGTGGCTTCCCGTGGTGGCCGGGCGGCCCACCGTCTCCATGGATGACCCTCTACATCCTGCACGGATTCTCGAAGGGCCTCGAGTTCGGCGTCGATGCGCCGAAGGACGTGGTGGTTCGCGCGTGGTCCTACATGCACCGCCACTACATCGAGGAGATGGTCGAGTGGATGATGTCCCTCGACTGCTGCTGGGAGACCATCAGCTTCCTGAACTACACGCTCTCCAATTATCCGGATGAATCGTGGACCGGCGGAGTATTCACCGATGACGAGCGTCAACGTATGCTCGACTTCAGTTTCCGTCACTGGCGCCAGCACTCGCCGCTCACCAAGGGCTATCTGGCATTGACTCTGGAACGCGCGGGCCGTCACGATGACGCGGTGTTGGTCTTCGACGCGGTGATGGACTCCGCCAAAACCGACCAGGACCTCGGCACCTATTGGGCGCCCGAGGACCGCGCCTGGCTCTGGTACAACGACACCACCGAGACCCACGCCTTTGCGCTGCGGACCCTGACCGAGCTCGAGCCCGAAGACGGACGCCGCCACGGCCTCGTCCACTGGCTGCTGCTCAACAAGAAGCTCAACCATTGGAAATCCACCCGCGCAACCGCCGAGGTGCTCTACTCGCTCGCCCACTACCTCAAGCACGAGGACGCTTTGGCTGTACGCGAGGAGATCTCGGTGACGGTAGGTCCGCGCATCACGGACTTCGTCTTCGAACCCGACGAGTACACCGGCGCCCGCAACCGCGTGATCGTGGCCGGTGAGGATATCGATCCAAGGACCATGTCGACGATCGTCGTCGAAAAGCCGTCCAAGGGCTTTGCCTTCGCATCGGCGACATGGCACTTCTCGACCGAACGGTTGCCTCCAGAGGCCCGTGGGGATCTCTTTGGGGTGACGCGGCAGTATTTCCGCCGCTTCAATGACGGTTCCGGTTGGGTTCTGCGCCCCCTCGCCGATGGTGAGGAGATCGAACCGGGCGACCAGATCGAGGTCCATCTCTCGATTCGAGCCAAACACGCCGCCGAGTACGTCCATCTGCGCGACCCGCGTGGCGCCGGCTTCGAACCGGAGACTCTGCACTCAAAGTACAAATGGGACCTCGGCATCTCGTGGTACGAAGAGGTGCGGGACTCCGGTACCAACTTCTTCTTCGAGTGGCTGCCGGCTGGCGAGTACACTTTCAAATACCGCCTCCGCGCCAACATGGCCGGCGCATTCCGTGTCGGACCTGCGGTCCTGCAGTCCATGTACGCGCCCGAGTTCACCGCCTACTCCGCGGGCCACCGGTTGGAGGTCGGAGCAAAGTAACGAAACGTCTCCGTTCCCGTTCCCGACGTATGTGCCTTACGGCGTGCCGGCGGGTCGACATGTGAAGGATTCAGAGGGTATTTCGGGCCCGCGGCCGCCACTTTTGGAACCAGTGGCCAATTCGGATCCAGCGGAGACTGAAGAAGGCGAGATCCGGCGCGATTGAGGTGAGTCCAGACCCGCACTCCACATCTCCGGCGCTGGCGAGTGCGGGACCATTCTTGCCCTTTGACCAATATGAGGGCATGCTGGTGACGTCCCTCCACGCTGCGGAAGGCACGGAGCATCGTCCTGTCCGCAGAGCCTTGTGGTCTGTACCGGCCGCGGAAACCTCGCGGGGCACCCCTGTACCGCCTTTTCGATGCGCTGTACGACGAGGTGAAGGGGCAGTGGGAGGAGCGCTTCGAGCGCCCGTGCGGGTTCTGGCGGGGCTTCGTCGACGAGCAGGTTCGGCGCTATCTCGACTGTGGCCTTTTCGAGAACGGATTCGCCCGGATCCGGTGCCCGGACTGCGCGGAAGAGTACCTGCTCGCCTTCTCGTGCAAGACCCGGGAGCTGTGCCCGTCGTGCGCGGCCAAGAGGGGGGCGGCGACGGCGGCCTTGCTCGTCGAGGACGTGCTCGAGGAGGTGGCCCACGCGCAGTGGGTCTTCGTGATTCCCAAGATGCTGCGGCCGTACTTTCTGCACCACCGGGAGCTGCTGGGCGGCCTCGCCCGGGCGGCGTGGGGGACGGTTTGCGAGCTGATGGTGGCGGCCACAGGGGAGGAGAGCCTGCGGCCCGGGATGGTGGCCGTGGTGCAGACCGCGGGCGACCTGGCGAACTGGCACCCGCATGTGCACGCCCTGGTGTCTCGGGGCGGCTGGACGCGCGACTGGGAGTGGATCCCGCTCGCGTACGTGGACGAGCATGCCGCCGAGCTGCTCTACCGCCACAAGGTGATGCGCCTGCTGCAGGACGTCGGGCTTCTCACCGAGGAGCGGACGGAGCTGCTGCTGTCGTGGCGACACACCGGGTTTTCGGTGCACAACCGGGTGCGGGTCGAGCCGGAGGATCAGCCGGCGGTAGAGCGTCTCGCCCGCTACATCATGCGGCCGCCGATCAGCCTCGAGCGGATGCGGTGGAGTGGGGATGGTGAGGTGCTCTATCAGCCGAAGGGAGGTCACGACGGCCGCGCCCGCCAGCCCGGGGATGTGGCCGAGGCCTTCGACCCGGCCGAGTTCCTGGCCCGCGTGATCATGCACATCCCCGAGCCCCGCCGCCACCTCGTCAGGTACTACGGGGCATACTCGAACGTCTCGCGGGGCAAGCGCCGGCGACAGACAGAGGCCGCCACCTGTGCTGCGCCTCGAGACGCCGAGGACGCTCCCATGGTTCGTGCCGACCGGGATCAGAGCCCCGACGCCCGTGCCCTTCGCCGAAGTTGGGCGCAGCTCATCAAGCGTGTTTACGAGGTGGACCCGCTGCTGTGCCCATCGTGCGGAGGGGAGATGCGGATCATCGCGTTCATCACCGACCACGATGTCGTGGATGCGATCTTGCGACATTTCGCGAAGGCCACGGCGAAATCACCTCGCGGCCCACCGGGCGCGCCACCCCTCGCAGCCGTTTCCTGAATCTCTTGGCTGCAGCCGCCGCCTGTGCGGGGTGTGCTCGGGGCGGCTGCAGCGGGGTCAGCGATCGGAGTTCGGAGGGGTTGTGACAGGACAAGGCTCAGAATTCGGCGGCGCCCACCGATTCGAGAGGCCGATCGACGCATGCGAGCTCGCGCAGGGGCTCGAAAACACCCCTCAACGCCGTGTTAGCCTGGAGTCGAACAATAGGAATTTCCTAATCCTCCACGCAAACCGATCCCTCTTTCGGATCAGACCGGACCTGCGGCACGTCATCTGGCCAGAAAACCAGATCATAAGCGAGAAGACCAGCCCATGCGCCCTACTGCCAACCCGTGCGCGTGGTGACCAAGTCGAGGTGCCTGGTAAAGGTGGGGGCCGATTATGTACGCGCCCGAGTTCACCGCCTACTCCGCCGGCCACCGCCTGGAGGTCGAAGCTCGGTAGCCCTTCGTCCCCGTCCGACGACCCGCCGACCGCGATTGAAGACTGCGGTTGTGCACTGGGAAGGCGCTCGCGATTTCGGGGCGCTCTTCTCCAATCGCGCTTCCGGAGAGTGCCACCGCTGACGATGTTTGGCCTCAGCGCGAACGTTGCGTCGAACGAGCTCCTGCGAAAATCGTCACCAGTGGCACGTACGGTAACGCGCTGTTCTTCCGGCGCCTATGTGACGCGCTGGATCATTGGCGATTAGGGCGCGATAAAAAACGTGCCGTCTCTAACGATTTTGGGGTGAAGAATGCCTCCCACGAGAAGAGCTTCGAGCCCCAAACATCGTTAGAGGGGGCACTCTTCGGTAGCACGCTGCGGAGAAGCGCGCGTTGCGTCCTGAAGTGTCTCGCTGTAACCCTCAGCGGCCCGCGGCATAACCTCTCTACGTTACAAGAAAAGCGAGAGAGAGAAACAGTGAAAACACACTACCTAGGAAGGTTGCCGTTGAAAGGCCGAAATGACTGATCCCAGCGCAGCAGTTTCGTCGCCGCCGCAGTGGTCGGCGGCTGCAGAAGGAACCTTGGAATCATCGTCGTTTGGCGTAAATTCGTCTCGTCTTGCGATGGCGAGATTGCTGATCCGTGCCAACCCGCTCTGGAAAGACGTCAAGACCTTTTCCGGATGGTTCGAGAACGAGTGCCGGTTGATCGACGCGAGCGGCTACCAGGACGCCATCCGGATCGAAATCAGCTGCGAAGGCATCGCCTCCCTGCCCGGCGGCGACGAGCTGACGCCACTCCAGACCTGGAGACGGTTGTGGAGCTTTCTGAGTGATTTCGGTATCCGGCATTTCGAACTCGACTCACGGCTGGAGAGCAACCAGGTTTCCGATGTTCTGACCTTGCTCTTCGCCTGCAGGCGTGACTTGAGGCAGGCGAGACCGCGGTCGGCTGATTCGCTTACATCTCGGCTTCGCGATGACGGAGGTGTCACCTTCGCCTGTGCGCTGACGAGAATCCAGGGCGACACTCTTTCCGTCACCTATTCCTACTGCATGACGCGCTTCAGCAGGCTCGTCGCCTGGTTCAAGAAACGCCAAAGGCACCTCCAGGACCATCGGGCCATGTTCCGGGCTGCACCCCGGTACGGCACAGTCCTGGGTCTCGCACCGCTCGGGGTGTTCACCCTGTACTACGTCAATGGGAGTTTCTGGGCGCTGCTCATCGCCAGCATTCTTGCGGGCGCCGGAGTATTTGCGACCACGTACTTCTTTTTCATGACGGTCGGAAGTCTCGTGTACGACAACGAAGAAAAGGCGTTCAGGCTGGAAAAGGCGAACGGGCAGCTTCGTTTGTATGCGGACTGGATTCGCGGCGATCTGGATCGCGCTCGCGCGGTTCAGCAGATGCTCCTACCGGATCTGTCCAATATGCCGAGGGCAGATCGTCTCGAGTGGGGAGCCAGCTTTGTCCCCGAGGAAGAAGTAGGGGGCGACTACTTCGATGCGAATCTTCTGGATGCCGACAGGGTGGCGGTCCTCTTTGCCGATGTCAGCGGACACGGCCTTTCAGCGGCCCTGATCACGGCAATAATCAAGACGACGTTCCAGTCGTGGACCGATCGCGGGGGCACCCTCGAGGACTTTCTGTGTGTATTGAACCGAAGGCTTTTCAGCCTCACTCCAAGCCAGAGCTTCGCGGCGGTGGCAGCTGGGATAATTGATGTCTCGAGCATGAATTTCACCTACTGCAATTGCGGCCACAACCCGGAGCCGTACATGATCCGGGCCGCCGGAGGGAAACCTGAACCGCTGAACGGTGCGCGGAACCTCATCCTTGGAGCCCTGGAGGAGATCACTCCGGTTTCCGCTCTGCTCGAGCTACGAACCGGTGACACACTGTTCTTCGCCACTGATGGAATTACTGAAGCCACCGATTCCTCAGGTGCGGAATTCGAGAAAAAGGGTCTCGAAGAGTTCCTGACCAATCACCGGGATTTGTCGGTTGACGGGATGGTCGAACGCCTCGTCCTCGATGTGGAACGCCACTCGAAGAACGGAGAGGACAACGACGATCGCGCGGTGCTGGCATTTCGATTGCGTCAATTTGCGGGCAGAGAATCTGACAGCCGCGACCGTCGTGACGAACCGTCGTCAGTAGGTGTCCTTACGCGCTCTCAGTATCCAGACGCAGAGACCGCGTGCCGATGTAGACCTCGCCCGATGTCCCGTGAAGGGACACGATGTCTCCCTTCAGGAGGCGATGGCAGACGTTTCCCTCGGCATCGACGATGACGGCCTCGCGCCTCTCGAGGTCGACCTGCAGACCGGCGGCGCTCATGACGGCACAGAAAGTCTTGTCTTCGATTCCGTTTGCGGCGACAGCGGCGTGAGAGGTTGAGCCGCCCTTGGCGGTCAGCAGGCCGTCGGCGGAGATGATCATCGGGATTTCCTCGGGCGTCGGGTTTTCCAACACCATGAGCACGCCGTCGATATCGTCGCGGGCGGAGAAGTCGGTGGATGCCAACAATTCCTCCCGGTCCGCATCGTCAAAGGCGACCATGCCCCGGAAGCCGCCGCCGCGCACACCGAGCCCGCGCGATGCCGGTTCACCAGGATCCACAAATCTGTCGATCGCCTCGTCGGCGTAGGTTTCGGCGGTGCGCGACTGGAGCACGCTCAGGATCCCGTTCTCGACGGTGAACTCCACCTCCTGGTCCGTACCCATGAACCGCCTGAGTCTGGAACCCACGTGGCGGAGGCGGCGGCCCAACATCGGCATCATCGTATCGAGTTCGGCGATCGAGTGGAACGAGCCGGAGGAGGTCACCCCGCCGACAAGATCGTCGCCCGCCGCCGAGAACTTGAACTCTCCCGATAACTCGCGGATGCCGAACTCGCTGACTGTTGTTCTCGGGATGACACCGGTGAGCGACACCTGGGTCTCATCCATCTGCGGTTGGATCGACTCGTTTCTTCCGTTGCCGAAGGCCATCTCCTGAACAATGGCCGCCGTCTGCCAGGAGTGTGAGATGCCTTTGATGTCCCGGTAACGCTGTGCTCTCTCCTTGTTCCACGACTCGAATACCGCGATCACCGAGTTCACGAGCTGACGCGTGGGATCGGCGAGGGTCTTTTCGAGCTCATCCGAGAGTCCGTGATCCCGGAAAACAGTCTTCGATTCCTCGGCGATTTCCCGCATCGCCTCCCAGGGGAGATCGGTCTTGTACTCGACGCCGTAGCGACGCTTGGCATCCTCCACGACATTGAAGGTCTCGAGATCCACGCCCCACATCGCCAGGCCGTAGGATGCGAGGAACCTCCGGTACGAATCGTAGGCGCGCCAGGGGCCGTGCTGTGCCAATGCCTCGGCGATGCGGTCGTTCATCCCCACGAAGACGATGGTCGAGAGCATCCCCGGCATCGAGAAGACGGAGCCGCCACGAACCGCCAGGACCAGCGGCTCGGTCGGGTCACCGAATCGCTTGCGGACACCTCCCTGCTCTGCGATGTCCTCTTCGAGAATCTGCAGGTGACGGGTGATTTCGCCCTCGAGCCAGGTTGGATCACCGCGATGGAGGCCGGCCCGCGGGATGCTGGTCGGGAGGATGAACCCGTCCCGGGTTGGAAGATCCAGGTGATGGACGTACAACAGGCTGCTGCCCTTGCCCCCATAGCGCTCGCGGAGGTTCGGTTGGTCGCCGCAGATTCCCATCTCTCGCGCCACATCGTCGCGGTGCGAAATGTGGATGATCGGTTGGGAGGAGGTGTCTCATCGACGGCACGAAACTCACCGCTGAGGACTTCCACACCCTTGGTCTGTTGCCCACGAATGAATGCGCCTGCGATGTCGGAAAAATGCACGACCGTGTTCAGGTCGTGCATATAGCGCTGCATATTGGCGAGAACGGTGCGAAGGTCCTCTTCTTCGAGCTTGAGGTGGTGGCTCATTCTTTCGTAGGGGACGGTCACCCGTTGGCGGATCTTGTGGTAGTGGCGGCTCACATATCTGAGGACGTCCAGCAGCTCACCCTCGGTTCGCGCCGGATTGCTCAGCAGACCCGCGAGGTCAAAGAGCTCGTGCGAGGCCAGACCGTCGAACTCCAGGTTCAGGATGGAGACGCGGATGATTTCCAGGCATTGTCCGAGGTCGACACCGCTGTCGGCATACCTGGTGGCGATGCGACGGACGGCGAGGTAGTTCATCTCCTCGAGCAGGCAATCGAGCTGCTGCAGGAAATAGCGCTGGGCCGTAAATCCGCCGACACGAATCATGTTCTGCACCTTCACCCGGAGATCGCGAGTCCTGGTGAAGGTCTCGAATGAAGAGCTGTTTTCATTCGCGTCGAGCACGGACCGCAGTTTTTCGAAGAGCTCATCCTGGTAGGCCGCTCGAATCCCGGCGACGAATGCTTCCACTGCCTCCCGTGCCATCCTTTCGGCGTCATCCGCATCGAAGGACGGGTCATCCGGTCGCAGCTCCTGCAAGGCGTCAAGCCTGTTTTTGAACGATGAGACGACGTTTTCTGGCTGTGAGAAATCCTCGGCCTTTTTCAAAAGGATGCGGAGGTGCTGGTAGTACACCCACCGATTGCGGGTTTCGATGCCCTTGGTGATCAGCGTTTCCAGCTCGACCTCGACCGGATTGCCAAACTGGCACTGGAGCAGGTTCTCCGCATACGACTCCTGCCACTCTTGAATCCGTGCCACGGTCTCGGAGGTCCCCAACAGTCGGCCCAGATCCTCAACCACCCGCGCGACGATCCTCCGCGGCTGCTCTCGCTGGCTCGCCTCGATGTCGGCGGCGGCGGGAGATGCGAAACCAAGCCTGGCGAGCTCGCGGGTTTCCCCGTTGTCGAGAAAGTCCAGGTAGGTTTGGGCCAGGTGCAGCGTCCTCTGCCCGAGCGCGTGGTGGCTGCTTCTCCTGAGCTCGTTGATGATTGCGCTGCCGCGAATTTCCACTTCGGCGAGGCGGATGGTGTCGTTCCAGAGCTGGTCGATCAGATTCGGTTTGCCGATGACGCTGGAGAGATTGCGAACCACCGTGCGCGTGAGCCCCGGGAGGCTGGGACAGAGCCAACCGTTGATGAACTGCAGAAGCTGGGCGTTGAGGTTGTTGACCTCAGGCTGCAGATTCTTCGCACCGAGAAAGGTCTTCACCGAGAGGTTGCAGAGCCTCGCCACCAGGTGCCGAAGGAGGTGGAGGGCTTCGTTTCGGTTGCTGGCCTCGTTGACGTCTTTCAGGAGGGCCGCGATATCGCGGATTCGGGTGATGCGGGGCTCTGTGACCTGGCGGACGTCAAACGCGAAGAGCATCTTCTCGAGATCGATCGGATCTCCGCCCTCGTCGGTGAGCTCCTTGAAGAGGTTGTCGGTGTAGATCGTCCCGTTCGGGAAACGGCGAACTGATACCACCTCGGTGGCATCGCTGCGTACGAGGTGCAAGAGTAGAGTGTCGCCAAAAAGATACGGAACCCAGAGATCCCCGTCGCTTCTGAAGATGCGGTTGTTGACGATTCCGAAACGTTCGACCTGTTGGGTCAGGTCCACCCTCGTCTGCTGGTAGGAGCTGAGCGTTCCCTTGATGTCGACCCGGCTGTCCTGATCGACGTATGCACGCCAAAGCTCCCGGTTGAAGGAAGAAAGAACATCTCGTTGATAGGACGTGAATGTCTCCGGGAGCGCAGCCTCAATGCCCTTGCCTGCAAAGTCAGTGAGCGGTTTGGGAGATTCGTGAGCGATCGGTGTCTGTGGAGTCTCGTCGCCGGGACCCGGGGTGATGTCGATCGCCGCTTCGGGTGGAGCCACCTGCCGCCCGGGTGAGTGATCCTCTCCTGAGCAGTAAATCGCGGTCCGGTCACGGAGGACCTCAAACAGTGGTATTGCCCCGTTGCTCGAGGATCTGATTCACCTCTCTCAGCGCGACGATGTAGTCACCAAACTGACTTCCCTGCACCTCGACCTCATAGTTCATCGGCCAGGTCGTCGATGATCCGGAGCATTTCTTCTCGCAGCAGCTCGTAAAGCTCTTTTCCCTGCACGTGGGCGATGGCTCTCGCCAGGGCCAGCGACGCCGAGAGCATCGCGTTCATGCCGAGGTTCTGCTTGCGCTGCATCACTCGAACGGATGTCCGCCGCGTCGGCTTGGTCGCCGATTTTCCCTCGGCGGCGGGCCGTGGTGAGCTCGAGACCGAGGAGAGCGGCGTCGATGTCCTTGAGGCTGAGATCGGCCACGTCGAGGCCTTCGAAGTGGGGCGCGATGATCTGCACGACGTTGTCGACGGCGCTGAGGCAACCCTTGCCGCGGTAGCGTTGAGTGCGCTCGAAGAGAGCCGTCAGGCCCTCGTCGTGGGTGGAACGGACCTTGGTCTCGTCAGTCCCCCTTGAGAACGAAAAGACCCCGGGCTCTATCTCCTCGAAGAAGGCGGGAAAGCGCGTGATCACTTCCCGATACTCCGCCTGCTCGATGACTGCATCGACGAGATGAATGGCTTCTCCGGTGCCCGCGGAGGTCCCCAGGGGTGTCGCGCCCTTGAACCTCAAGAGGATCCCGGAGGAGGGAATGGTGACCTCGAGAGTCACACCGACGGTTGGGATGCCGGCATTGGTGGGCTCTTCGTAGGCCCGCATCGTCCGGATCACGGCCTTCTCGCCGTCGCGCAGGGCGTTTGTGTCGCCGGCCTCCGCGACCTTGAGCAAGAGCTCGGTGACGGCCTGGTATTTGACGAGTCGCTCGGTGTTGGCACCACCTCCGGCCTTGAGACCCAGCGCGTTGACCGACAACGCGATCTGGGCCTCCATATCGTCGTTGGGGCTCTTGGACCGGTGGGACACGACCAGGTCCATACCCTTCCCGAGGGCAACCAGCATGGCGAGGAGGGTCTCGTACAGAGAACCGATCTGGTTGGCCTTGATCAGGGCCGCGTTGATCAGGCCCTGGCTGGCGGCGGTTTCGATGGTCTGGTCGTTGGTCGTGACAAGGTCGTCACCGATAACGAAAACGCTGTCGCCTAATCGCTCGAGCAGCAGTCGCCAACCTTCGAAATCGTCCTCCGAGAAGCCGTCCTCGATCGAGAGCAGCGGGATCTCATACTTCTCGATGGCTTTGACGTAGATATCGAGCACGGCGTCCCTGTCGAGGGTGATTTTGGCCTTGTCCCGCCAGAAGAGATACATCCCTACACTGTCGGGCATATCGAATTCGGTGCGGTAGGCGTTCTCCAGCTCGCTCATCGCCGGATCGAGGGCGATGGCTACGTCGATGCCGGGCTGACAGCCGCACTCGGCGATCGCCTGTTTCATCATCGACCACAAGCGGACCTCGGGCAGTGGGAAATTACCCTTCTCGATGTATGGTGCGAGGCCTCCTTCGAGACCAATGCCCATGACCCGGCATCCTTCTTCTTTCTCGATGATCTCTTTGAGGCGATTCTGTAGACGGACAGTCAGCTCTTGGGCGTCTTGGTAATCTCGCGCGCCCAGGATCAGGAACATGGCCTCCTGCATGCTGACATTGGACTCGGGGTACTCCCTTTCGGTGTGTCGGCCGCCCATTCCGCAATTACGAAACTGCCACGGTGCAGTGACCGGTCCCAGAAGTGGATGGACTGCCTCCTGAATCCGGTCTTTCATCATTCTTCGTTTCAGCTCGGGGCATTTCTCCAGCCACCCCGAGACCTCGGCAACCGAGCTTGCCTTTTTCTGCGCGATGCGTTCTCGCTCTCTGAACTCCGCATATTTCCCGGGATCGGCAAGCCGGAAATCCAGGAACGTGACCAGACCGATGCCAAGGAAGAGGCGTCCGGCGTAGATCGCAGCGACCACGTCACCTACGAGTCCGACGGCAAGCAGCAAAACTGCGGCCGGCAGGGCAACGATGGCCACGTTGCGGCTGGCGCGAGGTCCGGCAGCGGCGACAGCGAGGTTGTAAGGGGCGTCGGGGTAGTAGTTCAGACCCTCTCTCTTGACGCCGGGTGCCGTACCGAAAGGAATGCGCAGGATCATTCCAGCCAGGAAGACCATGCGCCCGAAAAACGGCCGATCGAATTTTGGTTTGACCTCGACCGCAGCTTTCTCGTTCAGCGCATTGAGCCGCGCTGCGGTGACGAAATGTCCAAGCTCGTGGAGTGCGATGCCAACATGGAAGGTGATCGCCATAAAAAGCGCGGAGACCAGCGTTTCCCAGCTGAAGAAGATGAACCGCAGGACCTCTGCTTTGAAGATGGCTGCGGCGGGAAGGGCCAGGACCGAAGAGATGAAGGCGACGTGGAACGAAACCAGGATGTGGTTGGCAATGACCCAACCTTCAAGGAGCGACGAGCGCCGCAGCTTGTTTTGCGAGTGCACACCCAATCCTAACCCGAATTTCTCCAGATTATTGAGAGGGCGTCTCCAAATATTCAGTAGCGCCAGCTCGTGAGGTCCGCTCCCTCTGGCGCGGTGTTTTCGATCCGCTCGAGGATCTTCGGCAGGTACATGGTGTTGTAGCGCAGCCGCGAGATGTGGTTGGGGTTGTCGTGATCACCGTTCCAACAGTGCTCGGCGCGGTCGCCATAATCGACGACGCCGGCGTAGTAAGGATCAGTCGTCGACTCGAGGAACTCCTCGGTCAAATAGACGGCATTGTTGAGGTAGTAGTTGTCCATGTCGCCGGTGAGAATATGGATCTTGCCAACCAGCTTGGGGCCGAGTTCTTCCCAGTCGCGCTCGAGAATATGCCTCAGGTCAAAGTTCTCCCGCCAGTATTCGGCGACCTCGGCTTCGATGACTCCGGTCCTCCGGTCCCACAGGCGTTGAGGAAATCCGTCGGATCCAACCGGTGAGTAAACAGCCTCCCAGATGTCGAGCTGTTGGCCCGAGCGGTTCTTGGTGCCGAGAGCCAGCTCCCAATGGCTTTCGCCTCGCAAGGTGACCGTGACCTGGCCGAGCCAGTCGCGGCGGCTCGGTCTTTCGATGCGACGGAATGGTCCCTCGACAAAATAGGCGTTGGTGTCGGAGTAGATGTCGAGCAGCAAATATGCGCGGAAATCGATCGGATCCGGGCAAGCGGCAAAGGCGCCGTTGTACTCCTCCGGGTAGAAGACCTGCGCCGCCAACGCCTCCCAGCCGCCGGTCGAGCCGCCGTAGAGAAAGCGGGCCCAGGGTTCGCCAAGGCCCCGGAATTCGTCTTCGATGAACGGGATCAGCTCGTGGGTAATGGCGTCGCCATAGGGCCCGAGATTGGCCGAGTTGACCGCGTAGGAGTCGTCGTAAAAGGGGGTCGGGTGCTGGATCTCGATGACCAGAAAGCGGGGGAAATCAGGCCCGATCCACTTCTGATAGAAGGCATGGGCTTCCTCTTGTTGGACCCGGTTGTAACAGTCGACCCGAAATCTCTCCGAATATTCGCACTCCAGATCCGGGTCGGGAGGCTCGGTGCGGAAATCCCCGATGTCGGTCGGAAAATGGCCGTGGAAGATCATCAGGGGATAGCGCGCGTTCGGGTGCTCGTCGTAGCCGTGCGGAAGGAGCACGTGGGCGCCGAGGAACATCGGACGTCCCCAGAATTCGGTCAGCAGCTTACTCTGAATCCGGATGTGCTTGACGTACCCGGTGTCTGATGGCGGCTCGATCGGAGGGATGATCTGGTCGAGTTCGACTCGAATGACCGCGTTGCTACCCGACGCGAGCTCGATCTCCTGCGGTGTGCTGTAAAGATTCCCCGGGGCGCGGTTCCATTGCTGGCCCTCGCCGCGGTCCATCGGCAGCTTGACGGTGTGGCCGTCGGCGCGGTGGAAGGTCTCATAGCGGTGGAGCAGGGCCTGCACCCGGTATGAACCTGGTGGCACGTCCTCAATAGATTGAATGGGGTAACCGAAGACCGAGGCGTCGATTCGGATTTTTTCCCCTGGCCCCATACCCTCGACGTCAACTCCGAAGATCTGGATCGCGTTCACACCCGGTCGTACCTGAAAGCGAGGCTCGTCATCGTCGCGGGTGGAGAGCATGAGGATGACCCGCCCATCGATAGCCTCAGATGCGACCTCCTGGGAAAACGACACCTCGACATCAAGGCTGAAGCAGGGCATCGAATTCAAGGTGGTCAGTGCGATGAAACCGGCGGTCGCGATGAATGCCTGTTTTTTCATTGAACCCCCTCGTCTGGCGCCCTTCACTGTAGCCGGGCACCGCTACCTGTACAATTCGCGGAGGAATCGCGATGCAGAAAAATGACACCAAGACTCACTATCGGGCCTGCAATCTGTGCGAGGCGATCTGCGGTCTCGCCATCGAGGTCCGTGGTGATGAGATTCGTTCGATCCGCGGCGACAGGTACGACCCGTTCAGCCGCGGGCACATTTGCCCCAAGGCGGTGGCCCTCCAGGACATCCACTCGGACCCCGATCGTCTTCGCCATCCGCGGCGTCGAATGCGGGACGGGACGTGGAAGCGTTTGACGTGGGATGAAGCGCTCGATGAGGTTGGGGACCGGTTGTGCGCGATACAGAAGGCCTCAGGCAACAACGCGGTCGGGCTCTACGTGGGGAATCCCGGCGTCCACAACTGGGGTTCGTTGCTTTTTGGGCCCCCCTTGAGCCGGACCTTGAAGACCAGAAATCTGTTTTCCGCCACCTCGGTCGATCAACTACCGCACCACGTTGCTGCGACATTGATGTTTGGCCACAGGCTGCTACTGCCAATCCCAGATGTGGACCGGACACAGTATCTGCTTATCCTTGGAGCGAACCCGGTGGTCTCGAATGGCAGCATGATGACCGCACCAGGATTCAAACGCCGCCTCGAGAATCTGAAGGAGCGCGGAGGACGGTTGGTCGTGGTCGATCCCCGGCGGACCGAAACCGCAGAGATTGCCGACAGACACCTCTTTATTCGACCGGGCGGTGACGCTCTGCTCTTGATGGCCCTGCTCCAGGTCATCTTTTCCCAGGATCTCGAAACACCCGGATCGACGTCCGAGTTCTGCGACTCGGTCGAGGTCGTGCGTGAGTTGGTGGCCGACGTAACGCCCGAAAAGGTTTCTCCATCAACGGGTATCGACCCTGGGGCGGTCCGTGACTTGGCGCGAGCCTTTGCCACGGCCGATTCCGCGGTCTGCTACGGAAGGCTCGGGGTGTCGACACAGGCGTTCGGCGGACTCTGCCAGTGGTTGGTCAACGTGCTCAATATTGTCACCGGCAATCTCGACCGGCCAGGTGGCGCCATGTTCACCAGGCCGGCGGTTGACCTGGTTGCCAACACAGGTCCGGGCCGACTCGGGAAATACGCGAGCAGGGTGCGAGGCCTTCCCGCCTACGGCGGCGAGTTGCCGGTTGCGGTTCTGGCAGAAGAGATCCTGACCGGGGGAGAGGGCCAAATTCGGGCCTTGCTCACGATCGCGGGCAACCCTGTTTTGTCAACGCCGAACGGCGTCCAGCTCGAGCGCGCTCTCGAGAGCCTCGACTTCATGGTTGCTGTCGATTTCTACCTCAACGAAACGACCCGCCACGCCCACATCATCCTGCCGCCGACGTCGGCCCTCGAGCATGATCATTATGATCTGGTTTTCAACCTGTTGGCGGTTCGCAATGTCGCGAGATATTCGGCGGCATTGTTTGACCCGTCGCCCGATGCCCGACACGACTGGCAGATCCTGGCCGAACTCCACCGTCGGCTGGACGACGGTCCTCCTCTCGCGCAGTTCAATCGCTGGTTGAACTCGAAAATCGGCCCACGGAGGATCCTCGATCTGGGATTGCGGCGAGGCCCATGGGGATCGGGATGGAGTCCCTTCGGCAAAGGACTCAACCTGGCAGCGCTCGAGAGGGCTGAGCACGGCGTCGATCTCGGCCCACTCGAACCCTGTTTGCCGACGCGGCTGCGGACCTTGAATCGGCGGATCGAGCTGGCTCCCGATCCGTTTGTTGCGGATACACAGCGGGTCCTTGCCACCCTTGACGGTGACCGGACCACAGAGCCGTTGCTGCTCATCGGGCGGCGTCATCTGCGAAGCAACAACTCGTGGATGCACAACTCACGACGGCTGGTTCGGGGAAAGGACCGCTGCACTCTGATAATGCACCCGGACGATGCGGCCGGGCTCGGTGTTTCTGGCGAGACGAGGGTGGCGGTGGTCTCACGCAGCGGCCGCGTCGAAGTCCCTTTGGAGCTCAGCGACGAAGTGATGCCCGGGGTCGTCAGCCTGCCCCACGGCTGGGGCCACGATCGCCCCGGCACAGAGCTGTCGGTAGCAGAGAATTACCCCGGTGCCAGCATCAACGATCTGACCGATGAGATGGTGGTGGACGATCTCTGTGGCAACGCCGTTCTCAGTGGTGTCCCGGTTCGGGTCGAACCTGTCTAGCCGGGAGGCGCGAGGTACATCCGGTCGACGATGTCTGCGTATTTGGCGAGCAGGACCCGGCGCTTGAGCTTGAGGGTTGGTGTCAGCTCGCCCGCCTCCTGACTGAACTCGCTGGAGACAAGGGTGAACTTCCGAACCGATTCGTAGCGCGAGAACGCGCCCATCTTCTCCTCGACGGCAGCCTTGTAGTGGTCTATGACCCGTTGATCGCGGCACAGTGTCGCCAGATCGCCTTCGATTCCCTCGTCTCGGGCCCATGACTCGAGGACTTCCGCCTCGGGGACGATCAGGGCGCTGATGAAGTTACGACGGTCGCCGATAACCATCGCCTGGGCTATGAACTCGTGGGTTTTGAGGGCATTCTCGATCGGTTGGGGGGCAACATTTTTTCCTCCCGCGGTGACGATCAGCTCCTTGATCCGGTCGGTGATGTGGAGGAAGCCGTCGTCGTCGATGTGGCCGACGTCGCCGGTGTGAAGCCAGCCCTCGGAGTCGATCGTTTCGGCGGTGGCTTCGGGTTTGCGCCAGTACCCGTGCATCACGATATCGCCACGGATGCAGATTTCGCCGTCGTCGGTGATCTTGAGCTCGACGCCGGGGCCGGGTTTGCCGACGGTGCCATAGCGAATTTCGGTACGGGAGGTGGAGGTTGCCGCGCCGGACAACTCGGTCATGCCCCAGGCCTCGATGATGCGGATTCCGAAGGCGTCGAAGAATTCGGCCAGGCCCTTGGCAAGAGGAGCGCCGGTCGAGACATAAAACTGGATGTTGCCGCCGGTTGCGGCGTGGATCTTCTTGAAGACCAGCGCCGATGCGATCCGGTGCTGGAGCGAGAGGAGGGGACCGGGCTTGCCCGATGTCTCGGCCTCGCTCATCCTGCGGCCGACGCCGACGGCCCAGTTGAAGAATGTCCGCTTGACCACCGATCCCTGCTGCACTCCGGCGTGGATCCGGCCGTGGATCTTCTCGTAGACCCGTGGCACGGCCACGATATGGGTCGGGCGGATCTCGCGCAGGTTCTCGCCCAGGGTCTCCAGGCTTTCGGCGTAGGAGATGGTGAAGCCGAAGAGCAACGCAAACGAATCAACCACCCGTTGCAAAATGTGCGACAGCGGCAGGAAGGAGAGGAGAGAGTCCCCCTCCTTGCCCTCGAAAATTGGCCAGATGGCGTCGAACTCGGCCATGAAGTTGTGATGGGTGAGGGCCACGCCTTTGGGGTCTCCGGTGGTGCCGGAGGTGTAGACGATGGTCGCCAGGTCCTCGGGCTTCGCGCGGCGGGACATCTCGTTGAATTCCTCGATGGTATGGCCATCGCCCATGGCTTTGAGCGTGTCGAGGCTGATGACGAGATCGTCCTCCTTCAGATTCTCCGGGTAGAAGACCACGATCTTTTCGATAGAGGGGACCCTTTCGCGGACCGCAAGGACAGTCGAGAGGTGGTCCATCGAAGACGCGAACACGACCTCGGCCTCGGCGTCGTGCAGGATGTAGGCAATCTGTTCGCCTATCAGCGTGGTGTAAAGGGGCACGCCCACCAGACCGGCCGCCATCGCACCGAAATCGGTGGTCGCCCACTCTGGCCTGTTCTCGGACAGGATCGCGACTCGGGATCCGGCTTCGTAACCCAGGCTCTTGAGACCGAATGCCGTTTTCGCAGCCTGTTCCAGTCCCCAATCGAACGAAAAGCTCTGCCATAATCCTTGGCGTTTGACCATAAAGGCCGTGTGATCGCCCCGCCGCTCGACAATCTCGATAAAGCGCTCGTTGAGCGTCTCTCCCATAGACAGCCTCCTCGAAGGTGGTGAGCGATTGTAATGCCGGCGATATCCGACGGCAACGAGAACTCCCCACCGTTTATGACGTACATAAGGGTGATCGCAACCCGCAGGTAGACCTGCGGAAGAAGCGACTGATCTGGTGCCGGTGGGGTTTCATAGTGAACTGAAGATTTGACGATGGCGATACCGAACGAACTCGGCTACCCGCGGCCTCTGACGGCCAACGAGCACGACTTCATCGAGGCTTTGCTCGGGGCGGTGCGCTCGGGTGTCAGTCGTTACATCGGACAACTCGAGGATGCGGAGGTCGTCGGCGGCTGTGGGTGCGGTTGTCCGAGCATCGATTTCACGATGGAGTCGACCGATTCAGGCGCCCCGCCGATTCCCGTAATACTGGCGGACGCCGAGTCCCCGGAGGGCGTGGCGGTGGGGGTGATCTTGTGGGCGCGCGGCGGCTGCCTCAGCGGTCTCGAGGTCCATCCCTGGGATGGAGCTGACGTGATTCGCCTCCCTCGGCCCGAAACATTGTGCAACCTCAGGACCGCCGGGTGATTTGGCCTCCCCGGGGCGAATGAAATAGGCTGCTTGATCTATGATGCGGTTGAGGAGGGGCCATGGGTGAGAACAACAGCAAAGGGTGCGGCTGCTGCGGTGGCGGAATCGTCGGAAGTATTGGTGCGGTGCTGGCGGCGCTCCTGAGCTGGAGCGTCAATCACAGCATTCTGTGGGCTCTCATCCACGCATTTCTGAGCTGGTTCTACGTGATCTATCACTGGATCGTGTACGGGAAGCTTCTCCCCTGATTGGGGAGAAGGTTAAGGGTTCAGAGTAAAGAGTAAAGCTGGATCGTTTCAGCGAATCTGTTGCGAGAACACCTTGACTCTTGACCCTTAACGCTTTTCTTGTTTCACTTTGGCAGTTCAAATTGGCGGTCACCTATCAGTTCTAGTTCACCACGCCAGACTCTCCGAGATTCTGTTCCGCGTACTCGAGAACCCGGTCGTAATTCTCATAATCCTGACAGTGTCGCTGCAGAAGTTGGAAGACGTCGGTGGCCTTGTCGATTTCCGCGGTATCACCATATGCGACCATCAGCTGCTCCAAGGTTTCGCAATCGTAACGTCGGACAAAGGCCGCGGCCTCCGAGAATACGGCGCTGTAAGCGGCCTGACTGGTCCAGCTCAAACAGAGAGAGAGAAATGTGTAGATGTGCCCAATGTAGGTCTCGTCGTAGACCTCATTCATATAGGGCAGACAGCGAAGAAAACACGGAATCGCCTCACTGTAGTCACCGTCGTCGAAAAGGATCACGCCGAGGGTGTAACAGGACTGGCAATAAACGCTGAGGACGTCGTCGAATGACTCGAGGTAGGGCTTATACGATTTCACCGATTCTTCGAGAACCTTGCGTGCGCTGTCGATCTCCTCGAGATCGTAGTGGATGGTTCCTACCAGACCCAAAAGGAAATTCCGCCAGTTGATCTCCTCTTCGCTGGCCACCAGTTTTTCGAGGTCAGCAATATCGCTGTGGTCGGCGGTGCGTTCGTCCATTCGCTCGATCGCGCGCTCGATGCCCGCTGCGACCTTGCCGCTTTCATCGCTGCCCGTGTACCACTCTGG
Source organism: Candidatus Sulfomarinibacteraceae bacterium (assembly GCA_963776765.1). Classification (GTDB taxonomy): domain Bacteria; phylum Acidobacteriota; class Thermoanaerobaculia; order Thermoanaerobaculales; family Sulfomarinibacteraceae; genus Sulfomarinibacter. The sequence goes on from CAVZOK010000024.1 coordinate 97,839, forward strand.
GATTTGCATGATCGAACCCCTCCACCGGGCGGAAAGTTTAGCTTGAACCCTGACGATTGACCATCTTCTGGAATCGGGGATTGAGTTATAATCTCGTTTGACTATGAGTTGTAAGAAGGGTGAAACCAAGGCAAAAGCGAAGCCTGGCCGTTACCGCTGCAAGGACTGCGGTGCGGTGGTCAAGAAAAAAAAGAAGAAAGACCTTTGCGAACCAAAGAAGATCAAGAACCAGTGACCAGTGACCAGTGACCAGTAACCAGTAACCAGTGACCAGTAACCAGTAACCAGTGACCAGTGACCAGTAACCAGTGACCAGTGACCAGTAATTGGTGATGTGCAGTCTGCGAGAGAGTCCGGGGGGCTGGGCGGGACTGGTTACTGATTACTGGTTACTTGCTCGAGTCCGGGCACGGACTCGGGCACAAAAAAAGCGCCCATGCCCCCGTATCGCCGACTGTTTCGACCACCCTTCGGTATGGCATGGGCGCCAGTATGATCGCTCAGTATACGACACCCGGTGCAAGGCGCAAGGGGGAGTCGCGATATGATCTTGCAAGGGAATTGAAAGAGTCCCGGGGGCAATTTCCTCCGGTTCAGAACGGGGCAGAATGAACAATAACAAGGTGGAAATCCGATACCGTGGAGCCGTCCACCACGTCGAGTCTGGTATCCGTATCGACGACTTCCTGCGAAGCATCAACGGGGGAATTGCCGATACGGTATTGTCCGCATTGGTCAACCGACGACAGGTGATGCTCGACTTTCCGTTGCGTGGCGAGGTTGATCTGGAATTGGTCAGCTTCGGCGATCGTGAGGGAGAGTCCGTTTACAAGCGATCCGTGTGTCTCATGTTTTATGAAGCTTGTTGTCAGCTCTACCCCGGAGTTCGCACGGTGATCGGCCAGTCCCTCGGCAACTGCTACCACTACCAACTCCGAGGTGATCATCCCGAGCTCATTGATATGGCGTCTACGATCGAGAAAAAGATGGTCGAACTTTATGATGAAAGGCGCCCTTTCAGGCGCGAAACGGTGACGATCGAGGAGGCGGAGAAACACTGTCGGGAAAGAGGCTGTGACGACAAACTCCAATTATTGGCTACCCGTCGCTCCTCGACTGTTCATACCATCAGATGTGGCGATTTTGTTGATCTCGCCTACGGGCCGTGCGCTCCGCACACAGGATGCTGTCCGACCTTCGGCGTGATGCCGTTTGAAGATGGCCTCCTGCTGCGCTTTCCCCGCCGGGCCGATCGAAACCACCTTCCTCAGTTCACTCCCCGCCAGCTCCTCTACAAAACCTACGTCGAGGCCCGACGCTGGCAGGAGCTTCTCGGGGTCCAAAATGTGGGCCAGCTGAATCGGCTGTGTCTTGACGGTGGCAGCGGCCACATCATCCGCATCGCGGAAGGCCTGCACGAGAAAAAGATCGCTCAGATTGCCGACGAGATTCTCTCCCGGAGCCCCCGGATCAGACTCGTGACTATCGCCGGCCCTTCCTCGTCGGGCAAAACGACATTTGCGAAACGGCTTGGTATTCAGCTTTGGGTCAATGGCATCGATATGGTCACGTTGTCCCTCGACAACTACTACGTCAATCGCGAAGACACCCCTCGGGATGAGCAGGGGCGACTCGACTTCGAGGCTCTCGAGGCGATCGATCTCGACCTCTTTCATCGACACCTTGCCGACCTCCTTGCCGGCAAGGAGGTTCTCACGCCGCGTTTCGATTTCGTTTCTGGCCGTCGAAGTCCCGAGACCGATTGGGTTCCCTTGCAGCTCGAAGACCATCAGGTGCTGTCGATTGAGGGTATCCACGGGCTCAACGATCGGTTGACTCAGACCGTGCCGCGCAACCAAAAGTACCGGATCTTCATCTCGGCACTATCTCAGTTGGCGATCGACGACCACAATCGCATCTTCACCGCGGACGCCCGCCTGGTGCGGCGGATTGTGCGTGACAATCTTTTTCGGGGCTTCAATGCTGAACGGACCCTCGATCTTTGGGAGACGGTGCGACGCGGAGAAGGTAAGTGGATCTTTCCCTTCCAGGAGCAGGCCGATGTCATGTTCAACTCGGCCTTGGTTTACGAACCAGCGGTGCTCAAGGTCTTTGCGGAGAGATTCCTGCTCCACGTGCCGAGAACAAACCCGGCCTACACGGAGGCGTTCCGTCTTCTCAAGCATCTTTCAATGTTCGTGCCGATTTTCCCCGATGAGGTGCCGCAGACATCCATATTGCGGGAGTTCATCGGCGGCTCGACCTTCAAATACTGATCGTGGAACAGGCGACCCGCGCCGCGACCGTTGCCGAACTACTCCTCGGCGAGTACCCGGATGCCGCCACGGAGCTCGACTACGGCTCCCAGTGGGAGCTTCTGGTGGCGACGGTGCTTTCGGCCCAGTGCACCGATGTTCGTGTCAACAGGGTCACACCGTCGCTCTTTGAGCGTTGGCCGCTTCCGGAGGATCTGGCGTCGGCAACTCAGGAAGAGGTCGAAACGATCATCCGGTCAACTGGGATGTTTCGACAGAAAGCCTCTTCGCTGCGAGCCGCGGCGGGAATTGTCGTCTCTGAGCATGACGGCAAGGTGCCGGAGGATCTTGAGGCCCTCGTCGCGCTGCCCGGCGTCGGCCGAAAAACCGCCAAGGTCGTGCTTGGAGAGGGTTTCGGAATTGCAGCCGGAGTGACCGTTGACACACACGTTCGGAGGCTGGCCCGTCGACTCGGGCTGACTCGCCTCGAGGACCCGGAAAAGATCGCTGCCGAGCTGGAATCCCTCCTGCCGAAGGAGGAGTGGATCAAGTTCTCGACCCGGTTGATCCTGCACGGCCGCCGGGTCTGCAGGGCGAGATCTCCGCGCTGCGATGACTGTGTGTTAGCTGAGGTGTGTCCGAGCTCGGACAAGTAACCAGTATCCAGTAATCAGTAACCAGATTGTGAATCGTTCTGCCCTACTGGTTACTGGTCACTGATTACTGGTTACTTCACTCTTCGGGCGCGGACGAGGGTCAGCTGAATTCGGGTTGTGTCCGCCATCTCCGATGCATCCAAACCCACTGTTCTGGATGGGCCCGTATCTGACCCTCGATGACGGCTGTGGCTGCTGCGGTCAGTTCCTCGACGCGATCTTCGAGCGAACCGCCTGCTGGAATCGGCAGGGGAGGGTGGATTTCAGCTTTGTGGGTTCCGTCGGCACGTCGATGGATGAAGCCCGGGACCATCGGGCAGCCTCTTCGTATCGCCAGCATGGCGCCACCAGAAGGCGTCCAGGCTGGTCGGCCGAAGAACGGAACAAAGACCCCGGGAATGCCACGAATGTCCTGGTCGATGAGCAGGGCGGCGACTCGGTTTCCGGCCAGTGCTCGAACCATCTGCTTTCCGGCGGCCGGCCCACGGAGAATGATCTCGGTTCCAAATCGACTTCGCAACGAGGTGACCAGCCGGTCGAGGCGGGGGTCGTCGAGCTTGCGTGCGGCGGTCGTCAAGGGGACGCCCGCAATCGGCAAACGGGCGCTGAGAAGCTCCCAGGTGCCGCAGTGGCCAGTGGTGAAGATGACGCCGCTTCCGCCCTCGAGAGCCTCGAAGAAATTTTCGGCTCCCTCCAACACGCATAGATTCTCGAGTTCGTGAGGCCGCGCATGCCACAGCCAGGCCACCTCGGCCAGCATGAGGCCGAAATGGTGCCCACATCCTCGCTCGATGGCGTTTCGTTGGTGTGTATCCAGATCAGGGAAAGCGATTTCGAGGTGAGTGCGAATTCGCTTTCGGCTCCGAGGTCGCAGAGCGAGTGCGGTTCGACCGAGGGCCCCACCGATCGGCCTTGAAAGGGTCAGTGGGAGTCTCCCTCCAATGCCGAGAAAGCTCCTGAGGCTGGCGTAGAGCGCAAAGCTTCCGGCGCGGGACGTCATGATGGGAGTGTAACTGGTTTCGGCATTTGACCGAAGATCTGGACAGACCCGAACGACCACGGAGTTGCAGAGAATACGGAGCCGACCACCCGCCTATATCTGCCCACAGATCACACAGATGAACACGGATTCGTTCATCCGGAGAAACCGCAGATAACGCAGATGAACGCAGATCTACCCATCCATCCCAAAGAACCGCAAAGAACGCAAAGCCCGCAAAGAGGTGGATGTTGAGCGTGAAAGGAGGTCGCGCATATTGACGGCAGAACGACTGGCGATCGGATCGCCTGTCGCCGGTGAGAACTGGGCCGCCTCCGGACGCGAGCGTCCGTCGACGTCCCACTTCCCACCGGCCGCCGTGCCAGGAGGGGCCCATCTGGGCCTATCTGTGTGATCTCTGTGGGCCATTTTTGTCGTTGGAATGCTCGAGGGGCGTTGGCGTAAACGGTAATGCGATCCAAATGGCAACACTATCTGCGTCTATCTGCGTGATCTGCGGTTCCGACGGAAAAAGGCATGAGTAATCATCTGAGTGATCTGTAGGTAGTCTCGGGGCGGCCTCTCGGTGCTCTCTGTGACTCTGTGGATATTCGAACGATCGAGCTCGATCGACTCAAGCCGTACGCGTGTCAGCCGTTCCAGGCTTCGATGCGAGTAATGGTTGCCGCCACGTCGTCAATCTCCACGACATCTCCCGGTCGTCGACCAAGCATTCGTTGGGCGAGATCCGATCCGTTGGCGAATACCCGCCGATCGAGATCTGCGTCCCACATACCAAGAATCGTCACTGGTTCCAGCGCCTCGCCGTCTTCGCCTTCGAGGTGGATCACGGTGCCGATGTTGACCGACGCTGTGTCAGCGGCTCCCGGTTCGAGTATGCGTACCACCGCGAGCGCCTCCTGGAGTTTTGCCGCGCGAGCGGACTGTAGCTCCTGTCGATCGCGCAACATGTGATACTCGAAGTTCTCTCGCAGGTCTCCCTCGGCAGCGGCGGCGTTGATGCCCTTGAGGGTCTTTGGAATCTCCACGTCGACAAGATTGCGAAGCTCTTCCTGTTTGTTTTCCACTGCTGGCCGCGTCGAGGCCAACACCGGCACTTCTTCGGTTGAGGATTCTTTGTGTTGGTGCTGAGCGGCCTGCTCGACGAGCCGTTGGCGATGTGGCTCGACGGCATCAAGGCGCGCAATCCTTTGGCTGAAACGCGATGCTTGCTGTGGGCTCGCCGACTCCATCAGGAGGCGAATCGCAACTTTTCCGCCGTCGAGGAGCCCCTTGGCCCGTCCTCGAACCGAAGAGAACTCTTTACGCGTAATGGCATCCGGGAGTTTTTCCAGGAGGGATGGCGTCATACGGACTCGGACGACTTGCGGACAGTTGTCTTCGGACATCGCCTCGCATGCCCACACAAATTGCGCCGGGTGGTTGGAGTGATTGCGGAAAATGGCTTCCATGGCCTCGTCGGTGAGGGTGGCATTTCCGGTAGCATCGAGTTTGGCGACGATTTCGCTCAGTAGCTGGGCACTCTCTTCGTGGAGCAGCCATTCGGCCCAGATTGCGGGCCAGCCTTCTGTATCGTTGTCAACTATTGCTTGAAGTGCCTCCGAACGAGAGCTCCGATCAGTCATGCCAGCCAGGAGGGTCAGACCATCGACCTGCTGGAGCAGCCGCTGGCGGCTGGACGTAGCGGCGTCGGCGCCACCCGGAAGGGACGCCAGAACCCCGGCCGTTTGCCAAGCTGTCCCCGGCTCTGAGGATTCGAGTTCGGAGAGGGCATCCGCAAGTATGGCAGCCGCTGACGTCGCCGTGTCATGGCCTCGATCTGCGAGGCGTCTGGCGATCGCCGGTTGTTCAGCCGGCGGTGCTGCGCGAAGCTCCTCAAGCAAAGCCTCGTCGGCGCTCTCGGCGCTGTGGCTGACCACATAGCGCAGCCGCGATCCTGAACCCGAAGAGATGACGCGCGGGTTCTTTTTTGCTTTCGTCCACCAGGAGGTCCATCCGGCCGCTGGCAGCAGGCCTTCGAGGGCAGCCTTGATGGCACTCACATTCGATGGCTCACCCAAGCTTTCGAGGACCTCAGCTAACGCGGCCCCCGGGTCGTTTTCGACGAAGGCCGCGAGTTCTTCCGGGATTTCGACCTTTCGGCGCCTGAAGTCACCATCTGGCAGCGGCCGAAGATGGCGCCGTGCGGCGCCAAATGGAATCGACGCCGGGCGCGAACCGCCCAGATCTACCTTGATGTTCTCGAGCTGGAGGTTCAGGTCAACCACCCGTCCTACTCCCTGACCTTGGACCTCGACAACCGCTCCCACGTCGTGATCGAGCCAGCACTCGGCTGCTTCGAGTTGCTCGAGCGGTCGCCGTGCCGAGGCCATCGGACAGTGTTCGAGCACAGCTTCGAGCGAGGGGCTCTCGGCGCGTTCTTTTGAAAACGCCGCGACGATTCTCTCGGTCAGGTTGGTCGGCGGATTCGGGCTGGCAAGGCGAACCAGTTCTCTGAGCGCCGCGAGAGCCTCGGACGGATCCGAGCCTTCCTCGAGTGATTCCGCAAGCAACTCGAGAAGGGTTTTAGCGAGGTTCTTTCGCCCGGCTTTCCACGTAAGACGTCGGACCTCGAAGAGCTCTGCCGTAGGAATCGGTTTTGCCTCCAGGGCTTCCAGCCACAGTTCCTCGACCCGGTCCCAGGCTTCAACCTCGAGGGCCTCTGAAAATTCAGGTCTGATCTCGATACTCTCTGTCATTCACGCGCTCCCTCTTCCCCGTCGGGCTGCAGATTGTAGCAGCCCTTTGTATCGCGTTGACGCGATACAGAGGTCAGAATTTCTTTTGGTGTTCTTGGTCTCTTGGTGGTGAAACGAGTGGTATTCAGCTCTTCGCCTCGGAACCCGGGATTTGCAGAACGTCTCCGGGATAGATGCGGGAGGTTCGGAGTCCGTTGGCCCGGCGCAGGTCCGATATCGAGATGCCAAAACGGCGAGCGATGTCGTACAGAGTGTCGCCCTTCTGCACCTTGTATGTTCCGGGTCCGACCACTGTCCGTTCGGGAGTGGATTTCTCCACGGCGGCCGGGAGAAGAAGTTCCTTGCCCGGATAGATGCGGGAACTCCGCAGCCCGTTGGCGCGCTTCAGGGAACTGACCGAAACGTTGTAGGCGCTCGCGATATCGGACAACGTGTCTCCCGCACGAACGGTGTGGCGCGTACCACTGACTTTCAGCGTTTGCTGGCGAGCCGGTGCGACGAAGGTCGATGCTCCGTCAGGGATGTTCAGGCGCTGGCCCGGTTTGATGACATCGCGCCGCGAAAGTCCGTTGGCGGTGCACAGGCTGTCCACCGAAACCGAAAACCCGTTTGCGATGTCCCACAGGGTATCGTTTCGCCGCACGATGTAGACACCGCCATCTGCGCTACGTTGGGGCTGATTGGTGGTGGTTCTCATTTCGGTACCGAAACGAGGCACGATGAGGTTCTGGCCGGGTCTGATCAGGCTACCGCGAAGCGCGTTGGCCTGGCGGATGGCGCTTACGCTCGATCCATATTTGCGGGCGATTGAATAGAGGCTGTCTCCACTGCGGACCGTGTGGATCATTCGCGGCGCCCATTGATCGCGCGGCGTTGAATTCAGGGCCGCCTCCGCGGATGCGGTTGTGCCGGGCCGCAGGCGGAGGGTTGTCGTGCTTCTGGCTGGCGTCAGGTCTCGACGAATGGCAGGATTGAGTTCGCGAAGCTCGTCGAGCGCTATCCCCGATTCCTTGGCGAGGAACTGGAGGTCGAGGGCGTCGGGGACTTCGATCGTTTCGAAAGTCCACGGTTTGTCGATCGTCGGTTTGAAGCCGAATTTCTCTGGCTGCTTGGCAACAATCACCGAGGCGATGAACGCGGGCACGTAGTTTCGTGTTTCTCGCGGCAGATTTTTCCGAAGTGTCCAGAAATCCCTGCTGCCCGAACGCCGGATCGCCCTCCGGACATTGCCGGAGCCGGAATTGTAGGCGGCCAACGCCAGGTACCAATCATTGAACTGATCGTAAAGATCAGAGAGGTATGCGACTGCGGCGTCTGTGGAGAGTTCGGGATCGCGTCGCTCGTCAACCAACGAACCGACATCGAGACCGTAGTGGCGGCCGGTCGACGATATGAACTGCCACATTCCGAGGGCGCGGGCGCGAGAGTACGCCTTGACCGAAAATGCCGACTCAATCAACGGTAGGTACGAAAGATCCTGGGGCAATCCAGCTTTGGCGAATCGGGGCCGGATCATCGGCAAATAGGTACCGGCGCGCGAAAGCCCGGTTTCGATGCGCCGGTGATATTCGCCGGAAGAAGACATTGCTTCGAGGAATTGCTCGACTGTCGAATTGAGGATCAGCGGGAAATCACTTGGTGGCAAAAGGCTGTCAATCAGGGCCTCGTCGACAACAATTTCGTCTACCAGAAGGTCAATCGGGGGCAGCTGGGCGAATTCTTCGGCGTCCTCGATTTCATCGTCGATGGGCTGCAGGGCCTCTTCGATCTCGTTGGCCTCGTTGATCAACTCGGCAAGGTAGTCGAGATACCTTCCCTCAGGCGAGTAACCGACTGGAGTCTCAAGCACAGCGCAGAGCGCTTCGTCGGCCAGAGCGATCGCTTCGTCGCCGCGGCCTTCCCCTTGCAACCGCTGGGCCTCCTCCATGAGATCGTCGGCTAAATCACGGGTCGACTCCTCCCACAATCGGTAGGCTTTGGCGGAGTTATCCACTGTGGGGCTGGTTTTGCGCGACGGTTCCTGAACCGAGGTGCAGGATACCAGCAGCAGGACCGGCACCGCCACGATCAGCGATCGCCAGCCGGGTCTGCGAGCGCTACGTGTCAACGAAGGTTCTCCAGATCCAATGAGAATCTCAGGCACAGTTTTTTGAGGGCTGTCGCGTCCTCTATATCGACGGACACGGGATCGAGGGAGTGGATGATGTCGCCGCCCTCGTCCTGGATTCTAATTGCGATCTGCATTCCCCGCATGGTTTTGAAGATATCCGAGTTGACGGCCTTTTCGATTTTCCGACGCAATTCCCTTGACTGGCCGGTGCTGCCGGATATCAGGGAATCGAGATCGAGGTCGGACGCAGTGGTCTTGGGTTGGCGCCCGCTGATGCCCATTGTCGCTTGTTTTCTGAGTCCGTCGAGTTCCGCAAGGATGTCCATCTGGTTCGAGACATGGACCCGCTTGACCTCGGGTGGTTCGGCCGGCTCGGAACTCGTTTCGGCATCAAACTCGACTTCGATAACCTCTGGTTCATCGGCAATGCCAGGTACATCTTCGGCAGCATCTTCGCTGACCTTGGTGACCTCGGCATCTGGAAACGGCTGCCCAATTCCGTCGTCAACCGAAGGAACCGATTCCTGATCCATCTCATCGTCCGCTTGGATCGAGGCCCCCTCGAGATCAGGGGGGGCAACCTGGAGTTCGTCGGAATCGTCGGGCTCGGCTGTAATCGCCTCGACCGCAATCTCGGCTTCTGCAGCTTCGGTCACGACTTCGGCCGCCTCGGCCGCAGTTTCATCCGCGCCAGACTCAGCCTGATCACCGACGCCTTCTTCTGCGGCTCGAGCCAGGGACTGGGCCGATATCGGTGGGGCTGGTTGCGGCGGTTTGACCGGGCGCACCGTCGGAGCGGCGATTTTCGTGGTTGCGGTCGACCCGTCGGGCGCGGTCATTCGCACCTTGAGCTTCTTGAGTGTGAGCTTGGTGATTTCTTTGAGAGTGGAAATGACCCCGTCGCCGTTGACGGCAGAAGCCTCCTGGAATTTGAAAGCCCCATCAGGATTGAGATCTGCATTCAGCTCTTCGATCGCCAAAATGTTGCTGAGATCCCGTTTGTTGTACTGGAGTACGATCGGTATCTCTGAGACTCCGAGCCCAAACTCCTCGAGGTTTTCAGCCAGGCTTTGAAAGCTCTCGATATTTGCGTCGCGCATCGGGCGCTGCGAATCGGCCACGAAGACCAGACCATCTACGCCCTTCAGCACCAGTTTTCGTGTGGTGTTGTAAAACACCTGACCTGGCACGGTGTAGAGCTGAAGTCGGGTCTTGAAGCCGCCGATGGTTCCGACCTCGATAGGCAGGAGGTCGAAAAACAGGGTCCTGTCGGACTCTGTCTCGAGCGATACCATTTCGCCACGCGAGTCCGGTGAGGTTTTGGCGTAGATATAACTGAGATTTGACGTTTTCCCACACAAACCAGGACCGTAGTAAACGATCTTGGCGGCCATCTGCATTGTTGCCCAGTTGAAGAAAACCATGCCAGTATTGCGACCTTGTCCGCAAATTCCAAGCTAACACAATGCCCCGCAACGGTCAATCATCACAGTCGGTTGCGGCTCGTCGTGTTTTTCCACAGCGGCTGAAAAGGCCGTGAGCCTGGGATACATCGATGATTGGCGATGGTACAATTGGGCGGGTCAGTCCGAGCGTCACCGGTGCGCATTCAGTATCTATTCCGGCAGCTGACGGCAGGGCTGATTGACCGAAGATAGAGCTGGAGTTTGAGATGAAATTGAGCAGGAGAGCGCTCTCCGTTCTCTGTGCGGTGGTGGAGCTTCATATCCGCTCCGGCGACCCTGTCGCCTCGAAGCAGGTAGCGCGCCACTCCGGGCTCGGTCTGTCTCCAGCGACCATGCGCAGCGTAATGGCCGAATTGGAGGAGGGTGGCTACTTATGCCGCGCCCATAGCTCCGCCGGCCGCGTTCCCTCGGACCGGGGGTTTCGTCATTACGTCGACGCTCTACCGCGGAGCAGCGGCCCAACGCCCACGATCAGGCGTGAGATCGAGGAACGAATGGCAGAGATGCGCCGGGAGCTCTTCGAGGACGTTGAATGGGTCGCCCGCCTGATCGCCGAAGCGACCAGGGAAGCTGGGGTTGCAGTGAGACCGATGGGCGATGGGCCGGTTATCGAAGCGATCTCGCTTGTCTTACTTGATAACCAAAGGGTTCTTGGTGTCATCGTCACCGACGATGGCGCAGTGGAGAGACGCGTACTCGAACTCGATGGTGACCGGACTCGAGGGCGCCTCCAAACCCTTTCGAATTTCCTGACCAGCCACCTCGCAGGGTTGTCGATTCTGGAAATCGAGTCACGCATCGATTCTCTGTACCCGGGAGAAGGCCTCCCCGGCCCTGGAGAGGTTCAGGTGGAAGCGCAGGAAATCGCACGCCAACTCTTTTCGATCGATGATCGGGACGTGGAAATGTGGGTTGCGGGCACCGACAATCTACTGGCTACATCTGACTTCGTTGATATCGAGAGGGTCCGTTCCCTGTTGACCACACTTCAGGATCGCCCGCGAATCGCCAAAGAGTTTCGAAAAGCGTTTGCCCACGGCCGAACGCAGGTATTGATCGGTGAGGAATCGGAAGCTACTGCATCCGGTAGTTTGGGGATGGTGGCAACTTTGTACTTCAGGGATAGCCGAAGAGCGGGAGCGGTGGGCGTTGTCGGTCCGCGGAGGATGGACTATCAGCGGATCGTTCCGGTTGTCGAGTATGTTGGGAATACGTTGACGCAGATGCTGGAGACGCCTGGAGCGAGCGATGCCTGAGGACAAAGATATTTCCTTGGATCCAATTGAACCTGATGACGAAATTGAAATCGAGTTCCTCGACGACGATATTGAGAGCGATGAGGCTGAGGTCCAACCCGAGGGCCTCAAGCCGGTGCCTGGACCTGGGGTCGAAGAAGAGGCAGAACAGCTCAAGGAAGAGCTCGATCATGTTCGAGACATTTACCTCCGAAAACTGGCGGAGTTCGATAATTTCCGCAAGCGGGTCGAACGGGAACGCGAGGATATTCGGCTCGCAGGAGTCGAAGAGATCGTGAGGGAGCTTCTGCCGGTGCTCGACAACTTCGAGCGTGCGCTGCAACACGCAGAGGATGACAGCGGCGCATTCCAGCAGGGCGTCGAAATGATCGCCAAACAGCTCTGGGACTCCCTCGAACGTCGAGGCGTCCAGGAGGTGAATCCCGTCGGGGAGCCTTTCGATCCGGAGCTGCACGAGGCTGTGCAGAGAGTGGAGGACGGTCAGCACACTCCTGGAACGGTTGCGTGGGTCATGCTCAAGGGCTACACCATGGGTGACCGCCTCATTCGGCCCGCCATGGTCGGAGTTGCTGTCGAACCGAACGGCGAATCAAATGGCGGGGGAGGCAGTCCGTGAGCAAGATCATCGGCATTGATCTGGGCACCACGAACTGCTGTGCCGCAGTAGTCGACGTGACCAAGCCGGTCGTGATCCCGAACCGGGAAGGCGCCCGAACGACTCCATCGGTGGTTGCTTTCACGGCCGCAGGTGAACGTCTGGTGGGGCAGATCGCACGGCGTCAATCGATGACCAATCCGCAGAACACCGCCTATGCCGTCAAGCGACTCATCGGACGCCGTTATGACTCTGAAGAGGTGCGGTGGGCGAGGACCCTGGTCCCCTACTTGATCGTTGAGGCCGAGAACGGGGATGTCTGCGTGGAGATCCTCAGCCGCGCCTACAGCACTCCCGAGATCTCGTCGTTCATTCTCCGCGAGATCAAGGAGTTCGCCGAAGAATTCCTTGGTGAGGAGATCACGCAAGCGATTATTACGGTGCCCGCCTATTTCGACGATAGCCAGCGCCAGGCAACCAAAGATGCAGGCACCATTGCAGGTCTCGAGGTGCTGCGGATCATTAACGAGCCGACGGCAGCTTCACTGGCCTACGGTTTTGGCAAGGACAAGAACGAGACCATTGCGGTTTACGACCTCGGCGGCGGAACCTTTGACATCTCGGTCCTCGATATCGGAGACGGGATCTACGAAGTCAAATCGACTGCCGGCGACACATTCCTCGGCGGTGAAGATTTCGACTCGAGGGTCATGGAGCACCTGCTCCAGGAATTCAAGACCGAGACGGGCCTTGATCTCTCTGACGACATGATGGCGATGCAGCGCATCAAGGAGGCCGCGGAGGCGGCCAAGTGCGAGCTCTCCAGTCACGATGAGACTGATATCTCTCTACCGTTCATCGCTGCCGATCACACGGGACCAAAACATCTCCAGGTGCGGGTCACCCAGAGCCAGCTCGAGGGGCTGGTGGCCGATCTCGTAGAGCGGACCCTGGAACCGTGTAGGAATGCCCTCGAGGCGGCACGTCTTAGTCCTGAAGAGATCGAAGAGATCATCCTGGTTGGTGGGCAGACCCGTATGCCGCTTGTCCAGAGGACAGTCACCGAGTTCTTCAAGCGCCCACCGAATCAGGAGATCAACCCCGACGAGGTGGTGGGGATCGGCGCAGCCATTCAGGCCGGCATTCTCCAGGGTGAGGTCAAGGACCTGATTCTGCTTGACGTCACGCCTCTGTCGCTGGGTATCGAGACTCACGGTGGTTTGTTCACCAAGATCATCGACCGCAATTCCACCGTGCCGACCAAGAAGTCAATGATCTTTACGACGGTTGGCGACAACCAGACCACGGTCAACGTGCACGTTCTCCAGGGCGAACGCGGTATTTCCAGCGAGAACCGGTCGCTCGGACGCTTCGATCTGGTCGGAATTCCCCCTGCTCCGCGTGGAGTTCCGCAAATCGAAGTCACGTTCTCGATCGATTCGAATGGAATTGTAAATGTCGGCGCGCGCGATCTCGCCACCGGCAAGGAGCAGAGCATCGAAGTCAACCCGGCGGGTGGACTCTCCAAGGCCGAGATCGATACGCTCATTGCGGAGGCGGACAAGTTCAGAAAAGACGACCAGGAACATCGCGAGATCCGCGAGATGCAGAACCGTCTCGAGGGCCTCCTCTATACCAATGAGCGAGTCGTTCGGGAGTTTGGTGCAGGCCTGAGCACCGACGATCGCGAAGAGGTGAGGGCGACCCTCAATCGAGCGAGGAAAGCCCTGACGAGCGAGGAGCGATCGGTCCTCGAGGAAGCAATCTATGCGGTCCAGGATGCTGCGCAGATCCTGACCAATGTCATTATGCTCGACCCGGTGGCGGCGCTCGGCGGGGTGCTCAAGATGAACCCGAATGCGCCGGGCGGCGATGTCCCCGATGAAGAGAGCGAAAGCGAGTCCCAGGAATAAATGACCACCGGAACCCGGCGAGATTATTACGATATTCTCGGTATCAGTCGAGATGCGTCGGCGAGCGATATCAAGGCGGCCTATCGCCGTCTGGCAGTGCAATATCACCCAGACCGAAACCCCGACGACCCCGACGCCGAGGAGAAATTCAAAGAGGCCTCTGAGGCCTACGCTGTGCTGTCGGATACCGAAAAGCGGGAACGCTATGACCGCTTCGGTCACCAGGGCCTCGGAGGTGAAGGGTTCACCGGATTCGATCCCAACGCTTTCGGTGATTTCGCCGACATCCTTGGCGATCTGTTTGGATTCGGTGACATCTTCGGCGGCCGACGTCGGGGTGGTGGCCAACGGTCGCGCCGCGGGCACGACCTTCAATACACGCTGAGGCTCAACCTCGAAGAGGCGGCGACTGGAATTGAACGATCCATAAGGGTGCCGCGGTTCGAAGCCTGCGAGCGTTGCTCCGGCTCCGGATCGGAACCTGGCACAACTCCAGAGAACTGCAATACATGCCAGGGTTCCGGCCAGGTAGCGTTCAGGCGAGGTTTTCTCTCTGTCGCCCAGACCTGTCCGACCTGTGGTGGCGCGGGTCGGGTAAACCGCGATCCGTGTGGCGAATGTGAAGGTAGGGGCCGGACCGAAAAAGAAGTGTCACTCAAGGTCACCGTGCCAGCCGGTGTAGACACTGGCATGCGGTTGCGGTTGGCAGGTGAGGGCGAGGCCGGTTCGATGGGAGGCCCGGCCGGTGATCTCTTTGTTGTCATGGCGATAGAGGAGCACGACCTCTTCCAGCGCGATGGCGTTGATCTCCACCTCGAACTTCCGATCTCGGTCTTCCAGGCGATGCTCGGCGCCGAGGTGCCGATCACGACCATTCTTGGCGAAGAGGCAGAGATCGCGGTGGACCCCGGCGCGCAGCCAGGTGAGGTCGTGAGACTGAGCGGCTCAGGTATGCCCCACGTCAACGGTCGCCGCAGGGGCGACCTTTATGTTCACTTGCGGGTGGTCGTACCGGCCAAGCTGACCTCCGAACAACGCAAGCTTGTGGAAGAGGTCGCCGAGCTCGGAGGAGGCCTCGAGCCGGAGGTCGATCGCGGGTTTTTTGAGAAGCTCCGGAGAGCCTTTGGCGGGGAATAGTCGCGTAGAGCCAAAGGGAGGGCCCCGATGAGACCCACTCTGGGGCTTCTGCAACACCCATTGAGAGCGCTGAGCGGCATCGACGACACAGGTACCACCTTCACATTTGTTGCATTCTCACAAAGTTCTGAAACAAAACGTGTTGACTATGCAACAAATGTGAAGGTGGTACCTCGCACGTCGAAGCGGGAAGCGCGAAGAAGCTTCGGTGGTACCTCGCACGTCGAAGCGGAAAGCGCGAAGAAGCTTCGGCGGCTCCATGCTCTTACGGAAGCCGATAAGATGCTCCATACGGACTGATGCGATGAAGGAAACCTACCTGAGGATCCGCTGCGTAATCCCCCCGGAGTTGGAAGACGAGCTCCCGGAATTGCTGGCGCCATGGCCGGTGTTGGGCACCGAGGTGGGTGAAACCTCGGACAGCGGCGTTGGCGTGGCCGTCTATCTCGATGGAGCTGAGGTCGAGGGTGCAGATGGTGTGCGTTGCCTTCTGATGGCTAATGGGGCCGAGGACGTCGAACACGAGTTGGTCGAATCTGCGGACTGGTTGGCCGGTTTTCGCGAATCTGTTCGCCCATTTGAAGTCGGCCGACTTTGGTGGATCGATCCCCACCCTGATCAACCCACCGCCGCTCCATCAGGCCGACGGCGGTTGGTTGTCGAACCACGCATGGCCTTTGGGACCGGTTCTCATGAGTCAACCCAGGCGATCTTGGTGGCGCTCGAGGATATCGAGGTCAACGGGCGAAGGGTGCTCGATGTTGGGACCGGGTCTGGGATCCTTGCTCTCGCCGCGGAAAGCCTGGGAGCAGATACGGTGGTCGGGCTCGACATCGACGAGACTGCACTCTGGGTGGCTTTCGAAACTGCCCAGCAGCAGGAGTGGGTGCCCCGCGTGAGCTTTATCCTCGGACCCGTAGAGTGTATTGGCGACACGGAGTTCGATATTGTGATGTGCAATATGATCACCTCCAGCTTTCTTCCACTCGTGCGTGAGTTGCGGAGAAGGCTTGCTCCTGCCGGAATCGCAGTGTTCTCCGGTCTTCTCGCTACCGAGGTCGGTCTTGTGTCCCAGGTGCTGACGGAGGCCGGTTTTGTCATTCCGTCCCATAGCGTTCACGGTGATTGGGCGAGCCTTGTCGCCGTCGCGGTGGCCGTGCCATGAAGGCGGTGCCGTGGCTACTCGCGGTATCCGGGGGTTTGGAAACCGGCCGCACTGTGGTTCTCGACCCCACTGAAGCCCGCCATCTGACGGGTGCGCTTCGCCGTCGTCCAGGTGATGAGATTGTGCTTGCAGATGGGAATGGTGTGGTGGCTGAAGCGAAATTGGTCGCGATTGGAAAGGGTCGGGTCGAAGCTGAGGTCCGATCGGTTCGCAAGGAACCCGAGCCAATGCCCGGGGGAGTCACGTTGGCCCTGGCGATGATCGACAATCGTGCGATGGATTGGGCGGTACAAAAGGCTGTTGAAGTGGGGGTTCGGCGTTTTGTTCCAATGGAAACGGAGCGTGGACAGGTGCGAGGCAGAGATCCCGGGGGTCGTATCGAGCACTGGCGAAGGGTCGCGATGCAGGCGTTGAAACAATGCCGACGACCATGGGCGATGGCCGTTTCGGGGGTCATGCCTCTAGCAGCCCTCTTTGAGGACAGTTCAGAACAGGTCGGTGGAGTGGTCGCCGATTTGAAAGGATCCACAGTGGGCGAGCTGCCGAAAACCGCTGGAAACCTGTTGCTCGTTGGACCTGAGGGAGGTTTCACAGCAGCGGAGAAACAGCTCTTCGATCGCAGAGGTTGGCCGAGGCTGTGGTTGAGCCCGCATGTTTTACGGGCAGAGACGGCAGCGGTCGTGGGCGGGGCGATAATGGTGTTGAGAGCTGGAGGAAAGAACTCCAATGCTCCGCGATAGTTGAGTACGGATCGCTATCGGGATCGTTATCGAGCGCAAGCACTGACTGGGTTTTTCGATAGCCATAGCGATCCCGATAGCGATAACGATCGAACAGTCAGACGGGAACTCAGGTTAGAATCTTCGCCATGAATGAAAAGCCCATCTGGATAGATTCCCACGCGCATCTGAGCATGTTCGAACCAGAAGAGATTCTCGCGGTCCTCGAGCGAGCAGAGGATCGTGGAGTCGGAGGTGTGCTGACGCCTGCGACGGGGCGTGACGATCTCGATATTTCAATAGCGCTTGCCGAGGACTGGCCGGGGCGAGTCGTCGCTGCGGTGGGTGTGCATCCACACGAGGCGGATTCGCTGGGGGCCTCCCTGAAAAGGTCGGTTGAGCAGGGGTGCTCCCGACCCGGGGTGGTTGCGGTAGGTGAGATCGGGCTTGACTACCACTACATGAACTCGCCACGCGAGGATCAACTGGCCGCTTTTTCATGGCAGCTAGATCTGGCGATGGAGCGCGATCTGCCGGTCATCGTGCACAATCGGGAGTCATGGTCAGACCTCGAATCGGTCCTCGGCGAGAGATCGGGCCGGATTCGTGGCGTGTGTCATTCCTTTGCGGAGGGCCCCGATGAGGCGCAAAGGGTTTTGAAAATGGGACTTTATGTGGGTATATCCGGGATGGTGACCTTCAAAACGGCTGACAATATCCGGGAAATGGTTGCGGTTCTCGAACCAGATCGCGTGCTCGTGGAAACCGACAGCCCCTTCCTCGCTCCGGTGCCGCATCGAGGCCAACGAAATGAACCGTCCTATGTACCACTGGTTGGCGCAAGGCTGGCTGTGGAATGGAAAAAGCCGGCGGAGGAGATCGCCTCACTCTCCTGCGCCGGCTTCAGGGACCTTTTCAGTGTAGGTGAAGGCTGGCCGAGCTAAAGCTTCTTCGGTCGCCGACCACGGCGTCTCTGTACATGTTTGAGACTGATGGTGAGCATATTCGAATCGGGATCGTGACCGACATCGAAGCGCTGAGCCTCTTCAAACGAAAGCCCATAGAGGTCGAAAAACTGCGGCGCTTTGAGGCTGACGGATCGTCGCCTCCGCGATAGTTTCAACGCACCATCATCACCTTGATTCTTGGTGATCTGTACGCCAACCATTTTCCGAGTTTTGTCGAAATACAACACTGCGTACGATGCAGTATCGAGACCAAAGGTCTCCACTGTCGCGGCATCGAATGAGATCAAACCACTCGGGCGGATCGTTGCTCGAGGCCGCACACCGGAGGTCTGGGGCGGAATGAATTTTTCGAAACTCATTGATCACCTCCTGAGAGATCACCGTCAGAATACGTTTAATTGAATTGAGAGTCAAGTATTTTTTTTGAAAATTTATTGAATAATTCTTCTCGAGTTTTTGGCAACTTGAAGGAGCATCATGGGCCCCTTAATGCCCTGACTGGGACTCTTCGAGCAAAGTGTCTATGGTATTTAATCGAGCGCAAATGACTGAGAATATGGAGTGGACAGGGAGCGAGTTCTTTGGACTGGGGATGAATAAGGTGGTGGATTACCGTCGCATTTACCGTGTCGAAAATCTTTTCCGATTACTGACCCGTAGAGGCAGACGATGGCGAGGCCGCTGTTTTCACGCTAGACTTCGCCGATGGAGTTCGATGATTCTCGAGCAGGTCAATGGATAGAGATCGATGGAAATTCGTTAATCCATAACCTTGAGTTGTTTCGGAAAACAATAGGGAAAGATGCGTCTTTGCTCGCCGTGGTCAAGGCGAATGCCTACGGTCATGGTCTCTTGGAGGTTGTTCCAAGAGCTGTCGAGGTCGCTGAATGGTTCGGAGTCCACACGGCGGAGGAGGCCCGCCAGATAAGGCGATTGGGGTTGAATGTTCGCGTCCTTATTATGGGTTTCGTGCCGCCTTCCGAACTATACGACCTTGATAGCAACCACCACTTGGTGATTTCCTCTTTCGAATCGCTGGAGTGGATCGCGTCGTATCGGCAACGGACCGGAGTCAAACTTCCGATCCACATAAAGGTGGATACGGGTGCGAAACGTCAGGGTATTTCGGCAGACGTATTGACGAAGCTGTTGAAATTCACCTCGCGGCAATCCATCGAAGTCGTCGGTATCTCCTCACATTTTGCGAATATTGAGGACACGATCGAGCATGAATTTGCCAGGGTCCAACTGCAACGGTTTCGTGACGTGCTCGAAGTGGCAAGGCGAGAGCTCAAAGAACTTCCCCCATACATTCATGCGTCGTGTTCAGCGGCGGCACTTCTCTTTCGAGAGACCGACTTCACCCTCGCACGGGTGGGAATATCGATGTATGGACACTGGCCATCGCGAGAGACACGGTTGTCCTGGTCTATGGAACACCAGGGTGAAGGTGTCAACCTGCAACCCGTACTTACTTGGAAGACGTTGGTTGGCCAATTGCAGCCCGTTGATAGCGGAGAGTCGGTTGGATACGGAAGGACATGGACGGCGCGACGCACCAGTCAATTGGCGGTGATTCCAGTCGGTTATGCGGACGGCTATTCGCGCTCCCTCGGCAATCGAGGAAGGGTCCTTATTCGAGGGCGTTCAGCACCTGTTGTCGGGCGTGTGTGTATGAACATTCTGATGGCAGACGTCACCGATATTCCTGACGTTTCGGTTGGTGACGAGGTAGTTCTCATCGGCCGGCAGGGGGACGAGGAAGTTCAGGTGGAGGAACTCGCCTCGTTGAGCGAGACAATCAACTACGAATTCCTCGCCCGGCTATCGCCGGCTATTTCACGATCCATAGTCTGATGCGGGCATCGATCGTCATCCCGACGTTCAACCGGCTTGACCAACTACGGAACGTCATCGCAGCGGTTCGAAGTCAGGCTCGACCGCAGGGCACTGATCTCGAGGTCGTGGTTGTCGACGACGGCTCTTCGGACGGGACCTCGGATTGGCTCGAAACTCAGATGGAATACCCCGGTATCAGTGCGATTCATCAGCCGAACTCGGGACCGGCGAAAGCCCGCAACCGGGGAGTCGAGGCCGCCTCTGGCGATCTTATCCTCTTTCTCGGCGATGACACCGTGCCCCAACCCGGGTGGCTCCTCGCCCATCTCGAAGAACATAGACTTTTCGGCAGTCCTGGACCGCTTGCGGTGCTCGGTTACACCTCTTTCTCACCCGATACCGAGAGCCCATTCCTGCGATTCATCAACGAATACGGCGCGCAATTCGGTTACCTCTTGATTGAAGACCCCCGTGCGGTGCTCTTCAATTTCTTTTACACGTCAAATATTTCCCTTCCGCGAAGCGAACTGGTCAGGTTGGGTGGATTTCGAGAGGATTTCCCAGCGGCGGCCTGGGAAGATATCGAGTTTGCCTATCGCGCAGTCGGGGAGGGATTGGAGATTCATTACCAGCCGCAGGCACGCACGCTTCACCGACACTGTATTCGGCCGCGGACATTTTGTCGCCGCCAGAGGACATCGGGGCGGTCAGCGGCGATATTCGCGAAACTCCATCCGGAGCTCGAAGACTTCCTTGGTCTGCACCATACTCACCGATTGACGCCACTTGGACGACTGTACCGCAGCGTTTTGTGGGTGTTGGTTGAGCTTGGCGAAAGGGTGGAGGGTATCGTTCCCCGTCGCGTGTATCAGAATTTCCTGGATCTGTGTTATCGGGAGGGCCTGGCAGAGGGTTTGCAAGGCGAATGAGTGGAGGTGATCCATGGGGACGCCGCGGCTGATAATATTCGTCCTTGCTCTGCTTGCAATGAGTGCTGAGGGTGCCGGAGCGCAGGCTTCCGCACAATCAGCAGATGAGATTCCTGGTGATCCCGTCAGCGCCGTCAATTCGAGCAGGGTCGTTTTGCCGTGTTCGCCGGTCGCCGCCTACTGGAACGGCCCGCCACCCGAGGCAGGGATGCCTCCAGGGCCCCAACTGGCCGTTGTCTCGATCGATGTGCGGCCCAAGGATGCCCGGGTGCATCTCGATGATCGATTCGTTGGCCGGGCACGGTATCTCGATGGCAAACCGGGCTACCTGTACCTCGAACCTGGCACCTACGACCTCGAGCTTCGGAGCGAGGGATATCGCACAGTTCTGGTAGAGCTCGATGTCACTCCGTCTTGCAGGTATGACCTGAAACACCGAATGGAAAAATCCGGGCAAAAGGTCTCCAAAACATCGGCAACCTCCTTTGGCAAAGGGGAGCCTTTTGATCGGGTCTTTGGGCCCATGGTCAAGATCGAGCCGGAGGTGACATCGCCTCGCCGACCAGGGCCTGATCCAGGCTTGAGGCGGGATCTCGATGGCCGATCGAATCGTGCCACCGATGCCGGCGGGATTCCAGCCTCGTCACTGCTGCTGCGGGTGAGGCCAGATTTTGCCTCGGTCTCCATCGATGGCGCTTTTGTGGCCACCGGCAGGGAGCTGGCATCAATGGAAGGACCGCTGGCGATGACGGCTGGAAAACACGACGTTGTTGTCAGCGCTTCAGGATTCACTTCGACCTCGAAGGTCATCGATCTCTCCGTTGATGAAGTCCTTGAGATCGAGATATTGCTGTCAGAAAAGCGATCGGATTGACCTGCGGCTGCTGCCACCGAGTCGGTGGAGTAGCCGAGGGCCCGTTGGAGCCTGTTTGAGGCAACTCCATGCATACGAGTGGTTAAGGTAGACATCGAGATGAGCCCATGCTACGATGAGGCATCAATTGAGAAAGGGAGGGGCCTGGGGACGCTGACCACCTTGAGACCTACCTAAAATAGGCCAACCTTTTTAGGCCAGCCAATTTCCCATCTTTTTGATCCTACCTTTTTGGCAGAACCGGCCCTCCCGGTTCCTCCAACGCCCGGCCCACATGGGTCGGGCTTTTTGCTGCAATTCTGACCGCGCCGCGAAGCGACGCGGTCAGAATTGCGCTAGCTTGGCTCGGTCGAGCCAGCGTCAACCAGGGTTCCGGGATCGATGCCGATCGACTGCAGCGCCGCGGCCCAACGTTCCTCGACCGGAACTTCGAAAATGATCGATGTATCGAGCGGCGCGACGACCCAGGAGTTTTCCTCGATTTCTCTTTCCAGTTGTCCTGGGTGCCAGCCCGCGTAGCCAAGCAACAGGAAGTACCGAGTGGTGCCGACCTCCTGCGTCAACCGGGTCAAGGCCTCGGTGCTGCCGGAAACCACAATCGAATCATCGATGGCGATTTCATCTTCTGCGACTGGGGTTTGGCCGCGTTCGAAAAGGACGAAGCCGTGGCTCGGTTGTACCGGCCCTCCCCCGAAAACCTCCGGGAGGTCACCGGGAGCAGTTTCTTCACCGAGTTCCATCAGGACCTCACGCAAATTGACATCGAGAGTGCGGTTGATGATCAATCCAAAGGCCCCCTCGTCGTCGGAATGTACGCCGAGAAGAACTACCGCCTGCCAGAAATTGGGATCGGCGAGATTCGGCATTGCAATCAGCAAATGGCCCGCGAGTGACTGAATCGGCCCTTTCATTCGGTCATCCTATCAGCAGGATCCGTTGTGTGTTTTGTGAGTTGAACCGTTCGGAGCATCGCGGCGCCCTCGGGCAGACCAAGTGGTCTCGGAGGCCGGGGTCGGCCAAAATCGAGAGTGAGTCGATGATCGGGGTAATCCCAGCTGATGGCGATCCCATCTTCCTGCGAAGCGACAGTCTGGCTGGGTGGCCCCCAGGAGGCGATTGCTGCGGCCGGGGTCAGACTCCAGTCGTTTTTGTCGTCGAACCTGAGCCGATATGGGGTGTAGCGATAGAGGTTTTCGGCCTGTAGGAGGATTTCTTCGAGTTGCTGATCACCATCAAAGACGAAAGCCCAGATGAGAGCTGGCCCCGCGCTGGCGGTCAAGGCGGGGGCGTTCGTGTCAGATGATTGTGCTGCAAGTCTGTTGACCGCGTCGCCCCGGCTGTCGCCGAGGCTGACACCGAGAATGCGGGCCCGTTCGACTTCTATCGCGAGGTCGACGGAGAATTCCTCGATGATCTGGTGAACCTCGGGATCGGCCAGGAAGCGCCGTTCTCCAGGCAAGGTCACGGCGAGATAGAGATCAAAAGCCCCACTTTTGAGAATCTCGCGCAAGATTGTGTAGGCCTGCTCCAAATTGCCCATGAGATAGGAGGTCGCTTCGAGGTAGATCGCGGTCTCGGCTCGCTCTGGGTGGAGGCGAACTGCCTCACGGAAGGCGCGATGCGCCTCCCCGTAGCGCCCAAGGTGGAAATACGCCCTGCCGATCTCGGCCGCAGTGATATACCGGGTCTCTGGATTGACGTCGGCGTTGAATGGCGTGAGAAGCTCGATGACCTCGTTGTAGCGATGACTGAGTCCGGCTTCGCGAGCGCGTTCGAGGGTGGTCTCGAAATCGTTTGTTGTCGAGCCTCCACTGGCCAGGGTCGCGAACAGCAGCGTCAATATGCCGGCTTTGATATTCACGACCGAACCGTATCTCGAATCCTCGACCGCGTCTATGACCTGCCTCATCTTCGCATAAGGGTGCCAGGTCCGTAGTTCCGACTTGATTCCTCGTCACTTGAATGGGCCTGGGCTCGTCATGCCAGGCATCGGAGGTACGGAACTACGGACCTGGCACCCCGGTAAGTGGTTTATGATTGCAGATCATGGCGTCGGATCATCAGCTCCGTATCACTCCACCGAGACAACCGCTCGGAGACCAGGTATCGAAAAAGCTCCACGAAGGCCTCGAGGCCTGCCCCGACCTGGCATTCGCCTATCTCGTTGACGTCGATGTCCATGAACGGGACGAGGGGCCCGGAATGGTGCTTTTCGTTTGGCTGGTTCCGGCCGCGATGAGGTCGATGCGTGCCGCCCTCAACCTGATTTCCGAGGCCGTTGCGATGGCGTTGCCCGGAGACCGATTCGTGGACGTCGTGATCCTCAACTCGGCGCCGGAGCTGCTACCTGAGATCGATCGGGTTGGGAGCCCGTTGGTCGTCCCGTACCCCGATGAACGGAATCGTGCGCTGGCGGCTGCAGCTTCCATAGGGGTGCCAGGTCCGTAGTTCCGACAAGTTTCCCAGTCAACTGAACGAGCCTGGGCTCGCCATGCCAGGCATCGGAGGCACGGAACTACGGACCTGGCACCTCTGAGCCACTTGCGTTGAGTGTCAGGCCACTCGTACAATGGATGCTGGCTAAACGAGGAGAATAATATGGAGATCGAACGGCTGGAGGAGAAAGGCGTCACCGTCGTTGCGGTGCGCGGCGTCATCAACTTTGGCGAATCGGCACGCCAGTTCTCGTCCTACCTTGCAGACTTGCTTGATGCAGGGGTGCCGGCGGTCGTCGTCGATATGTCGGGCATCGATCATGTCGATTCCACTGGCCTCGGCGAATTGGTGGGATATCTGCAGCGATTCGAAAAGCAAGGCCGGCGTATGGCCTTGCTTCGGCCGCACCGCCGGATCGTCAACCTCCTGCGTCTCACGCGTCTGGATGAAATTTTCTCGATTTTCGAAGTGCGGAGCGAAGCGATCGAGGCGCTGCAGCCGTCAGATTGAAATCTCGTGACGCCAATCGAACGGATCGTCCTCCGTCCCGGTTTGGATCCCGACCAACACGTCATAGAGCTTTTGCCAGCGTTCATCGAATGGGAAATCCCAGCTTCGATCTGCGTCGACGATACGCTGGATCCAGGTGATGACGGCTGCGGTTCCACAGCACGCGGCAGCCGAAAAATCTTCGAGCTCATCGACCGAGATCTTGCGCTCTTCCGTAGGCCATTTGAAGTTCTCGGCCGCAATCTGAAGTAACGACTGGCGAGTAATGGATCGCAATATGCTTGGAGAATCAGGAGTCAGAAGCGATTCACCTTTGAAGGCCAGGAAGTTTGCGGCGCCGACTTCTTCGATGAATTTGTGCTCGGCAGGGTCGAGGTATATCGCGTCTACGAATCCGGCGTCCTTTGCCTCGGAGCCAGGGTGGAACGAAGCGGCGTAATTGCCCCCGGCTTTGATGTGACCCGTGCCGCTCGGAGCCGCGCGATCGTACCGACTGACCATGAACGATTTGCCCTGATCGGGTCCGAATCCGCCTTTGTAATAAGGACCGACCGGAGTCACGAATATTCTGAATACATAGTCTGTCGCAGGCTTGACACCGACGTTGTCGCCGATGCCTGCATACATGGGCCGCAGGTAAAGAGACGCACCACTGCCTTGCGGGGGCACGTAGGGGTGGTTTGCTGCGACAACCTCTTCCATTCCGCGGATGAAGAGCTCCTCGGGGACTTCCGGCCCGCGGATGTACCGTGCACCTTCGTTGAGCCGACGTGAGTTGTCACGAGGACGGAAGGCGTAGATCTTGTCGTTACCTCCACGAAATACCTTCATACCCTCGAAGAGCTGTTGGCCATAGTGTAGGCACTGGCTTCCCTCCGGGAGGTGCATGGTGTTGTCTTCGACCAATCCGCGCGACCTCCAGACTCCGTGCTGGAAGACAGCCTCGAATCGGTATGGGCAGGCAACGTAGTCAAAGCCGAGATTCGAAAAGTCAAGGTCGGCCGTGTTGCGTTCTCCCGGGAAGTAGTACCGCGGTTCTTGCATTTGCACCTCCGTTGAGTAGAACGCTACGTATTTTCGTTGGGTCGCGATGGCGAACGTTGCGATCCTCACTGCGACGACAGCTGGGGGACAGGATACCCGGTCCCGACCCCTTTGCGCCACTTGATGATCTGGGGGAGAATAGGCCGCGTTGTCATCTCCAGGACACAGAGAGGCGCAATGTTCGCATTGAGATCTGGTAACAATTTGGCATGGCGCTTGCAAAGACACAGTTGACCGAATGAAAGGGAAGAACATGAAACTCAAGAAACCCACTTCGATCATGACCGTGTTGGTACTGGTCGGCGTCACAGTGACCCTCGTGAGCTGCTCGTCCGCGACACCGACCGACACCCCAGGCGTCGAACGCATGGGCCGTTCCATCCTCAGACAGTATGGTCCCGAGCTCTGGACGGTTCTCGGCTACCGATTCGCGAACTCCCAGATCGGAGAGGAGTGGATGATCCTCGAGGTGTCGCTGAGCTCGCCCGGTGGGCAGGTTGCCACGGTTCATCGAAAAGACGTCTTCCTCCGCACTCCAGATGGCAACAGGTTGCCGCTGCCGACCCAGAAGGAGTTCAACGAGGCCTATGGTTCGCTGCGCTCGACAATCGCCAAGGCCGATATCGATCGCGATCCACTGAATTACTTCCCACCGGATCGG
This sequence comes from Candidatus Sulfomarinibacteraceae bacterium, assembly GCA_963776765.1. GTDB lineage: Bacteria > Acidobacteriota > Thermoanaerobaculia > Thermoanaerobaculales > Sulfomarinibacteraceae > Sulfomarinibacter. Next base: position 124,110 of record CAVZOK010000024.1, read on the forward strand.
CAGCCCTGTGACATGAGGTTCTTTGTGACGCCAGGTACCGGGGTCTCCTTTGACGAGGTCGTCATGAACGATCGACGGGCTTGCTTCGGCCGTCTCTTCTTCAGTGTTCCGGGTGGAATTCAACCCGGCCGCTGGGTCTTCGGCGTAGATCTGCCCGAGAGCGAGATTCGCATTCCGTTCGATCTCGGGGAGTAGCGCCCAGCCGCCCGATTCTCGATACTCGATCCTCGGCCCGTCTACTCACCTGAGGAGGGCAAACCGTAGATTTCATCGAGCATCGAGGATCTAGGATCGAGAATCTGGCTGGACAGCTGATCAGGGGAAAAGCCCCCGGTGCTTGTACACGCTTGCGATCTTGTTGATCGCGCTGATCATCGAAGCGGTCCGGAGATCGATGCCTTCGTGTCGCTCTTTGATCTCCCAGATCTCGTTGTAGGCCTTGATCATGGTTTCCTCGAGCCCTGAGTTGACGAGATCGATCTCGTCGGCCCCACGCGCGAAATCGTCGATTTCGCTGTTGCTGAACGACGTTCCCGTTGCGTGTTCGATGGCGTTGAGGATCTGCCGTGCGGCCTTCTCTTCGAAGCGCTTCTCCATGCGGCCGAAGCGGATGTGCTGGAGGTTCTTGAGCCACTCGAAATAGGAGACCGTGACCCCGCCGGCGTTGATGAACGCGTCCGGCACCACCAGGACGCCGCGCTTGTGGAGGTCTTCGCTGGCTTCGGCTGAGACCGGACCGTTGGCCGCCTCGGCGACGATCTTGGCTTGAATACGTGGCGAATTGTCCATCGTAATGGCGTTTTCCAGCGCCGCCGGCACCAGGATGTCGCAGTCGAGCTCGAGGCCGTGGTCGCGATGATCGAGGTTCTGGGCACCCGAAAAATCGAGCAGCGAACCGGTATCCCGCCGGTGAGCCATCACTTCTTCGATTTTCATGCCACCCGGGGCGGAAATCGCCCCCTCGTACTCGATAAGACCGACGATCTTCGCTCCGCCCTCTTCCTCGAGGAACTTGGCGGCGTGGTAGCCGACGTTGCCGAGACCCTGCACCACCAATCGTTTGCCTTCGAGACCCGGGCTGAGGTCGAGCGGCCGCATGTCGCGACCACGGCTGCAGATCTCCCGCAGGGCGTAGAACACGCCCCGCCCTGTGGCCTCGGTGCGCCCCTGGATTCCGCCCTGTTGGAGCGGTTTTGCGGTCACGCAGCCGAGTCCGTTGATGTCCTGCGGCGCCAGCGTGGCATAGGTGTCTGCGATCCAACCCATCTCGCGCGGGCCGGTGGCGAAATCCGGTGCCGCCACGTCGAGACCCGGACCGATGAAGTTCTTTTTGAAGAGCTCAAAGGTGAAGCGGCGGGTGATCCGCTCGATCTCGCGCTCCGAGTACTCGTGGGCAGAGATCTTCACACCGCCCTTGGCACCACCAAAGGGCACGTCAACGATCGCGCATTTGTAGGTCATGAGAGCGGCCAGCGCCATCACCTCGTCCTCGTTGACCATGGCCGCGTAGCGGATGCCGCCCTTGGTCGGCAGCATGTGGTGGCTGTGCTCCGCCCGCCAGGCGTGCAGGACCTCGACCGCGCCGCTGTCGCGTTTGATCGGGAAGGTGAAGTGGATGACGTTGTTGATCTCTTTGATCTGGCTGAGCATCCCGGCGGAATGATCGGTCAATGCCGCCGCGCGATCAAAGTTTGTGTTGACCTGGTCGAAAAAGCTGATGGCGCTCTGCACTGAATCCTCCGCAAAGTGTCCTCGGTCGGGCGATCATAACAGGGAGAAGGGGAGCGGAGGGGCAGGAGGGGGAGGGGGAGAAGCGGTCAGAGAGTTTCGTCGAGGATGGTAATCCCATCGACGACTTTGCACACGTGGACCGCAAAGGCGTCGGCGAATGCCGGGTGACTTCTCGGATAGCCGGTGCGGACGGCGGTTTCGAGGGCCTCAACACTCTCGGCTCTCACCAGGGCGCCGGCCGCTCCCTTGTCGCCGCCACCCAGCATCCGTTCGCCCAGGACCCCGGGGACTGTGCGAGCGAGGTCACACATGGTCTCCAGCTCGGGCCCTGAGATCTTGTACTCATCCCGCAGGCCGATCCCATCTTCGCGGAAAACCCGGCCGACGGTTTCAACATCTCCCGCCTTCCACGCCTCGAGCATTGTCGAGAAACGCTTCTGTGCATTGAAGATATAGGTCAGCCGATCACAGTGGTCCGGGTGGGTGTTTCCATAGCTGTCGAGGATTTGATCGTACAGTTCCCGCGATCGCACATCGGCGAGGCAGGAGACTCCAAATTCGGGGCCGAGCAGGGCGGCGAACTCGTCGCATTCGGCGCGCCGCAGGCGATAGGTCGACTTCTCCAGACCGGGTCGTACGGTGCCCGTATCGAGCCCGACAATTCGGAAATCATCGGCGGTTTCGCCAAGCGGCACATAGCTGATGGAGCGATCTCTGGGGCCGTAGTGGGTCCCCATCCCCTCCTTGGCGAAGAGGATCATGATCTGATCGAGCTGGCCGCAGGGAGAGCCGATGTAGTCGTTTTCGACCGCCTGCGCGAGATCGACAATCCGTAGTCGGTCTTCGATTTCTATTTCGTTGGCATCCAGCAGAGACAGGATGAGGTTGAGGGTCAGAGATGCCGAGCGCGAAATGCCCCCGCCCGGGATGTTGCCAAAAAGAACGACATCGATTCCCCTCGAAAGAGAAATGCCCTCGCGTCTGAGGACGTAGTCGACACCAAATGGAAACCGGGCCCACGTGTCGGCGATCTCGGGAGTCTTCGGTTGTGGGACGCTCCCGGGTTCGAACGAGATGATCCCGTCATCGGCGAAATTGCCGCTCAACAATCGCACGCGACCCGTGTCGTTTGGTTTGAACGCGAGCCAGATGAAGCGGTCGGTGCCGACCCCGAAGAGCTCGGTTCCGTTGTAGTCGCCGTGTTCGACCCCGAGGCAGAAACGGGAGGACGAGCGACGGATGGTGCCGCCGGCGATGTCCAACTCTGCTCCGGAGGCCAACCGCCGGAGCTCCTTGATCGCGTGCGCGTCGTCCGCGGAAAGTTTCATCGCCTACCAGAAGATCGCGTAAAGCGTCAGCGTCAGGAGGATCACCGCGAAACCGAAGATCTTGGTCTTTGGATCGGTCCGCATGTCCATCTTCTCGTTCACCGGCAGGGTGACCGGCTCGGGGAGTGGCTTGAGCACTGTCATGATCGCCAACACTGTCAGGATCACGAAGAAACAGATCGCCATGCGGTTCAAGAATGCGATGTTCGGTGCGAAGTACTTGAGGCCCCCGTAGAGAAGGGGATTGATGATCAGACCGACGGTTCCGCAGGCGCGTGGTGCGCGGTGGACGAGCACACCGAAGAGGAAGATCGACAAAATGCCGGGGCTGATAAAGCCCTGGAACTCCTGGATGAAGGTGAATATGCCGCCGAACTTCGGATTGTCGAGCCTCGGCGCGATCAGCATGGCAATGAAGACAAAAGCCACCACGCAGATCCGGCCCACAGAAACGAGTTCGTACTGGGATGGCTCTTTTTTGATCTTGCGGTAGATGTCCATCGCGAAGATGGTTGACGAAGAGTTCAACATCGACGCCAGTGAACTGACAACCGCGCCGAAGATCGCTGCAAGAACAAAGCCCTTGAGGCCGAAGCCTGCCGGCAGCAGATTCTTGATGAGGACGGGGAAGGCCGCGTCGTAGTCGCGCAACACGAGTTCGTGAACCGCCGATTTTCTCGAATTACCGGCCGCCTCGGCGAGCAGAGCCCTGTTGGCGTCGAGAATGCTCAACGCGTCGAAATCTGCAGACGGTGCGGCAGCGCCCAACTGCCCTGCGTTGTAGGTCAGGATGCGACCTGCGTCGCCGGTATGGCTTGATGCAAAGATCTCGCTAAAGCGAAAGACGGTGATGTCCTTGGGCGGGTCGGTTTTGCCCGCTTCAAGACGTTTGTTGATGGCCTTGATGTCATTGACGAAGAGGGGCTCGTTGGGGTCGGGTTTGACCTCGTCCGAGAGCTCCGCGTAGAGATCCGGGGCGAAGGTGGCGATGGCCTTTGCGTTTTTGACCACCGCGGCCGTCTCCAGATCCGAGGTGAAGAGGTTATAGGCAAGGATGCCGGGGATGACGACGACAAATGGGATCAGGAGTTTCAGGAAGGCGGCGAAGACTACGCCCCGCTGACCTTCGGCGAGTGATTTGGAGCCCAGCGTCCGCTGGGTGATGTACTGGTTGAGGCCCCAGTAGAAGAAGTTCGGGATCCATAAACCGACCACCAGGGCTGTCCAGGGAACCTCGGGGTCGTCGGGCGGACGGACCATATGCATCTTGCCCGCTTGCCAGTCACCGGCGTTGAGCAGCTGGAGACGCTCGATCGCACCGGCATCGGCCAACTGGGCAGGATCGACCGATGTCGTTGCCGTGGCGGCCAACGCAGACGGATCGGCGTTACCGAGGAGCTTCATCGCGAGATAGGCGATGATCGCTCCGCCGATAATCAGGGCGGTGCCCTGGATCAGATCCGCCCACGCGCAGGCCTTGAGACCACCCGCAAAGACGTAGACTGCGGCCAGACAGCCGATGATCCAGCAGCCGACCGTGATGCTGCCGAGGTCCAAACCGAAGAGGGCCTGGCCCTGGAAGTTGACTGTGATGACCTTGGCCCCGGAGTAGATCACTGACGCCGTCGGGACCCCTACGAGGATGATCAGGGTCGAGATCGCCATCACCATGCGGGCAAACGGGTTGTAGCGGTACTCGAGGAACTCGGGGATGGTGTAGATGCCGCTTTTCAGAAAGGTCGGCACAAAGAGGAAGGCGACAACTACCAGGGTGATGGCGGCCATCCACTCGTAGCTGGCGATGGCCATCCCCAACCAATCCGCTGCCTTGCCACTCATGCCGACGAACTGCTCGGTCGATATGTTGGCGGCGATCAGGGAGAAACCGACCAACCACCAGGTGAGACCGCGGCCAGCGAGAAAATAGTCCCGGGCGCCGTGTTCGCCGTGGATCTCCTCACCCCGGCTCTGCCAGAGGCCAATGCCGATAACGACCACGACGAAGACCACAAATACGATGATGTCGATGATGCCTACACCCACGATGTCCCCCGTCTGTGTGATGGTCGTGCGAGTTTGAATCGGCGCTCGCTGATCGTCAACGTACTTGCGAGCGATTCAACGTTTCTCATGTCGTCGAAAACCGATAGATGGTGGTCGTCTCGTAAACCTCTCCCGGCCGAAGTACCGTCGTCGGAAACTCCTGTCTATTGGGCGAGTCCGGGAAGTGCTGGGTTTCCAGACAGAGGGCGCATCGGCGTCCGTAGACCGTGCCGCCTCTGCCGGTGATGCTGCCGTCGAGGAAATTCGCCGTGTAGAACTGAACACCGGGTTCGCTCGTCAGAACCTCCATCACGCGACCGTTGGTCGGATCCGTGACCCTGGCCGCAAGAGGCAGGCCGGAATCGTCGAAATTCAAGACCCAGTTGTGGTCGTAACCGTTCCCCAGATGGAGCTGCTCGTCGTCGTTGCCTATGCGCGCGCTGACGGCCATCGGATTTCTGAAGTCCATCGGCGTGCCGGCGACCCCGCGAATCTCACCGGTGGGTATGAGCCCCTCGACGACCGGGGTGAAACGGTCTGCGTTGATCATCACCTCGTGATTCAGAATGTCACCGCCGCCGGTGCCCGCCAGGTTGAAATAAGAGTGGTTGGTCAGATTGACGTGGGTCGGCTTGTCGGTGGTCGCGCGATAGTCGATGCGAAGTTCGTTGTCGTGAGTCAGGGTGTAATCGACGGTGACATCGAGCCGCCCGGGGTAACCCTCCTCACCGTCTGCGCTGACGTGGGTCAGCTGCAGTCGCGGGCCGTCGGGGTGGAATTCCGGTTTTGCCGACCACAGCGCCTTGTCAAAACCTGTCACGCCACCGTGCAGGTGGTTGCCGTTGTTGTTCCGGGCAAGGGTATAGGTCTGACCATCGAGCTTGAAGGTCCCTTTGGCGATGCGGTTTCCGTATCGACCGATGATCGCGCTGAAATAGGGGTGGCCCTCGAGATACGAGTCGAGATTGTCGAAGCCGAGGACGACATCTGAGAATCGGCCATCTCGATCCGGCGCCGTCAACGATGTGACGATACCTCCATAGGACGTGATCGAAGCACGCATTCCGTTGCCGTTCGTCAGGAGGAAGAGGTCGACATGACGACCGCCGGGCAAAGCGCCGAATAGTTTTTTGACGATTCCGGCGGTTGGGGTGTCCGTATTCATCGCCGATACCGACATGATGATACCCGTTTCGTGAGCCAGGTCCGATGGACAAACCGGTCTGCTGTCCGGCGAAGAAGAACTGTATCCGAGACCATGGTCACGGACGAAAGCCTACCAGTGTTTCTTTTCTTTTCGTCGATTATTCTTCTATTTCTTGAGAAAAGTGAATGGCCGAAATGTGACCCGGTGGCTCCACGGACCGAGTCCGGTGTCTCGCTGGGTTAGGGCGGTCAGGCGGGGAAGTGTAATGAAATCAGGTATCAACGGATCTCACTAAAACCGAATCGGATGATATGGACTCCTGATCTAAGCGTTGAGACGGCAGGTTTGAAGTTTTCCGCACTACCCCTTGCGCTTTCCAAATTCTGGGATTATCTTTTATTTCTTAAGGAACAACATTGCAGACTACGGATCACCCCGTCGCTCTCAAGGCCGCTTTGAGACACGAGACGATCCGGCGCGCCATCGAAATCAACGGTCGCGTCAGTATCGCCGACCTCAGCGACCAGCTCGGCGTTTCCGAAGTCACCATTCGTGAGGACCTCAAGCATCTCGAAAACAAGGGCGCGCTGACCCGGGTCCGCGGCGGGGCGGTGGTGTCTCGCAATGGCGCCATGGAGATGCCTCTCGAGGAAACCAGCACCACCAACCGCGCCGAAAAGACGGCCATCGCAGCGCGCGCCGCAGCTATGGTCGAGGATGGTCAGACGATCATCATCGATGTCGGCAGCACCACCACTGAAATGGCCAAGGCTCTTTCGCCGGAGCTCACACGAGTGGTGGTGATCACCAACGGTCTCAACATCGCCCTCATCCTCGAGGCGCTCCCCGGTGTCTCGGTGATTGTCACCGGAGGGACCCTGCGGCCGCTGCAGCACTCGTTGGTTGCGCCGATGGGGACCCTGCTCCTCGACCAGCTCAAAGCCGATGTGGCTTTTCTCGGCTGTAACGGGGTCGATCCGACGCGTGGCTTCACAAACACCAACATCGCCGAGGCTGAGATCAAACAGGCGATGGTGCGGTCGGCGACAAAGGCGGTCTTCCTGGCCGACCACGACAAGATCGGTCAGGTGGCGTCGGCATTTGTTTCTGATATTTCGGGCGCAGATCTCTTGATCACCGATGATGGGGCCGATACATCGGTGCTGGGCAATCTTGAAAGCGACGGGCTGGCCATCGAGGTCGTCCGTCTGAGAGGCTCATAAGCGAAGGTTTGGAAAAAAGAACCGGGGGAGGTTCAGATGACGAGAAGTAGATGGATAGGCTTTGCGATATGTATCATCCTGCTGCTCCTCAGCCAGACCGTGTGGTCACAGACTACCGGCAGCATTCGCGGGAGGACCCTCGATAAGGATGGACAAGTCCTGCCGGGGGTCACGATCGTCGTCACCGGCGAGGCCCTAGGTTCGGCTCAGAGGACCGCCGTTTCCAGCCCTTCGGGAGGTTTCCAGTTTGCAGCTGTGCCAATCGGCAGCTACAGCGTGACGGCAACTCTTGCTGGTTTCCAAACCCAGGCGGCCGAAGACGTTCGGGTTGCGATCGGGAAAGTGGCGTCGGTCGATTTCAACATGACGGACACATTCACTGACGAAATCACGGTAATCGCCGAAACGCCGGTCGTCGATACCGCGAGCCCGACATTCAACACCCGCTTCGACAACGAACAGATCATCGATCTGCCGACCCGGGGCCACTTTTACGATGTCATTGCCGTAACCCCGGGCGTGACCCAAACGACCGAGGGTTCGGCCAGGATCGTCGCCTTCGGCGCTGACATCAAATCCAGCCAGTGGAACATCGATGGCCTCAATCGGACAGGCGCCGACAGCGGAGAGCTCCGGTGGTCGATGAACGACGAAATGGTTTCCGAGATCCAGGTGCTCGGTACCGGCGCCACCGCCGAGTACGGCGGCATGTTGGGTACGGCCTTCAACGTTGTCACCAAATCGGGTACAAACCAGTTCCACGGATCCGCCAACGTCGACTACTGGCCCGCCAGTTGGGTGGGCGAGAACGGTCGTCGCGAGGACGCGCCGGAGGGGGCGCAGACCTACACACTCGACCACCACAATGTGCTGCAGATGAGCCTGGGTGGCCCGATCGCAAAGGACAAGCTTTGGTTCTTCGCTGGCGCCGAGTTCGGGCGCTTTCAGGCGTTCTATCCCTACGAAGACTCGACGCTGCCGAATCAGAAAGAGACCACCTGGGATAACTTCGACCTCAAGTTCACCGCCCAGCTGGCGCACAATCACCGCCTCAATTTAATAGCCAGCGATTACAGGTACCTGGGACCGAGTGCGGGGGACATTTACACCGAACCGTCAGGGTGGAGTGAGACCTGGACCAAAAACCAGATGCTGGGTCTGGACTACAGCGCCATCCTAGGGCCCAACACGGTCCTCGAGGCGCGGGTCGGCGCCATGCGCATCACCGAAGAGTGGCGTTCCCAGAACCCCAGCGGTGAACCCACCTTTGTCGACATGACGGTTTACCCATACCTCTGGTACGGGGACCCGTTCTGGACGTGGGATTGGGATCAATCCTCCAACGACGCCGAGATCATCCTGACCCAGCACGCCGAAAATTTCATCAAGGGCGACCACGAGTTTCGGTTCGGGGTCCAATACTCCAGGGACGGGGCCGAGATCAAGACCTTCCAACCCTATTACTACTACCAGTATGAGTACGAGTACTACCCGGGATACCCGTACGTCTACCAGTACCTGTACACCGGCCTGCCATATATCTATGGCGGCCAATCGGAGTCGATCGGTGCCTTCGTCACCGACAGCTGGACGATCAGCAGCCGGCTGACCCTCGACATCGGCGTCCGCTTCGATAATCACAAGGGCTGGATCGAGGACATGCCGCGTCTCGACACGCAGTCGAACCCGACCGGCGAGACCATACCGGGCCAGGACGTGCTGGACTGGACCTCGGTCGATCCACGTTTCGGCTTTGCTTGGCAGCCGGCGGGGGATGGGAAAACCGTCATCCGTGGATCGATCGGACAGTTCCACGCCGGGATGGCCTCTGGTGACTGGTATGCACCGCCCCCGGAGGCGCCGCCGTGGAGGACCTACTGGCTCAACTGGGACAACGAGTGGGAAATCGTTTCAGATTGGGGACAGAGATCCAACGCATTCCTGATAGACGGCACCGAGAACGCCGAAACCTGGGAGTACACCCTCGGCGTCGAGCACCAGATCGGCGCCGCCAGCTCAATCGGAGTGCAGGCGGTCTACAAAGAGACCAAGAACCAGATCGGTTGGTACATCGACGACGACGGCGAGTTCGAGTGGTTTGAATGGACCGACCCTGAGACCGGGATCGTCTACGATTTCAAGGACTATTCGGTCGATCCGACCCGTTACAAGGGCAACAGCACCGGCCCAGGCGCGCTTGGCGGTGATCGCCCCTACGAGCAGGATTACGTGGGAATCTTCCTGACCTACAAGAGGCGCTTCAGCAAGAACTGGGACCTCATGGCGACCTACAACTACTCCGAGTCCAAGGGCCTGAACCCACGATTCCACAGCAGTCCGGGGGGCTGGGCAGCACAGGGCGGCGTTTTCTGGGCCAGCCGCGAGGAGGCCGACCCCAATGTCTACACGTATGCCGACGGGCTGTTGAACGGCGACCGCAGGCACAACCTGCGGCTGGTTGGCAACGTCATGCTGCCCTATCAGTTCAAGATCAGTTCGGTGGTCAATATCCAGAGCGGCATAGGCTGGGACCGTCGTCAGTGGGTCCGCCTACCGACCAGAGGCTGGGTTGATGTCACCACCATTCCGGGCTCTGACGATCAGCGCCTCCCGACCCAGTATCTGTGGGACATCGGAGTCGGCAAACATTTCAACCTCGGTAAGGGCGTGAATTTCAACATCGATATCCAGGTTCTCAACATCCTCAATGACGATGCCGTCGAATGGTGGAGAGACACCCGTTACCCGGTTGGCGAAGAGCCTCTGCCGGGAGGTTGGGTGCTGCCTCGACGGGCTCAGCTGAGGATGAGGTTGGCGTTCTGATCCACGGCATTTCGACGACGAGCCCGCTTCGGCGGGCTCGTCTTTTTTCAAGATTGATGACCCGGTCGTATGACCAGGAGTTGTGGTTGGGATCGAATTCGAACGGAGGGGTGGCGTGACCAGGATGAAAACTCGGATCGTGGTGACGGTTTCAGCGCTGCTCGGAATTTCGGTGGCCGGCTTCGGTGGTGGTTTCGATCACGAACCGCACCCTGACTGGGAGAACCCGCAGATGATCGGGCGCAACAAGGAAGCGGCGCGGGCCACTGCCGTTCCGTTCGGTGATCCTGACTCAGCTTTGGAGAGGAACGCGGCGGCTTCTCCCTGGTACGTATCGCTGAACGGCGAATGGAGCTTCAACTGGGCCGAGAACGCGGTCCAACGACCGGTTGACTTCTACCACCCGGAATTTGACGTCAGTTCCTGGGATCTCATCCCGGTCCCCGCTAACTGGCAGCTCCACGGCTACGGCTACCCGATCTACACCAATGTACGCTACCCCTGGGGCGACCCCGATCCACCGCGCGTGCCGCACGACTTCAACCCGGTGGGTTCGTACCGGCGGATGTTCACCGTGCCCGAGGACTGGGATGGCCGGCAGATCTACCTCCGCTTCGGTGGAGTGAGCTCGGCCTTCTACCTCTGGGTCAACGGTCACGAGGTCGGCTACAGTCAGGGCAGTCGCACGCCGGCCGAGTTCAACCTAACGAAATACCTCGTTCCGGGTGAGAACATGGTCGCCGTCGAGGTCTACCGCTATTCGGACGGCTCTTATCTGGAGTGCCAGGACTTCTGGCGCATCAGCGGCATCTTCCGCGACGTCTCCCTCTATTCGTGGGATGACCTCCACATCCGTGACTTCCAGGTCCACATCGAGCTCGATGAGAGCTATCAAGACGCAGACCTCGGCATCGATGTATGGATTCGCAATCTGGGTAATGCAGCCCGGCCATTCACCATCGCCGCCCAGCTCTTCAATGCCGAAGGCAAGCTGGTTTTTGATGGCCTGACAGCCTCAGCCGACGTAGACGCCGATGGAGAGGTCAAGGTCCGTCTCGACCGACAGGTCGAGAATCCGCCGAAGTGGTCAGCCGAAGAGCCCAACCTCTTCCGGCTGGTCATGACCCTCGAGGATCCGGCTGGGTCCGTCGTCCAGTCGGTGTCGAGCAATGTCGGTTTCCGCGAAGTAGAAATCAGCGGTGGGCAAATGCTGGTCAACGGCGTCGCGGTGCTGATCAAGGGCACAAACCGTCACGAACACGACCCCGATACCGCCCACGTCATGAGCACCGAAGGTATGATTCAGGACATCCTGATCATGAAGCGGCACAACATCAACGCGGTCCGTACCTCTCACTATCCCGATGTTCCCGAGTGGTACGACCTCACCGATCTTTATGGTCTCTATGTCATCGACGAAGCCAATATCGAGTCGCACGGAATCGGCTACGATCTGGACAAGACGCTCGGCAACAAACCGGAGTGGGGAAAGGCCCACCTCGACCGCACGATCAGCATGGTCGAGCGCGACAAGAATCACCCCAGCATCATCATCTGGTCGCTCGGCAACGAGGCCGGTGACGGCGTCAACTTTACCGCCACGAGTGGTTGGGTCCGCGAGCGAGACCCATCGCGGCCCGTCCACTACGAGCGCGCCGAGCTCGGCCCAAACACCGATATCTACTGCCCGATGTACGAGCGGATCCCCCAGATCGTCGAGTATGCGGAGAACTTCGACGATCGGCCGCTGATCATGTGTGAGTACTCGCACGCGATGGGCAACAGCAACGGCAACCTCAAGGAGTACTGGGATGCCTTTTACAACTACGAGCGTCTCCAGGGTGGTTTCATCTGGGACTGGGTCGACCAGGGTCTGCGGCAGCCGGTGCCCGGCCGCCCCGACGAGTTCTACTTCGCCTACGGCGGCGACCTCGAGCCGCCCGGGGTCTTCAACGACGACAATTTCCTGATGAACGGATTGGTGTCGTCGGATCGGGTTCCCCACCCGGGTCTGCTCGAGCTCAAAAAGGTCTATCAGTACATCACCGTGAAGGCAGTGGACCTCACACGGGGCGAGGTGGAAATAACCAACGGCTACGGATTCGTCAACCTCGACCATTTCGAGGGGTTCTGGCGGCTCGAGGCCGACGGCGAGGACATGGCCTCCGGGAAGCTCCCCGACCTGGCTGCTGCGCCCGGGGAGAGCCAGACCATCACCGTCCCGCTGCCCACTGTCGCGCCACAACCCGGGGCCGAGTACTGGCTCGATCTGAGCTTCCGGCTGGCGGCGGATGCATCGTGGGCCGGGAAGGGACACGAGGTCGCCTGGGAGCAGTTCAAGCTCGATCTCGAGGCCGACCCACGGCCGGTGGATATTGCGGGCATGCCTCCACTGGAAGTGAGCGAGGCTGGTGATCAGATTACTGTAGCCGGTAACGATTTCACGGTGCGCTTAGATGGCGCCACGGGAACCATCTCGTCGTGGGTAGCCGGCGGCACCGAGCTCGTGGCTTCCGGCCCGCGGCCCAACTTCTGGCGCGCCCCGACCGACAACGACCGCGGCAACGAGATGCCGGAACGTTGTGCGCCCTGGAAGTCCGCCACGGGGAACTGGAGCATCACCTCTTCGGCGGCCAAGAAGCTCGGGCCGGCCGAGGTTGAGGTGCGGTTCGAAGGCGCATTTCAAGACGTCGCTTCCACCAACGAAGTGGTTTACACGGTCCTCGGTGACGGCGAAATCGTCGTCGAGCACTCCTTCACTCCCGGTGAAGCGGAGCTTCCGGAGCTGCCGCGCTTCGGGATGCAGCTCGTCGTTCCGGGCGGCCTCGAAACTGTCACCTGGTTCGGACGTGGTCCCCACGAGTCGTACTGGGACCGCAAGGCCGGGGCCCGTGTCGGTGTCTGGTCGGGGTCTGTCGATGAGCAGTTCGTTGACTACTCGGAACCCCAGGAGAACGGCAACAAGACCGATGTGCGGTGGGTGTCGCTGACCAACGAAAACGGAACGGGTTTCCTTGTGACCGGCGCGCCCCTGATCGCCTTCAGCGCCCACCACTACACGACCGACGATCTGGAAAATGCCAAGCACAGCTTCGAGATGGAGTACCGCGAGGACATCACCTTCAACATCGACATGCAGCAGACCGGGGTCGGCGGCGATGACAGTTGGGGAGCCCGGACCCACGACGAGTACACCCTGTGGCCCGAGCCCCTGGAGTATTCCTACAGATTGCGGCCGATTACGCTGTCCGGCTCACCATCCGATGGTGGCCCCCGCCCGAGCGCGGGTTGCGGAGACCCACCGCCGTTAATGCCCGGAAAGTCGATTTCGCGAACGATTCAGGTCGGTGAGCTCGAACGCGAGTACCGTGTCCACCTCCCGGCCAACTATGACCCGGCCGCTCCGGTGCCCCTGGTCCTCGTCATCCACGGCTACACCGGTGACGTGATGAAGCTGGAAAACGAGTACACCCCTTTCAGCCAACACGCTGACGCCCACGGTTATGTGGTGGCCTATCCGCAGGGGACCGGGTTTGAGGTCGGTGGCATGCTGATCACCTCGTGGAACGATCTCGGGTGCAACGCCTCACCAGGACCCGAAGGGCCGATCTGTACAGAGGAGGCGTTCGACTACCCGACACCGCCCGAGTGCGGTGAGCCGAGCGAGTGTGATTGGTGTTCCTGCTGCGACGACGTCGGGTTCATCGAGGCCCTCCTCGACGAGCTCGAGAGCTCGTTGTGTGTCGATCGCGACCGGGTCTTTGCGACCGGAATCAGCAACGGCGGTATGTTTGTCCACCGTCTCGGCTGCGATCTGTCCAACCGGTTTGCGGCCATCGCCCCGGTAGCGGGCACCATCGCTAAGGGCTTCAACTGTGCCCCGCGGTCCTCCCCGAAGATCTCGATGATGAATATCTACGCCACCCGCGACACGACGGTGCCCTTCGACGGGACCCCGGCGAGTGATGGATTCATGTACACGCCGACTTCTCAGGTCCTCGATGTGTGGTCGAGCGCCGATTCGCAGGGCTGCGATGCGAGGGACAGCCCCTACCCGACCTCGAAGGATGGCGTTCTGGATTTCGAGTGCGTCCAGCGGGCCAACTGCGCGACCGGGGCTGAAATCGTCGACTGTTCGTGGACTGGCGGTCACGACTGGCCTCGCAAGGACGGGGATGCGTTCGGGACCGGCGTGATCTGGGATTTTTTCAGGAGGAATGGCAGGTGACGGGATGCGTGACGTGAAGAGACATCGGGCCGCGGCAGTCTTCCTGGTGGGTCTTCTATACGTGGTGCCGCCGGTTGTGGCGACGGATCCCGAGGTATTCGAGTCCGCCTCGACAGTCGAAGAGGTCCGACGCCAGATCGCAAAGCTGCCGAAAGACACATCGTGGTGGAATGCCAACGGCGCTGACATGGCGTGGAACAACAAGAACCTCAACCGCATTTTCCCGACGGTCAACGTGTACCGCGCCGGTCCCGTTCGTGAGCTCGAAAGTCGGCCAATGCCAGAGATTGCCGATTTCAAGGTCGACACTCCGGACGGACCTATGCCATTTGCCGATTTCCTTCGAAGCGAAGCATCGACTTGCATGGGCATGGTCATCATCCACCGGGGCAGGATCGTCTTCGACGACTATCCACGGATGAAACCCTATGAGCGGCCGATCTACTGGTCGGTGACCAAGGTGCTGGTGTCCGCGGTCGTCAGCATCCTCGAGGATCGGAAACTGATCGAAATCGACAAGGCGATCGAGACCTACATTCCCGAGCTGTCCAACTCCTCCTACGCCGGCATCACGGTCAGAAACATTCTCGACATGGCCACCGGTGTCGACTGCTCGGAGGAGTATTTCGACAAGACGTCCTGCTACTACCGACTCATGGTGACGACCGGTGAGGCGCATTGGGACGATGAATCTGGCGACAACCCTTACGAGTACATCGCCGGGTTGAAGGTCGGCAAGTTCGCCGAGCAGGGGACCTCTTTCGAGTACGGTTCGATCAACACGTACATTTTGGGTTGGCTGGTCGAGAAGGTGACCGGTATGCCGTTCCAGGACGCCCTGTCCCGCGAAATTTGGACGCAGATCGGTGCCGAGCACGATGCGGCGATCCTGGCTCCGCGTTACGGTGTGCCGATGTTCGCGGGGGGATTTCTCGGGACCCTCCTCGACCTCGCGCGATTCGGGCTCCTGTTCACGCCGAGTTCGTCGGTCGTCAGCGACAGAAAAATCATTTCCGATCGGCACGTCGAGATGCTGAAAAACGGCGGTCGGTCCGAAATACTGGCCAACGGCCGGTGGGGCGCGCCGGACGACTCGATGCAGAAAACCGTGAAGCACAACGTCTACCAGTGGGATCTGGTTTTCACCAACAACGATATTTACAAAGGTGGTTGGGCCGGACAGGGGCTCCTCGTCAACCCCGATCGTGATCTGGTGGCGGTGTATGTGGGCTACTTCAACGAGGATCAGAGTGAGCTCGAGGTACTGCCGCGCTTGCGGCAGGTCTTGAACGGGGTTTTTGGTGAGGTCGAAACTCCCGAATAGGCCGAGGCAGGGGGCACAATGGCAGCTATGAAGTCGGCGCCGATCGATAAACAGGTCTTTTGGCCCGCCCTGCTCGTGGTGGTGGCGGCCATCGTGCCCCTGATGGTTTTCCCGGACCAGAGTGCCGCCGTTCTCAATCGGGTGATGGCCTTCATCACCCACAGCTTCGGCTTTCTCTTCCTCTGGTTCACCTTCGCTTGCCTCGGCGTGCTCCTGTGGTTTGCCTTTGGCAGATACGGGACGGTGAGATTCGGGGGAGAGGATGCCACCCCGGAGTTTCGGACCCTGAGCTGGATCGCGATGCTCTTCTGTGCCGGGATCGGGACCTCCTTGCTCTATTGGGCGACGATCGAATGGGTCTATTACTACCAGGCGCCTCCCTTCGGCATCGCAGCCGAAACCGCCGAGGCGGCGGACTGGGCCGCGATGTACGGACTCTTCCACTGGGGCCCGATGGCGTGGGCGCTCTATTGCGTGCCCGCCCTGCCGATCGCCTATGCCTTTCACAATCGGAAGATCCCGTTCTTGAGGATCAGCCAGGCCTGCCGCGGTGTCATCGGTGACCGGGCCGACGGTCCGCTCGGAAAGCTTATCGACGTGCTCTTCATCTTCGGTCTCGTCGGTGGCACCGGGACCTCGCTCGGTCTGGGGACGCCGATTCTCTCCGAGTCCATCAGTACCCTGACCGGGGTCGAGCGCACCTTCGCCCTCGATGCCTTCGTGATCGTGATCTGGACCGCGATCTTCGGCACCACCGTCTACCTGGGAATGGAGAAGGGCATCAAACGGCTCGCCGACGCCAACGTCTACCTCGGGTTCTTCCTCCTCGCCTTCGTTCTGGTCTTTGGTCCAACAGTCTTCATCCTCGATACCTTCACCAACAGCCTCGGCCTCCTGGCCACCAATTTCCTGAAGATGAGCTTCTACACCGACCCGGTGGGAGCGTCGGGCTTTCCCCAGACCTGGACGGTCTTCTACTGGGCCTGGTGGATTGCTTACGCCCCATTCATGGGGCTGTTCGTTGCGAGAATCTCGAGAGGAAGAACAATTCGCCAGGTGGTCGCGGCCAACCTCGTATGGGGGAGTCTCGGTTGCTGGCTCTTCTTTGCCACCTTCGGCAACACCGCCCTGCACGACCAGCTCAACGGAACGGTGCCGGTCATCAGCATCATGAACGAAGCCTCGCCGCAGGCGGCCATCGTCGCCGTTGTCAATGCACTCCCGATGGGGACCTTTTTCCTGATCCTCTTTGTCGCAATGGCCTTTATCTACTCCGCGACCACGCTCCAGGCGTCGGCCTACACGATCGCCTCCGTTGCCTCCAAAGAGATGGTGGCGGGCGAGTCCGAACCGATGCGCTGGAATCGTCTCTTCTGGGCCGTGGCCCTGGGCGGGATGGCGGTCGCCCTGATGTACCTTGGTGGTCTCAGGCCGCTGCAAACGGCCTCGCTGATTGTCGCGCTGCCGTTGATATTCGTCATCGCCCTCTCTGTGTGGTCGCTTCTCAAATGGCTGCGCGAAGATCGAGTGGGCGAGGGCGCACAGGGAGGGACCTAGATGGCGGTCGATCGTTTGTTGAAACCGCGTTCCATAGCCGTATTCGGTGGCGGCGTGGCCGAGGAGCTGGTCCGTCAGTGCGACCGAATGGGGTACGAGGGAGAGATCTGGCCGGTACATCCAAAAAAAGAGGAGATCCGAGGGCGAAAGGTCTTCCGTTCGGTGGAAGATCTTCCGGGCAGCCCTGATGCCGCGTATGTCGGAGTGAACCGCAACCTCACGATCGACATCGTCCGTGATCTGGCGGCTCGGTGTGCGGGCGGCGCGATCTGCTATGCCACAGGCTTCACCGAGGCGGGTGAGGAGGGCTCCGAGCTCGAAAAACAACTCCTCGAGGCCTCCGGCGAAATGCCCCTCGTCGGGCCGAACTGCTACGGGCTCCTCAACTATCTCGATGGAGCGATGATCTGGCCGGACCAGCAGGGCGGCCGTCGGGTCGACAGCGGGGTGGCCATCGTTTCGATGTCCTCCAACGTGGCATTCAACCTTTCGATGCAGCGACGCGGTCTGCCGATTGCCTACATGATGTCGCTTGGGAACCAGCTCAAATTCAAACTCGAGGATGCGATTCTTCTATTTGCCCGACAGGAGCGGGTCACAGCGCTGGGGCTGTACCTCGAAGCGATGTCCGACCCGAAGGCCTTCGAGGAGGCGGTCAACGTCGCTCGCGACCTGGGCAAGCCGATTGTCGCCATCAAGACCGGCCGCTCCGACGTCGCTCAGAAGATAGTTGTATCCCACACCGCGTCGATGGCCGGATCCGACGCCCTGATCAGTGATCTCTTCGATCGCCTTGGGGTCGCTCGAGTCGATTCCCTGGAAGCCCTCATGGAAGCGCTCAAGGTGTTACACGTTCTCGGCCCGTTGAATGGCGGACGGGTTGGGGCCATGAGCACCTCGGGAGGCGACCTCACACTCGTCGCCGACGCGATGATCGGTTCGGATCTGACCATGCCCCCGCTGTCCGAGGAGGTAACGCAGAAACTCCGCTCGGTGGTGCACGAGCGAATGGTGGCCGCCAATCCTCTCGATTTCCAGATGTTCGATTGGGACGACGACGATCGCCTGGCCGCCACCTTCACTCCCTTCGTTTCCGAAGGCTTCGATGTTTCGTTGTGTGTGCTCGACTACCCCAGAGAAGACCTCTGCGATCAATCGACCTGGGGTGGGGCCGAACGGGGCTTTGTGCGGGCAATTCACGAGACCGGCACCAGGGGCGCAGTGCTGTCGACCTTTTCGGACACCATCTCGGAGCAAGTGGCGGCTCGATTGATAGAAGAAGGCATTGTCCCGCTGGCGGGGATCGATGCTGGACTCGCGGGTATCCAGGCGGCGGTCGATGTGGGTGCGGCGTGGAACCGCTCTCCGAGCCCACCGCTGCTCGAGTGTGAGAAGCGGGTAGATGACGTGCAGGTCATAGTTCTGAACGAGGTCGACTCAAAGGCCCTTCTCAGCAAGTGTGGGGTGCCCGTGCCTCCATCAACAGTCGTTGGCAATGCGCAGGCGGCTGTTGCTGCTGCCGAAGAGCTGGGCTTCCCGATCGCCGTCAAAGCGTTGGGTGTCGCCCACAAGACCGAAAGCGGAGGTGTCGCGCTCGGTCTCTGCAGCGCGGACGAGGTGTCTGTGGCGTTGGCAAATATGTCCCACCTCTCCGAGTCCTTTCTGATCGAAAAGATGGTCGAAGGAGTAGTGGCGGAGCTCATTGTCGGTGTTGCGGGTGACGAGCAGTTCGGCCCATATCTTTTGGTCGGCGGTGGCGGCATCCTCGTCGAAATGATGAAGGACAGTGCTTCGCTCCTTCTGCCTGTGACCGGGGAGAGGGTCAGGGGAGCATTAGCCGGGCTCAAATGTGCGCCCCTCTTCCATGGGTTCAGAGGACGCCCCTCAGCCGATCTGAGCGCGGCCACAGATGCCATCCTGGCGGTGGCGAAGATGGTCGAGGACGATCCCTCGTCGATTGTCGAGCTCGACATCAATCCACTGATGCTGCTGGCCGAAGGCCGGGGAGTCGTCGCGGCCGATGCTTTGATCAGTCTGCGGGAGGATTCCGATGTGTGAATTCCTCAAGATCAGCCGAAACGGCCAGATCCTGGAGATTGTCCTGGACAGGCCGAAGGCGAACGCCCTGGATACCCCAGCCAGTCGGGAGATGGGCAAGGTCTTCGCCGAATTTCGCGATGATCCCGAGCTCCGGGTCGCAATTTTGACTGGCGCCGGCGAAAAGTTCTTTTCCGGAGGGTGGGACCTGAACGCCGTAGCAGAGGGCGAGGAGTATCTAGGGGATTTTGGTGAGGGCGGGTTCGGTGGTTTCTCCGAGATGACTGATTTGCTCAAACCGGTCATTTGCGCCGTCAATGGACTGGCCGTCGGCGCGGGCTTTGAAATGTTGTTGCGGGCGGATTTCATAGTCGCTGCCGAGCACGCACAGTTCTTCCTACCGGAAGTGCGTATCGGTGTCGCGCCCGACGTGGGCACCTTCATGCTCCCCAAGCTCCTACCGCGTCAGAAGGCACTCGAAATTCTCATGTCGGGACGGCGGTTCGGCGCCCAGGAGTTGGCGGGCTTCGGGATGGTCAACGAGGTCGTACCGGCGGATCAACTGATGGAACGGGCGCGCGCGCTGGCGGAAGACCTCTGCCGGGCCGCACCCCTGGCACTCGCCGCAGTCAAAGAGGCGGTTCAAATGACCGAGAACCTTTCCTTCGAGGAGAGCTATGCGGCATTACGTTCCAAATCCTGGCCGGCATTTATGAAGATGCTCGAAAGCAGTGACTCTCAGGAAGGCGCAAGGGCCTTTGTTGAAAAACGCGAGCCCGAGTGGAGTGGGGAGTGAAGGGTGGAAAGGACCCGAGGTCATGAAGTCGAACGGAAACGGCGTCGAACACACGATCCTGGAAAAGGCGAAAGAACTGGGCTTTTCGTTGGCGGGAATCGCGAGAGTCGAAGATCTGAGAGCTTCCCGATCGTTCGAGATCTATGACGAGAAGCCTTACTACGACGACTACAAGGGTGTGGAGTGGAAACCGGAACACAAATCGGTCCTGGTGTGGGCGCTGGCCCATCCGGCTGACGAACCGGTGCTCGATTGGTGGAGCTTCAAAATCCCCGGTTTCACTCCCGGTAACCGGGTGCTGAGAAAACAATCCCGGCGTATGCGGGTCTGGTTGGGTGAAGAGCTCGGAATCAACGCTCTTTCGCTGCCCTATCAGATCGAGTACGGGGGCACTTTTCTCAAGGACTCGGCGGTTCTGGCGGGCCTCGGAGTGATCGGCAAGAACAACCTCCTGGTCACACCCGAGTTCGGATCCGATCTCAGGCTCCGGGGAATTTTCATCGAGGCCGAGCTCGAGCCGACAGGCCCGATTGAAGATTTCGATCCGTGCACCGGCTGCGATATGCCCTGCCACGCGGCCTGCCCGAGAGGGGCCTTCCGCAGTGGCTCCTACGAACAGGCGCTCTGCAAGCAGGAAATGGACCAGAATGATGCTGACGTGACGAAGCTCGACGGCCCGCTCGTTGGGGTCGAAGAGCCGTGCAAGGTCATTGTCTACTGCCGGGGCTGCGAAAACGCCTGTCCGGTGGGAGGGGAACAGGCCGACCTCGACTTCATTTTGCGTGAAGCGGTGTTGCGCTGAGAGGTGGAAACGTCCAGTTCCGCAGCAGTAGAATACTGAGCAAGATGCGTGCTGTCAGGAGATTGGGCGTGAGCATGACTTCTGAGCGAAGGAACACATTCCTGGTACTGATCGTTTCGGTCGCGATGGCCGCTTCGATGACCGGCTGCAGTCGCGATGACGCGCAAGATCAACTGGCGTCAACCAGTTCCGAGTGGCGCGGCGAGATCGAGCCGACTGACCTCAACGTCGTTTTGATCACCATCGATACCCTGCGCTCGGACCGTGTCTCCAGCTACGGGTCAAACCTCGTCCAAACACCGAACATTGACAGCTTTGCCTCTGAGGGCGTGCTCTTCTCGAACGCGGCGAGCACCGTGCCGTTTACCCTTCCCGCCCATTCTTCGATTCTCACGGGTCTCTATCCACCCGGGCACGGCGTGCGCGAGAACGTGGGCTACACGCTCGATCCGGGTATACCGACACTGGCCGAGGTGCTGTCTCATGGCGGCTGGACGACGGCCGGCTTTGTCAGTGCCTTCGTGCTCGACGGTCGGTGGGGCATCGGCCGCGGCTTTGACCACTACTTCGACGATTTCGACCTGGCGGAATTCGACACGCCGAATCTCAGTTCGGTGCAGAGGTCCGGCGACGTCACGATCGGCGAGGCCGTTCGCTGGCTCGACGGCCGCGGCCAGGATGATCCCTTCTTCCTCTGGCTCCACCTCTACGACCCCCACGATCCCTACACGCCGCCCGAGCCCTTCAAATCCCAGTACCCGGGCCGGGCCTACGATGGGGAGGTTGCCTACACCGATTCGCTGATCGGAGAGTTCCGGCATGCGCTCGAAGAGCGGGGCCTCCTGGCGAACTCACTCGTCATCCTCACCGCCGATCACGGCGAGGGTCTCGGTGACCACGGCGAGATGTCTCACGGGTTCTTTGTCTACGACTCCACGATTCACGTTTCGCTGATCGTGAGGCCGCCAACGGCGGCCGACGGTGGGCGGGTGGTGGATTCGGCCGTCAGCCACGTGGACATTTTCCCGACCATTCTCGACGCGGTCGACCTCTCGGCGCCGAAGCGGGTTCACGGTGAGAGTCTTCTCCCCATGATCGCAGGCGAGACCGTCGAACTGGAGCGAGGCGTCTATTCCGAATCGCTCTATCCGCTGCTCCACTATGGTTGGGCGCCTCTGCGGGCGATCCGTACCGATAGCCGCAAGCTGATCAGCGCGCCGCGGCCGGAAGTCTTCGACGTTGTTGAGGATCCCCGGGAAGAGCGCGACCTGTCGCTCGAACAGCCTGGCGTCACCGCAGAGCTCGATCAACTGCTTGGCGAGCTCAAAGCAAAGATCGAGAGTGATGCACTGGCGGCCGGAGCGGCGCCCGACATCGACTCGGAAACCCTCGCCCAGCTTCAGGCACTGGGTTACGCCGCCGGTCAGGGTGGGGTCAGCCTCGAGGACGAAACTGACCGTCCTCGCGCCGACCCCAAGGACAAGATCGGAATCCACCGGACGGTCATGAGGGCGCAGTCGCAAATGCGCGAAGATGAGGACGCGGCAAAAAAGGCCCTCCTCGCCGTCCTGGAAACAGATCCGGATATCCTCGATGCCCACCAGATGCTGGGTCAGCTCTCGACCACTCAGAATCGGTTCGACGATGCCCTCGGACACTTCCGGCGCGCTCTCGAGCTCGATCCTGCCCACAAGAATTCGCTGATGGGAATGGCCTCCTCCTACCGGGCTCTGGGCCGCAAGGAGGAGGCGCTGGTGGGCTACCGGCGCGTCCTCGAGGTCTCCGGCCCCGACACGCGGGCGACGCTGGCGATCGCGGACCTGGAATTCAATCTCGGCCGTTTCGAGGAGTCTGCAAAAGCACTCGGCGAAGCGGCCGAAACCACTGAAGCGCCGGGGCTGATCCACAACAAGCTCGGCGAGGTGCGGGCTGAGCAGGGACTCCGCCAGGAGGCCTTTGAACTCTTCGTCAAGGCAATCGAAGAGAGGGACGACTTTGCGCTGCCGCACTTCAACCTCGCGGTGCTATACGAGGAGGGGGGAGAGGCTCAGCGCGCGATCGGCGAATACGAGAAAGCCATCGAGCTCGCGCCGAAGTACCACGAGGCACAGTTCAACCTCGGTCGCCTGGTTGGCTACCTGGGCCAGGTTGACCGGCAGCAGGAGCTCTGGGAGGCGTCCATCGAATCCAATCCGAGATTCGTCCAGGGCTACTACTACCTGTCGAAGCTCCTGATGGATCGCGGCGATCTCGGGAGGGCCGAGGAGCTCGCTCGCCAGGGAATCGAGTACGACCCTGATCACCTTGAGGGACCGTTGGGCTACTACGTCCTGGCGGACATCCTTAACCGCACCGGCAGGGCTGTCGAGGCCAGAGAAGCTGTAGCCACCGGTCAGAGGATCCAGGCGGAAGGGAAGTGATCAGATGAAATTGATTTTCACCCTATTGATGACGATCGTCGCCTCTTTTTCGGCAGCCGAAGAGGTCATCGACCTCTGGGAGGGACAGCCACCGTATTCCAAACCCAGCGCCCTCGAGGAGTACGTCAAGGAATCGTGGGGGGTGCCGTGTGTTCACAACGTCACACACCCCACGCTGACCGTGTATCCGGCAGTGGGCGAAAACTCTGGCCGGGCGATGATCGTCCTGCCCGGGGGCGGTTACGAGGTGGAGTCTTTCATTGCGGAAGGGAGCGAAATAGCCGAATACCTGGCTTCGCGTGGTATCACCGCCGCGGTTTTGAAGTACCGGCTGCCGTTGGCCGAGGCTTCCGACCAGCCCCACCTGGTGCCCCTCACCGATGCGCGCAGGGCGATCAGCCTCATGAAGACGACGGCCGACACTTACGGATTCGACCCCTCGAAGGTTGGGATCATGGGCTTTTCGGCCGGTGGTCATCTCGCCACCGCGGCCAGTGTGCTGGTGTCAGAAAAAGACGACGAGAACCCGGATTTTTCGGCCCTGGTTTATCCCGTGACCACGATCGCGCCCGAAAACCAGAAGTGGCTGGAGGAGACTCTCTTTCATCGACCGATGACTGAAGACGAGAAACGACAATACTCTTTGGTGGATAACGTCACGGCAGCGACACCGCCGGCTTTCCTGCTGCACGCGTACGACGACGATGTCGTGCCGATCAGCGAATCGATCGCTTATGCCGACGCTCTGACCGTCGTAGGCCAGGATGTCGAGGTGCACTTCTCCCCAGAGGGGGGCCATGGCTTTGGCCCCGGGAGAGCGGAGGACGGCACGGACCAGTGGTTGGGGCTGTTGGCGAACTGGATCAAACGCCAGTAGGCGACGAGATCAATCGATGATCGCCTGATAGACCACGGGGACAAATAGATCACGATAGGGGAGTGGTGACTCGGGCAGAATTTGGATGAGGAAGATCCCGATCAGCTCCTCCTGTGGATCGACCCAGAAGCCGGTGTGGGCCATGCCGCCCCATCCATAGGTGCCTTCGGAATGCATGCGGCCCGAGATTCCTCTGTCCAGTCCGATTGCGAAACCGAGCCCGAATCCATATGAACCGAGGTCGCGGCGGTCCGCGATCTCGATGAGGTGATCGGTGGTCATCATTTCGACAGTTTCGGAGCCAAGGATCCTCGTGCCTTCGAGCTTGCCGCCGTTGAGCAGCATTTGCAGAAAGCGGAGATAGTCCGCTGCGGTGGAGACGAGCCCCCCGCCCCCGGAGAAATAGGTGGGCTTTTTCAGAAAGTCTCGAGTATTGCCCGGATCGTATGGGGCGATGGCAGTATTTGTCTCGTTGGCTTCATAGACTGTGGCCAGACGGTGGGCGTCCTCCGGCGGAACGGAGAAACCGGTGTTCGTCATCCCAAGCGGAACGAAGATGTGCTCGTTAAGAAAATCATCGAAAGCCTGACCCGATACGACCTCGACGAGGCGTCCAAGGACATCGGTGGAGACGCCGTATTCCCAGACGACGCCCGGTTGGTGTTTGAGCGGGATGGAGCCGAGCTTTGTGACCGTATCCTGGATGGTCTCGTCTTCGGTGAGGACCTTTTGGTCGAGGTACATCTTGTCGACCAGGGAGTTTCCCCAGAAGCCATACGTCAGGCCCGAGGTGTGGCGCAAAAGGTCGCGAATCGAGACCTCGCGTATCGCTGGTACGGTCTTCAAAACTGGTTCGCCGGTCGTCTCGCCGACCTCCTCGACACCAACCTCGAGGTCCTTGAACTCGGGCAGGAATTTCGACACCGGCTCGTCGAGCAGAAAGTTCCCTTCCTCGAAGAGCATCATCACGGCGACACTCGTGATCGGCTTGGTCATCGAATAAAACCGAAAGATCGAGTCCTCAGACATCGGCGTGTCAGACTCGATGTCCTGCAGGCCATAAGCCTTTATTTGAACGAGCCTTCCGCGGCGGGCAACGGCCGTCACCGCACCCGCGAAGTGGCGGGCCTCCAGGTGGTGGTCGACGTAGGCATCGATGCGAGCAAGACGGTCGCCCGACATGCCGACGTCTTCGGGGTTTACCACCGGGAGGCCCTGAGCCGAGACGGTCGGGCAACCGAGGACGATGATGGCGACTAGCAATGAGACTGGAAAATTTTTCAAGGTTCCTCCCGAATTCGTCTTCGTGAAGTCGAAGTTAATCCTTTAGGGACGGGATAGCAACGGAAAGCAGGATTTGGCGCCCGCCACAGCTCGTTCGGATGGCGTTATGATCTGTTGGGGACGGAGACGGAGGATCCATGCACACCCAAAAGGTCACATTCGAAAACACTTCGGGTCACAAGTTGGCTGCTTTGCTCGATTTGCCGGAAGGCGACGAGCCGTTCGCTTACGCGCTCTTCGCCCACTGCTTCACCTGTTCGAAGGATTACAAGGGCGTCGTTCGGGTTTCCAGAGCGCTTGCCGCCGAGGGCATCGCGGTGCTGCGCTTCGACTTCACCGGACTCGGTGAGAGCGAAGGCGAATTTGCCCAAACCACGTTTTCTTCCAACGTCGAAGATCTCGTGATGGCCGCCGAGTTCATGGACCGTGAGCTCGAAGCTCCGAAGATCCTGATCGGACACTCGCTTGGAGGCGCCGCCATTCTGCACGCCGCGGCCCGAATACCTTCGGCCGCGGCAGTAGCGACTCTCGCGGCGCCCTCGTCGACCGCCCACCTCGTCGGAGTGATCCGCTCGAGCAGTGCCGAGATCGAGGATACGGGCGAGGCCGAGGTCGAGATTGCGGGCCGGAAATTCAAAATCCGCAGGGAATTCCTCGACGATCTCTCGGCCGTCAACATGCGCGACGCAGTCTCCGGGCTGAGCAAGCCTCTCCTGGTTTGCCACTCACCGGTCGACCGCACGGTTGGGATTGACAACGCGATCGAGATCTTCGCGGCTGCCCGGCAACCGAAGAGCTTCCTGTCGCTCGACTCGGCGGATCACCTGCTGAGCGCATCGGAAGATGCCCTCTACGCCGGCGCCATGATTGCAACCTGGGCCCGGAGGTATGTGGGCTAGGTGGATCGGCTCGGAGACGAGTCTTACTGCTGGGTCGCCTGGTTCGCCGCCTGAGCTTCGTCGGCCAGATTCACGACCGTACCTTTTTTCGCCAGTGATTCGACAAGCTTGGCGATGCTCTCGCCGGTCTTTTGCTGAACCAGGAGATTTCGGATGTGTTCGAAAACCTCGTCGAGGGGCAGTCTTCTGGCGGGGCGCTTCTCCTCGACCTTGATAACGTGGAGGCCAAACGGTGAGCGGACCACCGGTGAGATGCCACCCGGCTCGAGAGCGAATGCGGCGGCTTCGAAAGCGGGAGCGGTCTGTCCTCGTGTGAAGAAGCCGAGGTCACCACCTTTGGGTGCCGTCGGGCCCTCCGACAGCTCGCGGGCGAGCTCGGCGAAGTCCTCACCCGCCAAGGCTCGTTGTCGGGCATCCTCGGCCTTGGTTCGGGCTTCGGCGACGGTCTGAGCGTCGGCTTCGAGAGAAGCGCTGAAAATGATGTGGCGAGCGTGGACCTGCTCCTCGGCGTCGAAGAGCTCGAGATTTCCCTCATAAAAGGTTTTGACCTCGTCGTCGGAAACCTGAATTGTCGGAGTGATTTGTTTTTCGATCAGCGATCGGGAGAGTTCAATTTCTCGGACGTACCCGGCCAACTGGTCGTAGCTCATACCGAAGGCGCTCAAATTGGACTCCAGGGCCTCGCGGCCGCCGGCCTGCCGTTCGAGAGCCTGCATCATTTCCGCGAGCCGCAATTCGTTCGGCTGAACATTGGTGCGCGCAGCCTCCTGAGCGAGGAGCTGCTGTTCCACAACCCGCTGGGTGGCCATTTGCACCAGTTTTTTTTCATCCTGGATATTTTCCCGACCCCCCATCTGTGCGGTGATGTTTTGCATGGTCATGCTGATCTCGGCGGCGTAGATCTTCTCGCCGTTGACCTCGATCACCGCAGGATTCAGGGTTGCACCCGGTGCTGCTGACTCCTGCGTGAAGGCGACGGTTGGCATGATCAGGGTCGTTACGAGAACAAGGGCAATTGTGTTATGTCTGTTCATTGTGGACCTTTCTAAATCGGAGCAGGCACTCAAACCCGCTCGACGAAGGCGCAGCATACCATTTTTAGATCGAAACGCGGGCCAGGAAGGTGCCGCGGGCACCGCGAGCCACGACCTGTGATCGGAGGCTGGCCGCTCGAGCACGGTCAGCCAGGGTGACCGGGTCGACGAAGAGCCACGGGTATGGTTCTCCCTCGAAATCCCCATACGTGAGCCGGTACTCGACCTCTCCCGGGTAGAGACCGCCAAATCGCCATTCGGCGAGGCCATCGTCGAACTGTTCCGGCATCACGATGCCGAGATCCGCCGAGTCGAATACAATCCGACCGTTTTTGCTGAGGTGATTCTGAGCCTGGTCGAAAAACAGTGCAAGCCCTGCGAGGGTCCCGACCAGACCGATACCGTGCATCAGGAGGAGAATAGTGTCAAAGCGCTCTCCGGTCACCGCGGTGAAGTCACCATGGCGGGCGTCGGTCACCCCGCGTTCGCGCATGATCTCTACCGCTTCGGGTGCAACATCGATCGCGGTCACGTCGTACCCGCGACCCTGGAGTTCAAGCGCATGCCGACCGGCTCCCGCGCCGAGATCCAGAGTGCGGCCCCGACACAAGCCGAGGGCGGTCCTTTCAAGCTCCGGCAGCGGCTGGTCATCCGGGCGGTAGAACTCATCGACAGGGGTCGGTTCGTCGAGCCAGAGGTCTGTGTGAACCATGATTTGAACCGAGGTGGCGCCGCGATGGAAGTCGAGAAGGGCCCGACCGAGGGGCCCCCAGCGATTGGAGTAGCCGCTCGGTTCCCTCAAGGCTGGGGCCACGACTCGACATTGAGATCGACGGGTGTCATGACCCGCACGACCGGGAGCAGGCCAACGGTTTCGTCCCAGTAGGGTGTGCGCTGGTACCACCACATGTATCGTGCGCCGGAGTTCTCGGCAAATTCAGGGTCCCCGAGTGCCGCTTCCCACTCGCTTCGGACCTTGTCATCAGTCAGCATCTCGTTGGCGAGCTGCTCCAGGAGGTCGAGGCCGATATAGATTTTGCGCTCGAAGAGAGATGACACGACGCCCCATCGAACGATCGAGTCCGGAGCCTCGGGCTCAAAGAGCTGGACTGCGACCTCGAACGACGGTTGATCGGCGGGGATCCAGAGGCTACCGGCGGGAATCAACCGTTTCTCCTGTGCGCGGCTGACCTCAAAATCCTCGACCATCACGACTCCCTGGTAGGGAGAAGTGGCTAGCTTTGGGTGTGCGAGACGAGTTGCCTCGACCTCGAGTTCGGTGTCTGCGTTCAGCCTGAAGGCGCGCAGGCCGTGGCCGGCGACAAGCTCCTCGACCTGCGGCCACCCGGCGAGCAATAGATAGCCCCGGGGCCGTGCGAGCTTCAGCTCGGCGACCTGCCGATGGCGCCATTCGAGCTCAACCTCGCGAACCTTGCCGGGATGATATCGAACCATTTTCCCGCCCATGACCTCGGAATCCTCGATGGTCCAGTCATAGGCAGGCCAGGTGATGGTATCGCTTTCCTCAGCGGCCTTCCATCGCACAACGATCTCGGACGGCTCCGCATTTGCGACGCCTTTCGCAACCGTCGCCGCCTCCGCCGCGGTGACCGCCTTTACGAGCTCTTCACCGGACTGACCCGTTTCCTCGATCAATGCATCGATGAAGGCACGGTTGGCGAGGACGCGGTCGCGGAAAGGCTTGTGAGCGTGCATCTCGATCAAAATCGAGACCCGGTTGCGAAGAGGAAAGTAGCCGGACGAATAGCGCGGTTGGGTCACGTCCCAGATCATTCCGGCGGTGGGGTCGGACCTGGAAATGTGATTGACGTACGGTCCATTCGGATGGCCGTCGGCGTCGATCGCAGCCATGACTTGAGGCAGATGCGAACGGACCCAGGCGTCTACTGGCGGTGCAAGCTCCGGCGCTTCGGCCACCAGCCAGGTGAGGACCCAGGCGTGGTCCGATCCGTTGGTGACGTGGTTGTCGACGTGGAGGTGGGGGTTCCATGTCGCGACCAGCTGTGCCAACGCTTTGGCCTCTGGGCTCACTAGACGCAGGAAATCGCGGTTCAGATTAATGCCGTTGGCGGTGGCGCGGTAACCCATTCCCTCGACCGGACCATTCTGGTTCGAGCGGTTATAGGGAGATACATTCTCGTGACCATCGGCGTTATAGATCGGGGCGAAGAGAGTGACTGCACTTTTTGCCAGTTCCGGCCTGTGGCCGAGGGCGATATCGCGCAGAACCATCAGGGTGGCGTCCTTGCCGTCGACTTCACCGGCGTGAATACAGCTCTGAATGAGCAGAATTGGTTTGCCGGTGGCGGCTGCGGCCTCGGGCGTGAAGGCGCCGTCGGCGGATACGATGACCAGTGGTAGGGGCCGGCCCTGGCCGGAGCGGCCGAAGTCGGTGACCCGGATTATCTCCGGAGCGGCCGCTTCGAGCCGGTAGAGGTAGACCATCGTCTGGTCGTAGCTCGAGGTGGCCCGAAAGTCTTTCTTCTCGGCCACCGTGAGCCAGTCCTCTGGAAACTCGTCGGCTGCTACTGCGATGATTGAGATGAGCAGGCACGCTGCAAGGGCAGTGGAGATCTTTTTCATGGTGCCTACTCTAGACGATTCGTGAGCGCGAAGCCGCGTTGACGATCTATCCGGTCGAAGCGAGCCAGCCGAAGAGAAAGGGTGGGCCCGACGCTTCTTCGTGCCTCCCGCTTCGGCGAGTGAGGTGCCACCCTTCACATTGTTTGAATTCGTTGCCTCCCAGCCACGTAACGCCTTCAGGGCAAACAATGTGAAGAGTGGCACCTGTGTCGCGGATGCGGCTCAGCGCTCTCAATCGGTGGATGGCACCTGTTTCTGAACGGTTCAGGCCTGTGGCATTTCGGTCTGTTCGAGCATTTCCAGTCCTTCCGGACGGGGCTGGTTTTTGGCAGCATCCCAGTACGGTGACAGCCGGCGCAGACTGGCGACGATCTCCGGAAAGACATCGATGACCGTATCGATATCCGATTCAGTGTTGTAACGGCTGAGGCTGAAGCGCACCGAACCGTGGACGGCAGAAAACGGCACTTTCATCGCGCGCAGGACATGTGAGGGCTCGAGCGAACCGGAGGTGCAAGCCGAACCCGAGGAGGCACAGATGCCGTGCTCGGAAAGTTGGAAGAGAATCCCTTCGCCCTCGATGAAGTGGCACGCGACGTTGAGGGTGTTATCAAGCCTCTCTGCCTCGCCTCCATTGACTTCGAGGTAGGGGATGCGAGCGACCAACTCCCTTTCGAGCCGGTCGCGCATGGCGGTAATGCGTGGTACGTCTTCATCCCGGCCTTCCATCGCCAGCTCGAGAGCACGCGCGAGACCGACAATGAAAGCGACGTTCTCGGTTCCGGCGCGCCGGCCATCCTCCTGGTGGCCGCCGAGCAAGAACGGTCTGCAACGGGTTCCACGGCGAATGTAGAGCGCACCAACGCCCTTGGGCGCGTGCAGTTTGTGGCCGGAGAATGAGAGCAGATCGACATTCTTGAAGCTGTCACGAAGGTCGATCTCGAGCTTTCCGACCGTCTGAGTGGCGTCGGTGTGGAAGACGATCGACGGGTCGGTCTCCTTGGTGATGCGCGACAGCTCTTGAACAGGGGAAATGACCCCCGATTCATTATTGGCATGCATTACCGACACAAACAGTGTGTCGGGGCGCAGGGCGCGTACGAACTCTGTCGTGTTGAGTTGTCCCTGAGTATCAACGGGCACGAAATCGACCTCGAAGCCGCGACGTTGGAGATCAAGCGCAACCTCGAAAATTGCAGGATGCTCGACGGCTGTGGTGATGATGTGGCGCCGTTCGGGGTTGGCAGCGATTGTGCCGAATACGGCGGTGTTGTTGCTCTCCGAGGCGCAGGACGTGAAAAGGACTTCGGACGGTCTGGCGTCGCCGAGCAATCGGGCGATCTTTTTGCGGGCGTCGGTGATGGCGTCAGCAGGGCCGCGCGCAGCCTCGTACATCGAGCTCGGGTTGAAATACTCGCCGGTGAGGTAGGGCATCATCGCCTCCACCACCTCGGGTGCGACCTGTGTTGTTGCGTTGTTGTCCAGATAGATAATCGCCACGGATCCTCCTGATCATCATGTCGAACCCATCGAGGTGCCGCACTTCAATAGATTCAGGATGTTGGATACTTGATTCTGGATATGCCCATCCACGCCATTTTTAGAGTGGTCACACTACATCCAACATCCAGCATCTAGCATCCAGCATCTATCGTGGGATCGCAAACAATGGCTCGGTCAGACCTGAATCACTCGAATTCGTTCATCAATGCGATCCTTGAGTGCCTGCTCCACCATCATCTTGATGGTGCGGGTCGAGCCGATGCAGTTCTCGCAGGCCCCCTTCATGCCGCAATAGATGACCATGTCCTTGATGTCGACGATCTCGATATCGCCGCCGTCTTTGGCCAGCTGCGGTCGGACGTGCTCGTCGAGCACAGTTTCCACCAGCTTGGCGAACTTGAACGGGGACATCTCTCGAGGCGGTTCGGCCTTCTTCGGCTCTCGGGCCATCGGCAAGATCGGCAGCTCCTTGAAAGCGGTCGGCTGTTGGCCCCAAACCTTGTTGAGAATGTCCTGCAACCCTCCAGGGGTGTGGTGGCAGGACATGCATGCTCCGCCAGCCTTGATAGAGTTGGTGATGTCCGGAATTGTCTTCAGCTCGAGCTCTTCTATTTTGCGTTCGATGTAGGGCTCTGTGAGACCAAAGCAGGTGCAGACCAGTCGGCCCTCCTCCTGCTCGTCGCGGCTGATATCGATACCCAGGTCGGCGAGATCGACACCCCGCTTCTGGGCCCAATTGAAGACCGCCGCTTCGAGGGCCTCTGCACCCATCACCGAGCAGTGGATCTTTGCCTGAGGGAGGCCTTCGAGGTAGTTGACGATGTCCTGGTTGGTTATTTCGAGGGCTCCAATCGGAGTGTAGTCGCCCTCTTCGATGATGGCGCACAGGGCCTCGGAGGCTGCGATCGCCGAGGTGCAACCAAAGGTCAGGTAGCGAGCTTCGGTGATACGGTCATTTGACGGATCGTCGGGGTCCCGGTCGACCCGAAAGGTGAATCGAAGGGCGTCACCGCAGGCGATCGATCCGTGCTCCCCAAAGCCGTCGGCGTCCTCGATCTCCCCCAGATGGGAGCCGGGCTTTCCCTGCACGGCCGCCATGAAGAGATCGGTGGTTTTTTGCGAGTAGTTCCAGGTCATGAATCCTCCGCGCGCCACGCGATATGGCGCACAGGGAATGATAACTGATTCAAGTTTTGGGTGTTGAGTTATAAGTTTTGAGTTACGGAAGCCATCCAAGTGTCTCGATTCATCCGTTGCATTGTGCGGAACGATCCCCTGGGTGGCGGGAAAAACTAAGAACTCAAAACTAGCTGGGTAACCCAAGCTCGGTGGAGATCTGTCTGATCTGAGCTTGTTCGGATCGAAGGATCTGACCGTCGGCCGCGGCCACTGATTCGAGGAAACCACGGATACGCCGGCCGTCGTCTTCGTTAAGTCCTTCTCGGAGTTTTCGGCTCGCTTCGTAACTGCAACCGCAATCGGCGATCTGACCACAATGCCTGGCGATCTCCACGGCCAGGACGGCCTGTGCTCGGGAGAGCGAGGCATGGTCGACAAGAATCCGTTCCATCCGGTCGATTTCTTGTTCACTTAAATCGTTGTCAGCCATTGCGACCCGGTGGAGAATGAAGGCGAGAGCCTTGAGATAATCTGAGGTCTCACGGTTGAGTGCGTCGAGCCGGTCCAGGGCATCGCGTATCTTGTCGGTGAAATCCGATGTCCCGCTTTCGTTGGGTGTTGTCTTCGATGCGGTTGTCATTCTCCTACCTCCATTGCCAATTGATACGCACTACAGTGACCAGAAGTTCCAAATCGTCGGGTTGGCGGCACGGTTGAAGTACACTCGGAAGATGATGCAGACTGCTTTTCTGATGGCTAATAGTCGGAGGGCGGCAGCCCTCTTGTTGCTGCTGTTCTTGCTACCAGCCGGGGTCGGGTTTGCGGTACACCCGGAGGCGGCTCGGGGCACAGGTGGAGCTGTGGCCAGCGCTGCCCCCAGCGCCACAGCAGCCGGTCTCGAGATCCTCAGGTCGGGTGGCAACGCCACCGACGCGGCGGTCGCCACTGCCCTCGCTTTGGCCGTGGTTCGGCCCTATGCTGGAAATCTGGGCGGCGGCGGTTTTGCTGTCATTCTCGTTGATGGTGAGATCAAGACCCTCGACTTTCGCGAGACTGCACCCGCCGAAGCAACCCGGGATATGTACCTCGACGAGAACGGCGAACCGCGTCAATCCGCTTCGTTGATCGGTCCGCTGGCCGCGGGCGTGCCGGGGTCACCGGCCGGGCTGTACGAGCTTCACAAAGAACTCGGCCGCTTGCCGTGGGCGGATGTCGTGGCGCCGGCTATCAAGCTTGCACGAGACGGGTTCATTGTCGATCGACGGCTCGAGGAACGGGCCACAGTCCACCTCGAACACCTCAGCCGTTTTCCGGAAACGGCGGCGGTGTGGTTGCCGGGAGGCAAGCCTCCGGCCGCCGGCAGCACGATGCGGTTACCCGAGCTGGCGGCGACCCTGGAAGCCTATGCGTTGAAGGGTGCGCCGGCGATCACCGAGGGCCCGATCGCTGCGGCCGTCGAACTTGCGGTGCGCCGCCACGGCGGTGTGATTCGTGCGGCCGATCTTGCTTCCTATCGCCCGGTGTGGAGGGAGCCGGTGCGCTTCAAGGCGTTTGGCTGGCAGGTGGCTTCGATGCCGCTGCCATCGTCCGGGGGGATCATCCTCGGTCAGACCTGCGGTCTGCTCGAGCGACTCGAGTGGGGGAAATACCTCCGTTTCGGCGCTGACCGCTATCACCTTCTGGCTGAAGTCTTGCGCCGAGCGTATGCCGATCGTGTCCTGCTCGGAGATCCTCGAACCAGTCTGGTGAACGCGACCCAGTTGCTGGACCCGGATTGGCTTGATTTCCGTGCTGAAAGGATCAAGATCGCCAAAGCAACGCCATCTGTCCGGGTTCGAAAATGGTCACGTGACCTTGTGCCGGAACCCGAAGAGACGACCCACCTGTCGGTCATGGATGGCGAGGGCAACGCGGTTTCGTTGACCACGACCCTCAACGGTTCGTTCGGGTGCGGCCTACTCGTGCCTGGCGCCGGTTTTCTTCTCAACAACGAGATGGACGACTTCGCGACCGCACCTGGCCGGCCAAATCTCTATGGGTTGATTCAGGGCGAGGCCAACTCTGTCGGACCGGGCAAGCGCATGCTGTCCTCGATGACGCCCACCATCGCGTGGCGTGGTCAGCAGGTGATCGTGACCGGCTCACCCGGAGGGTCGACGATTCCGACCGCGACAGCACAGGTTCTACTCAACCTCATTGTTGATGGGGACGGTTTACAGGCGGCGGTAGATCGTGCCCGCGTCCACCATCAGTGGATGCCGGATATGTTCCGCGTTGAATCAGACGCGCTTTCGCCCGAGACCGCCAGGGCGCTCGAGCGACGAGGCCACGAGCTGCGCGCGGTCCTCAAGCTTGGAGAGACCCATTCGGTCCGGGGCATGGTCGGCGGAGAGTTTCAGGCGGCGCAGGACCCGCGGGGCCCCGGCGGTGCCGGTGTGGTCACTCCAACCGTCGATTGATGCGGCTTTTCGAAGAGTTCAAGGCCGAGCATTTGCTGGTCGACAGGGTGGCTGGGTCGTTGATCCATTTCGCCGAGCGAGCGGTTGGCGGCGAGTTCTCAGAGGAAGATATCGCCGATTTTGTGTCCTTCTTCAGGGTCTTTGTCGCAGGCTATCATCACGAAAGGGAAGAACAGACGCTGTTCCCGATTCTCGTTGAGAGGGCGGAGGTGCCGGCGGACCGAGGGCCGCTGCCGTCGATCGAGGCGGACCACCGGACGGCGGCGACTCTGGTTGATGAGCTCGAGGAAGCTGGTGGAAACCGGGACAGATTGGCCGGTGCCGCCCGGCGGCTGGCACATCACCTCTGGGAGCATGTCGACAAGGAGGACAGTGTCCTCTTCCCCGAGTCCTCTGAACGGTTACGACGCAACGGTGTGACCCGGCTCGAGGGGCGAGAGCCGACCGGCGAGGAGGTGGCTGCACGCCAATTGGGTGAGGCGCTCAGCGAACGTTTTCCGCCCCTCGACGATCCAGAAATCGTGCGTGGCGATGGCTGCATCGCCTGCTCGGCTTTTGGAGAAACCTGTGGCGGCATCGAGACTGAATGGTGGAACACCTGGGAACGGGAGTATCACCGCTCGCTGGACGAAGGATGACTGCGGCTGCGCCGAATTAGGAATTCGGAATTAGGAATTCCGATCTACTTGCCCGGGGAATTTCGGATTTCGGATTTCGAATTTCCAACGACCCGCCCCCGGAAGCGGAGGATGGGTGGCATTCCGAATTCCGAATTCCGACTTCAGAATTCTTTCGTGTGCTTATGCTTCCGGATCGTAATCCGGAAAGTGCTCCACCATCACCTCGAGGTGGCCGGTCAGCTCCTTGAGCTCCCGGGTCAACGCGCGACCGATCACGAGGCGTTGGACCTGGTTGGTACCCTCGTAGATCTGGGTGATCTTGGCGTCCCTCATGTATTTCTCTATCGGGTAGTCGTTGCAGTAACCGTAGCCGCCAAAGAGCTGAACGGCATCGGTGGTCACCTTCATTGCAGTGTCTGTGGCGAAGACTTTGCCCATCGCGGCCATCTTGTTGATGTTCTTTGCTCCGGAATCGATCAAACGGGCGGAAGCATAGACCAGCTGGCGCGCGGCCTCGATCTGAGTCGCCATGTCCGCGAGCATGAATTGAACCGCCTGGTGCGACATCACGGTCTGTCCGAACTGGCGCCTTTCCGAGGTGTAGCGAAGGGCCCACTCGAATGCGCCCTGGGCGAGCCCAAGTGCCTGAGCCGCAACCCCGGGTCGGGCGCGATCGAGGGTCATCATGGCATTTTTGAATCCGCCGCCCTCGCGGTCGCCGAGCAGCTGTGAGCTTGGAATCCGACAGTTGTCGAACTCGAGCTCGTTGACCGACACGGTGCGGATGCCCAGGGTGTCTTCGCGCTTGCCGACCGTGAATCCGGGAGTGTCCTTTTCGACAATGAATGGTGAGATACCACGGATCCCCTTGTCGGGGTTGGTAAGGGCGTAGATCGTGAAGACGGACGCCACGCCGCCGTTGGTGTTCCACTTCTTGTGGCCGTTGAGCACGAAATCGTCGCCGTCAGCGATGGCGGTTGTACGCAGGCTCCCGGCATCGGAACCCGAGGCCTTCTCGGACAGTCCAAAGGCAATCAGGCTTTCGCCTTTGGCAATCGGCGGCAGGTATTTCTGCTTCTGCTCCTCGGTGCCGCCGAGGATGATCGGAAACGAGCCAAGTGCGTTGACTGCAAAGGCAACACCGACTCCGCCACAAGCGCGCGACAGCTGTTCGACAATCAGGCACAGGTTGAGGACTCCGGCATCGTGGCCGCCGTACTCCTTCGGAATCCATGCACCGGTGAGCTCATAGGATTTGAGAGCCTCGAGGATGTCCCAGCCGTACTCGCGGGTCTGGTCGAGCTCTGCGGCCCGCGGTCGGACGTATTTCTCCGCCACCTCGCGCGCCCGTTCCTTATAGTCCATATTTTCTTTGTTCAACAGCTCATCCATGCTCGCCTCCTTCGTTGATCGCCCGCCATTCTACACAGCCCAGGCGCCCGATTCTCGATACTCGATCCACCCACCCTCCCGACACTCGATACTAGATTCTCGATACTCGATCCACCCACCCTCCCGATTCTCGATTCTCGATCCGCTCGCCCATTTCGAATTTCGAATTTCGGATTTCCGCTCACCGACCCCTTGACAATACGGCACGGGAATTTAACTGTTTGCCGCATCGAGCATCGAGCATCGAGCATCGAGCATCGAGCATCGAGCATCGAGCATCGAGCATCGAGCATCGAGCATCGAGCATCCAGCATCCAGCATCCAGCATCGAATGCATTTCGCGACGGCAACGGAATTAAGTCGATCAAAAGTGAACATTTCCAGCTGCTTGCGCGTAATTCCTATTGAGTCGAGTCGTTGACGGTGCAGGAGGAGGAGCCCATGGCCCGCAAAAGGAAACGTTGGTTGATTCTTATTGCCGTCGTTGTGATCGCAGCCGCGGCTGTCGCGTACGCAGCGAAGACCAAAGCAAACAGTAACGGTGAAGAGGAGAAGGGTCCCGAGATCCCAACCCTGGCCGCAAACATCGGCGATGTACAAGTGGTTGTTCGCGAGGTCGGTACGGTCGAACCGGAGGTCAAGGTCGATGTCAAATCGAACCTCTCCGGCCGCGTCGTGGATCTCCCGGTTCGCGCCGGTGACGTGGTCAAGAAGGGGCAGCTCATTGCCCGCATCGAGCCCGACATCAACCAGGCCCAGAATCTTCTCGCGGTTCGCAACCAGGACGAGTCCGCGACCATCGACCTCGAGGACGCCAAGCAGGACTACGAAGCCAAGCGCAAGCTCTTCGAGAGCGGCCTCATCTCGGTCGAGGTCAACCGCGAGGCGGAAACTCGCTACCGCCAGGCCCAGCAGGCGCTCGATGAGGCGCGGGACAGAATCGGTCTCGTTGAGGCCTCCGGCATCCCGATCGGCGACAATCCGCGGCAGGTGGTCAATATTCTCTCACCCATGGAGGGGGTCGTCATCGAGCGCCCGGTCGAGCTCGGCGAAACAGTAACCGGATCGGGCTCGTTCAACGCCGGCACCGTGATCTCCACTGTCGCTGACCTCGGCACGATGCTGGTCAAGGCCGGCATCAACGAGGTGGACATCGGCAAGATCCACCTCGGTCAGGAGGCGCGGGTGACTCTCGATGCATTCCCGCGCGTGCTTTTCAACGGCACCATCAGCCGCATTGCGCCGGCCGCCCGGCTCGACGACCAGGTCAAGGTCTTCGACGTTGAAATTGCCCTGGAAAAGCTCGGGGTTGAGCTGCGAACAGGCATGACCGCCAACCTCGAAATTCGCGGTGAAATCCGAGAACAGGTGCTGACGGTTCCGGTCGAATCGGTCTTTGTTCGCGGACAAGAGGAGATGGTCTACATTCAACGCGAGACGCCTCTGCCCAAGGAGACTGCAGAGACCGAGGACGACGAGGAGAATGCAGAGGACTCCGAAGGCGAGGATCAGAAGAGCGACGAAGAGAAGTGGCGAGACGACCC
This sequence comes from Candidatus Sulfomarinibacteraceae bacterium, assembly GCA_963776765.1. Lineage (GTDB taxonomy): Bacteria > Acidobacteriota > Thermoanaerobaculia > Thermoanaerobaculales > Sulfomarinibacteraceae > Sulfomarinibacter. Next base: position 162,904 of record CAVZOK010000024.1, read on the forward strand.
GCGCCAGGAATGGCGGCGCTGGTTCGAGGAACGCAGGGTGGTGACCGGCATCGCGTCGACCTCCGAGGTCGAGGTCGTCGAAGGCCTCGAAGAGGGTGAAGAAGTCGCGCTCGCCGATCCGTCGAAGCCTCAGGAGGAGAGATCCTGATGCAGACGCTGATGAAGCTCGAGGGCATCACCAAGGTCTACGGTGAGGGCGATCTCTCGGTCGAGGCCTTGCGAGGGGTCAACCTGGAGGTGGGTGTCGGCGATTACCTCGCAGTGATGGGCCCGTCCGGCTCCGGAAAGTCCACCCTCATGCATATCCTGGGCCTGCTCGACACGCCGACCGAGGGCTCGTATCTTCTCGACGGCGAGGAGGTGGCCGGCTTCTCGCGGCGCAAGCTCGCCCATCTTCGCAACCGGAAAATCGGTTTCATTTTTCAGAATTTCAACTTGCTGCCCAGGGCGAGCCTGCTGCGAAACGTGGAATTGCCGCTTCTGTATGGCGGCATGGGCCGCAAGGAGCGGCGCCAGCTCGCATACGAGGCGCTGGGCAAGGTCGGTTTGGCCGACCGCGGGAGGCACCGTCCAAATGAGCTCTCGGGCGGTCAGCGGCAGCGTGGCGCCATCGCTCGGGCAATCGTCGGACGCCCATCGGTGATCATGGCCGACGAGCCCACCGGCAACCTTGACCAGCAGACCGGGATCGAGATCCTCGAGCTCTTCGACGAGCTGAGAGCGGGTGGCCAGACCCTGATCATCGTCACCCACGATCCGAACATCGCAGCTCGCGCTCGCGAGACGATTCGCATCGTGGACGGTCTGATCCTACCCAATGGGCAAGAGGCCGCGGCGTGAATCCGGCCCAGTTTATCCGCGAGGGCTTCGTCGAGATCCGCGAGCACATCGGTCGCACGGTGCTACAGACACTCGGTGTGATCCTCGGCGTTGCCTCGGTGGTGGCAACCCTCGGCATGACCGCGAGCATGGACGCGAGGAGGGACCAGTACTTCCGAGAATCGGGTGGCACCCGTCTCATGGGGGTTTACAACCAGCCGCCGGGCGAGCTCGAGATGACCGCCCGGCAGCGGGCGAAGACGGGGCTCAAGCTCGAGGATGCAGCAGCCATTCGTGACACCATTGACGGTTTCGACCTCGTGGTGGGAGAAATCGCGCGTCGCCACCGAGTGCGTGCCGGCGCGACCGAGGAGAGCTATCGGATCACCGCCATCGAGCCCGAGTTCATGCAGATGCGCGAGCTCGAGATGGGCGGAGGCCGCTACATCACCGACCACGATATGGACTCAGCGGCTGCGGTGGCAGTGCTGGGCTCGACCCGGGCGCGCGAACTTTTCGGGACCGCCGATCCGGTGGGGAAGGCCATCAACATCGATGGCAAGGCCTACACCGTGGTCGGGGTCACCGCCGAGAAGGTGTTTTTTTGGCAGGAATCGGACACCTACAACGCCCACGAGTGGCTCAATCGGCTGATCGTGGTGCCCATCACCTCCTACATGAAACGCCATCAGGAATCCGGGGCGGAGCGTATCGACGAGCTCAACCTGCGTCTGCGGTCGCCCGAGGTCCACAAGGAATCTCGCGACGCACTCGAACTGCTCCTCCGGTCCCGTCACGGGATCGAGGACTTCGGCGTCTGGGACCGTCAGGAGCGCATCGAACAGGGCAACCGTGAGGGAATGATTTACAACATCACGTTTCTCGCCTGCGGTGTCATCTCGCTACTGGTCGGAGGGATCGTCATCACCAATATCATGCTCGCCTCATTCACCGAGCGGATGCGCGAGGTTGGGGTCAGGAAGGCTCTTGGCGCCACGGGTTGGCAGGTCTTTGTCCAGTTCCTCATCGAGGCCATCGTAGTTACTGTGTTTGGCGGTGCCGCGGGTCTCGCACTCGGCATCGTTTTCACCTTCGGCATCATGACCGTCATGCAGATGCCGATGGCCATCACCCCTTCGATGGTCGTTGTCTCGGTGGCATCCGCCACGGTTGTCGGCTTCTTCTTCGGGCTCTATCCGGCAGTCAAGGCCTCGCGTCTCGACCCGGTGGTCGCGCTGCGATACGAGTGAGGTCCTATGGTCATCGGTGAATCCTTGCGAACGACCCTCACTGAGATCTGGGCGCACAAGATGCGCTCGCTGCTGACCCTCTTCGGGGTCGTCCTCGGCACCATGGCGGTGGTGACGATGGTGAGCCTCATTGAGGCGGTCAAGGTGGAGATCTGGAGCGGTATCGATTCGCTTGGTCTGCGCGGAGTGCTTTTCGTGAGTACCGAAACCCCGACATCGAATCTCGACGTCAAACGCTCTCACCTCTCCGAGGGATTGCGACGAGAGGACGCGGCGGGGCTGGTCGAGGCGAGTGACCAGATTTCGTCGGCCGCGCCGGTGTCCTACACCCAACAAGTAATCGCCTGGGGCGATGCCAGCCAGTCTATTCGGATCACTGCTACGACGCCCCAATACGCGGTCGTCTTCGACCGCCGGGTTGAGAAGGGTCGTTACATCTCGGATCTCGATCTGAAGCGAAAGCGCCGGGTCGCCGTGATCGGTCATTTCCTGGTCGAAGAGCTCTTCGGCAGCCACGACGCCGTTGGACAGTGGGTTCGGATCGGAGATCATCGATTCGAAGTCATCGGCGTCGGCGAGCGGGTCGGCAACGACATGATCAACGATGGCTGGAGCCGACGCGAAATGGAAGGCGCCACCATCCCCCTCACGACCATGCAGAGTATTTACGGTGGCGGCGACCGGGTGCCATTGTTGATGGTCAAGGCAGCCGACACCGACAAGCTGTCAGAGCTCTTCGCACACCTCAGGAACCGTCTCTGGCGGCAGCACAACAGGGTCGAGGATTTCGATATCGAAAATGTCGCTCAGGAGATCCTCGAGGCCGAGGAGCAGATCGACGAGCAGCTTCGTGGATGGACGATAGTCCTTTTCGCGATCTCGGCGATTTCGTTGGTCGTTGGTGGTGTTGGCATCTTTTCGGTGCTCCAGATCTCGCTCGCCGAGCGTCTCTATGAGATCGGCCTCCGCAAGTCGATCGGCGCCGAGGACCGGGACATCCTGATCCAGTTCCTGGTCGAGGCGATCTTTCTGTCGGCGATCGGCGCGATCATCGGTTTCTTAGTCGCAGTGGTGGTGTGCGCTTTTGCGGGCCAGTTCTTCGAGGCCGGTCTGCCGATCTCGGGCTTCGCAGTCTTCTTGGCGATCATATTCGCAATCAGCATCGGACTCGTCGCGGGGATCTATCCCTCCCTGCGTGCGGCGCGCCTTACGCCGGTAGAAGCCCTCGCGGGTTAGTTTCGAACGGAACGACCGGTCCGATTCTGGCAAAGTCACACTCTCATCTGCGGCGTTGAAATCGCAAAGACGCGAAGAGCGCAAAGATAATCTTTTCGCGTGGGTCTTGAGGTCCTCTCATATTCCAGGGTCTGAGTGGGTGGGCTGTAGGCAGACCCTCCCACCTGGTCGGACATTCCAAGGAAATCGGACGCAATGAATCTCGACTCTCGCCGTCCTTGCCGGGCTCAGAGGCGGTTGTTAGAATGACCCCCACTTTCAGCAGAAGAAGTAGAAACGAACTGAAAACAGGGAAAACTTACATATGGACATTCACGCCTGGATCGCCATCGCCACGCTGGTCGTGGCCATGGTTCTCTTCATCAGCAAGCTGATCCCTCTCGAGGCCACCGCGCTCTCCATTCCGGTGGTCCTCGCCGTTACCGGGACCGTCACCCCGGCTGATGCGGTGTTGCGCGGATTCGGCAACAACGCGGTGATTGCTCTGGGGGCGATATTCGTGCTCTCGGCCGGGCTCAAAGAGAGTGGTGTCGCCACTTTGATGGGGCAAATGCTCGAGCGCTTCGGCGGCAAGAACGAATGGAGCCTGATCCTCGTCATCATGATCACGACCTGTGTTCTGTCGGCGATCATGTCGAACGCCGCCACCGTGGCCGTCTTCCTGCCGGCTGTGATGGTGCTCTCCCGCAAGGCAAAAATCTCACCATCACGACTGATGATGCCCCTCGGATACGCCGCGATCCTCGGTGGCACGCTCACCCTCATCTCCACCACGCCGAACATCATCCTCGGCGGCGAGCTCGAGCGATTGAGCGGGGGAGAGCACAGCCTCGGGATGTTCGAGTTCGCGATCGTGGGGATTCCCATCTGCGTTGTCGGCATCGCCTACATGGCTCTGATCGGGACCAGGCTCCTCGGCCATCGTGACTCAAGCGACAAGTCGGAACGGGAAGGCTTTCGCGACCGGATTCGAAGGCAGTACCAAACTCAAAAGAACCTCTTCCGACTGACGGTGCGATCCGGATCCGGGTTGATCGGCAAGACCATCGCGCAGGCGAATCTCGGCAAGGGGCACAGGCTTGAGGTCGTGCAGATTCGCCGCATGAAAGGTATTCGGGAACAGTTTCTCGATGCTCAAGCCGACCTGTCCATCCTGGCCGGCGATGAGCTCATCGTCGAAGGTCTGAATGAGGACGCTGAAGTGCTCGCCGCGGAGCAGTCAATCACCGTCGAGGTTGCTGGTCAGGACGAGACCGAGCGGCTGCTGGGCCGTGGAATCAACATGGCGGAGATCACCCTTTCGCCCCACTCCGATTTCATTGGTCGGACCCTCACCGATATCGGCTTTCGAAGCCTCTTCAGTCTCTCGGTCCTTGCCATTTGGAGGCGTGGTGAACCAATTGAGAAAGACCTCGCGGAGATCCCGCTGGAGCTCGGCGACGCCCTGCTCACCTACGGACCCATTCGTAGCGTTCGCAAGCTCGAGGAAAGCGACGATCTGGTTGTCCTCGACCGGCAGCAGTCGACGGAGGACGTCCGGCGCGCTCCGCTCGCGCTGCTGATCCTTGCGGTGGCGCTCGCGCCTCCGGTTCTCGGCTGGTACCCCCTCGCGGTCAGCGCGCTTGCCGCTGCCCTCTTGATGGTCGGTACCGGCTGCGTCTCGCTCCGTGGCGCCAGAAGATCGGTCGACTGGACAATCCTCTTCCTGATCATCGGCACGGTCCCGCTCGGCGATGCGCTCTTCCAGACCGGTGTGGCCGGCAAGCTCGCGGCGACGCTGTTCCCGGCCGGAATGAGCCTGGGCGACTTCTATGTGTTCGGCATGTTGTTCGTGGTCTCGGCTGTGCTCAGCACCACGTCGAACAACGCCGCCGCGGCGGTCATCCTCGCACCGGTGGCCTACGCAGCGGCGCAGACGAGTGGTGTGGAAGTGAGTAAGGCGTTTCTCGCGGTGGCATACGGCGCCAGCTGTGCCTTTGTCCTCCCCTTTGCCCACCAGTGCAACCTGATGATCATGGGTCCCGGTGGTTACCGCACAAAGGACTTTGCCAAGGTGGGGATCGGTCTGTCCATTGTGATGGGCGTGACGGCGGTTGCCTTTCTCGTGCTGTAGGGTGCCTTCTTTGGTATCAGCAAAATATCTTGCTGTTTCGGTTCATGGTCCACTGTTGACTCAGGTTGAAAGGGCGGAGCGAATCGCACTGTCCAATGAAGGGCTCCGGTATGTGTAGCCGTGGTCTTCGAGTACCTTCGGCCGCACCCGTTGCGAGGCGAGGAGCAGCGATTCTGCCATCTCGCCGAGAGCCAGGCGAGCCACAAACGCCGGCATCGGCATGAAGGCCGGTCTCGAAAGGACTTTCCCGAGGGTGCGTGCGAACTCTGAGCAGCGAGTCTCCTGAGGGGCGACAGCGTTTACCGGGCCCTCGACCTCGTCGCAACCAATGATGAATTGGACGATGCCGCAGACGTCCTCGATCCCGATCCACGGCCAGAACTGGCGCCCGGATCCGACCGGACCACCCAGGCCCAACTTGAATGGAGTCAGCATTCTGCCGAGGGCCCCTTGACGGGCGACCACCACCCCCAACCGGAGGAGAGCGACTCGCGTCCGCTCGGACCTGGCGGCGAGAGCCGCCGTTTCCCAGTCGCCGGAGAGCTCCGCAAGGAACCCTTCGCCGATGCCTGAGCTCTCGTCGAGTTGTTCGTCGCCTCGGTCTCCGTAGTAGCCGACCGCGGACGCACTGATCAGCAGCCCGGGAGGACTCTTGGAGTTGCCGATAGCTCGGGCCAATGTTCTGGTCGAGTCGATCCGACTGGAGCGCAGCTCCTTTTTGACCTCAGAGTTCCACCTGCCCTCGGCGATTGAACGTCCATTGAGATTGATCACAGCATCTGAGCCGTCGATGACCGCCGGATCGAGCGTGCCAGCGGTTGGGTCCCATACCGATTCTTCGGGAGTATTCCCGATCGATGTGCGGACCAGGCGAACCACTTTGTGGCCCGCCGCGTCGAGCGCCGTCAACAATGCAGATCCAACGAGACCGCTTGCACCTGAAATGACAATCTTCATAGCGTCTCAGGTAACAGAAACCGCGGGTCAATTCTTCCAATCCCGTGCTCGTGCCCGTTTCCGTCTCCGTGCCCGGATGGACTGCGAGTTGGCATGAAACACAATTCGACGGAGTCGGAGATGGGTCTACACCACCCACCCACCCAGGTGCTCCATCGCGATTTCGGCGAGAGCGTCAATGTGCACGGAGCGGCGGTTGAGCGCCGAAACGTAACGGAATGAACCTCCCCCGGCTTTGTCGAAAATCTTTCGGCCTGCGATGTCGATCTCCTCCAACGTTTCGAGGCAGTCAGCAGCAAAGCCGGGGCACATGACGTCCAGGCGGTCGATGTGCTCGTGGCCCCATTTGCGCAGGAGGTCGTTGGTATCGGGTCCGACCCATGGCTCGCGGCCAAATCGTGATTGAAAGGCCGTGACGATGCTCTTTGGATCGAGGTCGAGGCGTTCGGTGAGGGCGGCAGCGGTTCGGCGGCATTGTTCTGGATAGGGATCGCCGGCCTCGGCGTAACGAACCGGCAACCCGTGGAAACTGAGCAGGAGTCTCCGCGGCTTGCCGTCCGACTGCCACACGTCCTGCAAACTCGAAACAAGGGCGCTGAGGTAGGCGGGGTGGTCGTGGTAGTCGGATATGGTCCGAAGCTCCGGAAACCGGCGCCAGGTCGACAGCTCTCGCATCACCTCATCGAAAACCGACGCCGTGGTGGTGGCTGAATATTGCGGGAACAAAGGTAGAACGAGGATTCGGCGGCAACCACGGCGGCGCAGAACGTCGAGGGCGGCTTTGATCGAGGGCTTGCCGTAGCGCATCCCCGAGAAGACCGGCAGCGGGCGTCCGATCTTTCGGCCAATTTTCCATTCGAGGTCAGCGGCCTGTTGGCGGCCGGTGACAACGAGGGGCGAGCCCTCGTCGGTCCAGATACCGCGATAGGCGCGCGCGGCCCGAAACGGTCTGAAGGGAAGGACCACGAGGTTTCGGAGAAGCCACCATCTGAGGCGTGGCAATTCCACTACCCGCGGGTCGGCGAGGAACTGCCTGAGGAAGGAGCGCACCGCCGCCGCTTGAGGAGCTGCCGGCGAACCGAGGTTTGCGAGCAGGAGTCCGGCTGCCGGTGGGTCAGCGACAGCTGGTGGCTCGGGTGCAAATCGCATCGTTTAAGTGTAACTGGAAAGCGGCCGAGGCCGCCCATGTGAAGCGCGATGTTGCTTCGGCGATACCGGTGCCACTCGTCGCATTGTCATTGGTGCGCTCCTGTCGGAAGGGCGAAGAAGACAATGCGACGGGCGGCACCTGACACACTGAAGCGGGAAGCGCGATGAATTTCGAACGAGCTACTGCGAGGCCGGCGCGTCGACGAAGTCGTCGGGGTCAAAGCCGTCGTCCTCGGGCATTTTGGCGGCGATCTTTTTGATCAAATCCTGGTGGAGTGCTTCCTCGTCGCGGAGCTCGACGAACAGCTCTTTGACCTCGGAGTCCGAGACTGTGGCGAGTGCCTCGTCATAGAACTCGTACGCCTTGACCTCTGATTCCATGGCGACGTCGAGCGCTGCCCGAACCGACATGAAGGCGCGCGCCGCGTCGAATTCTGGAGCCTCGATGTCGTACAGGATCGAGGTGTCCGCGCTGCTCGGCTCGTCGCCAAACAGGCCCAGCCGCTTCGCCGCCAGTTTTTCGGCGTGCTTGATCTCGTTGTCGGCCATGAATCGAAAGAAATTCGCTGCATCGGGGGTGCGGTGAGCATCCATTTGCTCGGCGAAGTCGTCGTATCGCTCCTTGGCCTCTTCCTCAATGGAAATGGCGAGATCCAGGGTGTCGCGCAGTGAAAGTTGGCTGAAATCGATAGCTTGGCTCATTGGCCCTCCGGTCAGGAGAAATTTGCGAACCGCCACATTGTAGCCTTTTTCTGAGCCAGAGTAGGAGGTCGATGGTGGTAAGTGTTGAGTTTTGAGTTATGAGTTTTAAGTTCCCGCCCACCCTCGCGATTCTTGGTGGCGCATCGTCGACAACTCAAAACTCAAAACTAAGAACTCAAAACTGAGTCAGTTTCGTCCGAATCTCTTCCTCTCCCACAGCTTCCCAGTCACCCAACCAACCAGCATCAGCCCGAAGAGCATTCCGGTGTGCCAGATCAGTACGTGGCGCAGGTCGGACATCGGACACAGGATGTGATTGATCGCGTCGGCGGTGACCGCGGCGCCGGTGCCACCGAGGAGGCCGGCGATCGACGGGCGCAAGGGCAGTGCCCGGAAAACCAGCCATAGGGTAATTGCTAGGGCCGGAAGGACAAGTGCCAGGTCGTGAGTCGAACAGGTCATACCCGCTCTGAGGCCATGCCCTTTGATGAGCGGCATCCCCGGGCTGTTCATCCAGGTGGCGATGCCAACCAGGATTTGCATCACAACGCCGGTGCACACGGCCAGTGTGACGGCGCCTGCCGGCACCCCGCGTCCCGGTACCGCTTCTCGCAGAGCCATGCCGACCAGAACGACTCCGACAATCAACTGGAGAGCGGTACAACCGCAGCTCAGCCACATTGGGAGCTCTTCGAAGTCGGGCCGCAGCGAGAGCTTGAACGCCACAACGACGATGGCTAGACCCGCTGCGGCAACGGCTACCGCATAGAGAGTTCGCATCCAGACGGGTGGGAGCGGCCGAACCGGTCTCAGGTCGCCCGAAATGGTCTGGCGAAGGCTCTGCGGGAGCGACTCGGTGTTCATTCGTCGCCCCCTTGATTTTCTGCAAGCATTTCTCGGAGAGCCTTTAATGCCCGGTGAGAGCGAACCTTGGCTGTCCCGGAAGCGATCCCGAGGATCTGGCCGACCTCCTGAAAACTCATACCGAGCAGGTGGTGCAGCATCAGGACCTCCTGCGAATGGTGTGGCAGCTCTGACAACATCCGGTGGAGCGTTGCCTTGTCGGCGAACTTCTCCATTTCCGGCGGCACCGGAACTTCAGGCAGCTGGTCGTCGGCCAACATCTCCTTCCGGCGGCGGCCCGAGCGCAGATGCATTAGCGCCACGTGCCGGGTGATGGCATAGACCCAGGGTCTGACCGGCCGCGGCGGGGTATAGGTTTGGCGCGCGCGGTGGATCTGGAGAAAAGTGTCCTGGAGCAGGTCCTCGGCAATCGTGGCGTTGCGGACGAAAGTCCACAGGTATCGCAAGAGAGGCTGCTTGAGAGCAGCATAAAGCCCCTCAAAGTCATCCATGCTTCCTTTCTGGTAGCCGATCATCAACGCGATGAGCCGCTCTTCCTCGGCTTTTCGATCGACTCCCATGGATGGCTATGCCCCCCGTGCCGTCTTCGTTACGTGGGCGTTCTGCTCGATCGGCATTATATAGCGGCTGATCCACGATGTACGATGTGAGGCGTGTTATCGCAATCTCTTCTCGAGTGGTACCGCAGGCACGCGCGGACGCTACCGTGGCGGCGTGAGCCGCGGGATCCCTACCATGTGCTGGTGAGCGAGTTCATGCTCCAGCAGACCCAGGTCGAAAGAGTGGTGCCTCGCTTTGAGTCCTTTGTTGGGCGATTCCCGACCTTTGAAATGCTGGGGAACGGATCCGAGGAGGAGGTGCTCGAAGAGTGGTCGGGCCTCGGCTACTACCGCCGCGCCCGCATGCTCTACCGGTTGGCGCAAGAGGTCAAGGAGCGCCCGGACGGATTACCGCAGACGGCCAGTGAGCTCGTAAAGCTGCCGGGGATTGGACCCTATACCGCGGCCGCCGTGGCTTCGCTGGCCTTCGCCGAGGCTGAGCCGGTGCTCGATGGCAACGTCATGCGGGTCGGGTCGCGGGTGCAGGCGTTGGAGACGGATCCCAGATCCGCTGAAGGACGCCACCGGCTCGCAGGCTGGATTCGCAGTCTGATGGATGGTGAGCCTCCTGGCCAGATCAATGAGGCGCTAATGGAGCTCGGAGCGACCGTGTGCGTCCCGGTCGGGCCCGCTTGCGACCGATGCCCCCTGGGATCCGTATGCCAGGCCATGAGGCTGGGGCGACCGGAGGATTTTCCGCCGCCCCGACGACGGCGGGCGACCGAAAGCCTGCGATGGGCCGCCGCATGTATCGTCACCGAGGATCGCGATTGGCTTGTAAGGAGGGTGGATGAGGGCCCCATTCTTCGCGGCCTGTGGGTGCCGCCCTTCTTAGAAATCGAGGAAGGTGCCGACCCGGTGAAGGCCGTTTCGCCGCTCCTATCGTTTGGCACAATGTCTTCTCCCCGACTCGGAAACCCTGTCCGTCACAACATCACCCATCGGAAGATCGATGTGATTCCCGTTCGATTCAAAGCGGACTGCGTTGAGCCGCCCTCAGACGCCTGGCGCTGGGTGGACCCAAAAAACCCGGGCGTTCCGACCTCGTCACTCCTCGCAAAGCTCGTTGACGCGTTGCCGGACTAGCCCTCGATTGACTCCGCCACCAGTTCGATGACGTCGTACGCGGAGGCATCTTCGTGGCCGAGCTCATTCTGGGCGTCGGATAGCATCGAAAAACAGTAGGGGCATGCCACTGCCACATCCGAGGTTCCGCTGGCCTCGAGCTGCGAGAACCGCGTCTGGTTGATACGCTCGCCGATATCCTCCTCGAGCCACATCCGGCCTCCACCGGCACCGCAGCACATCGAGGTTTCGCGATGGAGTTCCGCCTCGCGCACCCTCACACCGGGGATCGCTTTGAGCAGGAAACGCGGCGCGTCGTACTCGCCGTTGGTACGGCCGAGATAGCAGGGATCGTGGTATGCCAGATCCATGCTCAGGCTGCCGGTCAGCTTCACCTTGCCAGTTCGCACCAACTCCGCCACCAACTGAGTGCCGTGCACCACCTCGTAGTCGCCACCGAACTCGGGGTACTCGTGGGCGAGTGTGTTGTAGACGTGGGGGCAGTTGGTGATGATCCTTTTGACGCCGTAGCCGTTCATGGTTTCAACATTCTGTTGCGCGAGCATTTGGAAGAGATACTCGTTTCCGAGCCGCCTCGGCGCGTCACCTGTCGAGACCTCCTCGGGTCCAAGAATCGCGATCTTGATTCCGGCGGATTTCAGGATCTTGACCAGCGCCCGCGAGACCTTTTTCCCGTGATCGTCATAGCTGCCGGGCGAGCCGACGAAAAACAGATACTCGAAATCGCCCCCGGCTTCTGACGCCAGCGGCACGTCGAGGTCAGATGCCCAATTGCCACGCTCTTCGGCCGGCAGCTGCCACGGGTTTCCGTTGACCTCGTAGCCGCGGAAGGCCGGCTGCGCCTCCTCGGGGAACTCGGCCTTCTCGAGCACCAGGTTGCGGCGCATCTCGACCAGCTTGTCGACGTAGGTGATATCGAGCGGGCAGGCACGCTCGCACCAACGACAGGTTGTGCACGCCCAAATTACCTCGGGATCGACCACGGCGGGAACCAGTTCGTTCTCGGACGGGTTGCCGCCGTCGCCGGGGGAACCAAGGATCGCCCCCTGCTCGCTGTAGAGCTGATCTCGCACAGACTTCAGGTAGAGCACCGGCTGTAGCGGTTTGTGGGTGAGAGTTGTCGGACAGAACTCGCGGCAGCGACCGCACTCGGTGCAGGTGTACATGTCGAGCATCTGCTTCCAGGTGAAGTCGGTAATCGTCGATATCCCGAATGTCGTGTCTTCGTCGATTTCCTCGAGATCCATGCTCGGCAGCTTGCCGGGAGCATCGAGGTCGGCAAAGAAGGAATTGAATATTGAGGTGTAGACGTGGAAGTGCTTTGAATAGGGCAGCTCGTTGGCGAAGACGAAGAGGGTGATGAGGTGGATCCACCAGCTCACGCTGAAGAAAACCTGAAGTTTCGCCACGCCAATGCCGGCGAAGGCGCTTGCCGCAAGAGACGAGATCGGCAGGAACGAGCCGTCGAGGTCGCCAGCAGCGATGCGGGCACCCTCTGAGACAAGGTCAGTGACCATCAATATGGCGATCATCCCGATGACGAGCCAGGCTCCCCAGCTTTGAATCACACGTTCCTTCTTCTGGATACCCCGCCGCCAGACGGCGACGACGAGACCGACGAGCACCAGTAGCTCGAATATGTCCTTCGAGAAAAGGTAAGCCTGACCAACTGGTGAGTGGAGGAGGGGCAGCTCCCAACCCGCAAAGAGGCCCTCGACGACCATGGTCGCGGTGCGCACGCTGACGACCAGGAATCCGTAGAAGATCAGCAGGTGGTAAAAGCCGGCGACCGGGTCGTCGAACATTTTTTTCTGTCCGAAGGCGTAGACGAGCATGTGCTTGAAACGCTCACCGAGACGATCGAATCGATTCTCTGGGCGCCCCGCACGGAGCAGCTGGAAGCGTCGACTCAGGGACAGGACGACGGCACCGACTCCACCGATCGTGAGAATCCAAAACCAAGCGACTCCGGAAATACCGAGAAACGATCCAGCTGTCGCGTGATGCAGCATCATGCCTCCCTCTTCAAAGAGAAACCGCCGGAGTCAAGCCCCGGCGGAATTGAGATTCGGTCTTCGATCGCAGCGCTCTGCGCCATTCCATGCGAGACAGTATAGAGAGGAATTAGGAATTAGGAATGAGGAATTCGGAATTTCGGATCTTCCACCTCCGACCGGCGAATGGTGCTGCGAGCCAAGGGCACGATGAACGGAGGTGCCTGGCATCCCGATTCATGGAAGCGCGCCTCATTTCCTGCACCGCGCGTCAGCGAATCGGCGTGCCTGGCATCCTCTCGGGAAGGGCGCTGGTAGAAGACCGCCTTGAAGCCGGATCACCTTTCCAACGTCACAGGTGCCATTGGCGCGGCCAGCAGCAGCGGCTGTAGGCAGCGCCAGCGCAGAGACGCAGCGGTTTGGAAGTACTCAATCGAGGATCAGGTCCACACGGTTCTCCGGCCCTTCCCAAACGCTGACGGAAAGCAGTTGCCCGCCGGTCCTTTCGTACTCCGGTGCGAGCATCTGCGAGAGAACCTCGGCAACCCGCTCGGCAGTGGGGGAGGGGTGGCCGATCTCCGGATGGTCGTTGAGGTCGCTATGGTCGAGCGGTGCGACCGCTGCGGCGAGCAGATCCCGGACCTGGTGAAAGTCGAGTGCGTAGCCCTCTTCATTGAGTTCATCGGCGCCGACCCGCACCGAGATTTTCCACGGATGACCGTGTGACGATTCGCGCTCCCCCCGGTAACTGGTGAGCGCGTGACGCGCATCGAACGACGCCAGGGCGTGGATGACCCAGCGGCTCATGAGACGAGCGCCTCCGAAGATTCCTCGGCCGATCCTTGACTCTTTTGGCGTGCTTCCAGCACCAGCATTTCGCGAGTCACCGGCACCCTGGGAATACGATCCTCAGCGACCCCGAGGGCGAGTAGGAGCTTTTTGACGGAGAGCTGTGGGCCATCCTCCTGGCGGGCGTTGAGCTCGACGAGCAGTGCGCCGTCATCGAGTTGTTGCCAGCGGCGGATTCCTGCGAGGATCTCCTCGGGGAGCTCAGTCTCCGATTCCGGCCACGATTCGACGCCTGCGATGCGGTACCGCGCCGCAGCCACCAGTCGACCCAGCTTGGGGGCGCCCGGGAGCAGTGGCCGGGCGTCGAGGATTTCGACCCCGTCCGGTAGAAGGGCGTTTGCCCGTTCGAGGTGCTGTTTGCGCAACGGCGCTGTGCAGTCGACATCGAAGTTCTCGGCATGGCCTTCATAGCCGACCGGCAGGGCCGGGCCCATCGACAATCGGATGTGGGGGTTGAATCCCTCGGTGTAGCGGACCGGGAGGCCCGCAGCGCGAACCATCCTTTCGAGTGCGTCCATGAGCTGACGGTGGGAAAGCCAGCGAGCGTCGCCCATTTTTGAAAAGACGAATCGGTAGCGACGGTGAACGGGCTGCTGGGGTTGGACGCGAACCGCCGGTGGTGTGCGCGGTTCGGGTCTCAGATGATAGGCGGCGGCCTTTGGCTGGTCGGCCTCGGGCAACGCCTCTCCGAGGACTGGGAGCGTCGTCGAGGCGAGTTGGATGTCCTCGCCATCGCCGGGAATGCCGCATCGATAGCAGTGTCCCCATTTGCAGTCCTCGGTCTCCGCTTCGCGGAGAGCGCGGCGCCACTCGCCTTTTAAAAAGCCCTTTCTCACGCCGGCATCGATGAGATCCCAAGGGAGGGTATCCGACAGAGCGCGCTCTCCGAGTTCGCGGTCGACGTCGATGCCAATGTCGTCGAGAGCACGGCGCCAGGCGTCGAGATTGATGTAATCCGTCCAGCCGTCGAAAACCGCACCCAGATCGTGGGCTTGCTCGATGGCGGCGCTAAGGCCGCGATTGCCACGCGACAGAAGCGATTCCAGGGCCGCCTCCTCGGGGTCCGACCACGTGAGACGGGCGCCGCGAATTCGGCGAAAACGTTGTTTGAGCCAGCCGATGCGGCGGCGAAGTTCGTCGACGCCGGCGTATGGCTGCCACTGGAAAGGCGTCCAGGCCTTTGGCACGAAACACCCGGCGGATACCTTGACCTGGATCTTTCGGCCGCCGGTCACCCGTCGTCCGGCGGCGACGATATCCTCGGCCAGGCGTGCAAGCTCTTCGAGGTCTTCATCGGTCTCGGTTGGAAGACCGATCATGGCGTAGACCTTGATGAGTTCCCATCCCTTGCCGAACGCGGCCTCGGCGGCGCGCACCATTTCCGCGTTGGTGAAGGTTTTGTTGATGACCCTGCGGAGGCGATCGGAGCCGGTTTCCGGGGCGAAAGTAAAGCCTGATTTTCGAACCCGCGATACGGCGTCGGCGAGACCGACCGAAAATGCGTCGGCGCGAAGCGAAGGGAGGCTGATCGAGACCCGTTGGTCTTGTAGGCACTCGGCCAGATTGTAGACCAACGGTTCAACTTGCGAGTAGTCAGCGGTAGACAGGCTCAGCAATCCGACCTCTTCGAAGCCAGTCTCGGCAACCTGCCGCTGCATGCGGTCGAGGACCACCTTCGGGTCATGCTCGCGCACCGGCCGATACCAGTAGCCAGCCTGGCAGAAGCGGCACCCCTGAGTGCAGCCACGCATGATCTCCATTCCGAGGCGATCCTGGATGACGTCGGCGTAGGGCACAATTGCCGATTCCGGCTGGTCCTTGCTGTCGAGCTGGTCGACCCATACCCGTTGCACCGGGAACGGGGCTCCATCATGAACCGTCTCCCATCTGGCCTTCCGGTCACCGGTTGCGTCGTGCCATCGGTAGAGAGTAGGCACGTAGACACCAGGAACGGTGGCCAGCCGGGTCAGAATCTCCTCGCGGGCAGCATTCTCACGGCGACCATCGCGCACAGTGTCGAGGATCTCGTCGAGCGCCGCTTCGCCGTCACCGATGAGGATGGCGTCGCAGAAGTCGGCCACCGGCTCCGGGTTGGCGGTACACGGCCCGCCACCCAGGACGATAGGTTCGTCCTGACCTCGCTCTGCCGCACGCCGCGTGATGCCGGCGAGGTCGAGGAGGTAGGGGATATTGATGTAATTGAGCTCGGATTGCAGCGAGATGCCAACGATGTCGAAATCGGCAACCGCGCGGTACGTCTCGAGCGTAAAGAGAGGCAGCTCAGCACCACGCAGTGCTTCCGCCATGTCCGGCATCGGCGCAAAGGTCCGTTCTGCCAGGGCATCGTCGCGTCGATTGACGAGGTGGTAGAGGATACGTGTGCCCTGGTGCGACATTCCGATCTCGTAAGCGTCCGGAAAGGCGAGGGCGACGCGCACATCCACCCCGTCCCAGGGCTTGCGCACAAGGTTGCGTTCGATGCCGAGGTATCGGGTCGGTTTCTGTACCCCCGGCAGGATCTCTTCGAGCGCCGTCCGTATCTCGTCCGGCGAATAATGATGCATGAGCACGCTCCGTTTTGCGTTCAAGAGAGTGAATGTATACGAGTTCTCAGATATTTCCACCCGCCCACCCGTGTTGAGATTTCGGATTTCGGATTTCGGATTTCGGATTTCCGCTCACCCGCCCCTTGACAAGAACGGAAAGGGGCCGAAGATTTTGTTGCATCGAGCATCATCGAGCATCGAGCATCGAGCATCGAGCATCGAGCATCGAGCATCGAGCATCGAGCATCGAGCATCGAGCATCGAGCATCGAGCATCGAGCATCCAAGGCGGAGACGAGGATGAGACTGAGACATCGTGTACACTGCGCGGATGAAGGTCGTTTTCTTCGGAACCCCCGATTTTGCCGTACCCACCCTCGAGAAGTTGGTGGAAAGCAGGCACGAGGTAACGCTGGTTGTTTCCAGACCGGATCGGCCGGTTGGACGCCATCAAGTCCTCACTCCACCGCCAATTGTCGAGGTCGCCCGTGCCTTTCAGATCGAGTGTCTTCAGCCCAACAGCCTGAAGTCGGAAGAGATCGATACGAGTCTCAAAGATAATGGCTCGGACGCCGTCGTTGTCGTGGCGTATGGCAAGATGATTCCGGGTCGTCTGCTCAAAATCCCTCGGCACGGTTTCGTCAACCTCCACCCAAGCCTGTTGCCGCGCCATCGCGGACCATCTCCAATCCAATGGGCATTGGTATGTGGTGACCGCGCCACGGGAGTCACCACCATGCAGATCGACGAGGGTATGGACACTGGGCCCCTCCTGCTCCAGAATCGAGTGCCAATCGAGTCCGGCGAGACGGCCGAAATGTTGGCGCCGCGGCTCGCAGAAATCGGTGCAGAGCTCGTCGTGCGGACCCTCGATGAGCTTGAAGAAGGCTTGTTGATGCCCCGTCCGCAACCATCGGATGGTTCCAACACTACGCCCATGTTGCGCAGGAACTTTGCCAAGATCGACTGGTCGATGCCGGCTCGCCAGCTCATCAACAGGCTTCGGGGCTTTACCCCGTGGCCCGGGCTCTATACCAAGTTCCGGGGTGGCCGGCTCAAGCTCTTCGGGCTTGATGAGGTCAAGCCACCCCCGAGAGGCAAGGAGAAGCCGGGAACGGTGATCACGGCGGATCCGGACGGTGTTGTCGTACGCTGTGGGAAGGGCACCGCTGTGAAGATTACTGAGGTGCAAAGGGAGGGCAGACGACGGATGCCGGTAGACGCCTTTTTGATCGGCGAACGTGTGAGCCGCGGTGAGGCTTTCGGCTGATCGGCTGACAGCGGCGCGTATGCTCATGCGCGTCGAAGATGGAGCCTATTCGTCGCGACTTCTGTCCGGCGGAGGGGTGCCGGCGGTCCGGGTCAGGGTGCTCGAGGTGCTGCGCTCGATGCGGGCGCTGGATGAGGTTCTCCAACCGCGATGCAGGCGGAAACTCCGCTCACTGGATCCCGAGGTGAGGACGGCGATGCGCATCGGTCTCGCAGAGACGATGTGTCTGGATATTCCACCGGAACTCGCGACAGACGGGGCGGTGAGGCTGGTGCGGCGGCTCGGTTGTTCGTCCGCCTCCTCGATGGTCAATGCTGTGCTGCGAAAAGCGACTGCCGATTGGCGCGAGGTGCTGGGGCGCTCTCCGAGCGACGTTCGCCTCTCGCACCCGGACTGGCTCTGCCAACGCTGGGTCGATGTCTTTGGCGACGAGGCGACTGAGATCGCCATGGCGTCCGCGCAGAAGCCCGCCGTCACCTGGGCGTGGTTTCTTAATAGAGAAAGCCGTCAGATTCTGTCCGGAAAAGGTGTGGAACTGGTGCCTCATCCCTGGTGTCCCGGCACATGGACGGCGCCCGAGGACGTCAGAAGTCTGGTCGAGATGGTCAGCAGTGGAAACGCTTACGCTCAGGACCCGAGCTCTCAAGTGGTGGCCCACATCGCGAGTTCGTTGGCTTTCACGGAAAAGAGCTTCCTCGATCTCTGCGCCGCGCCGGGCGGCAAAACAGCGCTGATGCTTCACCTTGGAAACTGGGAGCTCGCGGCGGCGGCGGATCTTCGATTGAATCGCGCACGTCTGATTCGGCAGGCCGTTGCGCCGGCGGAAAACTGCCTGATCGTGGCCGCCGATGCAAAAAACCCACCATTCGTACCTGGAGGATGGAACCTCGTACTTCTCGATGCGCCGTGCACCGGTACCGGCACCTTTCGCCGTCATCCGGAGCTCAAGTGGCGATTGGTGCCCGAGTCGATCGGTGAGCTGGCGGAGTTACAGAAAAAATTGCTGGCCTCCGGCCTCGATCTCATCGCGCCTGGTGGGGCCCTTCTCTTCACAACGTGTTCGGTGGAGCCAGAGGAGAATGAGGGCGTGGTGGCGGATCTGCCGAACGGGTTCGAAGTCGAGAGCCTCGATGTTCATGTGCCGACGGGAGTTCCGTGGATCCCGACCTCTGCGGGCGGAATCCGCATCCTACCCAATCCCGATGGCGACGGCTTCACCATGCATGCCGTGCGACGCCTATCCTGAGCCTCCTGGCCAGTCAGGAAAACCACAGAGGCACAGAGGACACAGAGAAAGCTGCCCACAGATCACACAGATCGACCCAGATCCGCTCACCGGAAAAGAAACGCAGAGACACAGAGGCGCAGAGACGCAGAGGGAGAGATGCTGAGCTTGAAAGGTGATGCTGGAGACTGACGGCAGAACGACAGGCGATAGGATCGCCTGTCTCCGGTGAGAACTGGGCCGCCTCCGGACGCGGGCGTCCGTCGACGTCCCACTTCCCACCGGCCGCCGTGCCCGGGGCACGTCGGTTCTGCCTCCCTTCTCTTTCTTTGTCAGGAAGGAGGGCGTGCCTTCCCCAACTTTGATCGAAGAAGAGGAGTGGCGAGGCTTGCGCTTTCGAAGCGCAAGCCGCTGGGCCGGGACACCGAGACGGACGCTTGCATTCGGAGCGGTGGCCCGGCCCAGCGGTTTCCGGCCGTCATCGGACGGCCGGGACCTCGCCGCACAGAGAAGCCCCTGTTGACGCACTCTGCGTCTCTGCGTCTCCGTACCTCTGCGTTTTTGAGATGGGGGTGTTGATCTGTGTGATCTGTGGGCTTTTTAGGTCCTTGGAACTCTCGAGAGCGTTGGCGTAAGCGGTTGTCCCGCCTAAAGATGTAACTCTATCTGCGTCTATCTGCGTGATCTGCGGTTTCTATCGGGTGGTTGGGTGGGCTCTGTGTCTACTCTGTGTCTCTGTGGTTTTGGCTGGGTGGTGGACAACTCAAAACTCAACTCTCAACTCTCAAAACTCAAAACTCGGACTCGAGCGCAGCTTCGATCTCTTCCCACTCGGCCATGAGTTTCTCGAGGTCGGCGGCAAGCTTGTCGCGTTCCGCCTGCATCGTTCGGACCTTCGATTCGGAGGTTTCCTCGAAAAATCCGGGTCTGCAAAACGCCCCGTCAATCTCTTCGATGCGCCGCTCAGCTTTCTCGATGGCGGTGGTGACAATCTCCCGCCGAAGCTCGAGCTGTTTGATTTTCTTAGCATTTTCGGCGCCAGGACGGTTCTTGTCTGATTTCGAGCCATCATGCTTGCGAGCGCGTTTTTCGCGCCGAACCCGCAGAACGGCGGCATCAGCATCGAGGTGGTCGTCGCCGCAGCTCGCCAGATATTCGTCGTAGGTCCCAGGGTAGTCATTGACGCCGTGCTCGGTTATTTCCAATACCCTGGTCGCGAGCTTCGAAACGAACCATCGGTCGTGGGAAACAAAAATCAGGGTGCCGTCAAAGGCCTCGAGACCGGCGACCAACGCCTCGATGGCCTCGAGATCGAGGTGATTGGTTGGCTCGTCCAGGACCAGTACGTTTGGTTCGTCAACCGCAATCCGGGCAAAAATGAGCCGTGCCGCCTCCCCGCCGGAAAGACTCGGCACCTTTTTTTCCACTTCGTCGCCCGAAAACAACACCTTACCGAGACGGCTTCGCACGGTGCCTACTGTTTCGCCAGAGCATGCGGCGCCGAGCCAGCTCTCGACGGTGGCGTCGATTTCGGTGAAGGCCTGCCGATGATCCTGGGCAAAGTAACCCGGCCGGACTTCGTGTCCCCATTGCACTTCGCCCGCGTCCGCGGTCAGTTCGCCAACCGCGATTTTGAGCAGTGTCGACTTGCCGATGCCGTTGGGTCCGATGATGGCCAAGCGGTCTCCCCGGCGTACGTTGAGGTTGATACCCGTCAGCACCGGGTTGTCACCAAAAGCCTTGTTGACTCCTTCGATCTTGAGCGCTTCCTTGCCACTGGGGCGCTGCTGGCGGAATTGAAAGACCGGATAGCGACGTGACGACCGCGGGAGGTTGTCGATGACGATGCGATCCATCTGTTTGAGTTTGCTCTGCGCCTGACGCGCCTTGGTCGCCTTTGCCCTGAAGCGGTCAGCGAAGGCTTTGTGCTCGGCAACCTTTTTCTCCTGGCGCGCGATCTCGCCCTCTTTGCGGTTGCGAGCCTCGACCTTGGCCGTGGTGAAGGCCGTGTAATTCCCCGTGTAGAGGGTGACGGTCTCGTAGTCGATATCGAGGATGTGGGTGCAGACGTTGTCGAGGAAACGGTGGTCGTGCGAGATAATGACCGCACATCCCTGGTAGGTGGCCAGGAATTTCTCGAGCCAACGGATCGAAATGATGTCGAGGTGATTGGTCGGCTCGTCGAGGATCAGACAACCGGGGTCTGCGGCCAAAACCTGGGCCAACAGAACTCGAAGTTTGAAGCCGCCGGAGAGGGTGGAGAGCGGTTGGTGGTGAAGTTCCGAAGGGATTCCGAGGCCCTCGAGAATTTCACCTGACCGCGCCTCGAAACTGTAACCATCGAGGCTGATGATCTGATCCTCGACTTCGGCGTAACGGTCGCCGTCGAAATGCTCGGTCGACGCTTCGAGTATTCGATCCTTCTCTGCAAGGGCCTGCCACAGCTCCTGGTGGCCCATCATGGTGACATTGAGAATCGGAGTGTCCTCAAAACGAAAGTGGTCCTGCGAGAGGACTCCGAGTCGCAGCCGTTTTGGCACCGCGACCAAGCCGTCACTCTGTTCCTCTTCACCGGCAATGATCCGGGCAAGAGTGCTTTTGCCGGAGCCATTGGCGCCGACCAGCCCGTAGCGGCAGCCCGGGTTGAGCTGGAGATTGACATTCGCAAAAAGGACCTGGCTGCCGTAGGCCTTGACGAGATTGGTGACCGCAATCATGGGGAGGGAGGATAGCAGGAGGAATTAGGAATTAGGAATTAGGAATTCGGAATTACCACACGACCGCCCAATCGAGATTTTGGATTTCGGATTTGCAGTCGGCCTCCGGCCGACACGTCGCACCGCCACCTGCGGGCGGCTCATGGCCTCCTCCTTCAGATGAGGCCTGATCCGCCACAGCAGCCGCCGGCGGGTTCGAATTTCGGATTTCCGCCCACCGATGCCCAATCACCGCAAGAGGCTCGACGCTTTAGTTTCATCGAGTATCGAGTATCGAGCAGCGAGTATCAAATCTCTGCAATGACTTCCCGGTACGGAGACTGGCACCGGGACACGCAGTGTCCTTACTCGAACATCTCCTGCGTGTACCAGAAGATCTCAGGGTTTTGGAGATCGATGCTCTTGACGGTTCGGAAGGTGATCGAGGAAACACTGAGGTCTTTCGAATTTTCGGGCCAGTAGAGCCAGCCGAAATCTTCTGACCCGCGAGACCACCGCATATACAGTGGTCCGGCGTGCACAGTGCTCCGTTTTTTCTGTTCGCCGGTTTCGCCTGCACCGGTGCTCTCGGTCTCGAAAACACTCGTTGTCGCCGAGGCCGTGTTCCATTCGTATTCGATTCGGTAGCCCCACATAGGGGCCTCGGCGACGCGCAGAGCCACCATCTCCTGGTCGACCCTGAAGAGCACGACCGCGCCGTAGGGGATGCCAACTGCTCGCTGATTGACCGCGACACGTTCGAAAGTAGGTAGTTCAGGTACGCGAGGCGGCCCGCCGCAACCCACGACCGCAGGCATTGCGACCGCAGCGAGCGTCTGAATGGCCGCGGCAAGGATACGGGTTGATGCCATTTTCACCCTACAAATGTACTACGCGGATTGTCGTGGAGAGTGGGTTGAGTTGGTGATTCCTGGGGGCGGGGGTTATCATCGTCAAGCGAATCTCTTGAAGGAGGGGTCTTGGGATGAAGCGCACTATAGTTGCTGTAATCATCGTATTTTTCGCTGCGGCGCCACTGTTGGCCGGTGATGGTGACGACATTCTCGGGGTCTGGGCTACAGATCCCGAAGGCGACGGCGGGCGGGCCCACATCGAGATCTATGCCGTCGGTGATCTGTACTCCGGAAAGATCGTGTGGCTCGAAAAGCCCCTCTACACAGCCGAAGACGAGGACGGCGAAGAGGGCGAACCAAAGGTCGACAAAAACAACCCGGATCCTGCCCTGCAATCGAGACCGATAATGGGCCTCGAGCTCATGGAGGGCTTCAGATTCGATGGCAAGGGAACCTGGAAGAAAGGTGTGATCTACGACCCGGACAACGGCAAGACCTACAAGTGCAAGGTGCGAATCGGTGACAAGGGCGAGCTCAACGTTCGTGGCTATATTGGCGTTTCAATGCTCGGTCGGACCTCGATCTGGACACGGGTTGAAGCTGACGAATGAGATTAAATATTTCGTCTGAATCCATGACTGTGGTGCCCGAATGATGCCCGGATAGGACTCTTTCAATGGGCCCTATTTCGTTGCAACGAATACTCATTGCCGATGACGAGCCCGATATTCTCGAGATATCGAGAATTGCGCTTGAAGCCGTTGGCGGCTTCGAGGTTTCGGTGTGTTCGTCTGGCAAGATGCTGCTCGAGCGGCTCCCCGGGTTCGGACCGGATCTGGTCATCGTCGATGTGTTGATGCCGGATATGACTGGCCCTGAGGTCTTCGAAGAGATTCGGCGGCAGCCACAGTTCAACGAAGTTCCGGTGATCTATCTCACCGGAGTCATCCAAGAGGAGGAACTCGAGGATCTCCGTAAAACCGGTGTCGCAGACATAATTCTCAAGCCCTTTGACCCAATGACACTTGCCGATCGAATCAACAGCGTTTGGAAGGGCAATAGTGGAAGGTGAACCAGACAGCCGGGTTGGGGCCGATCAGCTCGAGAAGGAACTCGAGAGGCTTCGTGGTAGCTTTCTTGAAAAGCTGCCGGCACGGTTGCAGGCCTTGGTGGAGGAGTGGAACACGCTCCACGGTGAAGGCTGGAGTCAGGATGGAGCGCGCGCTCTCCACCGATCGGTTCACGGTCTGATCGGCACAGCAGGCAGCCTCGGTTTCGCAAAAATGGCGAAAACCGCTCGACGTCTCGAGCGCAAGCTGGTAGCTCTCCTGGAAGGAACTCAACCGCCGACTCCGGAAGTGAGAGCAGATGTCATCGAGTGGTTCGAGCGGATGGGAGAGGATGCCACCTCCGAAGCCGACGAGGGTTTCGATCCCAGCTCGTTCGAAAACATGGGGGAGTGGGGGACGACCCTCTTCGAGGCTCGAAACCTGATTGTCGTCGTTGAGCAGGAGGGTCCCTTTGCTCGTGAGCTTGCGCTCCAGCTCGGTCATTTCGGGTTCGAGCTGCAAATGTTCAAAGAAATCGGTGAGATGGTTTCCGGCAGGGTCGAACGGCGGCCGGCTGCCATTATCTTGGACCTTTCTCCCCCCGACGGGGAGTTGATCGGTGAAGAGGTGGCGGCCGAGGTGCGGGACGCATTTGGAGACGTCGTGCCGTTAGTACTCCTCTCCAATCGATCGGATATCGAGGCGCGGCTCGACGCAGTCAGAGCTGGTTGTAGCAGCTATTTCGTCAAACCTGTCAATTATTCGGATGTTCTTGAAACCCTTGATCGGTTGACTCGAAGCGAACCGGAGCCATATCGGATTCTCATCGTCGACGACGAAACCGATAGCGCTGAATTCCACGCCACCTGCCTCGAGTCGGCTGGATTGGAAACCGTGACCGTCACGAATCCCTTCGATGTTATGTCCCAGCTGGTCGAGTTCCAACCAGATGTGATCCTCATGGATGTCTACATGCCAGGGTGTTCCGGCCTCGAGCTGGCGATGGTGATACGCCAGGAAGAGGCGTTTGTTGGTGTGCCGATCGTCTTTTTATCGAGGGAGACTGACCGGATGAAGCAGATCGCTGCTCTCGGTGAGGGTGGCGACGATTTCTTCACAAAACCTGTGCCGCCGGCTCAATTGGTGCCTGCAGTTTCAGCTCGCGCCCAGCGCGGCCGCACGCTGCGGCTGTTTATGGAGAAAGATGGTCTCACCGGGCTTTTCAGACACAGTCGCATCATCGAACAGCTTGAGGTCGCGGTTCGAAGGGCAGATCGGCAGCAGGGGAAGTTGGCTGTCGCGATGTTGGACATCGACGGCTTCAAGGAGGTCAATGACGAACATGGACATCTGGCGGGAGACCAGGTCCTGAAGGCCCTGGCATATCTTCTTCGCCAGCGGCTGCGTATGAGCGATGTGTTGGGCCGCTTTGGCGGGGACGAGTATGTCGTGGTTCTCCCTGATACCGACGGCGCGGCGGCAATGGAGAAGATGGACGATATCCGGCGCAACTTTGCGGCCATTGACCACGAAACGGGTCGCGGGTCATTTTCGGTGACAATGAGCTGTGGAGTTGGTGAGTTCCCTGCAGCCCTCACAAGTCACGAGCTTATCGCTGCGGCGGACGACGCCCTCTATCGCGCCAAGCGGGGAGGACGAAACCGGGTAGTCCTTGCCGGTAACGAGGATTGAGTCGTGGCTTCGCGCAGATATCTTGGATTGTTGCTGACGATAGCCGTTGGCTGCGGGCAGGCTAGTGCTCCGGTCCCGTCTGGCGGAGACACTGCACACCCGGTTCCGACCGGTGTTCTCACCATCGGATCGGTTTCGCTCAATCCGACCCAGGAGTATGAGGTGGTTCGGCCGTTCGCCGACTTCGTCGCAGCCAACCTCCACCACGTGGGGATTGGCAGGGGCCGGGTTGTGGTTGTTGGTTCGTTGAGTCAGATGATCGAAGAGCTTCGGCAAGGAACGGTCGATCTTCTCATCGATAGCCCGTTCCCGGCAGTTTTCGTTTGGCAGCGCACCGAAATCGAGCCGATTCTCCGCCGCTGGAAACGCGGGTCGGACGTTTACAGAAGCGTCGTCTTCACTCGAGCGGACAGCGGTGTCGAATCAGTCGACGACCTCGTGGGCAATATCATCGCCTTTGGCGAGCCGTTCTCTACGTCGGGATTTTTGATGCCCAAAGCGGCGCTCGTATCGGCCGGTTTGCGGCTGGTCAATTATGAGGATCCTGCCGCTTCGGTCCCAGGTGATCGTGTCGGTTATTTCTTTTCGAACGACGCCGAGAACACCATGTTCTGGGTTCTCAAGAAAAAGGTTGTGGCGGGAGCCGTCAACGCGGATTATTTCGAGGCGCTTGCCGGTGACCGCAGAGGCGAACTCCGGATCCTCCTTACGACCGAGGCGGTACCCAGAAACGTCGTGTGCGCGCGGCGCGGCCTCGAACCGAAGGTGGTGCGGGCGATCGAAGACCTGCTGCTCGAGATGCACCTCGACGATGAAGGACGTGGAGCGCTCGAGAGATTCGAAGAGACCACCAGGTTCGATAGATTCCCCGGCGGTCCGGATGGTGATCTTGCCCATATTCTGGCGCTCCTGCCGCACGTCCAGGAGGATCTCGGGCATTGAGAGCTCCACCATGAGACTCGGTCTGAAGGGTCGTCTCGTCGCGTTCGTTTCGGCGATCATCATTGCCTTCGGAGTGGTCCTCACAGGTCTTTCAGTCCGCGCTCAGCATGTACGTTTACGCCACGAACTCGAGGACAGGGGCAAGCTTCTGACGACGGTGATCGCCGCCAACACAACCGATGCATTAGCCATGCTCGAGGTGAGAGAACTGAGGAATTTGATTTCTGAGGCTCGAGATCAGGAAAATGTACTGGATGCCGTTGTTTTTGACGAGGACGGCCGGGTGGTCACGGACGGAACAATTGTCAATCCTCGACGACACATGTTGATCTCCGAGGCGGCTTTCCGCCACGCCTCGGGATCCGAAGCCCTGCTGGTCGAATTTGACGGCGATGCAATGACGGTGACCAAACCTCTGCACCTCGGGGGTCAGGTTCTCGGCGGAGTTCGCCTTCGCTACTCCTTGGCCGGCCTTGCCGAAGATCAGGCGTCTCTCGCTCGCCGCACCGCAATGGTCGGAGCCATCTTTGCGCTCTTGGGTGTGCTTGCCGCGGTCCTTCTGGCAGAGGCCGTCACGCGCCCTCTCAACGAGGTCATTCAAGCCACCCGGGCGTTATCCGAAGGCAGGCCGGTGCCGCGGCTGGCGGTTCGCACCGCTGATGAAGTTGGAGAACTGGCCGAAGCCTTCAACGAGATGGCACGCAAGCTCCGCGACACAACCGTGTCACGTGACTATCTGGATCGCGTCCTTGAAACGATGGGTGAGTGCCTGGTCGTGACCGGACCCGACGGGACAATTACCAGGGTCAACTCGGCGGTGTGTCACCTCTCGGGAGTCGACGAGGATGAGCTCCTGGGTCAGAACTGCCGGGACCTCTTTCGGGCGCCGCGGGGACACGTGTCTTTGTTCGACGCGCTGGGGCCTGACGGATCGGCCCACGGCTTGGAGACTGAGCTCCTGGCACGAGGCGGCGAGGCAGTGCCGGTGATGATTTCGGTTGGTGCAATGGAGGAGAGCGTTGGTAAGGCCAGGAGCCACGTCGTGGTGGCCGCTGACATCGGTGATCGTCTCCGTCAAGAGCGGCAAAAAGACGAGTTCGTAACCATGGTCCATCACGAGGTTCGAGCTCCTCTGACCGCTGTACGTGGCGCGATTGGCCTGCTCGACGGAGGCGTTGCTGGGGAGCTTGGAGAACGCGGACAAGAGTTGGTGAAGATCGCATTGCGCAACAGCGAGAGAATGGGGCGACTGGTCAACGATATCCTGGCGTCGCGAAAACTCGACTCGGGGCGTATGGAGTTTCACCTCGAGAATGTCGAAATGATGCCCCTTATCGAGCAGGCAATCGATAGCACTTCGGCATACGCCGCCAACCACAAGGTTCGCTTCGAACTCGAAGGAGCTGTTCCCGGAGCGATGGTACGAGTCGACCCAGACCGAATGATTCAGGTGCTAACCAACGTACTGTCAAATGCCGTTCGTTTCTCGCCGACAGACGATGTGGTGACCGTCAAAACAAGCCGGAGCGACCGGATGTTGAGGGTTGCCGTCTCAGATGCGGGACCGGGCATCCCCGAGGACTTCCGCGACCACGTTTTCGAGGCCTTTGCACGAGCCGAGCACGATGACTGGCGCCACCGTAGCGGAACCGGCCTCGGAATGAGCATCTCAAAGGGCATCATCGAGGAGCTTGGTGGAGGGATCACCTTCGAAACCGAACTCGGTGTGGGTACCACCTTCCTCATAGATATTCCGGAATCGGCGTGACACATTGCGACCTCGCACAACGAGCGATCAATTCAAAATGGACAGCGGCGGCGCGGTGGGATACTTTCAATCAAGATGACTGAGGCATGTCTTTTGTTCTTGTCGATACATTGGATGTCCGCGAACCCCATTGACCTGGATCTGAGGTTGATGCGGGTTGACGGCTCACGGGTTCAAGCGCTGTAGGGCGAAGATGGCTATCACAGGCAATCTTGAGACCATGAGCCTTGCAGAGCTGCTGCAATGGCTCGCCAACGGTCGCCAAACCGGAACTCTGATGGTCGATAACGGCAGCATCGAGAAGAAGATCTTTCTTCGGGATGGCGCTGTTCTTTCTTCATCGAGTTCCGATCCCCGTGGGTTTCTAGGCCACTTTCTGGTCAGCAAGGGTGTGATTTCCGAGGAAGATCTTTCGAGAGCAATGGCCATTCAGGCCGAACAGGGAATACTTCTCGGTGAGATTCTCGTCGAGGGCGGGGCGATTGATCAGGAATTGCTCGATCACATGCTCAGGCTCAATGCCGAAGAAAACATCTACGATCTCTTTGCCTGGGATGTGGGACATTTCGAGTTCCTCGATGATGAGTTGCCGGAGTACGAGCTGGTGCCGATGTCAGCCAACATCACGGGCCTCGTGATGGAGGGGATGCGCCGGATCGACATGACCAAAGAGATGGGCAAGTTGATCCCCTCGACGCTCTGCGTACCGGTTTCCGTAGGCCCACTCTTGGATCAGGACGAGATGGACTTCGGGTGGCGGGGAGTACTGGAAGCGGTTGACGATGACCGCAGCATCGAGGATATCTGTCTCCATACCCACTCCTCCGAGTTTTTTGTTTACGAAGTGCTCTACAAGAATATTAAAGAAGGCAAGATCAAGATCGTTCGGCCGCGGGTGATGGCCCCCGATCCCCAAGGGCCTGCCGCTCCGGTCTCCAAGGATGATACGGACGCCGGACCAACCAGCGCCCAGGCTCTGATCTCCGAGGCCATGGTGCATCTCAAGCTCGGCGTCTACGAAGCCGCTGCACGCCACCTTGGGGCGGCGACCAGCCTGGACCCCCATAACCGCGAACTTGCGCTGGTGGTCAAGGAACTGGAGTCCGAGGTCATGGCAGGACTCGAAAAAGACGGTGTCAAATACGAAAAGGTGCCAAAGCTCGAAACCACCCTCGATGACCTGCGTGCGATGAGCTTTTCTCCCGAAGAAGGTTTCATTCTCTCGCGCATCAACGGCTCATCCGACATCGCCTCGATCATCAAGATTTCTCCGCTGTCGGAGATTGATTCCCTGTTGGTCTTCTGGAAGCTCTCGCAATCGGGACAGATCAGCCTCAAGGACGCGGGCTGACCACCCACCCAGTAGGCAGTAACTAGTGTAGCCAGTAACCAGTAGCCAGTATCACTCTTGTCCAAGGCTGCGTCTCAGACAGCCAATTCGAGGTTGGTGGCGGAAGCATCACAGCGGCAGCAACCAGCGACAGATGTCAGCGGCAGCAATCAGTGGGCAGCGACAGAAAACAGCGACAGCGGGCAGGGGCGGTGAACAGGTTCAGCGGCGGCGGCACGGCCACCTCCGGGTCGTTCAACAGAAGGAGTAGCCTGCAGGCGGCCGATGTCAAGGGCAAGCAGGGTGCGGGGCACCCTTGACATTGGCCGCCCACAGGCTTTGAGGGAAGGGCATGAACGACCCGGAGGTGACCATGTCCAAAGCCGCCACCAACACCAACCTCATCGCCCATACCAAAGCCCTCGAAGCAGCGGGATTGGCGATCAAACTGGTGATGAGGGTTCCAGCTCCGCTGAAGCCGATTGCCGATCAGGTGATCCGCTCGGCAGCTTCGGTTCCGGCCAACCTCGCCGAAGGCCACGGCCGATTCGGAAGAGACCGGGCCTATCACTGGCGTATTGCCTATGCTTCGGCAAAGGAGGTGGACTCGCACCTCCGGATTCTCTGCTCCACAGGCGCCATACAACGCGGAAAGGCAACCACCGCCTTGCAGCTCTTCGATGAGGTTCGCGCAATCACCTGGCGGCTGCTTCAACCGAGATTGTGAGCCTTTCGGCCACCCATTCGTGATCGCCGTTCACCGATGTCGGCACTCCTCGGCTGAACCCTGAATCTTGAACCTTGCATCCAGCATCCAGTATCCAGTATCTCGGTTTGCAGCCGTGTTTGGATTTGGGTAGTTGAAACTGATCACTGGTAATTGATTTCTTTCTTCGCTCTCTGGATTGGCGCCTGCCACGGCATCAACTGAGCGGCGAAACCGAAACCGGGTAGAATGACCCGATGGGACGATTGATTAACCCCGATAAACGTGACCGAGCGAAGCAGCAGCGGGTTGCACGCAAGGCGAAAATTCTCGAAGTTGCACGGTCGATCTTTTCGAGGTTGCCCTATGTGGAGGTGACCCTTGACAACATCGGCCAGCGGGCCAATGTTGACCGCGGGGTCGCGTCAATGTACTTCCGGAGCAAAGAAGAGCTGTTCCTCCGTGTTCTTCGTGAGGAACTTGCCGACTGGTACTCCGCGCTCGAGTCGGAACTCGACCGCATTGATGACCCTCTGTTGCAGGTAGATCTCGCGGAGTTGCTGGCGACGAGTCTTGCGGCCAGGCCCGAACTCACCCGATTTCTGAGTCTCGAGGCCGTGGTGCTCGAACAGAACCTCGATGCGATGGAAGTTTTCCATCTGCAGCGTTGGCGTCGCGATCGGATGGCTACCGTCTGCGCGATCCTCGAGCAAAAGGTCGATGGGCTCAGCGATGGAGATGCCATGCGCCTTCTCCATCGCGTTCAGCTGCTGACCGCTGCCCTGCGGCCAGCGGCTGATCCTAAAGGCGCCGCCTCCTATGAGGTTGGCGATCCGGATTTTGAGGTATTCAAGATAGATTTCGAGGACGAGCTCAAACGATTTGTAGTCGCTTTGCTGAAAGAGGGCGTTTCGGGTTAGGGGTCAGGCTTCAAGCCGTCAGTCATCAGCAATCAGCTCTCAGCTCCCCCAACCAGCCGCACGACCCCGGCTGATAGCTGATAGTTGAAAGCTAAACGACGAGATTTCAATATTTTACCAGCCTCGAATCTCCTTGCGTAGAGTTGATTTCCCCTTGACACGACATCTCACTGTGGGTATCATCCCCCGGCCCGTATGAGTGGAGGAAACAATGGCAGGCAAAGGACATCGCGTAACGATCAAGCTCAAGAGCACTGAGAGCCCATACATGTACAGTGTCAAGAAGAACAAACAGAACACTCCTGATCGCCTGGTGATCAAGAAGTACGATCCTGTTGTGCGCAAGCACGTCATTTTCAAAGAGTCCCGTTAACCCGCCTCACTGGAGGGTGCCAGGGCACCGTTGTATTGGTGCCTTTTCAAAGCCCGGTTGCCCATAGGGTCGCCGGGCTTTGTCGTGCCCAGTAACCCGGGCTAACGGCTATTCGGGAAGACGGCTGTACGGCTATTCGGCTATAGGGCGGATGCTCTTGGCAACGCCGACGCCGAAACCGGTGGTTCGCCGTAAGGCCGTAAAGCCGTATAGCCGTGAAACCGAACGGCCCAGGCCAAGGGCTCAAAAGAGAGGCGCTATGATGGAGGTCTGTTTGTTGAAGGGTTGATGTGATGGACGTGCTCAGGGAGTTTCTCGAGTTCATCGAGTACTCAAAGCCGCAACCGGTGGCCGAGCTTCTCAGCCGAGTGCTACTCAAAAGCCGTCGTTTGACCGGTGCCGAGGCCGGCAGTGTCTTCATTGTCCGGGGCCGGGGTAAGACCGGACGACTCGAGGCGGCCGATATCCAGAATGACCGGGTCGGGCTCGAACCTGCGAGCTTTGTCGTGCCGCTCAACACGTCATCAATTGCCGGCTACACGGCGGTTACCGGTGAAACGGTTTTTGTGGAGGACCTCTATAGAATTTCCGACGATCTTCCCTTCAATTTCGATCCCAGCTTCGATCGAAAACTCGGCTACAGCAGTCGCTCGATGCTCAGCTTTCCGCTCGTCAACCACGACCGCAAGGTGATCGGCGTGGTTCAGTTGATCAATCGACTCGACGCTTCCGGCGAAGAACCGGTGCCCTTCGAACGTGAGCAGGCCGATCTCATCGTCCCCTTCAATCACATCGTCGGCGGTGCCATCGAGCGCGCCGACATGGTCGAACGCATCTCGGCCCAGAATATTCGCTTGCGCGACCGGAATCGCCTCCTTCGCGAGCAGCGCGCCCGCATCGTCGCTCTTCAGGACGAAACCGAGGAGGCATTTCAGCTCTCCATCAACCTCTTGTCGCGGGCCGCCGAACTCCATGACGAGGACACTGCCCATCACGTCGAGCGGGTCAACGAGTATTCGTACTTCCTAGCTGGATTACTCGGCAAGTCGAAGGCCTTCTGCAACGAAATCCGCTACTCGGCTCAGCTTCACGACGTCGGGAAAATGAGCATCAATGTTGCCATCCTCCGCAAGAAGGGCCCGCTCGATGACCAGGAGCGCTTCGAAATGATGCGCCACCCGGAGTATGGCTTCCAGATCCTCTCTGCTTCCGACAGACTGCAGATGGCCGCTGAAATCGCCCTCAACCACCACGAGCAATGGGATGGCAGCGGCTACCCGTCCGGCCGCAAAGGAAATGAGATCCCACTCTCAGCGCGAATCGTCGCGCTTGCCGACATCTACGACGCCCTACGCTCGAAGCGATCCTACAAACCGGGATTCAGCCACGAAAGGGCTTGCCGCATCCTTCTCGAAGGTGATGACAGGTTCGACCCTACCAGCCATTTCGATCCGAAACTGCTCGCGATTTTTGCCGAAGATCATGAGGGTATGGCGGAGATTTGGGATTCGTCTCTGCCAGTACTGTCCCCGTCTCCCATTCGTCCCATTTCCCGATTACACTCGACGCTTCCCTCGAGCATGGCGCGACCGCCTCCGGCGCCCACTCGTTCGATAAGGGCCGGATTCCAGGTCGCCGCCATCGCGGCTGCAGAGGGAAAACAGGTGGCAGGAACGCTGTCAGTCAAAGCCGCGCCAAGGTTTTTACGCAGCCCAACGGGACCGTCGGCCATCCACACGGCGGGGATTCCCGAGCGGGGCACCGCGCAGGTCTCCCATTTGTTCATACCGGTGATCAGGCAGGCTTTCTCTTGAAGGGTGAGTTCCTCGACCACGGATGCGATGTCACGACTCTGTGCTCCAGAAAAGGTTGACGGGAGAACCGAGCAGTCCGAGCATGACGGCTGTGCAGCGAAGTCTCATGCTGCCTCCATGAATTTGGTGAGACAAGGGTAACTCAGTCGGTTCTCCCGCCTGTCGCACCAGGTGGATCACGCGGGACCCAGAGCCCGTTTTCCATTGACACGAAGGGCGAGGTCCGGAGCGGTACCGCCATTCGATGGACCGGGACGCGATACCATAAACCGGTGAACGGAGGTTGACGAGCCGCGAGGAGATCATTGAAGATGCAGGGATTCGGATCGAGGACCTTCTTCAATTGACGAGGTCGCGATACCATTTGTAGGCGAACGGAGGCCAACGAGTTTCGAGGAGATCTGACAGATGGGAAGAGTTCATCTGGCTATTTGGGTCACGCTCCTGAGCGTCGCTGTTTCTGCCTCCGCAGGAGATGTGTGGATCAACTGCGAGCCGGGGTTCGAAATTTTTCTGGATGGAGAGCATGCCGGAGTTTCCGACAGAGCTGAATTCGGCAAGATTCTCCGAGGGATCAAATCCGGCGATCACACCGTCAGACTCGAAGAAGAGGGTCTCACTCTTGCAGAGTTTTCCGTCGATGTCGGAGGTGCCGGAATTCAGGTGGTGGTCGGCACACTAACCCCGAAACTTCCTGAGGTTTCTTTCGAAGGCTCCGAAATTCCACCGGGAGAAAAGCCTGTGGGGACGATAACGATCACCTCGGATCCAAGCGAGTGTAACGTCAAATATGCCGGCGAATACATCCCGAAGATCAAGCCAATCATGACATTTCCGATGGTCCCCGTCGGCGGGCACAGGTTGTGGTTCGAGAGCTCTGGGATAGTGCTGAAGGAAACAGTCCCTGTTCAGGAGGCTCAGTCAGCCAAGGTGATGGTGGATTTCCACAATCGACGTATCGTGATCACAGATGACACCGCGGATGTCGATGTCGACGAATCAGAAGCTGATACGGAAACTACTCGAGGCGCACCCGAGTGCATCGAATACTGGATCGAGGTGCTGCGATCTGAAGACCGCGAAATGGTCGATGCCTATCAGAAAAATCTCGAGGATTTAGGCTTTTATCGTGAACACCAAAAGGTCATCACAATCGAGGACGATGGGGCAGCGCCCGTTTACAAGCTTCGGGTTGGCCCCATCGAGCGGATGAAAAAGGCCAAGTGGGCGGCCGGCCTCATCAAGAATGCGGGGTTTTCGAACGTCTGGATTCTACCCGACGAGTGCCAACCCCCATCCGAACGGCCCAAGCGCAAGTTCAGGCCGAAGACCTCCGGAGGATGACCAGCGTCCGGTCGTCGTGATAGGGGACGCCATCGACGAATGTGTCGACGACCTTTTCGATCGATCTGGCCAGATCTTTCGGCGATTCGGTGCGGTTCTCCCCGCAGACCTTGACCAGCCTCTCACGACCGAACTCCTCCTGCTCGGGGTTGGCTGCTTCGGTGATACCGTCGGTGTAGAGGACGAGGGAATCGCCGACCTCGAGAGATGTTTCTGAGCTCGAGTAAACCGCTTCCGGCATCAACCCGAGCGGCATTCCGGTCGGCATCAGCAGCTCGACGTCGTCGTCGGACCGCACCAAAAGGGTCGGATCGTGACCGGCACTCGCGAACCTCAGCGCGCCGGTGTCGACCGAGAAGATCCCGAGAAAGGCGGTCGCAAAGGACTCGACGGGGGTCTTGGCGTTCATCTGCGGGGAAATACGGTTGAAGATGTCGGCCGGCTCGAGGTTCTCGCCGAGATAGGCGTTAACCAGGGCGTCCACGTAGGCCGTGAGGAGTGAAGCCCCGATCCCCTTGCCCGAAACGTCAGCGATGACGACAGCAACCTCGTTGGTGTCCGGCCTTTCGACGACCTGGTAGTAGTCGCCCGAAACCCCACGCGAGGGGATGTTTCCGCCGTGGACCTCGAGCCCGGCGACCTGGGGCGTCTCGGCCGGCAAGAGCGCTACCTGTATGCGGCGAGCGAGCGTGACTTCCTGCTCGAATCGTCGCCGCTCGGCAGCCTCCTCGGCGAGAGCCAGGTTGCGGAGGCGCAGACCGGTGGCCGAGGCGACCACCGTCAGGAGCTCCATGTCGCTCGCACCGAAGATGCGGGCTGCGAGGGAGGAGCTGAGGACGATCATGCCGATCGCGCCCTCGGGTGTCAGTAGCGGCGCCGCCACCAGGGTGCGCACGCCGGCATCGATCAGGCTCTCGGCGCCAATAAAGCGGTCATCGGTCGACGTGTCCTGGACCAAAGCTGCCAGCCCCTTGCCGATGACCTCGCTGGCAAGACTCGTCGATTCCGGGAACTCGTCGGTGTCGGCAACCAGCGAGCGGCTGGATGCACGCACCAGATGGTCTTCATCCTTGAGGAAGATCGCTCCGTGCTGTGGCCGCAGGTGGACGAAGACACGCTCGAGAACATGGTCGAGAAGATCTTCGGCGGTCGTTGCTCTGTCGAGCGCGTGGTGGATGTCATAGAGGACCTTGAGCTGGGCGGCGGCCTGGCGCAGCTCCTCAGTGCCGGAGTCCGCCGGTCGGGCGAACTCGCGCTCTGTCTCGGAAATGATTTCGCTAGCGGCGCGAAAGATCGTGTGGCTTTCTGTGTTGGAACCCTGTGGTGGCTGGGCTCTTCCGCTGCCACCAAAGGTGATTCGTGACATCGAGGCATCGATCACATCACCAGGAACAATCGATGTCGGCCCCGAGATCATCTCGTTGTTGACGCGCGTACCGTTGCGCGAACCCATGTCCTCGACAAGCCAATCATCGTCGGACTTATAGATCCGAATATGCTGACGCGACAGGCACCGGTCGGCGACGGCGAGATCGCATCGCGACGATCGGCCGATCACCAGTGAGTCGACTTCGAGCTCATATTCAAAGGGCTCGCCCTCAGCTGGCACGATATGAAGAGTGGTCATTGTGTCCTAGATGGTACACCGTTTCGAATCCCGAAAAGGGATCGGGTGGATGAAAAATCAGAAATCCGAAATCCGAAATAGGAATCGGGTGTGTGGGCGAAATTCCTAATTCCTACATTCCTCATTCCTAATTCAACCGCCCGGCTGCCAACAAGTCACCCCTTCCCAATCATGTGGTACTGCCACAAATCGCGATCCGAGAAATGGAAGAGTGGAGACATCGCCAGCAGACCGGTCCTGCCAATGCTGTGCTCCAAGAACTTGAGCTCGGCGAACCGCCCTTCCATATCGGGATCGGGCGGTACCTCAAATCCGGCCTGGCGTGCGATGAGAATGCCCTTGGCGCGGATCGAAAGTTCGAGCCGGAGCCTGAGCAGGCACACCATGTCGACCACGGTCGAAGAAGGGAATCTCTCTCGCAGCTCCAGAAGGTAGGCACCGATTCTGCTATCTGACGCTTGCCCAGCGGTGATGGTCTCGAGGAGCTCTGCATCCGTATCGAAGCCGGTTCCGAGCCAATCCCGGGTCCGGATCTCCGAAAAATGAAAGACAGCGACAAAGAACACCGGCAGGACGACGAGGATCAACACTGTCGTCATGGTTGGCGCGATGAAAAAGTGGTTGAAAACGGAGTGGAGGATAGTGGCGAGGGTGAGTCCCGGCAGGAACACCCACGGGCGCGGACCTCCACGCGTATCAACGAGCTGCTTGGAGATAATGGCCATCATCGCGCTGACGCTGCCGTGCATCAGGGCGGTGCCAAAACCGCGCACCACCCACAGGGCGATGCCGTTCTCCTCAAGGGCAACGAAATAGTGCATGTTCTCGACCGCAGCGAAGCCGGCGCCTACCGCAAAACCAATGATGGCCGCGTCGACCAGGAAGGCGACCCGGTGGCGCGCGATGAGAAAGACGATGACCGCACTCTTGAGGAGTTCTTCGATGGCCGGCGCGACGTAGCGGACGAGGGTCGATCCGTCGAGTCCGAGCACTTCGCCGAGTTGAACGTTGATGATCAGGCTCGCGGCCGCCGCCAGACCGCCGGCCGCGATCAGGCCCGCCACGGTTCGTAGCTTTACCAGCTTGAAGCTATCGAGCAGGATCAGTGCGAGCAGGAATGCGAAGACTGGCAACAATCCGAGGAGAATTCGCAATCCCGCTTGAAGAATCGGCATGCCCAAGAACTTACAGGATCTTGAGCGAAATCATGAACTCGTTGGAGTTCTCCTGGCCGGTTTCGAATGCGCGAGCGTATCCGATCGAGAAAGTGCTCGAGAGGTTCGTGAAGATGACTAGCTTGAAATCGATTTGAGCGCCGATGTTGTAGAGCTCCTGTCGGAGGGCGCTCTCATCGAGATTTGTGGCGATGGCACTGCCGAAGATCGTGGCACTCGCCCACGTGCAATAGAGATCCGAGAAACCGGCTCGCTCGAAGCGCAGTGGCGGCAGGTCCCACTCCAACAAAAGCTTGCCGAAGTTGTTGCCTCCGAGTTCGTTGATCTCGAGACCTGGAAAGCTGTAGTACTCCTGGAAACGCCTGACCTCCTGGTGGTCCACCCAGTTGTTACCAAAGCCGCCGAAATAGTAGTTGGAGAGCGTGTTTTCGGGATCACCCCACGAGTAGCCGGCCGATGACCGGAGCCATACCGACGAGTATTTGATGGGCAAGGGGATGCCGAAGTCGAAGGTCCCCCAGACACGAGGGAAAAACTCGGATTCAGCGTACTTGCTGTTCAGGAACAGGCCGGCCTTGATGCCCTTCTCCGGCTGAAGCCCGCCGATGGTCCGGCGGAGGGCCTTGTACTCGAGGCTGCCCGAAAAAGCCACGTACTGGTTGATGGTGGCTTCGATCTCCTGGTACTCCGGCAGGGTGTCGAGACCACCGAAGGCGGTCAGGTAGAGGTTGTACTTCAGCGAGCGTGGTCGGTCGTCGATCAATATTCCCTTGTATTCACCCAGTAGTCCGTAGCCTTTGCGGCTGACCATGGTGGGTCCGAAGAAGTCGTAGAAATCCGCCGGGTTGTAAAAACTACTGACCCTCCAGGGCCAGTGGTTGTAGTTCGCGGTGAGGTGGAATCTCTCGTTGCTGGCGACTTCGCTGTTTGGGCTGACCGAGGCGCTGACGTCGACCGATGTGAGCCCAACCGGATCCATGATGTTGAAGCGATACCCGACCGACGCATAGCCCCGATAATCCTCGAGGATGGGGTAGGCCGACATCAGCCTCATGTGTTGTCGCGGACGATACGGACCCTTCTCGGTCTCGAGTGCGTCGAGGTCGACCGCCGACGGCGGGTCCAGCATCCAATCTTTGACCATGGGGTGTTTTTCGACGATGTCCTGGCCGAGGAAGCGGATCGGGTTGATGTCCTCCAGAGTCTGGTTGGCGAGCTTGACTGGGATGAAACCTTTCGATGTGTAGTTGAAGGCAAAGAGCTCGTCGTCGGACACCGGCACCGGCCTGAAGAAACCTGTGAGGGTGTTGGTCACCGCCTTCATCTCCTGCTTTTCGAAGTCGTAGCGAAAGACGTTCGAAGCTCCTGTGTAGTAGGAAGTCCCGAAGAGGTACCTTCCGTCCGGCGAATAGGAGAAGTTGGCCGGCGAGTTGTCGGCGAATTCGTAAAGCACCTCGTAGTCGACCGACCCGGCGAGAAGATCTTCGATTTTCATGCGAATCAGGCGTTGGCGGCCGTTGACCTCGATCATCGCCGCCGTCAGCCACTCGCCGTCGGGGGAGACATCGATGTCGAAGATGTCCTTACCATACGTGATAGTCAGGACCTGGGAGATGTCCTCCCAGCTCTGATATGGCGGCGCGATTTTGACCAGAGTCGAGAGCCCATTGTGGTGCTGGACGCCCCAAATGCTGGAGTCGGCTTGGTTGAAAGCCAGATCACCCGTACGGATGTTCTTGAGCAAGGTGGTTTTTTTGCCGGTGTCGAGGTCGACCGCGTTGATGTCACGCCACTGGCGGCTGTTGTCCGTCGTGTAGAAGATTGTGCCGGTCTTCGGATCGTAGGTCAG
Source organism: Candidatus Sulfomarinibacteraceae bacterium (assembly GCA_963776765.1). GTDB lineage: Bacteria > Acidobacteriota > Thermoanaerobaculia > Thermoanaerobaculales > Sulfomarinibacteraceae > Sulfomarinibacter. Next base: position 201,701 of record CAVZOK010000024.1, read on the forward strand.
GGCGGTGACATAGTAGAGCGCCGGCGTGGGTACCTCGACGATTTTTTCGACCTCCCAGGTGTCGACGTCGATCGCGGTGACGTGGGCGAACTCTCCCGGGTAGTTCACAGCTGTGATCAGCTTGCGCCGTGAATCGTCGTAGTAGGCGCGAGATACCGACCCCAACGGCCTCTCGGAGAGCGGCTCGAACTCGGTCACCGGGTACTCTTTGATGGCCTCCAGGTTGGCCCGCTGCCATTCACGCTCCCACTCGATCCAGCGCTTCCACTCGGCATCGAGACCGACGCCGTAGACTTGCTTGAACTGAGCGCGGTACGAGGCTTTGGTTTCGGGCCCGCGGTTGAGCCATTCGATCAGGGTCTCGGGGCCGTACTGGTCGGCGAGATAGCTGACAAAGCGGGTGCCGTAAAGGTAGGAGACCTGTCCCACCTGGAAGTCGATCGCCTTTCCCTCGGATTCGAGACCGACGGTGTCATAGAAATACGCGTCGTCGTGGACCATTGTCCGGAAGACCATTTCGTCGTAGCCTCCCAGTGCTCTTCCGAAACCGCCCGCCATCCAGGTCTCCATGAAGACCGCCAGACCCTCGTGGTACCAGCGTGGCGCGTAGAGGCGGGGAATCGTCAGGTAGCTGTAAATCATCGATAGCGGTTGTTCTGGGATGGCCGCTACTTTGCCGAAGAAGAACTTACGAGCCTTCTCGTCGGCCGGCGCCGGCTTGTCCATGGCCACGATATGCAGCAGTTCATGGCTCATCACCCAATTGATGCGCTCATTGGTCGGCGAGGTTTCGTACACATACTCGAAGGGCTCGATGCCGATGCTGAGGAAGTTGGACGGCATCGAGGATGCGCCGGCATAACCATAGTCGTCGAAGTCTTGAAGGAGGACGGTAATGTCTTCACCCGGCTCGTAACCGAACACCGCCTTGTGGAAGTTGAGTGAGTTGATGAAGCAACGTGACAGGTGGGGGAGGATGTACTCGTTGTCCTCGTTGAGGTAGACCACCATCAGGTCCTCGGTGCGGAATAATCGAGGATGGAGCTGGGCTGTGGCGGGGATCGAATTGAGGAGCACGATGCCGGTTGCCAGGCCGATCACGAGACGTCGCATTTCTTCCTCCTCCAAAAACTACCGCCACGGTCTCCCGTGGCGGTATCGACCCTACATCGGTGCCCCCCGAGACAGGCCGGTCATGAGGTAAGAGTCCTTTTTCTCATCGCACTGAAGATTCTCCGAAAACTGAAAGGGGCGGCGGGCAACCGTCTCCGGTACCCGCCGCCGTGACCTATATCGATGAACTGAAGCGCTGCAGCCTCCTAGTTCTGCGCAAATCGTTGCTGCATGTAACGCTCGAACTGCTCGTTTCTCTGCAGGGCGTCGGCGCGCGCGAGGTCCGCCTCGAAGCCGGCATAGCGAAGTGCAGCGTACTGTCCCTGCCTTCCCAAGTTGGCCCACACGGCACGCTGCTGAGCCTGGCTGAGCCTGTTGAATTCGCTCGACCGAAGTACTGACCTCTCAAATGCTTGGGATCCGAGAGCATCGGCGAAGGCGGCCCGTTGCAGGGTATTCATGCGCTCGAAGGTGGCCTCGTTTGCCTCGAACCGCCCGATGGCGATGGATCTGGCTTCGGCGTCGAGATTCGCGAAACCCCTGCCGATGTCCGCTGAGCTCATGCGCGCGAGGTCAGCCTGGCCGAACCTCATCGCATTGGCGACTCTTTCTTGCGCTTTGCGGTCCAGTGCGAGCACGAAGTGACCTTGCTGCTCGGTGTTCATCCGGGCGAGAGCCGCATCAGCATCGAACCTGCCGACTGCGATGGATCTGGCTTCGGCGTCGAGATTTGCGAAACCCCTGCCGATGTCCGCTGAGCTCATGCGCGCGAGGTCAGCTTGGCCGAACCTCATCGCATTGGCGACTCTTTCTTGCGCTTTGCGGTCAAGTGCGAGCACGAAGTGGCCTTGCTGCTCGGTGTTCATCCGGGCGAGAGCCGCATCAGCATCGAACCTGCCGACTGCGATGGATCTGGCTTCGGCGTCGAGATTTGCGAAACCTCTGCCGATGTCCGCTGAGTTCATGCGCGCGAGGTCAGCCTGGCCGAACCTCATCGCGTTGGCAACTCTTTCCTGCGCTTTGCGGTCGAGTGCGAGCACGAAGTGACCTTGCTGCTCGGTGTTCATCCGGGCGAGAGCCGCATCAGCATCGAACCTGCCGACTGCAATGGATCTGGCTTCGGCGTCGAGATTTGCGAAACCTCTGCCGATGTCCGCTGAGCTCATGCGCGCGAAGTCAGCCTGACTGACCCTCATCGCATTGGCAACTCTTTCCTGCGCTTTGCGGTCGAGTGCGAGCACGAAGTGACCTTGCTGCTCGGTGTTCATCCGGGCGAGAGCCGCATCAGCGTCAAACCTGCCGACTGCGATGGATCTGGCTTCGGCGTCGAGATTTGCGAAACCTCTGCCGATGTCCGCTGAGTTCATGCGCGCGAGGTCAGCCTGGCCGAACCTCATCGCGTTGGCGACTCGTTCTTGCGCTGCGCGATCGAGCGCGAGCACGAAGTGACCTTGCTGCTCGGTGTTCATCCTGGCGAGGGCCGCATCAGCGTCAAACCTTGCGACGGCTTGCGTGCGGGCTTCGGCGTCGAGATTCGCGAAACCCCGTCCGACGTCTGCCGCACTCATGCGGGCGAGATCAGCCTGACCAAACCTCATCGCGTTGGCGACTCGTTCCTGCGCTGCACGGTCGAGTGCGAGCACGAAGTGACCGTACTGCTCCGTGTTCATTCGGGCGAGAGCCGCATCGGCGTCAAACCTTGCGACGGCTTGCGCACGGGCTTCGGCGTCGAGATTTGCGAAACCACGGCCGATGTCCGCCGCACTCATGCGGGCGAGGTCAGCCTGGCTGACTCTCATCGCACTGGCGATTCGTTCCTGCGCTGCGCGGTCGAGTGCGAGCACGAATCGTCCCTGCTGCGAATAGCTCATTCGTGCGAACGCGTCAGCTTCTTCAAAACGGGCGTAAAACGAGGCGCGCTCGGCCTCACTGGTACGGCCGATCAATTCAGCCTTCTGGTCGTCGGTCAGAACCTCGAAGACCGCCTCGGCGAGCTGCTCCTGCCCCGGGATGTCGAGGATCACGTCCTCGTCCGTGATCTGCTCCGCGCGGTGGCGTTCGGCCGCACCGATCGCACCGGTCGCGTCCTCACCCGACGGTGGCCATTGTGAAAAATACAGAACCGCTGCGACGCCGATTACGGCGATTGCGGCGATGCCAACCAATACTCCGGTCTTCTTCGTTGCCATAATTCACCCCCTGGGTCGAATTTGTTCCTGATTGTCGCTTCCGGTTATCGCTACCCCAACTACAGAGCAGCGTAAAAAAAGTTGGTGCCGTTTCATGGTTTGGGTCCGTTTCGGGAAGGACCGATCCAGCGCTCCTCCACAGGACCGCCGTGACCTGAGACCTGGAGTCGCAACGGTTCGGCGGCGTCAATCGTGTTGACCGAAACCGTTGCGGTGCCGGGTCCAACGGTGCGCACCACAACCCATCCGTTGTGTGTAGTGGCTTCGGTGGCCGATGCGTTAGTGCTGAGGAGGCTCTCGAGGCGCACCGGGCCAGCGGCGCTTCCAAGCGTGACTGCGACGTCGATCTCGGTGGCGAGCACCACCTCGACGACGACCTCTGCCCTGTCTCGACTGGCTACGATGCTCCCCGCGCCGGCTTCGAGTTGTATCTCCACCCGTCCTGTCTCGGTTTGGCCCGGCGGAGTCGCCATCGTTCCAGTCACCACCGACTGGTCGATCGACCCGCCCGTGGTCGGATGCAGCAAGTAGCCGATGGCGACACCGATCAAGAGGCTCGCCGCCAGCGGCAACCAGCGCACCGGCATGGAGGTCGCTGAGTAGGAGTGGGTAAGTTTGGTCGAAGGACCTGTCTGAACGGCGGGTGGGGTCGCGTCCGCCAACGCACTTTCAATCCTCGCTCTGAGCTCCGAAGGCGGCTGCACCTTTTCCATCGCGTCCAGCTCCTCGGCAATCTTCGTGATCTGGCGTTCGACCTCCCGTGGTTCCGGGTGTTCGGCGAGGTATGCCTCGAGTTCCGCCAGCTCCTCCGGGTCGATTGTGCCGTCAACACGGGCCCACAGGAGGGCCTCGAGGCGTTCGGTATTCATGGGGCCAACCCCCGTTCAGTCAGAATCACGCGCAGCCTCTGCCGCGCTGTGAAAAGTCGCGACTTGACCGTCTTTTCCGGGATCTCGAGAAGCTCGGCGATCTCGCGATAGGAAAAGCCTTCGAGGTGTTTGAGCACGATCACCGTTCGATAGTGGGGCTCGAGCTCGGACAGCGCCCGCTTGAGTTGGCCGCGCATCTCTGTCGATTCGAAGACCTCGGACGGATTCGGTTCTGCCGTCGGCGCGTTGTCGTCTACCGCTGTCTGGTCGCGCCGCCGGCCGATCAGGTTGAGGGACTGGTTGACGGCGATCCGGTAGATCCAGCTGAAAAAACGGTAGGAGGGATCGAAGGTGTGGAGCTTCTCGTATGCGTTGACGAATGCGTTCTGGGTCGCGTCCATGGCGTCTTCGACCGAACCGGTAATACGATAGGCCGCGCTGAAGAGTGGGCCTTCGTAGCGATCGACAAGTTTGTCGAAAGCGTGTCGATCTCCACGGAGGCAGGCTTCAATCAGCATGGCATCATCGTCTCTCGCCATAACTACCGGCTCCGGTCGAAAAGGTTGGTGATCGTCTCGTCCTCCCGTCCTAAGCGATCTCGAAAATGTTGTCGAATCCGGCGATCTGAAAAATTTCGCGGATGTGCGGGCTGAGGTTGATCAGCGTCAGCCCTCCTCCGCTGTCGACGAGCTTCTTCTGGGTACCAAATAGAAGTCCGAGACCGGCGCTCGAGATGTAACTCAGCTCACCAAAGTCGACCAAACAGGACTCCGTGACGTTGCTGAATACCGCCCTCGCTCTGTCGACCTGCGAGGCGTCGAGTCGTCCGTGCAGACTGATCGTTCCGATTTCGTCGCGCTTGATCTCGAACATCTCAGTTCTCCAGTGTCTTGGTCACCGTGATCCGCATCCGGCGGTTCTCGATTTCGTATTCGTAGTTGAGGTCGTCGACCATTTTCTTGACGAGGTAGATTCCGAGCCCGCCCGGACGCCTCTCCTCGATTCCTGCTTCTACGGGCGGAACTTCAGCAGTCTCGGGATCGAACGGATCGACATCGATGTCGACGAGCTCCAGGTGCACGCGGTTGTCCAGACGTTCAATGCTGACGGTGATCTGATCGCCGCCGCCCTCGTTGTGCCGGACCATGTTGGTGAAGAGCTCTTCCACCACGAGGTTGATGCAGAACGCGGTCTTCTCGTCGATCTCCTGACCGTCCGTGAAGGTCTCCAGGAACACAAAGATGTCCCCGATAGCCTCGATCTCGCGCCGAAACTCCCCGCTGACCGTCGTCACTTCCCGAATCCCCCCGGTTGACGCGACCAAATCGCTCCGGCCTCACCGGAGCACAATCCTCAATCTGCTGTGCAGTTGCTGATCGTCACTCTACCATGGAAGGCAGCTGTCAATTGCAGCTCTTTGGGCTACGCCTTGGCAGGTCAGGGCGCACCACAACACCAGTAAATGGTAGAATTCGGGCAGCAAATCTGTGGATAGGAGGACCGGACAGGCCTCATGAAGCTGACATACGAGCCCGACCCGAAAATCGCAGGCGGTCTCGTCGTCCGCCTCTCCGGCAACCTCGCAATCAACGGCGCGACCCAGCTCTGGGAGGACATTTCCACCCGCGCCGGCGAAGGCACGAATTCCTTCATCTTCGACTTCTCCGACGTCCACATCATCACCAGCGCTGGAATCGGCACCCTCGTCCGCCTTTTCGTCCGACTTCGCGGCTTCGGCGGCGGCATCGCCATCTTCGGCTGCAGCGACAAGATCTGCGAGGTCTTCGAAATCGTCATGCTCAAAGACATCCTCCAGGTTTGCGACAGTGAGGAAGAGGCGCGCCAGAAATTGACCCCATAGGGGACACATCCAAACAGTCATTTTGGGTTTTGTGGTGCAGGCGTCCCGCCTGCACATCTTCGCGTCAGCGCATTAGTGCGGGCGGGACGCCCGCACCACAAGTGGCCCGCCAACGATTGCTTCAACGCCCTTCTCGCGTGCCCTCAAGGATCCGCTTACAAGCAAGGTGGTCTGTAGGGGCGGGATATATCCCGCCCTTGAACATCACCGGCCCGCAGTCCTCAGAAATTGACCACAGGAAATCTCGGCGCGGAGATGGACCTTCCGGTCAGCCCTTGAGCGGGCTGACGTGGCCGCTCAACCAACTGGCGAGTTCCTTCTCACTGCATCGGCCGGAGGCAACCGCGACTATGAGGTCGACCACCTCGGTCTCGTCGGCTTCAATTTCCAGCCCGTTCGAACCCAGAAACACGTACATGGCAAGGAAACCTACACGCTTGTTTCCATCGCTGAAGGGGTGGGATGAGACGAGACCATACCCGTACGCGGCGGCCAGCTCCGTGAGGTCGGATCCGCTGTCATAGGCCCACCGATTCAGAGGTCCCGCAAGCGCTGATTCGAGCGCGTTTTCGTCGCGAATCCCCGACAGCCCTCCGTGGACGCGAACCTGGTCGAAGTGAATCGCTTCGACGATGAGGCGGTCGAGCCAAATCGGTTTTTTCACTTGGCGAGTTCGTGCAGGGCATTACGGTACTTGTGTGCACCGCTGCGGTAGGTATCGAGGGCCTTCTCGAAATCTGGATCGTATGGCGTTAGCAGGAGCCCTCGGTCAGTTTCCACGAGGTACACCGAATCGCCGGCTGCAAGGTGGAGCCGATCAACCATGTCTTTGGGAAGAGTTGCGCTGAGAGAGCCTCCAGCGCGCCGGATCTTCGTTTGCTTCACCATGGTCGACCTCCTGGATACCGTCAATTACAGTCCCGCGGCACCAGTGTAGCACAATCGTGCTACATGCGACCGAAGAAACAGCCGATGCTACACTCCCTCGGAGAATAAGGGCACCATATGGCACAAGATGGACCCGGCGGCGGCGACGAAAGGGCGCCCGTTCCGAGCGCGCCGACCGAAGGTTTGCCCGAAGGCTTCCTCGCGCCCGGCCAGGTGCTTGGTGAGCGTTACCAGATTAAATCGCAGCTCGGTAGGGGAGGGATGGGCGAGGTGTGGCGGGCCTTCGACCTCAAGCTGCGGGTCGAGGTGGCGCTCAAGGCGATGCTGCCGGATCTCTTCAAGGACGAGAGGCGCCGCGATCTGTTGCGCCGCGAGGTCCGCGCTGCCCGTGAGGTGGTTTCTCCAAACGTCTGCCGGATCTTCGATCTGATTGAAGTCGATGGCAGCGAGTTGGTGTCGATGGAGTATGTCGACGGCGGGACGCTACTCGGCGTGCTTCATGAACGAGGGCCTCTCGACCTCAAGGAAGCCCAAGATATCGCCTCGCAGTTCCTCGCCGGTCTCGAGGCCATCCATCAGGCGGGTCTAGTTCATCGCGATGTCAAACCGGAAAACATCATGATCACTCGTGCAGGGCGCGTGGTGCTGATGGACTTCGGTCTCGCACGGCAGGAGGACAGCGGCGCCGGGACGGTGTCGGGTACTCCGGCCTACATGGCGCCGGAGCAGGCCATGGGTGGGAAGGTGGACGCCCGGGCTGACGTCTATTCCGCTGGCGTAGTCCTCGCCGAGATGGTCACCACAAGTGGCCCGCCAACGATTGCTTCAACGCCCTTCTCGCGTGCCCTCAAGGATCCGCTTACAAGCAAGGTGGTCTGTAGGGGCGGGATATATCCCGCCCTTGAACATCACCGGCCCGCAGTCCTCAGAAATTGACCACAGGAAATCTCGGCGCGGAGATGGACGTTCCGGTCAGCCCTTGAGCGGGCTGACGTGGCCGCTCAACCAACTGGCGAGTTCCTTCTCACTGCATCGGCCGGAGGCAACCGCGACTATGAGGTCGACCACCTCGGTCTCGTCGGCTTCAATTTCCAGCCCGTTCGAACCCAGAAACACGTACATGGCAAGGAAACCTACACGCTTGTTTCCATCGCTGAAGGGGTGGGATGAGACGAGACCATACCCGTACGCGGCGGCCAGCTCCGTGAGGTCGGATCCGCTGTCATAGGCCCACCGATTCAGAGGTCCCGCAAGCGCTGATTCGAGCGCGTTTTCGTCGCGAATCCCCGACAGCCCTCCGTGGACGCGAACCTGGTCGAAGTGAATCGCTTCGACGATGAGGCGGTCGAGCCAAATCGGTTTTTTCACTTGGCGAGTTCGTGCAGGGCATTACGGTACTTGTGTGCACCGCTGCGGTAGGTATCGAGGGCCTTCTCGAAATCTGGATCGTATGGCGTTAGCAGGAGCCCTCGGTCAGTTTCCACGAGGTACACCGAATCGCCGGCTGCAAGGTGGAGCCGATCAACCATGTCTTTGGGAAGAGTTGCGCTGAGAGAGCCTCCAGCGCGCCGGATCTTCGTTTGCTTCACCATGGTCGACCTCCTGGATACCGTCAATTACAGTCCCGCGGCACCAGTGTAGCACAATCGTGCTACATGCGACCGAAGAAACAGCCGATGCTACACTCCCTCGGAGAATAAGGGCACCATATGGCACAAGATGGACCCGGCGGCGGCGACGAAAGGGCGCCCGTACCGAGCTTGCCAACGGACTTCCGCGCTGTCCGCGTTGAAGAGTCGTCAATCGGTTGGAAGGTCGAGGTTGGGCCGTTCCCGGGGTGGGCGACGGTGGCGGAGTGGTGATCCGAAAATGTGCGGCTGGGACGGCCGCACGGTTTCAATCAGGGAATGCCCGTGCAGGCGGGACGCCTGCACCACAAATCATCCCCATTGAAACGAGTTACGGTTGTGGGACAGCCGTACCGGCTGCCGGGTGGGCGGGCGGCGCCACCTGTAATTTAGTGTGACACCGTCGGACCCGGCGTTACGGTGCTCCCAAAGAACAAATTTCAAGCCATAAATGTAACTCTTTTGTTGTCAATATTTGACTAAATTCGAGATTCTGCCGGGCCGATCCCTTGTTCTTTCCATGAGTAGGCGCCGCCTCGCGGCGTGGCGTTGCTCAGGATGACAGCCAGGCTGTCACTACTTCTTGCGTCGCGTCTTCTTCTTCGCTCTCGGATCCTTGCCCTGTGACCGGAGCTTCTCTTCGCGCTTGGCGAGGAGTTCGACGGCAGCATCCATGTCGACCTTTTCGGGATCGGTGCCCTTGGGAACGGTGGCGTTGACGGTGCCGTCAGTGACGTAGGGGCCGTAGCGGCCGGTCTTGACCTGGATGGTCTCGCCCGAGGTGGGGTGGGAGCCGAGATCGGCGATCACCGCGGCGGTTCCGGACCGACGGCCCTTCTTGGGCTCCTTGAGCTTAGCCACCGCCTCGTCGAGGGTGATGGTGGCGAGCTGGTCCTGGGTGTCGAGGCTTCGGGTCTCTTTGGCCATTTTGATATAGGGGCCATAACGGCCGTCTTGAACGGTGATGGTTTCGCCGGTCTCGGGGTGTGCGCCGAGGTTCTTGGCGTTGGTCTGCTTCAGATCACGTCATCGCAGAACCGCACGTCCTCCTCCACTATTCCAACGATCTCACCGACCGCTTTGGGCGCGTGGCGCACTATCTCAAGGAACGGGCGAAGAACGGCCCCGATACGCCGATCCCTGACTCCGACGAGGCCACACGTCTGCCTGAGCTGCGGGCGTACCTGGCCGATCCCTCGTCCAAGGTCTGCCCCAGCTGCATCCAGCGCGGCAAGATCTTCAAGCGCCTGATGATGGAGGCCAAGCCCTACTGGGGACAGGTTGGCTGATCATCGTGCTGCTGGTCGCCGGCGCGGTCGTCGACCTCGTGCCGCCGCGCTTGACGGGCATCCTGATCGACGACGTGCTCGCCGAGGCGGGCGACCGGAGTTGCTGATCTGGCTGGTCCTGGGGCTCTTGGGCCTGCGCATCGCCAACGTGGGCATCACGATCTGCGAACTGGCTGACCATCAACGTCAGCGCTCGAGTTCACCGCCAGCCTGCGCGAGAAGCTCTTCGCCCACCTGAAAAACCTGCCCGTCGACTACTTCGACAAGAACCAGACGGGCCGCGTGATGACCCGCATCAACCAGGACACCGGCGAGCTGCAGGGCTTGTTCGCCAGATGACCAACTTCGGCGCTCAACATGATGATGGTCATCGGCATCGGCATCGTGCTCTTCACGATGGCGCCGTCGCTGGGCCTGTACGTGCTGATCCCGACGCCCTTTGTGATGGCCGCCGCGTTCTTCTACTATCGCTACATGCGCCCGCACTTCCGGCGCTTCTGGGTCGCCCGCTGGCGGCTCAACGCGATGCTCAACACCTTCCTCTCCGGCGTGCGCGTGGTCAAGGCCTTTGCGCAGGAGGACCAGGAGGAGGCGCGCTACCACAACCGCAACGACCGGATGCTGCAGACCCGCTCCAGGTGAACCTGGCCTGGGGCAAGTTCTTCCCGCTGATCTCCTTCGCCTTCAGCGCCGGCGGGCTGATCATCTGGTACGCCGGTGGCAGGCTGTGCTGGCGGACAAGATCACCTGGGCACGCTGATGGCTTTCATCGGCTACCTGGGCATGTTCTACGGGCCGCTCTCGAACCTGACGCAGATCAGCCAGGCGATGAACCGTTTTGTCACCATCTCGCAGCGCATCTTTGAGCTGCTGGACGAGGCGGAACAGGTCCAGCCGGAGCGCCCGATTGCCAAGCCCAGCATCGCGGGCAGCATCGAGTTCGACAACGTCACCTTCGGCTACGATCCCTACTATCCCGTTATCCAGGACGTGAGCTTCCACGTCAAGCCGGGCGAGATGATCGGCCTGGTGGGCCACAGCGGCGCCGGCAAGACCACGCTGGTCAACCTGCTCTGCCGGTTCTACGACGTGACCGGCGGCGCGATCCGCATCGACGGCGTGGACATCCGCGATCTGTCGATGGACGAGATTCGGCAGCAGATCGGCATGGTGCTGCAGCAGCCCTATCTCTTCCGCGGCACGCTGGCCGAGAACATCGCCTACGGCAAGCCCGAGGCAACCTACGCGGAGATCATCCGCGCCGCCAAGGCCGCGAACGCGCACGACTTCATCACGGCGATGCCCGAGGGCTATGACACCATCGTCGGCGAGGGCGGCAGCGGCCTCTCCGGCGGCGAGCGCCAGCGCATCTCGATCGCCCGCGCCATCCTGCACGATCCGCGCATCCTGATCCTGGACGAGGCGACCTCTTCGGTGGACACCGAGACGGAGCGCCAGATCCAGGAAGCGCTGGACGAGCTGGTCAAGGGACGCACGACCATCGCCATCGCCCACCGCCTCTCGACGCTGTACAACGCCGACCGCATCCTGGTGCTGAACCACGGCAAGCTGGAGGAGCAGGGCTCGCCCAAGCAGTTGATGGACAACAAGGGCGCGTTCTACAACCTGGTGCAGATGCAGTCGCAGATGGCGCGCATCGACGGCAGCACGGCGAGTCTGTAGGAGGCGAATCATGGCAAAATCATTTGAGGTCGTCTACCTGACGCCCGAGAACGTCGAGTTTCACCCGTCACGGCGACACACTGAGCCTGACCGTCTCCGAAGAACGGCGTCGCCGTCCAGTACCCGCGCGTCGTGCTGCGCTCGTGCTTCCCGGTCTCCGAACAGCCGCGTATCTCTCGGTGCGCGACGCCAACGCCGATGAGCAGCCTGAGATCGGCATCATCGAGGACTGGACGAAGCTCAACGCAGAGGACCGTGAGGCCGTCGCGGCCGAACTGAGCCTCTACTATCTCGTGCCCAAGATCACGCGCATTCTAAGTCAAGGAGGAGCTGGGCTTCCTCTACTGGGAGGTGGAGACGGACAAGGGCCCGCAGGAGTTCGTGATGCGCAACAACATCACGCGCAATACGCGCGAAGTATCGCCGGGTCACTGGCTGATCATCGACGTCAACGACGCGCGTCACGAGATCGAGGATTTCAAAACGCTCGACGCTCGCAGTCAGAAATTGCTGGCGAGGTTCTTGTCGATGTAGCTTACCGGGGTAGTTCGCGGGGCGCGATGATTCCCGACATTGGCGCCTGCGAGGTGCAACGCATTATGCAGGATAATCAAACGTATCTGGAAAAATGTGGAACGTGCATTACGAAGTTGTGTTGTAAGTGCGTTGCATCTAGAATCGGGAAATGCTAACGTTGGGTGTCTGGGAGATGCGCGGAATGGGGGCCGCAACTTTCCTTTGATACTATGTACACATGCACTCATGTGTTCTTGTGCACATCGGTTCCTCCTTATGATTGCAGGGCGTGGAACGACCGCTTTCCACGCTCTGCGCGTGTGGGTGATTTGCACTTTTTCGGATACAGAACTGGTCGTCTCAAAAGGATGGTTTCGACTGGTTCGATCTGCGTTTATGATCGAATGTGCAAATCACCTTGGCAGTTTTGGCCCAGACCGCCGATTGGAAAGAGAATACAGGTGGGCCAAAACTGCTAGTGCTGGCTCGTGGCTGCGCTTCTGGAGCTTTTGACAGTCCTCTGACCTCATCTACAATTGTTTTCAAAAGCCTCCTAGGCTGAAGGCTGAGAGCTGGTCGCTGAATGCTTATCAAGAATCCAAAAGGAGTTTTCCACAATGGCCAAACCAGTCACGATTAAAGATGTCAAAGTTATCCTGACGCAGCCTGCCGGTTCGCGGCTGGTGATCGTCAAAGTCATCACGTCGGAGCCGGGGCTGTACGGGTTGGGCTGCGCGACGTTCACGCAGCGTTTCCACGCCGTTGTTGCGGCGCTCGAAACACCTCAAACCGTTCGCCATCGGGCGCGACGTGTCGCGCATCGAGGAGTTCTGGCAGATGTCGATGGTCCACAGCTACTGGCGCAATGGCCCGGTGCTGAACAATGCCATCTCGGGCATCGACCAGGCGCTGTGGGACATCAAGGGCAAGATGGCGGGTATGCCCGTCTACGAGCTGCTGGGCGGCAAGTGCCGCGAGGCGGCGGCGGTCTACGCGCACGCCGGCGGCAGAGCCCGGAAGAGGTCGTGGACAACGTCCGGCAGTTTATGGAGAAGGGCTATCGCCACATCCGCATCCAGATGGGCGGCTATGGCGGCAAGGGCGTACGCAATGCCTCAAGCCGGAAGGCGCGCCCGACGGCGCGTACTACGATCCGCGCGAGTATACGCGCAATATGCTGCGGATGATGGAACACGTGCGCGAGGAAGTCGGCGACGAGGTCGAACTGCTGCACGACGTTCACGAGCGCTGCAGCCCATCGACGCGGTGCGGTTTGCCAAGGATGTGGAGCCCTTCAACCTCTTCTTCCTGGAGGACCTGCTGGCGCCGGAGGACATCGAGTGGTTCCGCGACATCCGCGAGCAGTGCGCCACGCGCTCGCGATGGGCGAGCTGTTCAACAGCCCGCGCGAGTGGAAGCCGCTGATCGAGGAGCCTGATCGACTTCGTGCGCATGCACGTCAGCCAGATGGGCGGCATCACGCCCGCGCGCGCGGTGGCGCTCTTCGCCAACATGTATGGCGTGCACACCGCCTGGCACGGGCCGGGCGATACATCGCCGGTGGGCCACGCCGCCAACCTGCACCTCGACCTGTGGGCGCCCAACTTTGGCATCCAGGAATGGTGCCGCTTCAACGAACTGGTCTACGAGATGTTCCCCGGCCTGCCCGAGGTGCGCGACGGCTACATGTATCCCAACGACAAGCCGGGCCTGGGCATCGACATCGACGAGGAACTGGCGGCCAAGTATCCGGCGACAGGACACCATCGAGACGTGGACGCAGACCCGCTGGCCCGACGGCAGCCCGGCGAGGCCGTAACAATCCCGTTAGTTGACGGATGTTTTTAACACAGAAGCACAGAGATCACGGAGTTTTTTTGTTTTGTATCGTGCTTCTGTGGTTGTTTTACAGTTAGGTTGACACTGATTTATTTCTGGTCATAATGAGCACTGGAGATTAGTGAGGTGTTCGACACTATTGAATCAATAAATCTCACATGTACAGGAGGGGGAAAATGAAGTTTCGGAAAATCAGTCTTTTTGTGATGGTGGTAGCGATGTTGGCCACGAGTTTGCTGGCCGGTTGTCAAGGAAGTTCGGGCAAGATCGTGGTCGCCACCGACGCGACGTGGCCGCCGATGGAGTACGTCGATGCGGACAAGGAGATCGTCGGCTTCGACATCGAGCTGATGAAGGCCATCGCCGAGGAGGCGGGTTCGAGGTCGAGTTCAAGAACGTGGCGTGGGACGGCATCTTCGCCGGTCTGGCCGCGGGTGAGTACGACGCGATCATCTCGTCGGTCACCATCACGGACGAGCGCAAGGAGAAGTACGACTTCTCCGCGCCCTACATCAACGCCGGTCAGATCGTCGTCGTCGGGGCCGACAGCGACATCACCGGCCCTGATGCTCTTGGGCGGTACACCGTCGGTGCCCAGATCGGCACGACCGGCGCCATCGAGATCCAGGAAATGGACGGCGTCAAGCTCAAGGAGTACGACGAGGTCGGTCTGGCCTTCGAGGACCTGGTCGCCGGTCGCATCGACGCCGTCGTCTGTGACACCCCGGTCGCTGCGGACTTCGCGCTGCAGCGCGAGGAGTACAAAGCCGCGCTCAAGATCGTGGGCGATGCGTTCACTGACGAGTACTACGGCATCCTGGTCCAGAAGGGCAACAGCGAGCTGCTCGACAAGATCAATGAGGGACTGAAGGCCGTGCAGGACAAGGGACTGGACAAGGAACTCGAGACCGATTGGCTCCGCTAAGTTCGCGAGCGGTTCTTTAACCTAAGCGTAATGCAAGCAGTACACTAATCTCCATCGCGTAGCAAGGCTACGCGCCGCGTACGTTGCTACGCGTGTCCCTAAGCAACTATCATACACAAAGAACACGGTCCCGAGTCCGTGTTCTCTGTGGTTATATTTGGGTGCGCATTGACGGTTGTTATTTTCCGTCAGTGGATGAGCGGAACGGTCGATGCCGACTTTATCCTGCGTCATGTTGACTAAGAAAGAAGGGAGAACTTATGAGTACAACCAAGCCAAAGACACACAGCTGCCCCAGTCTGGCAGCAGATGACAGCGCCCTATCCCCGCGAACGCAACCTGATGGTGGCCTGGTGGATCGCCATTGTCGCGGCGCTCGTCATCATCATCGGAGCCACGATCCTCAACCCCGATCCCTACTGGGAGATCGTGCGGCTTCATCGCCGATGGCCTGGTCGTCACGTTCCAGATCACGATCGTCTCGATGACCTTCGCGCTGATCCTGGTCTCTTCGCCGGGCTGGGACGCACCTCGCAGATTCCCTTCGTCAACACCCTCGCCTCGCTCTACGTCGAGGTGATTCGCGGCATCCCACTGCTGGCGCAGCTCTTCTGGATCTATTACGCGCTGTCGCGCTTTATCCGCCTGGGGCCACAAGTGTCGGCCGTGTTGGGCCTGACCATCTGCTACGGTGCGTACATCGGCGAGACGTTCCGGGCCGGCATCCAGTCGATCCCCAAGGGACAGATGGAGGCCGCGCGGGCGCTTGGGCCTCACGCGCGCCCAGGCGATGCGCTACGTCATCATCCCGCAGGCGGTGCGCATCGTGCTGCCGCCGGTCGGCAACGAGTTCATCGCGATGCTCAAGGACTCCTCCCTGGTCTCGGTCCTGGCGATCTCGGATATGCTGCGGCGCGGTCGCGAGTACGCCTCGCGCACCTTCGCCTACTTCGAGACCTACACGCTCGTGGCGCTGGTCTATCTGCTGGTGACGTTGATCTTCTCCCGCGTCGTCTTCTACATCGAGCAGGGCATGTCGCGCCAGGATAAGGAGACGCCGGTGACGGTGATGCACCGACTCGCCGGCGTCGTCGTGGACTTTGTCATGCTGGACTTCGTCGGGCTGCCGATCTACGGCTTGCCCAGGCGCTGGCGCTGGCTCCGGGACTACCCGTGAATGTCGTGCTGCTGGCTGTGATGCTTGTGCTGGCCGTCGTCTACGTGCTGTTCTTCTGGACGCGGTCCGGGCGCACGCCGGGAATGATGGCGGTTGGGCTTCGGATCGCCGTCCAACAGGGCGGCCATCCACTCGGGCAGGCCGCTCAAGCGGCTTGCGCTCGGCCGTATTGCCGCTGCCCGGGCCTCAGCCTGCTGTGGATGTTGGACGCGTCGCGGCTGCCGCTGCAGGACCGGTTCGCGCAGACTTGTGACGCGGGATTGAGGAGGCTAAGAAATGACAGACGACACCGATTGTTCAGATTCGGAAGTTGTACAAGCACTTCGGGCGATCCACGCCGTCAACAACGTCAGCCTGGATGTCGAACAGGGCGAGGTGATCGTCATCATCGGCCCCAGCGGATCGGGGAAGTCGACACTGCTGCGCTGCGTCAACCGGCTGGAGGTGCCCACCGGCGGCACGCATCACCATCGACGGGATGGAGACTGGCAGCGACGAGAGGCAGATCAACCAGATCCGCGCCGAGGTCGGCATGGTCTTCCAGCAGTTCAACCTCTTCCCGCATATGACGGCCCTGGAGAACATCACGCTGGGGCCGATGGTGGTGAAGGGGATGGAAGCGAGCGCGCCGCAGCGCTGGCCCACGAACTGCTGGACAAGGTCGGCATCCCCGAGAAGGCAGACAGCTACCCGGAGCAGCTCTCCGGCGGGCAGCAGCAGCGCGTTGCCATCGCGCGGGCGCTGGCGATGCAGCCCAAGGTGATGCTCTTCGACGAGCCCACGTCGGCGCTGGACCCCGAGATGATCAAAGAGGTCCTGGACGTGATGCTCGACCTGGCGCAGGAGGGGATGACGATGCTCGTCGTCTCGCACGAGATGGGCTTCACCCGCGCCGCCGCCCATCGTGTCGTCTTCATGGATGAAGGCCAGATCGTCGAGATCACCACGCCGGAGGAGCTCTTCACCGCCCCGAAACACGAGCGAACGAAGCGCTTCTTGAGCCAGATTCTGCATTAGGGCTGCAGGGACGGCCCTGGGGGTTTCAGATTGGGTGCTCTCGCAGATTACCTTTGACGCGAGTAACGGTATCCGTATTCCTGACCAGGAGGAGCACCGATGACTGGCCATATGACCAGCCGCGAGCGCGTCACCCGCGCTCTGCGGTTCGAGAACCCCGACCGGCCCCGCGCCAACCTGTGGACGCTGCCCGGCATCCCGATGTTCCGCCGAGATGAACTGGACGCTCTCCTCAAGCGGTTCCCGGAGGACATCGCCGGCCCGGACTTCACCTACGGGCCGCCGACCGAGCCCGGGTGCGCCGGACCGGGTCGGCACCTACACCGACGAGTGGGGCTGCGTCTGGGAGGTCGGCGAGCCCGGCGTCATCGGCGAGGTCAAGGGCGCGCCGCTGGACGATTGGGCCGCGCTGGCGACCTACACACCGCCTACGAGATCCTCGACAACGCCGATCTCAGCCGCGTGAACAAGAGCTGTGCACCGAGCGACAAGTTCATCCTCGCGGCGACCGCCGCGCGCCCCTTCGAGCGGATGCAGTTCATCCGCGGCACCGAGAAGCTGATGATCGACCTGGCCTACGGCACCGAGGAGATGATGCCAGCTTCGCGAGATGGTGCACGAGTTCTTTATGCGCGAGGTGGCGATGTGGGCCGACACGGACGTGGATGCCATCGGGTTTATGGACGACTGGGGCGCCCAGAGCCGGCTGCTGATCTCCCCCAAGATGTGGCGCGAGATCTACAAGCCGCTCTACGCCGAGTACGTGGAGATCATCCACAGCGCCGGCAAGTTCGCGTTTATGCACTCCGACGGCGACATCTCCGCCATCTATCCCGACCTGATCGAGATCGGCGTGGACGCGCTCAATTCGCAGCTCTTCTGCATGGACATCGAGGCGCTCGGCGCAGGCGTACAAGGGCAAGATCACCTTCTGGGGTGAGATCGACCGCCAGGGACTGCTGCCCTTCGGCACGCCCGAGGAGGTGAAGGAAGGCGTGCGCCGCGTACGGCGCGCCCTTGACGACGGCACGGGCGGCGTCATCGCGGAGTGCGAGTGGGGCAAGGATGTGGCGCCGAGAACGTCGCCGCCGTCTTCGAAGCGTGGCTGGAGTAATTTCGGGTTCCCCGATTTCGGGCGTGACGCCCGATCTACTTGTTAACGAGAATGTCTGGCACTGCGCGACCATCACTTGCCAAAGTGCCGGGGACTTCGCCTTTTTATTTTAGCGACGCACTTTCAACGTCCACGTATCCTGCTGCGGCGGATTCTGCGCCGTGAACAGGATGCGGAACAGCCGGTTGCCCCAGACCTGCCCGATCTGCGGGCGTCGTCGATGGCAATTTCCTCGACGGTGACGCTGAGTTTGTCCGCATCGTAGATCAGCGTCGCGGCGCCGGCGCTGCGACCGTCGGGCAGTGCGGCTTCCGTGAGTACGAGCAGTTCCCGGTGCGCTGGCGTCCACGCGCATGGCGTCAGCGCGCTGAGCGTGAGGCTTCCGCTGGTGCTTCCAGGTCGTAGGCGTCGACGATGTCCACGCCTTGCCGCGGTGCAGCGTGACTGTGCGCTTCCACGACGTGAGTTTTGCCTCGTCGGGATAGGCGCCGGCGATATCCAGCGAGAGATGTGCCGAAGCGTCGTCCATCGCGTAGGTCGCGTCCCGCGCCGCAAAGGTCCTACCCGGCGCCTGCATCATCGACGCCGTCGCGACGATCGTCGGCAGCGTGTGGTAGGCGGACTGCATCGTCCAGATCGTGTAGCGTTCGGCGCTGAACGTCTTGCGCGTATAGGTCTCCACGCCCGCGTCGACGATGACCGGCTTGCCATCCACGTAGACGACGACGTTGCCCACGTCGTTGTGGTTGTGGCTTTCGTCGTTGTGCCCGCCCTTGGCGGCCACGAAGAAGCCCTCGCTCGATCCCGTCTTGGTCGCGCGCCACCATCACCTCGATCTCGGTGCAGCCACACATCCCGTGGCAGCGGCGCGACCGGCGCAACAGCGTACAGATCGTCCAGATGAAGAGCGTCGGCAGCAGGCGGCCCAGGCTGGACAGTCGCTCGATGCCGGCGATGTCTTTGCGCTCGCAGCGTAAGTCCTGCCGCTGTGCAGCCCACGCGCCCAGCGCCATCATCTTCGCATCGCCGATGCGCTGGCCGTAGCGGAAGACGACCCAGGGCGCGGGGCGTGACAGCGCCGACGCATCGGCAAAGTTGACGAACCAATCTTCGCTCGATCTGGACGCGGTAGATAAAGCGCCCGATCTCCTGGATCAGCGGCTCGTCGTAGAGGTCGATCTGCCCGTCGGTGGCGCTGTAGAGCAGTTCCAGGCAGTCCAGCAGCGACGCGCCGGCGCGTCCCCAGTAGCCGGGGCCTTCGTCGCAGCCGCCGTCTCTGGGATAGGGCCGGTGAACGTCGATGCTGCGCATCGACTTGGCGACCAGCGCTGCGCGCCGGTCGGCATCCGCTCCATCAGCAGCGCGCTGGTGAGCCAGTTGGAGTTGATCCACGGGTTCCAGTTGTTGACACGGCGCCATCAAAGCCCATCCACCAGAAGTCGTCGCGCTCCAGCAGCGGCGTGAGGATGCGCGCGTCGATTTCGCGCTGCACGCGGGGCTGGATCAGCGGCGAAATGGTGTCCAGCTTGTCGCCAAGCAGATAGAGCACCCAGGCGAGCATCGCGGAGGTCTCGGCGGCAAAGAGATCGACGATGGGTTCGGTGGTGTCGGGCAGGCCCGATCCGGCGCGCTGCCGTCCGATGTGGGCGGGCGACGCACCAACTCGATTCCTCGCAGATCAGCCAGATGCCGTTGACGATGTCGTCGAGGAAGCGACCCTGCGCTTCCATACACTCGGCGATGATGAGGGCGACCAGACGTCGACGCCGTTCGAAGTAGCCGTTTTGAGTAGCGGTTGCGGTTGCCGTCGCGGGCGAAGTCCAGATAGCGGACGGCCAGCGTTTGCGGCCAGTCGGCAGCGGTGACAGCTTCGCCCTCGGCGGTGTAGGCCGTGCGCACCGATGTGGGCAGCGCTTCCCAGGCGTCGTGTTCGTCGATGGTGGGGTAGGGATGCCAGTCAGCTTGTGAAATGAGCAGCGTTTTTAGCGTTTCAAGGGGATATTTTTCGCTCAATAGATAGGTCATTTGACTATGCTCCTTGGTTGATCAGTCCGGTAGTCGTCTAGTCGATAGTCTGAGTGGTCTGGTCTTTGGTTATTCGCTCAGTGACTTCAAGAAGTCTTTGACAGCCGAAATATATGTCGGCGTACTCCTCAAAACGGATGTGGTGTCCTGCACCGGGAAAATGAACGACGGTGATGTTGCTGTTCATTTCCGCCGCCATCTTTGCGACTTCCGGCGTGGTCAAACCGCCCTTGTCGGGATTGCCAATGAGTAAAAGTGTTGGGCACTTTATCGCTTCGACGGTTTCTTTCCAGCCCATCGGTGCGCCGAATCCGACGGTGAAAAAGTTGAGGTCGAGTTGCTTTTTCCCCTCGCTCGCCGCGTGTAGGACATCTTCGTGCCAGGTCGGGTGCAGTTTGCGATTCTGTTCGATGACTTCTTCCAGCGGCAATGCTGCCATATCCCGGAACCATTTGTCGAATGGCTCGCGTTCTTCGCTCTCGCGCATTCTGGCCGGAGGGACTTGCCAGAACGGCGGGTCCTCGAGGATAAGCGCGCGGGGCAGATCGGGAAAGCGTGCGCCAAGTTGCGATGCGATCATCGCGCCCATCGAGTGCCCGGCGACGATGGGATGATTCAGTTCAAGCTTCTGAATGATGCCGACCAGGTCAGCAACCAAATCGAATTCATCACCGGGCTGGATGCGCGCGGATTGACCATGCCCGTGTGCTTCGGGCATAATGATGTCGAATTGGGCTTCGAGATCACACGCAGTCCGCGAGTAGCACATTCCGTTGTCGGAGAAGCCGTGTTGAAGCACAAGCGGCGGTAGGGAACCGTCGCCAGTGCGGTAGTAGTGAAATGGTACGCCGTCGATTGAGATGTTGTTCTGTGTCCAGTGGGGTAGCATCGATAAATACTCCTTTTAGGTCAAGCAGGTCAGATAGTCCAGTAGTCGGGTAGTATTGTAGTCCGATCTGATGACGAGACTACCTGACTAAGGACAACTTGACTATTAGCTCCGCATTGCGCCCTGTAACAGCATCAGCGTCTTCATATCGCCGCTGACCTTGATCTTGCCTGTGGTCATCGCGATCATCGGATTGAGCTTGCCGGTCACTAGCTTGACGGCGTCGTCGAGCTTCATCGTGATAGTGGCGGTGGCGTCGCCGTCGCCTTCCTCGGCGTGGCAGCGACCATCTTCGATGACGATGCGGTAGACGCCGTCGTCGCCCAGATCGAACTTGAGCGTGGCGGTGGTGTCAGGATACTTGCCGTCCAGCTTTTCTGCGATGGTGGTGAGAGCGGAGAGGATGGGAGGCATCGCGGCTTCGGGTTGCGATGGTTTTTTCGACCTTGACCCTGTCTTTGGCTGCGTCCACCGCTCGCGCAGCAGGTGCGCCGCCATCTTGGGTCGGCGGTCGCGGGTAAAGACGCCCTTGAGGTTCAGGCCGCCCGCGCGGCGCGTGCCCTGCCCGGTCTTGAAGTCGGCGAAATTCCAGACGTGCATCCCGGCGACAAAGGGGCGCTCGGCGGCCACGTCGAGGTAGGCGCGCAGGAACTCGATCTGGTACTCCTCGGTCCACATCTCGGGCGGGTCGCTGTGCGCCCCGGCGATGGTGTCCGCGCCAAACTCGGTGATGATGATCGGCTTGCCCAACTGCTCGTCCAGCCCGTCCAGTTCCTGGGCCAGGAACTCCGCGCCCGCGTCGATCTGGCCGCCCTGCGTGTACCAGCCCCAGTAGCGGTTGATGCAGACCACGTCGCGAGAGGCCAGCCACTCGACCGGGCCGCCCATCACGCCGACCAACGTCACCAGGCGCGTGGGGTCGAGGGCGCGCGTCAGGTCAAACAGCTCTTCAAAGAAGGCCGTGCCAGCGGCGGTCTTCGCGTCGTCCTCGCCATCGTCGCCGCCGCCCATAAAGCGGCGCATCATGTCGGGCGGCATCGGCTCGTTGGCCACGCTCCACATGATCACGCTGGGGTGGTTCTTGTCGCGGGCGATCAGCTCTTCCATCTGCTGCTTGCACATCGCCAGGCGGGTCTGGATGTTCTCCTCGCCGTCCTCAAACATCAGGCCCACCGCCGGGATCTCGTCGATGACCAGGATGCCCTCGCGGTCGGCGAGGATCATCTGCTCTTCCGAGTAGGGATAGTGCGAGGTGCGGTACGAGTTGGCGCCGACCCACTTGAGCAGCGAGTAGTCCTTGACGATCAGGGGCACGTTCAGGCCGCGCCCGTTGACGGGGAAATCCTCGTGGCGGCCAAAGCCGGTGAGATAGATCGGCTCGCCGTTGAGCAGGATTTGGTCGCCCTCGACGGCGATGGTGCGGATGCCGACGTCGAGCGCGTAGCGGTCGAGGACCTGCATCGCCCTCGGTCAGCGTGACGGTCAGCTTGTAGAGATAGGGATCGTCGGGCCACCACAGGCGCGCGTCGGGCACGGTGATTGTCGGCGGCCGCGCTGCCGTCCACAAAGGTCAGGTCGGCCTCGAACGTGCCGTTCTCGCCGGTCAGCGTCACCTTGCCCGCTGCCGCTGCCGCCGGTCTGCTCGACCTGACCTTGACCACGCCGTTTGTGCCGTCGATCTCGGTGACCACGGTGACGTCCTCGATGCGCGTCTTGGGCACGGCATAGAGGATCACCGGGCGCTGGATGCCGGTGTAGGGAAAAAAGTCAAAGGTGGTGTTGGGATAGCTGGCCATAAACGCGCCCGCGCCGCCACGGCTGACGTTGCCCGGCGGCACGCGCGTGGGGGTCAGCTTGCCCTCGACCTGGATGGCGACCCTGTTCGGCTCGCCCCAGGCGACCTGTCGGTCACGTCGAAGGCAAAGGGCAGGTGCCCGCCCTCGTGCTCGCCGACGAACTGCCCGTTGACCCACACCTTGGCCGCATAGTTGGCCGAGCCGACGCGCAGGAAGACGTCCTGTCCCTGCCAGCCCTGCGGCACGTAGAACTCGCGCGCGTACCAGGCCGTGTCGAGATAGTCGCGCGTGTCCTGGTACAGCTCGTTCCAGCTCGCGGGCACGGCGATCTGGCGCGGCGCGTCGAGGCCGTTGAACCAGCCTTCGCTTCTCGCCGACCTCTTCGGGGTCGAGCTTGAAATCCCAGAATCCCGAAAGGTCGAGCAGGTTGCGTATGTCGTTCTGTTGCGGATACAGCATTGTGGATTCTCCTTTATTTTTGTTAATAGTCTCAATCGTGTAGTTCCAACCAATCAATCTGTGTGTCGAGATCGGCGCGGCCATAGTCGATCATCGTCTCCCAGGTCACCATCACGCGATCGCTATCGACGATGGGGCGGCACGGCCCGGCGGGTGGGGCGAGCTGCGTCCTTGATTTTTGCGAGAAGCCGTCGACGTTGATCGAGCGCGGTCTCCAGGTGGGCCAGAATTGTCGCCTTGTCCAACATGCCGTAGAAGAAGAAGCGTGCAAAGAGGTGGTCGAGCTTCATCTGATCTGGTTTGGGCGGCTTTTGCAGCCACTCCAGAAAGACGGCTTCGCCTGTGTCGGTGACGGCGTAGACTTTGCGGTCGGGTTTGCCTTCTTGCGGCTGGACCTCAAACGTGACCAGTTTTTCTTCGTGGAGCTTCTTGAGCGTCGGATAGATGCGGCGGAGTGAGGCGGATTCGAGCAGGAATGTGGCGTGCTCCATCCGCTTGTAAAGATCGTAGCCGGTGCGTGGATGAAGGATGAGCAGACCGAGTAACGTGTGTCTGAGGGCCATCGACGGTTACCTCCGTTGATATGCACGACAGTAATATACACCAACGTGT
>CAVZOK010000025.1:0-23953 GCA_963776765.1 Candidatus Sulfomarinibacteraceae bacterium
AGAAGAGGATGGCCCTGATCGTCAGCGCCGGGTTCAGGATATTCATGCCGGTGCCGCCAAACACCTCCTTCGCCATCAGCACCCCAGATCGCGTTCCTAGGCGACCTGCCACAATGGAATCGTCGGCGGCAGAGTCAAAGGCACCAGAAACCCAGTGACAAAAAAGCCTTCGTTGACTTCGTGTCCGCGGACGCAGGCAAAGATCACTTCGACCACCCCGCCGGCGGCAAAGCAAACGACGAACACGGGAAGAAAGTAGAGCCCACCGTGGAAGAAGACGCCCAGAAATCGGTCGTAAAGCTGTAACCAAGACCTCAAAAAGGCGGGTCTGCCAGCTGTCTAGGGGCTGGGCCCCGGCGATGATGGCGCGGTTGGCCTGGAGCCCGGTGTTATACATCGCAAAAAACACGATCGGGATCAACGCCGCCACCACCACCGACATCATGCGTTTGAGATCGAGAGCGTCCCGCACGTGGGTGGTGCCGGTCGTGACCGAATCCGGGGGATACAAAATCGTATCGATAGCTTCAAAGAGCGGAAACAGATGATCGAGCTTGCCGCCCGACTGGAATCGTTCTTTCTGTACATCGAGGAACCGGCGGAGAAATCCCATCATCCCTCCTTCCAGATCTCGTAAATGCTACGACGAAGATAGGGCGCGTAGTCTTCCTTACCAGGGCTGACGAAAGAGCAGAGGGCAAGATCCTCCTCATCGAGCTCGAGGCATCCAAGGGCCTCGGCGCCTTCGAGATCACCCATCAAAAGAGCCCGCAGGAGAAAGGTCGGCATGATGTCGAGCGGCATCACCCGCTCGAAGGCACCGATCGGCACCATCGCGCGATGGCCGCCCCGTGCGGAGGTCGTGAAATCAAATTTTGCAGAACGGCCACGGATGCTAGAAAGGTAGGCCCGGGTCGTGGAAAAGAGGTCCAACCCAGGCATCATCCAACCCAGGAACCGCCGCCGGTGGTCTTCTGCGAGGCAGGAAATCTGTCTGTCATAGCGACCGAGATACCCGTACACAGGGCCCCTCGCCCGCTGTCCGTGGAGCACCGAGCCCGAGACCACCCTCGTTTCGCCAAAGAAGAGCTCCTCATCAATCAACGGATCGACGTGTGCGCCGAGCCGGGTTTTCAGAAGACGCGGGCGAACAACCACCGGTCCACAAAGGGCAACGGTTCGCCCTACCGGCAGCTTTCCTGTTTCGAAGAGCCTACCGATCGCAGCGACGTCCTGGTAGCCGATGTACCAAACCACCTTGCGGCGATAAACCGGGTCGAGGATATGGATGTGGGTCCCAGCCAGGCCCGCCGGATGCTTGCCGCTGAACTCCTCCACCTGGACCCGGGGCGCATCGCCGGGCTCGATCTTTACGCCGGGTGAGCGGCAAAGGTAGATGGTCCCTTCCGTCAAATGGGCAAGGGCGCGAAGACCCCGCTGGAAATCCTCCATCTGACCTTCGAGCACGACTTCGGGGTCCGGCGAGAGCGGTTCGGTGTCAATCGCTGTCACGAAGATCGAATGGCAACTCGATGCCGGCGACGGTACATTCGAAAACGGCCGCTGCCGCAGGGCCGTCCACAGACCAGATTCCACCAGAAGCTCACGCGCCGCAGTGCTATCCAGCTCGTCAACTGGGCGACCTGTGAAGTTTTCGAATGGCTGATGTTCGGCGTCCTCTGGTTTGCCCCGCCGTTCGCTCGCGGTCAGATCAATCACCACCGACCGCAGCACGCGGCGCGCGCCGCGATTGATGGCGGCCACCGTTCCGGCGCCCGGAGAGGTAAACCGCACCCCTTCCGTTTTCCGATCCTCGAACAACAGCTGGCCACGTTTGACCTGATCACCCACCTGCACGTGCATGCGCGGCTTCATGAACGGGTAATCCCGTGCCAGGACCGCTACCTTCCCGACCAACGGCGTTTCGCCGTAGCGCTGCTCCGGCGCTCCCTTGATCGGGAGGTCGAGGCCTTTTCGTATGACGTGGACTACCATTGCCGACTCTTTTCCGCTTTCTGCCACCGCTTGACGCAGTCGAGCGCACAGAGGATACCAAGGACGTCAAGCCTTAGGAACACAGATCATGAATCTTGCCGGTTTCATCAACCGCACGGTGGTGTTAAGCTGAGGGAAATAGGCAAGGGGTGACGCCGATGGCGAAGACACCGATCGTCAAAAAATTCATGAAAAAGGCCTCCAGAACGTTCCACGTAGATGAAGAGATGGCGCCCTGCATGAGTGTCCTCGCGCGTTCGTCCTTTGCCGCCGTCCCGATTGTCAACGATGACAATGAGGTTGTCGGTCTCCTGACCGAGAAGGACGTCATACGGACTATCATCAACTGGGCCTACGACCAGCGGGCGGGCGGTAGCGTCGGAAACTACATGTCATCGCTCGAGGTCATTGTGACACCTGAAATGGACCTTCTGACCGCCGCGCGAGCCTTCATCGAGTGCAACTTTTCGTGTCTGCCGGTGATGGACGGAGACGTCCTCGTCGGGAGTCTGGCGCGACACGACGTATTGCGAGGGCTCGAAAAGTGGGCCACCGAGATCAACAAGGAAAGGGCGGGCCGGCTGACAAAGACACCCGGCCACGAGCGCCCCTCGGCGATGGAGGAAATCCAGAAAGTGGCTTCATCCCACACTCGGGAGCAACTCTCACAGATCTTCCGCAAGAACTGAGAACAACCCTGAAAGCGCTTCTCGCCTCGGCGAGGAAGGTGCCACCCTTCGCATTGTTTGACTCGACCAAGACGAAACCGGTCACGCCTCTCGGGCAAACAATGCGAAGAGTGGCACCGGTGTCGTCGATGCGGCGTGGCGCTCTCAATGGGCGGAGTGGCATTCCTGGCGCAGATTCTGCATAGCACAACACCCGGAGGTGTTTGATGCGAATCGTACGCGCACCGCTCCTGCTTGCCGTCGCCCTACCATTTGTCGCGTGTTCCTCGTCCAGGGTTCAAACCGATTTCGACCATCAGGCCGACTTCAAAACCTACTCGACATTTGCCTGGTATCAGGCAGAGGAGAACGGCGGGCCGACAGAAGGGCCGAGCCAGATCGTCGACGGGCGGATCCGTCGCGCCATTGAGGAAAACCTCCAGGCTAAAGGGCTCAGCCGGGCCGAACCCGGCGAGGCCGATCTCGCGGTCACCTACTACGCTTCTCTCAGCTCGCAAATGCAATTCCGTACCTCGGGCTGGGGCTACGGTCACGGCTGGGGTTGGGGACCGCACTGGGGGTTTGGTTATGGCTTCTGGCCGGGTTGGACGACCACCACCGTCCACACCTACCA
Source organism: Candidatus Sulfomarinibacteraceae bacterium (assembly GCA_963776765.1). Classification (GTDB taxonomy): domain Bacteria; phylum Acidobacteriota; class Thermoanaerobaculia; order Thermoanaerobaculales; family Sulfomarinibacteraceae; genus Sulfomarinibacter. The sequence goes on from CAVZOK010000025.1 coordinate 3,298, forward strand.
CGAGGGGACGATCATCATCGACCTCATTGATCGAGAAAAAAATCAACTCGTTTGGCGGGGCGTCACAACCCGGGTTCTTGGCAAAAAGAGCCACTCAAACGAGAAGATCGACCAATCCATGGCCAGGGTATTCAATGACTTTCCTCCCGCATGACGCAGTCCGGCGGGCGCCTACCGCGTCGGCGAGTCAGGTGACTCCTGTGAGGAGCGCTCCTGACCGCGGCGGGTCAGGTGCCACCTTCACAATTGTCAGCAGCGCGATCGGGACGGCGGGGCGCCAGTGACAATTGTGAAAGTGGCACCGGTGTCGTCGATGCGGCACGCGCTTCTCCGGGATGCGTCCCTATATTTTCGACAACCCAATCCCGGTTGTGAACGTCGAACGCGTGAAGGGAGCTCCTCAATGCATCGACTGACAACAATCGCGCTCGCGGCGGTAGTAACTGCCTCGACCCTTTCCTGCTCATCGATGACCGTCCGCGCCGACCACGACTCGCAGAACGAATTCGACGCCTATTCCACATTCGCCCTCTTCGAACGGCAGGGCAAGGAGAGCCGCCCCCAGATGAGCCCGATCGTCGACCGGCGCATCGGCGTCTCGATGGCTGCGGAGCTTGAAGCCAAAGGGTTCGATTCCACGTCGCCCAGAAACTCCGACTTTCTGGTCACCTTCTACACCGCAGTTCGGCGCAGAGTCGTGATCAACCGTACCGGATGGTATGGCTGGGGAGGGTGGGGCTGGCGCGGGGGTGCGACCTCGGTCAACAGCTTCCCCGAGGGAACACTTGTCATCGACATCATCGACCGTCAAAACCGACAACTCGTATGGCGTGGGGTCGGTGAAGGGGCATTCACGAGCACCAACCCGTCGGACGAGAAAGTCGCCAAACGGGTTTCAAAGATCCTGAGCAGTTTTCCTCCAATTTCGTGAGCGCTTCCCGCTTCGGCAACTCCCAGTGAGGAGAGCTTCTCGCTTCGACGTGTCAGGTGCCACCTTCACAATTGTCAGCAGCGCGATCGGGACGGCGGGGCGCCAGTGACAATTGTGAAAGTGGCACCGGCGTCGTCGATGTAGCAACGCGCGCCTCATTGAAGGAGGCAAACAATGCGACGGGTGGCACCTGTGTCGTCAAAGCCCCAGAGCGCATCTCATTTGCTACTAGCTTTCCGGAACATCGTCTGGTCTCGGCTGGTTATAGGTGGGGGACTCTCGGATTCAACGGCAAAAACTGAAGGAGTGAGAAGATGACCGCCGAACGCCTGTACAGCACTCATGGTATCGACAAGAACGGCATCACCAATGTGCGCAAGATCCACTGGAACCACAATACTCCCCTTCTCTACGAGGACATCATCAAGAACAACGAGGGCCACGTCACACATCGCGGTCCGATCATTACCCGCACCGGCCTCCACACCGGCCGTGCAGCTAAAGACAAGTTCATCGTCGAGGAAGAAGAAACCAAGCGCGACATCTGGTGGGGTGATGTCAACAAGTCGGTGTCGCCCGAAACCTTCGAGAACATGTTCCGCCGTCTCCAGGCCTATTTGCAGGACAGAGATGTCTGGGTCCAGGACTGTTTCGCCGGCGCCGATCCGCGCTACCGGCTTCCGGTGCGGGTCATCACTGTCCGCGCATGGCATTCCCTCTTCGCGCGCAATATGTTCATCCAGGCCAAGCCAGAAGAGCTGACGTCCCACGTACCCGAGTTCACGATCGTGCACGCCCCGAGCTTCCAGGCCATCCCAGAGGTCGACGGGACCCACTCTGAAGCGTTCATTCTCCTCAACCTCCGCCGCAAGCTGGTGCTCATCGGAGGCACCTCCTATGCCGGCGAGATCAAAAAGTCGATCTTCACCGTGCTCAACTACCTGCTGCCCGGACAGCGGGTACTGCCCATGCACTGCAGCGCCAACGTCGGAACAGACGAGAAAGACGTCGCGGTTTTCTTCGGACTCTCTGGAACCGGCAAAACCACCCTTTCCGCCGATCCCAACCGGCGACTGATCGGCGACGACGAGCACGGCTGGTCGGATAACGGAGTCTTCAATTTCGAGGGTGGTTGCTATGCCAAGGTCATCAAACTCCGCCGCGAATCGGAACCGGAGATTTTCGCGACCACCAAGATGTTCGGTACCATTCTCGAAAACGTCGGCTATGACGTCATCACCCGTCGACTTGACCTCGACGACGACCGCCTGACCGAAAACACCCGTGCAGCCTATCCGCTGAGCCACATTCCGAACATTGTTCCCGGCGGCATGGCGGGCCACCCTCGCAACATCATCATGCTGACCGCCGATGCTTTCGGCGTACTCCCACCGATCTCCAGGCTTTCACCTGCCCAGGCCATGTACCACTTCATGTCCGGCTACACCGCCAAAGTAGCCGGTACCGAGGCCGGAGTCACCGAACCATCGGCGACATTTTCCGCCTGTTTCGGTGCTCCCTTCATGGTTCGACCACCTTCTTTCTACGCCGAGCTTCTCGCCGAGAAGATCAAGGCCCACGACTCGGACTGCTGGTTGGTCAACACCGGATGGACCGAGGGACCCTATGGTACCGGTCACCGTATGCCAATCGAATACACACGGGCACTGTTGAACGCAGCTCTCGACGGCTCGCTGGCGTCAGTCGACTTCGAGGAGGATCCCGTATTCGGCGTTCAGGTCCCACAATCGTGTCCCGGCGTGCCGACCGAAATCCTCCGCCCGCGCGACACCTGGGGCGACGCCGCGGCTTACGACGCCAAGGCTCGCGAGCTCGCCGGTCTCTTCCACGCCAACTTTGGGCAATTCGCTGATGACGCCTCGGACGAAGTCAAAGAGGCAGGGCCAAAAAGGTTCTAGTCCGGTAAGCGCTTCTCGCTTCGGCAAACCAACCCGGGAAGCGCCTCCCGCGTCAGCGAGCAAGCTGCCACTCCTCACATTGTTTACCCGGAGGCGATCCTGCCGTGGGTTCGATTCATCAAACAATGTGACGGGTGGCACCTGTGTCGTCGAAGTCCCTATGTGCTTCTCATTGCGCTCCCTGCTAAAGTGCCGCTCGCATGGAACCCTGGTATTTCCCCCTTCTTGCGGTCGCCGGTATTGCAGTCGGCTTCCTCAACGTGATGGCAGGCGGAGGTTCGTTGATTTCTCTGCCGATTTTGATTTTTCTCGGGCTCGATCCGGCGATGGCGAACGGAACCAACCGCGTTGCGATTCTGGTTCAGAACATCACTGCGGTTTCGAGTTTTCGAAGCCGGGGATATTCGGAGGTGCGCCGCAGCTTCGGGCTCGCTCTGTGCACGGTTCCTGGAGCGGTTGCCGGGGCATTTGCTGCGGTAGTCGTCGATCCTGTCCTTTTCAAGCGAATCCTCGGTATCGTCCTGGTTGCGGCAGTCTTCCTGATCCTCCGTAAGAGACCATCTTCGGCCGATCAGGATGAAGGAGTCAGCCGACCGGTCCTCGCCCATTTCGCGATGGTCGGTGTCGGATTCTGGGGCGGCTTTCTCCAGGCCGGCGTCGGATTTCTGATCATGCCAATCCTCTATCAACTTCTGCGCCTCGATCTGATCCGGGTCAACATGCACAAGGTCTTCATCGTCGGTATCTACACCGTTCCGGCCCTCCTGGTCTTTGCCATGGAGGGGAAGGTTTGGTGGCTCGGTGGTTTGGCGTTGGCGGTTGGGAATGCGGCCGGCGCATGGCTTGCCACACGAGTCACGATCACCCATGGTGAGCGCGCAATCAGGGTGGTGTTCGTTGCGGCGGTCGTCGCCATGGGCGTAAAGCTTATCCTCGGGTGACGAAAGGAGATCCGGCCCCACAATAGACGCGAACTTCTGTATGATGTCCGCCAAGACGAACGTGCGCGTTGGAGGTAGAGCCGTGAAACCCGCGAAAACAATGGCAACGACGCTGCTGACTCTGGCCGCGATTGTCGCCCTTTCTGCGTGCACCAGCAAGCCCGTGGTTGGGGTGCTGCTGCCAATGACCGGAGAGGCCAGCACCTACGGAGAAAGCATGAAGCGGGGCATCGATCTCGCTCTCGAAATGGATCAAGAAAGTCTTCCCGTTGGATTCCAGGTTCTCTGGGGAGATACGGCATCCGATCCGACAACCGGCGCTGCCGAGATGAAGCGGCTCGCTGGCGAAGGCGCCGTTTTGTTCGTGGCCGGCACCACCAGTGACACCGCACGCGCCTTGCTTCCGGTGCTCGACGACACAGACTCCATTGCTGTCTCACCATCAGCCTCGGCACCGAGCCTGACCAAGGATTCACGAAGATTTTTCAGGGTCTTCGCCTCAGACGAGCTCGAGGGACGTCGGGCCGGTCGATTCCTGTATGACGACCAGGACAAAACATCGGTGATCATCTACGCCGCGGACTCGGCTCAGGCGCGCGGTATCGAGCCTCCCTTCCGCCTTGTCTTCGAACAGGCGATGGGAGGAGAAATTGTCGGTCGAGTGGCGCTTGACGACGAAGGATGGGAATCTGATTCTGCAGATCTTCTCGCCGCCAACAACCCGGCATCGGCATACATCATCGGTTACGGAGACAAGACCGTTGAGGCGCTTCGACACCTTCGGGGAAAAGGATTCGAGGGCCCGATATGCGCTACATCGGCCTTCTACACGAGTCAGATTGTCGAGGACAACCTGGAGTTGGTCGAGGGCGTATATTTCCCACAGCCGGCCTTCGACATCCAGTCGGAAGCTCAGCTGACGCAGACCTTTGTCACCTCCTACAAACAGAAGTTTCAAGAAGACCCCGATATTTACGCCGCACACGCCTTTGATGCCATGCGAGTGGCGACCTTCGTGGCCAATGAGTCCAAGTCATTCAGCCCCGTCGATATTCGAAAAATTCTGGCCTTCGGCCTCAAGGAGTTTCCCGGCGTCACTGGCATCATCCAGTTCAACGACTATGGCGATGTCCACCACAACCCGATCATGTTCATCGTCAAGAATGGCCACGTGATCAACTACGAGCGCTACATCGAAGAAGAAAAGGTCAAGATCCGGGAGAAGATCAAGAATCTCCTCAAGGGTTAGCTTGCTCTGACGCTGTGAATGGCTGACGCGAAGAAGGTACGGTGCTGGTTCGTCTCGAATCCATTGGTTGCCGCCTCAATATTGGCGAAATTGAAGCCATGGCCCGCGGCCTCGCAAAGGCCGGACACCAGGTGGTAGGGCCTGGCACTCCAGCTGACCTTTGCATTCTCAATACTTGTACTGTGACGGCCGTTGCCTCGCGAAAGAGCCGGCAGCTCATCCGTCAGCTCAAAAAGACCAACCCTGAAGCGGCGGTCATCGTCACCGGTTGCGACGCAGAGCTCGCTCCGTCTGAGATGGCCGAGATTGGCGTGAATCTGGTCGTCGGAAATGCTGAGAAGGAGCGACTGCTCGACCTCGCCGAGGCTGAAGGTCTTCTCGGTAAGGCGTCCACCGATCCCGAGGATCTCAAGCTCTTCGAACCCGGAGATTCCGCCCGGACCCGCGCCTTTCTCAAGGTCCAGGATGGTTGCGACAATCGTTGCGCCTTTTGCGTGATCACTATAGCCCGAGGTGCGGCCCGCAGCGTCCCGTCGGATGCCATCATGGAAGAGCTCAAAGAACTGCAGCGACTCGGCTACCGGGAAGTCGTACTGAGTGGCGTCCATCTCGGATCTTACGGTCACGACCTCGGTGATCAGCGCGGTCTGCAGCGCCTTGTCGAACGCGTACTCACCGAAACCACCGTTGAGAGGCTGCGGCTTTCCTCGCTCGAACCATGGGACCTCGACGCCGAGTTCTTTGAGGTTTTTACTAACCCCCGGCTCCTGCCGCACCTCCATCTGCCGCTGCAGAGCGGTTGCGACGAGACCCTAAAACGCATGGCCAGGCGCACCAGTCGGCAGGAATTCTCGGGGTTGGTTGGCGACGCTCGCCGGTCGGTACCTGGTCTCGCAATCTCGTCCGACATCATCGTCGGCTTCCCGGGAGAGACCGACAAAGAATTCGAACAGTCCATCGCTCTTGTCGAAGAGCTGGCTTTTTCGCGGCTCCACATCTTCCGCTACTCTCGGCGTGAAGGCACACCGGCAGAAACAATGGCGGCACAGATTTCGGGACCCGTCGCGCAGGAGCGCAGCCGGCGCATGCACGTCCTCGCCGCGGACCTCGAGCACCGCTTCAACTCGAAGCTCGTCGGTCACACCGTCGACGTACTGTGGGAAACGGCGGAGGACCACGGTGACACCCTCTGCTGGAGTGGGCTGACGCCGAACTATGTCCGCGTCACCGCAACAACTTCGCTCGACGAGGACCTGCTCAACGTCGTAACACCAACGGAGATAGTCGAGGTCGTACCGGGAGGAGTCGTGGGGAGAAATCGGAATTCGGAATTCTGAATTCGGAATTCCCATCCACCCGATACTCGATCCTGGATGCCCGATACTGGTTGCTGGATCCGCCCACCCAGCCATGACAAACCGTAGATCACGCAGATAGACGCAGATGATGGCCAGCGTACGCGTTTAGAAAACGCGAATCTCTTTGCTTAAGTCACTGGATTCAAGAGGCGCCAGGTCATGGCGCGAACTTGATCTAAGGCCTCCAGCGCATGATCGGCACTGGTTTTGTTGATTGCTCCAGCCGAAGCGAGGAGCCTCAAGTGGCTGTCGACCTCCTTTGCCGAGGCATAGGCAATCCTCCAGAAGTGCATCCGGTCTCTTCCTGAGCGCCCATGCCCTTCAGCAAGGTTGGCCGGAACCGAGCTCGCCGACCGGATCACTTGATCGGCGATCGATTTCAGAGGGGCAGGAACTCTCATCACGAGCTTGATGGCGATAGCCGCTGCTTCGAGGGCTTTGGCATGGGCAACGAGTGTTCCGGGCGCGATAGCGTTGGACATGGTCACCTCCGGGTCGTTCATGCCCTTCCCTCAAAGTCTGTGGGCGGCCGATGTCAAGGGTGCCCTGCACCCTGCTTGCCCTTGACATCGGCCGCCCACAGACTACTCCTTCCCTAGAACGACCCGGAGGTGGCCGTGCCGCCGCCGCTGGACCGGTTCACTGCCCCCGCCCACCGTCGCTGTTTCCTGCCGCTGTGTTCTGTCGCTGCTCTCTGATTCCTGTTCCTGAACTCTGCCGCTGCCGCTGAGTCTCGAGCGCCGATACGGGTACGGGCACGGAGACCGGATACACTGGCTTCGCATAAGGAGGAATGGTGGATCGGATTGTCGAATTTCTGTTCGAAGTAGGAATGCTCAAGCGGACACCGAGATCCGGGTGGCAATTCCTCGGTACCGGATCGGAGTCGGTTGCCGAGCACGTCTTCAGAACTGCAATGATCGGGTTCGTCCTGGCCAGGCTCGACGGTAAAGTCGATGCCGACAAAATGCTTCGGATGGCGCTCGCCCATGACCTGCCGGAAACGCGCACCGGCGATCTCAATTATGTCAATCAGAAATACGTCGCGGCGGACGAGACACGCGCCGCGGACGACATGACCCGTGGGCTGCCGTTTGGGGACGAACTGAGGGAGTTGATGGCTGAGTATCGCGAAGAGGTTTCGCCCGAGGCTGTGCTCGCTCACGACGCCGATCAACTTGAAATGCTCTTGGAGCTCAAGGAAAAGCTGGACTCTGGCTGTCAGGCCGCCGAGGATTGGACCCCGTTCGTGCTCCGGCGACTGCGGACCGATGTGGCCAAAGATCTGGCCGAAAAAATCCTCGCTGGAGATTCCGCATCGTGGTGGTTCGACCGCGACTCGGAATGGTGGGTGCGCGGGGGCAAGGGCTGAGCAGCATATGGGCTTGACTCACCGACCGAGATCGTCGATTCTCGGTTTCTGGGCTTATGACTCGAAAATGGGGAGGGAGAAGATGAAGACCAGTATATTGGTCGCACTCGTTGCAGTCCTGGCATTCGTCGGTTGCACTTCGACGACCTCTAATCTCCCCGTCCGAACCGATTACAGCAAAACCACGGCGTTTCACGAGTGGAAGAGATTCCGTTTCGCTTCGGACAGCACAAGAACTGACTACCAGCGCTACCCGAGGTTCGAACGGATGGCCCAGGAGGCCCTGGAGACGGAACTCATCGATCGCGGTTACACGCGATTAGCGGAAGGCTCGCCTGATTTCAGGGTCTCCTTCGACCTCATTTTCCGGGGCAGCAAGAAATCCCGGGCGACGCCAGAGGACAAAAGCGCCGAGCCGAAAGCCACCGCATACGGTGGTTCCAGCCAGAGGGGAACTCTAGTCGTTAAGATGCACGATCCGGTCAGCGCGGAGATCCTGTGGACCGGCCAAATTTCGGAAATCAAGATGAATGTCATCGAACCGCAGAAAGAACTCAACAAAGCTGTACGGCGTCTGCTGATGGAATTCCCACCGTTGACCAGATGATCGACCAGACCGGCGGAGGAAGCCCCAGGTGAAAATGACCCCGATGCTGCGCCAATACCTCGATCTCAAGGAACAGGCGGGATCGGCGCTGCTGCTCTACCGCATGGGAGACTTCTACGAGCTCTTCTTCGAGGATGCGCAGCAGGCCGCTCCGGTGCTCGGCATCACTCTCACCCGTCGCCGGCAAAACGATTCCGTGGACGCACCGATGTGCGGAGTCCCTCACCACGCCTTTGACGGCTACCTCGGAAAGTTGCTCGACGCTGGATATCGGGTGGCCGTGGCCGAGCAGGTTGAAGACCCGGCGAAAGCCAAAGGTCTCGTCCGTCGCGAGATCATTCGCACCCATACCCCGGGGACCATATCCGCGACCGAGCTCCTCGAGGGATCCGAACATTGTTACCTGGCGGCCTTCGGCAGCGACCAGGAATCCTCTGCGCTGGCCTGGATCGAGGTCAGTACCGGCACATTCGAAGGCCTGCGGAGCAGCGATCCGGAAACTTTGACTGAACACCTCGCGCGACTCCGACCGCGGGAAGTTCTCGTCGCCGAGGACTGGGAAGGGTGGCAACAGGTGTGGCCGCCCGAAATCCCACGGCCGACGGTCACCCCCGTCCCGCCCGAGACATTTTCACCATCCGCCGGAGAACAACGACTACGCCGGGTGCTTGGGGTCGGCTCCCTTCGCGGTTTCGGGCTCGATTCCGGCGAACCTCTGGTGGGCATGGCTGGTGCCCTGCTCGGTTATGTCGAAAGCACCCAAAAAGGCGCCCTCAACCACCTTCGCGAATTCATTTGCCGTGACAGCGGAGAAGCTCTGGTCGTTGATCGCGCAAGTCTTCGAAATCTCGAGGTGGATCGAGGCGCAGACGGGTCGCGAAAGGGTTCGTTGATCGAAATCCTCGATCACACGAGGACCCGAATGGGTTCACGTATGTTGCACGACTGGCTGGTGCGTCCGAGCATCGACCTCGAGGAAATCGGTGAACGTCATCGTTCGGTGGCGGAGCTGGTTGACAGTGGGGAGCTCCTGCACGACCTGCGGGAAGCCCTCGAGAACCTTCCTGACCTTGAACGCCTGGCGGCGCGTGTTGGACTGGTTCTCGCCACCCCGCGCGAGCTTCACGGTCTTCGTGCCGGGCTCGACCGCCTCCCCGGAATCGCCGATGCCGTGCGCCACGCCGCGTCATCGCGACTCCGAGAACTCAGCGAGGTCTTCGATCCGATGCCGGACCTCGCCGAGCTACTCCATCAAAGGCTCGCGACCGAACCCGCTCAGGTTGCCGGCGCCGGTGTCATGGCCAACGGTTGGGACGAGGAGCTCGACGAACAGCGGAGCCTCGCGCGGGGCGGCAAGGAGCTCTTAACCGGTATCGAGTCCGCCGAGCGTAAACGCACAGGAATCGGCTCGCTCAAAGTCAGGTACAACAAGGTCTTCGGTTACTTCATTGAGGTCAGCAAATCGAACCTCGACCGGGTGCCGGACGACTACGATCGGCGCCAAACCCTGACCAATGCCGAACGCTTCATCACACCCGAGCTCAAGGATCTGGAGTCACGCATCTTGTCGGCCGAGGAGCTGGCAACGGCCCGAGACCGGCAGCTTTTTCTCGCTCTCGTGGAGGAGCTCTCGAAGCACGCCCAGAGAATCACAACGTCGGCCGCGACGATTGCACAGCTTGACGTCTTAGCGGCGTTCGCCGACCGCGCCCGGCGTTGGGGCTATTGCCGTCCAGTCATGGCGGAGGAGGCGGGCATTTCGATCCACGAGGGTCGTCACCCGGTACTCGAGGAGCTTCAGAAAGACCCTCCATTCATCTCCAACGATTGCCGGCTCGACCCGCAATCGAGCCGGATCGTACTCCTCACAGGCCCCAACATGGGTGGCAAATCGACCTACCTCCGGCAGTGCGCCCTGATCACTCTGATGGCTCACTCCGGAAGTTTCGTACCCGCCACCGAGGCAGAGGTCGGCGTCACCGACCGAATCTTCACCAGGGTTGGCGCCTCGGACATGTTGGCCAAGGGAGAATCCACCTTCATGGTGGAAATGACCGAAACCGCCAATATCCTCCACCACGCGACTCCGCGTTCGCTGGTTATCCTCGACGAGGTCGGCCGCGGCACGGCCACCTTCGACGGCCTGTCATTGGCATGGGCGATCATCGAATATTTGCACGACCGTGATGATCACGCCGCACTTGTGCTCTTTGCGACCCACTATCACGAGCTCACCGAACTCGGTCGAATGCTGCCGCAATTGGTGAACCGATCGATGGCGGTCAAGGAGTGGCGCGGATCGATCCTGTTTCTCCATCGAATCGCCGACGGCCCGGCGGACCACTCATACGGCATTCAAGTCGCGCTACTGGCCGGGGTGCCGGACGAGGTCTGCCGTCGCGCGGAGGAGGTACTGGCCAATATCGAACGGCACGAACTGAAGATCTCCGGAGATCCGGTGATGCTGACACCACCGGCTGCCAACGCCGAGCGCATCAACCAACTCGACCTTTTTCGCGCACCGGTTGATGAAATTTCCGATCGTCTGCGCGGTCTCGATGTCGACGGCCTAACCCCACGCGAGGCGCTCGAACTTCTCGCCGAGCTGCACGAGAAGGTGCATGAGAAGAATTAACTTGCCGCTGGTGGTCGGGCTTCCTGGAACCACGGTCTCTGACGACGACATCGCCCTCCTCGAGAGAGTGCAACCGGCGGGTGTGATCCTCTTTTCGCGCAATATCGAGAGTCCGCAGCAAACGCGGGAGCTGGTCACGTGTCTCAAGGACCTGGACCCTCGGCCATTCGTCACCGCCGACCTCGAGGGTGGCATGGTCAACCGGTTGTCGGGGTTGTGGGGTGAATTGCCGAAGCCCGCCGAAGCCGCCCGCGCCGGACGCCGCGCGGTGAGGGCTCTTGGGCAGGCAGCCGGCGCTGCATGCCGCAGCCTTGGCATTCAGCTCGATCTCGCACCGGTGGTCGATCTCGATTGCGAGGGTGGCTGCCTGAGCGGTCAGGGGCGGTGCCTCGGCAGCGATCCTGATCGGGTCGTGGTCCTCGCACGCATTTTTAATGAGGGCCTCGGGAAATGGGGAGTATCAGGCTGCAGCAAGCATTTCCCCGGTCTCGGTCCGGTGCCTGCCGATACCCACGAAGAGCTCCCCGTTCTCGAGGCCGATGAGGAAGATCTCGTCCGACAGCTCAATGTCTTCGAAGAGCTGGGCACCGATTTCCCGGCCGTCATGGTCGCACACGTCGTGACACCGGGGCTGGGAGATGCCGAGCGTCCGGCTTCGTTGTCCAGGACTGTCGTCGAGCGCGCAGCAAATCTGCCCGGGTCGCCGGTCGTGCTCGCTGACGACCTCGAAATGGGCGCGCTCAGTGATTGGGGTGATTTGCCGGAGCGGGTGGTGACAGCGATCCATGCGAGAAACCACGGCATCCTCATTTGCAACGCTTGCGACCGAATCGAGGAGATCGCGAATCACCTGGAGGCTATCGTCGAAGACGATCCGGCCGTAACCAGCCGATTGGCGGAAATGAACGCTCGCATGGGGACTCTGGCCCGTGACCTTCAGCAAAAAGCCGCGGCCGTGCCGACTCCCGACGACGAAACCGTCGAACAGCTCTGGGAGCAAGCCCGCCGCGAAGCGGGCTGACGCCGCTTCGCGGCGAATTCTGAATTTTGAATTCGGAATTCTGAATTCCCTCACCCACCCTCGTTGCCTTGGCCATTCTGGCGAGATTCCGTACTCCGGATTTCGGATTTGCTGTCGGCCTCCGGCCGACGCATCGCACCGTCGCCTGCGGGCGGCTCATGGCCTCCTCCTTCAGATGAGGCCTGATCCGCCTCAGCAGCCGCCGGCGGGTTCGGATTTTCCATCCATCCGCCCAATTCACCAACAAGACGCAAAGGACACCAAGGTTTCACGAAGAGATTCCTGCCTATTCGGAAGGCTTGGCATCGAGATGTCAATCATTCCCGGCCAAAGGTGATGCTGTCTTCCGATGTGATAGGAAAATACAGGTAGAACCTCGGTAAGTATTCCGTAAACTCGGTGCCTTCGCGTTTGGGGCGGGAATGCAGGATCGATAATCTGCGTCTATCTGCGTTATCTGCGGTTTTCAGGGTGATTTGGTGGGCGGATCGAGAATCGAGTATCCAGGATCGAGCATCGGGCGGGTAGTAGGGTGTTCCTAATTCCTCATTCTCTTGGCACAATGCCTCCATGAGCGATTCGCGTGCCGTGGTACTGCTTTCCGGTGGCTTGGATTCGACGACCGTTCTCGCCATCGCGCGGGAGGAAGGTCTCGAGTGCCACTGTCTGACGGTTGACTACGGTCAGCGGCACCGGATCGAGCTCGAGGCGGCACGGAAAGTCGCGAACGCCCTCGGGGCCGCATCACACCGGATCATCGCGCTGAACCTCCGGGCGATTGGCGGCTCGGCCCTCACCGACGACATCGCGGTCCCCAAGGACCAGGGCCCGGAGTCGGGAGAAGTGCCCATCACCTATGTCCCCGCCCGCAACACCGTCATGCTATCGCTGCTTCTGGGCCTCGCTGAAGTGGTCGAGGCCGACCAGCTTTTCATCGGCGCCAACGCGGTCGACTACTCGGGCTATCCTGACTGCCGGCCGGAGTTCCTCCAGGCCTTCGAAAAACTTGCCACAGTTGCCACCGTTGCCGGCGCCGAGCACGGCGTTCAATTCCGAGTCCGTGCGCCCCTGCTCGAGCTGACCAAGGCCGAGATTATTCGCCGGGGCCGCCAGCTCGGAGTCGATTACGGCCTCACCTGGTCGTGCTACGACCCGACTCGCGACGGCCTCGCCTGCGGCCATTGCGATTCGTGCATCCTCCGAAAACGAGGTTTCGAAGAGGCGGGCGTTGAAGATCCAACGAACTACGCACCTCGTTAGCGCGAGCTCCCTTTCCCCCCGGATCGCTCTTCCGTTTCATGAAACGTCAACCCGATTTCGGCTACTTTGAAAACGCCAAGACGCGAAGAGCGCAAAGACAGCACGAAGGATTCCATTGGCCCCATCAAAAGTCTATCTTTGCGGCCTTTGCGGCTTTGCGTTTACGAAGTTGGCCCGTTTGGCAGAAACAGAAAAGAAACGCCATGGCACCGACATCACAGGTCCTCATGGCCATCGCACTTGACAAACTACCTCGGTAGTATTACCTTGGTAGTTCAAGGAGGCCCCAATGGGCAAACACACACTCGGAGAGCTCCAGCACGCCATCATGCGGGTGCTGTGGGCACGTGATGAGGCGACGGTGGCAAAGGTCCACGAGGCGCTGTTTGATGAGCGCGGTCTGGCACCGACAACCATTGCCACCATGCTTCGTAAGATGGAAGACAAGGGCGTTGTCGACCACCGGGTCGAGGACCGCCACTTCGTCTACCGGGCCACGGTCACCGAGGATGAGGTCCGATCGACGATGGTTGGCGAGCTGCTTGACCGACTTTTCGCCGGCGATCCGGCAGCGTTGGTATCGCACCTGGTGGCCGATCACGACATCGACGAGGCGGAAGTCGAGCGTCTGCGCACGCTCCTCGAGAACGCCGAGGCCAGAAAGGAAGAGAACCGATGAGCACGCCGACCATCGCATCCTGGATCCTCACTTATCTGATCCACAGCACAGTGCTGCTCAGCGCCGCCTGGCTGTTTTCGCGCGTTCTGGGTGATCGTCGACTCGCCTTGCAGGAGACCGTCCTCCGCACGGCCCTGATCGGCGGCCTCCTGACAACAACACTGCAGGTAGGATTCAGCGTCGAACCGGTTGGTGGGTCGGTGGACATCGCCGCTTTCCATCAGATGAAAGCAATTTCGGCCAGTGACACCGCCGCCACTGGTGTCATCGCAAGGGATACCGCTCTCTCACCCACGCCGGGCATTCATCCCACCCTCGACTCCTGGCCGGTGGCCCTACTCTCGCTGTGGGCCGTCGGATCGCTTCTGGCGTTGCTGGTTCTCGCCCGCTCGATTTTCGATCTCAGACTGTTGCTCAAGACAAGACGCATTCGCCCAGGAGGGCGGCTCCTCGACCGCCTTGCCACCGCAATGGGTCTACGGAAATCCGTTCGTCTGAGCACGTCTGCGGCCATCGCAGTACCCTTTGCCACAGGCCTCAAACAACCGGAGATCTGCTGTCCCGAGCGGGTCGAAGATCTCGCCTTAGAACACCAGAAAAGCCTCTTCGCGCACGAGCTGGCCCACCTGGCCCGCCGTGATCCGGCCTGGCAGCTTCTCTACCGGCTCGGTGAGGCCATCCTCTTCCTGCAACCACTCAATCGGCTCGTCAGACGCCGGCTCGAGGAGATCGCGGAACATCTGACCGACGAACGTGCCGTGGCCTGCACCGGCGACCGACTCGGTCTCGCTCGGTGTCTCGTAGTCGTCGCCCACTGGGGCATCTCCGATGTCCCAGGATTGCCGGCAACGGCCTTTGCTTCAGGCCCGCGTCTCGATCGTCGCGTCCGTCGTCTGATATCGGATACCGCCGGCCAATATCGGATAAATCGGTGGACCGCTCCTCTTCTGATCGCGCTGGTCGTCGGGTCGGTGGTCATGTTGCCGGCGATCTCACCTTCTTCCGCTCACGCCGACATTTCGTTCACTGGCTCTGATGCGGCATCGGCTCCGACGTGGTCCACACGCGCGGAGGCCTTCGAGGTCGAGGAGCCTGCAATCCCGGCACCTCTTGCGGTGCCACCTTCGAGCGACGTTTCCCCGCCGGTCGCACCGGTGGCCGATGCCGCGCCCGCGCCAGATGTCCCTCCCCGTCCGGCCTCGGAACCACGACCTGTCACTGCACCGACATCCGCGCTTGAACCCGCACCGGCAACCGAGCCAGATTCAAAACGAACGCCGGCCTCTCCGGATTCTCCAGCCGCACCAGAGCCTCCGTCCAAGACTGATACGCCCATATCTGAGGAATCCGATGAGCGTGAGCGTGCAGCTCGAGATGAAACGCGGAAACGACAACTCGAAGAACGGAGAGCGCGCTCTGAAGCTCAAGCGAGGAGCCGAGAGCAGGCGCGCGAGGCCGCGGAACGCTCGCGGCTGACCGAGGTCGAACGCGAGAAACTCCGGGCAGAGACCCGCGAACTCAGGAAACAGGCCGAGGTTGAGGCCCGCGAACTCATGCGTCAGGCCAGGGAAAACATGCGCCTCACCGCCGCCGAGCGCGAGAAGCTCTGGGCGGACACACACGAACTCAGGAAACAGGCCGAGGCCGAGGCCCGCGAACACATGCGTCAGGCCAGACAACACATGCGCCTCTCCGAAGCGGAACGCGAGGAGATGATGCGTCGAGTCGCAGAGCTCCACGCCGAATCTCGTGAGCTGGCATTCAAAACCGCCCGCGAAGCCAGGGAAGAGTCACGGGTGCTCGCTGAGAGAGCCCGAAGGCTTGCCGAGGAGGCCGAAGCCGAGCGTCAGATAGAGGAAGAGCGGCGCCGGCGCGAACGACCCGAATAGGGGTCATCCGAGAAGAGCGTAGCCGAAGCGACCGGCGACCCCGACGACGAGCGCCAAAACCACCGAGAATGCGGAAATCACGGCGGTGTCCCGCCAGCCGAGCTCCTTCGCCATCACAGCCACGGTGGCTACGCACGGTACGTAGAAGACCACGAAGAGGGTAAAGGTCAACATCTGTCCTTCGGTCATCACCGCCGAGAGATGTGTGGTGCCGAGGGCCTGAACCAGCATTACCAGGGTCAGCTCCTTGCGCAGGATCCCGAAGACCAACGTCATCCCGACAGCCACCGGCAGCCCGAGGCAAAAGACCGTCAACGGCGCCAGCAGTGCGTTGATGGTCGCAGCGGCATTCGCCCATTCGAGCAGACCGAGCACCACCGATGACGCCACGAGCAGGGGCCAGGCGATGGTGATGAACTCTTTGAGTGTCAGCCAGGTCTTGGCCGCAAGAGTCTTCAGCTGAGGCAGCTGCAGCTCCGGAATCTCGAGAATCAGCCCCGGCGACGCGCCCTTCATGGTTCGTGCGAGTACGTTACCCAGCAGGATGACGATCAACAGGTTGAGGAGATAGATCCCGAGCGCCCACCATGGTCCCATATAGGCCGCCACCAGACCGAAGATGACGATCGTACGCGCCGAGCACGGGATGAACGAAGCGAGGACGGCGGTGATCCGGCGGTCACGGAGCGATGGAAGAATTCGCGCCGACATGATCGCCGGTACCGAGCACCCGTAGCCGAGGATCAGCGGCAATACCGATTTACCGTGCAGCCCGATGCGGTGCATGAAGTTATCGAGGATGTACGCCATGCGCGGCAAATAGCCGCTGTCCTCGAGGATCGCCAGTCCGATCAGGAAGGGCAGTAAATACGGCAGAACGATGGCCACGCCACCCGCGATACCGGTCAAAGCACCACCGGCCAGAGTTCCGAGAAGGGTCTCCGGCGGAAGCTTTTCAGCCAGGGCAGCTCCGAGCCGATCCGTCAGCTCGATCAGCGGCATCTCGAGCCGCTGACCGACCCGGAACACGACCCAGAACAGGAGACCAAGGATCGCGACCATCACCGGCCCACCCGTCCACGGGTGCAGAAAGATCCGATCCGCCCACTCCCGCCAACCGATCTGTGGGCGTTCAAGGACCACGGCCTCCTCCTCGATACAGTGGGCGACGGCGTGGCGGCTCCCCGAAATCACCTGATCAGCACTCCAGCCGTGGGCTTTCTGCAACACTGCCGCAACTCGCCGAACCTGTTTCTTGAGTTCAGGATGGTGCGCGTAAATCTCGCGCTCAAAATGAGGATCTCTCTCGAGTAACTTTTCCGCGACAAACCGCCTCGGCACGCTGTTGCCGATGCCAGCCACCTCGAGTACGTCGGTCACCTCTTCAAGCGCCTCCTCGACTTCGCGGTCGAGGGTGAGGGCGAAGCTGTCCTCGCCCTTGTGGGCATGTTGCAGCGCTCGCCGAAAGAGCTCCTTCAACCCGAGGCCCCGTCGGCCGACTGTCGGCACCACCGGTACCCCAATCTGCCGCGATAGCTCCTCGTGATCGACCTCCATGCCGCCACGCTTCGCCTCATCCATCATATTGAGAGCAACGATCATCGGCCGTTCGAGCTCGAGTAGCTGCATGGTCAGCTCGAGCGACCTGCCCAGGCGACTGGCATCAACGACGTTGATGATGAGATCGTAGGATTCTTCGAGGAGATAGCCCTCGGCCTTGCCGGAGTCTTTCGTGGAGGAAGTCAGAGAGTAGGTCCCCGGGAGGTCCACCACCTCCACTTCGTGGCCGAGAATCAGCGCCTTGCTGAAGGTGAAGGAAATCGAGGATCCGGGAAAGTTGGCGGTCGCCGCGCGGTAGCCGGCAACCGAGTTGAAGATCGTGCTCTTTCCGGAGTTCGGCTGTCCGGCGAGGACAAACCTCATCGCTGCTCGGTCTCAGCTTCCGGCTGCCGTCGCACCAGCGGTTCCAGTGCGCCGTCCATCTCGACCTGGATCTTCGCGGCAATGCCACGCCCGAGAGCGAGGCGGGTGCCGTTGATCTCAACCAGAACCGGCCCCCGAAAGGGAGCCCGCTCGACCACTGTCAGCCAATCGCCGATATGAATGCCGAGGGTATTGAGGTGGGCGCGAACACGGTGGCCGCCGTCAATCATCATGACGCGTACCTGCCGCTTTATATCCACCGTATCGAGAGCCATCATCGGCTTGCGCACCCCCCAGAACGAGAATCTTATCCGATTGTGAAAATAATTGCGAACAGTATTCAAAAATTCTATTAGTGATTCTCCACGAGTACTTTAGCTCTCTCCCTGGGGGTCTAACAGAAGTCACGGTCATGTCAGAATCGAGACAAATATTGAGAACCAGGCTCTCCCAGCCACCTGCCCAATCAGTGACCAGTGACCAGTAACCAGTGACCGGTGATGGTCGACATCTGAGAATTGACCTCCGCCTCATCGAATGAACGAGATGAAGAAGCGCCGGAGGCGCGACAGATGGTTAGCCTGGGGCGTGAGCCCCAGGGCAAACAGGAAAAATGAACGAAAGCCCCCGGAGGGGGCGACAGATCCTGTTCGTGGCGTGGGCAGCAGGCATCACCGCGATATATCTGTCGCCGCTCCGCGGCTTCCTCTCTTTTTCTCCTCCGTATCCTGGGGCTCACGCCCCAGGCTATGTATCTGTCGCCGCTCCGCGGCTCGCGAACGCATGCCAGTTTTTCGTCAGGACCAGTGGCCAGTGGCCGGTTGTCAGTTTTCCACGAACTGCCGAATCTGGGACTGATGACTGGTTACTGGTCACTGGTTACTGACTACTGATTACTCAGCTAGCGAATGGGATCACGGTCAGAGAGATATACAATCCCCCACTGGAGGTAGCGATGACCGCACCCGTTTTGACTGTTGAGTTGACCGAACTTCCCGAGCCGAAGGAGTTCAAAGCCGGGATTCGGCGCGCACCCGACCGCGGCGACACGCTGAACGCTCACGACACAAAGGTCGCGTTGGCAAATGCTCTGCGTTACGTGCCCGCCGAACACCACGAAATCGTCGCTCCCGAGTTTCTCGAAGAGCTCAAAACCAGAGGCCGGATATACGGCTATCGCTACCGACCTGCCGGAGAGATCACGGGAAAGCCGATCAACAGCTACATCGGCCGCGTCACCGAGGCGAAGGCGATGCAGGTGATGATCGACAACAATCTCGACTTCGATGTTGCCCTCTACCCTTACGAGCTGGTCACATACGGCGAGTCGGGCCAGGTCTGCCAGAACTGGATGCAATACCTCCTGATCAAACGCTACCTGGAGATAATGGAAAACACCCAGACCCTGGTCGTCAGCTCCGGCCACCCGCTCGGTCTCTTCCCTTCGCGCCCGGAGGCGCCGCGCGCAATCATCACCAACGGCCTCATGATCGGAATGTTCGACACGCCTGAAGATTTCCATCGCCTGGCCGCGCTGGGCTGCGTCAACTATGGTCAGATGACCGCCGGCGGCTGGATGTACATCGGCCCGCAGGGCATTGTCCACGGCACCTATATCACGCTTCTGAATGCGGGACGGCTCTACCTTGGGGTCCCCGAGGACGGCAATCTCGCGGGCAAAACCTTTGTGACCTCGGGCCTCGGTGGGATGTCGGGCGCGCAGCCCAAGGCGCTCGAGATTTCCGGTGGCGCCGGGATTGTCGCCGAGGTCGATCCGTCGCGGGTCGAGACTCGACACTCGCAGGGCTGGGTATCGAAGGTCTCGGATGACCTCGAAACTGCTGTGAAGTGGATGCTCGAAGCAGCCGAAAAAGGCAAACCTCTGTCGATCGCGTACCAGGGCAACGTGGTGGATCTCCTCGAATATCTCGACGCCAACGACATCGCAGTTGATCTCTACTCGGACCAGACCTCATGCCACGTTCCATACGACGGCGGCTATACCCCTGCGGGTGTCACGTTCGACGAGGGTCGCGAGCTGCTGGCTTCCGACCGCGACGCGTTTGCAGAGTTGGTAGACGAGAGTTTGATTCGCCACTTCCAGGTCCTTCAGCATTTGACAGCCAAGGGGGCCCATTTCTGGGACTACGGCAACGCTTTCATGAAGGCGGTTTTCGACGCTGGTGCGCCGGAAATCGCGAAGAACGGCGCCGATACCTCCCAAGGATTCATTTGGCCCTCCTACGTTGAGGACATCATGGGACCGATGTGTTTCGACTATGGTTACGGCCCCTTTCGTTGGGTCTGCCTGTCCGGGAACGCCGAAGACCTTCACAAGACCGATGCCGCGGCGATGGCCAGTATCGACCCCTCTCGTCGCGGCCAGGACCGTGACAACTGGCAGTGGATACACGATGCCGAAACGAACGCCCTGGTAGTCGGCACCCAGGCGCGGATCCTCTACGCCGACGCCGAGGGACGCACCGCGATCGCTCGCGAGTTCAACCGCATGGTTCGGGACGGAGAGATTGGACCGGTGATGATGGGTCGTGACCATCACGACACCGGCGGCACCGATTCACCCTACCGTGAGACCGCCAACATCTACGACGGATCAAATACAGTCGCCGATATGTCGCACCAGTGCTGGGCCGGCAACGCCGCTCGCGGAATGACGATGGCCGTGCTGTCGAATGGCGGAGGCGTTGGGACCGGCAAAGCCATCAACGGCGGCTTCGGTTTGGTGCTCGACGGCTCAGCAAGGGTTGAGCGCATCCTCGACACCGCCCTCGAGTGGGACGCCATGGGTGGAGTCGCCCGCCGCGCCTGGGCGCGCAACGAAAACGCCATCGAGACGGTCGACACTTGGAAC
>CAVZOK010000026.1:0-130422 GCA_963776765.1 Candidatus Sulfomarinibacteraceae bacterium
GTGCGATCGCCTTCGTCGGCCTCTTCGTGTGCCTCCAGATCCGCACACCAGAGCGACCTTGATCGCTTGGAGGGAAGTAATCCTCCCTCGGCCATTCTGTATTGGGATACAGGATGCAGGATGCAAGATGCAGGATCACTCTTGTCCAAGACAGCGTCTCGGGAAGCCGGCTCAGATTTGACTGGTGGAGGCATTGCAGCGGCAGGTGCAGTGGCAGCCACCAGCGACAGCATCGGGGAGGGAGCAATCCGACTGGGATAAATAACTGAAATCATGACCTTGGGTTGAGCAATCGCCAGGTCATGGCACGGACCTGATCGAAGGCCTTCATGACGTCACGGGCGGCTGTCTGACTGATCGCCCCGGCGTGCGCGAGGAGCTTCAAGTGGCTGTCGACCTCTTTGGCCGAGGCGTAGGCGATTCTCCAGTGGTTCGACCGGTCCCTTCCGACCCGGCCGTGCCCTTCTGCGAGGTTAGCTGGAACCGAGCTAGCCGACCGGATCACCTGATCGGCAATCGGCTTCAGAGGAGCGGGAACCCTCATCACCAGCTTGATCGCGATTCCTGCTGCTTCGAGGGCTTTCGTATGGGCAATGAGGTTTGTGTTCGTGGCGGCGTTGGACATGGTCACCTCCGGGTCGTTCATGCCTTCCCCAAAGCTGGCGAGTCGGCCGGTGTCAAGGGTTGCAAAGCAACCGGCCCCGGGCCGGCCCGCCCTTGACACCGGCCGACTCGGCAGCTATCTCGCCCGTTGAACGACCCGGAGGTGATCATGCCGGCGTCACGGGAAATCTGACGCCAGATCCGGGGTTGACACCCCGGGCTATCCATCTGTCGCCGCTCCGCGGCTCGGCGTTGTGCTGCCCCCGACGCGGTCGCTGATGGCTGGCGCTGTTTCCTGACGCTGCTTTCTGTCGCTGCCGCTGAATACTGCCGCTGTTAACTGTCGCGGTCGCCCGCGCCTTGGACAGCATCAGTTGGTTGAAGGGAACCTCGCCTTGGAAAGGCCGAAAACCGACCCGTAACCCTTATGTTATCAGATGCGCAACGTCACCTGTGGATTTGTTTTGGACAGCAGTGATCCTGGATGCAGGTCCGGCCCCCCGCCCCAATTCACCCTGTATCCGGGTGGGCGGTTGGGTGGGTCTATCTTGCACCTTGAAACTTGTATCCGGATGGCTGGGCGGGCGGTTACCAGAGCCAGGAGTAGCCGATCTTGAGGAAGATGGCACGATCGGTGGTCATCATTTCGTCGAAGTCCTGAGTCTGCGCTCCGCCCTCGCTGTATCCGGCAAAGAACACTGTTCTCGGGTTGACCTTGTACGAAAAGAGAAGTTGGACAAAGAAGTCTCGTTCCAGTTCATCGACAACATCTTCGTAGAGATCTTGATCTCGGCGAACTTCGGTGTACTGGATGATGGCGCGGACATATGTTCGGGTGTTGAACTGCCAGATCAGTGCGGACTCCGGAACGTGTGCCGTGAAAAGCCGGCCGCCTTCGACATCAAGGGTCGAATAGTAGTGCGAAAGCTCCCACCGGAGATGGCGGCCGAAGGAAAAGTCGAGCGAACCCCTGAGGCGGACCTGATCGGCCGGACGGATATGGTCGTAATCGATGGCGTCACCGATCCGGCCGTTCCCTCGAATGGCGAAGGAGGCCGATGGTCGGAACCGGAAGAAAAAGAACGGGGTGATGAGGTTGTCGAAGCGGACCCCTTCATAGACTTCCGTCCGGTTGCCGATCTCGAGATGGAAGTTCGACTGGAGCGGTCCTTCACCCTGAAACCAGATTTGTGATCTCTGGTTGAGCAGATCGCCCTGTTGGTTGGTGGATCGCCCCAGGAAGCCACCAACCTCGAGCCTGTTGTACCAGTTGTCTTCTTCTCCCCACCAGAGGTATCCGGCTCCCGCCGCGGCCTCACGGAAGCCAACACGGGGGATGAAACCGAGGTCCGCCCGAAAATCGTCCCCCAGATCCGTATATTCCACAAACCCGAACCAGTCCCGCGTGGTGTGAACGTACTCGATCTCGAACCCGTGGCCGGAAATCTCTTCTGGGCTGAGGCCCAGCTCCGACTGCATCTCCTCCGAGTACGAGGTACTCGACCACGCGGCGTTGATCGATATCGAGTCGGCCTCGGTTGGTCGGAGCAGTGCATCGCCGCTGAATACACGATTGAAATAGCCGTCTGAACCGCGGCGGTCGGATACGAACGCCCCGACCGTCGAGTCGGTGCCGAGGTCGTAGCGGTATCTGCCGACGAAGGCCGTGTTGGGAGTCTCGAAGGTACCGGAGTCGGAGCCCTCCGCTCCAGGCACGATCAGGTTCGTAACCTCGTCGTAGGCGGAGATTACTCCGATCGTATGGCGCCCCATTTTGCCGGTGATCTTCGCTGCCGCCAGCGGGTCGGCGATCATCCTCGTGTAGAGGAGATTGACCCCAGTCTCGAAGTAGTCTGCGCTCTCGAGGAAGAAGGGTCGCCTCTCCTCAAAGAAAAGCTCGAAGGTCTGGTTGATTGCGAGCTGTACCGCATCGGCCTCGATCTGCGAAAAGTCGGGGTTGAGTGCGCCGGTAAGTGTGATGTTCGGCGTCATACCCCAGGTCACCGTAGCACCGACCTCGATGTCCTTTTCTTCCTCGATCTCGGTCGAGGATGGAAAGTCCGGCCGTTCTTCGAGCGCAAAGCCGGTCAGCGTCGGAACGACCTCGAGATTGCGTCCCGAAGAAGCGCCTTCGAAACCGATGAGCTTGTCTTCCTGGGCGAGATAGCTGTTGGCACCGCGATCGCGCGGGAAGAGCCCGATGTGATGCCGATCGGATCGCGGCCAGCTGCGGATCGCGTCAATTCCCCAGATCTGCGGACCATCGGTGCCCTGGAACCGGATCTGGTTGAACGGAATCGCCATTTCCACCTCGTACCCAAAATCGGTAAGGCGGCCGAAGGAGTGCCAGATCGCGTCCCACGACTCGTCGAAATTTCTGCCTCCGCCTTCCCCACCCCCCGTTTGGTTGAAGATGCCCTCGGTCTGCACGCCAAGTGGATTGACCCAGAATTCGTAGGCCCGGCGCTCGTCGTTAAAGGTGTCGAGCATGATCCCGACCCAGTCGTCTCCCCGGATGTGGTCTCGATCGCGGAATCGGGCGCGACCTTTTCGGGTTCGTGGTCGTAGGCGCGAAACGCCACCAGGACATTTCCCTCGTCATAGGTAATGAAAACAACGGTCCGCACCGGGGGCTCAATGTTCTCGCCAGGCCGTACCTCGTATTTCAGCTCGAGGGTTAGCGCGTCGAGCCAGGCCTGTTCTTCGATCACGCCGTCGATGGTGACCTCGGATGTCGCCCTGGGGACGTTGTGTGGTTTCTTGGAATCGACCGCTTCTTGCGCGACAGCCCCACTGGTCGCGCTGAGGAGGGCGATCAGCAGGAACACCGTCCCCGCATACGTGATTCGACGCGCACCTCGCACCGTACCAATGGGCTGACCGCGCAAATCACCCTCTCTCGACTGTCTTGTCTACTTCACCGGAGGAAGCAATAGCGAATTGAAGACCAGCTTGAATGTCGCCGGCGTCGCTCCGCGAAATTGCGGCCGGAAACCGAAAAGCACCATTTGGCCCTTACCCGCCCGTAACCAAACCATCGACGGACGGTTCTGGAGCTGTTTTTCGCCTTCGATGAAGCCGCTCAAAAGCAGATCGCGCTCGGGGTAGATTCCAATCACCCGGCGGTCGGTGTCGAGCACCGGAATCGAGGTCGCAAAGACCGGAGTGCCGCGCGAAAAGGCTCCTGCCTTCTCCGGCATTCCCCAGGTCAGGGGGTGGTCCTTGAGAAGATCAACTGCCAGGAAAGCTCCAGGAACTGAAACGCCCTTGAGCCTGTCGCTCACGTCGCGCACCGGGAGTTCTAGGGTTTCGCCCTCCTCGCCATTCTTCGGCAGCGGCAGGCCCTCGGTGAATAGACCGGTCGATTGACCCCAGGAAACTGCGATGCCGCCACCGGTGATGAATTCCGTCAGCTTGGCGCGCCCTTCC
This sequence comes from Candidatus Sulfomarinibacteraceae bacterium, assembly GCA_963776765.1. GTDB lineage: Bacteria > Acidobacteriota > Thermoanaerobaculia > Thermoanaerobaculales > Sulfomarinibacteraceae > Sulfomarinibacter. The sequence continues at coordinate 4,033 of CAVZOK010000026.1, forward strand.
TTCGAGATGGGTTTGCGGAACTTCGGCGGATAGTCATTGCTCACATATCGATCGAATCTCTTGTACTTGCCCTTGGTCAGCACGTCCTTGCTCGCGTCCGGAAAGACGACGACATCGAAGTCCTTCTGGAGATCCACGCTGTCAAAATCCTCTGGATGGAGAACGCGGTACTCGATCCCATAGGTATCGAAGAGGTAGCGGGTCCAACCCGCGTCCATGTCGTGGAAATAGGTTTCGACGAGGCCGATTCGCGGCGAACGAACCGGCACGGTGGCGACCGTGATCTCCGACTCGAAAAATTCCGGTGTGATGGACGCCTGATCAACAACGCCGCGGAGTTTTTTGTCCGAAGCCGAACCGGCCAGGATCAAAAAGCTACCCGATGGCAGCGGGCCAAACGAATGGCTGAAGCGACTGACCTTCAGGCCGGCCTCGAGGGCCGCAAACACCGCCTTGTACGACTGGTTGCTGGTTGATGGATAGGCAATCGCCCACACCTTGTCGGGCAGTGCAGTCTCACTGGAGAGCTCGTCCCCGGTGATGGGTTCGAGCAGGGCCTCGAGCTCCTCTGAACGTGTGTCAACCTGGATCGAGCGCACACCCATGTGAAGGGGAAGAGACCAGCTCGTGATGTCGTAGGGTCTGATCAACTCGCCGCCGGGTGTGTAGTGGCGTTCCGGATAGCGCTGGCTCTCCATGACCTCCTTGACGAAGGTACGGTAGGGCTGGCTCAGCCGCACGACGATATCGCCTGAGGCGAAATGATGGTCGCCCACGACTGCCGCATCCGACAGACGGTCAACCTCGACCCCGTGCCGCTCGAGAAGGCGCACGAGCGCCGACATTTCGCCCGGGTCGGGCTGCGCCTGCGGTAACACAAAGTAGTAAGGGGCTTCCGAGCGACCCTTCTCCACCTCTTTCCGGCAGAGGTCGTTACGAAACTCGAGGATCTCACTTCGGTGTCGCGATGCGGTGGCGAGGATCGACTGCATCGACGACAGCTCGAAGGTGACGATGTCTCCGAGGCTCCATTTTCCGCCCGGCCATGGATCGGGTAAATTGACGCCCTTCTTGTACTCGGCCAGACCCTTGCCGCGCACCGATAGCTCGGTCGGTTCCACAAACACCGGGGTCGCGGTGCGACAGCTGGCGGCCTCGGTCAGAAAGCTGATCACGCCCTTGTAGATCGAGGTCTCGGTCGAGCCGGGCCAGTAGTCGTCGAAGAGCCAATGGCTGGCAACACCCTGGAGCCCGTCGGCGGCCATGTCGCGCGACAGATTCGATCCGAAGACGGCCGACCAGGTCCAGAGGCCCTCATCGACGTTTTGGGCGATCGGATCGTGGTTGGGGGGAACGTAGTAACGCGGGCCTGTAGAACCCATCTGGTGTTTCTCCACCATGACCTGGGGATGCCACTCGGTGCTGTAGAGGCCGGCGATAACCCTGGTGTCTTCCTGGGTCAGCGTGATGAAATCGCGGTTGTTGTCGTGGCCGACGTACTTGTGGTAAACCTGCGGCAGTCTCGAGCCCTCATACTTGGTACCCACATATTCGCGATAATGCTCGACCACCATATCCATACCATCCGGGTTGTGGCACGGCACCATCATCAACACGACGTTGTCGAGCTGTGCGAGGATTTCCGGGTCTTCGGTCGTCGCCATACGGTGAGCAAAGATCGGCAGGCTCTGGCTCGGAGCGACCTCGCCGGAGTGCATGGAAAGCGTTTCCAACACGAACACTCGCCCGTCACGAATGAATTCGGCACGCTCCTCTTCAGAAATCGCCGGATCGAGGGCGAGTCGCTTGTTGATCTCCTGAAGTTCGTCCAGGCGCCTCAGGTTTTCAGGAGCCGAGATGAACGTGACATACATCGTTCGACCGAGGGGCGAGGTGCCCACCTCGCGCATCTCGATGCGGTCGGAGGCCGCGTCCAGTTCGAGTAAATAGTCCACCAACTCGCCGTAATCCATGAGCTGCCGGTCGCTGCCCGGAACAAAGCCGAACACGCTTTCGGGGCTCCGGATTTCAGGGCTGAATTGGGCAATTGCGAAGGTGGAAAGAGTCGCACAGATCAGGAATGAGATGCTCAATAGACGCACGGATTTCATCGTCAGGCCCCCCTTGCGCAACCATTGTATGCCCGCTGTCAAATGAGACGATGCGCCGCCGACCGCTCAGTCTCCACCTACCCGCCCAGTGGCCAGAACCCACCCTTTTCCCCAAAAAAATTGAATGCTCAATCTGATCCCTGATTGCTGGTTACTGATTACTTTCTCAGGTGTTAAGATCCGCTCCCGAGAAAGGAATCAACATGACACGGTCTTTCCACCCACCACAACGCACCCTCATGGGTCCCGGACCCTCTGACGTATCCCCGCGGGTGCTCGAGGCGATGGCACGCCCGACACTCGGACACCTCGATCCTGTCTTTGTCGGATTCATGGACGAGCTCAAGGGGCTTCTTCAATTCGCGTTCCAGACCTCGAATGCCCTCACGATGCCGATATCCGGGCCCGGGTCGGTTGGCATGGAGGCTTGCTTCGTCAACCTGATTGAACCCGGTGATACGGTCATCGTTTGCATGAACGGCGTCTTCGGCGGTCGAATGAAGGAAAACGTCCTGCGCTGCGGGGGCACCGCGGTGGTTGTGGAAGACGAATGGGGCCGTGCGGTCGACCCGGCAAAGGTCGAAGAGACACTCAAGGCCCACCCGGAGGCGAAGATTCTCGCCTTCGTCCACGCCGAGACCTCGACCGGCGCGCGATCCGATGCTGAGGCCCTTGTCGCCCTTGCCCATGCCCACGACTGCCTGGTGATCGTTGATGCCGTGACTTCGCTGGGCGGCATCCCGGTGAAGGTGGACGAGTGGAGTTTCGACGCCATCTACTCCGGTTCTCAGAAATGTCTCTCCTGCACCCCGGGGCTGTCACCCGTAAGTTTCAGTCCACGCGCCGTCGACGTTATCAAGGAGCGAAAGACCCCGGTCCAGAGCTGGTTCATGGACACCAACCTCGTAATGGGCTACTGGGGCACCAGTCAGAAACGCTCTTACCACCACACCGCGCCCATCAACGCCCTCTACGGCCTCCATGAGGCCCTCGTGATCCTCGAAGAGGAAGGGCTCGAGAACGCGTGGGCACGGCACCAAAAGCATCACCTCGCACTCCGCTCAGGTTTTGAAGCCATGGGGCTCGGGCTCGCCGTTCCGGAAGCCGAACGTCTGCCGCAGCTCAACGTGGTGCAAGTTCCGGAAGGAGTTGACGAGGCCAGGGTCCGCGGGCGGCTGCTCGAGGATTACCAGCTCGAGGTTGGTGCGGGGCTTGGGGCGCTGGCGGGCAAGGTGTGGCGAATCGGCCTGATGGGCCACAGCTGCAACCTCAAAAACGTGCTGCTCTGTGTTGGTGCGTTCGAAACGATTCTCGCGAGCGAAGGGGCAGCTGTCGAGACCGGCGTAGCCGAGGCCGCCGCCCAGGAGACTTTCACGGGTTAGTCCGTCGCTTCAGCGGCTTCGAGTCGTTTTTCGGCCCCTCGACGGTTGTCCAGCATGACCGAGATCCATTGCAGATCGTCGGTGTTCTCTAGCAGGATCTTGATGATCATTGTCAGAGGCACCGACAACAGCATGCCGACGCTACCCCACATCCAGCCCCAGAAGACCAGGGAGAGGAAGACGACCAGCGTCGACAGCCCGAGGGTGCGACCCATCAACCAGGGTTCTACAAAATTGCCGATTCCAACGTTGGTGACCACGTAGCCGACGGCGATCAGGATCGCGTAGCCGATGCCTCCCTGAACGAGCCCGAGCAACACTGCGGGAACGGCGGCAACAATGGAGCCGATACTCGGGATGTAGTTGAGCAGGAAGGCCAACAGCCCCCATACCACCGCGAAATCAAGGCCGAGGATGGCCGTCCAGAGACCAACCAAAATCCCGGTGGTGAGGCTGGTGACCGTTTTGAGGCCCAGATAGTGCTGCACCTGGATGACCGCGTGTCGAATATTTTCGATATCGAAACGGCTCTTTCCGACGGCAGCGCGAACCTTGAGCGGAATGCTTGCGGCTTCGAAGAGCATGAAGATCATCGTCAACAAGATGAGGAAGAAATTCGAGAGCACGGCGGCAAGATTTTTCAGCACGCCGCCGAGCAGATTGATCAGCCTGCCTGGTTGGAGCATGTTGAGAATGTCGAGGCTCTCCGGATCGATATCACGTGCTTCGAGCCAAGTCGAGGCGGAATTGACGAGCCCGTCGAAGCGAGCCTGGTTCTCGGTCGCGAAGGCCGTGAATTCATTCACCGACCCACCGACGATGGCGCCGAAGCCTGAAAACGCACCGAGAAGGACGACTACGACCACCACTACGGCGAGGCCGACCGGGACCTTTCTGGAGGTCAGCCATGCAACCGCAGGGAAACAGATGATCGCCAGAAACAGCGCCAGCAGGAACGGAATAATCAATGTCTGCGCTGCCTTGAGCCCGGCAAGCACCACGACGGCAGCTGCTCCGACCATCAGGGAACGGGCTCCGAGACGCGGACGGGAGGCATCACCCATGGCTCCAGCTTAACTGAAGACCTCAACCCCACCAATCTCTGGCTCCCGCCGATCAGAACTGGAGAAGTGAAGAAATTCACAAATTGCCACTGGACGTTCCGAAAATTCGGCGTATTCTGGTCGCCAACAATGGAGGTGTCGTTCAGTTTCGATGCGATTCGTTGTGCATTCAGAGCCTAAAGGCCGATAAAGAGGACTTAAGTTTGGAAGCCGCAAGCCTGTTTTCCGCCTGCCTGATCGCTCTGGTCGCCGTCTTCACCCTCCTCGGCGTCCTCGCGCTGACCATCGAGCTGATCACCACCGTTTTCCCGGAGCGCCAGCACACCATAGACCCGGTGCTCGCAGCTGCAATCTCCACCACTATCTTGTCGGTTTTTCCAGACGCGCGTGTGACCCGCATCGAGGAGGATTCATGATCTTCACCGAGAACCCGAAGCAGATTCGAGTTATGTTCACCCCCTTCCGCGACGGGCTGCAGAGTTCGTTCGGGGGCAAGGTCCGGCTCGCAGATATCCTGCCCGCGATGGAGTACGCGGCCAAGGAGGCCGGAATCCGCCACTTTGAGTTCGGCGGCGGCGCGCGCTATCAGGCGCCGTTCTTCTACGTCGGTGAAGATCCCTTCGTCTGCATGGACAAAATGCGCGATGCGGTCGGCCCGGATGTCGATCTGCAGATTCTCACCCGCTCGGTATCAGGCGTCACCCTGACCACTCAGCGGCTCGATGCCCTCGAACTCCAGGCCAAGCTCATGGCAAAGCACGGCACCACCTGGGACCGCAACTTCGACTTCATGAATGATGTCGACAATCTGGCAAAGACTGGCAGGCCGATCGTCGATGCCGGTATGCACCATCAGGTCTGCGTCGCACTCATGGGGCTGCCGTTCAAGGATGAGACAGTCCACACGGCAGAGTTCTACATCGGCATCATCCAGCGCCTGCTCGACCTCGGCGTGCACTTTGACTCGGTATGCATGAAGGACGCCTCGGGAACCACCGACCCTACAACCTGCTACGAGACCGCTAAGGGACTCAAAGAGATATTGCCGCCTGAGGTCATCCTTTGGCAGCACACCCACGACACCGCGTCGATGGCGGTGTCCTGCTACATGGCCGGCATCGAAGGCGGGGTCGACGGCATCGATCTCTCAGTTCGACCTATGGCCTCCGGCACCGTCCAGCCCGACGTGCGCTCGATGTGGCACGCCCTCAAGGGAACGGGCTATTCGCTCGACATCGACCACACCAAGATGGACGAGATCGAGAACATGCTCAACGACGGCATGGCCGAGTATGACTTCAACCCGGTGACCACCACAGCCGACGCACGAGTGGTCGGTTTCCCGATGCCCGGCGGCGCCATCGGGCCCAACGTTCATATGATGAAAGAGGCCGGCATCCTCGATAGATACTCCGAAGTTCTCGCCGAGTTTCCGGTCGTGGTGAAGGCTGGTGGTGCGTGGACCAGCGTCACTCCGGGAAGTCAGCAGTACTGGCTGCAGGCCTTCAACAACGTCCTCCTCGGACGATGGGAGAAGATGAACGACGGGTACGGTAAGTCGGTCCTCGGCTACTTCGGTCGGCCACCGCTCCCCCCCGATCCCGAGGTGGTCAAGATCGCGGCCGAACAGCTCGAGAAACCTCCTTTCACCGGCGACCCGCTCGAAGCCGCGCCCGACAGCCTCGCACCGGCGAAGACCGCCCTCGAAGAACGAGGTCTTCCGGTCAACGAAGAAAGCATCTTTCTGGTGGCATCGGCGATCATCCCGGGCAAGAACATGGACCTCAACGAGGGAATCAAATTGCTCAGTGGCAAGGGCAAGATCGTGCTGCCGCTGAAAAAGAAGGAGGAGGCCGCCGCTCCAGCGCCGGCTGCTTCTGCCGCCACGGTAGGCCCCGCATTGACTGGCCCCATCACCACCACCTGCACGGTGGTCGAAAACGGCGCCAGCCGGAGCTTTACAGTGACGATCGAACCGCCCGCAGGTAGCACGGTCAATCCTGGGACAGCCACCGCGTCAGCCGCGCAACCGAGCAGCGGCACGCCCGTGTTTTCACCCTTCCAGGGCAAGACCGAGCTCGTTGAGATCAATGTCAAGATCGGCGACGCCGTTCAACAGGGCCAGGTCGTCGCCGCCGTCGAGGCCATGAAGGCTAAACACGACGTCAAGGCACCCTGCGCTGGTAAGGTGCTGACGATTGAGGCCGACATCGGTGCGGACATCGAGGCTGGCAAGCCGATTCTGACAATCGAGGGTTGAGGCGGATATGGAAGCGCTGACCATACTCGTCGCCCAATCGGGCTTTGCCGGTCTCAGCTGGCAGAACCTGGTGATGTTTGTGGTCGGTGGCGTTTTGATCTATCTCGCAATCCACAAGGGCTATGAACCGCTGCTCCTGATTCCGATCGGTTTCGGAGCGATCCTGGCCAATATTCCCCATGCAATGATGAGCGCATCCGCAGGTTGGGTTGCGGCCACGGATGGCGGCCATCCACTGCTGCAGCTGATCTACAACGCTGGCATCAAGACCGAGCTCCTGCCACCGATTATCTTTCTCGGTGTCGGCGCCCTCACTGATTTTCGTCCCTTGCTCGGGCGACCGTTGACTTTCCTGCTCGGCGCCGCCGCTCAGCTCGGGATTGCCGTGGCAGCGCTCGGAGCGTTCTACGTCTTTGGTTTCAGCGCCCAGGAAGCGGCCTCCATCGGCATCATCGGCGGCGCGGATGGGCCGACGTCGATCTTCCTCGCCGCCCAGATGGCCCCCCATTTGCTCGGCGCCATTGCGGTCGCCGCATACAGCTACATGTCCCTGGTGCCGATCATCCAACCACCCATCATGCGCATGCTGACAACCAAGGGCGAGCGGGCGATCGACATGCCGCAGACCAAGCCGGTGTCGAAGACCGCCATCATCCTCTTTCCCATTTCAGTCGCCCTTATCGCCTCACTGGCGATCCCGCCCTGCGCGCCCCTCATCGGCATGCTCATGTTCGGCAACCTGCTCCGGGAGTCGACCGTCACCGACCGGCTGGCAAAGACCTCCGGCGGCTCACTGGTCAATATCGTCACCATCTTCCTCGGAATTGTCGTTGGCGCGACGATGGAGGGCACAGCCTTCATCCGCTGGCAGACGATCTTCATCCTTGTCCTCGGTGCCGTGGCGTTTTCGATGAGCACTTTTGGCGGCGTCGTCTTTGCCAAGCTCCTCAATCTCGTGCTGCCGGCAAATCGAAAGATCAACCCCTGCATCGGCGCCGCCGGTGTGTCAGCGGTGCCGATGGCGGCGCGCGTGGTTCAAGAATTCGTCTCGACGGAGACCGACGGCAAGGTCAATCCGCTCATGGCCGCCATGGGTCCCAACGTTGCCGGCGTCATCGGTTCCGCGGTTGCGGCCGGTGTGTTTCTGGCGCTGCTCGGCTAAACGGGTTTTCTCTACTCCGGCGTCCCGAGGTAGCTCAGAAGGAGTTCCTTCTTTTCGTCCATCAGCTCGCGGGTACGCCCCTCCAAGACCAATCGCAGCAGCGGCTCGGTGTTTGACGGCCGGACATTGAACCACCAGTCTTCATACTGGACCGTCACCCCGTCGAGGTAATCGATCTCGCCATCGGAAAACACCTCGGCGAGCTGACGGATCATCGCGTCCTTGTCGTCGACATGGAAGTTGATTTCGCCGGTGGCGGAGTAACGCTCGAGGGGCGCAACCAACTCAGAAAGCGGTTTGCCGGTTTCCCGCAAATGGTTGAGGGCCTCGATCAGGATCATGATCGACGAATCCGCGGTGTAGTTGCGTCGGAAGTAGAAATGGCCGGCAAGCTCGCCGCCAAAGGGAGAATTGTGCTCGCGCATCGTGGCCTTCATGAACGAATGCCCGACCCGTTCGCGGATCGGCTTCCCTCCCGCTTCCTCAATTGCTTCCTTCGTGGCCCATGACGAGCGCAGGTCGTACACAATGGCGGCCCCCGGCTCGTCCTTGAGAAAACGAGGTGCCAGCAGACCTGTGATTTTGTCAGCGGAGATGAACCGTCCCGTTTCGTCGATCAGGATCGCACGATCAGCGTCGCCGTCGAATGCCACGCCGAGGTCGCATTCGTGCTCCTTCACCGCCTCTTCGGTATCCACCAGGTTTTCGTGTTTGAGGGGGTTCGCCTCGTGGTTCGGAAAGGTGCCGTCGAGCTCGAAATACAGCGGCACAAGATCCACGTTGAGCTGCTCGAGGATCGGCAGGTAGATCGTGGCCATGCCGTTGGCCGCGTCCGCTGCGAGCTTGAGCCGCGGCTCCGAGACCGTCACCCCGGCGAGGACATGGGCGGTGTATTCGTCGAAGACCGACCGTTCCTCCTCGTCCGCCTTCGGAGGGAGATCGGTTGACACATCCGAGGACGTGACGAGGTGCTCGAGCCTATCGATTCCGGTTTCGTAGGAAACCGGGATCGCGTCCCGCCGCGACATTTTGAAGCCGTTGTAGACGGCGGGATTGTGGCTCGCGGTCACCTGGATACCACCCGAGGCCCCTAGATACCCGATGCCGAAGTAGTTCTGGGGTGTGTCGGCGACTCCGATGTCGATCACCGCAACTCCCCGCGCGCGCAGACCGTCTTTGAGGGCGCGGGCCATCGGGATCGAGTGCGAACGCATGTCGCGGGACACCACGACCACCGGCCCGCGGGCGAGGTCTTCCTCGTCGAACAGATCCCGGAAGTGATAGCCGACCCGGAATGCGGTCGTCTCGTCGAGCTGATCGGGATAGGTCCCCCGGATGTCATACGCTTTGAATATGCCTGCCATGTCTGCTCCTTGCTCTCTGCTTCAGCGCGCTGCGTGTGCTGAAGCCTACCACTCCCTGGAGTAACCAGTAATCAGTAATCAGTATCCAGTACCCGCCCATTCCTCCGGGTTGTCGGATTCTCAATCTGGTCACTGGTTACTGGTTACTGATTACTTTCTTCGTCGTTTATTCCACCGTTACTGAATACCTGGTTTCGAAGGAAGGCGACGGGATCCCAGGGTGCCGGTTCGCCACCGAGGTATTGGTGGAACCAGTCGAGATGGACCAGGTAGTAGAAGGCCATCTCATACCAGCTTGGCCAGTGACCGGATTTGGGAAAGACGACGAGCCGGGACGGCACATCCTGAACCTGAAGGTCGGTGAAGAAGTGGAGACTCTGAGTGTAGGGCACCCTATAGTCATTCTCCCCGGTGATGACCAGGGTGGGAGTCTCAAAATTCTCGGCATACGCCGACGGCGACCACCTCTCGTATTGCTCCGAAGTCCACGGCATACCGCAGAGATCCTTCTCGACAAAAAAAAGCTCCTCGGTCGCGCCCCACATCGAGCGAAGATCGTAGACGCCCATCATCGAGGCGATAGCCTCGAAGCGATCCGTGTGGCCGGCAAACCACATCATCATGTAGCCGCCGTAGGACCAGCCCATAGCCCCCACCCTATCTGAGTCAACGAAGGGCAGCTCTTCGAGCGCATCAGTGACCTTCATCAGGTCTCGGTAGACTCTTCCTCCCCAATCGCAGCCGATAGCGTCCACAAAGTCCTGGCCAAAACCGGCAGAACCTGTCGGATTCGGAAATGCGACGACGTAGCCCTTGCCCGGGTAAACCTGCCAGTCGCCCCGGTATCGGTCGCGCCACGGAGACTGCGGTCCACCGTGGACGTTGAGAATCAGCGGGTATTTCTTTTCCGGGTCGAAGTCATGGGGTTTGACCAGGAACACCTGGATCTTCTTGCCCTCTTCACCCTCTACCCAGATGGTCTCCGCGGAGCGGATGTCGACTTCGTCAACAAGGGCGTCATTGAACGAGGTCAAACGACTCGTCTCGACGCCCTCCAATTCCACTGAGAAAACTTCCGATGGAGCACCTACCCGCGACCGTGTATAGATCAGGTTTTTTCCACCCGACGCCAAGGCCCAACCAGCGATAGCTCCGTCAGCGATGATCTTGGACACCTCGTCACCATTCAGACCGATTCGGAATATCGGGTTCTCCCCATTCAGGTCGCCGGAGAAGTACAGCGCATCACTTTTCTGCGACCACCGCAGGTCGTTGATCCAGTTGTCGAAGTTGCTGGCGTCAGTCAGATAGCGGACATCATTCGACCGACGATCAAATATGCCGATCCTGAAGAGGTCTGATTCGTAACCGGGTGTCGCCTGACTGCGATAGGCGATGAACCTTCCATCCGGAGAGTAGACCGGGTTGCCATCCCACCCCGGATTGGTTGCCGTGATGTTTGCGCCAACGCCACCTTCGATCGACACCAACCACAGATCGGAGTTGGTGGATCGGGCCTGGTCCTTGTCATGATTCGAGACGATGCAGAGCTCGCGGCTATCCGGAGAAAACACGTAACCGCCGCTCCCGCCAACAGAGAAAGTAGGGCTGTCCCAGCGTCCCGGGGTCAGGTCTCGCGCTACTTCGCCGGTCTCGGCATTGATCAACAAAACGTGGCTGAATCGCCCATCCCGCCATGCGGTCCAATGCCTGTACAGGAGCTCATCGGTCATCCGCGCATTGAGGGGGCCGCCCTCGGCAGATTTTGAGATTCGTTTGTTGCAGTCGACGTCAGCGTCGCACTCGGGATAGACGTCGGTCTTGACCGCGATCCACTGGCCGTCGGGAGACCACACCGGGCCAGAAAGACCCATCGGGAAGCTCGTTAGTTTTTTAGCCTCGCCGCCTCCAGTCGGTAGCAGATAGAGCTGCGATCCCTTCCCGCGGTCGGAAACAAAGAGGATAGTTTTGCCATCGGGAGAGAATGTCGGCGATCCATCGTGGTGCCGACCGTGGGTCATCTGACGCAGGCGGTCACCGTCAGCCTGCATCATCCAGATCTCGCTCCAACTGGTGCCCGTCTCGAGCTCGTGTCTGGACACGGTGAAGGCGATCTTTTCCCCATCCGTGCTCACAATTGGTGAGCCGACAGCAGCGGTGCGGAAGTAATCCGCAATCTCGAACGCCCGTTTTCCCTCCTCCGCGTTCGAAGCCTGCGGCATAGAGATCAGAAGACCTGCGACGACAAGCAAGGACAACCTGTTGACTCTCACGAGCACCTCCAAAAAGCCGCGTCATGATACTCCAGGTTTTCCTACCCACAGATCACACAGATGGACCCAGATGCATTAATTCTGAATTGCGTGATCAACAGGTCGTCTGTCGTTCTGCCGCCAATCAGCGGGGCCACTTTTCAGGTTCAGCATCCGCTACTTGGCGTTCTCTGCGTTCTTTTTGGTTTATTTGGGTGGTGGATCTGGGTCTATCTGTGTGATCTGTGGGCAAGAATTCGCGGGTGTGGGGTTTGCGCTTCTCTCGATCGGTGTCATCTGCAATTTCTCAGGCCTGAATCGTTTAGAATTCCAGGCATGTGCGGAAGATTCGCCCTCATTGTTGATGCTTCTGTGCTGGCCGACGTCTTCGATGTCGACCCGCCGCAGGAGCTCCAGCCCCGCTTCAACATCGCTCCCACCCAGACTGTCCCGATCATTCGTACCGGAAATGCAACTCCCCGCGAGTGCGCGCTGGTCCGATGGGGCCTGGTCCCGTCGTGGGCGAAGGACGAGAAGATGGGTGCTCGGATGATCAATGCCCGCGGCGAGACGGTGGCCGAGAAACCGTCCTTCCGATCCGCGGTCAAGAGCAGACGCTGTTTGATTGCGGCCAACGGTTTCTACGAATGGGTCCGTACCGCCGATGGAAAGCAGCCCCACTACATTCACTTCTCTGACGGCAGAGTTTTCGCTTTCGCCGGTCTGTGGGAGAGGTGGATCAAGGGAGAGGAGGGGCCGCTGGACACCTGCACCATCATCACCACGACCCCAAACGATCTCATCGCGGGCCTTCACGATCGGATGCCAGTGATCCTGCCCCCCAAACGATTCGCTGAATGGCTGAGACCCCAACCGTTGGCACCGAAACGTCTGCAGGAGTTTCTGGTCCCCCACCCCGCCGAAGGGATGGAGGCCTATCCCGTGAGCACCTACGTCAACAAACCCGCCAACGATGGTCCGGAGTGCGTCGCTCGGGTGGTGTGATTTCTGGCCCAGGCACATTTCGACTTTTCACCTTCCCTGTAATGTCGCTATCGCAATTCTTCGCTAGATAGATCAGAGGAATCCTTGCCGAGACACCTGCGTATACTCTTCTGACTCTTGAATCGAGGAGGCAGCATGAGCAACTCAATGTGGTACGTCGCAGTAGATGGTCAGACCGTAGGCCCGATGAGCGAGGCGGAGCTGGTGGACGCCCTCCAGGCGGGCAGCTATGGACCCAACACCCAGGTCTACTGCGAAGGGGTGACCGATTGGGCGCCCGCCCATACGGTCGCCGATCTCTCCTCTCACGTCGCCCCTCCCCCACCGCCGACACGACGGCACGGGGGGACAGCCGACCAAGTCGATTTTGACATCCACGGTGAAGAGATGCAGTTCGTCGAGGTCGAGCTCGACCCGGGAGAGAGCGTGGTTGCCGAGGCCGGATCCATGATGTACATGGGTGAAGGTATCGAGATGGAAACGTCTTTTGGTGACGGCTCCGCCCAGCAATCGACAATGATGGACAAGCTGGTCGGCGCCGGCAAGCGGCTCCTCACCGGCGAGAGTCTTTTCATGACCATCTTCACGCACAAGGGCTCCGGAAAGAGCCGTGCCGCCTTTGCCTCGCCCTACCCGGGCAAGATTATCCCTGTAGATCTCGGCCTCCATGGAGGCGCTCTGATCTGCCAGAAGGACGCATTCCTCTGTGCGGCGAAGGGCGTGTCGATCAGCATCGCCTTCCAGAAGCGGATCGGAACGGCTCTCTTCGGCGGTGAAGGATTCATCATGCAGAAGCTCGAAGGTGACGGCCTCGCATTCGTGCACGCCGGCGGCACCATCATCGAACGCGAACTCGGCGTTGGCGAGAAGCTGCGGGTCGACACCGGTTGTCTGGTCGCTCTCGAAACTCCCGTCACCTACGACATCGAGTTTGTCGGCGGCGTCAAGTCGGCCATCTTCGGCGGCGAGGGCTTTTTCTTCGCGCGGCTCGAGGGACCGGGGAAAGTGTGGTTGCAGTCGTTGCCGTTCTCACGACTGGCCGGCCGGATTTGGCAGGCCGCACCGCAGGCTGGAGGCGGAGACAAGGGCGAGGGATCGCTCCTCGGGAAGATGGGTGGCATCGGGGGAATCTTCGACGGGAATTGATGCTCCCGCGTCCTTGGCCGTTTACCCGTTCGTGTGTTTCACCACCAAGTCACCAAGGACACCAAGTAAGCAAGATCCGGGGCTCACGCCCCGGGCTATCCATCTGTCGCCGCTTTGCGGCTTGGCGTCGTGCTGGCCCTGTTTTCTGCCGCTGGCGATGATCGCTGTCCCGGCCGCAGTCGCTGTCCCCCGATTTTCGGACAGCAGTGGTTCCGGATGCCAGATCCTTCCCCCCTCCTGGTGGCAAGTTCGTATCGGGTCCTATCCGGTATCAGGTATCCGACAAATCTGCGGGCGCAGACCCGGTTACTTCTCACTCACCCGCTTTGCGAATTCATCCAGCACTCGCAAGTACGGCTCGATCGACGGAATGAAGTGCCGCTCTTCGCGCGAGTGGGGTCCGATCCCGGTCTGGCCCCACACGACCTGGTTGCCTCCGGGGGCAAAGCGCGCCGATGATCCCGGTTTCTTTTTGCCGATGACCGCATCGCCGCCGGAGACCGTCTCGACCGCGGCCACGAGTTGGGCCAGGTGAGGGTTGTCGGGTGGGCAGCAGACGCCGGCTTCCATGACCTCGACCGAGGCCTCGAGCCCGAGCTCTCTGCAGAGGGTCTCGACCTCTGCGACCAGAGCCCCGAGATCGTCCCCGGGAATCGGTCGGACCTCGACGCCAAGCACTCCATGGCCGGCGGTGATGTTGTAGACCCCGGGTTCGCCCACATTGAGGTAGGGGAAACGCGCCGAGGTCTCCCAGCCGTTGAGACTGGTCAGGGTGAGGTGGCGGTTGAATGATGAGCCCATAACGGTTCTCATCTCGATCAGGCTGTCGAGAAGGTCTCTGGGACCTGCGCCGGTGCCGGTGTGGCCGCGAGCGCCACGGGCCGTGATCTCCATCCGCAGGACGCCCCGGCTCTCGGTGCATACGGCACCGACGAGTTCATCTCCCTTCTCACCGGTGCGTTCGCCAACAACCATCAGCTCGGGGCTCCAACCACTTTCCTTTTCGAGGGTCTCGAGGACATGAGGGGTCCCGAACGGATCACCCTCTCCGTTTTCCTCGTTGCCAACCAACAGCAAATTGAATGGTGGGAAGGGCGGTCCGGACGCTGCGATCTCGCACATCCACACGATGTAGCTGGCGACCACCGTCTTCATGTCGGCTGCGCCCCGGCCCCAAAGATAGTCACCCTGAATCCGCGGTTCGAACTGGCTGTCGTCGGGCTCCGGGCGCACAACGTCGAAATGGCCACAAAGGGTGATCGATGGAGGCTCAGTTCCCAGGAAAGAAGCCAGAACCGCTGGATACCGGCCGCGGTCGAAAAATCTGACATCGAGCCCACCGCTCGAGAGTTGACTGGCTACGAATCCGGCACATGAGAAGACCTGATCGACCCTTTCGTCCACACAGTTGGTGACCGATGGAATTCGAATCAGATCTGCGGACAGCCGAAGGACATCGCTTGTCCGATCGTCGGCCCCTTGAATGAAAAATTTACTGGTCTTGATCACAGCGACGAAAGCGCCAGCCACAAGCGGTCGAGTGCGTCTCTGGTGACTTCCGGCGGAAGGGCGTAAGAGAATCTGATCCAGTTTTTGCCGAAATCTGAGAAATAGACCCCCGGTACGACGGCAATCCCGAATTGTTCGGCAAGGGTCGATCCGAGTTCTGCCGAGTCGGTATAACCCGCCTTCTCGATCCACGGGCTCATGTCCAGAAAGGCGTAGTAGCCTTTGCCCAGAATGTGGTTGATCTCGTGATTCTCCAGAAAATCAGCCACCACCGCACGACTGGCGTTGGTGGGCACGATGATCGGCGCTGCCGCCTTGTCGAAGCCCATTCGGTAGGCCGCCATCGCAACGGCCAGGCTGTAGAACGAAGGTATGACGGCGTGCGAAGCGCGGCTCTGAATAAACCGAATAACCCTCTCGGATGCCACCAGATGAGCATTGCGGATATTGCTCGCACCCAGCGACTTGGTGATCCCGTCGAGGAAAATACAGCGCTCCCTTTCATCTGGTTCGAGCGCGCCTAGAAAGGCGTTGAGATCGTGCGGCTCACCGTCGGTCACTCGGTGGTATACCCAGTCGAAAAAGACAAACGGCACCCCGGCCGCAAATGCCGCCCGCGCCAGCTCGATCTGACGCTCGGGGTTCATGCTGCGACCGGTCGGGTTGTCGGGACTCGTAATAACGAGCATCGCAATGCGTCGCCCACCGAGGGCATTTGCCGTCTCGGCGCAGGCATTGATTGCCTCCGGAGTCAGACTCCAGGCCTGGTCCTCCCGACCAGGTGCCAGCATGACGTTGGCGCCCACTGAATAGGGGCCCCAGTTGTAAGAAATCCACGGCACCCGGGAGACCACGACAAAATCTCCGTGGCGGCCGTGGCCGAGAAACTGGGCAGCGTCGTACGATTTGACCAACCCATCCCGACCACCCTGGCAGGCGATGACATTCGTCGGTCCCCAGCTGGTCGCCGCATCGAGACCCCAATAGTCTTCCACGACCGCGCGCCGGTATGCCGGGGTTCCGAACGGTTTGTCATAGCCGGTTCCATGCTCTAAATGCATCTTGTGTGCAGCATCGAGGAGTTCTCTGGAGACTCCCGGGAGACTGGCGCCACCGTCACCCTGACTGGCATCGAAGACCGTGCCGCCGGGCTCGCGATCAAGATAGACGTTGAGGGCCTCGTTGATCTCGAACATTCTGCTGCCCGGTATCGGCAACATTGATTTAGGGCTCGCATCAACGCCAATCAGCTGTGCCGTATCAACGACCAACTCTGGCCTCCCGGCTTCGAATCCGTGGTGTCCGTTCTTGGTCAACTCCGCCTCCCACTGACTATTCGGTTCAGCCTCACCAACGCCCGCTCTTCCTCGATCATTCCTACAGCAGTCACGCTCTTCACTTACTGTCGTGCCTATAATATTTATCAATCATCCTCGGGCTTTTCTTTCCCTGGATGACGACCGAACCGCCGTCTCCACCACATTCCCCAGTGTTTCAGCTTTGCATCGATTTTGGGATACCGCTGTCTGCCGCGTTGCAGCCATCGGTGCGCCGTCTCGGATTCCCCCGACAATACCAGGAGGCCGAGCATGATGAAGAGCACGCCCTGCAGAATCGGCAAAAAGAGCCCGACAACGCCAAAGGCGATCAACAACCACCCGATCACCAGAACGACCATTCTTTTGATCTGCCGCTTCATCGTTGCAGATAATACCTCGGCCCCATCAGTCCCCCGCCCAACCAATGTCCACGCGGTGGTACGTACCGAGGGCTCTGCGAAGTTCTTCGAGTTCCCCAGCCGATTGGCGCTCCGTAGCAAGGTCTCTTGTGAGATTGATCAGCTCACGGTCCCGAAAAAGATTGGCGAATCGAAAGCCCCCCGGACCCCACTGCCGGATGCCCGTGAGCTCACCAGGGCCGCGAAACTCAAGGTCTGCTTCGGCGATTTCAAAGCCATCGTTTGTGCTGCACACGACTTCCAACCGACGACGTGCTTCATCACCGAGTCCCTCTTCCGCCATCAGAACGCACCATGCCTGTCGCTCTCCTCGGCCAACTCTGCCCCGGAGTTGGTGCAGCTGCGAAAGACCGAATCGCTGCGCGGACTCGACAATGATCAAGGAGGCCTCCGGTACATCCACACCGACCTCCACGACCGTGGTCGCGAGCAGAACCTGTGCCGAGCCTTCTCGGAACCGCGATATCGCTTCCTCGCGCATTGCCCGGTCGAGTCGACCATGGAGCACTTCGACTCCTACTCCCGGCAACGCCTCCCGAACCGCTTCTTCGTGCTCGGTCAGCGCGGCTGCCTCGATCTCTTCGCTGGCATCGATGATCGGATAGACCACGAATACCCTGCCACCCGAAGCAATTTCTTCACGTGTGAAATCAATGACCTTTGGTCTCGAATCCTCGAAACGCAAATGAGTCCTCACCGGTCTGCGACCGGGTGGCAGCTCGTCGATCATGGAGAGATCGAGGTCGCCATATACCGTAAGGGCCAGAGATCTCGGAATTGGCGTTGCAGTCATCACGAGCAGATGAGGTGCCTGCCCCTTCTCGGCCAATGCCCGTCGCTGGGTGACTCCAAACCGGTGCTGCTCATCGACCACCACCATGCCCAGATCTTGAAAAATCACCGACTCCTGGAAGAGTGCGTGGGTGCCTACCACCAAGCGGACGGTGCCGTCCGCCAACCCTTCCCGCACCTTTCGTTGTTCAGCCGCCGGCATCGAACCCACGAGCTGATGAGCTGGGTAACCTGCCGCACCCAGAATGCTACCCAGGGTGCGTGCGTGCTGCTCCGCGAGCAATTCAGTTGGGGCCATGAAAGCCACCTGATGATGTGAGTCCAGGGCCATCAACATCGCCAGCGCCGCGACCGCAGTCTTCCCGCATCCAACATCGCCTTGCATCAGGCGCGCCATCGGTGTGCCGCTGCCGAGATCGGTTTGGATCTCTTTGAGCACCCGTTGCTGAGCAGCGGTCAGCGTGAAAGGCAAAATCTCCCGAACCCGACGAGCGTCAACTGCCGATGTATCCACCGTTGATCCTCTGCAGGTTGTGCGCGCTTCCCTTCTCGAGCCCATCGCACACGCGAAGGCGAAGAGTTCATCGAACGCGAGCCGGAGATGATAATCGCTGTTGCCGCTGTCGAGTTCCTCCAATGCCGATTTTCGACCCACGTCATCCTCGGGCACCCGCGGATCGTGCAGTTCGCGCAGGACGTCGCTGAGGGTCGGGAGCTCGAACTCTCTCCGGATCGATTCGGGAACGGGATCTCGACAGTAGTCTGCAACCGGTAGACACTGTTCGATAAGCCGCCTCAACCGCCGCCCCCCAAAAGGGCCAACCCGCCGATAAACGGGCACGATCCGAGCTGCCTCTTCACCTACTTCTTCGATCTCTGGGTTGACGAGCTGAAGGGAACCGCCCCGAGCCTCCCTTACCTGACCGTACAGATAAAGCTCGGGTTCGTCAGCGAGTCGCGTGTGAATCCAACGGTGATTGAACCATACGACCTTGAGTTTTCCGCAGCCGTCATCAACGACGCAATCAACGATCACCAATTTGCGTCGCGGTATTCGGCGCAATCGCACGCCTTTGATGCGCCCACGGAGGAGTACCCAAGAGCCCGATTGGAGGTGCTGATCGAGTCCTGTGACCCGAGTCCGGTCCTCGTAACGACGGGGCAGGTGGAACAGCAGATCAAGGACTCTGTTAAAGCCCTCGGCCGACAATTTCTCTGCGCTTTTCGGACCGATGCCTTTGAGTTCTGTCAGCGGGTCCCCGGGAAGCAGTTTTACCCCGTCCGCCGTCAATTCTCGTCAATTTCGAAGCGGCACTGGATCGTACCGAAGACGACGGTGTCCCCGCCGACCACCGGAACCAATCGTCCGGCAACCAGGCGCACTCCGTTGACGAAGGTCCCGTTCATGGTACCGACGTCCTCGATGACTCCGTAACTGCCGTCCTCCTGATGTCGGATGCGCGCGTGCCGTCTCGAGATCGAACGTTTGCCGTCAACAGGTGTCAGATCGACATCGGGAAGGATCCCCGTAACCGGATCAATCCGACCGACCGTAGTATCTCGTGAGTCAGCGAGCGGAAAGATGATGCCGCTCGAGATCTCCACCAAGCGGGCATTTGGATCGGGATCGGCGCCACTCTCGGTTTCCTTTATCCCTGACTCCTCGATATCAACCTTGTGACCGACCGCATCCTCGAGCAACTGGGTTGTCTGCTGCAAGCGGATCACGAGCTTGCGCATCATCCTGATCGCGATTTCAGGGTTGTGCTTGAGGATGAAGGTGAACGCGGATTGGTCGATCATCACCGCTGTCACATCCTCAACCGCATAGGCCGCCGCCGATCTCGGCGTTTCCTCTTCAAGCATGCACATTTCACCGAAGAAGTCCCCTTTGGCGAGGGTCGCCAACGCGCGTTCTTCACCGCCGAGATTCTTACGAATTTCTACCTTTCCAGTCTCGATGACATACATGGCGAGTCCGAGATCGCCCTCGGCAAAGATCACGCTACCTTGCGGAAATTGGGTGCGCATCGGTTCCAGTGAGTCGTGGGTACCCTTTGCTGATTTGACCTTGAATTTTGCCATGCTATTTCCAAATGATCTGTTGGGCGTTGGTGTCGATCTCGACCGTCGTGCCGATCGGAAATGCGAAATTGGATGCGCCGTGCCCAAAGGGCAAATCGACGATCACAGGAGCAGTCGGCGGAGCCGCCTCGCAGAGCAGGCGTCGCCACAAATCGGGCCGCCCTGACGCCGGTCTACAACCGCGCAAGCTCCCACCAATCAATGCTTTCACGTTTCGCAATTTACCAGAGCCCCTGAGGTGGGTCAACATTCGATCGAGGCGGTAGAGAGGTTCATTCACCTCTTCGAGGAAGAGCACACTTCCATTGAAATCGGGCTCCCAGGGGGTGCCGATGAGAGTGGTAAGCACGGTCAGGTTTCCTCCGAGAGTCCGTCCCTCAGCACAGCCTGGGCGAGCGATCGATGAATTTGGAATTCGGAACAGCGCGTCGCCTTTGAGGTCACCAAGGAGCACCGAACGCAACCGCCTCGCGTTGTGGCTGGAAACGAGCCCCGAAGCGACCATTGGGCCGTGGATCTGGACAATGCCATCTCGGCTGAGCGGATTGAGTATGGCGGTGAGATCCGAGAATCCAACCATGCAGATTCCGCGCTTCGAGAGTTCACCCCAGTCAACCAGACCGAGCAAGCGAGAGACCCCATATCCACCCCGGGCCGCAACGAGGATGCGAGCCCCGCTCTCGATGACCTCTTCGAGGCCGGCCAACCGATCCTCGTCTCGGCCTGCGAGATAAGCGGTCTCGTGGTGAAGGTTCGAGGCTTCGATAACGGGATGCCCCCAACCGCGAATGACCTGTAACCCGGCATCGAGTTTGTCAGCGTCAACAGGCCCCGATAACGCCACAACTCCGATTGGTTCACCGGGTTCGAGGGGAATCCAGTCTGTGTTCACAGACTCAACATTACCTCGAAACCGACCCAAGCGCGCGAAGATCCGGCGAGGAAGTGCGAGTCATCACTCTCTCCCCCTTCCGTTTTCATTTGGTTTTTTAGCATTTTTCTCCAAACCCCCGGGGGGCGTGGAGAGAAAAAGCTGGAGGAGGTTATAGGCCGGATTCTGTGCCCCGAAGGGCGGCGTTCATTCATCTGGGCCGCGCGTTACCACGCGGCTCGAGCAGCCAACCCGGGGACCTCACCCACTCGAGGTGGGATGCGAGGACAGGCAACTCTCGGCCCCCCTATTTGGCCTTGCTCCGCATGGGGTTTACCGTGCCCCCTCCGTTTCCGGAGGAGCGGTGCGCTCTTACCGCACCCTTTCACCCTTACCCCCGGTCTTTCGGGGGCGGTCTGCTCTCTGCGGCACTTTCCCTCGCGTTACCGCGGCCGGGGGTTACCCGGCATGCCGTCTGTCGTGGAGTCCGGACCTTCCTCTGAAACCGAGGTCTCAGCGAACGCCCGCCTCCTCCAGCCGCGCTTAGCATACCACCTGTTGGTGACGTTGATCGTTGCCATCGCGCAACCAGCAAAATTTCAGATTTCGGATTTCGGATTTCGGATTTAATCACCGAACTCCAGGGCTGGGTTCGGCTTCACCATGACGAGCCCGCTCTTCTCACCGGGTTTCGTCACGAGGGCGATGAGGCGCCGTGGCCAGGCGGGTTTTCTCGCCTTGGGGCGCGGAGGCGTACTTGCGGTACGTTGAGCACCCCAAGGTGAGAAAGCACGTCTGGGTAGGATGCATCGTCGGCCGCAATCGACAGCTGGTGAGAAGAGCGGGCTAGCAGACCATCGGAAAGGATGTAGCCGTGCGGGCATTAGATTTCCCTAGGAGAAGAAGATTGGGGTGTAGCCGTTGACGGTCGGGGTCAGGTGGGACCGCCGACACACGTGATGGCATAACCCGAGAGGGAGCCCGGGACGAAGCGACAGTGGAGACGGAACCCCCTTTGTCGTACCTCGACCAGCGCGGCGTCACCGCCAACCGTTCGAAAGCTACGGCTCGCCTTGCGCAGCAGCCTGGACCGGAGAAGGTGGGAGACTTCCTCGAGCGCATCGATATCCTTGAGCAGAAGAGTCAATCGGAGGGGGCTGCCAAGGTTGACACCGACCTCGAGGACCGAGGCTTCGAATGCTTCCACCATCTCTTCGATGGTCAGTCCTCGACCGCGCCACACGCCAAGCGGCTCGACCGTCACCGACGTCATACCCCGTTTGACGCTGTCTTTGAGGATGGCAGTCAAACTCCTTCGAACATTGCCCCCACGGCAGGTTGGATTGGACTCGAGATCGTGCACAACGGCTTGGTATGTCCAGTACGCCTCTTCACCGCGGCTCCGAAGCAGGAGGTACCGCCCAAGCGGCAAGGGACGATGCTCTGCAACTGCCAGATAGGCCGCGTCAAGCCCGTTATGCGAGTCCAGATCGAGAATTCCGCCACCCGCCATGACCAGGTTACGATCTTCCTGAACAATCATCGCGTCCGGTTGCAGTCGGCGTCCAAGGGCCTCGACCACGTCGAGGTCCAATCGAAGGCTATTGGCGTTGGCCACACCTCAGTGTAATGGACATCCCCTCGAGAATGAAGTGATTCTTCGCACGGACCGGTGCGATGAACTCAGGGTTCGAGCCCCGAGTGCCAGTTGAGAATTACCGAGATTGGTCGGACGGACTCGCCTTTGATCGGAGACAAGGTCAGGAATCGTTCCCCGTCGTCTGTCACGATGTACCGGTTTCGTCCGACAAAAGGAAAAAGCCTTGCGTCAAAAAGCTCTTCCGGCAATCCCGCTTTGAAGGTCGCGCCAGTTGTCACCGGCACGGTAACGAGATTCTGGGTTGCGTCGAGATAGAAGATCTCGGAGCCGTCGGCGCTCCATCGCGGTTCGCTGCCGCCGTTGGTCGACACCTGCCACTTGCCCCCGGGACCCGGGAACTGGGTCACGTAGATTTCCATGTTCCCAGACTCGTTCGAGTTGTAAGCCATCCATCGGCCATCCGGAGAGAAGCTCGCCCGGACCTCCGCGAACTCCGATTGCAGCACAGGGAACGGCTCACTCGTGCCGTCCAGAGGCAGTGCCCAGAGGTCCCAACCGGTTTCGGCGGCCCGCACGTTGTACGCCAGAACGGTGCCGTCTCTGCTCCAGTCACTCGGGAAGACACTCTCTTCCGCCTCGAGCAACAACTCGGCCCCACCGGCACCGGTCGCGTCCTTCCAGAAGATGTTGGGGTTCCCCTCGCCTCGATTGGAGCTGAAGACAATCCGGGATCCGTCCGGCGACCAGAGCGGTGAGCCGTCAACCCCAGCGTCGAAAGTGAAACGGGAAGCAACACCACGCTCGAGGTCATGGATCCAGAGGTCGACGTTGGCTTCGTTTGAATCGACGGCGCCCACGACAATCTTCTTCCCATCTGGCGAGAAGGCGGTGTTCATGTACTCGGCGGGCTCTCCCATCTGACCGAGCTCGCGTCCGGCCCGATCGCGCCACAGGAGCTGTCGGGCGCCAGTCTGACCGCCCCGGTACGCCAGGGTACCGTTATGTGAGGCCGAGAAATCGGCCAACCCAACCCCCGAAACACCGATGTTGTCAGCCAGTGGCAGAGGGTCTCCCGTGAAGGTGCCGGCATCTGCATCGAAGGGATGGGCCACCAGCATGCCGTTGAGGACATAGACCAGATATCCCGGCTCGACGAACTGCACACGCGAATCGGAAGTGCCGAGGACTGTCTCCTCTGTTGAGTCGAGTGACCTGATCATCACCCTCTGTTCATTTCCGGAATCCTCGGCGAGGTATATGAAATGCTCCCCGTCAGGGAGAAACTCCGGCCAACCGAGCCCGGTCACCCCTTCGTGATCGTCGAGGCTCACCTCCGGTCTGGGGATACCCCCGCCCGCAGCAACCCGCATCAGCGGGGCGGTTGTTTCTCCATCGAACAGGATTTCACCGCTCGTGCTCCAACTCCCGTCGGCACCGTCGGCATCGCAGATGGTCTGCGCGGGCCCACCGGCAACCGGCACCTTCTTGAGCTTGCCGCCGACGAAGAAAGCGACGTAGCGACTGTCAGGAGACCACATCGGACGACCGTCGTCGCGCGCTCCCTCGGTGCCGGCGATCGGCCGGGCTTCAATACTGTCCATCGGCCGAACCCAGAGCTGGCCCGTTCCTTCGGAGTCGACGCCACGAAAGACCAGATAACGACCATCGGGGGAGATCCGTGGAGACCCCACAGTCGCGAGCTCCGGCGGAGGGGCGATCTCGAACCGGGTCTGCCGGGGTGGTTCGGGCGCCCTGAGGAAATAACCCGTTGCGAACAGGGCCGCCGCGAGCAGCGAGATCGCGAATGCGATCCACGCCACTTTCTCGCGGCTCTTTCGGCGCGCCGCAACCGGGGCGGGTAGACCCACCACCGAGCCACCCTCGGCGATCCACTGCAGCTGCAGCTTCACATCGTGAGCGGTCTGCCAGCGATCCTCGGGGTCCTTTGCCAGACAGGACTGAATGACGCGGTCGAACGCGGGAGGGGTCATCGGCTGGATCGAGGATACGGGCTGCGGCTCCTCGTGCATGATCGCGCCGATGAGACTCGCCTGGGTTTCGGCGCGGAAGGCCCGCCGCCCGGTGGCCATCTCGTAAAGCATCGCTCCAAGGGCGAAAATATCGGTTCTCGCATCGCTTGCTTTGGCCTCGAGCTGCTCTGGGGCCATGTACTGGTAGGTTCCGATCACGGTCCCGACGGCCGTCAGTGGCTTGCTCACTGTCGGCGATACCGTGAGATCGGCATCGTCGCCCCCTCCGACACCCTCGGCCTTGGCAAGCCCGAAGTCCAGCAGCTTGGCACCATCGGCCGTGATCATGACGTTCCCGGGTTTGAGGTCGCGGTGGACGATCCCCTGCCGATGGGCCTTCTCCAGGGCGTCAGAGATCTGGACGCCATATCGAAGAACGTCTTCCATCGGGAGGGGTCCTCCAGCGAGCCGATCGGCCAGGGTCTCACCTTCGATGAACTCCATGACGAGGTAGTCGACGCCGTCCTCGTGGCCGATGTCGTAGAGCGGACAGATATGGGGGTGCGAAAGGCTCGATACCGCTTTCGCTTCGCGTTCGAGCCGCTGTCGGAGTTCGGGACTCTCCGCCAGGTGGGCCGGCAAAACCTTGATTGCGACTGATCGCTCGAGGCGCGTGTCCCGGGCGCGGTAGACCTCGCCCATCCCTCCGGCCCCGATCGCTTCCTCAATCTCATAGGGCCCGAGCCGAGCTCCGACTTCAATCGCCATGATTCCTCCCGGGGTGATGTCGAGAGAATCCTAACACAATTGAGAATCGTATTGGAACTCTGTCTCAGAAATATGCGAGGGCGCCTGCGTCCGATACAAACGCTGTTTGTCTATGAGGCCCCATTGCCGCTGATCGCCCTCTTCGCCATCTCCTGGGTCACAACCAGACGGTATCCTCCGTCCTTTTTTTCCACGAGCCCTTCGTGCTGCCAGGGATCGTACTCGAGCCTGTTGATGATCTTGTTGAAAACTGTACGAAGGGCGCGGGCACCGGTCCGGATATTGAGTTCCGCGGCCTCGGCAATCATTGCCGCTGCCACATCCTCGATCTCGAGCTCGATATCCATGACCTCGAAAAACGCCTTTGAGCGAATAAAGGGTGAGTCGAGCGAAGCGACCAGGATTTCCTTGAGGACCGCAACATCGAGGTCCCTGAGCAGGACAACGTTGTCGAATCGGGCCATAAATTGCGGCACCATGCCGAATTCGAAGAGATCTTCGGGTTTGAGGAAATCGCCGAGCGCAAATCGTGTCTCGATACGAACCTGACCATCGGCCATCTGCACTGCCTGCGATTTGAGCTTCTCACCGCTCGAGGGGTTGATAACCCGCAGATATACCTGGTCATAGAGCCCCTCGAAGGCGCCGCCGCAGATGAACATCATGTGGCGGGTATCGATGTTCAAGGTCACCGGCACCTCTTCGCCGTTTTCGGATGCGAAGGTTTTGTAGGTGACGACCTCTCCCTCCATAAGGGTCAGCAGTCCTTGTTGGAGGACCACACCGATCGGATTCGGTTTGCCGGCGACAATCGACGACATCTTGTCGACTTCATCGATACAGATTGTTGCCCGTTCCATCGTTTCTCTGAGTGCTTCGGCGCTCGGTTTGGTCCCGATGAGAGCGCGAGCCCGCTGTTCGACCGCCGTAAACAATCGCTCAGGCTGAAACTCGAGCCGTTCGGCGTCGACCAAAAGGTTTGCATTGATGATCGTCATAGCGCGAAATGGCCGGTACTCGGCGACGTCGTGGTACATCCGTTGGATGTTGTTCATGATCGTGGTCTTGCCCGTACCCGAGTTGCCAATCAGAAGGATGTTGCCGGGGACCTTTCCGGTGGTGTGCTTGTAGACCGCGACGGAAACAAAACGCAGTGCTGTGTTCTGACCAAGCACACCTTTGCGAAGTTCATCAAAGATCTGCGGCGGAGGAATCTCCTCGAGTGGCCGTAGTTCGTCGTCCTTGCTGCTCATCCGGCCACCTCCCAGACCCCGTTCCGCGGCGCCAACTCGACTCCATCAACGTGAACCGAACGACCGCAGCCACCCGGACGGAAGTCGGTGACGATATCGACGTGTTGGGCCGAGCGATTGAGGACGCCGCTTTCTACGAGTTCGTCGATCTGAGCTTTACCTTCCTCTGAGGCCGGGTCATCGACGTAGCAATCCTCGTAGCTCGCGCCGATTGCGATGTGCAGCGTACCGCCCACCTTCTCGACAAAAAGAGGGTGTTTGAGGACCCGGTCAAGTCCCGGGTTCATTCCCAGAGCAACCTCGCCCAGGCGGTGCGAACCGTCGTCCGTCTCGACGATCGCGGCCAAATGTTCATGCCCTTCGTCCGCCTTGTATTCGACGATCTTGCCACCCTCGAAGCGTAAATAGATACCGCAAATGTCATTCCCACCGTAATTCACGGGCAGATCGACAAAGATCTCGCCCTCAGGGCTGTTGGCGTTTGGACTGGTGAAGATCTCTCCATCGGGGAAGTTGCGCAGGCCATACGACATCACCGCGTGACCATCGGCGATGTCGATTTCCAGGGAGAGCTCGCGATGGTCCTTCGGGTGTTCAGTGACAATGCAAATCTGCTTTCCATTGTCGATCACCGGAGCAAGGCGCTTCTCTGCTTCGAGCAGTGGTCGCGGATCGGTGGTCGAAGCGCCGACAATGAACTCCCGGTAAGAGTCGAAGTCCATCTCCTCGAGCTCAGCCGAAGCTGCAGTCGGGAAAAGGGTGATCACCCACGGTCTGGACAACCTGATGTTGGCGAAGGGCCGATCGGCCGCCGCCAGCGCCTGAGACTCATCGGCGGAGAGTCCCATGAATTGCGCTGGGTCGTCGGCGCCGAGAACCTCCACATACTTGGTCATGCTCTGGTAGCGCTGTTCGTGCCACTCGGGCACTGCGCTCAGCTGCTTTTCGTTGGCTGTTCGTGCCATCTCCGCCGACCACACCCGTCCGCGTTCATTGTTCGGAGGAACGACATAGACGTCGGGCACGCCGCCCGCCTCGATCACTTTGCGCTCCAAAACCGCCATCAGGGGCCAGCACACAGCTTCGCCTTTGATCATGACCCGGTCGTCTGCGGTGATGCCACCGACCGAATGGTCGAGCAGGAATCCGGCCCATATTTCAAGGTCTTTTTGTTCAATCATTGTGTCTCCTCGCACTGCCATCGCAGCGCCGGTCATTCTAACTCACTCATGCAAACGGACGAGGCCGAATCGTTTGCTGGAAAACTCTTTCGCCAAGGCTCTGCCAATTCCCGACCAACACCCTGTGATCAGAACCTCCTGGCTGTCGTTTCGTTTCATACCCGATCCCCCGAAAAACTTGAAGTGGCTTTCATCCTACCGCCTCGCATCGCGACGCGATACACTGGTTGGATGAGTCCTCGAATCAGCCTTGACGAGTCCGTGGCTCAAACACCTGTCGTTGCGACAATCGCCGGCAAGAATCCGCCTCCGGCCCTGAGACATCTCCTCGACGCTGACTGGGAGGACTCGGAGACAGAGCCCCTGATGTTGTACGTGGCAGACGAGCCGCGCGTCGGCCTCGAGTTTTTCTATCATGGACTGAGTTGGGAAATAGTCGACTACCGCAACGGGTGGGTTGCGAGGTTGTTGGTGGGTTGAACACGCCCCAATGTGGCGCGCGTACCGACACAGGTACCACCTTCACATTTGTTGCACTTCTAGAAAGTGCTGAAACAAGACATGTTGAAAATGCAACAAATGTGAAGGTGGTACCTGCGGAAAGCGCTTCCCGGGTTAGAGACATGCCAGGCCACCTCTAGTATCATCCCCGGCTATGGAAGCCAACGGCCAACCATTGGAAACGTCACTCTTCGACGAGCTTCGCGAGCTCGCTCCGGAAACGGCTGCGGAGCGCCTTGCGAAAGCGATTGATGCTCCACCCAATGATATCCGCGAGAGTCTCCAATACGATGATGCGGCCATCGACATCCTGGCCGATCGCCGGGTCGGTGATCCGATGCTCGAGCACTTTCCGCTGCTCGGGCTTAAGACACTGGCCGCCCGCTGTCTGAACCGTCTTCGGGAAGAGGTCGATGGAGCGCGCCAATCGACGTGGCGGCTTCTCGACGTCCTGCGCCGCAGCGTCCTGCTCTGTCGAATGGTCGAAGCCGAGGCGGTTGACCAGTGGTCGAAGACGATTCTCGAGCTTGTCGAAGACTCGCATTTCACCTTTGGCGCTCTCTTCAAGCAGCGTGCGCAGGGCTACGGAGAACGGGTGCTTTTTCGGGTGCCGGCTCACGGGACAAGCCGTTCGATCAGCTGGCGGCAAGTTGCGGGCAGGGTCGACCTGATCGCACGCAGTTTGATCGCCTTGACCGAAGACACAAACGACCGGCCGCTTGCCATCCTCTCTACCAACAGCCTCGAGATGGCGCTGGTCGATCTTGCCTGTCTGACCTCCGGGATCGTGAACATCATGGTCCCGGCCACAGCCTCGGAATCTGACGTCGCCTACATTCTCGAGCACGCGAACGTCGGTGGGCTTATCGTTTCAGACAATGAGCAGCTTCAGAAGGTCCTCAACGTCCGAGATCGTCTCCCCAACCTCGGTCCGATCGTCGCCCTCGACCCTTCCGTCTCTGCGGCTCGAGGTGTGATCGGGTTCGAGCAGCTTCTCGCGAGGTCGTCCGAGGTGTCGATCGAAGCGCTCGATGAGCGCCGCGCAGTCCAGCAGATCGACGATCTTGCCACCGTGATGTACACCTCTGGCACTACCGGAACTCCCAAGGGTATCTGCTTCAACCATCGCAACATCGTCTTCAAACGTTTTGCCCGAGCCCTGGCATTGCCCGAAATTGGCGAGAACGATCGCTTCCTCTGCTATTTGCCGTTGTTCCACACCTTCGGCCGTTTCCTCGAGATGACCGGCTGTATTTTTTGGGGAGCCACATACTGCTTCGCGAGCAGCCCCGGGATCGAGAACCTCGTGCAGGAGATGAAGGCGCTCGGGATCACAGTCTTCATCAGCATTCCGATGAAATGGATGCAACTCTACGACCTTGTGCGACAGAACGTCGACGTCGTAATAGCCGATGACGTGGAAATCGACGCGGCTTTCCGCGAAACGGTCGGCAGGGACCTTCGCTGGGGCTTGTCCGCCGCGGGCTATCTCGACCCTGAAATCTTCCGTTTCTTCCAGCGGCACGGAACCGAGCTGATGAGTGGTTTTGGGATGACCGAGGCAACCGGTGGAATCACCATGACCCCCCCGGGCCGCTACAAAGAAGACTCTTTGGGGCCCGCCCTTCCGGGCATCGAGATCTCGCTTGCCCAAGACGGCGAGCTCAAAATCCGCGGCCCCTATGTTATGCAGGGGCTCCTGAACCCGCCCGATGGGGCCCAGCCCTTCGATGCTGATGGTTGGTTTCCGAGCGGTGATCTCATGGAGCAGGATGGCGATGGATTTATCCGCATCGTCGACCGCAAGAAGGAAATCTACAAAAACATCAACGGGCAGACCATCGCCCCGCAGAAGATCGAGAATCTCTTCCGGGATTTCCACTCGGTGGGACGGGTCTTCCTGGTCGGTGACCACCGTTCCTACAACACGGCCCTGATCTACCCCAACCCTGGCGACGAGGCCCTCGATCTCGCCGCCCTTTCACCGGAGCAGCTCAAGAGCCACTTTCGATCTCTGGTCGTCAGTGCCAACTCCTTCCTTTCCCCCTTCGAACGGATCGTCGATTTTGCGGTCATCGACCGTGACTTCGACGCCGAGCGGGGCGAGCTCACCGCCAAAGGAACATTCAGGCGGAAGACGATCGAGCGCAATTTCGTCGATGAGATCCGACTCCTTTATCGTCGCCGCAGGCTGACCGTCGGCGGAGTCGATGTCATTGTTCCCAATTGGCTCTTCCAGGTCCTCGGAATCACAACCCAGGAGCTCCAAATCGGCGACGACGAGTTATTCCTTACATCGCTTGGGACTTCGCTGACGATTCGGGACGAGGGAGAAGGTATCGTGCGGATCGGTTCCGCCTTCTACAAGCCCGGCAGCCGCGCGATCAACCTCGGCCACCTCCTCTCCACGCCGATACTGTGGGTCGGTAACGACGAACTGGTGAACTTCGTCCCCCTTGACGCGGGCCACCGTGACCGTCGCCGCAGGCGAAGTGTCTCTGCGGAGTGGCTGCGTCGTACCGGACCGTATCGAGTCGACCTCGAAGAGCGTCAAAGAATCGGCTCTCTGCTGCGCCGCCAGGAGGTCGATCTCATGGACCTCCACACCGCCGCCCTTCTCCTCGCGGCCGAGAACGACGAGGACGCGGTGGAGGCGGTCAAGATCCTCGATCACCTGCTCCAGCTCGAGGACGGCACGCTCAACGAGCACGCGCTGCGAATCCTCCGTCGCGCCGCAAATTCGGAATCGATCGCCGTCCGGCGACGAGCCTTTCAGACCCTCGCGACCGCCGAGGTCGTCAGCCGCTACCGTCCGACTCTGACGAGCTTTCTCGATCGCGGTGCGGAACTCCTCGATTTCGAGACGATTTCGGTTCTGGTCGATCGCGATCTCTCTCCACCTCAGATCGACGCGTTCCTCGACGAAGCGGAGAGCCGATGTCAAAGCTCGGCAGATGTATTGGACCCCGTCTTGCCCGCGATCTGCGATTTCCTCTCGAGTTATGGCACTACCCATCCCACCCAATACAGCCGCCTTCGCGCTTTTTTCACCCGCGCGGTCATGATCGCCCACCACCTCGAGGCAAGGGAAAAGGCGACCGAGGCAAAGCGAATCCTCGCCAAGGGTTTTCGCATCTGGCTCGGCGCCCCGTCGAGGGTCGCCGTCGATCCCGAGACCGGGCTCGAGTACCGGTGGGAGGATGTGGTCGAGTTTTCCGACGAGATCGACACCGAAACGAGGCAGCATCTGCTCGACGCGTTTCGCCGGACGCCGATCATTCGGGAGGCGTCCTTCCTCCTCACCGCGACACCCCGCGTGATCCACCTCGACGACATTCTCCCGGGCGGAGTCTGGATACGGCTGCTCGGCGAGTCCCACGGAAAGTCGGTCTTTCGAGTGGCCATCCGAACTCGCGTCGGGGAACAGCTCGACCTGGCCCTCAACCTCAATCGATCTCTCCCTTCGGAGGACGCCAAAGAGGAGATCAACTGGCTGATTATTTGCAGCGAGCCTCGAGGCCCGGGCCCTCTGGTAGAAGTCTTCGGAGGTTCCTGGCCTGAGGACGATCTATGGACCGAGGAGTTCATACCCGGGGAAACCCTCGATCACGCAGTCGATCGACTCGCCCGCAAGCACCAGGAGGACCCTGAAAGGCTCGAGTCCTGGTGGCCCTTCGCCGCTTGGGCCGCGCTCAGCGCCTATGTCGACTTCTGGAATCGTACTGGCCGGCGTCTGGTTGTGGCGGACCCTTCCCCCGCCAACGTGATTGTCCCCATGCACGATTACCTCTCCGGCGCCCGCCTGGTCTCCATTTCTTCACGCGCACCCTTCGACTCTTTGCCGACCATGATGCGCAGCTTTCATCATTTTTTCATCACACCGATCGAAGCGGCGCATCCGGAACTCAAAGATCTCGCTGGTTGGGACGTGCTTTTTTCGGCCGTGCTCGAGATCGTCGGTGAACAGGACGGTGCCACCCTGCTGCGGGTGGTGCTGGAAACGGCAACGACCGAAGATCGGGAAATGGCCGAGAGCCTAGCGTCGTTCCTGGTATCGGTCAGCCGGCGCGGGTTCCTGCCCCGGCGTCTCTTCTTCGCCGCGAAAAGATATCGCCGCTGGGATCGCTTGAATCCTGATGCCACGCTCAGCGCTCGCGCTCACACGCTGCAAGAAATCTACATGACCTACGGTCTCTCTTCACTGCGCTCGATGTATCCGGAGTCGCGCGCACGGTTCTTCCGGGAAACGGTGTTCAGGGAGGCCTCCAAGGTCCTCACCGAAGGCCTCGAAAACCTCATTAAAGGTCTGCGCGGTGGCGATCTGGAGCGGGACGAGCTCAGCGCGGCTGTCGCCGATCTCCGCGCCCACCTGTCATTGGAACCCGATGAGGACTACTTCCTCGCCCGACTTTCCTATCCCTACCTCAAACCCGAGGACCCGACGGCATTCGTCCATGCCGCCGCCGGCGGGACGCAACAAAGTGAAATGGTCGTGACCTACGAGGATTCGGAGGGTCGGCCCTACCAGATCCGCCACGCACTCAGCGCCAAAGAGGTCGGCAGGCTGCACCGTCTGTTCCTGACCGCCAAGCTCCAGGTGCAGTTTCGACCCGAACACCGTTTTTTGGTCGCTGTCGACGACCGGGGGAATCTTCTCGGGGGGCTCTTCTACGAGGAGCAACCAGAGGACCACACCGCACATATGGACAAGATCGTTGTCGCTGAAGGTTTCAGCGGAAGAGGGATCGCTCGAGCCCTGATCGACGAGCTCCGCAACCGTCTCCTCACCGCCGGTTATCGTTCGCTGACCACAGGTTTTTTCCGACCACAGTTTTTCTACCGGATGGGATTCAAGGTCGAGCGCCGATACGCCGGACTCGTACGGTCCCTGAGTGAAGAAGACGAGGAAGTCTGATGGCAAATCAACTCCTACGCGGGACAGGGTCGATTTTCGACCTGCTGGAGAAGAGATGGGAGAAGCTTACGACACAGCGGCGCGTAGCCTCAACGCTGGTCATCGTTTTCGTGGCCGGTATCGCGCTGGTCGAAGCTCGGCGAATCCCATGGTTGACTCCCGAGGTCGTTGAGAGATTGCCCTCGAACCACTTCGAGGCGATCCTTCTGCCTTTCACCCTGCTCCTTCTTGCCGAGGTCATCTCTCTGGTCTTTGCGATCGCTCAATCGGTCGCAATTGCGGTCGGTAAACAGCTCGAGATCATGTCCCTGATCCTCATCCGGCAATCGTTCAAGGAACTCACCTTCTTTCCCGAACCGATCGTTTGGGATCTGACTTCCGGAGAGATGACACGCAGAGTCCTCTACATACTCTCCGACGCCTCCGGCGCGTTGATCATCTTCGCTCTGCTGGTCATCTATTTCAGGATGCAGACGCACCAGCCGATATCGCGCGACCCGGATGACCAGTCGAGTTTTGTTGGAGCCAAGAAGCTGATTGCCCTTGTCCTTTTGGCAAGCCTCGTATTGATCGCCGCCGAGGTTGTGTGGGCCTGGCTGTCCACCGGCGCAGAACACTCCTTCTTCGAGGTCTTCTACACGCTCCTGATTTTCGCCGATGTCTTGATTGTGCTCATCTCTCTGCGCTACAGCGTCGCCTATCCAGTTGTCTTTCGTTACTTCGGATTTGCGGTGGCAACGGTACTCATCCGTCTCGCTCTCACGGCGCCTCGCGTGATTGACGCAGGCCTGGGAGTGGTTGCGACCGTGTTCGCCATCGCCCTCACGTGGGTGTACAACAGAGCCACCTCAGGGCGCGAGCACGACGAACTGGTCGCCGACTGACAGACGGTCCCCGACAAGCGGGGACCGCCCTGAATTGTCCCAGTCAATCGAGATCAGCGGTAGCCGAAGAGCATCGAGTACACAATCAACGCAATCAGCGTCAGACCGATTGCCAGGGCTGTGAAACCGAAGATCTTCGCGGCCCGCGACAGCTTCGGATCGGCAGGCCCGGCGATCCTCCGCTCGAGTTCCTCGGGTGTCGCCTGGCCAATGAACTCCTCGTACTCGGCCGGCTTGTCATGCTTCAGCTCCTCGACTCCAACCCGGCCGGTGAAGATCACCGGGTCCATCGGGAACTTGTCGGGGCGGAAGTGGGTGTTGAAAAAGTGAATTGTGAAAATGAACGCGACCGCAAGGAGCGCTTCATCCGAGTGAATAATGGTGGCGACGTTGATCGCCCAACCCGGGAAAATAATCGTGAAGAACTCCGGGAACCAGAGCATGAGCCCTGTCGAACCAATGACGAAGACCCCCCAGAAGACCGCGAAATAATCGAATTTCTCCCAATATGTGTAACGTCCGTACTCCGGTCGCGGTCCGCGTCCGAAGAACCACTTGATCGACTCGAAAACCTGCCGGATGTCGGTGAAATTGAACATCAGCGTGTTCTTGCCGAAGATAAAACCGAAGATTCCCTGGTGGGACTTCCGGAAGTCGAGCCACACCTGACGAAGGTGATAGATGAAGAGAATGATCAGCACCACCGCGCCAACCCGGTGGAGGTTACCCATCGTATCGAAACCGCCGAGGACCTGGGAGAGGACGCCGGCCCAGGCCATGTACGAAAACTTCAGCGCCATACCGGTCAGGGCGAGGGTGAAGAAGCTCACGATCATGATCAAATGCATGATGCGCTGGGTGAGGCTGAATCGCCGGTAGAACTTCGTCTCACCGCCGTTCTTGTGGACGATCCACTGATCTTTCGTACGCCACAATCGATAGAGCCACGCCAGGGTGTGAAGGATGGCGAAGGTCAGGGTCGTGACCAGCAAGATGGTCATGAACCAGAAGGAGTAGAAGAGGAACGGATACCTGTCCTTGTCGTGGTGGGTGGCGTGGGTCAGATAACCGGCGAACTGGCGGTGGGCCTTCGGGTGACACTTCGCGCAGGTTGCGACTCGGTTCCAGTGGCTGAGCGTTGAATCGGGGTTCTCGGCAGGCAGGATGTTGTGGGTACCGTGACAGTCGTAACACTTCGCCGCGCCTTCGGAACCGAGCTGGGTCACCTTTCCGTGATAGGTCTCGAAGAACGTCTCCGAGTAGTCCTCGTGGCAGCGTCCGCACTGGTTCATCATCTGCATGCGGAACCCCTGCGCATCCACTCGCGTGATCTCATGCGACATGTGGCAGCTTTCGCAGGTCGGCAGCTCCTCGTTGGTGACGACGTTGTCAGGCCAGTGGACGCTGTTCTTGAACTGCTCCTCGATGCCCTTGTGACAGGTTCCACAGGTATCGCCGATACGAGAGTGATTGACCGAAGATCCGGGGTCGTTTTGCGGCAGCGCCGTGTGAGCGGTGTGACAATCGACACAGCTCGCTGACACTACAAGGCCGCTGCTCATCAGACCTCGTCCGTGCGTGCTTTCGAGATAGCTGGCGACAATGTCTCGATCATCGCCGAGGCGGACGGCAGCGCTTTTCCCTTCAGCATGGCAGGAGCCGCAGAGTTCGGGCACTTGGCGTACGTAAGTCGGCGCCGTCGGAAGGCGATAGCCCTGGGTCGCGTGGGCATCGCCATGACAACGTGTGCAGGTCGGAGCATCCGGGTCGCCGGCCGCTACCAGCTGACCGTGGCGGCTGGTGTCCTGCTCCTGGACCGCCTGCGCGTGACAGATCCCACAGTCGACCGGTGTTTTGATTGTCGCGCACGCCCGTTCCGGATGGTTGGGGGTGACCTCGGTGTGACACTGGGCGCAGGCTATCTGCGCGTGCGACGAGAACCCGTACTCCTCCTCGTCGATGAACAGCGAAACCGTCTCCCCATTCTTTTTCATCTCGAGTTCGGGGTTCGTGTGGCACTCGAGACAGCGCCGCGAGCTCGCCTCCTGTGGCGACACCGGACGGCGGCGGATCTTGTGCGGCTGGTGGCATTCGACACACGATGGTACCTTGTGCGGCTCTTCCTCCCACAGATGCCCTTCGATCACCTTCACGTGCACTTCTTCGATGCGAGCGTGGCACTTCATGCAGGTCCCCGCCACGTTCTCGCGGGCGATCGACGACAGCGGGTTGTTGTGGTCGAGAATGTTGTGCGCGGTGTGGCAAGAGGTACACACCGCGGTCACGCTCAGGCCCTTCTGGAATAGTGCCTCGCCATGAACAGACATTGAAAAGTTCTCGAGGATCCGGTCCTGGGGAATGTCATGTTGCAGCGATACCTCGGTTCCCTCGCGGTGGCATCGACCGCACAGCAGCGGCACGTTGACGACATTGGTCGGCGCCAGCGGATTCGTATGAGGGAGTATCGCGTGATGGTCGTGACAGATGATGCAGTTCGGCGCCGCCGGGTCGCCCTTCACGGCCGCACGCCCGTGGAGTGAGGCGCGGTTCTGAGCCGCCACCTCGCCGTGGCATTCGCCGCAGGCTTCGATCTGGGCGAGGGGCTCGACGGGCGCGACCACCGCGTGACCCGAGTGGCAATCGACACAGTTGGCGTTGGGTCGACCGTTGACGACCGTGCCATGCAGACTCCTGCTGAGATCGCGGGGAGCTTTCGGGTGGCAGCGGGCACAGATCGCGTCCACCCGTGAAGGATTCAGCGGCGACGCCGGCTCCGATGAAGACAGAACGTCGTGGGTACCGTGACAGTTGGTGCAGGCCGCCGCGGGCGAGGTCGGGTCCTTGGCCCATTTGCCATGCGGGCCTGCGGCCAGCTCCTCACCCTTGTCGTCGTGGCAGGTGGCGCAATCGACCGCTTCGAGTTCCTCATCGTGGGGGAGTTCAACATCGTCGAGGTCGATGTGGCAGTCGATACATCCGAAATCGGCGTGCACTGACGCGGCGAAACCCGTGGGGTCGACAAAAACCGAGACCTCCTTGCCGCCGCGTTCGCCGACAAGCTCGGGGTCTTCGTGACACATCAGGCAGTCTTCGTTCTCCTGAGCCATGCCCAATAAGGCGGGCAGAATGAATCCAAGCATCAAAAACGCGCCGACGACTAAGGCAAATCGGCGGCTACGGTTGTTTGATCCGGTTCGTTTCGCCATGCATCACCCTCCGCTAACGGCGTCTGCCGAACATCGCCGAACTGTATCTCTATGTGACGAATTATTCAAGCTCATCAATCAGGTCGTTGCTGAGACTCGCTACCAGTCTCAAGAACCACCAAAGGAATCCCGATCTTCTAATCCGATGAGGTATTCAAACCAATATTCGGCGGGACGAACATCGTTCTGACATCGTCTTGAGCGGCGATCGGATGTTGTGCGGTCCCCCGGGCGGCTGGTAGGATCTTACGGCTCATTCGTTCGATACCTTTTCCTGACAGGGGGGATACATGCCGAGCATGACGGAGAGCCAAAGAAAGTACTTCGGCAGACTGTTCAACTACGCAAACAACGGGATCACGATTTCCGGCGTCGTGTTGGCGACCCTTTCCGGTCTTTTAATCGTGGTCTTTCTGATCGCGCAGTTGTGGGGTGGCCTCGACAATCCATACATCGGCCTTTTCGCTTACGTCTTTTTGCCGGTCATCTTCATCCTCGGTCTCATCGAGATCCCGATCGGAATGTGGAGGCGCCGCAGGAAGCTCATGAAAGGGGGCGCCACCGAGGAGGAACTCACCACCTATCCGAAGCTCGATTTCAACGATCCTCACATTCGTCGCGTCGCCATCGTCGTGATCGTCATGACCGCGCTCAACGTCGTCATCCTCGGCTCTGCCTCCTTCTTCGCGGTGGAAGAGATGGAGACCGTCGATTTCTGTGGCGAGACATGTCACACCGTCATGCAGCCGGAGTTCACGGCCTATCAAGACTCACCGCACTCGAGGGTCGCCTGTGTTAGTTGCCATATCGGGCCCGGCGCCTCGTGGTTCGTCAAGTCAAAGCTAGACGGGCTTCGCCAGGTGTGGCACACGGCACTCAACACATACTCCCGGCCCATCTCATCGCCGATCCACACGCTCCGCCCGGCTCGAGAGACCTGCGAGCAGTGCCACTGGCCCAACAAACACCACGGTGACAAGCTGCGGATTTTCTCCCGCTACAAAACTGACGAAGCCAACACACCCTCGTACACCGCCAT
This sequence comes from Candidatus Sulfomarinibacteraceae bacterium, assembly GCA_963776765.1. GTDB lineage: Bacteria > Acidobacteriota > Thermoanaerobaculia > Thermoanaerobaculales > Sulfomarinibacteraceae > Sulfomarinibacter. Next base: position 42,091 of record CAVZOK010000026.1, read on the forward strand.
GCTCCTTCGTACCGGCGGGGGCAGCCTCGACATCGGCCGAGCCGGTGGGATTCATTGGTGGCACATCTACTCGGACAACAAGATCCGATATGTCTCGTCGGACGAGCGCCGTCAGGAGATCGCCTGGGTCGAGCTCACGACACCTGACGGCTCCGTCCGCACCTACAGCCGGAATGGCGAGGATCCTCCATCCGGGGATATCGAGGCCCAGGCGCGGATCATGGACTGCGTGGATTGCCACAACCGGCCGACCCACACCTTCTATGTTCCGACCAAAGCGGTTGATTGGATCATCGATACTCATTCCGAGCTACGAGCGTTGCCCTACTTCAAGAAGCAGGCTGTCAAAGCGATCGAGGGTGAGTACGAGACCCACGCTTCAGGGATGGCGGCTGTGAGTTCAGCTCTCACCGATTTTTACATGACGGAATACCCCGAAATAGCCTCCGAGAATGTGGACCTCGTTGCCAAGGGAGCCGAACTCGCCGCCCAGGCATACGGCAAGACGGTTTTTCCGGCGATGGACACCAACTGGGAAACTCACCCGAACCACATCGGGCATGACGACTTTCCAGGATGCATGCGGTGCCACGATGACGAGATGTCTACCGCTGATGGCGAGTTCACGATCCCGATGGATTGCGAGACCTGCCACATCTTCCTGCTCGAAGACAGCTCGGAGTACCCTGAATTTGCTTACGCGCTCGAGAACAACTGAGGGTCGAGTTCACCAGGACGAAGGTGATTGTCGGAGCGCACTGAGGAAGAGTTCGATCTCTTTGATATTCAACAGCCTGACACCATGATAATCTCGAGTTCTTCGACGTCGGGTCGATGCCGGGAGTCCGATTGATATGGAGTGGCTGGAACAAAATATTGATGCGTATCGCATCGTTTCCGAGATTCTCGGGGAACTGAGATTGACCGTTCGGCAGCGCCTGGAGCAAGTTCACGGCGAGGAATGGTACCGCAAGGGTCTCCCTGAGGACGTCTTCAACCGGCTCATTGCGGCGAAAGAAAGAGAGAAATCCATAGATTGGTACGAAGGCCAGTACCAGCAGATCATGGACTACGCGGTATTCGCCGATTTGCTCGAGATCCTTGAACACAGTCCAGAGGCGTTTTCCTCCTTTACGAGTCTCGCGCCAAGCACGGCGCTTCTCAACGCCCGTTTTTTAGAGCTCGATGTGATGCGCGCCAAGCTCGGGCGCGCCCGTCCGATCAGTGAGACCGAACTTTCCTTTCTCGGCACCTTTCACCTCAGATTCAGAAAGGCTGTTCAGGAGGCCAATGGAGAGTCGGACGAAGTTTCTCCGTCGTCCAAGAGACCGAAGGAGCAAGCAGAGGTCATACCGCCCGACCCAGAGCCTGTCACACCTCCAGAACCCGCCGAGGAGATCCCACAACCGGCCCCTTCGGGCCGCCCCCAGCGGGCGGTGCAAACCGACGTCGACGCCCCGGCCACCACCACAGGGGGAAAGGCCCCCGAAAAGGTAGACAACGATTCGAAGGTCGCAGCCTCCACCTCAAGTGCCGAAGAAGACATTGCGACAGATGAAGCTCCCGTCGAAATCGGAGACGCCGAAGAGGCTGATGCTCCGTCCCCACCCAAAACCGAGGGTCCGGTCGATGAGATCGCAAAGGCCATTGGGCCGAAAAAACTCGACGAAGCTCTCTCCACAAACGAACACCGGACCGTTCTCCGCGAGCTCTATCGTGAGGTCACAAGTATCGCGGAAGGTGTGTGGTCCAGCGAAATTACGCCGGCGCCCCTGGTCTGGGAGAAGGTGACCGCCAGCGAATGGTACGAGCTGAATTTCTCCCGCCTCGGCCTGCAGCCGCTTTCAGTCTTTTATGAGGTCACTGCAAAGGTCGACAAAAAGGTACGGGCTGGTGCCGACCGAAAGGAACTGCAGGAGTTTCTCAAGGAAACAAACTTCGCCAAGACGCTTTTGTCTCTTCGGGACATGTTTCAGTCGAATAGCATCTGACGAACTCGGAATTCGGAATTTCCGGATCCACCCCTGTCGTTCTGCGTTCACTCTCCTCGCAATCCGTCTGGTCTCGATCGCTGGTCAATCGTGCGGCGGAAAAATCCGAAATTCGAAATTCGAAATTCGAAATCACGCGGGTGGAAACTGCTCCACGTACGCTGCATAGCGACGGAGAATACGACGTACGTAATTCGCTGCGCGGCGGCACCGGCACACTCCCGCAGGGTATTGTCGCGCAAGTTCTGGATCGTCGAGGAGTACCATTGCGGTCTCGACCGCTCCCCTCCATCGATCCGAATCGAAACCCATCTCCCGCGCGAGTTTTCTGGCGTCAAAGACGTGTCGGGGCCCGACATTGTACGAGGCGATGGCCATCGCCACCTGGTCAGGAAGCTGCATCCCCTCGAACTCATCCATCAATTGCCGCAGGTACCTGCCTCCCGACTCCGCGGCTTCGTACGGGTCGTGCGGGTCCTCTACACCAAGTTCCTGCCAGGTGAACGGCATGAATTGGAAGAGCCCGGCCGAGCCTCCAGGCCCCACAGCATCCGGGTCGAAACGCGATTCCTCGTACATCAGCGACGCCAGCAATCTCCAGTCGATCCCGTACCGCCGGCCCACCCATTGCAGAAGCTCATCGTATGGGCTCAGAGCACCTTCCGGAATGGGCAGAAGCGTACGCTTCCGATGCGGCGTCCATGACCCAAATTGGCTCAGAACGAGCTGCCTCACCAAGCCCGACGATCTGGCCTCACGAAGCCATCGATTCAGAGCTCGATGGAGGTTCGGAGCCGAAACGTTTGTCGTCCACACGAGCTCCGCTCGCGGAAGGATAACCGGCCCTGTTTGAAGATCGGCCCGGTCAGCCACCCCGAATCTCGCCGCATCTTCGTCTACTACTGCGACCGACACATTACCTCGAGCGACCTCGAGCAAGGCGTTGAACGCGTCCGCCCCGCTTCGTCCGGTCGATACGCGAATGGGCGCTGCAAGAGGCAGGAGGCGGCACAGTTCGCCCACCGGCCTTGACGCCGCTATCTTCATACCGGCCAGGTCCTCCACCGCGGCTGGCGGTTCAGCACGAGCTGAGACCACGCTGACAAGGTCCACCCGTCTGTAAGGCACGCTCGGGAGGAATCTGCCTGCGTCGTTTGGTGAGAGGGGCTCGTGGAGTGCCGTGAAATCACCGTATCCGAGTTCCAGCCATTCCAGTGGATCAACATCCGGGGGCGGAATCGACAGCTCGAGTCGAACCTTCAAGCTGCGCGCAAAACTCACCGCCAGGTCGTATTCAAAGCCCTCGATGCCACCCCGCTCAACAGTGCAGGTTGTAGCGGAGTTTCGGGTTATGAGACGCAACGCCCCAGTCTGTCGGATCTGTTTCAGGTCCCGACAAGCCGGCAATCCCGATGCCCCGGAAAGAACGCGCTCGGCAAAGAAAAACCGATCAATGGCCAACCGAAGTTGAGAACTCTCACTCCGGACCGCCCACACGAGAGCCCGGCGTTCCGCGACTGGTCCGATCGTGACCATTCGTCTGGATGACCGTTCGGATTCCGCGATCCCAGAATCGACAATCGTCAAATCGTACCGTCCGGTTCTCACTCTCCGCAGCATCTCCTCTATCGGGACCTCTTCCGGCACCTCTTCGACACCCAGCCCTTCTTCCTGGAGAAAGGAGCGGAGCGTCGCGGTAATCGCCGATCGATGAAGATGAACCGTGGCGCCCTCTACCTTTTCGAAGGAGTTGAGGCCGGATTCGCGCCCCGAAATCAGAAGGTCCTCTACCCAATCGATCGCTACCGTCCCCCGGATCCCTTCTTCGAGTAGAGACACCGGGGAGAATCGAATCACGCCGATGTCTGCGACTCCGTTGCGGACCATCGGCAGCACCTGATCGTGTCTTTCCGCTTCAATCCACCGAACACTAACTCCGAGGCGAGAGGCCAATTGACCGAGGAGAACGACTTCGTCGGCCCCACCATCGCCGTTCGAGGGTGCAGTGCGGAACCCGGGGCGAACCGCTACTCGCAGTTGTCCCACTGCGCGAATCTCGCCGACATCACCCCTGCGACGTTCCGGAGCACCACAACCATGCAGCGCAAAGACCGCCACGATCGAGCAAACCAGAATCGAAACTCTGTTACTCACCCCTTCACTCTACTAAGGACAGAAGAAATGGCGGCCAGTTTTGCGTTTTGAGTTTTGAGATTTGAGTTGCGGACGCTGATTGAGCGTCTTGACCCTACCCCGACAGCGAGTCGCCGCCGGCCGCAGTTTCATTCGGGTGGGTAGAGGAAAACTCAACACTCATAACTCAAAACTCAACACTGACTACGATAAGATCGCCTGGTGACGAATGAAAATAGCAACGGCAAGGACATAGAGCTTCGGCCTGTGATCGCGCGGCTCAAGGATATTGAACGCAAATGCGATTCCATGGGGACACGAAACGAAGAATTTCCCCTCATGAAGGATCGCTTGACGTCGATCATCTCCCGCCTCGAAGCCGGTGAAGAACCGTCCGGAGATCCCCTGGCTTACCGTGCGATGGCTCGTGAACTCTTTCCAGTCGCACATCTCTTCGAGAGCGTTGGTTTCATGGGGATCGGCAAGGAAATCGCCCACGTCGAACGGGCCCTGCAGGATTTGGAACCGGCATCTTCATCATCCGATAGACCAGATGCATCGGTACGTTCATCGCCCACCAGTTCCACAGCCGCAACTCCCTCCTCGATCGAATCCGGAGAGCAGGATCTGACTCACGCCGATACCGACGAAGGGCCTCCCAGCGAAGGAGTGCCCAAACCGATTCTCGGCGGGGTTTTTGTCCTCCTGATTGCGGTTGCGGTCGCGGCCGCCATCATTCTGAAAATCGGACCGTTCCAACCCAAATCCGAACCAACACCGATCCCATCAACACCGACGCCTTTGCCCAGCCCGACTCCCGAGCCTGCGCCGACACCGACGCCGCGTGACCCTAATGCGCCACCCAGTACCCGAGAAAGATTTGCGGATGCGATGGCCCAGGCTCGCCTTTCGCTCTCCGAGGATGAAATCGACGAAACGGTGAAATACCTGTCGATTGCTGGTCTGATCGACCGCAATGATAACTCGGTGATCGAGGTGGCGGAACGAATCGTCGATCGATTCTTAGGGCGGGCGAGGGCTGCTGCAGCCGACCTGAAATGGGAGGAGGCAGCTCAGAATCTGGCAGAGGCGCGGTCGATAGCAAAGCAATTCAGCCTCGACACCCAGAGAATCGACGCGGCCGAACGTCGATACGCCGAAATGGAACAGTATCGGATCGTAGAGCCTGCGGAAACGCAAGCTCTTCGGGCAGCAATCGGCAAGCAGGTCGAAGTCAAGCTCGAAAACGGTTCGGTCCTCGTGGGTCGGATTGCAGCGGTGAGCTCGTCGAACCTGGTGCTCGACATCGACGACGATGTCGGAGGAGGCATCGTCAGTTTCACCGATGAAATCCCGCTTTCCACCGTCAAATGGGTCAAGATCTGGGAGGATTGACCTTCGGCGGCCGGAACCTCGCCATTCGATCACTGCTGTCCAAAACAAAACCACAGGTGACGTTGCCCATCTGAAAACACAAGGGTTACGGGTCGGTTTTCAGCCTTTCCAAGGCGAGGTTCCCTTCAACCAACTGATGCTGTCCAAGGCGCGGGCGACCGCGACAGGTAACAGCAACAGAAAGCAGCGTCAGGAAACAGCGCCAGCCATCAGCGACCGCGTCGGGGGCAGCACAACGCCGAGCCGCGGAGCGGCGACAGATGGATAGCCCGGGGTGTCAACCCCGGATCTGGCGTCAGATTTCCCGTGACGCCGGCATGATCACCTCCGGGTCGATGAGCCGCCGAGATTAGCTTCGGGACGGCGAATAGGGGATGAACGGGCCCTCAGCGCCTCCGTGGCCGTTGCTATGGGGGTCTTCGAGAGTGAGGGTGGTTGGCTTACGGCCACTGGCTGGTGAGGGTGAGTCACGGGCGCCATGCGCGCCAGTAACGACCCGGAGGTGACCATGTCCAACGCCGCCACGAACACAAACCTCATTGCCCATACGATAGCCCTCGAAGCAGCAGGAATCGCGATCAAGCTGGTGATGAGGGTTCCCGCTCCTCTGAAGCCGATTGCCGATCAGGTGATCCGGTCGGCTACCTCGGTTCCAGCTAACCTCGCAGAAGGGCACGGCCGGGTCGGAAGGGACCGCTCGAACCACTGGAGAATCGCCTACGCCTCGGCCAAAGAGGTCGACAGCCACTTGAAGCTCCTCGCGCACGCCGGGGCGATCAGTCAGACAGCCGCCCGTGACGTCATGAAGGCCTTCGATCAGGTCCGTGCCATGACCTGGCGATTGCTCAACCCAAGGTCATGATTTCAGTTATTTATCCCAGTCAGACTGGATGCTGTCGCTGCCGCCGCCTCTGATCGCTGACGCTGATTGCTGTCGCTGGTGGCTGCCACTGCACCTGCCGCTGCAACGCCTCCGCCAGTCAAATCTGAGTCGGCTTCCCGAGACGCTGTCTTGGACAAGAGTGCCATTCGATGAAGTCTCCAACGGCTCTCTCTGCGCCTCTGTACCTCTGCATTTTTTGTTGGGTGAGTTGGGATCTGGGCTCATCTGTGTGATCTGTGGGCCAATTGTTGGTCGAAGGAATGCTCCAGTTCCTTTGAGGAAATGTCGACGCGATCCGGGTGTGAGGGATTATCTGCGTCGATCTGCTTTATCTGCGGTTTCTCCCGGGTGGTCGGGTGGACTCTGTGTCTCTGTGGTGGGGCCGCTGCCGGTCGCTCGAGTGCTAGTCAGACGCGTCGTGGATGGCACCGCCGCATGAAGAGCCAGCCCCGGCGGTACAACCGAAACAATGCCGGCCAGTCACAATATTGCGTCCGATCAGACGTTTGGGGTCAAATTTTTCGATCCGCGAATTCTGACCGTCCAGACATCTGCTCTCGAGTTCGAGCATCTGGTTGAAATCGCAGTCGTAAATCCGTCCATCCCACGACACAGACAAGGTGTTCCGGCACATCAGACCCCGAACCGTTGCGGGATTGAAAGCGTTGACCAGGAGCTCCATATAACCTTCGAGATTGTCGCTCGCCTCCAACCACTCGAGAAAACGCGCAATCGGCATATTGTTGAGAGCGATCAGACGGTCGAAGGAGACGCCGTGATTGCGATCGAGCCCGCGCTTCCATTCCCGTTCCATGGAACATTGGTCGCCTGTCAGCAGCGCTCCAACAGGGTTCACCATCAGCGTCAATATTCTGGAGGGATCACCCAATCCGTAGCCAGCACCATTGAGTCTCTCGAGCGCCTTGATAGATTTTTCGAAGGTGCCGTCTCCCCGTTGAGCATCGGTGTTCCGTCGTCGAAAGTGCGGCAGCGAGCACACCACCTCAACGCCGCGCTCAGCAAAGAACTCCGGCAGATCTGAGTAGCGTTGTAACAGGAGAACGGTCAGATTACAGCGATCAATAACGTGCTTACCCCGAGCCACACACTGATCCACCAGATATCGAAAATTCGGATTGAGCTCAGGAGCGCCACCTGTGAGGTCCACGGTGTTGGCGTCGGTGCGGTCCAGGGCGGCAATGCAGGCGTCCACGGTTTCCCGATCCATGACCTCGCGCCAGCGATCAGGACCTGCGTCGACGTGGCAGTGGCGGCAGGTCATGTTACAGAGCTTGCCAAGATTGATCTGGAAGATTTCGATAGCACCCGCAGTGAAGGTCTCGGGCCCTTCAACTCCCACGGCAGTCTCGAAGTTTCCGCCGGACGGAAGATGAGCTAGCGACAGATTTTCCAGATTCTCGATCTGTCGTCGCGGCTCAGCCAACGGAGAACGGCGAGACCGCAACGTTGTGGTCGATCGTGGTCCGGCATCAGGCCGCTGGATCTCTTCGCGGATCAGAGGCAGGGTGTGGGCTTCGGTCACTGAGAACAGCTCCTTCAGATTCGCTCTATGCCTACATCGAGGCCTTGGTTACGTGTTCGAGCATCTGCAGCCCGTGGACCAGTGAAGCGCCGCCGCGGATGGCGGTGGCGACATGCACGGCCTCGGTCATCTCCTCGAGGTCCGATCCCTGTTTGAGGCACTCCGAAGAGTAGGCGTCAATGCAGTAGGGACATTGCAAGGCGTGAGACACCGCCAGCGCGATCAAGGCTTTCTCGCGAACCGTCAGGGCGCCGTCCGCGAAAACCGATCCGTAATAGTCGAAAAACTTCTTCGCCAGCTCGGCTGTTTCCCTCGGCGATCTCACCGAATTTTTCCAGATGCTCCGCCTTGAAATAGCTGTCCATCACACCTCCAACAAGCTGCCTGATGACTTCAAGAGAGTGTAACGGCGATTCCGGCCGGGTTATGCCACAGGCCGTACCGGTGGGACAACGGAGTCATCACCATCGGTGCGATCGCCGACCAGATACAGCGGGCGCCGCTTGACCTCGTCGAAAATCCTTGCCAGATACTCACCCATGATTCCGATCATCAAAAGCTGAACGCCGCCGAGGAAGAGAATCGAGGCCATGAGCGACGTGTATCCGAGCCAGCTCACCCCGGTGGCCTTGAGAATCAACACCACCACGATGTAAAGGAACGCGAAAATCGAGACGCCGAATCCGGTCCAAGTGGCCAGCCGTAGAGGAAAAAAGGAAAAGGACGTAATGCCGTCGAGCGCGAATCGGATCATCTTACGGACCGGGAACTTCGTTCCGCCGGCCTGTCGCGCCTGTCGTTGATACATCACTGCGGTCTGCGGAAAACCGATCCAGCTCACCAGCCCACGAATGAACCGATTGCGCTCCGGCATCGCCCGGAACGCGGCTACCGCACGTGGACCCATTAATCGAAAGTCCCCGGTATCCACAGGGATATCCACATTGGTAATGCCGCGCAGAATGCGGTAGAAGGCGGACGCAGTAGCGAGCTTGAACCAGGTCTCGCCCTCACGACTTTCTCTCTGTCCGTAAACAACTTCGATGCCTTCTCGCCAGCGATCAACCATCTCCGGAATGACCTCCGGCGGGTCCTGCATATCGCCGTCGATGATGACCACGGCCCGCCCCCTGGCAACGTCGACTCCTGCGGTCAGCGCAGCCTGGTGACCAAAATTGCGGGCGAAACGCACTCCACGAACTCGCTCGTCACGGCTCGCGAGTTCGCTGATTTTCTCCCAACTCGTATCGGCTGAACCATCGTCGATGAACAGAATTTCGAGACTACTGACTTTGTCGATGAGCGCGCTCAACAGACGATCGTACATCGGGTTGATGTTGATCTCTTCGTTGAACACCGGGACGACGACGCTGAGTTCAGGTTGGTCGGCCATCTTGTCCCATCATAGCCCGGCGGGTGATCCAAAACGAACCAGCATCCCGCCATCCCGGTCGAGGATCACCTCCCCCGCCTCGGCGATAGCCCCGAGCTCTGCTGCCGGAAAGTCCTTCTTCTCAAGGGAACCGATCGCAACCAGGTGGATACCCGCTTCACCCGCCAGCTTGCGAATCTCCTTTGGATCACGGGACGAGTAGAGACGCGACAGCAGTTTCTCCCGCAGGCCGGTTTCAGCATAAACGTCGCCGCCCCTCCATACTCCCTCGTGGTTCGCCCACCCGAGATAAGCAGGAACTCCTGAAGCGGAAGAGAGTCGGGCGTACTCGGTATAGGCCCCTCCAACCGCCTCGGCCACCACGGTCCCGTTTGGCTCCAGCCTCAGAGTCTCGACGATCGCGCGGTCACCCGCGGTCATCCAGGCCATACCGTCGAGGCCCCGGGAATCGGCCCTGAACTGCTGAATCATTAAACCCAGCGGATGCGGCAGAGCCAGAGCAACGGCAAGCCCAAGCACCGCCCATCGGAAGGCCTTCTGAGGCAACCCCAAGCGGAGAAAGACCGGCAGTGCTATTGCCAGCAGAATCCAGGCCTGGATGTAGGCCTTGAAAACCGTGTTCATCCGGTGCAGGGCGTCGCCGTAACTGTCCGCCACGTACACCACCTCTGGCACGAGGAGCAGAAAAGTACCGAGGGCCGCGAGGGCCAGGACCGGCCGATCGGCTCCCGCGGAACTCGTAAGGACCGCAACGACAAAAATAACCGAAATGACTGCCAGGAAGACCAGTGTCGGCCGGCCCGTGGCCGCCGCCAGCACAAGCGTCGCGGCTCCGGCCAATAACATCACTGCTCTTTTTGCCACCTCGTCGGCGACCAGGAGTTTCCCCAACACCGCTGTGGCTGCGATTCCGGCGGGGATCAACAGACAACCGGCGTAAAGCAGGAGGTGCCCAGGGTCCGTCCAGGCGAAGACGGCCTTGATACCCTGAAAAAACGGCTCGAACCCAAGGTGGAATGGAGCCGTGACCAACCATCCTCCGATACCGACGGCTGCAATCGCTAGCCACCTCTTCGTACCCTCACCACCAGGCCAGTACCAGCGATCCGGACCGGCAACTAAGAGGAGCGCAATCCCGGCCAGGGTCGGCGGCATCGCCCATGGGTTTGCTGCCCATGCCACGCCGAAGAGAATAGCCAGAAACGCCATGTGCGCCGCTTTGGGCCCTCTCTTCCCCGCCTGCCACGCAACCAACAAGCCCAGGCATGCCACCGGCATCGACAGCAGGTGGGGATGGAGATCTCCGAGTTGTGCTGTGAAAAGCGGCCATTCGGTGATCGTATCTGGAATCTGGCGTGACGAGTGCCAGTAGTCGAGGGCGCCCAAATCCTTGCCTGCGAAGAGCTGCCGCATGCCGTCCGGCGTACCGGCGAGGAAACCGAAGAAGGTCACCAGCAGGCCCGACCAATGGCTGCCTCCGGCCCGTCGGCCGAGCATCCAGAGTAACGAACCGACTGCCCCGCCGATGATCCCGACAATCAGGTTATAGCCGAACTCGAGCGGAATGTGGCTCACCCACAGCGGGATGATCCACAGCAACGCGCCCCAGTAGTAATACGGCAGAGCTTCGCCCGCCAACCACATGTCGGGTGGCGGGAATCCGTCAGCTCGCAACAAAGACGCGAGAATGCCGAGATCCATCGGTTTTTCGGTGAGAGAGATCTGCGGGTGGTCAAGGCGAATGAAGATAATCACGATGGTGATTGCGAGAAATATCGCTTCAGCGATCAGCACACTTCTCCACGGCTTCCGCTTCCAGATCACCCCGCCGCCGATCACCGCCACCACCACCAGGACCGCGGCTCCCAGGGATCGCCACTCGGAGAGGCCTACGACACCTGCCCACCAGGCGGGCAACGCAACCAATACCAGGCCGGCAATACGACCTCCGGCCCACGCTTCGAGATCATCGAGCCCGAGCCACACCAGGAGCGCGTAACCGCCGAACCCCGCCCCCATCACTGCAACGAGAAAAAACAGGATTGCCATGCTTGGATTCATTGTAGCCCCTGTCGATGGTCATGAGCTCGAACGCGCCTATCCAGACCAGTCCATCTGAACCACAGAGACACAGAGGCACAGAGCCACCCGCCCATCCCATTTGCCCGCAGATCAGGCAGATGACGCAGATAATCCCTCTCACCGGAATCGTGTCGAGGTTTCTCCGGAGGAACGAATCCGGACTCATCTGTGTGATCTGTGGGCAACCCTCTGTGCTTCTGCAGTTATCCTGTCGACGCTACACCTCACCTTCGCTCAGATGGATCACGAGTTTGTCGGCGAGCTCTCCGCCCAGTCGCATGTAGACCGCGATGCCATCGGCATCGAGGTTGTCGTCGTGGACACCGGCGGTAACGACGGTGACACGACCGAATGCCTCTGAAACCCGGGTCGCGATACTCCGCGCAATCGGCTCCTCCTTGTGAGGCGGAATGGTCAGCACCGAGCACGAAGCCGTCCACTCACCGGGATGGCTTTTCGAAGCGCCCGGTTGGGCCAGCACTACACAGCCCACGTGGGGCTTTTCACCACCACCGACCGCGATCACCAGGTCTTCGCCGACGAACGTCACCGACGCCCCGATTTTCCGACCACTCTCCGGATCCTCCACCCAAAGGGACGAGCTCTCCACAGCCACCTCCGCGTGCTCTATGATCAGCATTGTATTTCGGCGCGCCGGAGAGACCTATGAATTCGAGAAACACGACCACGGCGGTCAAGGTGGGCAACATCACAATCGGCGGCAACGCTCCGGTGGTGGTGCAGACCATGACCAACACCGATACCGCCGATCCTGAATCGACGGCGCGGCAATGCGCAGAGCTGGCCGCCGCCGGTGCAGAGCTGGTCCGGATCACGGTTAACACATCCGAGGCCTCCGCTGCCGTGCCGGAGATCCGCCGCCGTCTCGTCGACCAGGGATGGCCGACTCCTCTGATCGGAGATTTCCACTACAACGGCCATCTCCTCCTCCGGGAAAATCCGCAGTGCGCTGCCGCGCTTGCCAAGTACCGAATCAACCCGGGCAACGTCGGACGCGGCGCGCGACGGGACGAGAATTTCTCCGAGATCTGCGCGATCGCCATCGAGCACGGCGCTGCTATTCGCATCGGCGTCAACGGCGGGTCTCTGGACTCCGACTCTCGTGACCGCGAGAATGGAAGAAAACGCCAAGCTCAAGATTCCCCGGACCTCCGAGGAGGTGCTCAACGGGTGCCTGGTGGAGTCGGCACTCGCGTCGACTGACGCCGCATTGGAGTGCGGCCTCGGAGCCGACAGCATCGTCCTTTCTGCAAAGGTCTCATCCCCGAAACAGCTCATCGCGGTCTATCGCGAGCTTGCTACACGGACCAGCCAGCCCCTCCACCTCGGTCTCACCGAAGCAGGCATGGGTATTCGAGGTCTTGTCTGGTCCTCTTCGGCGATGGCCATCCTGTTGGCTGAAGGAATTGGGGACACCATTCGCGTATCTCTCACCCCCGAGCCAGATGGCGATCGCACCCTCGAGGTGCGGGCCGCCTGCGAGATCTTGCAAGCCCTGGATTTGCGTTCGTTCGCTCCGTCAGTCCTTGCTTGCCCCGGTTGCGGTAGGACAACGAGTTCGAGTTTCCAGGAACTGGCGACCCGGGTGGAGAATCATGTCCGTGCGGGACTCGCAGAATGGCGCGAAACGCACCCCGGCGTCGAGGACCTGCGGCTTGCCGTCATGGGCTGCATCGTCAATGGGCCCGGCGAGTCCAAGACCGCGGATATCGGCATCAGCCTGCCCGGCACCGGCGAAGAGCCCCGCTGCCCAGTCTACGTCGACGGTCAGCAGGTTGTGATCCTTCAGGGGACGGCAGATGAGATCGCAGAGGGTTTCCTCGCCATCGTCGACGACTATGTGAATCGCAACTTTCCGAGAGGTGCCAAATGAACCGAGTCGCTGCCTTTCTATTTTCACTATTGATTCTCGTTGCCACGAGTCCGGCCGACAGCACCGAAGGACAGGGACCGACCCGAGCCGAGGTCGAGGCCACAATGGGCCTGCCGTCCGAAGGCGACCGCGTACGCGGCCAGATGGACACCATCGGCTTTGTCGTCGAGGAGGCGCCGGCCGAGGACGTCGTCTCTACCGCCGTCAGGCTCGAGTACGAAAGCCTTGCAGCTCAAGATCAGGAACTCGGGATGACGGATGCACAGGGATTCATTGGTGGGATCTGCCCGCACGACGACCATCTCTATGCGAGCCGAGTTTACGTCCACCTGAGCGAACGGATCACTGCTCCTAGAGTCCTGCTCATCGGGGTTTTTCACCGCGCCATAATGTGGGAGCTTCAAGATCGCATGGTCTTCGATCAGTTTGAAGCCTGGCACGGTCCGTGGAACGACATCAAAATCGATCCGATGCGGGAAGAGCTGGTAGCTGCCCTCCGACCTGAGACCTTCGTCGTCAACAACGCGATGCACTGCCGCGAGCACTCTCTGGAAGCGATCATCCCATTCCTCCAACGCGGTCATCCTGACCGCACAGTCCTGCCGATTCTTGTGCCGCATATGGGATGGGACCGCGTGACGGAGCTGACGGATGAACTCGCGGATGCGATCGTCACGATCATGCAGGAAAACGGTTGGCGTCTCGGGACGGACATCGCCGTGGTTGTCTCGAGCGATGCGGTGCACTACGGCCCGGACTTCAATCACGCACCGTTTGGCACCGATACGGAGGCCTACGATCGGGCCGTTGCTCGCGACCTTCAGCTGGTCGACGAGAACCTCTCCGGGCCGCTCGAATCGGCCAAGCTTCACCGTTTACTCGAAAAACTGGTCGACCCCGAAACGCTCGAATATCGCCTTCCCTGGTGCGGACGGTTTTCGATTCCCTTCGGTCTCGAGCTCCTTCGCAAGGTTTCGATCGCGACCGAGGGTGAAACTCCATACGGTTCACTGCTGAGATCCGGGACAAGCCTCTCCGAACCCGAGCTCCCTGTGACGTCTGCGTCGCGGGAGTCCGGTCTCGGTTACACGGCACCGTCAAATCTCCACCACTGGGTCGGATACGCGGCAGTCGGGTACCGCCTCGAATAAACTCCAGGGCAAAACGCCAGCGGCTTTCCGAAGATCCTTAGAGTTCTAAATTCTCAGTTCTCAATTCTCAATGCCATCAACCGCCCACGAGTTCGGGTGGAGGGATGGGAATTCAAAATTGAGAATTGAGAATTGAAAACTGGTTGCATCAGCCCCAGACCAGCCACAGATCGCGGACTTCGATATCGGCCTTCTTCGCTTTGAAGGCTTTTTCCGCGATCTGCTCGGCCTTCTCTTCCGACTCGGCCGCAATGCGGTCGACCTCGTCCTGGAGCTCGTCGGCGAGACTTTCGAGCTCTGCTTCGAGGCGCTCGATCTCATTCTCGGATTCGATCACCGATGCTTCCGCGGTCTGACGCATTCGCCGTTTGCCGGCGGCGGTCTTCATTTTCGACGCCGCTTTGCGTGAGGCCGAGCTGACGCTTCGCGACCCCAACAGCACCGAAAACAGACCCTCCACCATTCCCATCCTTTCCTCAGCCCTGCGGGAGCTGAGCTGAGTCTGATCTCGGTCGAGCTCGTCCCTTTCGCGTTCGAGACGTTTCTTGAGGGTTTTCATCCGCCCCTCGAAACGCTTTCGCACCCGATCCTGGGTCGTGTCATCCGCCCGGTCGGCCGCTGCGAGACAGCGTTCGAGAAATGCATCCTGCGTCTCTGCCTCTTGGGCCACCATCTTGAGTTTTTCGTTGACCGCGATCATCAACGGACGCCTCGCCCGCCATGAGCCGAAGGCGCTCGAGGCCTTTTCGAGCTCGGTCGACATCCGGCCCGGAGCCGCGGAGGGGAACTGCAATCCTGGCGGCGACTCGTCCACCAACCGCGGCACATCAGACAGGCTCTCGCCTTCCTCCCATTCGATGTGGCCGTCGTCGGTAAACGGAAATCGCCACACCTCCTCCAACTCCCGGTATAGATCGAGAGTCGTGCGCTGAACGCTGATTCGGTTTCTTACAACAACGCGCGGCCTCGCAACGCCAGACCCGTCTTCGGCGAAAACGACCGGTACGGCTGCCGCCAGGGGTGGTGGCTGGCGAGCAGAGTCGGCTCCGGTTTGAGTTTCGGGTGGCCCATCCTGTGCCATTTCTGCTCTCTGTCCCTCAAGCAGCGGACCCATCTCCGACACGGTTATCGGCCCTCGCAAATAGCTCATCGCCCAACGTGAACCAAACGTGCGAACGCGTTGTTTGGCGCGCACGTCGGTGAGCAGAAACTGGCGTTTGCCAAGCCCGGCGACAATATCGTCCGCATCGCTACCGTCCGGGAGTCTCGACATCCCAAGTCCTTCGAGCGCGCGTTCGCGGTCGCGATCGGTGATCAGGCGGCCAACCAGTTTGACTCCCGCATTGCCAAGTGCTTTGTAGTCGAGATCGACCGGATTCTGAGTCGCCACCCAGGCACCGACACCGTACGCCCGCCCCTGCTTGAAGAGGGTCAGTAACGGCGATTTGGTTGGCGGATTCTTCGGATAGGGCGGGATGATCCCCTGCACTTCGTCCATGTAGAGCAGCGCCCGAAGACCCGAGGACGCCGGCTGGCGGCGCATCCACGCCACCAACTCCGATGTCAGTAGAGCAATCACGAAGTGACGCTGCCGCTCGTCGAGATGCGCCACCGAGATGATGCTGGCACCAGGCTGGGAGGCATTGCCGAGGAGGTGGTCCATGTCCATCGGCATGCCCTCGGTCCAGGCCGCGAACGCAGGGCTCGCTAGCAGCGTATTGAGCGCCATCACCAGCTTCATCCGATCGTCGCGGGGATAGAAGCTTTCCAGAGACAGCGCCCCGAGTGAATCCATTGGCGGATCAACGAGGCTCGCCAGCAGACCGGCCAGATCGAGCGACCGACCGCGGCGCCAGTGATCGAGTATCACCGTCGCCGTGAGCACGTGATCGCGGTCGGCAAGTGGGTCCCCACCACGCCCCACAAGAGAGAGCAGGGCCGAGGTAATGCCGTTGACGCGATCGGTCGCGCCATCTGGATCACCGTCGGGATCCCACCCCTCAGGCGCTCCCAGCGCCGGCAAGATGTCGAGTGGGGCCGCCGAACCAGCGCCGGGAGTGATCAATTGCCAGCGAACGCCTTCGCGCACCGCGCGGATGTCGGTGGGGCCGAGACCTGAGCCCTCGAGCCCCTGGCGCCAGAATTCAGCTTGCTTCGAAGCAACCTCTGACCTCTCTCCCTCTTCGAGGGCATCCGGCGGCAACCATGGGGCGAAATCATCGCCGGCGAGCAATGGAAAGTTGAGCAGCAGATCCACCATGTCGCCCTTGAGGTCGATTACCAACAGCGAAACGCCCCGCCGAGCGAGCTCCTCGAGGGCCACGATTCCGAGGCCGGTCTTTCCTGACCCTGTCATTCCCACGCACACTGCGTGAGTTGTCAGGTGGTCCATATCGAGCGTAACGCGCCCGTCTCCTTCGATCTCGGTGCCCAGGTAGAGGTCGTGGTCAGCCATCCGGCTCTCCAGTCGTCGTTCAGTTTTCTCGTGGGCTGAGTATAACCCTCGATCTCGAGCTACAGCGCTGCTATAGTAAGGCCAACAGAAGACATGGAAGGAAAGGAGCGCCAAAAATGGGTCTCTTCGATCTGTTCGGTAAGAGCTTTGATCAGCAGGTACAGGATGCCATCAACGAGGTCGGCGCCACCACTCCGGGAGTGAGCGGCCTGCGCGCGGATGTGCGCGGCAAGGTCATCACCCTCAAGGGCAACGCAGAGAGCCGCGAGGCCGCAAACCTGGCGATGCAGAAGGTCGACCAGGCGGTCAAGGCGGACAACATCGTGAACTCGATTGAGGTCGCGAAAGCGCCCGAACCGGAACCCGCCCCCGCACCAGAGCCAGTTGTCGAGGAACGAGTTTACGAAGTCGTGGCTGGTGACACACTCGGTGCCATCTCTCAGAAATACTACGGCAAGGCCAGCGCGTACATGAAGATTTTCGAGGCGAACCGCGACATCCTCGACAACCCCGATCTCATCAAGGTCGGCCAAAAGCTGAAGATTCCTGAATAGAACTTCGACCCGCGCATCTCACGCCATCTTTTCGGTCTCTCAATGAGAGGTGGCGAAATCTGCGGACTCATCTGCGGCCAGAACTCGACAACCGACCATCGATACACCAGTTGCCACGACGCGACCTTCGGGCGCTGCCGTGGCCAGGGCGGTAGCGATCGCCCTTCGCGCTGCCGGCGGATGCCACACCAGCACACTGCCGCCGCCGCCGGCACCACATGCCTTGATGGCTGACGCGCCGGCCGCGATGCCGGCGTCGATTATCGCCTCGAGTTCCGGTGGGCAAACATCCGGAGCGAGGTGTTTGCGTGCGTTCCATTCCGCTCCGATCGCCTTGCCAACGCCGCCTTCGTCTCCAGCGACGAGTTCGGCTCGACATCTTCGCGAGGCCTCCGCGATGGCTTCGAGAGCCTCGGTGGTCTCGCTGTCCCGGTCGAGCCGCCGCCGGATCACCTGCCAATTGACCATCCCGGAATGGTGAGTGATACCGGTGTCGAAGACGGTCAGTCGCTCGCTGACCCAACCCGGATCCACGGCCAGACGCTCAACCCTTTCACCACCCGGCTCGTGGTGGATCGCGAGTGTGCCGCCCAGAACCGCCGGCCAGTGATCCTGAAGGCCCGTCGGTACGGTGAGGATCCGGGCTTCAAGGTCACGCGCCAACAGAACCAGACGCTCGTCCTCCATCTCCTCGCCAAGGGCGGCCAGGATGCCGCGGGCCAGTGCTACCGCATAGGCGGACGAGCCCCCGAGGCCCGACCCGAGCGGCGCCTGGGAGCGGACCCGCACGCGAACTCCACCCTTCGGTCTGATCGTGAAAGCGACCGCCGCCGAGAGATCGGTTGTCGCCATTGACGCATCAAGGCGCGTCCAGTCCGCATCACCGACGGAGTGCCAGACTTCACCCTCAGGGGCGCCGAGGTCCACGTCCATCCGTACCATCACCGGAATCGCCGCGTTGACCGTCACCGATCCCGGATGAAGCATCCCCAGTGGCCAGATGTCGAGCGTCCCCCCTGCGAGGTCTGCTCGGCACGGACACTCAATTCGCGTGACGCTGCCCGACGAGCCTGTCAACACCGCGCTCCAACAGGCGGCGGTTCGTCGACGATCAGAGACAGAACGGCGAGCGCGTGGGCCAGGAATCGCTGCAGCCTATCTGTCGACAGTGGTTTGACGGCCGGTGATGAGATCGCCAGCGGATTGATCCATTTGCCATTGAGGGTCACACGGTAGTCGAGGTGCGGCCCAGTGGACAGACCCGTGGATCCGACGAAACCAATCACCTGGCCCTGGCTCACCCGCGCTCCGCGTCGGATGCCTTTGCCGTAACGACTGAGATGGAGGTAGTTGGTCTGGTAACCATTGGTGTGTCGAACCGTCACCATGTTGCCACCGCCGCCGTTGCGGCCCGCAAGGGTGACAGTTCCATCCGCGGTCACGTGCACCGGAGTTCCGGTGGGTGCTCCGTAGTCGACACCGTAGTGGGGCATCCGGCGCCGCAGCACCGGGTGGAAACGGCTCATGCTGAAACGAGAGGTCACGCGGCTGAACTTCAGTGGCGAACGCAGAAACTGCTTTCGCAGAGGCTTGCCTTCGAGGTCGTAGTAACCGAGACGCCCAGAGTCGTCTGGATATACCACAGCGTCGAGGGTCCGTCCGTTATTGATAAATCGTGTCGCAAAGACAGTCCCCCAGCCGTAAAACTCACCCTCCACGGTCTGGCGATCGGCGACCACTACGAAAGTGTCTCCCTTCCGTATGTCGCGGAGGAAATCAATGTCCCACTGGTAGATCTGGGCGATCTGCACCGCCAGCTCCGCATCGCCTCCGGAGCTATCCATCGCACCGAAAAGCGAGGATTCCACCTCCCCCTCCAACCGCACCACCTCGCTGGTGACCGGGCGTTCGATCCGGGCAACCAGGATGCCATCCGTGCTGAGTTCCAGATGAACCTCGTTTCGGCGATCAATGACAACTTCGACGCGTTCAAGCGAGCCCGATGGCGTCAGGGTGCCTCGGAACTCTGTGCCTGGAAACAGCCTTTTGGGGTCGATTTCGTCGACCAGGACATCTCGCCAGATCACCCAATCATCACCCGCCAGTCGCCGGCACACACTTTCGATGGTGTCTCCGGACGCGACATAGGTCTGGAACGGCGGATGGTAGGGAGTCAAGGGATCCACCGTCAGTCGATCGAGAGTCGTCGCCGCGGTGGGTTTTCCGCCAGAGAGCATACCTACTGCCACGATGAGGGCGATCAGCGTGAGTCCGATCAGCAACCATCGACCTTGGCGCCCAGCGCCCTCGAAGGTCAAGGGTTACTCCAACTGTTCACTGCATCCGCCGTGGCGTCAAGCTTGGCCAGTTGTTCGCCGTCAGCCGCGACCAGCAGCAGAGATGGTACTTCTATGACCCGGTACATCTTGAGCAGAGCACCGTGGCGATCGTGCAGCCAACCGACCTCGCGGCCGGCGAGCGCGGCACGGCCGTCCTCGAGGGATTCCTGAACATCGAGCACAACCAGGTGCAGGCCGGCTTCAGCACACGCTTCTGCGAGGCTCGTATGCTCATCCATCGTGGCTTCAGCCATCGGGGCCCAGGAGGCCCAGACGAGCACCGCAACCGGGCCTCTTTTGGCGACCCAGTCCGTCCACGCGATAGGGGCCCCAGATACACCATCCACTATCCGCGGGTCTGCTGCCGATGCGGCTGAGAGTCCGAACAAGGCCAGGAGCGTGAATAGCACGCCAACTCTTCTCATGGGGGAAGTATAACTGCACACCGCCCGGAGTCAGAGCCTGTATCCGAGAGCCCGCCAGAAAGCCGGCTTGTCGAGCTGTTTGCCGTGGCGCGGCAAAAGGGAGTACACTCCCCTTGGGAGGCGAAATGAGCCACATGTCTCACGGCGGCGCAAGAGGTTTCGACACTGATGTCGCCATCATCGGCTCGGGTTTTGGCGGTTCGGTAGCTGCCCATCGGCTGACCGAAAAGGGCTACGCCGTCACGGTCTTCGAAAAAGGCAAGCGTTGGCGGCCCGAAGACTTCCCGAAGACCAACTGGAACATCCGCAAGTCCTTCTGGTTCCCGAAGATCGGCTGTAAGGGGATCTTCGCGATGCGGCTGCTCCGTGAGGCGCTTGTCCTCCACGGCGTCGGCGTCGGAGGGGGCAGCCTGGTCTACGCAAACACCCTCTTCGAACCCCCCGATTCGGTGTGGGACGATCCCCAGTGGGAGGGTCTCGAGGACTGGCGGGCAGTGATGCCCGAACACTACGACACCGCCCGCCGAATGCTTGGCGTGGTCGAGAATCCCAAGCTCGGTCCGGCCGACGAAGCCCTCCGCCGTGCCGCGGCGCGGCGCGGCAAGGCGGATACCTTCCGCAATACACCGGTCGGGATCTATTTCGGCGATCCGGACGTCACCGTTCCGGACCCCTACTTCGACGGTGAAGGCCCCGAGCGCACCGGCTGCACCTTCTGCGGCGGCTGCATGGTCGGTTGCCGCCCCGGGGCCAAGAACACGCTGGACAAGAACTACCTCTACCTGGCTGAAAAGTCCGGAGCACAGATCAAACCCGATACCCTCGTGACCCTGGTCGAGTCCCTTCCCGAAGGGGGCTACCGCGTCTCGTGGCGGCGTTCGAACGGCCTTTTCTCGGCAAAGCGTGGAGCCACCACCGCTCGCAGCGTGGTTTTCTCCGGTGGCGTGCTCGGAACCGTCCGCCTCCTGATGGAGTGCAAGGAGAAGGGCAGCCTCCCCCACCTGTCAGATCAGATCGGCAACGTTGTGCGAACCAACTCCGAAGCGTTGCTGGGCGTCAACTCGAAGAGTCGTAAGGACCTCTGGGAGGGCGTCGCCATCGCCGCAAAGGTTGAGATCGACGACCAGACTCACTTCGAATGCGTACGTTTCTCCAAGGGCTCAGACGTGATGTTGCTGCTCGGCACACCCCTCACCGATGGCGGAAACGGCCTGCCGCGCCCCATCAAGTGGCTCGGCAACATCCTCCGCCACCCCATCGACTTCCTGCGCATCATCAAACCGTGGGGCAAGGCCGAGACCGGCACTGTGGTGATGGCCATGCAAACCGCCGACAACCACACGCGATTGGTTCGAAAACGCCAACTTCTATGGCCTTTCAGCCGCACGCTCACCAGCCAACCGGACCCCGGCCAGCCCGGGATCCCATCCTACATCCCGGTGGCCAACCAGATTGCGCGTGAGATCGCCGAAGACCTCGACGGCATTCCGCAGTCGACCTACAACGAGGTCCTCCTCGATACCTCGTCCACCGCCCATATCCTTGGTGGGTGCGGTATCGGCAGCGGGCCCGACAACGGCGTCATCGATTCCTCCGGGCGTGTCTTTGGTCACGACGACCTTTACGTCATTGATGGATCGATGATCGGAGCCAACCTGGGCGTCAATCCTTCGCTCACGATCACGGCCCTGGCCGAGCACGTGTGCAGCCGCATTCCAGAGAAGCGCCAGTAAACTGCGCCCGACCCGCGATTCCTCAGGAGATAACGAGAAAGCAACTCCAAGCAGTCTCTTGGGAGAAAAGCGCTTTAAGCCGCGGAGCGGCGACAGATGATTAGGCTGGGGCGTGAGCCCCAGGAATCCAGTCCCAAAAAATTCTTCAGCCGCGGAGCGGCGACAGATGACCGGCCAAGAGGACTGCGGCTTACGCCGCAGTCGAAAATCTGTCGCCCCTCCGGGGCTATTTGTCTATTTGTCGTCCCTACCCTGGGGCTCACGCCCCAGGCTATGAATCTGTCGCGCCTCCGGCGCTCCGTTCAGCCATCAGCCCTCCATCCACGTTTCCTCGGGAGACTACGCAGAAAAACTTTGAGCAGTTACTTCGAAGAAATCAGTGATCACTTCACTCCCGCCAATCATCAACTGAAGTCGTGTACCATCCAAAGACCATGAGAGAAAAGGGATCGATGGCGGCGATCTTCGAGCGGCAATGGTTGCACGCTCTCGCATTGGCCGTTGGGTTGCTCGTTCTGTGGCAGATCAGCTTGAACTGCGGCTGTTTCCATCGGGGGGAGCGCTGGGGCATCAGCACCTGGAACTGGTTCTGGATTTCGGTCGAGCTCCCAATCGCCCACCAGCTCTTCGTGTGGTTCTGCTGGCGAACCGAGCTTCCCGACATGCGCCGCATCTGCGGGACTCCGTCGAACGCGTGACCGAAACCATCGGTGTCCGCGCCGCCAGGCGGTTGGCCCTCTGCCGCGCCGGCCTGCTCAAACCGGAATGGACCGATATGCCCAGGCGCGCCTCGGCGCGCGGCCAGCGGGCGCGGACGGCGGCGCACCGGATTGTCCAGCGATTCGGGTTTCTCCAGCTCGACACCGTCTCGATCGCAGGAGCCCGCAGTCACTCCATCGTTCTTCACTCCCGCCTCGAGGGTTTCGACCCGGCTTTCGCGGAAGAGCTCTTGCAGCCCGAAGCGCCGATCTTCGAGTACTGGGGTCACGAAGCAAGCTGGATCCCGATCGAGCTCTACCCGACATTCGGTTTTCGACGGGAAGATTTCCGCCACCACCCCTGGTGGGGCGATCTCATCGCCGAGCACCCTGAGGTGGCCGCAAACCTCAGACAACGCATCTGCGACGAAGGACCGCTGCGCTCCCTCGACATGGAGGGTGGTGGAAGCCGCGGCTGGTGGGACCTCAAGGTCGCCAAGAAGGTCGCCACGGCCATGTGGTCGTCCGGCGAGCTGGCAATTCGAGAACGGAGAAATTTTCAGCGCACATACGACCTCACCGAGAGGGTCATCCCCGAATGTTGGCGCCGGGAAACCGTGCCCAGGGGCCGGGCCATCGAGACCCTGGTGCTGCGCGCGTTGGCCGGTCACGGCTGGGCGACCGCCGGCACCATCGCCCAGACCTTTCGCCTCAAGCAGGCGGACGTGGCTGCCGCCCTTGATCGCCTCGTGGAAACCGATGAAGTCGTCCCATGCACCCTGACGCTGGACGATCGCCGTGCAAGTCGTGGCTGGATCCGACCGACGGACCTCGATCTCGCTGTTCGTCTCGAGAACATCCGACCGCGCCACGATCGTGGGATCCTGCTCTCCCCCTTCGACCCGGTCCTCTGGGATCGCAATCGGGTCCAGCAGCTTTTTGCCTTTCACCAGATGCTCGAGATCTTCAAACCAGCTGAAAAACGACTGTACGGCTACTACTGCTTGCCGGTCCTGGCAGGCGAACGTCTGGTGGCCCGTTACGATCTCAAGGCCGACCGCAAACACGGCGTCGTCCAGATCCTATCCCGGCGATTCGAGGGTGACGACCCTTCGAAGCCGGCGAGCGCAGCAGACGGAGAGGCGGCCCGGAGCGCTCTCGATCGGTACGCGCTGGCCGTCGGGCTCGAGATCAAAGGCCCTCGTTCCGGATGACCGCCCAAGAACTTCTCAGAGGGTGCAAGATTCTGGCCGCGCGCGACAGCGATCTGGCAGGAGTCCTCGAACGACTCGGTCCGCCACCGCTCTGGGACCGTGATCCCGGCTTTCCGACCCTCGTCCACATCATCCTCGAACAGCAGGTGTCACTGGCGTCAGCGATGGCGGCATTCGACAAGCTCGCGGCCAAGACCTCTCCGCTCCAACCCGCTTCATTCCTCGAGCTCGCTGACCCAGAGCTCAAAAAGATCGGCTTCAGCGGGCAGAAGGGGCGATACTGCCGGGAACTCGCGCAAGCTGTCCTCGACGGGTCGCTCGATCCCGACGATTTGGGATCGTTGGCCGACGACGAGGTCCGCGCCAAGATGATGAAAATCACGGGCATCGGCCGGTGGACGGCCGACATCTACCTGCTGATGGCCCTCGGCCGACCCGATGTGTGGCCACGAGGTGATCTTGCGCTCCACAAGGCGGTTCAGGACCTCAAAGGCTTTGAGGTCCCTCTGTCTTCCTCCGAGTTCGAGCAGCTTGGCGAACCGTGGCGACCCTGGCGATCAGTCGCCGCACGAATCCTGTGGAACCACTACCTCAATCCCCCACCGTCATCCCCCACTCCGTGACGTCTCCCCCCTCGAAGCCATCCGTGAAGATCGAGCTCGGGCTTTCGAATCGGTAGACCTCGCCGCCACCAAGATGCGTGAGGTAGAGCTCGCCACTTTCGTCCTCGCCGAAGGAGCTGATCGTGAAGACGGTGTCCGCCCACTCGGCAGCCACCCAGTTCCCGTTGTCCGGAACAGCAAACCAGATTCGACCCGAGCAATAGTCGCCAAAGACGTAGCGACCGTGGAGGCCGCCGATGTTGCCGCGATAGAGATAGCCACCGGTCACCGAGCACTCGGGACTGTGGCTGTAGACCAGGATCGGCGCGGTCAAAGGGCTGCCGTCGCAGGGGTTGAAATTCACAGCAAGGTCTCCCTCCATGCAACTCCACCCATAGTTTTCGCCGCCATCGCTCGACACCGGTCGGTAATTCACCTCTTCTCGCAAACCCTGCCCGACGTCACCGATGAAAATATCTCCGTTGAGCCGATCAAAACTGAATCGCCACGGGTTTCGCAGTCCGTAGGACCAGATCTCGGGCGCGGCGCCCCCGTTGCCAACGAAGGGATTCCCCACCGGCACGGCGTACGGCGATCCACCGTCGATGTCGATACGGAGCATCGAACCGAGCAGGTTGCTGAGGTCCTGTGCGAGCGCGTCCGGATCCCGACTGCCGCCTCCATCACCCACAGCAATATAGAGGTAACCGTCAGAACCGAAGTGCATGTCACCGCCGTTATGGTTGCCGCCATTTTGCTCAAAATCCAGGATCTCCAACGCGCTCAACAGGTCAGCTTGATTCGGATTGGTCGCCGATACTCCGTAGCGAGCGACCCTGGTGCGGTCGGGGGCGGCACCGGGGTCGTAGGTGTAGTTGACGAAAAACAGCCCGTTGCTCGAGAAATTTGGATGAAAGGCCAGCCCGAGCAGGCCCTGCTCGTTGCCGGTACTGTCGACCACATTCGAGATATCGAGGAACGGCGACGCCAGTACCACTCCCCCATCGACAATCAAAATTCGACCCGCCTGCTCGACAACGAAAAGACGGCCGGAGCCGTCGCCCGCGTTGCGCACGGCAATTGGTCGTGTAAAACCGTCAGCG
Source organism: Candidatus Sulfomarinibacteraceae bacterium (assembly GCA_963776765.1). Taxonomy (GTDB): domain Bacteria; phylum Acidobacteriota; class Thermoanaerobaculia; order Thermoanaerobaculales; family Sulfomarinibacteraceae; genus Sulfomarinibacter. The sequence continues at coordinate 67,679 of CAVZOK010000026.1, forward strand.
AATAGCCCGAGGGAGAGATCCGGCGGAAGATCAGTGGCGGCTGCCACATCTGAACCGAGCAGTACCGCAGCCAAAAACCCGACTCCACGCAGCGCCCGCCGACGCTTCATCATTCTTCTTCTGTGCATGGCGAGGACCTCCACTCAAGGCAATCGATGCCTGAGGTCAGAAATTTCCGGCGCGGGTGATCGTGATCACTGGGAGGCGTGGTTTCCTGCTAGAGTGATCTCGATGACGAACGAAAGCCGCAGTCTTCGGGCGAAGGTGCATGAAATCATCTTCGAGGCCGACACCCCGGCCGGCAAAGCCTTCGATATCGCGTTGTTGGTTTTGATCATCCTCAGTGTCATCGCTGTGATGCTCGAGAGTACCTCCACGATCGCCGCTCAATACGGCACCGTTCTGCGCACCTTCGAGTGGGTAGTGACAATCATTTTTACTATCGAGTACCTGCTTCGCCTCTACTGCGTCGGCAATCCTGCAGCCTACGCTCGCAGCTTCTTCGGTATCGTCGATTTGCTCGCCATCCTTCCCTCGTATCTCAGCCTGATCATCCCGGGGGCCCAATCCCTTTTGGTGATTCGAGGACTCCGCCTGTTGCGGGTCTTTCGAGTTCTCAAGCTCGCCCACTTCGTCGGCGAGGCCAGCGATCTCACGGCAGCTCTGAGAGCCAGCGCTCGAAAGATCATCGTCTTCCTCGGCGCTGTCCTCACCATCGTCGTCATCGTCGGTTCGATGATGTACCTCATCGAAGGCGAGGATCATGGTTTCACCAGCATCCCGGTCTCCATATACTGGGCCATCGTCACCATGACCACAGTCGGCTACGGCGACATCGCGCCTCAGACCCCCCTCGGCAAGATCCTGGCATCAGCAATCATGATTATGGGCTACGGCATCATCGCGGTCCCGACCGGGATCGTCTCGGTCGAGCTCGCCGGCGTCACCCGCAAAAAGATCACCACCCAGGCCTGCCCCGAATGCGGCGCCGGCGGTCACGACCTTGACGCCGTTCACTGCAAATACTGCGGCTCGAAGATCTAGTCCCCGTCTCCGTCCCCGGATTCAGAGCTCCATTCCTCCCGTCACGAGGTAGAATGGAATAGCAGGTTCTCGCACAACACAACACAGAGACGAGGCGTCGTCTCGGGATCTTCAACGATTTCTCACGAACGGGAGCCTAAGGCATTATGGCTCAGTAGGTTGCATGGGCAATCATAGGGCGGTAGCTGGACCCTTCGACTTGAAATCCACCAGTGATCTCAACTCCTTGACAATATTTGAATTCTCGTTTACGCTCCATTTACCCTCCAATGGGAAACGTACAAAAGTTCCCCGCGGTCGCGTCCCGGCGCCCCAGACGTCTCATGGATAGGGTCCGTTCCGAGATCCGCGTTCGTCACTACTCCATTCGAACCGAGGAAGCCTATTCCTCCTGGATCCGGCGCTATATCGAGTTTCACCGGCGGCATCCACGCGAGCTCGATGGCGACGACCTCAACCGCTTCCTCACCCACCTTGCGGTGGAGGGCCGGGTCGCGGTCTCGACCCAGCGCCAGGCGCTGTCCGCCATCCTCTTCCTCTACCGTCACGTGCTCAAGATCGATCTCGACTGGCTCGACGATGTGGTCCGCGCCCGCCAGCCGAGACGATTGCCGAACGTCCTCAGCCGAGACGAGGTGGCGGCGGTGCTGTCGCATCTCCGTGGAACAACTCAGCTCGTGGTCCTCTTGCTCTACGGCACCGGGATGCGGATCCTCGAGTGTCTGCGGCTTCGCGTCCAGGACATCGACTTCGACCTCGGCCACATCACCATCCGCAACCCCAAGGGAGGCCGCGATCGGGTGACCATGCTCCCCGACTCTACCCGCGACCGATTGCAGGACCACCTCATCGAGGTCCGGGCCCTGCACAAACACGACCTCGAAGAAGGATTCGGCAGCGTCTACCTACCGCACGCCCTCGAGCGCAAGTACCCGCACGCGGACCGGGATTGGAAATGGCAGTACGTCTTCCCGGCAGGTTCCCGCGGCATCGACCCGCGCTCGGGCATCGAGCGCCGCCATCATCTGCACGAATCGACCATCCGCAAGGCCGTCTACGCCGCCGCCCGTGCGGTTGGCATCCCCAAAAAGGTCAGTTGCCACACCTTTCGACACAGCTTTGCCACCCACCTCTTGATGGCCGGCCACGACATCCGCACCATCCAGGAACTGCTGGGACACAAGGATGTGAAGACCACCATGATCTACACCCACATCCTCGGCAACTCCGGAGGCCGCGGTGTCACCAGCCCCGCGGACACGCTCAAGGCACGTACATGAGCACGCTAACACCCGCCGCATTAGCGTGCGATCCGAGCACGATAACGTTCCAGCAAAACGAACCCATCACAAACTGCATTATTCTGGGAATGGGGAACATGCGACGAAAGACTGAGCGCATCACGCATTCTGTTAGCGCGCACTTGGAGCACGTTTCCAACCGATTCTTTAGTATCGCTAACAGTAGTTAGGCTCCGTTGAGCTGTGAGAACCTGTGGGTAGTCAATTGGTATTGGAGGCGCTGTGGATCTCGTCGTGACGGGGGTTGTCGTCGGGGTGCTCGGAACGCTGGTAATGGATTCCCTGAACTACCTCGTCGCCCGAACGCGGTTGATCTCGAGAATCGACGTGGCAATGATCGGGAGGATGGCAGCTGGTTGGGTACGCGGGCGTTTCCGCTATCCAAACCCAAACGAAATGAAACAGGTCAAACACGAGGCACTCATCGGCCTTGCTACGCATTACACCATCGGCGTGGTTCTGGCGGTTCCGTTTCTGCTCGGTTGGTCGTTCTTGGTCGGTGGGTCTCCATCACCGGCATGGGCTCTTGTGTATGGCATCGCAACGACCGTGGCCTCATGGTTCTTCGTTTACCCATCCATGGGGTTGGGAGTGTTTGGCCGGCACTCTCCTGAAGGCACGAAGGCAACACTATCGAGCCTGACAAACCACCTGTTCTATGGACTCGGTCTCGCGATAGGAATGGCGCTTGTGTAATCGCGCAGGGAGGAATCGTGTGAAAACGGTCGCGCCTAACCCATCAATCAAGCGGGCCGGAATCCGCGCGAAGCGCGGCTTCCGTCCGCTTATTTCCATCCGTTGGGCAACGAGTAAGAGAAGGAATGAAATTGGGTTAAATCCTTGAGATTTGGAGAATTCACTGACTGGCTGTCTAGGGGGAAACGGTTTACCCTTCATGTTCATGCGCCAGCATCCGTTGTTCGTACCAGAATCGGGCGCTTCGTCGATTCCGCCAACCCAAGACCTCACGGTCGTCATCACTATTGGGCGACTCTGAATGGGGATCATTTCCGTTTTGAGCGTGAAACTGACCTTTCCACTAGTTTCGCGCCAGCCCTTGTCGGCGACATTTCGCAAGAAGATGGCTACTGTTTGGTGAAGGGGGTCATGCAAATCGGATCTGGGATCATGAGTTCCTATCCTCTCCTGGCCGGATTCGCGGTAGTCTCGGCAATCTATTTGACTGTCCACAACAAGGGCAGTGGCCCGTCAAACTTGCTATTGGGTCTACTCTTTGGCGCACTCGCCGCGCTGATCTTCGGGCTGGCGCTGAAGTTCACCGCCCTCTTGTCGACCTCAGATTGGCGCGAAGATGTGGCCGCACTCGAGAATGTGTCGGAAGGAAGAGATTCTGTCGATGCCTAACACCTCGTTCCAGCGGACCCTCACCCGCGGCGGGTTCGGTCCGCTGAACTCGGGCCGTTAGGTGGGCGCGCGAATGACGATTGTGAAGAACACAATCCACCTTCTGCTCTGCTTCATCCAGCTCTCCTGCGTTGTTGGAAATGTCGAGAACGTGGTTGTCTCTCACGGTCCTTTTCGAGTCGATGAAGTCCCTACGGAGATTCAGTGCGATCCACCCCTGGTCCGTTCTCGCCGTTCCGCATCTCTGTGGGTTGAGCTTGCTTGCGCCTGGGAGCCAGAGCCCCCCTGGGATCACATAGTAGTGAAGGGCCTCGGAAATGTTCGTGTTGAAGCAACCCTGGTGAGCTCATCAGGCGCTCAATTCGAGCCGGCGATTCTCGGGAGCGCAGGAGGGGTGCTGGAAATGCGATTCGAGCCCGAGATCCCCAACGACGAGAAGATCGTGCTCCTTCGGTTGAAGTCTTCACAGCCTTTAGATATAAGAAATGTAAGTTGGCACAATTATGATCCGATCTAGCTGGGGAACACCTAACACCTCATTCCAGCGGACCCAAGTCCGCGCTTTGCGCGGCCTCGGTCCGCTGAACTCGGACCGTTAGGCGGCACACCGCACTCATGGAGGACTCGAAAATGCAGACATTGTTTTTCGTTGCAGGTCTAATTGCTCTGGTTACCGGCCTAGTTCATTCGGTGCTGGGAGAAGTACTTATTTTCCGACACCTTCGTAGCGGTGGGGTCGTGCCAGCTATGGGAGCGCCGCCGCTACTGGAGCGGAATATTCGGATTATTTGGGCAACTTGGCACCTAGCTACTCTGTTCGGTTGGGTTTTCGCAGGCATTCTGCTCCGGCTTGCGTTTTCTCCTCACAACTACTCGCTTAATGAGCTCGTGGTGAGCTCCATTGGCTTTGCATATCTTGGCGGGTCTTTGCTTGTGCTCATCGGTACCAAGGGGCGGCATCCGGGGTGGATCGCACTCTTAGTTGTGGCGGCGCTTACATGGGTTGGCACAAGTGCCGTCTAACCTGGCGTTCAAGCGGGGCTGCCGCAAAAGCGCGGCAGCCCCTTAACTTTTCGTTAGGCCAACACCCGGGGAGAAAACAGATGCGTATTGATGAAGCGCTCGATCTGATAGCGGCTGAATTGAGTGATTCCCATACGCGATGCCACATACCGTACTTGCTCACGGCCTCCACCTGTTCTGTTGGAAGCCCGCCGTCAGTGAAAACGGGGGTGACTGTTCAAGTCAATAGCGAAGTCTTCGGCAGAATTGCCGCGGCGTCAGAATCGACTTTTCAGAACGCGCTGGTCACGCTTGCTATCGAGCTTTCGAATTCGCGAGACACCAGAAATCGAATAGAAACCGACAACACACCTTGAAACAGGCATACAGCGTGCAGTTTGTCTCTATCAATGGAGTCTCGGACCAGGTACAAGTATCTAATTTTCTGTCATTTAACCAGCCCTAACCCACTCGTTCCACGGGACCCAAATCCGCGCGAGCGCGGTTCGCGTCCGCTGAACAGCAATCGTTAGGCTTAGTCAAGAATGGAGGTTGCCAGACCTGTCTATGAGAAGGAATTCGAGAAAAGGAACCTTGGGTCCTCACGAAATACCAAGCCTAACAACTCATTCCAGCGGACCCCCACCCGCGGCGGGTGTGGTCCGCTGAATTCGAAACGTTAGGTTTTTCTTGAAGCGACGAACATGAAACGCGCTCCTTTTCTCATCTCGTTCCTATTCAGCCTCGTCATCACCCGGGTAGCCTACGCCGAGGTAATGGACAAAGAACCGTCGCTCTTTTCGATCTGGGTGTGGGCCTTTCTCGGTAGCGCGATTGGGCTTTTTCTGGCAACTCGCAGACGTTGGCTCGCGGCAGTTTCCTTCCCGATCGTCATGTTTCGTCCATTCCAGGCCATCTTTGAATTTTGGGACCCGTTTGTCGGGCCAGCCATAATCAAGGAGGCAGGGATCGGCTACGGGATACAGGCGTACTGCGCCGCCGCTGTCGTAATCGTGGCGCACGCGGCTGGAATCTACTTCGGTACCAAGAGGAGGCGCCGTGCTTCGCAGCAACATTCGCAAGGATAATCAACCTAACACCTCGTTCCAGCGGACCCTCACCCGCGGCGAGTTCGGTCCGCTGAACTCGGACCGTTAGGGTTGGTGAGGACGCTTTGATGTCATCGTCAACAATCAGCTCTGTTTGGTTGTCTCGAATTCTGGTCCTTCTTGTCTGTGCCGCGTGTGGTGTCGAAAACAGAAACGAGCCTACCGAAACGCCACACGCACAAACGATGACCATGATCGTCTACCTGAACCATGAGTCCGAGGCCGTGCGTACATGGAAGGACGAAGGCAAGGGGGCGCCAAACGAAGTCCGACTCGAGTTCGCTCAGGACGGATCGATCTCCTATTGGTGGGATTCAGTGGAGCCAATGCCATTGACTGACGGCGAGACTGAAACGCTCTTCTGGGCCATCGCAAATCGTGAAGATCCCCAAGTGACTGCCCATGTCTTCATTGGAGATTCGTCCTCTTCACGCCTTTCACAAATCCTCGCTCAAGCATCGAAAGCTGCCGTCGGTAGCGACAGATCGCTGATAATCAAAAACCAATTCTAGCCATGTGGCCCCAGTGGGCTATGAAACAGGGATCGAGAGTGAAATCGATGCTCGCCTGCCCTAAGAAATCGTTTCAGGCGGACCGGTACCCGCGCGAGCGCGGGCCCCGTCCGCTGAACTCCAGTCGTTGGCGCGGCGCTGCGCGCCACGCCAACGACACCGGGAGTTGTCGCACGTCCTGTGTCCGGCGCGCAGCGCCGGCCAACAGGTCGTTCGAAGGGAATCCTCGCTTCGCTCAAACTCCGCTTCGCTCCGCCCTAGGCATGAAAGATGCTCGCTTCGCCGCATCTTTCACTGCCAGGGTTCCCCTCAACTCCCGGTGTCGTTAGGCAAGCCTGAGAATGTCGAGTGTTTTGTTGGGTCATCACAAACCGGATCGCTGAAAGCATAGTGAAACATGGCGTCGCTTCCGTACTCCCATTTGATGAGCGAGCAATTCATTAGCAGCCGTGAGCCCGGGCGCCCGAGTCGGCCCACGCTGTATGCAGATTGGGCCCGGCTGTCGGCGATCGCAGGCGCTTCCGACGTGAACGCCAGGTCAAGAATTTGGCCTAACAACTCATTCCAGCGGACCTGGGTCCGCGGCGGCCGCGGCCCCGGTCCGCTGAATTCGAACCGTTAGGCAACCTGTCGCCATCTGGGATAAGATGACCGTATGACCACCGACTTTGATGTTGTCGTTGAGCGGGATGCGGAGGGCTACTACGTGGCTTCGGTTCCCTCTCTCCACGGTTGTCACACGCAGGCTCGGTCCCTCGACGAACTTATGGAACGTGTGCGCGAAGTGATCACTCTTTGCCTCGAGGAGCAGGGCCTGCCCGCGGAGCCACTCGAATTCATCGGCGTACAGAGAGTCCGCATCGCGTCATGACCCCTCGGCTGCGAGTCAAAGGTAAGGACCTCCTTTCAGCGCTCGGACGTGCCGGCTTCGAGGTCACAAGGAGCAGAGGCAGTCACCACTTTCTTCGGCATCCCGATGGACGCGCAACAACAGTTCCTGTGCACGGCGGTGAAACCATCGGCCCCGGTCTGTTGTCCAAGATCCTCCGCGATACAAAGCTCTCACGTGACGATCTCGAGACGTTTCTCAAAGGTTGATGGGTTGACCATGAACGACCTCCGCCTCATGACGTCCCGGGTTGATCGCATCTGTTTCGGATAGACGTAGGCGAGGGGAAACATCCCGCTTCCCAGAAGCCGCGCGATCCGCTCAGCGTCGAGTCGGTCATTGCCGCTCTTCCTGCCGTGCACCGCTCTCATCTCCAGCGCGTGACCGAGCACGAAGGGGATACCGTGCTCATCGCAAAAGTCGGCGAGCCAGTACCACTTGAACATGCACTCGACGCCGATCACCAAATCTTTCCGGTACGGCGCAAGCACCCGCAGCAGATTCTTCTCATCGCAATCCACCCGCCGATGCAGCACGATCCGTCGGTCTGGATCGAGCACACACAAGTAGAGGTTTCTCCCGTGCAGGTCCACCCCACACGTGTGCCTGTGCCTTTCGATGTAAAATTGCATTCTGAGGCCTCCTTTCGATGTACCTGAATTCATTGACCCGTCCTGCCGATACGCCGTTCAACGAGTCGGCGGGGCGGGGGCCTCAGGCCAGTGTCACCTCGTTCCAGCGGACCCTCACCCGCGGCGGGTGTGGTCCGCTGAATTCGAAACGTTGGGCTCAGTCAGCTTCTGACTATCAAGATCACTTTCCACCGATGAAGCATGTCATCCTCCTCGTCGGCCCGAAGGGCTCAGGAAAGTCTACGATCGGAACGTTGCTCGAGACTCTCCTTGGCATTCGGTTCGTCAGAGTTGAACCGATCTTTCTGGAGCTTCGCGGGATTCTCGATCCAGCCCACCCGGAATTCGAGCGTCGTAGTTATGAAGCTGTCTTGTCTCGCCTCACAGCGGAACTGAAACTTGTTGATACCGTATGTTTCGAAACGACCGGGGCCTCGAGAGAACTCGAACCGGCACTCGGCGAACTCACACGGGTTTCAACCCTCCTGATTGTCCAAGTGATCTGCGATCTGGACGAATGCAAGGAGAGAACACGCGGCCGTGATTCGTCGATTCACATCCCGGTGTCCGACGATCAAGTGGACCGTATTAATGCTGTCGCCTCCCGTGTCGAGTTGCCCTGGGCGGCTCGAATCGACAATCGCGGTGAATTCAACCCTGAGCTAGTCGTCAACGTGGTCAGGCGGTTGCTGTCCGATAGCCCCAAGGGTGCCTGAAGGCCTAGGTGCTGAATCACGTTTCGCTGACATCTTAGGGGGTAGGGGACGTGGACAACACAGTCGCAACAATGCCTAACATCTCGTTGCAGGTGACACGAGCTGCTGTCGACTACATTGCAGATCGCCGGCCTAAAAGCCGTCGGCAATGCAGCCGCCAGCTCCGGCGTAAACGCCGGACCGCTCGCGTCCCTGAACTCGGGTAATAGGCAGATGTTGACAAACGGCACACGTTGTACGACATTAGTTTAGTGAAGTACTTCTCCTGGAACCCTGAAAAAAATCGGTTGCTTCAGGAGGCCCGAGGCATTTCTTTTGAGGAAGTCGTATTTCACATCGAGAGGGGTGACGTCCTCGAAATCTTGGAGCATCCAAATCAGAAGAAGTACTCGGGTCAGCGAATCATGATCGTCGATGTTGAGGGTTACGCGTACATCGTGCCGTTCGTCGAAGACGAGCATGATGTCTCTCTCAAGACAATCATCCCGAGCCGCAAGGCGACGCGGGATTACCTCGGAGGTGGCTGATGGCCAAGCTGGACAAAGAAGAAAAGGAACTTCTCAAGTCATACGATGACGGGGAGTGGAAGTCTGTTTCAAACAAAAAACGCGAAGTCGGGCGCCTCCAGGACTACGCGACCGCGACATTCAAAAAGGATCGCCGTATCAACATCAGGATCTCCAGCAAGGATCTCAATTCGCTGCAAAAGAGAGCGCTGGAGGAGGGAATCCCCTATCAGACTCTTGTGTCGAGCATCCTTCACAAGTACGTATCTGGAAGGCTCCGTGAAGAAACCGCCTAACACCTCGTTACATCGTACCGTTAGCCACGCCTGCCGTCGTGCAGCACAAAGCTTTTGCTGAGTTTCGCTGTCGTCCTGTTCCCAGGGATGTTGCTATCAAGAGAGGCCAGAGCATGAGCGATGAACTCTATTGCCCTGCTTGCCAGGGACAGCTCCGCCGGCGCAAGGGAGCCAAAGACATGCCCGCCAGCCAAGAGTACTGGGAATGTCCTCTTTGTGGCCTCAGCGCCCACTTCTCGCGGTTGTCGACGACTTCCGCCCGAGAGGATGTGAAGAGCCAATACCTGGATTCATTGAGACAGCGCGTCGAGGTTGGCGAGAGGGCAAAGGCACGGTTACGCGCAACTTCGTGGTCGTGTTGCACAAGTGATCATTTTGCTCTTGTACTTGCCACGGGTATCGTGGCGCTTGGCGCGGGGATCCTGGTGGGCAGACTACTCGCCGGCAAATCGCATAGTCCGTGATTGCCCTTCGTACCATCCGCCCATTCACCAGGAACCTACCCACCTACCAACCCACCCGGGCAATGCGCCGGTGAAATCCATGCCTAACAAATCGCTACAGCGGGCCCTCACCCGTGCCGGAATGCTGACGACCAAGGGCCGTCGCGACGCACCACCATCAGCAAACGGCCAATGGACCGGCAGGAATCCAGCCCTCGTCCGTATATCGCTGCTGGCGGTGGGTTCCGGGCCGCCGAACTCGGACCGTTAGGAAAAACAAATGATTGCACCAAATAGGAACCGGCGACATCTTCGTCGGTTGAGCGCCTTGGAATTCACATGAACCGTTAGGAGTATTTAGAGAATGAACGGCCGCAAAACGGTCTTCGGGCTTTTTGTCGGAGCCTTGCTCCTCGAAGGATTTCTTCTGGTTCGCAGTGGCCTTTGGGCATGGCTGGTTTCTGGACCCTATGCTCCGGACGAGGTACGGGTTCTCATGTCTGATTGGCGCACCCTGATGTCGGTCGGCCTTGTGACGATTATTCTCTGGTTAGCGGTGCGTTGGTTTCGCCTGGGTGCTCTTGGCAAGGAGAATCCTCCTGACTACCTTGACGATCCTTGAAAATAAAACTTCGATCCAATACATGACAAGTCAATCCAGCGGATCCTCAAATATGGAGGGCCACCCGAATCTCGAAACGTCGGGATTTTTTCCGTGGAGTAAACTCCTTCATCATGAGCAGCACGGATTTTTCAAATCTCTCCCGTCCTCTCCAGCCGATGCCGCAATTCGTCCGCGACGCCTTGGAGGAGCGCGAGCTTCTCACGGCCTACAAGAGCCGTCCGCCGTACCAGCAGAATGACTATCTCAGTTGGATCAACCCGGCCAAGCGAGCGGAAACCGGGAAGGCGGGCCCACTCTTCTTCACTTTACGTGATCGCCTTCAATCTGACTCTCGTTGCGGTGCTGGTCGCAGTAGCTCTCGAGACTCTCTAAAGCCTTGGGAAATGTAGCTTTCCCTCAACTCCCCCCTCAGCAAATCAGAGGAAACTACGTATGATGTTGGGAGCGGGAGTTCATATGAAAATCGAATATCGACCCATCGGGATCGTGCGCAGCCCGCATCAGACGACCAGCGGTACGCCCATCCAGCCGTCGCGGGCGCGCGGTATCGAGGGCACGATCGAGATCGCGGATGCGTACGTCGAAGCGCTGTCGGATCTCGACGGCTTCTCCCACATCATCCTGATCTGTCATCTCCATAGAGCATCCGAGTTCAAGCTCAAGGTTGTGCCATACCTCGATACCGAACTGCGCGGTCTCTTCGCAACCCGGGCGCCCGCCCGCCCAAACCCAATCGGGATTTCGGTTGTCCGGCTATTGGAGGTCGAGGACAATCGTCTACGGATCGAGGGCGTGGACCTGCTCGACGGCACGCCGGTCCTGGACATCAAGCCATACGTCCGCGATTTCGACGATCAGGTCGAGGTTCGCTGCGGCTGGCTCGACGAAATCAGACCTAAGGAAACCGTGGCGGATGACAGGTTCGAAAGATGAGTACCGGCCGCAGATCCCTGGACTGGAAGTGTTTATTTCAGCTGGGCTTCAGGCCATGACAAGGATGACAAACGTAGACTGGAGGCAACGTGGTCGCTAACGATCTGGGCTTTTTCCGAGTGGAAATCGAAATGGCGCTCGAGGAGTTGCTCGAGCTCACCGACAATGATGAGGGTTCCCCGAAATCGGCCAACGGCTACTATCAGCTCTTTGGTGTGACGGCATCGAGCTACGCTGAAGCGGTGGCCTTCGTCGAAAAGGTCCTCGCGGAGATGGTCACAGAAGAACCGGAGAACTCAGAGTGGTTGGTTCAGCTTCAGGTCGATACCTGGACCGAACCCGCCGCCGACGAAGAGGGAGAGTTTCTTCAAGACCCGTCGTTGCGCGGCGTGCACTTCATCTCCGAGCGGGCATATTTTCTGGCGATGGACGAGGAGCCCGAGGCCTGAGACCTCCCCTCCCCTCATTGCTCGCTGCTGATTAAAATCCAGAACGCTGTAAGATCACCTCATGAAAAACGATGCCTTTCAGGACCACTATCCGGACGAGCTCGCCCACTGCTACGGCTGCGGCCGGCTCAACGAACACGGCCACCAGCTCAAGAGCTATTGGGATGGGGAGGAGACGGTCGCCGTATTCACTCCCGAGCCTCACCACATCGCGATTCCGGGGTACGTCTATGGCGGTCTGATCGCGTCGATCATCGACTGCCACGGCACCGGAACTGCGGCCGCCGCAGCGTACCGCGAAGCGGGGCGAGAAATGGGTTCGGAGCCGCCATTCCGATTCGTGACCGCGTCGCTGCACGTGGACTATCTCCGCCCTACCCCTCTCGGAGTCCCGCTTGAAATCCGCGGCTCGGTTGAAGAAATTTCCGGCCGCAAGGTGGTGATTCAAATTACCGTCTCGGCCGAAGAAGAAATCTGCGCCAACGGAAGGGTCATCGCGGTCCAGATGCCCGAGAACCTTCTGCCCGTCCAGGGTAGCTAGAACCAGGGTCACAGGAGGCGGTGATGGCACTCAGCGTATTCGACAGCAAGGCTCTGGAACCGACCGCAGCAGCGGTTGCTGAAGCGCTTGTTGGCGCAGCCGATCTCTGGACCGATCTCAGGGCCCAGCTGGCTTCCCAATACGATCCGTTGGCTGAAGACTGGGTGTTTTCCGGGAAGAATTGGGGATGGTCCCTGCGGCTCAAACACAAGAAACGGGCGGTGCTCTACCTGACACCATCGACCGGCTATTTCTACGCCGGCTTGGCGCTTGGCGAGAAGGCGGTCGCAGCCGCCAATGCCAGCGACCTCCCGCAGAGCCTCCTCGAGATCATCAACGGATCTCAGAAGTATGCCGAGGGAAGGGGTGTACGGCTCGAGGTGCGGTCGACTTCAGACCTCACCGACGTCATCCAGCTCGCGGCGATCAAAATGGCAAACTGAGCGTCCCCCAGAAAAGAATTCCGAGAGGAAGTTGGTCGAAATGAAACTGACGGTCTGCGAATTACCGAACGGCCCCAAAGATTTCTCCGCCGCCTGGGAACGCCTGGTCGACCACGTCGGCGAACACGGCAGCGACCTCGTTCTCCTCCCGGAGATGCCCTTTTATCGCTGGCTTTCACAGACTGATGAGGTCGACCCAACCGAATGGGAGCAGGCAGTGAGCGCTCACGACCAATGGATCGGTAAACTCGACCAATTGACTCCCGCCACGGTCATCTCGACAAGGCCGGTGATCGCCGACGGAATACGAACAAACGTCGGATTTGTCTGGGAATCCGGAGCAGAGGCCGAGGACATTCACGCGAAGCGCTACCTCCCCGACGAACCGGGTTTCTGGGAGGCATCCTGGTATCAAAGAGGTGACGGGGATTTTTCGATCGCCCGAACTTCAAAAGCCAAGGTCGGATTCCTCATCTGCACCGAACTCTGGTTCACACAACATGCGCGGGAGTACGGCAAATCGGGCGCCCAGATCATCGTCTGTCCCCGTGCAACACCGAGCTCCACCGCCCCGAAGTGGCTCGCCGGAGGTCAAGCGGCAGCGGTGATTTCAGGTGCCTTCTGTCTTTCCTCGAATCTGGCGGGAACGACCGCCGGCGGTGGGGACTTTGCCGGCGTCGGCTGGATCGTCGAGCCTGAGGAGGGCAAAGTCCTGGGCACGACGTCCGTCAACAATCCCTTCCTCACCGTCGAGGTCGATCTCGAGGACGCAGATCGTGCCAAAAAGACATACCCCCGATACGTTGTGGAGTAGCTCGCTCGGTTCTCGTGTAACCCTCAACTCCAGATGGGCGAAGGACAGAAACCCCACCTGCTCGCTCAACCTTGATCGATTCGGAGGGTGCCAAAAACCAGACAAGCGACTACATTGTTTATGAGGAATGCAGGTCCGACTGGAGAATGGCATGAATGACGAGTTCAGGTTTTTAAGCCTGACTCCCCTCTTTGGAGCCATCGGTGCGTTGGCCACCGCCGCTGCGTGGCACGTCTTTGCCATCACCCTTTTGAGCCTCGTTCCCGCGCAGCTCGCGGTACTTTCCTGTTTGGTGGCCGGGCTTGCCGGCCCCGTCACCGTTTGGGCGGCGGTGTGGATAATGACCCGGCGCCGGCGGACTCTCTTTGCATCTGCGGTGCAGCGTGCCGCCTCCGTCGGTCTCGGGATCGTGTTGGCGGCTGAGCTCGGTTTCTATATTCCGCTCGGCTTCTTCGCGATCGCCTTCCACTAGTGAACTAAAAGGCGTTCTGCCGTACAATCCGATCCATGCCCGATGAAGAAACCCGCGGCGACCGCGAAACAGTTGAGGGCGCCGTCGGCCGCATTTTATTCAGCAACGACGAGAATGGCTGGTGTGCAGTGCGCCTTCGGCGAGAGGACGCCGACTCGATGACTGCCATTGGGCCGTTGCTCGGAGCTCGGCAGGGCGATGAGCTGCGCATCACAGGTCGTTGGGTCAAACATGCCAAGTACGGCGAACAGTTCGAGGTTGAATCCTACGTCTTCCTCGCCCCATCGACCCTCGAAGGGTTACGACGGTTTCTGGGATCGGGCAAAATCCGTGGCATTGGTCCGTCGCGGGCAACGAAGGTCGTTGAAAAGTTCGGTCTCGAGACCCTCGATGTCCTCGACCGGGAACCAGAGCGACTGCTCGAAATCCACGGCATCGGTGCATCCACCGTCAATCGTGTCCGCGAATCCTGGGAAAAGCACCGCGGCATTCAACAGATCATGATCTTCCTGACCGGCCATGGGGTGGCTCCGGGTATCGCGGTGAAAGCGTTTAAGAGATACGGACCAGGTGCCGTTGACGTCGTGCGCTCGAATCCCTACCGCCTGGCCGAGGAGGTCTTCGGAGTAGGCTTCCTCACCGCAGACCGCATCGCGCGCCAGCTCGGCATACCGGACGACGCCCCTGAACGACTCGAAGCGGGTGTCCTCCACACGCTGGTTGAAGCCGTCGGCCAGGGCCATTGCTTTCTTCCCGAAGATGCACTCCTCGCAACTGCCGCCGACCTCCTCGAAACCGACGTTGGATCTCTACCGCCGGCGCTCGAAGGGCTCATCGCTCGACAGCAGGTTTCCGCCCGCCCGAAGGAAGAGGAATCAACGGCGATATATCTGCCCCGTTTGGAGAAGGCCGAAGCAACGGTCGCTCTCAACCTCGCCGAGACCCTCGAAACCAAGCCCGATACCAAATCCATCATCCTCAACACGTCAATCGCCCGGTATCAGGGCAGTCTCGACATTCATCTCGCAGAGCGTCAGATCGAGGCGCTTGGAGCTGCTCTGAGGGACAAAGTGGCCGTGATAACGGGAGGGCCGGGAACCGGCAAGACCACCCTCATCCGCGGCATTGTCGAGATCCTCGCTCAAAACAAACAAAAGGTCGTGCTCGCCGCACCCACCGGTCGGGCTGCGAAGCGCCTCGCGGAAGCTACGGGTCTTGGCGCCAAAACCATCCACCGGCTGCTCGAGTTCAACCCCATCACCCGCGCCTTTAATCGTCGCCGCGAGCACCCGATCGAGGCTGATTGCGTGGTCATTGATGAAGTTTCGATGCTCGACGTCGAACTTGCGGCGATGCTGTTCGAAGCTCTCCTGCCAACAACCCGGATCGTCCTTGTCGGCGACGCCGACCAGCTTCCGTCAGTTGGGCCAGGCAATGTTCTCGCAGATCTCATCAAATCGGAAAGCGTGCCTGTGATCCGACTCGACCAGATCTTCCGCCAGAACGATCGGAGCCTGATCGTCGAAAATGCCCACCGCATCAACTCGGGTGATATGCCGAAGGTGGACGACAATCCCGAGTCGAGCGATTTCTTCTTCATCGCCCGTGACGATCCGGCGGCGGCCGCAGAGCTCGCAGTCGACTTCGCAACCCGACGCATTCCCGAGCGATTCAAGCTGAATCCAATCGATGACATCCAGGTTCTCTCGCCGATGCATCGAGGCGAACTTGGCGTCACCCGCCTCAACGAACGTCTGCAGGCGGCACTCACCCCCGAGGGCCGGGAACTTGTTGTCGGCTGGCGTCGGTTCCGCGTCGGCGACAAGGTCATGCAGGTTCGTAACAACTACGAGCTCGACATTTTCAACGGTGACCTGGGTCGGGTCGTTGAAATCAACTTCGAGGAGCGAGAGCTGACCGTCAACTTCGACGGCCGATTTACCGTGATTCATTCGGATGAGGTTGAGGATATTGTTCCCGCCTACGCGTGCACAATCCACAAATCTCAGGGCAGCGAGTATCCTGCGGTTGTCATCGTCCTCCATCACCAGCATCACGTCATGCTGCAGCGCAACCTCCTCTACACTGCGATCAGCCGCGGTCGACGCCTGGTCGTCATCGTCGGCTCGCGGCGCGCCCTGGGCCGCGCCGTCCATAATGCGACGGTACGAAAACGCAACACTCAGCTCGCGGATCGACTGCGGGCAGTGGTGCAGTCATCTGGTTGAAATTCCCCGCAAAACCCCGAATAAACAGGAATTGCTCCCAAGCGTTTTCCGGAGCTGCGTTATGATTTCCAGTACTGAGGACGATCCGAAATGCCTTACTTTCGTTTTCTGCGCTCGAAAATAGTCTTGCCAGTGGCTATCACCACGCTGGTGGTCGGTGCCGCCGCCTGTGGTCGGACGCAATCCCAGGAACCGGTTTTCCCGGTTCAGGATGCCGATGTTCCAAGGATCCTTGTCCTTCCCTTCGAGAACATGGGGTCCCCGGACGACACATTTTTCGCTGCGGGCCTGACGAAAGAAACAACCAAACGACTGGCCGCCGTCAGGGGGCTCGGTTTCGTCTCGCTCGTTGGTTCCTCGGATGATGAAACCACCCAGAGGTCGGCCGACTCGATCGGCAGAGAGCTCGGTGTTGATTACGTACTCAATGGTTCCGTTCTGTGGGATCAGGAGGCCGAACCAAGCCAGCAGCTCTACGTTGAGACTCAGCTTCTGCGGGTATCGGACGGGGCGGTCTTGTGGGCGGATCAAGTTGTGAGACCTTTGTCGGACATTTTTTCGATCCAGTCAGCGATCTCTCACGCCGTCATCGATAACATCGGCATTGAGGTGGATTCAGAAGAAAAGAGAGCCTTCGATTCACGACCAACGGAGAATTTGGAGGCCTACCAGGACTATCTCCGGGGTCTCAGCTACAGCTGGAGCTTTGAGCTCGGAAAGCTCAAGCTCGCCGAACAGCATTTCAGTCGAGCCATTTCCCTCGATCCGAATTTTGCGGTTGCTCATGCGGCGCTCAGTGAGAATCACAGCCTCATGTTCAACTTTGACTATGACCGCGCTCCCCGGCGTCTCGCGAGCGCCAATGCGGCCGCCCAACGCGCCTACGAGATCGACGCGAACCTGCCCGAAGCGCACCGGGCTCGAGGTTATTACTATTACTGGGGACAGCGAAATTTCGAGCTCGCTCTGAGCGAATTCAGCCTCGCGGCTCGAGGTCGGCCAAATGATCCCCAAATTTTCACCAGCATCGGTCTTGTTCTTCGCCGACAGGGTCGATGGCAGGAATCGATCGATGCCTTCCGCCGGGCTGCCGAGATGGAGCCTGAAAATCACGACACCGTTCTCGACCTCGCGTCGACCTTCTCCCGCGTGCGCCGTTACGACGAAGCAGTAGAAGCCTGCCGAATGGCGATCGAGCTCGTCCCAGAAGACATCTTTCCGTACGTTTTTCTCGCTCGGACCCTCATCCTGCGGGACGGTGCAGTCGGGGAAGCGCGCGAGATCCTCGATGCCATGCCAGAAAAAGACCCCGCCCAGCAGGGGTTCTACCTTTATGAGCAGGCTATGTTCGAACGGGACTTCGACGGCGCCATGAGCGCCCTCGCGGCCGTGGATGAAAAGATTGATGATCCGATCGCCGATGTCGAAATCACGAGGTCTCTCGCCGAGTGTGAGTGCACCATTCTCGGCAAACGAGGCGAGCCGTCGTCAGAAGCTTGTGTCAACGCTCTAGAGTACCTCGAGCTGGAAGCGGAGAGAGATCCGGGCGATCCAGCGGTCCACGCCGCCCTCGGTTGGGCCTATGCCCTTACGGGGCAAAAGGAGAATGCAATCGAGGCCGGACTACGATCTGTGGAACTCACACCGATCACTGCCGATGCGATGTCCGGCCATTCCTATCTCGTGATGTTGGCCAAGATCTACGCGTGGGCCGACGAGCCGTATCTCGCGGTCAAGACGATCCACACCGCGATGACAACCTCAGGATGGATTTCCGTGGCAATGCTCGACGTCGATCCGGACTGGGATCCGATCCGCGACGATCCACGCTTCGAGGAGCTGCTCAGAATGTACAGCGGCGTCGAATAGCCCGCGTTCCAGGCATCTACCCGGCGATCGCTGCCAATCTCCTCTTCGAGAAATCTGAGTCCAATAGATCGAGAGCCCGGCTCAGCGTTGTGCCGCGGAGGTCTCCCTTGCGGGCCAGAATCCCGAGGCACCAGCGACGATCAAGCTCGCGGCCGAGACACGAAACCAATTCCAGGGCCTCGCGAGGCTTGGCTGGGATGCCGGCTTCGAGCAAGGCACAGAGAGCCCGGCGGCGCGCCCAGCCATCCGGGAGAACTTCGATCAGCTCGCGCAGAGTTTTGATGCTCGATCCTGAAATGCCAGAAAGCTCGCGCCGCAGTACCCTGAGCTTTGAAAGCACGGATTGCTCGGCTCCCATCGCGCCCATGACTGCCTTGGCCTCGAAACGCCTCGAACTGGCGTCGGAGATTGACGGACGCAACTCGCCGCGCGGAGCTGGAGCGGGTCTGCGGCTCTCCGTTCCCTCCTCCCATCGGCTCCAATCGACCACCGGAGGCGGAGGTGGTGGAGGCGGCCTCAGCTCTGGTTCGGGCTCGTGTGCAGGCTCCGGATCTTCTGCCATTTCAGATTCTGGTTCCGGCACGGGCTCGATAGTGTCGTCGTGCTCAGGATCGAAAGCGTTCAGAGCGGCAAGGGCCTCTTCTGGGCTTTCGATGATCGGTTCCTCGACCGCTTGGAGTTCCTCGATCGCCTCTTCGATTTCTGTGGGCGTTTCCTCCGCTTCCGGCTCGGCAAGGAGATCGCTTGCGAGTTCGGCGCCGAGGGAGACGGCCTCGTCACGGCGCTGAGGATCGCGAAACGCAGCCAGTAGCTCCGAAACTGTGGAACCGTCGGTGCCACGAGCTTTGGCAAGCACCCGAAGAAGCATCGCCGGAGCCATCCCGCCCTTGCGTAGGCTCAGACCCTCGAGAATTTCCTCGGCGCCTTCGAATCCGGCATGGCGTGCAAGCAGGCGGCGGTCGGTCGGGCTCAGGTCGCGCACGGTCCGCCACCCCCGCGCCAGCACTCTGGCCTGGGCGAGTGGCGAACGCGCGTGCTGCAGCTCATGCAACAGCGCCGTGAGCTTCTGCTGGTTACTCATCTACTCCGTCTCGAATACCTTGCCGGATTTCCCTTCGGCTCCCTGAGACCCCTTTGCGTCAAGATTGTCGGCAACCGCTCCCGGAAGCCGCGAGATGTTCTGTAGGAGATTGTCGAGATCGACGCCCGAAAGCTGCTTCATGACCGGCCCGAGCTGGCTCAGCACCTGCACCACATCGTCGGTCAGCCGAGCGGCGCCGGTGCCGTCACCGGGGTTGCCGCCGTTGGAGATGATGGTGGTTTCACCGGCACGCGAGAGAGGTTCCGAAATCGCGGCTGCAATCTCGGGCAGCACCTTGAGGGCTTCGATCGACAGACCGGCCTCGTTGTAGAGCTTGAGCGCCTCCGCTAACTTGCGCCGCGCTTGGGCTTCGGCCTCTCCCTTGGCCAGGATGGCCTCGGCCTCGGCGAGACCGATCTGCCGGCGCTGTACCGACTCCGCTTCCGCCTTGGCAACGCCCTCGGCCTCGAGTGCCTTCGCGGCCTGTTCTCGACGCAATCGTTCCGCGGTGGCCTCTTGCTCGACCGTGTACTTCTTGGCGTCGGCGAGGCGCTCGGCCTCGTACTTCTTTGCGTCCGCCTGCTCTCGGATCGAGGCGTTGAGCTCGAGCTTCTGGCGTTCGACCTCCTGATCAGCGATCTGGATGTCCTGGACCTTGAGTTCCATCTCGCCCGCCTTGATCGCCTGCGCGTCGGCGACATCGACCTCCTTCTTGATCGAGGCCACCTTGAGGCTGAGGGCCTTGTCGGCTTCGGCGATCTCGGTGTCGACGCCGATCCGCTTCTGTTCCTTCTGCTGCCGCGCCTGCTCTTCCTCGATCTTGGCGTCGCGATCCGCACCGGCCGTCGCGATGCGGGCGTTCTTGAGCGCTTCCTGGATCTTGGGTTGACCGAGGGCGTTGAGGTATCCCTGGTCATCCTGAATGGCGCGGAAGACGAAGGAACGGAACTCGAAACCCATCCCCTCGAGATCCACATGGGCTTCCTCGCGGACCTTCTCCTGGAAGCGGCGCTGATCCCTGTAAAGCTCCTCGACCGTCAGGGTACCGACGATGCCACGCAAGTGGCCTGCAACCGTCTCCTTGATGGTCGCCTGTATATCGTCGACCGGCATGCCCAAAAACCCCTCGGCGGCGCTCCGGATGTGGTCGATATCGCCCTGCACCTTGACCTGGGCAACTGCCTTGACGTTGATCGGAATGCCCTGGACCGTGTAGACGTGCGGCATGTCGATCTCGAGCGTCATCATTCGCAGTGAGAGCACCTCGTACTGTTCCCACGCAGGCCACACGAATGTGCCGCCGCCGCGGATGATGCGGAAACCTTCGATCTCGCCCTTTTCGGTACGGACCTTTTTCCCGAAAAATTTCCGGCGACCGAAGACGATCAGCGCCTCGTCCGGGCCGGCCTTCTTGTATCGCACTCGTATCAGAAGATATGCAAAGAAGAGCATCACCGGGATCACGATCAGGAAAAAGACGAATATCTCTGCACCCATGACTTCACCTCCGGGTTTGAAAGCAGAAGCAGTTTAGCAATGACGGAGCCATACGTATGCATACGCACAGCGACACAAAAGCTTCCGAGCTAAATGCGGAACTCAAGACGCGCGGCTTCACCGATTGCAAAACGTGGTTCGAAACTGCGATACTGACCACAGAAAGCACAAGGAGACTCAATGGCTCTCGGTCCGGGAAGGCACCTCGGGCGCTATGAGATTCTCGCCCTCCTCGGGGCGGGAGGTATGGGAGAAGTATTCCGCGCCCGAGATGGCCGACTGGACCGCGAGGTGGCAATCAAGGTCCTGCCCGAGGTGGTGGCGCAGGATCATGCGAGGCTCGCCCGATTTGAACGTGAGGCGAAGCTCCTGGCCTCCCTCAGCCACCAGAATATCGCCACGCTCCATGGTCTCGAAGAACACGAGGACCAACGATTTATCGTGATGGAGCTGGTGCAAGGCGAGAATCTGGCCGAGACGATCAAGAAGGGGCCGCTCCCCATTGAGGATGCGCTCGACTACGCCCGTCAGATCGCTGACGGTCTCGAGGCCGCGCACGAGCAAGGAATCATCCACAGAGATCTCAAACCTGCCAACTTGATGTTGTCACCCGACGGCATGGTTAAGATCCTCGATTTCGGACTCGCCAAGGCGTCGCTCCCAGATGAAACGGAACCGGACCTCACGCACTCCCCAACGTTGACGGCACAGATGACGAGTGCGGGCGTGCTGCTCGGAACCGCGGCCTACATGAGCCCTGAGCATGCGCGCGGACGACCGGTCGACCGACGTGCCGATATCTGGGCGTTCGGCGCCGTATTGTGGGAAATGCTGACCGGGCGTCGTCTCCACGCCGGAGAGACGGTGAGTGACACGCTGGCTGCCATACTCACGGGCGACCCGGACTGGAGTGCCCTGCCTGCGGCAACGCCCGAGCCTGTCCGGCGGTTGCTCCGCCGTTGCCTGGTCAAGGATCCGCGCCGGCGACTCAGCAGCCTTGGAGACGCACGTTTGGAGATCGAGGAGGCGACCGACGAAACACGCCCCTCACTCTCGCATTCGCGATCCACTCCCGGACGGCCGCCATGGCTCGCACTCGCGATTTCGGCCGGCCTGGCAACCATCGCCCTTGCCATCCTGTTCACCCATGGCGGTACCCCCTATGATGATGGCGCATTCTCTTACAAGCGGCTGACTCATCAACGAGGATTGGTTCGCTCCGCACGCATTACTCCAGATGGCCAGACGGTCATTTATAGCGCGGCGTGGGAGGGCCGCCCAGTGCAGCTTTTCCTCCAGCGTCTGGACAGCTTGAATGCACTTCCCGTCGAACTGGAGCCTCGTCATGCGCGTGTGCTTTCTGTCTCATCGCGTGGTGAGATCGCGATCCTGCTCCCTCCGCGACCCGACACAGAGATGTTGCCTGCCTTCAGGTCCGGCATCCTCGCCCGGATCCCCCTCACGGGAGGCACACCACGCGCGATTGCGGAAAATGTCCACGACGCAGACTGGGGTCCATCCGGCGAACAGTTCGCACTGGTGCGTGGCGTGGAGAACGGAACTCGTCTCGAATATCCCGCGGGCAATGTGCTTTACCAAACGGCCGGGACTTTCAATTGTGTGAGGGTCTCGCCGTCGGGTGAGTTCGTGGCCTTTTTCGACCACCCCTTTTCGAACAACAATCGGGGAACCGTCGCAATCGTCACCCATGACGGAGTAATGCGGACCATATCTCCGGAAATGGAGAATTTGACCGGCTTGGCCTGGTCGCCCGACGGGAGAGAGATCTGGATCTCCGGCGCCGACGAGGCGGGGCAGGCCCTGTTCGCGTTCTCTCTCTCCGGTGACATGCGCGTATTACGGCGGTCACCCGGCGACGTGATTTTGCACGACGCGACACTCGACGGGAATCTGTTCGTGGGACACGGCCTCTTCCATTTGGGCATTGCCGCATTGGCGCCTGGGGAAAGGACCGAGCGTGATCTCTCGTGGATGGGCGCCGCGTTCGTCACGGATATCTCGGCGGACGGCCGACACATTCTCTTCATGAGACAGGATCAGATGGAATACGATGCCTGGCTGCGCCGCACGGACGGCTCGGCCCCGACACGCCTCGGACCAGGAATGAGCTTCACCCTTTCACCTGATGGCAGGTTGGCCCTGGCAGGCCTCTTCTCCCTTGATTCGCCCCTGACACTGCTGCCCACGGGCGCCGGCACACCGCGGGAGCTCGAGGGGAAGAAGGGCGCTCTCTATGCCACATGGACGCCCGATGGGAAAAACGTGGTGTGGGGCGCAGCAGACCTGGATGGCGGAGTTCGGCTCCATATCCAGGGTATCGAAGGCGGAAAATCTCGCACGATCTCCGAAGCGGGTATCCAGACTGGAGTTGATCGCCCCTTCCACGTTTCTCCAAACGGCCGCTGGATCGCAGCCCTGGGTCCCGATAATCTCGTCAGGCTCTACCCCATCGAGGGCGGCGAATCACGCCAGGTCCCGGGAGCACTGCCCGGCGACGAGCCATCGGGATGGACTAGGGACGGTCGCTCTCTTTTCGTCTCACGGTTCGAACAAATGCCGGCGCAGATTTTTCGGCTCGATCTCGACAGTGGTGAGCGGCTTCCGTGGCGCGAGCTGATGCCGAGGGACCCGGCCGGAATTGGGGGCATCATGGCCTTCGTTCTCACGCCTGACGGTGAGGGATACGCCTACAGCTACATTCGCTGGCTCAACTCCCTGTACCTGATGGCAGGGGTGGAGTGAAGTTCATCCCGTGAATCTCGAGCCAATCAGAGCGAGCGGGGTCAATCGTGCCCGTGCACGGTGACACCAGTAATCGAACACCGAAGTCCGTTATCGGTCGGCTCGAACGGGATCGCGACCAGGCGGCTGGTCCCCACCTCGATATCGACCATGACTGACGCCAGCATGTCGGATTTGCGGACCTCATCGCCGATGACAAGATGGCGAATCAAGATTACCGCGTCATCGATGGCAAGAGTGCCGCCGTGGATTGGCTCGCGGGGAACCTCTGCAGTCTCCTCAATCACTTCGGACAGCCCCCGCGCGATCCGGGTGAGATCACCGAGAGGCATCTCAAAAGCAGGGATCACAAAGGTCCGTTGCTCCCGCCAGCCGTCGCTCCGGCGGCCCTTGTGGCGAATTCTCTCACTGACCGTGACCTCCGCTTCGATCAGCCAGGCGGGCCGCCAGATGCCTGCCGAACGGCCAGCCGCCGGGACCAGGGCCGCGCTCTTGACCATTTCCAGGCCGTCTTCGCCGAGTGTCGCCGCATCGCCGCAGTGGTCACAGAAGAAAATCGTATCGAGTCCTTCACCGCGCAGGGCTGACCCGCAGGATGGGCAATCGAGTGATACCAGTCGCAGCGTCATTGGAATTTGTCCACAACGTCCTTGACGGTCGCTACAAGGGTTTGATGTTCGCGATCACGTGCCAGACCAGACCCTTCCTCTACGACTCCGCCGTGGCGGAACTGGGAGTAGCCCCAGTACACCAGTGCGGCCAAGACGAGACCGATGATTCCAAGCCCCATGAGCCCGTTCTCAGATCGCAGAAATTGCCCAGCGTGCTGGAGAATGGTCGTCCCCACGAAACACGCGCCCGCACAAGCCGCGACCAGGCTGAAGGCCCGATAAAGGTGGTTGCCCGGTGCTTTGGCGTAGGCAAGCCCGCCGTCTTCCGCGTCGACGAGTACTTGGTAGGTCCGCCCTCGAAATTCATATCGCACGACCCACAAGGGGTAGTAAACCAGCGCGACCCGGCGGCGAATCGACGCGAGCCAGGAAAAGGTCACCCGGTCGAGCCGGTTGGCGCGTTGGATATCGGCGATCGCCTTTTCGCTCAACTCCGTTGCGGTTTCTTCGAGTGAGCGGCTCGGCCGAAAGACCATGCCTCGACCCCGCAGGAGACCCTCATCGAGGGGTTGGACCTCGTCTCCCGAAAGATCCACCCGGTGGACCCCGAACTCGGCCATATCTGCTGCCGGCATGGTGAGGTCGACCGCACGCTCGACCTGACGCTCGACCGGTTCTTTGACGGTCTCCCAGCGATTGCCGCGCTTGCGCTTCTTCTCCCTGATACCGAGCACCCAGCCGACAGCATCGAGACGGGCGCGGACAAACGGGAACCAGGCGAGAAAAGCCTCCTGATACCGTGCTTCCTTTTTGAGCGCGGGGTCTTTGCGGATCCCGCGGCGGAACCAACGCCGCACGACATCACTCGCGTCGTTCCGTTCGAGCTTGTTGAGGACCATCACTCTGACGACGCCTCGGCTCCCAACAACCGCCTGTGGAGTTTGACAGTAGCGGCAGGTGACGTTTGTGAATCCTTCCTGGACGTCCACCGATCCACCGCAAGAACCACACTTGAGGCCAGTCAGGACCCGTTTCTTCTTACGGGGTTTTCCCTTCGCTTCGACAGCAGGCGCCGCAACTTCCTCAGGTGGAATTGGTGGTGGGGGCGGCGGCGGCGGTGGAGGCTTGGCGCTCATTAGGGACGCACGCCCAAATGCCAGTTTTGAGTTTTGAGTTTTGAGTTTTGAGTTGCCGCCCGTATTGACCTCGATTCGGAGGTGAATAAATCCGAATTCCGAAATCCGAAATCCGAAATTTCAACCCGCCTGTCCGACGTAAATTCCGAATTCCTCATTCCTAATTCCTCATTCCTCATTTGTGGTCAAACTTTCCGACTTGTCAGCCAGGCGATGCCGAGGATTGGTACCGCCGAGACGAGAAACGCCGCGAGCTTGAAGATCAGATTCTGGATGAAGAGCCCTTCGATGCCGAAAACGATGACCGCTAGCACCGCGACCCCGACAAACGGCGCCTCCGCCTTGGCCGGGAAATCCGCAGGGAAGACCTTGCCCGAAACTCCGTCGACCGCCGCCTGATAGGTCCTCCCCTGCCACGAGTATGGCGTCTTGAACATCGGCAGGTGGTAGAGCACGGTCTGGCGAATCGAAACTTCGCCGTGGCGCGCTGTCAGCCACTCACGGGCGGTTTCGAGTGGCACTTCGGGCTCCACAACCGGTGTTTCTCCGGTCATATCCGCCCGCATCGGACGGGTGCTGCCGGCCGGAAGTTCGATCCCCTGTAACCCCTGCAACGACGACGGAGCGGCCGGTTGAAGAACGACTCTTTCACCGCTCTTGTCGGTGACGGTGAAGGCCCAGAAAGGGAAATACTCGAGCTTGGGATCGCCCAGCTGGGCCTTGCGATCGAGATCGGCAACCGTCGTCGTACCACCGAGGAATCTCCGCAGATGGGCCGGCACCTGTTCATATGCAACCGTCGGCGCCATTACCTCATGGATGAGCGTAGCGCTGCCATCTACCACCAGCGCGGTGTCGCAGTAAGGGCACACGAGCAGTCGTTCACCGGCACGCGGCTCGATCGAGGCCCCGCACTGAGTGCACCCGACGCCCACCGCGGTCTATTCCTGCTTGGTTCCGCAGTTGGGGCAGAATTTGGTGCCGTCCGCAACCGGTTGGCCACAGCCGGAGCACCCGCCCCCTGCTTGCGCATGACCGCAGTTGGGGCAGAACTTCCCTGCCGCCGGAACGGTCGAACCGCATTCAGTGCAAAACGAACCAGCAGGCGCCTGGGCCGCGCCTGCGGCCGCCGCTCCAGCTGCGGCACCGCCGCCGCCCTGCTGCGCCTGCTGCATGGCCCCGGCGATCATCCCCGGCATCATGGCACCAAAACCGGCTCCAAGTCCGAGGCCCATGCCCGCACTCGCCGCGCCACCACCTTCACCACCGGCACCGCCGCCGCCCTGGGCCGCGTCCTGGATCGCCTGGGCCGCCTTGAACTGCATATAGGTGTTCATATCGCCGACCGCGCCCATCGCAGCTCGCTCGTCCATCTTTTCCTGCACCTCGTCGGGAGGTGTCACAGAGTTGATGTAAAAATCGGTGAGATCGACCCCGTATTTGGCGAAATCTTCGATAACCCTCGCTTTGGCCGCCGTTCCGAGTTCGTCATAATACTTCGGCAGATCAAAGATCGTCTTGAGGGTCTCCCCCAACAGGTCGTTAAGGCGCGAAACAATGATATCGCGGTAGAAATCCTGCAGGCGGACGGTCTCGAAGAGGCCTTGCGACCCGACAACCGTGTTGACAAAGAGCTGGCTGTCTTCTATGCGATAAGCGTAAATCCCGAAGGCGCGCAATCTCACCATTCCGAGTTCTGAGTCCCGGAAGACGACAGGTTCTCGGGTTCCCCATTTCTGGTCGATGAACGTCCGCTTGTTGACGAAAACGACTGAAACGCGGAACGGCGAGTCACCGCCGAAGGGTGCTCCGATGATCTTCCCGAGCAATGGGATATTCTGCGTACTCAGCGTGTGACGCCCCGGCCCAAAGGTATCGAGCGCCTTGCCATCCCGGTAGAGCACCGCCTCCTGTGCCTCGTGAACCACGAGCTGCGCGCCGAGCTTGATGTCAGCGCTGCCTTCCGGCGGAAAACGGTAGACGATCTCCTCACCGCTGGGATCGTGGTGTTCGATAATCTCCAATAGCGCCATCACGCACCTCCTGTCCGGGTCACGTCTTCGAAGACGGTCGCACGCTCATCGAATTTCTTATCCGCACCTTCGACCGCATCCTGGAGACGGCTCAGCATCTGTTCGTCCGCCGTTTCCGGAAGCTGCTCCACCTGGAGAGCCAGATATTCGACGGTGTCGGTGAGGGCGAGATCGAACTCATAGAGCCGGTCGAGCTCGGCCTCGCCGATCTTGACTGCGTCGAAGAAACCCGACGAACCGTAATCCGCGTGGCGGATCCGATTTGCCATTCGATCGAGGCCCTTTTCAATACTGCTGGCCCGATCGAGGTTTTCCAGCCGGCCTTCTCGTGACCATTCGCGGATTTTGCCGTTGATGGCGAATCTCGCCCGGTCCACCTGGTCGGCCAGCCAGTCGCGCTGGAGCTTGTCGATATCCCGCCGCATTTCACGTTCCAGATATCCGCTGAATCCCGGAATTTTCGACCCGAGCCGTTCGAGAATGTTGCGGCGCTCGCGCGCTCTCTCCAATTCATCGCTCATTTGACGCCTCCCTGTTACCTCAGGCGGACATTGCGCTACCGTGGAGTGCCATTTGGACACCATGTAGACAACAAAACGCTGCAAAAACCTGGCACGCAGATTGCGTATGAATATATCGCCATGTCGTTATCAGTCTTGAATCCCTGCTCGTTTCACTACGAGAGAGCCCGGAAGGCCTCAAAGGCTGGCGGCATGCCCACCTTGTATGGGCAGAATTTCTGCTCCCATCTAGTATCGACCTACCAATAATACCCACCATTATACCTACCTTTAAGTAGCTGTCTCCGGGGTTCAGGGAACCCCGGGGCGGCTCCTCACCAAACAGTGTAGACGTGGAAGTACTCGATGTGCTCACAATAGTCAGTACGCTGAAACGCCCTGCTGATTCCAAGAAGGGATAACGGCTATACGGCGGTGGGCTTGAACTTGGCGGAGGCATTTTCGAGAGTATGTCCCGTCAACCCACCGATTCGTCCTCGGACGGGCGGATCGATAATCGAGTATCCAGCATCGAGCATCTGTCGAGAGAATCGGCCGCATCGAATTTCAGCGATCAGGTAACATAACAATGTCATGTCAAAGAAACCACGCAAGAAAAAGAAGAAGGCGGGTCGGCAACCACCGACCGGTCCGGCCAAGAAAGACACGAAATACTCTCCCGGCGAAATCGCGATGGCTGTCCTCGGCGGAGCGATCTTGATCATGGTCGCGGGGATCATCATCACGTCATTGCTCGGGTGACCTTCGGTCAACCGAGCAGATGCTCGTTACTCGTCGCTCGACGCTCGATACTGGCATGGTTCGGTCTTCCTCCGAGGAGGCGCCGCGCTATCGTAAGTGTCTGAAGAATCTGCCCGCAGATCACGCGGATTGACGCAGATAACATTGCAAAGCGTCCTGCACTCTATCTGCGTTTTCTGCGTCATCTGCGGGAAAATTCGGAATTGACGGATCGAGAATCGAGTATCGAGGATCGAGCATCCATCGACAAAAAGGGGCGCGCCGAAGCGCGCCCGTGTGAACTGTTGAGAGTCGATCTACCGTTTCTTCCCGTTCGGCGGCGCGGCGCCGGCAAAGGTCGCTTTCCGGTAGTCCTTGTTCATCCTCGCGATGCCGGAGATCGAGATCTCTTTCGGGCACACCGCCTCGCACGACGTAAAGTTGGTGCAGGCGCCGAAGGCTTCCCGCTCCATTGTCTCGACCATATTCAACGCTCTCCTCGCCCTCTCCGGCATTCCCTGAGGCAGCAAGGCCAGATGGGAAATCTTGGCGCCCACGAAAAGCATCGCTGCACCATTCGGGCACGAGGCGACGCAGGCGCCGCAGCCGATGCATTCTGCAAAGTCCATCGCGTGCTCGAGGGTCTCGGTCGGAATTGGGATGGCGTTGGCATCCGGAGCGCTGCCTGAGCGGATGGAGACAAAGCCACCGGCCTGCAGGATACGATCAAACGAGGAGCGGTCCACGACCAAGTCCTTGATGATCGGAAAGGCTTTGGCACGCCACGGTTCAATCGTGATCTCGTCGCCGTCATTGAAATGGCGCATATGAAGCTGGCAGATGGTACTGCCCTTCTGGTGGCCATGCGCGACCCCGTTGACCACAAAGCCGCACGCGCCACAAATACCCTCGCGGCAATCGTGCTCGAAGTGAATTGGTTCCTCGCCCTTGTTGATCAGATCGTTGTTGAGAACGTCGAGCATCTCAAGAAAGGACATGTGGGTATCGACGTCGTCGAGTTCGTAGGTCTGGAAACCGCCCTTGTCCTGAACGTTCTTCTGCCTCCAGACATGCAGGGTCAACTTCATTTGTAACTCCTCTGCGTGGGCTCCACGGTTTCGAAGACTAGATCCTCAACATGCGCCTCAGGTTCGGTGTCCTCGCCCTTGTACTCCCATACCGTGACATTGGTGAAGTTCTCGTCATCGCGAAGCGCCTCGCCCTCCTCGGTCCGATACTCCTCACGGAAGTGGCCGCCGCACGATTCATTGCGGTGTCTGGCATCCTGGCACATGAGCTCGGCGAGTTCGAAAAGATCGGCCACGCGGCCTGCTTTCTCGAGCTCCTGGTTAAGGCTCTCGCCGTCACCAGGCACTCGAACATCGGACCAGAACTCTGCCTTGAGGGCGCGGATCTTTTCGATGGCCTCGGTCAGCCCCTTTTCGTTGCGAGCCATGCCGCACTCGTCGAGCATCAGCATGCCGAGCTCGCGGTGAAGCGAATCCACGGAGCGTGAGCCGTTGATTTCCAGGAGCTTCTCGGTGCGCTCTCTAACCTCGCTCATGACCGCAGTGCACTCCTCATGGTCGGCGCTGACGGCATCGAGCTTGTTGGTCGCGAGGTATTCGCCGAGGGTGTAGGGAATCACGAAATATCCGTCTGCAAGGCCCTGCATGAGCGCCGATGCCCCAAGCCTGTTGGCGCCGTGGTCGGAGAAGTTGGCCTCGCCGAGCACGAAAAGGCCTGGAATGGTGCTCTGAAGGTAGTAGTCCACCCACAAACCGCCCATTGTGTAGTGCGGCGCCGGATAGATCCGCATCGGCACCTCGTATGGGTTCTCGCCCGTGATCATCTCGTACATGTCGAAGAGGTTGCCGTAGCGCGCACGGATCACGTCCTCGCCGAGGCGCGCAATCGCGTCCTCGAAATCGAGGTAGACACCGCGTTTGGTCGAGCCGACACCGCGTCCCTCGTCGCAGACGTTCTTGGCGTTGCGCGATGCCACATCACGCGGAACGAGATTCCCGAAGGACGGATAAATGCGCTCGAGGTAGTAGTCGCGCTCGTCCTCGGGAATGTCGCCGGGGGCACGTTCATCGCCGACCGCCTTCGGCACCCACACGCGTCCGTCGTTTCGTAGCGACTCCGACATCAACGTGAGCTTGGACTGGTAGTCACCCGACTGTGGGATACAGGTCGGGTGGATCTGTGTAAAGCATGGGCCTGCGAAGCCGGCGCCCCGCTTATACGCCCGCCAGATGGCGGTCACGTTGCATCCCTTGGCGTTCGTCGAGAGATAGTAGACGTTCGAGTAGCCGCCTGTGCACAGGAGCACCGCATCGGCTACGTGGCACTCGACCTCACCAGTCACCATGTCGCGGGTCACGATGCCGCGGGCTCGGCCATCGATGACCACCAGGTCGAGCATTTCGGTGCGGGTGTCGAGCTCAACCGTGCCCGCAGCCACCTGTGCATTGAGTGCGGAAATCGCGCCAAGCAGGAGCTGCTGACCGGTCTGTCCTCGGGCGTAAAAGGTCCGCGAAACCTGGGCGCCGCCAAACGAACGGTTGGCAAGATAGCCGCCGTATTCGCGGGCGAACGGTACTCCCTGCGCCACGCATTGGTCGATGATGTTGTTGGAAACCTCCGCGAGCCTGTAGACATTCGCTTCACGAGCCCGGTAGTCGCCGCCTTTGATGGTGTCGTAGAACAGCCGGAAGACAGTGTCGCCGTCGTTCTGGTAGTTCTTGGCCGCGTTGATGCCACCCTGGGCGGCGATCGAGTGAGCGCGGCGCGCACTGTCTTGGTAGCAGAACGCCTTGACCTTGTAACCGAGCTCGCCAAGGCTTGCCGCCGCTGAACCGCCTGCGAGGCCGGTGCCGACGACGATCACCGTGTGCTTGCGCTTGTTGGCCGGACTGACCAACTTGAGTTCGTCGAGCAAGGATTGCCACTTGTCGGCCAGCGGGCCTGACGGAACGCGTCCATCGAGTTTCATCCCGTCACCCCCCTACTGCACCACGCCCGTCAGCACTGCCAACGGGATGGAGATGTTGCCGGCGCCGAGGAGCACCGAGAAAAAGACCGCCGGCACCCGCCGCACCCACCCGTAACGGGGGTGGTCCCAGCCAAAGGTCTGGAAGAGGCTCCATAGCCCGTGATAGAGGTGGAAGGCGAGCAGCAAGTTGGCGACGATGTAAATCAGAGCGATCAGCGGGTTGCTGAAGCTCGCAATAACGTTGTTGTAAACCTCACCACGCACGAAATCGGGATTCACCGAACCAACGGTGAAATCCAGGAGGTGGTACGTAATGAAGAGGGCCAGAATCGGGCCGCTCCACACCATCGTTCGTGCAGCGTAGTCCAACCCCGGCGGGTTGAATTCGCGGTACTTGACCGGCCGCGCTGCGCGGTTGCGCAGCCACACCAGGACAGCCGCCCAGATGTGCACACCAACGCAAAACAGCATGACCGACCGGAAGGTCCACAGAAACGGCTTGTTCGCCTGCAGCAGATGCGCATAGTGATTGAGCCGCTCCGCGCCGAGATAAATCTGTAGATTGCCGAGCATGTGGCCTACCACAAAACCGAAGAGGATGATGCCCGTAACGGCCATCAAGATCTTCTTGCCCAGCGTCGAACTGATGAAACCTACGGCTTGACTCATAGGCCCGTTGCTACCCCCTGTTTGGAATTATCGGACAAGCGGGCCGGGCCCGCGTTGCGCGCCAGAACTGAGCCTACTCTTCTCATCGAAAATTCTCAACGGTTCTGTGAAATTTTTCCCAAGCTCTGTCAGGACGTGCTCAATGGATCAATTCCTCAGACTCTCAATCCCTGATTACCGCCCTCGATAAACCCCTCCTAGTGGGCAATGTGACCCCGTCGCGGCGGGTTTTACCCCTCGGTGACTGAATTACGCCGGGTTGTGTCGTAGAATCCTGCCGGGAGGACACTCTTTGGATCGTATCGGCGTCGTTGGCGCCTCGTATCGCACCGTCCATATCGACCAGCTCGCGGCGGCCGCTCTGCCGGCTGATTTTCCGCGTGAAAATCTGGTCGAGTTCGCCCGTCTTGCGGGTTTTTCCGAACTCGTCTACCTCGGGACCTGCAACCGCGTCGAGTTCTACTTCCGCGGCGAGACCAGGATCCACACCAATCCCCTGCTCTTCCACCTCCGCCGCAGCCTTGCCGATCTCACCGAAGGCCAATGTCAACTGCCAGAGGACGACAACCTCTACGTCCATTTCGGACGGTCAGCGGTTCGCCACCTCTTCCGAGTGACCTCGGCCCTCGATTCAATGATGGTCGGCGAGGCGCAGATCACGGGCCAGGCCAAGGAGGCCCACGAGATCGCCCACAATTCCGGGCTCCTCGGAGGCATCCTCGACCAGACCTTCCACGAGTCTTTCCACCTCGCAAAACGCGTACGTACCGAGACCGAGCTCACCCGGCGTCCGGTCTCTCTGGTAACTCTTGTCGAGCGCAAGTTGAAGGAACACCTCGGTGAATCCTCGGCTCCGGTTTTGATTCTCGGCGCCGGAGAAATGGCGCGCCAGGCCCTGAAACTGGTTAGGGGGAACGAAGACGGGCGCCCCGTCGTCGTCGCCAACCGCACACCGGCCCGCGCTCAGGAAATGGCGAAGGGCGATCCGCATATTTCGACCTTGCCGCTCGAGAAAGCGATTTCCGATCCGCCGTCGGTCGGCACCATCATCGCCGTGACCTCATCCAACGAAGCCTTGCTCGATCGACATCAAGTGGCTTCGGTTCGCGATCGTCTCCCTGAAGAAGAGGAGCTGTTGCTGATCGATCTCGCGATGCCACCCAACGTAGCTCCCGAGTCGGGCAGTTTGGCCCGTGTCGTGCTGCACGGCATCGAGGAAATGCGGGAAGAGGCGGAAATCAACCGCCAGCGGCGCCTCGAGGAGATGGACCGTTGCGAAAAGCTGGTCGAGCATCAGCTCACGATCCTCAGACGCCACCTCCTCGACCGTGCGCTGTCGCCTGCCGCCCGAAGCATCCAGAAGTCGTATACCGAGATGGCGGAGCGAGCTATCCACCACAGCTTCACCAAGGAGCTTTCCCACCTCGAACAACCAGACAGGGAAGCTGTCGAACGAATGGCTTCCGGTCTCGTGAGACGGCTGGTGCAGGTTCCCTTGAAGGGCCTCAAGGGGGCCGCGGTCAATCACTCGAGCGCCGTGATTGACGGCTTCCTTAGCGGGCTCGAGGACAACAACGGATCTGACAATGGTGGTGAATCTTGAATCGCCCGGCGCCCCTGCGCCTGGGCACTCGTGGCTCCGATCTCGCCCTGTGGCAAGCCCGGCACGTGGCCGGCCTTGTCTCTGACCGGCTCAACGTCGAATGCATCATCGAGATCGTGAAAACCCGGGGCGATCGGATCCAGGACGTCGCCTTTCGAAAAATGGAAGGCAAGGGTTTCTTCACCAAGGAACTGCAGGACGCCCTCGTCGAAGGCGACGTCGATCTCGTTGTCCACTCCCTCAAGGACCTGCCGACGGAGGAACCGGAGGGGCTGGTAGTAATCGCCATTCCGGAACGGGCGGAGGCCTCCGATCTCCTGCTTGCACGGCCAAAGCTCCTCGAGAGGAACCACGCCGATCCCCTCGGACTGCCTGAGGGCACGATTCTCGGCACGTCATCTTTACGCCGTGCATCCCAGGCGCTGGCTCTGAATCCAGAGATTGTGGTTCGCGCCCTGCGAGGGAACGTGCCGACGCGAATCCGTAAGCTTCGGGACGGCGACTACGACGCAATCCTGCTCGCTACGGCCGGCGTTCGGCGTCTGGAACTCGAGATCGACGATCTCGAATGCGTGGAGTTGGCACCCGAGGTAATGCTGCCTGCCCCGGGCCAGGGCGCACTCGCCATCGAAACCCGCGCCGACGACAAGATCACCCGTCTACTATCGGCTTTGCACGACCCGGCAGTTGCGCGCTGTGTTGGGGCCGAGCGGCTTTTGCTGGATTTCCTCGGTGGTGGCTGTCATCTTCCTCTCGGCTGCCTCGCCAGCGAGGACAAAACCGGCATCCGGCTGCAAGCTGTGCTCGGCGATATCGATGAGGAGGTCACACGGGCGACTGTCTCGCGAGTCGGTGGCCTGGCCCAGGATCCGGAATCGGCCGCTCGAGTCTGCTTCGAGGCCCTGCGATTGGCGATGCCAGAGGTAGTGGGCGCGTGAGCGGCTTCGTCCTCATCACGCGCCACCCTGCCGAGTGCAGTGAGCTGCAATCGGCGCTGGATCCCTGTGGCCTCAAGCTGAGGCCCTTCCCGGTCCTCCGCCTGGCGGATGTGCACGACGACGAGGGCTGGGACTGGGTGGTGGATCCGCACACGGATCTCCTGAAGGACGCGTGGCTCGTGATGGCCTCCCCTCGCGCTCCCGAACGTTTCGCCGCCGAGTGCCGGCGCAGAGGGATTGACTCACTGCTGGAACTTCCCGTCGCCTCGGTTGGCAAGGGCACTGCGGCCAGCGCTCAGATCGCGGGGTTCCGAGTCGAGCTGGTGGGGCCCGGTACAGGCGTGGGTCTTGCGGAACAGCTCATTGACGTCGTCAACGAGCCAACAACATTCGTCTTTGCCTGCGGCCGGGACCGGCGTCCGGAGCTGCCACATGCGCTCGCGGAGGCTGGCCACCGGGTTCTACCGGTGGTCGTATACCGGATGGACCCGACCCCGCCGAGAGAGCTGCCACCGCTCGGGTCCAGTCTCGACGGGGTGGTACTCACCTCGCCGCGGGCGGCTCAGCTGTACCTCGACGGCGTCGGTGGTCTGCCGCTACCGTGCCGCCACTGGGCCCTCGGCCCGACGACCCGTGCAGCAGCCGCTGCCATAGGCATCGACTGCTCGATTCCACTTGAACCCACTTTCGAATCCCTCGCGGAGGAACTATGCAAGAGCTGATTCATCGACCCAGACGTCTCCGGGTATCGGCAGTCATGCGCGATCTCGTCGCCGAAGCGCGTCTCGATTCGCGAATGCTCGTTCAACCCCATTTTGTGGTCCCTGGCACAGGTGTCTCCGAGCCAATCGGCTCCATGCCAGGCATCGACCACCAGTCGGTCGACCGCTTGGTGGAGACGGTCGGACGCGATCTCGAACTCGGGATACGTGCCTGCCTGCTCTTCGGTGTACCAGATGAGAGCGTCAAGGCCCCCGACGGTTCCGGAGCGGCAAAGGATGACAACCTCGTCTCGCAGGCTGTCGCGGCGCTCAAGAAAGCCTACGGCGAGCGGCTCCTGGTGATGACCGACGTCTGCCTCTGCGCCTACACCGACCATGGCCACTGTGGTCTTGTCATAGACGGCAAGATCGACAACGACGCGAGTCTCCCCCACCTCGCAGCGATGGCGCTGGCCCACGCCCGCGCCGGCGCCGACGTGGTTGCACCTTCAGACATGATGGACGGCCGGGTCTCAGCCATTCGGGAATCTCTCGATGATGAAGGTCTGGTCGACGTTGCGATCATGTCCTACTCCGTCAAATACGCCTCCTCCTACTACGGTCCTTTCCGGGAGGCCGCACATTCAGCGCCCGCTGCCGGCGACCGCAAATCGCACCAGATGGACACCCGCAACCGGCGCGAGGCGCTGGTCGAAGCCGAGCTCGACGTCGAGGAAGGCGCCGACATCCTGATGGTCAAACCGGCCCTGGCCTTCCTCGATATCGTCGCGGACTTACACGAGGCATTTGCGAACCCGCTCGCCGTCTACAACGTGTCCGGCGAGTATTCGATGGTCAAGGCTGCGGCCGAGCGCGGTTGGGTCGACGAACGGTTGGTGGTGCTCGAGAACTGGCATGCATTCCGTCGTGCAGGCGCCGATATCATCATCACTTACCACGGTCGGCAAGCTCTCTCCGAGGGTTGGCTGTGACCGATCGCACGAAGAGTCAGGAGCTCTACCGGCAGGCCTGTGAGCTGATGCCGGCAGGGGTCAACTCGCCGGTGCGCGCTTTTGGCTCGGTCGGTGGCGAACCGATCTTCTATCAGCGGGGCCTC
Organism: Candidatus Sulfomarinibacteraceae bacterium; assembly: GCA_963776765.1. Lineage (GTDB taxonomy): Bacteria > Acidobacteriota > Thermoanaerobaculia > Thermoanaerobaculales > Sulfomarinibacteraceae > Sulfomarinibacter. Next base: position 104,256 of record CAVZOK010000026.1, read on the forward strand.
GGTTGCCATGCCCTCGACGCCGACGGCAACCGCTATGTCGACTATGTGTGCTCATGGGGGCCTCTGATTCTCGGCCACGCCTACCCGGACGTGGTCGAGGCGGTAGCGACGACCGCGGCTGCCGGGCTCAGCTTCGGCGCTCCCTGTCGTCAGGAGGTCGATCTCGCCGAACTCGTGGTGTCTGCGGTTCCCCACCTCGAAATGGTCCGTTTTGTCTCATCGGGGACCGAGGCCGTAATGTCTGCGATTCGCCTCGCCCGGGGCGCCACCGGACGCGACACGGTCGTCAAATTTTCGGGTTGCTACCACGGTCACGCCGACCATTTGCTGGTCTCAGCGGGCTCCGGTCTCGCCACCTTTGGCACGCCATCTTCGGCCGGAGTGCCCGAAAGCTTCGCCGCCCACACTGCTGTCTTGCCCCTTGATGACGACGAAGCGTTCCTGGCGTTGATGAAAGATCGTGGTGACCAGATTGCGGCTGTGATCATCGAAGGTGTACCCGCCAATGCCGGGCTTCTCATCCAACGTCCCGAGTTCATGCGTTTGCTTCGCGACACCTGCACTCGTCACGGCGCACTGTTGATCCTTGACGAGGTCATCACCGGTTTCCGACTCGGTTCTGGCGGTGCCGCCAAACTCTATGACATCGAGCCAGACCTTTCGACCTACGGCAAGGTCATCGGTGGCGGTATGCCGGTCGGCGCCTACGGCGGTCGTCGCGAGCTCATGGAACAGCTGGCGCCCCTCGGTCCGGTCTATCAAGCGGGCACCCTCTCAGGCAACCCGGTAGCGATGGCCGCCGGTGCGGTGACCCTCGAGACCCTTTTTGCCGACGCCGGCGCTGCCTATGCTGAACTGGAAAAGCTGGGCGCCCAGCTCGAGTGGGGTCTTCGCGAGGTCCTCTCGCGGCTCGGCGTTGAATGGTCTGTGGTACGGGTTGGATCGATCCTCTGGCTGGCCCTCCAGGGTGGCGATCCGCCGCGAAAATATGAAGACATTCGGCCTGAGTCGGCAGAAATCTATGCCGCCCTGCATCGGGCGTTGCTCGGCCGCGGAATCATGCTCGCGCCATCGGCCTATGAAGTGATGTTCGTATCCCTTGCCCACGACCCCGGCGTCATTGAGGAAACCGTCGCGGCCTTCGAGGGGGCGGTGAAGGAAATCACATCATGAAATTCGGAATTCGGAATTCGGAATTCGGAATTCAAAATTGCCTGGTGCGCCGATGAACCGGTTCCTTCGCGCCTGCCGGAAGGAGAAAGTGGACCGCCCGCCGGTTTGGGTAATGCGGCAGGCGGGACGCTACCTGCCGGAATACCGCGAGGTGCGGCGGCAAGCGGGCGACTTTTTGACCATGTGCCACACACCCGAGATCGCAGCCGAGGTAACCCTGCAACCAATCCGACGATTCGGGCTGGATGCGGCGATCGTGTTTTCTGACATTCTCACTCCGCTTGTTCCGATGGGAGCCGACCTCACGTTCAGCCCAGCACCCCATATCAGCAACCCGATACGCACCCCGGATGATCTCGAAAAATTTCGAGCTCCGAATCCGTGGGAAGGGACCGAGTACCTCTCGGATACCCTTGAAAGAGTACGCGCCGATCTTCAGAATGAAACCGCACTGATCGGTTTCTGTGGTGCCCCTTGGACCCTGGCCTCCTATCTCGTCGAAGGGAATTCCTCAAAATCGTTCACCAGGGTGAAATCATTCGCACACCACTACCCCGAAGACTTCGACAGACTGGTTGACATCCTCGCGGACGCGATGGCCGCCTATCTGAAAACCCAGGTCGAGCACGGCGCTCAGGCCGTGCAGATCTTCGACTCCTGGGTCGGCGCCCTCTCCGCCGACGATGCCCGTCGCTGGGCCCTGCGACCCGCACGTCGTCTGCTAGAGGCAACTCGCGATCTTGGCGTGCCCCGGATCTACTTCGCCAACGGCGGCGCCCACCTCCTCCACGATCTGCCGGATCTTCCCTGCGAGGTTTTTGGGCTCGACTGGAGGGTCGATCTCGCACGCGCGGCCCAGGCGCTGCCCGGCTTCGCCCTCCAGGGAAACCTGGATCCCGGGGTCCTGATGGGACCCGACGACGAGATCGCACGACGGACCCGCGCGATGCTCGAGATCGCTCCTCGACGCGGCTACATCGCCAACCTCGGCCACGGCATCACTCCAGACGTCCCCGTTCATGCGATGGAGACATTCGTGCGCACCGTTCAGGACTTTCGTTATGAGAGCTGATTTCGGATTTCGGATTTCGGATTTCGGATTTGGGGATCTGTTTCTCGCAACCTCACGTGGATATTGGATGGAAATTCCGAATTCCGAATTCCGAATTCCGAATTCGAAGAGCTGGTAGATTCAATGAACAGAGCCATCGACGTCTCCGGCTTGACGCCAGAACTCCTCGAGAAGTACGACAAACCGGGTCCTCGTTACACCTCCTATCCGACGGCCCCTCATTTCTCGCAGGATTTCAACGAAGCCGCTTACCGGGAACGTCTCGAACTTGCCTCCAAGCGGACAGATGAACCGCTCTCGATGTACGTACACCTGCCCTTCTGCGAGGCCCGCTGTACTTTCTGCGGATGTAACGTGGTGATCTCGCCGCATCGCGGTCCCGAAGTGTCCTATCTCGAAGCGGTCGAGGCCGAGCTCGATCTCCTGAGTGAATCACTCGGGACGCGAAACACCATCAACCAGCTCCATTGGGGTGGAGGCACCCCGACCTACCTGTCGCCGACACAGTGCCGGCAACTCTTCGATGCCATTTCCTCGCGCTTCGAGCTCACCCCAGACGCTGAGATCGCGCTGGAGATCGACCCCTGTGTGACGACCATGGAGCACCTCGCGACCCTGCGGGATCTCGGATTCAACCGCTTGTCGATGGGCCTCCAGGACCTCGATCCGGCCGTTCAGGAGGCCGTGCAGCGGGTTCAGCCGCTCGAGCTCACTCGCGAACACGTCGAGGAGGCCCGTCGCCTCGGATTCACCTCCGTCAACATTGACCTCATTTACGGGTTGCCCCTGCAAACCGAAGGTTCTTTCCGAAGAACCGTCCGCCGGGTCATCGACGAGTTGAATCCCGACCGGGTGGCGTGTTTTTCTTACGCCCACGTACCCTGGATCAAACCCCACCAGAAAAAGCTCGAGGGGAGCCTCATGCCTGGAGGTTGGGAAAAGTTCCGCCTCTTCGTCGGCGCGGCTGAGGAATTCACCGCCGCTGGCTATCGATTCGTCGGCTTCGACCATTTTGCTCGGCCGGATGACGAGCTCGCGATCGCTCTCGACCAGGACCGGGTCCACCGTAACTTCATGGGCTATACCGTTCAGCCGGCCTCCGACCAGGTGGGGATAGGAGTCTCCTCAATTGGTGACGTTGCCGGCGCCTACGCCGCCAACGAAAAGAAGCTCGCGAAGTACCAAAATAGTTGCCTCAACAAAAGCCTACCGATCGAGCGGGGCCTTCTTCGCAGTCCCGAGGATGAACTCCGGCGGGCCGCAATCCATCGGATCATCTGTGCCCTCAAACTTGATTACGGATGGATTGAGGAACGATACACGGTCGATCCGCGCGTACACTTTGCGGCCGCACTCGAAGCGCTCGAAGAGATGGCAGCCGATGGATTGGTCGAGATTGACAGCGCCGGAATCGAGGTTACGAACCGAGGCCGTTTCTTTCTCCGTAACCTGTGTATGCCTTTTGACAGTTATCTCAAATCGACATCCAATCGCCCGATCTATTCGCAGACGATATGAACAGTCGTTACCAGGAGGCGAAATCTCCCGCGCCCGAGCCAACGACCGAGCAGGTCGCTTCGAGGCGGTAGAGACTGACCCCGCGCTCGCTCCAGATTTCTTCGAGACAACGATGTGAAAATCCCTCGAGATTGGCCGCTGTCGCGGGATAGGCGTACTCGAAAAACCGGTCCCTCCCCTGCATTTCCGCGATCCGTCGAGCCTCCCAGCGATTGGTCAGCACATGGGTGACACCACTCGCCGCAAGTGCCGCGGCCATTTCGCCCGGGTCCAGGCTCTCACGCGCGAGCTCCTGGATAAGGGGTTCCCCAAAAGGATGTTCGATATCAACCGCGCGCTCGAAACCAAGAGCTCGAGCTTCGGCGACGAGGTGGATCCTTGAGTTTTCGGGGAGGCTCCTGACGGCATCAAACGCAATATGGGAGCTCACCCAACGATCCAAAATCTCTTCATCTTCGACGATCCCGAGAGTGGCACCCAGTCGGTCCACACCCTCCCGTGAGACGGCGGTCGAAAGGTTCCAGGAAATTGCCACCGCAAGCAGGGAGATCAGACCCAGGCGGATTCTTCGTGACGCACCGTCAAGCGTGGTGCCGAGTGCAGAGCCGATCAGCACGGCTGCGGGAACGAGCACCGGCACCACGTACCGGTGGACATGGAGATTGACAATCCAGAACGCATACCCGGCAATCACACCGACGAGAAACGGCGCCCTCAGCGCCGGGGCGAGTCGGCGCCAACACACCGGCACCAGCAGAAAAAGGCCCAGATACAGGAGCCCTACGGTCGGGAAACCATCCATTTGGCCCGCAAATGTGCCGAAATCGAGCCCCTCGATGATGTGGCCAATTGAAGGATCGAAACCCGAAAGCCATGCCGAAAACCTCTGGGCGGTTTCGAATGGGACCTTGAGAGTGGCCTTGAATGGGCCGTTGGCAAAAGGAAACAGGGGGTTGCCTACGGCGACGAAATTCCGCACCGCCCACGGCATGAATGCCGCCAACGAACCGAGCAGGGCCAGCAAACCTCCTGAAAACAGTTGAATCCAACTTCGATTCGATTGCCATGGCCGGTGAAAGACCACTGCCGCAGCCGCGATGGGAATGGCTACCGTTCCGATTGCGGTGTACTTGGCACCCACCGCCAGACCCACGCAGACTCCCGAAAAGACCCACCACCTCGCTGTCCGTTTGCCTTCGCCAGCGGTCCGAACGAGACCGAGCCAAGCGCCGGATGCAAAGACCGAGACCACGAGATCGGATCCCGCCACCGTAGTCAGGCGAAGGAAGGTCGGTGTCGTCGCGAGAACGACAGCGCCAGAGATCGCTGCCGACCGTTTTTCGACGCCCCCTGCGAGGCGCGCGACCGCAAAAACAGTGATCGCTCCGCACCACCAGTGGACGGCTTGAGCCGACCACGGACCAAGCACCCTGAGACTGTAGCCGTACAGCAGACTCGCGTTCACCGGCATGTAGGAGTACCAGTTTCGTGGGATCGGATCGACCGATCCATCTGCCAGCCAGACCCACGGGAATCCGAGGTGTTGGTGCCACTGATCATAAAACGGCGATACCGTTGCGGCGACCAGCAATGAAACGCCGGCGAGCCCGAAAAGAGGCAACCAGGCGACCCTCAGTTGGGGCACACGCGCGAACGATCGTTTGAGTCCAAAAGAACCGATCGCTGCCCATCCCACCAGGACCGCCATCAGTGGAATGGGCCGAAACCAGCCGAACATGGATAGGACCGCCGCACAGGCAACCAACACCCCCGTTCCGGCGATCACTCCAATCAGGGGGTCGTGTCGTATGATCTCGTCACCCGCGTCAAGCCAACCGGCGACGGGCCGGCCGGCCCCCAGGGCGGCTAACGTCCATACGGCAATCCATCCAACGACAAGGCAAGCGACGGCAACGAAACTGAATCCGCCAGCCCACTGAGCCCTGATGAGTACAAAACCCATCCCCAGGACCAGCACGACCACCGCAAGCGCCTGCATCCCCTGGAAACGTTCGAGCGGAGTCTTCGCCTCGGACGAGTCAGCTTTGGTAGCATTCAAACGTGAATTCGGCGATTGATCACCAGAGACCATCATTCTCAGACTATTACGGCCGTCCGAAATATCAGAATCTTTTTCGCTGGATTGACCGCCGCAAGATCCACATTATTCGGCGCGAGTTGGCCACTCTTGAACCCGGAGCGACGATTGTCGACCTCGGGTGCGGCGCGGGCTCGATCCTTGCCCGGACCAGGCGTGACCATGATTTTGCGATTGCGGCGGACCACGACCCGGCGCTGCTGGCCACCGCAAAGCTCACCGGCTCGACGACGGTCATCCTGGATCTCGACGGAGATCTTCCCCTGGCTTCTGCCTCGATCGACGCGGTTCTCTGCACCGACGTGATCGAGCATATTGTCGAACCCAAGAAGGCACTCGCAGAAATGTGGCGAGTGATGCGCCCAGGTGGCACCGTGATCGTCTTCACCCCACCCTACGACTCCGTGTGCTGGAATTCCGCCGAATGGCTGCATCACCTGATCACCAGACGGCCTGCGGATCACATTTCCCCATTCACGAAAGAATCAATGACGTGGTGGATGGGTCGATACTTCGTCGACTGTCGTCTCGGTCGCGTCAACTGGAATCTGTCGATGTACGCGATCGCTCGGAAACAGGGCGGCTGACGGCAGCTACGTGATGGACAACGCACCACACGAAACGCGGCCACTGCCGCCAGATCTTGATGTGGCTCTCGCCGTGCTGTCGACGGTACTCGTGGGTCGGGATGTTCATCACCGTGTAACCGGCCTGGAGCATCTTCATGACCATCTCCTGTTCGATGGTATGAATGTCCTCGCGAAGGCCCACTTCGAGAGCCGCCTCCCTGCGCACCGCACGAAAGCCGTTGAGAGTATCGGTGAGCTCTACGCCCCAGCGCTTGTTGATGGCGATGTTCATCGAAATGTTGCCGATCGTGCGGACGAGCTGGCCGATGGTGATCGACAGCTCCTCGGAGCCACCCGTAAAGCGTGAGCCGACGCATAAATCCACTGCCCCATCGGCGATCGGAGCAGCGAGGCGTGGGATGTCAGCCGCGTCGTGGGATCCATCCGCGTCCATAAAAACAACTACGGCCTCCTGGACCAGTGACAGGCTGGCCCGGATCGCCGCTCCTTTGCCCTTGCCTGGGTCGGTGTGAACCTCAGCCCCTTCGGAACGCGCCCGATCGACAGTGAGATCGGTCGAGTGGCCATCCATCACCACGACCCGTCCGCAATGTTGCCGCGCACCCGACACGGCCTCGGCAATCGACAGCTCCTCATCCTTTGCCAGAATCACGGTCACCACAGAGTTCGACGGTACTTCGTTCACCGGCCGCCCCTACAAACCGCTGTCAAGAGAGATAGAAGACCTCACTGATCCCCGTGGCGGACAACGCCTCGCTGCATCAAATGATTGACGAGCAACCTGTTCTCGAGATCCGAACCGGGAATCATCTTCAGGATCTCGCCAAGAGAATACGCGCCATTGATCCGAGAAAGCAGGAAACCCTCCTGAGGGCTGCATGTGAGCGATGTGAGTTCGGTGGACGGGATCGCGAGTTCGAGAACTGCCGAGTGGGTCAACTTGAGTTCTTGAGCCGCAGCCTCGAGTTTCTCCAGGACCGCGTCCGCGTATTTCGTAACGTCCGGTTCTGAGGTGTATTTCTCACGGATTTCACCGAGGCGTTGGAGGGCGGCGAGTAAATCTCCTTCAGCCATCATCTCTTCAACCTGGTGGATCATGGTCATCCAGGATCCCCGGGGGAAACCTGGAATTGCTGTGATCTCGTCACCCGGAGCGCGTACCTCGAAGAGTCCGTGGGTCATACCCTGGTAGACAAACATCAACACGTGGAAAAACGCGAGCCGATTCGCCAGTGCGATGAGCTCGATACTGTTCTTGTCGTCGATTTCGCGCAGAATATTGAGCTCGATCTCGCCAAGCTGTTCGACATCGACTGCTTTGACAACCTTCGGGATATAGGTTTCGTCCGGAATGTGTTCCGCGCACCGCGCCCACTCGTCCTTGCGCCGGACTCCCTCGAGCACGATCATTTCGACCGGCAGATTGAGGGGTTGAAACTTCTTAGCCGGCAGGATGTTCTCGAGGAAACGGAAATCACCTTTCTGCCAGAGAAAGAGCTCATAAATGGTCTCTTCGGTCTTCACCTGCAAGATGTGTTGGAGTTCTTCGCGGCTCATGCGCCCAATGATCACCAGGAGTTCACCAAGAAGGGTCCCGTGTTGCTCCTGCATGTCAAGCAGCTCTTGGAGTTCTTCATCGCCCAGAAGGCCCCATCCGACCAGGTAATAACCGAGAAATTCTTTCGGATTTTCGGATGACGCTGCCGCGATCAGACCGTCGCGAAAGTAGATCTTCTTGTTGTGGGGCTCACCCTCGACCGACAAGGTGCCGGTCTTGCGGCTCTGAGAGACCCACTGCAACAGGTCCGCGAACGGCATTGTTCGAAGATTGCCACTGATCGACAACTGAAACACCCCGGCGTTACGACGGTAGACAAACAGCCTCCGGACGAGGCCGGAGGAACTCGTGAAAAGTACCCAAAATGTGTTGAGTCCGTAACTTACGGCTCAACAGGAATTATATCACGAGGCCGATCTTCGAATGAAAACCAAAAAGGGAGGCCGCAAGGCCTCCCGGGGGGTGGTTTAATGGTCTCTCGCGCCGCCTACTGGAGGTGGAATTTCACGGTGAGGTTGTAGTAGACCTCCACCGGTTCGCCATCGCACAAGGCCGGTTCAAACCGCCATTGGCTGATCGCTTCAACTGCTGCCGCCGAGAGCCGATCGTCCGGTGACCTGAGAACCTGAATCTCATCCACAATGCCCTCTTCGGTGATAACCGTCTCGACGGTAACCACTCCCATGACCTTTTCCTCGCGCGCTGACGGGGGGTATTTAGGATTGACCTTTTCGACGATCACCGGATGGGTGATCTCGTCACAGATCGATTCCGCCGAGACAGTTTTGAGCTTTTCGCCGGAGCTCTCTGGCTTCTCCCCTTCGGACTGTTGCGTTGCAGGAGGAGCGGCCGTCGAAAGGGCCGGCAGAGAGCCGATTGAAAATGCGTTGGCTCCAAATGCCCCAACCGCAACGAGCGAAATGCAAAGTACGAGAACGCTGAACATGATTCTGGCTTTGGACATCGGGATCTCCTTTTTCAACCACGCCACCCGGTCCACCAGGTCGCGTCTTCCCAGAAATGGCACCGCCATCGCGGCGACAGATTGTTGGCTGGAGCAGACGACACGCCATAGCGCGTCGAGGTATTGGCGGCGTTTGCCGGTCAGCCGCACAGTATCCGCATCAACGACCTGCTCACGGCTCAGCGCAATCCGTGGGAGGATCAACCACACCGCCGGGTGGAACCACACAACGGCACGCAGGAGCTCTTCGAGGAAGTTGATCGGCCAGTCTCTCCGCCGCACATGCAGAAGCTCGTGGCACGCAACGCCTTCTTGCTGATCGGCGGAAAGACTACAGAAAGAACCCGGAAGGAGGACTGTCGGCCGCAACCAACCAAAGGTCAGTGGCGCAGTCAGCCGATCGCTGACGAGGAACGGCACCTCGAGTCCAAGCCGTTCGAGGATTTTCGATACCGGCGCCGGTGTCGGAGCAAGCGGCATCGCCTGCCGTCGACACCTGTTGAGATAACCGAGGCCCAGGAAAAGTCGGAGAATGCCAAGCGTCGTGACGCCAGCAGCAATGAGGAGCAAGGTCTGCCAGCTGAGCCCCTGCACGGTCGCCGGCAGCGCAGTCGTCACGACCGCCTCGACTTGCAGCCCACCGAGACTCATGTATGGAAGCGATGTCTGGCGGGCCCAGTCGAGCGGAGCAAGCGGTAGGAGCAATACAACGATGAGAAGAACACGCCAGTAGATGAGCAGCGTTCTGGGGTGGCGCAGGCGAATCACCCGCGGCAGCAACAGACCAACGACCAGCAGGAGCCCACTCTGGAGGACATAGGACAGGACGGCGGTCGCGGTGTCGTGGAGGTTCATTCGGTCTCCCTGATCATGCGAGCGATTTCATCGAGGTCTTTCTTCGAGATTTTTTTGTCCTTCACCAGGCTGACGACCAGCGGCGCGGCCGATCCCTCGAAAACCCGGCCTACGAAATCATCAACCATCCCCGAAATCACCTGACTTTTAGGACGCACCGGCTGGTAGCGGTAGGCACGCCCCTCCTTGCTCCGCGTGAGATGTCCCTTTTCCTCGAGGATGTTCATCATGGTCATTACAGTGGTGTACGCCAACGGTCGCTGTTGGTTGAGGATCTCGTGAACCTGGCGAACGGTACCGCCGTCGAGCTCCCACACCACCTGCATGATTTCGAGTTCGGTGTTGGTGAGTTTTCTCTCTGATTTTTGCATACTAAGAACATAGTACTAAGAATTTCGTCTGTCAACCCCACACACACGAGAATTTTGAGTTTTGAATTTTGAGTTTTGAATTCCCGGCCTCCCTCCCCTACTTTTTGGGTGGGTGAGGCACAATTCAAAATTAAAAATTAAGAATTCAAAATTGGGTGATTGGAGGGGTGGACTTGATTTATGCTTTATTTACACCTATACTCGAAGATCCTGGAGGAAGAGATGGCCGTGGCACAACACATACCCAGACCAAATCCAACAGAAGTCCTTCCAGAACAATACTTTGACATCCCAGAGGAGCTCCGCAACTCCCTCCATCGAGCCTCGGACCTTATCCGCAAGCGGCGTACAGAACTTCGCGAGGCCCCCCTCCCCACCTCACTCACCGGTCTCGACCAACTGCTCGGCGGCGGCCTGCCCCGAGGCGAACTGGTGGAGCTTGTGGGCCGGGGTTCCTGCGGCCGTTTCGCGGCTCTCCTGGCAACCCTGCGGGCGGTGACCGGCGCCGGCGAAGCGGCTGCTCTCGTCGACCAGGGTGCGCAGCTGGACCCGCAGGCGGCGGCAGAGATCGGAATCGATCTCGAGCGTCTTCTGTGGTTGCGGCCACAGAACCTCGGCGACTCACTGGCCGCTGCCGATCTGCTGGTCCACACCGGCTTTCCACTGGTCGCTCTCGATCTCGGTCTGCCACCGGTGCGGGGCCGCGTGTCGTTGGCCGCCTGGTTGCGGGTGGCGCGTAACGCCGCCACCCATCAGGCGGTGGTTCTGGTGGGCTCTCCCTACCGTCTGAGTGGCTGCGCCGCAGGCGTGGTCGTGGCGGCCGGCCGAGGGCGGGGCGACTGGAGCAGTGGTGGAGCGTTCCGTCTGCTCAGCGGGCTCCGGGCCTGGCTCCACCTGGCCCGCCGCATCGGTCATTCGGATCGCGAGACCGCTCCGAATGTCCTCACCCTCCCCGAGGCGACGTTCGGAAATTCGGAATTCGGAATTCGGAATTCGGAATTTCCGACCACCCAACCCGGGTCTTCAGCGCCGTCCGAAATCGAGAACGAAAGGAGAGAGAGACATGTCACAGCCCTTTGAAATGAACACACGAGGTTTCTTCGAGTTCGTCGGCGAAGCGTTCGGACTTTTGCTCTTCGGCTTCTGCTTCTTGGCGCTCGCCTTCTGCGTGTGAGCTCGATGCTCGAACAACCACAGAGGCACAGAGACACAAAGACATCGCAAAGCCACCCTCCCTCTTCTCAACGCAGAGGCGCAGAGGCGCAGAGACGCAGAGGGGACCTCACAGGATTCCTCCGTGTGGCGAGGTTCCGGCCGTCGAACGGCCGGGAACCGCTGGGCCGGGCCACCGCTCCGAATACAAGTGTTCATCTCGGTGTCCCGGCCCAGCGGCTTGCGCTCATAAAGCGCAAGCCTCGCCACTTCCTCTTCTTCATTCATGTACATCCCCAACTCACAAGAGAGAAGAAAGGCAGAACCGACGTGCCCCTGGCACGGCGGCCGGTGGGAAGTCGGGCATCGAGGAAAGCTTGCTTTCTGAGGTGGCCGGCTTCTCACCGGCGACAGGCGATCCGATCGCCTGTCGTTCTGCCGTCAATCAACGGGACCGCATTTCAGACTCAGCAACCGCATCTTTGCGTCTTTGCGTCTTTGCGCCTTTGCGCCTCTGCGTTTCTTTTCGATGACCGGATCTGCGTCTATCTGCGTGATCTGCGGTTTCTCCGGAAAAATGAACCGTGCTCATCTGTGTGATCTGTGGGCAGCTCTCTCTGTGCCCTCTGTGCCTCTGTGGTTTTTTTGGTGTTCTCCCTTGGTGTCTTGGTGTCTTGGTGGTGCAAAAACCATCCAGCAACCATGACGAGGATCGCGTGTCTTTTCATCCCTCTTTTCCCCCTCGCGGCAAGATTGCGCGCGGAACCGGAGCTGGCCGGGGAAGCGGTGGCGGTATGCGAGGGCAATGGGTCCGCGGCGCGGGTCGTCGGTGCTTCCCGACCCGCCCGCAAATCCGGCGTGCGCTCGGAGATGAGCCTCGCCCAGGCGCGCGGCATTCTGCCCTCTCTCATCGCCCGCGGCCGCGATGTCTCGTGCGAGACCTCGGCCCACGAGGCCCTGGTCGAGACCGCGACAGGGCTCTCACCGCGGGTCGAAGACGCCGCTCCGGACTTCGCCTTTGCCGACGTTGGAGGCATGGAACGTCTCTTCGAAGGAGACTCGAGTGAGCACGATATGGGGCAGGCCGCGATCATCGCCGCCGAGGCCCTCGACCTACCGGTGCGGGTAGGCATCGCCGGCAATAAGCTCGCTGCACGCATCGCCGCACGCATGCCTGATTCACCAAAGGTGGTGGCCGCCGGCAAGGAAATGCTCTTCCTCGCCCCCCTGCCCCTGGCTCATTTACACCTCGACCGACGTCTCATGGATACCCTGCGTCGTTGGGGCGTGCGCACCCTTGGCGACTTCGCCCGGCTGCCGGCGGACCGCACGGCCAGCCGTCTCGGCCCGGCCGGTGTCAGCGCCCACCAGGCAGCACGCGGCATCGACTCGAGCCCGCTGGCGCCCTACCACCCGCCACCGACCTTTCACGAGGGCATGGAGCTCGAGTGGCCGGTGGTGACCGTCGATCCTCTGCTCTACGCCCTCCGTCAGTCCCTGGAGCGAACCCGCAAACGTCTCGAGCGCGAGGACCTTGCCTGCGCCCTGCTCGAGCTCGAGCTCGGGCTCGAACCGGAGGGCGCCGAGCACCGGCGCATCCGCTTGCCCGCCCCGACCCGGGACGTCGACGCGTTGTTGGCGCTGACTCGTCTCGAACTCGAGTCGAAACCACCGCGAGCGCCGGTCGTCGCTTTCATCTCGATCACCCACCCTGACCGACCGCGTCGCGGCCAGATCACCCTCTTCGGCGCGCCGGAGATCCACCCCGACAAGCTCGCCGGCACCCTCGCCCACCTCGCCGCCCGAATCGGCCCTGAACGGGTGGGCTCGCCGCGCACCATCGACGGCCATCTTCCCGAGCGCACACACACCGTGCCCTTCAACCCCCCACCGGCCCCCAAGCTGCGCCAGCCGCCGCGCCAAGGACGGGGACTGTTGGTGGTGAGGGTCTTGCGACCGCCGGTGCCCATTGAAGTGATCACTGAAACGAATGAGGAATTCGGAATTCGGAATGCGGAATTTCCACCCAACCCCCCGGAAATCGGAACAACAGAGAGATACCCAACACCGAAACAAGAGCTTTCAGTTGCCGAGGGCGGACAAAAAGAAATTCAAAATTCAAAATTCAAAATTCAAAATTCTGGCTTGCGGCTTGATTTCGGTTGCTTCGGAAGTCCGGGGCAACACCGAGGGTCCAGGGATTGGTGCGTGTGACGGCAGGCCCGTGGACTCTCGAGGACGGATGGTGGAGCAACCAGCCGGTGGAGCGTGACTACTGGGATGTGGAGCTCTCCGGCGGCGGGCTGTATCGGGTTTATCGGGATCGCAAAACCGGCGACTGGTTCGCCGACGGCATGTACGACTGATGAATTTCGGATTTCGGATTTGCTGTCGGCCTCTGGCCGACGCGTCGCACCGTCACCTGCGGGCGGCTCATGGCCTCCTCCTTCGGATAAGGCTTGATCCGCTACCGCAGCCGCCGGCGGGTTTGGATTTCGGATTTGCCACTCATCGGGCCGGGCTTTTCAACGCAAAGACGCAAAGGCGCAAAGGCGCAAAGTCCATCCATTTACCCGGTTTTCAACGCAGAGGCGCAGAGACGCAGAGACGCAGAGGGGACCTCACAGGATTCCTCCGTGTGGCGAGGTTCCGGCCGTCGGACGGCCGGAAACCGCTGGGCCGGGACACCGCTCCGAATACAAGTGTTCATCTCGGTGTCCCGGCCCAGCGGCTTGCGCTTGCAAAGCGCAGGCCCCGCCACTTCTCTTCTTCATTCAATAGTCGGAAGGACTGCACACCTCCCCCACTCACAAGAGAGAAGAGAGGCAGAACCGACGTGCCCCGGGCACGGCGGCCGGTGGGAAGTGGGACGTCGACGGACGCTCGCGTCCGGAGGCGGCCCAGTTCTCACCGGCGACTGGCGATCCGATCGCCTGTCGTTCTGCCGTCGGTCTCCAGCATCACCTTTCAAGTTCAGCATCTCTCCCTCTGCGTCTCTGCGCCTCTGCGTCTCTGCGTTTCAAAAATAATCAGAGGGTGACCGGATCTGCGTCTATCTGCGTGATCTGCGGTTTCTCCGGAAATATACTCCGTGCTCATCTGTGTGATCTGTGGGCAGTTCTCTCTGTGTCCTCTGTGCCTCTGTGGTTTTTTTGTTCTCCCTTGGTGTCTTGGTGTCTTGGTGGTTTTTCTTTCTCTCGACCACGCGAGAACTCCGCATGAAGTACGCGGAGTTGCACTGCGCATCGGCCTTCTCGTTCCTCGAGGGAGCATCGCAGCCAGAGGACCTGGTCGAACGGGCGGTGGAGCTTGAACTTCCGGCGGTGGCGCTGATCGATCGCAACACGGTCTCCGGGGCGCCGCGCTTCTGGAAGGCAGCCAAAGAAGCAGGCATCAAGCCACTGGTAGGTGCGGAAGTCGTCCTCGATGAGAACCCAGAGACACAAATTAGGAATGAGGAATTAGGAATTAGGAATTCTGCCCACCCACCCGAATCGCGCACGAGAAGCCACTCGGAAAATTCACAATTCAAAATTCACAATTCAAAATTGCCGGGGCCGCTGGGCCTCGTACCGGATCCCACGCCCCCTGGAACGCCTCTGCCCCGGCTCACGCTCCTGGCGTGTGACCGTCGCGGCTACCGCAACCTCTGCCGTTTGCTGACCGAAGCCGCACGCGGCCGGCCCAAGGGCAAGGCCCGCGCCGGCTGGCACCAGGTCGAGGCCCACGCCGACGGTCTCCACTGTCTCACCGGCGGTTCCGAGGGGGTCCTCGCCCAGCGTCTCGTTCATCGCGGTCTGGAGGCCGCCAAACGCGAGCTCGATCATCTTCATCACATCTTCCCAAATCGGCTCCACGTCGAGCTCCAGCGCCACCGCCTGCGTGCCGAGGAGCATCGCAATCAGGCGTTCATCGGCCTTGCACGGAGTCTGCAGCTGCCGCTGGTGGCGACCGGCGGCGTCCGTTACGCACGACCGGAGAACCGCGATCTCGCCGATGTCCTCGCCTGCATCCGCGAGGGCCTCACTCTCGATACCGCGGGCCGCCTCCTCGAAGGAGGTCGCGAACGCCACCTACGTTCGCAACGTCAGATGGAGATGCTCTTCGCCGATCAACGACGGGCGGTAGCAGTAACCGTGGACCTCGCGGAGGAGCTCGAGTTCACCCTCGACGACCTTGGCTACCGCTTCCCCGACTACCCCCTGCCGGTAGGCGAGAGACCCATCTCCCACTTGCGGCGGGTGACCTGGGATGGTGCCCGCACCCGCTTCCGGCCACTGACAGCGCGCGCCCAGGCGCAACTCGAAAAGGAGCTCGATCTGATCGAAAAGCTCGATCTGGCGGGCTACTTTCTTATCGTCTGGGACATCGTTCGCTTCTGCCAGCGCGAACAGATCATGGCCCAGGGCCGAGGTTCGGCCGCCAACTCGGCGGTCTGCTATGCCCTCTCCATCACAGCCGTCGATCCGGTCAAGATGGAGCTACTCTTCGAGCGCTTCCTGTCCGAGGAGCGCGGCGAGTGGCCGGACATCGATCTCGATCTTCCCTCCGGCGATCAACGCGAGAAGGTCATCCAGTACGTGTATCAGCGCTACGGCCCGCACGGCGCCGCGATGACCGCCAACGTGATCACCTACCGCGCGCGCTCGGCAGCGCGCGAGGTCGGCAAGGCACTCGGCTTCTCGCTCGAGCAGGTGGATCGCATCTCGAAGCGTTTCGGCCGTCACATGTCGATGGAGGTCAAGGAAGGGGCGCGCGAACTCGATCACGAGTTGGCCGCGGTCGGTCTCGATCCCGCCTCGCGCCGGGTCGAGCACTTCAAGCGGCTGTGGTGGGAGATCCACCACCTCCCCCGCCACCTCGGTCAGCACTCCGGCGGCATGGTCATCGCCCAGGGCCGGCTCGACGAGGTGGTGCCGCTGGAGCCTGCGGCAATGGAGAACCGCACGGTGATCCAGTGGGACAAGGACGATTGCGCCGACCTCGGGCTGATCAAGGTCGACCTCCTCGGCCTCGGCATGATGGCAGCCCTCGAGGAGGCGATCCCCATGATCCACACCCACGAGGGCGTCGAGATCGATCTTGCCCACCTCCCACCCGGCGACCCGAAGACCTATGAGCTCATCCGCCGCGCCGACACCGCCGGCGTTTTCCAGATCGAGAGCCGGGCGCAGATGGCGTCGCTGCCGCGCAACCGACCAGTGAACTTCTACGACCTGGTGGTGCAGGTGGCGATCATCCGTCCGGGACCGATCGCCGGCGGCATGACCAACCCCTATCTCGAACGCCGCCAGGGTCGCGAGGCCGTCACCTATGTCCACCCATGTCTGGAGCCAATTCTCAAGCGCACCCTCGGTGTGCCCCTCTTCCAGGAGCAGCTGCTCCGAATCGCCATGGAGGCCGCGGGCTTTTCCGGCGGCGAGGCCGAAGAGCTCAGGCGAGCGATGGGTTTCAAACGCTCGCAGGAACGGATGGTCGTGATCGAGAAACGACTCCGCAGCGGCATGACCGAACGCGGGATCTCCGGCAAGGTCCAGGACGAGATCGTGAAGTCGATCACCTCCTTCGCCCTCTACGGTTTCCCCGAGTCCCACTCCGCCAGCTTCGCCCTCCTGGTCTACGCCTCCTCCTACCTCAAAACTCACCACCCAACGGCCTTCTACGCCTGCCTTCTCAACGCCTGGCCGATGGGCTTCTACCACCCCGCCACCCTGGTCAAGGACGGTCAGCGCCGTGGGGTGCGCTTCCTTTCGGTGGACATCAACCAATCGGGGTGGCGCTGCCGCTGGGAGGACGGCGCGGTGCGCATCGGCCTGCGCTACGTCCACGGTCTCAAACGGGCGGCCGCCGAAGTCATCGAGGCCGAGCGCGTGCTGGCGCCCTTCACCAACCCCGCCGATCTTGCCCAACGCTGTGACCTCTCATCGGAACAACTCGAACGATTGGCCCACGTCGGCGCCCTCGCCTCTCTCGGCTCGAGTCGGCGGGCGGCGCTGTGGCAGGTCTCCGAAGTCGCGGGGCGGCGCGGCCCCCTGTTTGCCGATCTGCCACCCGAGAAAACCTCGCCGCTTGCCGAGATGGGGCCGCTCGACGAGACCATCGCCGACTACGCCGGGCTCCACCTCACCACCGGCCCCCACCTCATGGCCTATGCGAGGGAGGAGATGAATCGCCGCGGGGTGGTGCCTGCAGCCGCGCTCGACGACTGCGAAGACGGCGAGGTGGTGCAGGTCGCGGGCGCAGTGATTGTGCGCCAACGACCCGGAACCGCCAAGGGCTTTGTCTTTCTCACCATGGAGGACGAGACCGGGACGGTGCAGGCGATCATCCGCCCCGACCTCTTCCGGGAGCACCGCCCCTTCATCGTTTCGACACCGGTGTTACTGGTCGAGGGAACCCTGCAAAAGCAGGACGGGACGATCTCTGTCCGGGCACGTCGATTCGAAGCGGTGCAGGCGGACTCCGCGGTGGCGAGCCATGATTTCCATTGAATGAGGAGTTAGGAATTATGAATTAGGAATTCCCACCCCTCATCCCGGTGACAACACGCATTCAGGGTGGTTGGGCGGCATTCCTCATTCCTCATTCCTAATTCCTCATTTGAATTGTGGTGGTATCCTTCACCCCCGATTAACACAATTCCTGGAAGATGCGCTCGCCGAGCCTTGTTCCACACCAAGGGAACAATCATGAACAAGACAAACAAACCCAATCTTGCGGACTTGAAGATCGACCGTCAGGCACGATCGAGCGATGGCGGCGGTCGCCGCCTGATGTTGATCGCAGCGGCGATCGTGGTCACCATCGCGGTGATCGCGATCCTCATCGTTGGCGGAACATCGGTGACGACGGTGGAGGTTGCCATCGCCCGATCCGCCCCAGCCGGTGGCGCGGCAACCGTCCTCAATGCCTCCGGCTATGTGGAGCCGAGGCGCAAGGCCACCGTGTCCGCCAAGATCACCGGAAAGGTCACCGAAGTCCTCGTCGACGAGGGCATGGTTGTCGAGGAGGGCCAGATCCTGGCGCAGCTCGATGACTCCGATGCACAGCGACGTTACCAGGCGATTCGAGCCGATCGCGACGTCGCACGAGCCGCGATCGAAGAACTCGAAGTGAACCTGGCCGACGCGGAACGGACCCTCCGCCGGGTCAACGAACTTCGCGCCCAGGGCGTCGCGAGCGTGCAAGATCTCGACTCGGCCACAGCGGCCGTGGACGCCTTGCGGGCCAAACTTCGCGTCGCTGGATCTTCCCTCAATGCCGCTCAGGCTCAACTCGCGGTATCAGCTCAAGACCTCGAGAACTACACAGTTCGCGCCCCGTTCGCCGGAATCGCGGTGTCGAAAGACGCCCAGCCTGGCGAGATGGTTTCTCCGGTCTCTGCCGGTGGTGGATTCACGCGTACCGGCATCTCGACCATTGTCGACATGGAATCACTCGAGATCGAGGTCGACGTTAACGAAAGCCACATCGCCAAAGTCACACCGGGGCAACCCGCAGATGCGGTGCTCGACGCGTACCCGGAGTGGCATATCCCGGCCACGGTGCGGACGGTCATCCCGACCGCCGACCGCCAGAAGGCGACAGTCAAAGTTCGCCTCACCTTCGACGAACTCGATCCGAGGATCTTGCCGGACATGGGTGTCAAGGTCGCCTTCCGCGAATCGGTTGAAGAAGAGTCGACCGCAACACCCGCGCAATCCCTCGTCCCGAACTCAGCCGTGCGGGAAGAAGGTGGTCAAAAAGTGGTGTTCGTGGTCGAAGACGAGACCGTCGATCGCCGCGCGATCAGCGTTGGTCGTTCGCTTGGAACCGATGTTGAAGTCATGGCAGGTGTTGTCCCCGGAGATCGGATCGTGGTCAGCGAATCGGATGGGCTCACTGACGGACAGAAGGTCAAGGTCAAGAGTTAGTAGTTTTGAGTTCGAGGAAAAGGGGCGTACGGAATGGTCAGTATCGATGGCAAAGAGCATAGCGACAGCCTGATTCGAGTCCGAAATCTCAATAAGGTCTACCGCCGCGGCGGCGAGACGATCAATGTCCTTCAGGGCCTCAACCTCGACGTCGAAAAGGGCGAGTTCGTAGCCTTTATGGGACCAAGCGGTTCCGGCAAAACCACCCTGCTCAATCTCCTGGGCGGTCTCGACACGCCGACCTCGGGTACGGTGACCGTCGATGGGGATGAGATCACTCACATGTCCGGCCGCAATCTCGCGTCATGGCGCGCCCGACACGTCGGTTTTATTTTCCAAATGTACAATCTGATCCCAGTTCTCACGGCCTTCCAGAATGTCGAGTTGCCGCTTTTGCTGACCAAGCTCTCCAAGGCGCAGAGACGCCTCCACGTCGAGACCGCCCTCACCCTGGTCGGCCTCAGCGATCGGATGACTCACTACCCGCGGCAGCTCTCGGGTGGACAGGAGCAGCGCGTAGCTATTGCCCGCGCCTTCGTCACAGATCCGACATTTCTCCTTTGTGACGAGCCCACTGGTGACCTTGATCGCAAAGCTGCCGAGGAGATACTCGATCTCCTGACCGAACTCGAAACCAACCACGGTAAGACAATCCTCATGGTGACCCATGATCCCCTCGCCGCCGAACGGGCGGATATGGTCCTCCACCTCGACAAAGGAGCTTTGGTCGATGATCAACAATGATCAACTTGCCGTAGCCACGTAAACTGTTGGCAAAAATCACCTTGCCACTGGCGGCAGCGTTGACGGGTGTTCCAGCAACAGCCTCGATATCAAAACCATGGCTTTCGATCAGAGTTCCCAGCTCACCATGACGGCTGGTGCCGAAGCCGACCCTGAGTTTGCCGGGGACGGGCCAGAGCAGGTGCCCTTTTTGCGCGAGCAATCCTGCCAGATTCCCAGTATAGGGTTGCACCTCCTCGGTTTCAAGTTTTTTGACCAGTTCGTTGAGCCGGGCAGCCTTGGCGCGCAACTCCTGCAGCATCTTTTCGAGCGACGCGGCATCCTGCTTCACTTCGGCCAACAGGATTTTCTTGCTTCTCCTCGCCTTTTGCAGGGTCTCCTGTTCCCGGCTTCGCCTGAGAACCACGGCCGACTGTTTTTGCTCCATTAGCTCAAGGTCCTCAAGGGCTTCACGATGATCCTGCATCTGCACCCGGTATTGATTGAGCAAATCACGATCATGGCGAACCATTCTGGACAGGAATGCGTATTTTTCGGCAATGTCGCGAGGATTTTCCGATTCCGTAAGAAGCGCCCTGATCAGGCCGACTTCACCGGTTTTGTAAAGGACAACCAGGCGGCCCCGAATCTGTTGCTCGGTGTGGTCACGCAGAGCATCGATCTCTTCCAGGGCGCGGCGTTTTGCTTTCAGTTGCGCCGTTAGTTCGGTCAGCTGCTGTTGACTTTTTCTTTCCAGTCTCTCGATCCGACGCACTTCCGCGTTCAGGCGTTCCAGATCGTCAGACAATGCACCACTTTCTGACTGTTTGTTCCGCAAACCCTCAAGGGTTGTCCTGATCTGTTTCTGCAACTGGTCGAGTCGCTCACGGCTTGCATCCAGTTCATCAGCTGCATATGCCGTACACAGCGGCAACATCAGCAAGACAAGCAGTAGCCATGATAACACCCTTGCTATCTTACCAGCGGATAGTTTCATAGGGCTACGAACCGAACAAACTTGCGCAGCGCAAACAGGCTTCCCAGCAGGCCGATCAGGCCACCGCCGACAACCAGCATGACCTGCCAGACAACCGGCAGGAAATGGATCGTGTCGATACCGGTAATCAGCAGCAGGCTGCCCAGGCTTTTCTGCAGAACAATCTCGAACACCATGAAACTTAAACCGAGTGCGGCCAAACCGCCGAAAAGCCCCTGGAGAGCCCCTTCCACAAGAAAAGGCAGTTTGATGAACAGCGAGGTGGCACCGACCATGGTCATGGCCTCGAGTTCATCCTGTCGCGCATAAAGAGTCAATTTGATCGTGTTGGCGACTATTACCAGCGCCGCAAAGACCAGGAAGCCGCCCAACGCAGCGCCGGAAATCCTCAGCAGGAGCAGGAAGGCCTCCAGCTTTTCCAGCCAACCCTGACCGTACTGCAGATCGGTAAACCGGTGATCCACGCGCAAACGCTCTACCACTGCAGTCATCGCCACTTCATTTTGCGATTTATCGGCCAGGCTTATTTCAAGCGAAGCCGGCAACACCTCCGGGCCGAGGCCTTCAACCAGTTCGGCGTCGTCGCCAAGCCGTTTGCGAAATCTGTTCAAAAGCCTTCTCACGCGAGATAAAATCGACCTTGTCCACTTCAGGATATTGCTCGATATCACTGATCCAGCCCTTCACGACTTTGTCTTCGGGAACTTCATCCAGGTAGGCGACAATTGCCAGACTCTCGCCCCAGGATGCGGTCAGTTGCTGGACATTCAGGACAGCGATGGCAAAAAAGGCCAGCAGGGCCAGGGCAACCGCGATCGTACCGACTGACGCCAGACTTAATACGGGGCTCTGCTGCATATTGCGCAGTGCGCGCCTGAAAAAATATCCGCCGCGTAGAATCATCGGCGTTGACCTGTGGTTTCGGTTTGCCCGCGGAACAGGGGCAGATCATCCATCGCCAGGCTGCCGGAGTCGAGTGAGACCACCCGGCGCGGGAACTGGCGAATCAGGCTACGATCATGGGTTGCCATAATGATCGTCGTGCCACGTGCGTTGGCACGTTTAAATAATTCCATGATATCCAGAGTCACTTCCGGATCAAGATTACCGGTCGGTTCGTCAGCCAGCAGCACCAGGGGGTCGACCACCAACGCACGGGCCACGGCAACCCGTTGTTGCTCGCCACCCGAGAGCTGTAAAGGCAGATGATTCAGGCGATGTTCAAGCCCGACATTTTTCAGCGTCTGGTAAACTTTCTTGCTGATTTCAAACCGTTTGCGCCCCTGAACTTCCAGAGGGAATGCCACATTTTCGTAGACTGTCCGGCGGTTCAACAGCTTGAAGTCCTGAAAGATGATACCGATATTGCGCCGCAGGTAGGGGATACGGGAGACACCGTAACGGGTAATGTTCCGACCGTTGACCAGGATCTGCCCACGGGTCGGCCGTTCAGCGCAGTAGAGCAGCTTGAGCAGGGTGGTTTTACCGGCCCCGGAAGGCCCGGTCAGGTAGACGAACTCACCTTTGTCTACCGAGAGCGTCACATCCTTGAGAGCATACTGATCGCGCTGGAAAGCTTTGCAGACGTTGTACAGCTGTATCATCACCAATCCCGATATGGAATGCCATTCAGCCCGACACGGTCGTCGCCACTGCGAACATCCTCCAGCCCACCCTCGGCGATTTCACCTTCAAGGGACGGGGTTGGCGGAATTTCCTCCCAGGTCTCTGTCGACTGGGTGAAGGGGTCACGTGGGATATCACGCAGGTACTTGCTGGCAACCAGGTCATCCAGTGATTCGGGGTAACGGATATGATCGGCAAAATACGCATCGATCGCCCGGCGCATCTGGTACAGGTCTTCCATCAGCACTGCTTCGCGGGCCTTGATCAGATGGCGCTGGTAATTCGGCACCACAATACTGGCCAGGATGCCGATGACGGTCATGACGATCAGCAACTCGATAAGGGTAAACCCTTTTTCAGATATTTTTCCAAACAGCAGGTTCATCTGTATCACCAGGTATTGTAAGGTGTTCCATCCAGAGCGTAACGCTGGCTCTGTGAGTAAACATCGTAAATATCATCTCCGCTGTAGAAGGTCGAGTCGGGATCATCCTTGTAAGAACGCAGTCCCCACCCTTCGTCATACTCATCGAACGGATCCTTCGGCAGACGCCTCAGGTATCTGCGCTTGTAAGGATAAAGGCCGCCCCAATCACTGCCTTCGAGCAGGACTTCGAGAGATTCCGGGTAGCCGGTTTCATCAACTGCCGCGATGATCTTTTTCTCTTCTACAGCTTTATCAAAGTCCGCCTTGTAATCATCGATCGCCGTTCGGATTTCCCGTAATGAACGACGCAGTTCCAGTTCCTTGCCACGTATCGCTGTCATTTCGGCCATCGGCACAATCACCGAGGCAAGCACGGCCAGGATGGCCATGGCCAGGATCATTTCCAGCAAGGTCAGGCCACGCTGACCTCTGGAGAAGTTTATGTGGCAAGTCGCGCTCAAGGTACTTCAATCACGACCGCTTCAGGCACGACCTGAAGCCGGACGCCTTCAGGATTGCGGAAATTAACCCGATTGACTTTAAGCTGGGTCGTGCCGGCGGCAATCGGCTTGAAGACCGCGTTGAACAAGGTCCCGGAACCGGAAGCACCTTGGCCGCCCGGCCCCTGCTTGTAGCCAACGATCACTTGTCCTGTCGCCTGGTTGGGGCTGTTGGAGAAGACCGTGGCCTGGCCTCCCTGCTTGAGAAAATCCCCTTCGTTGATGCTGACCAGTTCCAGCACGGCAGGATCGTAACTGATAAAGAGCGGCGCACTGTAGAGTTGTTCAACCCCGCTCACCAGCACTGCAACAGTGAAATCCTGGCCTAGCTCAGCCTGCTCCGGAGCTGAAAAGCTGATGATCGCCGGAGCCGGATTAGTTGTCTCGGGGACAACCGGCGTGCCGATTTCCTGCTTTGAGGCGATTTGTTCGGTAGGCACGATCTCACCGGCAGCGCCAACAGTTGGTGTTGCTTCCTTCCAGGAAGTCATTTCTTCCTGTTCAGATTTCTCTTCCACAACAGTTGTCGAGACAGCGGTCGGTTTCGACACCACTTCCCCGTCAACACCTGCCGGATCTGTTTGCCCCGTCACGTCAGATTTGGATGAGGGTAATCCATCATCTGAGTCCATGATGGACACCGGCGTGATTGCTGGTGCGGCGAGAGGTCTTGTTGCCTCAATTTCGCTCAGAAACGGCTTTACAAAAGAGCCGAAGTTCGGCCCGTCCTTGAGGTTGTCCTCGCCACCGGACCAGATGGTCGCGACATCAACTTCAGGGAGTTCAAATTTCTTGATGATATAGGGTGTGATCGACAGGATGATCTCACGCTTCTCTTCATTATTTGAGTAGTTGGTAAACAAACTCCCAAGCCAGGGAATTTCTCCCAAAAACGGGATCGTTGACTTGTTGTTGGTTTTATTGTTTTCGTACAGCCCGCCAAGGATGGTGCGAGCACCGTCAAGTAACACCAGGGAGGTCTCCGCATTGGTCGTTGTCAGTGCAATCGGTGACTCCCCTGTTGTATCACCAGCATCCAGTCTTTCTGCGCTGCTGACCTCAAGCTTGACCTTGGTCAGCACTGTCCCGTCGAGTTGGACATTTGGTTCGATATCGAGCTTGATGCCGGAATCAACGTACTGGACGTTCTGTGTCGTTGAGTCGGAGGTGCCGACTTGTGTCGTTGTCACGATCGGGTCACGCTTGCCGATATGGACTTTCGCCTTCTCCTTGTTCTTGACCCGGATTTTCGGACTCGCCAGAAGCTCGGTTGAATTCAGCGTTTTCGCAAAATCGAATGCGGCTGTAGGGAGAGTGTAGAAAGTCTGTAAACTACTTAAACTCGTCGCCAATCCGCTCGTATCGGATCCTGGGCCGAGAGCGTCATCAAGGATATTTGTTCCATCCTGGGAAAACCCGAGACTGGTGCTGTAGGTACTCAGTCTCGGCCCGAAGTTCAGAGCGTCGGTATCCCTGACGGCAAGCACTTCGACATCGAAGAGCACCTCGGAATCGGCACGGTCTGCCGCGGCGAGGATCTGCTCGGCGAGCCTGATAACTTCCGGTTTGTCGCGGATCACAAGGGCATTGCGCTCTTCATGGACGTAAATCTTGCGCAGCTGCAGCATGGTCCGCAACAGGTTGACCGCCTTCTTGGCGTCGATGTGCGACAGGTAGAAGGTCTGGATCAGCTGGTCTTCGTACTGTTTGGATTTCTCGCGGGATCGGGATAGATGATAATCGTCTTGCTGTTCAGCACCTTCTTGCTCAGACCATTCATCTGCATGATCAGTTCCATCGCCTGGGTGAAGCTGGCTTTTTCCAGCAGGACGGAAATCGACTGGCTACGGATGTCTTCATCAAAGATGAAGTTGATGCCACTCAATTCCGACAGGATGCCAAACACCTGTTTGATATTGGCATCCTTGAAGCTCAGGGTGATCGGCTCATCCGAAGCCACATCCAGTTCAATGCCGTCCATAGAAATCGTGTTCTGGTCGCGGTCAAGCAGGTCCTTGATTGCCAGGGCCCGGGCATTGTGTGCATCCAAATTGAGCGCCTTATCGATGGCTTTTCTGGCCAGGACATTTTTCTTTTCCCCTAAAATTGTGCACCCTCTTCGGCATAGTTTTGCGCTTCCATAATTTCTCTAGATCGCTTGTTCCTGGGTCGCAACTTCGATGCTGGGGTCATAGTCCTTCGCTCTGGATACTCTGCTATCGCTTCGGCGTACTTGCCCTCATCGCTAACGCCCGGGCCCTCCTGACATGCGTTGCGGCGGCACGAGTCTTGGAGGACCAGATTCAACTTGTATGTCTTGCTGCCCGGCTCCAAGTCAATCGCCTCAATATATTTTTCGATCGCCAGATCGAAATTTTCTTCCTCGACAAGTTGTTCGGCTTCCTCGAAAGCCAAACGCGCTTCCATGGCGGTCGTACAACCCCCAACCCATAAAGCTACAAGTGCCAGCAATAACCAGCCGGCCAAATGGAACTTATTGGTTCTTGCCATTGACTTCTCCCTCTGTGGCATTTTCATCGACAGGATTTTCCTGCCCCTGTACTGCATCGGGGTTATGCTCTTCAGTCAAAGTCTAACGCTTCTTTGCAGGCCAGGAATGACCGTCACCT
>CAVZOK010000027.1:0-90735 GCA_963776765.1 Candidatus Sulfomarinibacteraceae bacterium
TCTGTGGATCGCGGCCGACAGTGATGGTGGGGTCCTCATCACGGATCGTGACCAGCGCCGTCGCAAGCTACTTTCATCGCCTTTGGATTCGGCTTCAAGCGCAAAACTGATCGCCGGTTCTGGGATACTTACCGGGGTCAGCCTGATGTTCTGTTTGGCTTCGCACAGGGTGTCGCCGGTGGGGCGATCCTTGAGTTTGGGAAGGGCGCCGATATCACCGGCGGCGAGCTGGGAGACGTGCTCAAGGTCCTTGCCCTGAGCGATCGACATCGCGCTGAGACGCTCCATCGAATCACGGGTCGAGTTCGACACCGTGGCGTCAGTGGCGACTTTCCCCCGGAAAACACGCGCATCAGGGTGATGTAGCAGGCCAAGGGATCAGAGATCGACTTGAGAGCGTCGGCGGCAAACGGTGAGTCGGCTGAGACTGCGAACTCCTGCTCCTCACCATCGACAGTTCCCTGGACGGGGCGCCCGGTCGCCGGGTGACGGAGCCAGGTCCACCACCGCGTCCATCAAGGGCTGAACGCCGATGTTCTTGGCCGCTGCGAGGGCGAATACCGGGAAGAGTTCACGCGCCGTGATTGCCTTTCGAGACCACCCGAAAATGCCTCGGCGTCGAGCTCGCCCTCTTCGAGGTATTTCTCCATGAGCTCTTCGTCCTGCTCGGCAACCATTTCCATCAACGCTTCGCGCGCCGACGCAACGTCATCGGCCATATCGCCCGGAACATCGGCCTCGGTTTCTTTCCCACTCTCGTCATGCTCCCAGGTAAAAGCCTTGCCGCTGACCAGATCGACGATCCCGGAGAAGCTCGATTCCTCACCGATGGGAAGCTGCAGCGGTGTGACCTGCCGGCCGTACTTCTTCTGCAGGGCTCCGACCGCGCGCGAGAACGAGGCCCGATCGCGATCCATCAGGTTGACGGCAAAAAGGACCGGCAGATCGAAGCTAGCCGCCGACTTCCACATTTTATCGGTCTGCACCTCGACTCCTGCGACTGCCGAAACCATCATCAGCGCGGAATCGGCCACCCGCAACCCCTGCAAGGCGTCGGTCGAAAAAATGCCGTACCCCGGGGTGTCGATCAGATTGACCTTGACCCCACGGTGCTCGACATAAGCGACCGCCGTGTTGATCGTGATCTTGCGATCGTGCTCGTCCTCATCGAAGTCGGTTGTTGTGTTGCCGTCGTCCACCTTGCACAGGCGGTTGACGGCGCCGCTATCGAAGAGCAGTGCCGAAACCAGCGATGTTTTGCCGGTGTCGGAGTGGCCCACTACCGCAATGTTGCGGATATTCTCAGTCGCATACACGGTCATGGAAATCTCCTCCACTCATCGGGGAATGCCCGAAAAAGATTGTTCTCAGTCTCTGGTCGCCACCATCGCGAGGTCCTCGCCGGTCAGTAGGCGATAGGCCTCGAGGTAGCGCGAAAGGGTGCCCTCAACCACCTCGGGTGGGAGGGTCGGAGCGGGTGGCTCCTTGTCCCATCCACTGGCCTCGAGCCAGTCGCGCACATACTGCTTGTCAAAGGATGCCTGGGAGCGCCCGGGCTGGTAGTCGTCGGCCGGCCAGAAGCGGGACGAATCAGGGGTTAATGCTTCGTCCATCCAGACAATGTTTCCGTCCCCGTCGAACCCGAACTCAAACTTGGTATCGGCGATCAGGATGCCACGATCACGAGCGTAGTCGGCGGCCGCTGTGTAGAGCTCGAGGGTGAGATCGCGGAGCCTGACGGCCGTTTCCTCGCCGACGATTTCCACCATCCGTTCGAAGCTGATGTTCTCGTCATGGCCGTCGGTAGCCTTGGTCGCCGGGGTGAAGATCGTTTCCGGGAGCTTTGCGGACTCGGTCAGTCCCTCAGGAAGTTTGATTCCACATACCGTGCCGTCGACCTGGTATTCCTTCCACCCCGAACCAGCGAGGTAGCCGCGCGCTACACATTCCACAGGAACCGGCTGCAACCGCTGCGCCAGCACGCTGCGGCCGGCGAGCTCGGGATGATCTTTGAACGGCTCCGGAAAATCTTCGAGCTCGGTGGCAAGAAGGTGGTTGGGGACGCGGTCAGCAAAACGCCGAAACCAGAAAGTCGAGAGCCGGGTAAGGATCTCACCACGGCCGGCGATGCCCGGCGACAGAACACTGTCGAACGCACTGATGCGGTCGGTAGCGACCAGGATCAGCGCTTCATCTGTGGCGTAGATATCGCGGACCTTGCCCCGACTCACCAGTTTCCCCGAAGGGATCGAGGAGGTGAGCAGGGCCGAGCTCATCGCCTCAAGCTTCCCCGCCAGAGATCACCGCATGAGCCTGCCGCGCCATGCGCGACTTGTAGCGGGCCGCGGAGTTGCGGTGGAACACGCCCTTGCGCCAGCCGATATCGATCACTGACATCGTTCCGGGCAGCAGTTCCTCGACCTTTTTAGCATCGCCTTCGGCCATAGCAGTACGCATCAGTCGCATTTGCCGACGCACTCGCGTGCGCACCGAGCGGTTCCGCATTCGCCGCTCGAGAGACTGGCGGTGGCGCTTGCGCGCCTGTTTCTTCGTACCTTTGATCGTAGCCATCGAAAGTGTCTCCTTGGTTGCACGCCGCGCGCAGTGCGCAGCATAAGGTCGCATATGATAGCGGAAAACGTTGAATCCGGCTAGTGCCGGAGGGCATTTCGGCTATGCGGCCTTACGGCAATACGGCCAGATGGCTACACTCATCCCTGATTTAGGTTGGTGAGCGACCCGAATAGCCGTCTTGCCGTATAGCCGTACAGCCCTAGCGGATGGTGAGTCCTAGCGAGCGAAGCTGTTCGCGAGCAAGGTCAGCTTCGCGCGTTCCAGGGTGCTCATATACAACGTACTGCAGGTTGACCACACCCTGGCCCTGGTCGCCCATTTTGAGGTAAATCAGACCCTTTTTGAGCTGGGCTGCCGCCGCCTTGTCCGAGGTCGGGTAGTCCTCCAGAACCTTTGTAAACGTGGTCAGCGCCTCTTCGGGTTTTTCCTGAGCGTCGTAGCACTCACCGATCCAATAGAGCGCGTTGTCGGTCAGCTCTGTATTGGACCAGCGCCTCATGTATTCGCCGAAGCCCTCTGCTGCAAGGTCGTAATTCCCCCGCATGTAGTCCTCGTAGGCCGAGCGATAGAGCTCATCTGGGCTGGCCGTGCCTCCGGTAGCAGATGCGCCAACAGGCACCCCACCCGAGTTGGCGTCGGTTGCTCCTGCGCCGCTGGCCGGCGCAACCATCACCGGTGGCAACACCGCCCCTGAACCGCCCTGGGACCGCACAGCAGCAAGCTCTTGAGAGATGGCCTGCAGTCGTCTGGTGGTGACCTCCAGACTCGCATGCAGCGCCTCGATCTGCTCCTGCAGTTCTTCGACCCTGAGCGCGAGGTCAGCGTTGGAGCGCAGGTTCTGGTTGGTCATTTCCTGCATCGACTGCTCCATGCCCTGTATGTCAGACTGGCCGATGACCTCGGTTTGCAACCGGTCAACCGAGCGCTGGACGTCGGTGATCTCCCGATGCAACAGGGCGGTGTCTTCGGACGAAGTGCAGGCGGCAAGAGGCGCCAGCAGAATCAGGCTTGCGGCAATCGAAAAAAGTGGGCGCATGACTGTGCTCCTAACGGGCAACGATGACGAAATGGGATCGGCGGTTGAGCTTCCAGACGCCTTCACCGCTACCAACGGCGAACGGACGCTCCTCACCATAAGAAATGATCTGGATCCTCTGCTGGGCAATGCCGAGGAAAACGAGATAGTCGCGCACTGTGCTCGCCCGCCGCTCACCCAATGCAAGGTTGTACTCGCGGGTGTTCCGCTCATCACAATGCCCTTCGACCAGAATCGAGATCGTCGGGTGTTTCTGCAACCACGCCGCATTCTGCGCCAACGCTTCGCGCGCCACCGGCATGAGATCGAATCGATCTGTATCAAAGAATGCATCCGCCAAATATCCCTGGGCGTTGAGCTGCGCGAGGTCCTCCGGAAGCTCTTCCGTCACCTCCTCTGAAACGATCGTCTCTGTGACCGGTTCGTGCACGACCTCCTCGCTCACCTCGGCGGGATCCGGCGTCGGCGCGGCGGTCCGCTGGGGCGGAGGCGCATCCATCTTCGGGCCGCTACTCTTACAGGCGCCTACATACAGCGCCAGGAAGATCACCAGGGCGGTTATTGTCAAACGCGTTGCGTTGCGCATCGATGCCTCCTTCGCTCGATCTCGGTTTGCGAACAGCCTGTCGGTGATGCTGCCTCCGCTGCCATTCGCGTGTTGTCGGTGCGGGCCCACTCTATCAGGGCGATTCTGCGCGAACAACCGCCGCCGGAGGCGCTAGATTCATCCTTTGTGATCTACGTCATTCCCGCCTTCTGGTTCACCTGCATTTTGATCTACAAGCCCTCCATCCGGGCGATTCAGGCGGGCCTCGCCATGGAGCTTTCCAAGATAGTCGTAGAGGACGATCGAGCCGGCGATCGCAAGATTGAGGGACGGCACGAGCCCCCACTGGGGAATTTGGACCACCAACTCCGCATCGTCGAGCAATTCACCGGGCACGCCCCCGATCTCAGCGCCGAGAAGGAAGCACGGTCGCTCCGGGTACTCGGCATCGAAGACGTTGACCGCGCGGCTGTCAAGCTCAACTGCAACGAGATTCCACCGCCGAGACTCAAGGTGCTTCCGGAATGACTCTTTATCTGCAAGCTGGGTGACGGTCGTGTAGAGCTCGGATGTTTTTGCTGCCTCCACGTTCCACTCGCGCTCGCCGACCAGAACTACCTCTGCCGCCGCTGCAGCGTGCGCGGTGCGGACCAGCGACCCGACGTTGTGCTCTTTGGTAATGTTCCACGCCGCAATGGCCATCGGTCGTAGGCCACGGCGGTACTCCTCCCGCCGACGTTGACGCCGTTCGAGGCGGCGTTCCCATGCAAGTTGGTGTTTGAGGTCGGACATCGTAATTCCCGCGCAGTTTCGCACAGCGAACCTGCGCTGGGAATTACAAAATAACGAAATCCCGCGGGAACGGGATTTCGTCGCGGCGGGTGTGCCCGCCCGGACCTTTTCAGTGGGTATCGCGGCTGTGTGGTCCGTTCAACACCCGCGGTCCCTGAGGACACTTTCAATATGGTCCCCGAAAACGCCGATGTCAAGGGGATCGTGGCAATCAAACGATGCATGACCTTCGCAGTCTAAACCTATGCTATTACGCAGTTTATAACTACAATCGCAGATGGTTAAGGACTTAGAGAGGACCTTAAGATGCGCTTTTTCAACGGGATGGAACGATGGCAGAAATCCGCGATGCTTCGTCCAAATTTCTGCCTTCACATCTACCCTTGACTCTTCACCCTTTGCCCTTAACCAGTGATGCTGGCGTAAAGGCGTCCGGCAGGAGTTCGGCAACGCTTGTAAGGGTCCGATCGCCCTCCAAGTTCGCCAGGATCACTGGAAAGTCGCCGAACTCGACCAGCACCTGGCGGCAGGCGCCGCACGGAGAGGATGGCGGGCTGGTATCGGTGACCACGGCAAGGCCCTCGATGCATTCACCACCTGCGGACACTGCTGCTGCCACGGCGTGCCGTTCGGCGCAGACGCTGAGACCGTAGGAGGCGTTTTCGACGTTGCAGCCCACATGCATGCGGCCTTCCGCGTCAATGACAGCGGCTCCGACCCTAAAGCTCGAGTATGGCGCATGTGCTTTTTCTCTCACTTCGGAGGCAGCTTCAACAAGACGATCAATGGTTTCTGGACTCAAATCAGGCATAGAGCAACTATACCGCTGAAACAGCGGGGTCAACGGATAACGCCAACAAATTGCCTGGCATCAACGGCTGCGGCCCACGCCGAAGGCGCAATCTGTCGCCCCTCCGGCGCTAGCCGATCCATTTGTCGTAGGGGCGGGGTTTACCCCCGCCCGAGCGAAATCGATTCCGTGTTTTTTGGCGTCAAAGCACAGGACGTTATTTGGAGGGATGATGTGGTAGGTTTCGCGGACGAGGTCGGTAACGCCTGACTCGGGAGGGGATAAACCCCTCCCCTACAAAATTCTCAATCTTCAGCGCAAAGCTAGATCCACGAGCCGCGAAGCGGCGACATATGGTTAGCCTGGGGCGTGAGCCCCAGGAAACAAAGCACAATTATTCAATAAGCCGCGAAGCGGCGACAGAATATGTTTGTCGTCAGGTGCCCCAGACACCCAGCAATCAAACCAGACTACCGCTTGTGCGCGCCGCCCGAGCTGCTCGGGCTCTTGGATGAACTTCCGCCGGAAGATCGGCTGCTGCCCGATGAAGAGCGTGAACTTCCACCGGACGGCCGGCTGCTGCCCGCAGAAGAGCGTGAACTTCCACCGGAGGACCGGCTCCTGCCTGCCGACGAGCGGGATCCGCTTCCAGTGGACCGGGTGCCCCCGACCGAGCGAGCTCCGGGGCCTGAATAGCGGCCGGAACTACTGCCGACCGAGCTCCGCGACCGTGAGGTCGAACCTCGCAGCGACGAAGATCCCGATGGTGACGTTGTCGGGCGGCTGTAGAGCGAGGAGTTGGACCCGGGCACGATCACCGGTCGTGAGCCGCCAACCCTCCCTGAACTTGATCGGGGAGCTACCAGCGGCCGCGACCCTGACGAAGAGCGGGAGCCTGTGGCCCCAGACAAGGTCCCACCGCTGCTGCCATACATGGTCGGCCGATAGGCGTTGGGCTGCGCAACCCTCGAAGAGCTCGATGAATGGAATGGAGACCCCGCTCCGGCAGAGAGTCGAGGAGCCACCGTTCTGCTGCTCGAGGCCGCGGCATCGACCGAACGCCGACTGAGGTCACCATAGGTTGTGGGTTGGCCAAGTCGACCCAGAGTCTCGGGACTCACCGAGCTGTCGCGGGCCATGACCGCACTGACATCAGTTGGATTTTTCGCGCCGACGTCTCTGAAAACGCGTTCGATTTCGGAGCCTGGATTTCCCAGGGAGGGAGACCTGGTGGTCAACGGCCCGGTCATGACGACCCCCATCTGATCTCCATTGGTTGGCATGACCCGGTCTCCGGACCGCGCGAGGCGAGTGAGGTTGGGACTCGCAAAATCCTCCTGGCGGACCGCCGTCCAACCTCGACGATCGATCGATGCCATGCGAACCTGACCATTGAGGTCGACAGCTCGTTCAGACCCAGCGCGCGACTGGGCGGCATCGACGTCGCCAGTCACCCGACTGCTCGCGGTCCGCGGAGGAACCGCGTCACGTCTAGCCGGCTGCGCGGAACCGCCGCCACCCGGATGCGGAGGCCTGTTGGGCGGGTAATAGCCGGGATAGTGGCCACCACCGTGCCAGCCCCCGCCCCACCACCAGTTGTTGTAATAGCCGTAAGGACACCATCCGACGTAACCGGGCCACCAAGCCCAGCTCACCCACGCCGGGCCCCAATATCCCCCCCACGACCAGGTCCAACCGAAGCCAACCGAAAAGTTCCACGACCCGTAGTGGTGGGGCAACCAACCCCAGGGCTCGTAAGAGATCCAGGCCCAACCGGTCGACGTCCAATACCACCTGCCGGCCCGATACGGCTCCCAGCTTCCACCGACGGCCGGTTGCCATGCCCAGGAGTTGATGTCATCGACGTAGACCCAGCTGCCGTAGTTGTCGAGCTGGGCTGCCTGACGCGAGTAGCGAAGATCAACATGCTGTGAGCTCTCGCCTGCCGGAATCTGCCGCCGCATTTCGACCCAGGCAGCAAAATCATCATTCCACGTAATGTGCGTCTCGCTCCGCTGCACCTCGCCGGCACCAACCTCGGCTGCGCTCTCGGCTCGGATCAGCACGCCCCCGGCCGAGGTCGCGGCTTCGGCGAGGCCGGAGAGGACCTCGACCCGCAAACCACCACTGGGCAGGGCCTGAATTCGATAGAGGCCTCGCTCATCGAGATACACGGTGGCACCACGGCCATCGATCCGGACCGGTTTTTCAGACAGAGTAAATTCGGTGATTTCGAAAATGATCGTGCCGTCTGCAAGAAAGATCACGGTGCGCTCGGCCTCGGCATCACGGCTGAGGGCAACGGCATCGAGACTCAAGGTCGTGTATTCGTCGAGCCACACCAGATTGGCGTCGGCGAGAATGATCTCCATCCTCGCTTCACGGGCGGTATCGACCCGATCGCCCCCCACCAGGGGCATATTGATGACCGCTTCCAGGCTTTCCTCCTGGCTGACCGGCTGAACGGTCGCATAGCGTTCGAGGTATGAGATGTAGCTCAACGAGGTCATCTCGTCCTCGCCAGAGGCCATCGAAACGCCGCTGAGTACTATCGCCAATCCTATGATCAGGACCTTTTTCATGGTCCACCTCCCGGTCAGCCGTTGAGAATGCAATGGGCGTGCCACTTTGGGAGGGATTTCGAATTTCGGATTTCGAATTTCGGATTTCCGCACCACCACCTCATGAATTGGGGGCGTGTGGCAATTCCGATTATTCCGAATTCCGAATTCCGAATTCAGAGTTCTTACTCTCGTCGCAGCTTCCGCATCTCAGTGACTTGTTGCGTCTGACGCACTTTGATGAGCGTTCCCGCAGGGAAAAACCCGCTTCGGACGCTGGCGTTGGTGTAGGTGACGGAACCCGGGCCCATCAGCACCCCAGGGTTGAGCACGGTGTTGCAGCCGGTCTTGCAGCCGTCACCGAGGATCGCTCCGAATTTGCGCAGACCAGTGTGATAGGTCTCGCCACCGGCCGAAAAGCTGATCTCCCGACCAACGTTTTTGACATTCGAACAGATGGTTCCGGCACCGAGATTGACGTCGCGCCCGAGGATGGAGTCACCGACATAGGCCTGGTGAGGCGCCTTGGCGCCCTGCAACAATATTGATCCCTTGACCTCACTGTGGGCGCCGACCAAGCTGCCGGCGGCGAGCAGCACATTCTGCCGAATGTAGGCGCCGGTCCGAATTTGCACGCCCTCTTCGAGAATTGCCGGGCCCACGATCACCGCCCCGGGTTCGATCGAGCAGCCGGCGGCTATGGCGATTCGATCGCCAAGCAGATGCACACCGGCAGGCACATCGATATTGATGCTCCAGTCGGACCACGACTCGAGATACCCGGACAATGTCTTACCTAGCGCAGCCCACACCGGTTCCGCGGGATCCAAAAGATCCGGATGTGAAAAGCCATCGAGGTCGAAGAAAACAGCGGGTCGGAAATCGATCATGCAGGGATCTCCTCAATTTCAGGGGCGCGTCGCTTGACGACCATAAGGGTCTGGTCGTCGGCGGGCGGAGAAACGACAGCAAATTCATCGACATCGGAAAACACCCGATCGACGATCGCAAGCGGATCGAGGTGGCGGGCTACGCGGAGCGCGTGAATCAAACGGTCGCTCCCGTACTCTTCGCCGTCGATCTCGCCGTTCGCTTCGGTGATGCCGTCGGTGTACAGCACCATTAAATCTCCCGGGTTGAGTTCCTCTATGCCGAAGGTGTAACGAGCATCAGGATTCGGACCGAGGATCATGCCGCCGGCGCGCAGGAGAGAGATCGACCCGTCGGCCCGGATCACCATCGCAGGTGGGTGGCCGGCGTTGCAGTAGATGATCCTGCCATCGAGGTTCATCTCGGCCAGGAAAAGCGTCACGAACTTGGTGGCGAGACGACTTCGGTGAATGATCTGGTTGAGGCGCGCGACAGTGCGCGTCAGCTTGTACTCCCGGGCCAGGCCCATCCGCAGGCCGGTGAACACGTCGCGCACCTGCAGGGCCGCCGGCAGACCGTGGCCTGTGGCGTCCGCAACCACCACGTCAAAAACATCGTCGTCGAGGGTGATGACATCGTAGAAATCGCCGCCAACGATTTCCGCGGCGACTGTGCGTGCCGCGATTTGATAGTCGCCCGGCTGCGGAATCTGGCGCGGCAGGATGGAGTTCTGGATCTGCCGCGCATCCTCGATCAGCGCCATCACCCGATCCTCGCGCAGCTTCTGGTTGACGGCCAACCGAATGATGTTGAGAGTCGAGACCAGGTTTTCGTGATCGTCGTCAGAAGACTCGACATCGAACGACAGGACGTAGCGTGCGTCCGCAACTGCAACGGCCGCAAACCACTCGCGCGTCCCCAGATCTGCTTCGAGGCGCTGATCGAGGCGGGAGTCATCCCGCCTCATGACCACAGAACCAACATCCAGCAGTCTTTCGAATGGCGGATAGGTCTTCCACACCCTGAGACCGATGGGTTCGCGCGAGGCATCGCCAAAGGTCTCCACCAGTTCATAACTGCCGTCATCCTGGGCGTAGATCCGACCCCCTCTGATACCGAGGTCCTGGGCAAAATTCTCCGCGATGAAATCCGCGACCCTGTGAATCGTCTCCAGCGGAGTCGAGCCCAGAGCGATGGTCTCCAACGCACTTTCAATCCGGCGAAACAGGGAGATCGATGGCTGCGTCACGCCTGGATCATGCCACGAGAAACAGCCGGACGCAAGAGCGTAACTTCAAGTCGTGGAATAGCATAGAGATGTATAGCCAGAAGGTGATATACTATCGCCACCCGGTCGCCGCCGGGTCCCAGGAGGAATCCCTTGAATCGTTTTCTGTTCGCACTTTTCGCCGTCGCGGCTGTCATGATCGCCCCGGCCTGCAGCCGCCAGGAGGCCGTTTCCGAAGCGCCGGTCGAAACCGTCGCCAACCACGCTACCGTCAAGGTCGTGTGGGAGAGCAACATGCCCTCCGCCCTCGAACGTGCTCGCGACGAAGGCAAGCCTGTGCTCGTCAACTTCTACGCTGACTGGTGCGTCTGGTGCAAGCGGCTCGAGTCGACCACACTTCGCGACGCGAAGGTGGCCTCAGTCCTTCAAAACAAAGTGGTGCCTCTCAGCCTCAACGTAGATGGCGATGGCAAGGAGTTGTCAAACGAGTACCAGGTCGACGGATTACCGACGATCATTGTGCTCGACGCCGGCGGCCAGGAAATCGGTCGGATTCCAGGCTATATGCCGCCTGACAGTTTCTTGGAGCGGGTCGAAGGATTCCTTCAGCAGAGCTGAAAGCAGAATGAGCAATCAGGAAATAGGAATTCGGAATTTCCACCCCTGCCCCCAGCGATTAGAAACGTCCCGTGTGGGTGGGCGGCATTCCTAATTCCTAATTCACAATTCCTAATTCAATCCCTGCGTCTCTTCCGGCTTCGGCTTTTGGACTCCCATTTTGAGTCGGAGCTTTTCGGCCGCCTCAGGGCCTTCAAGGGCCGCAAAACGATCCAGCTCTTTCTGCTCTTCCGGCGTCGGCGTCGGCCTCAGTCGTTCGTCAGCAACCTCGACCGCACCAAAGGTCGGCATCGGTTCTCCCGGTTTGGCCGTGTAATAAGGGAGCTGGAATGGCCACGGCAGATCCATGATCTCGCCCATCTCTTCGCTGCACGGGTCCACCGGCTCGGTGCCGTCGAGAAACGCCTCCAAAATCACGTTCTCCTGATAGCTGCACGGAGGCACAGCGCGTTCTCCGGTGGTCGCATCGACCGGGGTGAAGACGACACCGGCAGGCACCTGGAAATCCTCGGCCCGTTCGGCGGCGGTGAGGGTATTCAGGTACGCGGTCATGAAGTTGTTCCAGATCGGCTGCGCAGCTTTGGCGCCGG
Organism: Candidatus Sulfomarinibacteraceae bacterium; assembly: GCA_963776765.1. Classification (GTDB taxonomy): domain Bacteria; phylum Acidobacteriota; class Thermoanaerobaculia; order Thermoanaerobaculales; family Sulfomarinibacteraceae; genus Sulfomarinibacter. Next base: position 11,607 of record CAVZOK010000027.1, read on the forward strand.
TCATCTTTTTGCCGATCGGTGCCTTGAGATCGCGACCCACCCAAACTCCCACCGTGATCCGCGGCGAGAACCCGACGAACCAGGCGTCGGAGTACAGATCGGTGGTCCCTGTTTTACCAGCGAGGTTCGCTCCAAGCCAGCGGGCGCTGGCGCCTGTGCCCCGCTCGACGACGCCTCGCAGCATGTAAAGACCAAGATAGGTCACTGCCTCCGGCATCACGCGCTCGCTGTGTGGAAAGTGCCTTTCCTGAAGCCGCTCGTCACGGTCAAAAATCTCCGCGATGAAATACGGTTCGGGAACCTCTCCGAGGTTTGCGATCCCCGAGTAGGCACGTACCAGATCGATCAGCCGTACGCCGAGGGAGCCGAGTGCGAGTGACGGATAGGGGTGGAGTTCGGTGCTGATGCCGAATTTGCGCGCCGTCTCGACAACCGATCTGCTGCCTGCAAGCTGTTGCAGCTTGACCGCCGAGGCATTGTAGCTGGCCTCGAGGGCCCGCCTCAGAGTGGTGATGCCGTAGTACTTCTGATAGTAGTTTTTGGGGCAATAGGTGAGCTCACCGGTACCGTCGGCAAGGAGAAAAGGCGCATCAAAGAGGGTGTCCGCCGGTGTGAAACCATGCTCGAAGGCGGTCAAATAGACGAAGGGTTTAAACGCCGATCCGCACTGGAGCGTCGACTGGACGGCGCGGTTGAACTCGGAGCGCTGAAAATCGAAACCGCCAACCAGGGCCAGAACGGCGCCCGAGCGGTTGTCCATCGCGACCAGAGCCCCCTCTACCTCCGGCTCCTGGAGCAGATCCACGACGAGCGGTTTCGCTGATTGCTCGGGATCCTCTGGATCCTCAGGTTCCTCGGGCAGGGGATCAGGCAGCCGAACCAGAACCAGATCACCGGTTTTCAAGATGCGTTTGAGAGAACTCGTTCCGGTCCATTTTGCCGAATCGAGGAGAATCTCCGCGTCCCGGTCTCCGATACGAAGTTCGGCCTTGCGTGTGGACACATCGCGAACTACAGCCTTGACCATCGCTCCGGGCTCCAGCTCGAGGAGCTCCCAGCTCGGGTCGTCGTAGTCCTCCACCGATTCAGGTCCGCCCTCGGTCAGGACATTCGGTGGACGGCGATAGTCGAGGTAGGTCATCTCGAGATTGACAAGGCCTTCCCGGAGAGCCTTCTCGGCCTCGAATTGCAACGCCGGGTCCATCGTCAGGTGGACCTGGAGACCGCTGGTGTAAAGGGCATCGGTACCGTAGCGGCGTTCGATCTCCTGACGGGTCATCTCGAGGAAATATGCACCGGTTTTCACCCGCTCCCGGTGCAGCGCCACGCCCAAAGGCTGAGCGATCGCCCCCTCGTAAGCAGCGGCATCAACGAATCCGAGCTCGAGCATCCGCGAAAGGACCTTGTTGCGCCTGTTGATCGCGTTCTCGGGCCGTCTGATCGGATCGTACTTGTTGTTGGCGCTTGGGATCATCCCCGCCAACAGCGCCGCTTCGGCAAGACTGAGGTCCATCGCCGACTTTTGGAAATAGAGCTCAGCAGCCGCCTCCACACCGTATGCTCCGTGGCCGAGGAAGATCTGGTTGGCGTACATAGTGAGGATCTGATCCTTGGAGTAGCGCTTCTCAATGTCGAGGGCGAGCAACGCCTCCTTGATCTTGCGGCCCAGGGTCCGTTCGCGCTTGAGGAAGAGGTTGAGGGCGAGCTGCTGGGTTAAGGTTGAGGCGCCGCCACGCGATCCAATTTTCCGATCGACCACGCTATACCAGGCAGCGCGCATCACGGCCTGAGGATCGACCCCGCCATGCCTGTAAAAGTCGGCGTCCTCGATTGCCACCACCGCATTTTTGAAATCGTCAGGGATCTCCTCTGGGCCGAGGACGACCCGCTGCTCGAGCGCGTACGACGCCACCTGCTCGCCGTCGGCGGCATAAATCCGAGTGGTAGCCGCCGGCTCGAAGGTGGCCAGCAGGTCAACCTGAGGCACATGCAGGAACTGGGCGATGATCCACCCGGCGAAGGCGCCGACCAGACACCCGATAACTCCCGCCCACAGCAGCACGGTGACAAACGAAATCCAGCCGCTTCCGGAGGTCAGTTTCCTGAACGCCGCAGTAATGCTCCTGGGAGCCGGTTTTTTGTCTGGAACAACCTTCTTCTTGATCACGGTGGGACTTTAGCAGATGCGATGGCGACTTCGAATGGCTCAGATGTGGCGACTGTGTGGCAGGTCACCGATTACGGCAAGACATCACTCCACGAATCGATATCTCCACTCTCAAAACTGTCGTCAAAAATACCGCTCACATCTCCATACGCAATCCGTACCTCAAAGCCTTCGGTGGTTACCACCTGAACACAGACTTCGATCTGGTGCGCCTCGTCCTCAAAGCACTCGCCGACCCTCCACATCGCACCCTCATCGGCACCGTTTTCCGGGGAGACCGGATCAACCAGCCATGCGTCTTCCCGTCGTGTGGTATCGACTTCATGGATGATGACCGCAAAGCCCGGCAGGTTCCCGTCATAGTCCACCCGATCCCTCACTTCGAGCGTGTAATAACGCGACGAACCGGGGATCTGGATCGTGACCAGACGGAGGTTCGAAGTCGACTGAAGCGCCAAATGATCCAATCTCGCCGAATAAACCCCCTGGGAACTGATATCGAGCTTTTTGTCGGCGTCGATCCACCCGAGGATGTCTTTGTGGAAGGCGATGGTGTGTTTGCCGAGTCTTCCGTAGGTTGAGTCACTCAGCGCCCATCCCCAACTATCACTCATGACGTCCCACGGATTGTCGTACGGGCTCCCATCGCCGTCCGCGTTGTTGGAGTGCGGCAGCCCGAATCCGTGACCCATCTCGTGCGCGATCACGGCATTGTTCCCGTAACCCCATGGGGGTTCCCATGTCACCCTATATCGTTTCGTCGTTTCATCAAGGTTGAGGTATTGTCCGGACCCTCCCCATGCATAGGGTCCGAACTCAGCGTTGAACATCATGTTGATGCCGACAAAGTCTGGGAAGTACACGAGGTGATCGGCCGCCGCGGTGCAGTCAGCGGTCATTTCATCAAGTCTGTCGTATGAATCACTCCAATAGTAGCTCACCGGGTGTGGCAGGTTGACCCAGGCTGCCGCGTTGCTGCCCGTGACGTTGACGATGTTGTACGAAACTTCTCGCCAGTAGTGATCGAGACCCGGGTAGGTGCTTGCATACATGTTCTGGAAATAGGACAAAGATCTGGGCTCGGAGGAAACATCAGAGAATTTGCACAGGATAGATACCCAGGGCTGCGCTCCGCTGACCGCTTTTGCGAACTTGGATCGAGTCCCGTCCGAGAGAATCTGTACCGAATGGGCAATCGGTATCTTGGTGAACAGTTGATCTCCAAACACGTCCCGGTACGATTCGATCACCAGCTCCACCCTGCGGCCGTCCAATCTGTCGGCACCGCCAACTGTTCTGACCTGATCCTCAGTGAGGAAAACCTCAGTGGTGCTGTGGTTGTCGTCCAACAGGAAATACTTATTGACGTCTTTGCGCAAATCCCCGGGAGCCGGATCGCCCCACACCACTGAAAGTACCCCTTGAACCCGGTCCAAATCGACGTGTGTCCGTGAGGGATCTGCGGCGCGAACCTGCGTTGCCGACAGCGCGATCAACAGGGACACGAAAAAGAAACCCCAGCAGCGTTGTGTTGAATTGATTGACATCTGGAGGCTCCAACCTGGCAAGTGTCCGCCCTCCGGAAACAACTCGCCACTACTTAAAGAATATCAGCGGGAGTAAAAACGACCGGTCACCGTTAACAAAACTTTTTCATAACTAAGAATCGCTCCAGGCGCCTATACCGCCACCATTGATCTCGACGGTCCGTGACTGCGTCAACTATGATCGACGTAATGGTGAGAGTGCTTCTTGGTGTCGGCAGCAATCTCGGCGAGTCGCGGCTGGCGTTTTCCCGCTGCATCGAAAGCCTGGCCGCCGAGGGAAGAATCGTCGCAACTTCGCGTCTTTGGCGCACGCGCGCGGTCGGTCCGCCGCAACCCGACTACATCAACGGCGCCTTAGTGATCGACTGGCCGACCGGACCGCGATCTTTGCTCAGTCGCTGCCTCGACCTCGAGGCGGACGCGGGCCGCGACCGCGCACAGGAAGAACGGTGGGGACCAAGGATATTGGATGTCGATCTCCTGCTGACAGAAGCGGTGGTCTGCCGTGGGCCGAACCTGGAACTGCCCCACCCCCGCTTTCACAGTCGACGTTTTGCGCTCGAACCGGCATTCGAGGTGGCGCCGGAATGGACTCACCCCTTACTTGGACGCACCGTCGCTGAGCTCGTTCTCGAAGCGCGCGATCGGGATCCCGAAGCCATCATCTCGGTCAACCCGTTCGACATCTGAGATTATCCAAAAATTGGCGCTCATATAATGGTTGTGTGTATCGATGGAAACGTCTCGTCGCCATTTTGGTCGCCTCCGCGGCCGTATTTATTTTCTCGTCGAATAGAGCGGCGGCAGAGGGCGAGCCCGAGGGCTCGTTCCCGAGTTGGGAGGAAAGGTGGTTCCTCCAGCTCCACAATCGCGCCCGATGTGATCCACAACACGAGATGGGTGCCTGCGGTACCGACTGCGCAGAAGCCGCCTGCTACACACCCGCAAAACCTCTCACGTGGACGGTCGAGCTCAACCGCGCAGCACGATTTCACAGCACGAACCTGACGGACTCCGGCTGCTCGATACGGCACAACTCACCCTGCACCCTTGTCGCGAATATCGACTCGCTTTACCCAAATACCTGTGACGGATCGACCTCTTGCGCATGTGTTCCATCAACCGTGAACTGCTCGGGATTGGGCGTTACCGACACCTGGGACAGGATTGAGCTTTTCGACACACAAGGCTACGGTGAGAACATCGCTGGAGTCAGCTCAGATCTCAACTCTGTTTTCTACGCGTGGCTCTTCGAATCCACTCCCAACTCCGCCTGCGGTTTTCACGCCAACTACGACAACGGGCACCGTTTCAACATTCTGAACGAAGAAAACTACATCAATTCCGTCGGAATCGGGATGGCCGGAAATTTCACCACCGCTGATTTCGGCGCAGGCTCAGCATCTGGAAAAATCCCGTCAGGATCGCACTATCCTCGTCAGGCGCCCACGGTCGAAATATGGACCAACTGGTACGACGTGGAGGGACCGAGCGCCGCCGCGGTCAACGTCGACGGCGTCTGCCACACGATGAGTCTCGAGCGAGGCACCGCAACAAACGGCGCGTGGATGGCGACTGTGACAGGGGTCGGCACGGGCTGTCACCGATACTATTTCGAGTTTCGAGATTCGGAGGACACTCCCGTCACCTACCCGACAACAGGATCCCTGGCCATCGGATCTGGCGGAGGATGTCCGGACTGGGATATCGCTCGCCCAGCATCGTGCCTCACACCGGGAGGCGGGATCTTTTCCGACGGATTCGAGACGGGTAACACGGGACAATGGAGTTCAAGCGGACCCTAGCCTTTGACAGGGAATCGGATGCCGTCATTGAAGTCCTTGACTTTGAATTCTCAATTCTCAGTTCTTAATTTTCAGTTCCCTCCCCACGCCCACATTTCTCCGGAAGCGGGAGGGGTTGTTGGGAATTCAGAATTGAGAATTAAGAACTCAGAATTGGTCGGGTGATCGGACGTGAGCCGGGTTTGGCGATCGGCACGTCGTCTCGGCACAGCGGGCATTGCTCTGCGGTCCAGGTCGGGAAGTCCACATCCAAAAGCGCGCGGCTGGGCAGTGGCGAGAAAGACTGCGGTCGGCCCGAGCGGTTGACGATGGAAGCAACCCCAACGACATCGGCGCCGAGATTCTCGAGGATCACGATGACCTCGCGGGTCGAACGGCCAGTGGTGACCACATCTTCCACGACCACGACCCGCTGCCCCCTTTCGAGTCCGAATCCTCGTCTGAGGACCATCTCTCCCTCGGCCCGCTCGGTGAAAATGAATGGCAAATCGAGGGCGCGCGCTGTTTCGTGACCGATGATCAATCCACCCATCGCTGGAGAAACGATGATCTCGGGTTCGAGACCGGCGTCGCTGATCGCACCGGCAAGCAGCTGCCCTGCACGGGCCGCCCGCCGAGGATGGGCGAGAAAGAGGGCGCATTGAAGATAGTCACCCGAGTGGAGACCCGATGACAGCAGAAAATGGCCTCGCTGGTGGGCGCCGCAGGCGGTGAGCTCATCGAGATTCACGGTTGTTCCCGCTCGATGCCGTAGGCGCGCATTTTCTTGTAGAGGTTGGAGCGCGGTGTGCCGATAACGCGCGCGGTTGCAGCGACATTCCACCCATTACGCTCGAGATGGTGACGTAGAAAGGCGATCTCCGACTGCCGCTGAAACTCCTGCAACGATGCCAGATCGAGGAGCGAGTCCACCGCGTCGCTCGCCGGCAGAGTCGGCAGATCGACTCTGGAGATGGTGTCATCGAGCTCCATGATGACCGCTCGCTCGACGACGTTCTTCAGCTCGCGAACGTTTCCAGGCCACTGGTGACGTCTCAGCTGATCGAGGGCGGCATTGGTCCAGATCTTGGGGCGGCGGTTGTACTCGCGGCAGAACTGATCGGTGAGATGCTCGACCAAAGGCGGGATGTCCTCCGGGTGGTCGCGCAACGGCGGCGTACGCAGGACCACCACCGCCAACCGGTAGTAGAGGTCCTCGCGAAAACTCGAGGATTGGACCTCCTCGACGAGAGTTTTGTTGGTCGCCGCGATGACCCGCACATCGACCTGGAATCCACTGCCAGCGCCCACGGGCTCAACCTCGCCATCCTGCAGGACCCGCAGTACCTTGGCCTGAGTCTTGAGGCTCATATCGCCAACTTCATCGAGGAATATCGTGCCGCCATCTGCCTGTACGAATTTACCGACCTGGCGCCGGTGGGCACCGGTAAACGAGCCCTTCTCGTGTCCGAAGAGTTCAGACTCGATCAACTCTTCCGGGATCGCCGCCGAATTGACCCTGACGAATTGACGACGCGCCCGATCCGACAGGTGGTGGAGCCGCCGCGCAACCAGTTCCTTGCCGGTGCCTGACTCACCCTCGATCATGACCGTCGCGTGAGACGGCGCGACGCGGGCGATTTCTTCGCGTAGCTGGCGCATTGCCGAGCTTTCACCGAGGAGAGGTGGAGGTTCGGCACCCGGGCCGAGTTCGCGAACCACCCGCCCCTGGGCTACAGCTCCCTTCACGGCGAGGAGCAACTCAGCGCGATCGGGAGGCTTGGTGAGATAGCCGGCTGCACCCGCCTCGAGGCATTGGCTCGAGGTGAATTCATCGCCATGGCCGGTGAGAATGACAATCGGTATTTCGAGTCCCCGTTGTTTGAGGTTTTCCAACAACCCGAGGCCATCCATACCCGGCATTTTGATATCGAGCAGGGCCGCGTCCGGTGGATTTGCATCGAGAGCTTCCAGGGCCTGGAACGCGTCGCCGGCTTCCTCAAACTCGAAACCTGCCCCGGTCAGAATACGTTTGAGCGCTTTCCGTACTCCCGGGTCGTCATCGATGACTAAAACTGTGCCTTCCATGGGGACCATGGTACCAGCGTGGATCTCGATCGGGATGCAGGATGCAGGATAGCAGGAAGCAGGAGTCAGCTTTCGAGGGCTATCGTATGGGCAATGAGGTTTGTGATTCGTGGCGGCGTTGGACATGGTCACCTCCGGGTCGTTCATGCCCTCCCCCAAAGCTGGCGAGTCGGCCGGTGTCAAGGGTTGCAAAGCAACCGGCCCCGGGCCGGCCCGCCCTTGACACCGGCCGACTCGGCAGCTATCTCGCCCGTTGAACGACCCGGAGGTGATCATGCCGGCGTCACGGGAAATCTGACGCCAGATCCGGGGTTGACACCCCGGGCTATCCATCTGTCGCCGCTCCGCGGCTCGGCGTTGTGCTGCCCCCGACGCGGTCGCTGATGGCTGGCGCTGTTTCCTGACGCTGCTTTCTGTCGCTGCCGCTGAATACTGCCGCTGTTACCTGTCGCGGTCGCCCGCGCCTTGGACAGCATCAGTTGGTTGAAGGGAACCTCGCCTTGGAAAGGCCGAAAACCGACCCGTAACCCTTGTGTTGTCAGATAGGCAACGTCACCTGTGGATTTGTTTTGGACAGCAGTGATGCAGGATGCAGGATGCAGGATGCAGGATGCAGGATGCAGGATGCAGGATGCAGCGAGATCGTAAAACCCACTCGCGAATTTTGCGATGGATCCTGAACCCTGCATCCTGAACCCTGTATCCGAGTAGGCGGCTGGCCGCCTATTCGACGTCGAACTTGACCCCTTGGGCGAGGGGCAGCTCCCCACCCCAATTGATTGTACAGGTCTGGCGACGCATGTATGCCTTCCACGAATCCGAGCCGGCCTCGCGGCCTCCCCCGGTTTCCTTCTCGCCGCCAAATGCACCACCGATCTCCGCGCCAGAGGTTCCGATGTTGACGTTGGCAATCCCGCAATCCGAGCCCTCGTGCGAAAGGAACTTCTCGGCAGTGTGGAGGTTCGAAGTGAAGACAGCCGAGGACAGACCCTGATCGACTGAATTGTGGTAGTGCATGGCCTCGCCGAGATCGTCGTACTCGAAGACATAGAGAATAGGGGCGAAGGTCTCGTCGCGAGCCTTTTCGATATCCAGTCGAGCCTTGACGATCGTAGGTTCGACGAAATAGCCGTCGCCATCCGGGCGGCCGCCGCCACAGAGAATTTCACCCCCCTGCTCACGAATGGCTTCGAGTGCGGCGAAGTGGTCCTCGACCGCCCGCGCGTTGACGAGTGGACCCATGAGAACCGTTTCGTCGAGCGGATTGCCGATGCTGATGCTGGGGTAGGCCTTGACGAGACGATCGATCACCTTGGAGGCGATGTCTTTTTGCAAGAAAAGGCGACGCAGGCTGGTGCAACGTTGGCCGGCGGTGCCGACCGCAGCGAAGAGAATGCCTCGGACCGCCAGCTCGACGTCGGCGTCTTCGGCGACGATGATGGCGTTGTTGCCACCAAGCTCGAGGATGCTTCGACCGAATCGTTTGGACGTCGTCTCATACACATGCCGACCCATTTTGGTGGACCCTGTGAAAGAGATCAGGGGCACCCTCTTGTCGTTGATGAGGCGCTCGCCCACCGTACGCCCTGATCCGACGACAAGGTTGAAAACCCCGGGCACGCCATGGCGCTCCATGACCCGATTGCAGATGTGTTGTACGGCAACCGCGGTAAGCGGCGTATCCGATGATGGTTTCCAGATCGTCGTGTCACCACAGACGGCGGCAAGGGCTGCGTTCCAGGCCCATACCGCGACCGGAAAATTGAATGCAGATATGACGCCTACGACACCCAGAGGATGCCACTGCTCGTACATACGGTGGCGCGAACGCTCCGACATCATCGTCGGACCGTAAAGCTGGCGAGAAAGACCAACCGCAAAGTCGCACATGTCGATCATTTCCTGGACCTCACCAAGGCCCTCAGAAAGGATTTTCCCCATTTCGAGGGAGACCAATCGGCCGAGCGGATCCTTGAATCTACGCAGCTCGTTTCCGAGATCGCGCACGACCTCGCCGCGAGCCGGCGCCGGCACCATCCTCCATGTCTTGAAGGTCTCGGCCGCAGTTGCCACAACCTTTTCGTACGCGGCCTCATCGGCCTGGATGATAGAGGCGATGGGCTGGGCGTCAGAGGGGTTGTAAGACACCAGCTCGTGCATATCCTCGGAAACGATCCACTCGCCGGTGCACGCGCCGAGGTTAGATTCTTCAATCCCCATCTTCAGCTCGAGACCGAGATCAGAGAAAGATTTTTTGATGCTCTGGAGTTGGTCGGTCATTTGAGATCCTCCCGCGGCAGTCGCCGCGCGCGAATTCTACCGATCATTTCGGTTCTTGCCAACCAGAAGTCGGAAGCTCGAGCTAGCGCTCCTCGTCATTTCCCTCAGAGGAGAAAAACCCCTCCCAGTCGGCGAGTTCCCGAGAAGACAGCTTCGGCTCCCGCGACACCCGGAGCGGCTTGCGAGGTCTTCGGGACTGCCACTCCCTGAGGGTCCGAACCTGGGCCCCCAGTTCTCTAATACGGTTGCGGAGGGCCCGATCATCGGTGATCACTACCCATTCCGAAGCTCGACCGGACTTCGGAAGGAGGCGGAGGATAAGATCGTCGGCGCTTGACGCTCCCGAGAACCGAATGGTGAGCTGTCCGAGGTGTTCTGGGTCGGGAGATCCAACGGGCGGTGGTCCGTCGAAGACCACTGTCAGACTCATTCCCCCATGGCGAACAATATCGAGCGCTCTGCGCCGCACACTGTCACGATTCTGCTCCCGGCTCGGCAGACTGTGGAGGAGATTGTTGCCATCGATGATGACCGGCATTCGGGCTAACGCATCGAACGGGCGCGACGAAGCAATCGCTGCAGCTCACGGTTGCCCGCAAGGCTTTTGTACATTTTATTGGCCCGCTCGTTGTCGGGTTCAATCGCCAGGACGCGTTCGAGAGACTTGCGTTGTCGCTCGGCGTGGTTGCGCAGCCGCCAGAACTCGGCGAGTTCGAGCCAGGCGTCGACACTTTTCGGATCCGCCTCGATTGCCCGCCGCATACACGCGAGGGCACGATTCACCCACAGAGGATTGCGCTGGAGGAGCCGCGCCAGCTTGAGCAGCTCCGCCGGTCGCGGCTCGAGTGCACAGGCCTGTTCGAGGAGCTGGATCGCGAGGTAGAGTTCGTCCTCTTTGATGAGTTCGTCGGCGCGTTTGAGATTGGCCTCGACCAATTCCTTGCGCGCTTCCGCGTTAATCGCCGCCTTTTCCGCATCCTCTATCGGTTTACGGTCCTCGGCAAGAGATTTGAGGATTTCGTCATATCGGGTGCGGCCGCGAATATGCGATAGCACCTCGTATGCCGCACGACCTCGTTCGACGATTCGTTCGAGGTGTGCTGTCATGTCACGCAAGTGGGAAACGGGATTCTCAGCAGCGAACCGGTTCTGGATCCTCTCCCAGGATTCCTTGATATCTCCAGGGTTGGCCTCGGGCGTGAGATCGAGCGCCCGGTAGTGATCGATCTTGGTGACGTCCTCGGACAACTTCAAGATGTACCGGCGTTCCTCGAGTTGGCGTTCAGTGAAGTCGAACTCACTCTCACCCGATACCTCGATCGTCTCTTCGAGGCGCTCTTTGAAAACCTCCTCGAGCGGTGCCGTCTCCTCCACCAAAGGTGCCGGCAGTTCCGTCTGGCTTCCATCCCCGACGATGACCGTCCCCGACAACAGAAGAGTGTAAAGGGTGTTGTACGTCTGTTTCTCGGGTAGCGATGAGAGGCGAACGAGACCGGCAACATTCGGGGCGGCATCCAGTCGGCTGAGCAGAAACCCCTCGGTTGGCGTGAGCTGGACATCCTCGAGCATGTCGTTCAGGGAACCGGAGATCTTCACCGATTGATCGAGCGGCCCGATGACGTTGCGAATAGCATCAACGTCTTGAAACTCCCTCGCCGCAAGCAGCACGACCTCGGCGGTTACGACGTTGGGCAGGGTGTCGAGCTGACCTTCTCCCCCTCCATCTATGAAATCGAGGGTCGATCCTGACGCTCGCGCAGCCCGTCGGATGATATCCAGCGCAAGCTGCTCGAGTTCGGCGTCAAGCTCCTCGAGCGTTAGATACCCTCTGTTGATGAGGAGCTGTCCAAACGGTTGGGCGCCGCCACCGCCCTGAGCGAGGAGCATGAGTGCACGGTCGTCCTCGGTGATTCTCTCCCGTACCACGAGCCACGTGCCCAGCTTCTCGTCCTCGACGTAGGATCGAGCCGCGCGGATCTCTCCTCTGGTGTACATGATCTCGCGTACCGCAGCGCCGGCCGTTGCGCTCAGCACACCCGTCACCCCGGCTTTCGCCAAATCAGCCATCATCGACGGCAACGGCCGATCGTTCTTCATCGCCATGAACTCAACCACCTGCTGAGGTTGCCGGTTCCAGCTCCTCGCCGGTCAGCTCGATAGGATGTGGCTCAAATCCCTGTTGCAGCAGTTCGCCAGGGATGCCGTCAGTCGCCGCCTCGGCCGCTTCGCGGCTCGAGAAACGTCCCCACACGAGCCGCCAGCAAGGCTCTTCGACATCACCAACATCGGCAGCCACTGGCCGCACGACCTTGGGGTTCTCCTGGGCCTTTTTGAGCACGCGCTGTAAATCCTGGGGTTCACAACCCAAATCGATGACCAACGACCAGGTCAGATCGCTCTCACCAGCAACACTCTGAACCGGTTCGGGATCGCTGGACCGCATCATAATGAAGAGGATCACCGCGAGCAGGATGAAGAGGGCAGCCGCAGCTCCGAGAATCCAGGAAACCGGGATGTGTCGCTTCGACCCGTCAGTCAACTCCTCAGCCGGGAGGAGATCGACGTCGTCGCTGATGTGCAGCGGTGTCTCGGGTTCCAGAATGCCGGTTACCACCAAACCCGCGAGCAGCCGCAAGACCTCACCGGAGCCGTGGTTCGAGCTCTCGGCGACTTCGCCCGCCGTACGTTCGCCGGAAATCTTGGAGACGATCAGATCAGCTTCTTCCGACAGGCGGAGCGGCGCGTAGAGATCGAGGAAGCCAGGCGACCTGACAAGTAAAACGTCGTCATTCGGCAGAACGCCGTCCGCAATTTCACCCTCGGTGTCTGAGAGCACGAGCTCGACCAGCGTATGGGTTATCGAAATCGTCGCGCCGTCAACCTCGTCGGGTTCCCCTTCAACAATCTCCAGCTCACGGGTCGGATCGAGCAACCACGCTCGCAGGCTCCCCTGAATCAGTTCCTTGGCCGCGCCCATGGCATGGGTCTCGGCAATCTGGCCGTCCTTCGACAACGAGCGTGCTTCCTCGAGGAGATCATGACTGCCGACCGGCTGACAGCTCAGTCGTTGGCTGAGCTCCACGGAATCGATACCCTCAACGAATCGGACGCGTCCTTTGTGGATCCTCAGAATGAGCTCGCCATCGGCCCACGTTAAGCGGGCGGCACCGCCCTCCTGGCGTCCGATCCATCGTCCAAATTGCCAGATTTCATGGGGGTCGCTCATGGCCCCAGAGTATTGCATCCGGCGGTGCGTTGTAAAGCGGACAAACGCCGAGCAACCTGAGTTGTCGCACCCGGCGCAGAACCCGCCGAGAGCACCCTCGAGGGTTGACACACAACCGATAGACATCTACCATTGCGCTCCCACACGGTCAGCCGTTTGGGAGGTTAGCTCAGTTGGTTAGAGCACCTGCCTTACACGCAGGGGGTCGTGGGTTCGAGTCCCCCACCTCCCACCAAATCTGGCCAACAAAAATGCGGGGTCGTAGTTCAGCTGGTTAGAACGCAGGCCTGTCACGCCTGAGGTCGCGAGTTCGAGTCTCGTCGGCCCCGCCACTTCATTCCACAGCCGCTCGGCCAGAGCGGCTGTTTCATTTCGTGGCGGGGCCGACGAGACTCGCAGCACCGTCGCCTGCGAGACGTCACAGTGCGACTCGCTTTACGATTCGCACGTTCCGTCAATCGCAGCCGCCGGCGGTGTCGAGTTGTTGAAAAATCTTCGCGACGATTCCCCAAGCGCCACACGATATTTTCTCTCTGTGGTGCGCTCTGTGCCCTCTGTGTCTCCGTGGTTCAGATGCCTCGCGACGATGCAGACAGAGCGCCGGAGGCGCGACAGATGAATAGCCTGGGGCGTGAGCCCCAGGGTAGAGGCCCTAAAAAACAGAAAGCCCCGGAGGGGCGACAGATTTCGGCTGCAGCGTGAGCTGCAGACACCTCCCCGCATTTTTCTGTCGCCGCTCCGCGGCTCACAACTCAACCAGACAGTCGGTGGAATTCGAGCGCTGCCGGGAATCGAGTATCGAGTATCGAGAATCGCGCTTCAGATCTCGACGAGGCAGTCGGTGGAGCCGTGGATGTTGGAGTCGTAGTCATCTGCGGCTTCATCGTTGAACCACGTGCCATCTTCAGAGCAGTAGCGGAAGCGGTAGGTCGCGTCCGCGACCAGCGACACTACGGCGCTGAAGGTCCCGTTGCTGCGACGAATCATGGGATCCGCCTCAGGGTCCCATTCGTTGAAGTCTCCAACCACCGATGCCGGCAAGCGTGAATCGTCTGCGAACAGGATGAAGCTGACCTTGACGGTGTTCGAGCCGCTGATTCTTCGACGCTTGAGCATGACATCTCCTTTTTGCGATCATAACTGGAACTGCCGGCGTCAGACCATAATTCCCCGAATACTCTGCTCCGATCCCGCACTCTCACGGCTTGTTGTGCTGTACACTGCGACCAGGAATCATTTCAAAAACTTTGGAGCCGACCCGATGACTGCACCACAGGTACGACCACGCTTTGAAATCGAAACCGATCTTCAAGCGGATGCGCTCATGGAACGCGTGCGCGAGCGCCTTCCACAATGCCCCCACTGCACCGGCGTTTCGGTTGGTCGCCACGCCGAACTCTTCGTGCCGGATGCCGAACGCCGGCTATGGTCGCCGTGGCTCAGTGTCACGGCTGACGAACACGAACGCGGCTCCCTCTTGCGGGGCCGCTTCGCACCCCACCCCAACGTGTGGACCTTTTACCTCTTTCTCGCCTTTGGACTCGGATTCGCCCTCCTCGTCGGCACCACCTGGGGTTATGCCCAATGGGCCACAGGCAGGCCCCCCTGGGCTTTGGCGATCGTACCGACTGTCTTCCTACTCGGAGCGCTTCTCTACTTCGCGAGCCAGGTAGGTCAGACTTTGGGCGGTGAACAGATGGACCACCTGCGGTCAGCGCTCGACGAACTCGTTCAATAATCTACTCCAGGTAGCCGAGCGCCCGGAGCTGTTCCACGGTCTCGTCGTCGAGCTTCTGAGTCGCCAGCGTGTCGAGGTTCCCCAGCCCCTCAGCCACCCTGGCGAGACATGCCGCAAGGGCATCCGAGGGCTGATCGTCGACCGACGCCAGAGTATTGAGCTCACCGGGATCGGCCGCCAGATCGTAGACCTGGACCAGCTGCCGGCTCACCTTGACGATCTCCTTGCGGTCGCCGTTGATCACACCCACCCACAACAGTCCCTTGGATCGTTTCTTGTCGCTGTCCCGAACCGAGTCGCCGTGAACGGCACCGCGATGGGCCTGGTAACAACCCACCCGTTCGGCAAGATCACCGGCGCCCCGAATCGTCGTAGCCCAACTCGCTCCGGGGAGGTCCTCAGGAACATCGATGCCTACCAGATCCAGCAGTGTTGGCGCGAGGTCCAGCAAGGTGGCCTGGGAACTCACGGTTCCTTCAGGTATGACATCGCGCCAAACGATGCCAAGGGGAATTCGGAGCGACGGTTCGTAGAGGTAACGGCCGTGACCCCAGTAATTGTGCTCGCCGAGACTTTCACCGTGATCTGCGGTGAACACAACCAGGAGATCTTTGTCGTCAACCGATTGCCGGACCCCATCGAGGAGGCGAGCGATGGACTCGTCTACAGCAGCAATCTCGGTGTCGTAGCGATCTTTCTTTTCCAGCTTGTCATCGTTGACGCCGATTCGATCGGCAAATTTTTCGTGGAACCGATAGGGCGCGTGGGGTTCGATGTAGTGGACCCACATAAAAAACGGTTTCTCGGGTCCCTTCTTGCGCTCTTCGCCCAACCAATCGAGCGCGTCGTCGGTCACGTCCTCACAGGTGGCCTCGCTATTGAAGATGCCGAACCACCGTTTTCGCTCGAGGCGCTCGCCGTAAGTTTCAAAGTGTTCGCCGAGGAGCGTTAGATTGTTTTTGAGAGTCCAGGTGCCAACGAAAGCGGCCGTGTTCCATCCGTTTTCGGCAAGGATTTTCGGCAGCGAATTCAGACCGGGCTTCATACGGAGGCCGTTGCGCGTCGCGGCGTGGGCATGCGGTTCGAGCCCTGTGACCATCGAGCACATCGCCGGACCCGTCAATGGTTCCGGCGTCCAGGCCCGCTCGAAGCGCAGCCCCTGGGAGATCAGGCGATCGATATTGGGTGACGTCGGTCTCGAATAACCGTAGCTTCCGAGATGATCTGCACGCAACGCGTCAACTGTGATGACGACCACCGACGGCGTCGGGGACGCCGATTCTGAGGTGATGGGCAGAAAAAGGGCCAGCGTCAATGCAATGGAAGTAAAAACAAAAATCAGTTTTCGACGCTCGAACATTGATGCCTGTCCCCCATCCAACCTCATCTCGGCTGCGCATTGTACTCCAACAATCGATTGCCCGGAATCGAGACGACCGTTCACTTTGGAACAGGATCTGTTCCAGAGGTGGGCACCAAACGGTCCTCAAAGTTGGCATCTGCCTTGCGAAAGCTCGAATGTGGAAGTTTGTTGAAGTATCTGCGCCTCTCCTTGCTCTCTCCAAAGGCCCCATTGCCGAGGCGTGGGAAGCCACACGACCGATCTTCGATCATCAGCCTTGGAAGGGCGATCGTCATTCTTTACCTCATCACACTGCTGACGGCTGTCATCTCAGCCCGAACAGGTACAGAGAGTGAACTCGGCCAACCTGTACCACCGGAAATTGAATCGCAGGAGACGGCGCCCCACGTCGCAGGCCGTTAGCCGATATTTTTTCGAGCTCTCGCGGTACACTGAACCAGAAATGGACTCCTTCGATCGCAACTGGCGTGGTCTGCAGCTCGAGACCCTGGTTGATCTGTCGCTGACAATCGGCGGCGTATTGTCAGAGGAGGAACTGGTCGAAGAACTCCTGCAGAGATCGGTCGGGACCCTCGACGCTGGTTCCGGGTTCGTCAGCACTCTCCATCCGGGGGGTCAGGAGGCCATCGTTCGGTCGATCGGCCTGCCGCAGAGCGTAGAGGTCGTGAGGTCGTTCTTCGACCCCCACCTCCTTGAGGACCTCGCTGCCGGACAGGTGGTCCACGCACAACGCACTTCCGACGATCCGCCGTTCGAGCTCATGGCTGCACCCATGCTTTGGCAGCAACGAACAGTGGGCATGGTTGTCCTTGCCGACAAGGAGATCCGGGAGGGAAGGGCGACATTTCCCGAAGGTGACGCCCGTCTCCTATTGTCAATGGCCAGCATGGTCGCAACCGCCGTGGCCACCGCGCGGCGGGTCCAGGCAATAGAGCGGGACCGCCAGCGTCTCGCCGACGAGAACCGGGCGCTGCGCGATGTCGCACGGCGCGAGGGTTTTGTCGGTGAGTCCCCACCCATCAAAGAGATGTTGGAGCTGGTGCGGCGGGCCGCACCGACCGGCGTCAATGTCCTGTTGCGCGGTGAGTCCGGGGTTGGCAAAGAACGGGTTGCTCTCCTCCTGCATTCATTTTCAGACCGGGCACGGGAACCGTTCGTGCCGCTTAATTGCGCAGCACTACCGGAAACTCTGCTCGAGTCAGAGCTTTTCGGCATCGAAGAGGGAGTGGCCACCGGAGTTCAGCGGCGACACGGCAAGATCGAGCTCGCAAACGGCGGTACCCTTTTTCTCGATGAGGTGGCGGACCTCTCGCTCTCGCTTCAAGCGAAGCTCCTTCGGGTGGTCCAGGAGCGCGAGTTCGAACGCCTCGGCGGCCGCGAACGGATTCCCGTCGACATCCACCTGGTGACTGCCACCAATCGCGACCTCGAAGCAATGGTTGAAAAAGGCGAGTTTCGGCGCGATTTGTATTACCGCCTCAGGGTTGTGGTGGTCGAGGTTCCCACTCTTCGCGATCGTCGGGCGGATATTCCGCTGCTCGCGCGACATTTTCTCGAGCTCTACGGCGAACGTTTCGGGCGCCCCGGCCTCTCCCTCTCGCGGGAGGCTCTTGCGGCTCTGATGACTCACCCCTTTCCCGGCAATGTCCGCGAACTCGAAAACGCCATTCAGGCTGCCATTGCCCTCGCGCCCGAGGAGACGATCACCGTCGACGACCTACGACTCGCCGTCGAGAGCAGGCGGGACCCGAGCTCTGGTGGTTTGATCAGTCTCGGCCAGGTGGAACGTCGCCACATCGAAAACGTGCTCCGTGCGGTAGGCGGCAACCGCCAGGAAGCGGCGCGCATTCTCGGCATCGACCGCACAACCCTCTATCGCAAATTGCAGCGTTTTGCATCTTATGATGCAGAAAGCATCAATTAAGATAAAACGTTTGAATTGAGTAGATAAATTTGACAACACAATGATACCAACGCATTGTGTTGCGTAACGCATCATTCAGGGTCTCAATTTCTCGAACCTCACGGTGGCATAGTTCTTGCCATTGTCATGGCCGGAGGTTGTTTGATGAGGTCCCTGGCAATCCAGCGATACTCGGCGGCTGCGGCAACCGCAGCTCTCGCCGTCACAATGGCACAGGCGCTGACCCTCAACCTCGCCTTCCCAATCGAACAGATCCAACTTGCGTGGACCCTGACGCGAGTTCTGCTACAGTTGTAGGCTCATCATGGAGGTGGTGTTGCACCTTCCGGTGGTGCCCAACGTGGAGTTGGTGGCGGCGAAAGCCGTAGAGGCCCTGGGCGGTGCGCTCGGGATGCATCAAACCCACATTGAGGCCGCGAGTGTTGCCATGGTTGAGGCTTGCCTCAACGCCATGGAACACGGTGGCGGACCGTTCACGGTCCGCTTGCGGAGCGACAATCAAGAATCGAAGCCCTGCCTGGTGATCGAGGTCGAAGATCACGGTGAAGGCTTCGATCCGGTAACGGCACCGCAGAACAGCGCGTCGCGGGTCCTTGGGAGTTCGATGAAGCGGGGCTGGGGCCTGACACTGATCCGCGAGCTGATGGACGAGGTGCAGATCCGATCGGGACCTGGAATGACCCAGGTTTCAATGCGCAAGTACGTGGAGAGTGCACCATGAACGAAGAGCGGATCAAAATATCGCAGGATCTCCTATCTGACGGTTTCGGTCTCATCGCCGCCTCGGGGTACATCAACAACGAGGGTGGGCAGGCGATCGCCGATGCGGCGAACAAACTGATGGACCAGGGCTGTAAAACCCTGCTCATCGACCTTGACGGGACTCGCATCATTAACTCGATCGGCGTATCGATTCTGCTCGAGATTCTCGAGAAGCTGATGGATGAAAAGGGTCAACTCGCCTTCTGTAACCTGACGCCGACGATCTCGAAGACCTTTGAGATCATGGGTCTGGTTCAGTATGCATCCGTGTATTCGGATCGCGAAACTGCCCAATCTGCGATCGCAGGAGATGCCTCTGTCTGATTTATTGCGCCTGGCGGATGTCGCGCTCAGCGGTCACGCCGGCCCCGACCTTCCCGAGGAAATCCTTCGGGTGGTTGTCGAGGAGACGGGATCGCGGGCCGGGGTTCTGAAGAAGAGCGGTGAGGCGATCGCCCGCTGGCCGCGTACCGTTTCCGCACAGGTCGAGGAAGCTACCGAAGGCTGGAGCGAGATTCCATTTGGCGGGGACGAGGGACAGTGGTGTTTGCGACTTCTCCATCTGGATCGGCTCGACGAATCGGCTCTCGACGCCACCCGGATCGGCCTTCGGGCCTGGCATCTCCGGGAGGAGCTCAAGCGCAGCCGTTTCGATGAGCGCTTCCACCTTTGGGAGCTCGAGGCGATTCGTTCCATCGCTACCGGCATCGGCGGCATTCTCGACGCCGAGACTCTTGCCGAGGAGCTGATCAGCCACCTCGTTGCCCTGCTCGGAGTGCGTTCGGCCCACCTCTATTTCGGTGATTCGCCGCAGTCCGCATCCGTTGTCGGCGGCTTTGGACCGGCCCGCCTCGAGGAAAAAGATTTAGAACCCGCTTGGCATCAGGGAATCTACACCGACGACCTCGTTGCACTTCCCCTGAAAACCGATTCCAGCACTCTCGGAATTCTGGTTGCCAGCGACAAAGAGGCCCGCGCGGGCACTGAACCCTTTGCAGCCAACGACGTGCGTTTGCTCGAGCTCTTCGCGGTCCAGGTCACAGTCGCAATGGAGTACGTACGACTGACACAAGAGTCTCTCGAGCGCGAGCGGCTCAAACGCGAACTCGAGATGGCGGCGGTGATCCAATCACACCTCCACCCGCAGAAGTTCCCGGATCTCGAGGGATATCGCCTTGCCGTCCGTTCTTCGTCGAGCCGTCAGGTCGCAGGCGACACTTACGACGTATTGATTCGGGACAATGTCCTCATTGCCACCGTCACCGACGTCTCCGGCAAAGGTGTGGGGGCAGGAATGATCGCTTCCGGCGTCCACGCCGGTGTCCGTCTGATGGCCAGTGGGTCCGGCGACCTCTCTGCGGTCGCTGGTCGCATCAACTCATATCTCTCCGGGGCCACCGCCGACAATCGATTCGCAACCTTTGCCATGATCAGCATCGATCCTGAAGGTGGGCTCCGGGCGGTTAACGCCGGCCACCTGCCGGTCCTTATTCGGCGCCTGGACGGAACGATCGAGGAAATCAACAGCAGCGGCCTACCGCTCGGAATTCTCGAGATGGCGAGTTACTCAGAGTCGGTTGCCAGGATCGAACCGGGCGAGCTGGTGGCCCTCTTCACCGATGGCCTCACCGAGGCCGAGGACTCGGATGAGGAAGAGTTTGGTGTGGAGCGCGTAGCAGAGGTCACCGCCAAGCTCGAAGATCCGACCGCCGAGAGTTTATGTGATGCAATCCTCGAGGCCGTCGAAGCCTTCACCGATGGCGCCACGCTGCATGACGATGCGACACTGTTGGTGGTCGAGCGATTGGTGTAGAAATCAGCGCAAAATCCGGGGTTCACACCCCGGGCTATCCATCTGTCGCCCCCGCCGGGGGCTTATAAAGGAATCCCATTCTTTGCTCTAACCTTCGTAGAGGCTTTCGATGAGATCCAGATACTGTTTCTCCACAACCCGGCGTTTGACCTTGAGCGTCGGCGTCAGAGTTCCGTCTTCGATCGACAACATGAGGGGCAGCACGGTGTGCTTTTTGATCTGCTCGTAACTCGCGAGATTTTCGTTGGTGTTCTCGACGACCTCAGCAAACGCTTCCACCAACTTCGGGTGACGTGTGATCTCCTCGGTCGACGTATAGGAGATTCCCTCATTTTCGGCCCACGCTTCGAGCGCCTCGGTGTTGGGTGAGAGCAACACCACCAGGAAGGCCCGGCGATCGCCAATGATGACTGCGTTGTCAACCAGTCCCGAGCGCTTGAGTTCGGCCTCAATCGGCTGCGGTGCGATGTTTTTACCGCCGGCAGTGACGATCAGATCCTTTTTACGGTCGGTGATGCGGATGAACCCGTCTTCGTCGATCTCAGCGATGTCTCCAGTGAGGAAGAAGCCGTCGGAATCAAAGACTTCGGCTGTCTTGTCGGGGAGGTTCCAGTAACCCTTCATTACAGACGGTCCCTTGACGCAGAGTTCGCCGTCTTCGGCAATTTTTGCCTCGACGTTGGAGATGGCCTGCCCGACGGTGCCCAGTCGGCTTCTGCCGCCCGCAAAGCCATTGACCGAGATCACCGGCGAGGTCTCGGTGAGTCCGTAGCCCTCGAGGATCCGGATGCCGATCGAGTGGAAAAATTCATTGGTGAACAACGGAAGGGGGGCGCCGCCGGAGACACAGAAGCGCAATCTTCCACCGAGGGCCTCGCGCACCTTGGACAACACCAGCCGGTTCGCGAGCCCGTACGAAAATCCCGCGGGCGTCTTGCCAGCGATCTGCTCGGGGTAGGCCTTTCGACCAACCCCGAGCGCCCAATTGAACAGTGCGCGGCGGATCGGCGGCGCGTTGTTCACCTTGTCCATGACCTTGTCATAGACTTTTTCGTAGATCCGGGGAACGCTCGCAAAGACGGTGGGCTTGATGGTAGCCACCAAATCGCCAACGTGGTACACCGAACAGTAGGCCTTGGTGACACCCTTATACATATAGAGATAGCCCAGCATCCGTTCGAAAACGTGGCAAAGAGGTAGAAACTCGAGGCAGAAATCTTCGGGACTGACCGGAGCACGCTCAGCCGATGGCAGGACGTTTTGTACCAGGTTTTCATGGGTGAGGGTGACGCCCTTGGGGTTGCCGGTCGTGCCAGACGTGTAAATCAGGGTGAGGACATCATCGCCGTCAATTTTTTCCGCGCGCTGCCAGAAGAGATCTTCTGCGTCGCCCGACTGGCCCGAATCAATGACCTCTGCCAGTGGCAGCACGCCGGCGGCACACGGACCCTCGATCTGGATCAAATGTGTGAGATCGGAGCATTCGTTACGGATCTGAAGGAACTTCGCCATTTGATCGGCGTTTTCGGCGATTGCAACCTTGGAACCCGAGTCCTTGATCTGGTACGAAATCTGGGCAGGGGTCAGGGTTCCGTAGACGGGCACATCGGCGGCACCGAGATCGACGGTTGCAAGGTCGACCATGTGCCACTCCGGTCGGTTGTCGGTGAGCAACATGACACGGTCACCGCGGCCGACACCGAGCTTCTCCAGGCCCGCTGCAAGGCCGGCGGTGCGACCGAAAAACTCCGAGGTGCTCAGAGTAGTGAATCCGTCTAGTGTGTAGTGGAAGTAGTGCTCTTCTTTTGAACTTTCGAATTCGTGGCGGTACAGATCGAGGACGTTTTTCTCGGTCATGGTAGCTTCCCCCCGTGATGACTACAGGGTGCGATGCCGTCTGTGAGCATGCGGACCAGCGGCCGGTGGTGGCGCGGCAAATCACCGGGACAGTCGGCCAACAGCCAGCTCGTGACGAGCTCGTCGACAGCTCCGAAGACCAGATTGGTTGCAAGTCCGGGACTGATGTCTCCTCGGAACACACCCAACTCTTGGCCCTCCAAAATAATGTCGCGCACCCGATTCAAATACTCGCCGAGTTTACCACGGGTGAAGAGGCTCATGAATCGACGCGAATGGCGGGTTTCAATCTGCAGAACATTGGCTAACGCATGGTCGCGACCGACGGTTTCCAGGTGCAGGCGGATCATGACACTCAACTTTTCGATGGGATCTTCAATGGCTGCAATTTCTGTATCGAGGCGCTCGATGAACCGGCCCAGGACATCGTCGAAGATCGACATCAACAGATGCTCTTTGCCCTCGAAATAGAGATACAAGGTCCCGTCGGCCACCTGTGCCGCCGATGCAACATCGGTCATCCTTGCGGAAAAGTATCCTTTCGAGGCAAAGACCTCGATCGCGGCGCGTAGGATCCGGTTCCGCTTTTGTTCACGCGATGTTAGCTCACGACTCTTTTCGCTCTCCGGCATGCTGCCTCCAGATGAATGAACCGTCATTCATAGTCTACCTCTCCCTCTCGAGGATGCACTCCAGCAACCGCGATTGACCTCGGCAGCACAGCTGCGATTGAAAAATGACTCTTAGTCATTTATAACTGACTTATGGTCATGACGAGAATACGTAGCTGTGAGTGAACGCCGCGCCACCAATCTCAGCGCGAAGGAGGCTCGCAGCCAACAGATGTTGGCTGCGACAGCAGAACTGCTCGAGAGATGGTCCTATGCAGACATCACAATGGATCGGATTGCAGAACGAGCCGGTGTCGCCAAGGGGACGCTCTATCTCTACTTCCGCACCAAGGAGTCGCTCTTTCTGTCGCTGTACGAGGATCGACTCGGTGCCTGGTATGCGGAGCTCCAGGCTTTGGCGAATCACGGCACCGGCACAGTCGAGCCGGCAGCCGCAGCTCAGGTCATCGCATCGACCCTCGCTGCGCGGTCCACCCTGATCCACCTTCACGGCCTTCTCTACTCAACGCTGTGCTGCAACATCGACCTCGAAACCACGCTCGCTTTCAGGCGCCGACAACACGTCAAGATCTCGACCCTGGCATCGGCTTTCGCGAGACGAATCAAAGACCTTTCCGATTCCCAGGCGCTTCGACTCCTGATTCAGCTTGAAGCTGTGGTCGGGGGCTTGTCCTGGGCGGCGTTCCCGCCATCAGCGCTGCAACGAGCATTCGATGATCCAGACTTCAAGGATTTTCAGATCGATTTCGAGGACGAGCTGAGGGAGATTTTGACCGCGTTGTTGCGGTGAGGGGGCGGAGATGCTCGATACTCTATTCAAAGCGCTTCTCGCTTCGGTGTGTCAGGTGCCACCTTCACAATTGTCAGCAGCGCGCTCGGGGCATAAGGACGCCGATGACAATTGTGAAAGTGGCACCGGTGTCGCCGAAGCTGCAATGCGCGTCAAATAGTGCTGACCTTGGCAGATCGAGAATCTCGAATCTCGTATCTGGATTGGTAGGTAGCGGCAGCTATTCTGCGAGGCGAATCCCCTTGTCGTTCTCATCCAGCTGGATCTCATTCGGTAGATAGCGTCCCTCGACCCACACGATCCACTGTCGTCGTAGACCCTTGAGCAACCGCCGAGATGCCTGGTTGAGGCCCCCAATCCCAGTCACGGTCTCGGCCCTCCCCCAGGGGCTCGATGAAATCCCGCGCACGGGTGACCACACGACCAACGGCACCCCGAGGGCTCTCAAATACTCTCGAACGGAAGGCGGGCGATGCCAACTCTCGTCCACCGCACCTTCACCAAGCACCAGCACTACCGCCCTTGGGCAACCATCCGCCGCAGCCCGTAGCCCGGCCAACGCCACCGCCTCCGACAGCCGCTGACCACGAACCGAAGCCTCCGGGCTGACGATATGAGTCGATAGCCAGGGCAGGCCCCAATTGTTGACGCTGAACGGCTGAAGAACGGGAAACAGCGCGAGCCCGCGCGAATCTGTGGGGTTGGGCACAAGCAGATAGAACCTGTCCTTCTCCGGTGAAATCTCCTCGACCCAAGCGGTATCCTGCGCTTTTCTCACCAGCTCTTTCATGTAAACCCGCCGAGTAGCCATATCTCGCTGGTCAATCAGGCGCCCCGCGCTTCGCAGGGCCGGCCACGCGGCGTGGTCTCGCACCATATATATCCGTGCGCCTTCCCGTTCGACCGCCGCCACCATCAACGATTCACCTCCAGCGCGGAGCAACCCCTTGAGTTCTGGCACCGAGAGTTTCCGCTTGTCGTCGACAGTCACCGAAATCGCAGTCAGCTCGGTAGCCACCCGGCCTCCGTAGGTACTGCTGAATATGATGTCGCGACGGGCGGTGACGCCTCCCGGGAAGTGGCCTTCGGCACTGACAATGTGGGTCTGGCGGGTATCAAAGGCGGGCAGCTCGAAACGCCCGTTACGACCCTCACGCAACATGACGCCATCGAAAGTGACAAAGACGGCGAGAGGATCGAGTCGCTCCCCACTCTCGGTGATCACGCGCAGCTTCTTTGGGGCCTCGGGTGTACTACCTTCGAAGACAATATCGACCTCGGCCTGAGCGCGCGGTGAATTGACGAACTGCACGGCACGCCCCATTTCCTCACCCGAATCACCTTTCGCCACCGCCACCAGCCGGTGTGGGAGTAATTGCTGACCAAAATCGCAATCAACCTCCCACTTCGGCGCAGTCGCGACACCGATGCTCTTTCCGTCGAGGAAGATCTCGACCGATGCCACCCCAGGATCGACCGCCACCTTCACTGGATGAACATCGGTCATCAGCCACAGGAAAATGGAGAGAAAAGTCACCATAGCCTTGTCCGTCTCATACGGTCAGTCGTACGTAGTCTCCGCCAGTCAGGTTACACCCCCGTTCTGCCGTCATCTCGCCGCGCACTGATTGACAGCCCAGGAGGGCACCCGTACGGTGAAGGGCCGCTGAAAACCAAGGAGATCAGAGCGTGAGCGAGAAAACACCGATCTGGCGACAGTTCCCTCAGTCCTTTTGGATTGTCAATCTGATGGAAAACTTCGAGCGCATGGGTTGGTACGGCTTTTATGCGGTCTCCACGCTCTATCTCACCAACAGCGTCGCTTCCGGCGGTCTCGGTTTCACATCCGAAGACCGCGGCGTGATCCAGGGTCTGGCGACTTTTTTCCTGTATCTCTTCCCCGCCGTCTTCGGCGCATTGGCCGACCGCTTCGGCTACAAGCGGATGTTTCTGGCGTCAGTTGTCGTCATGGCACCTGCATACATTCTTCTCGCAGCGCCTCGCACATTTTGGGGTTTCCTTGGTGTGTATTTCCTGGTCGCCGTCGGCCATGGCATGTTCAAGCCGGTCGTCATCTCAACAGTGGTCAAAACGACGACCGAAGAAAACGGTTCAATCGGCTTCGGCATCTTTTATATGGTGGTCAACATCGGTGGTTTCCTCGGACCAATTGTCGCTGGCGTCGTACGGGGCTGGGATTGGAAATATGTCTTCTGGGCTTCGGCGGGCTGGATTCTGGTTATGGGTCTGACCTGCCTCGCGTTCTACCGCGAGCCGCCCCGAGACGCCGAGGCGGAGAGCAAGCGAAGTCTCCGTGACGTTTTTGCCGGTATGACCGAGGTCGTCGGCAATGTCCGGTTCTTCCTGCTCATTGCGGGCCTGCTGGTCATGCTGGTGATGGGCTCCAAGTGGTGGAACTTCGCCCTCGTGGCCGCCTTATCCGTTGCATGGCTGGTTTTCAATCTGCTGCTCGACGTCGTACTTCGAACCGCCCGCAAGGACCAGACTGCGCCATGGCCACTGCAACCGATGCGGGTCGGCGAAGGCCGTTATCTTGTCTTCCTGCTCCTGATGGCTGGTTTCTGGACATCCTTCAACCAGATATTTATGACCCTGCCCGAGTACATTCGCGACTACGTCGACACATCGGATCTGATGGCCGCCCTGACCAACGTCGCCAGCGTGTTCGGCGCTGACATCACCAGCTGGAGCAGGGCGCTGCTCGAGAACGGCCAGATCAAGCCCGAGTACATCGTCAACCTCAACGCCTTCGGCATCATCTGTTTCCAGCTTCTGATCGCTTACCTGGTACGTAAGCGGTCGCCCCTCACAAGCATCATCTTCGGGGTAGCGGTAACCGTCGTCAGCTTCCTCATTTATCTTGCCGGCGCCACCGGTTGGGTCGTGGTCACCGCAATCTTCGTCTTTTCGGTCGGCGAGATGCTGGCCAGTCCACGTTCCAAAGAGTACGCGGGACGCATCGCCCCTCCCGAAAAGGTCGGTATGTACATGGGGTACTTCTACTGGTGCGTCGCTCTCGGCAACCTCTTTGGCGGCCTTCTCTCGGGAGTCGCTTACCAACACTTCGGACCGCACGGAGTCGACCGTCCCGGCGCGATGTGGGTTCTTTTCGCGGTGCTCGCCGTCACAACCGCAATTGGACTCGTTGTATATAACAGGGTTGCGGTTCCTTCGACCGCACAGGGAGAGAGGACATGAAAACCTTTTTGACGCGACTGATCGTAATCGTCGTCCTGGCGTCTGCCGGGTGGTGGTTGTGGTCCAACCGCGATCGCGTCGCCGTTCTTTCCAACAACAATGTCAGGATCCAGGGTGATTGGCACAAGGTCGAGATGAATTTCGCCAACGAGGACACCTACTCCTTCTCGGAGACATTTATCAGCATCCGCGGGGATGAGTGGGCATCCTACAAGCTGCTCAGTCGTTCGCGAATCGAAATCAACACCGTCAATGATGTAATCATTTACGAGCTCAGCTTCCCGGACGACGAGAACATGGTGTGGTCCGCCCGCAAAGGTGAAAAACTGATACCAAAGGTGCGTTGGCGTCGTTGACGGCCAACCCGCATACCTCACCAGCTTCCGTCACGAAGGTGAAAGGCCGTTGTGAGATGCGGTATTTGCGACCAAGAGCTCAATCTACAATTGGATGATGAAGGGAGCCGGCACGATCACGTTGGCCGCCGGTGGGTTGCCGGTGTTGGTGGCCTGGTTGGTCGGCCTCTCTGGGCTGCCCGTCGCTCACCGCCCAATCACCGACGTTCTTGCCGAGGTGCTTGCGGTGGTGTTGCTGGTTCTCGGTTGGAGATTCCGCCGCGGTCGTCTGATTGTCGCCGCCGTGGCACTCGCGTTCGCCAACTTCCTGGTCCGGGGCCCTCTGGCTGAATCCACGTCAGAAGCGGGACTCGCCACGCTTGCCATTCTGTTGCCGATCACCTTGGCCGTTCTCTCTCTCTTGCCTGAGCGCCCGATTAATAGTCCCGTGATCCTCGCCCTCCTCGGGGTGGTGGTGGTTCTGAGCTGGCTCGTCGCTGCCATCGGGGGGGCCCAACTATCGATCGGTGACGGCGGGCTGATCGGCAGCATCAGCGAGTTCTTCACCTCCCCTGACCTCGGCCGCTTGGTATTTCTCATCGCCGGCGCTTTCATCGCCCTCGCCTACGCCGCTCGCCACAGCACCTTCGAAGGATCGTTGCTCTGGGTAACGGCAGCATCGGCGCTCGCCCTCCTCGCCTGGAATGGTCCCCACGCCGCAACTCTCGCCTTCGCGGCGGCACAGCTCGTGCTGCTTATCGGCCTGGTCGAGGACTCCTATCGGCTCGCATATCACGACGAGCTGACCGGTCTGCCCGGGCGGCGTGCTCTCGAGGAGGCGCTCCACACGCTCGTCGGCGACTACACGATCGCGATGGTTGATGTTGATCACTTCAAGCGCTTCAACGATCGCCATGGCCATGCTGCCGGCGACCAGGCCCTGCGCATGATTGCTGCTGAGCTGCAAAACGTCGGTGGTGGCGGCAAAGCCTACCGCTACGGTGGTGAAGAATTTACGATTTTCTTTTCTGGCATCACTCCGGCCGAAGCGAACGAGCATCTTGAAGCGGTCTGCACCACCATCGCTGATCGCCGGTTTGCCATCCGATCTTCCAGCCGTCCGCGCAAAAAACCGGACCCACCACGCAAATCGTCTCGGCCCCCAAAACTGATCAGCGTCTCAGTGAGCATTGGCTTTGCCGGTCCGTCCGCCCGAACCGGCGACAGCAACGCTGTCTTGCGCGCCGCCGATCGCGCCTTGTACCGAGCAAAAAACAAAGGCCGAAACAGGGTGATTCGTTACGGGGCCAGAAGCGCGTAATTGAGCTGTCAGCATTTAGCCATCAGCTTTCAGCTCATCGCATTCTGTAGGCGAGTTCGAGGGCGCGCGTAAAGGGCATTGAGGTGATCGTTGGCGGGCCCTCGAACCCGCTGGCGGCAGCGATATGTGGACGAGGTCGGGGATCGCCGGCCATCGGCCACTCGCTGGTGACGGCGCGTCACGACGCCCGAAGGGCGTCAGTAAGGACCCGCCTACAAAGATTGTGGCCCCCACCCGACCTTTATTGAACCGCAAAGAACGCTAAGAGCACAAAGAAAATCCCTTTATTCGCGATACACATATGGTCCTTTGCGATGTCTTTGCGTGCTTGGCGGTCTTCGCGGTTCGAGTGCGCGTTCAGATCTTCGATGGCGCTACCTTCAGGATTCGTAGGGGCGGGTTATATCCCCGCCCGAGCGAAATCGATTCCGTGTTTTTGGCGCTAAAGCACAGGACGTTATATGGAGGGATGATGTGGTCGGTTTCGCGGCCGAGATCGGTAACACCTGACTCGGGAGGGGATAAACCTTTCCCCTACAATGTGGAGGAAATGGTTGTAGGCGCGTCCTTCAGCGCGCGCCCGAGCGCGTTGCCATCAGCGACGGCCTCG
This sequence comes from Candidatus Sulfomarinibacteraceae bacterium, assembly GCA_963776765.1. Lineage (GTDB taxonomy): Bacteria > Acidobacteriota > Thermoanaerobaculia > Thermoanaerobaculales > Sulfomarinibacteraceae > Sulfomarinibacter. The sequence continues at coordinate 41,063 of CAVZOK010000027.1, forward strand.
GGGCGATTCAACGACCCGTTGGCGGGTCGTAAAAGACCCGCCTACAAGGGAGCTGTCACCATTTCTGCAAGATGTTGAGCGAATAGCTTCACTCTAAACTTCGAAGGAAGATCGCAGCAACCAAGGTCAGCGCGACAAGAGTATTCGTCGCCAGGTTCCAGACCACATTGGCTCCCAGAGCCGGAATTGGCACCGGCGCGGAGGTATCTTTGGCCGCCCACTGCATTGGTTTCACCAGCAATAGTGACGGCAAGATTGCGATCAGGCACAACGCAGGCAGCGCACCAAGAACGACCGCGACGATCAGTGCTAGCGGTATCGCGAGGCCCGCGAGGACATAGATCCAGGCCGCAGTTTTACGCCCCAATAGAATAACGAGGTTGCGCCGTCCGCCCCGTCGATCCGCCTCCTCGTCCGGGAACTCGTTCAGAAGAAGAAGATTGAATGTCATGAAGAATGCCGGAATCGAGGCCGCAGCAGCGGCATCGCTCCAGCCGCCGCCCTGGATGAGCGCAGCACCGATCACCGGTCCCGCGCCGAGCCCGAACCCGGCCGCGATCTCCCCGACACCGAACCGTGCCAGAACATCCGTATAGGTCAGAACCGAAACTGCTCCAGCGAGCATGATTGGCAGTAGAAACCAGCCCACCTTCCACAGGAACCAGAGCCCGATCGCGAGGCCTATGCCGGAACACACGAGACCGAAGACCAGCGCAGCCTTCGAGCCCATACCGCCGGCTGGCAGCGTGCCGCTACCCCCTGAAAACGGGGTACGCTCGGTTTCGAGATCAATGCCGGTGCGCATGTCGCTCCACTCGTTGAGAATATTGACTGCCATGTGGAGCGCGACCAGGCCAACCAAGGCGAGCAGGGTTCGCGGCCAGGAAAACGCGCCGTCCCAAGCTGCGGCCGCAGCACCAGCGGCCACCAGGGTCGGCGGCAGCAGCAGGAAGGGCGCGCGCGCGACGCTTGCGTACTCTTTCACACCAGCCATCATTCGCCATCCTCTCCATCGGCAACGCCTTCAGCTGAAGGATTTTGTGGAGGAATGCAACCGGGGCCAAACGCCAGCCAGCGCCGGTGTTCCATCAGCGGCGTCACCCCGGAGGCCTCGATGGCGGCGACGAGGTCCCGACTCTTCGTGCTCAGCAGAAAGATCTGTTGCCCGCCGCAATCCGCGACGGAGCGTTCTACTGTCGTCAAGGGACGTAACAGTCCCTCATCGTCGAGAAAGACCTCCGCGTTGCGGAGTATGTAGTTGCTGCGGAGCTCATCGCCATCGGTCGTCGCCACAGGGATCGGCCGCTCGAGATAGAAGGAGACCCCGGCCGCGTAGGACTCGATCCACAAGAGTTCCGTATCCGGGCCTAAATGGCTTTCAATTTCCATCGCCAGCCCTCGCGCTGAGCGGTTGGCCGCCACCGACTCCAACACCCCGGCGCTGACCACCGGAAACGCCATCAGCGGGAATGCCAGACCAATCACCGCGAGTTGCCGCCGACGCGAGGCGCCAAACCAGGCGATGGCGGCCCCGACCAGCGCTGCGACGCCAAATCCGATCGCGGTCCGCGCCGCGACCTCCGTCGACACTCTGTCGGTGTCGAGGCCCGGCGCGCCGAGGACGGCTACTATCAACAGAGCCAACCCCAGGATTCCCCAAATGGCGCCGGCAACGCGGACACCCCTCGGGCGACCTTTCCACCGGCTCGCGACCAGCAGCGCCACCACCGGCACCAGCGGCAACATGTACTGCTCCTGTTTGCCGCGCGAGAGCGAGAAGAAAATGAGCGGCACCACAAGCCACAGCAGGAGGTACAGACGGAGCCTGCGATCGGCCGACCCTACTGTGATGCTCCTGGATCTAAGGTTTGAAAGGGCTACGATCGACCATGGGAAAGTCCCTGCTAACAGGACAGGCAGGAAGAACCAGACGGGTTCGGTGCGGCGAAGCTCGTCAGTCGTCATCCGTGCCCATGTCTCGGTGACAACGACGTAGTGGAGAAAGTTCGGAATCTCCCGCGACACTGCCCACACCCACGGCAAGGCAACAGCGAACATCAATACGGGACCAAGCGGGTGCCACACGGCAAGTGAGGCCCGGCGCCAGATGGCGTAAGGCGCTGCCACCAGCAGCGGCACTGCGAACGCCACTGGCCCTTTGGTCAACACACCCAACCCCATCGCCACCCACGCGATCAGAGTCCAAAAGAACCACGGCCAACGAATCGGTGCTTCCGAAGGACTCGACGTCCGATTTTCAACAGCAAAGAAAAAACAGACCAACGCGAACACGACGAAGAAGCTCAACATCGTGTCCATGATCACGATCCGCGACAAGCCCAGCGCAAGTGGCGCCGTGGCTGTAGCGGTTGCGGCCACCACGGCCGCATCGCGGCCCCAGAATCGAAGGGCGAACCACCCGGTGAGGGCCGCCGTCGCCAGGCCGAGCAGCAGTGATGCCAGTCGAGCCGCGAACTCATTGACCCCAAAGACCTCGATGGAGGCAGCCACCGCGGCGAAGAAAAGCACCGGTTTATCGAGGTACGGGAGCCCGTTGAGATGGGGGAGGACATAATTGTTGGTGGCGGCCATCTCGCGCGCGACCTCGGCATTGCGGCCCTCGTCGGGCTCGATCAGACCGTAACCGCCGATGCCATAACCGACAGCCAGCACAACCATCAGCATCCAGATGACGAGCGCCGGTTTCGAAAAACCACCAACAGGCGAGTGTAACGACAAACCCAGTTCTGGAGATTTCACCCGGCTAATTTACATCAGTCACGGACCGACAGCCGGTGGGGCTCGATCTGGACGAGAGCGTCGTTGACATTCGGTCCTTCTTCGAGCAGCTTACGACGGACAGCAACCGCGATGACATGGCCCTCAGCAACGCTGAGTCCACCGTCGACCTCGACGTGCAGGTCCACCGCCAGATCCGCACCAACGTATCGGGTGCGCACCGCGTGCGCAGCTTCCACACCATTGACCTGCAACGCGAGCTCCTCGATGAGCCTTCGGTCGGCGGCGGGCGCTCCAGCGTCGATCAGCTGGTCGATCGCGGGACGGAGGATCCGCCATGCGGCCTGGAGGATCAACAGACACACCACCACTGCGCCGACCCGGTCAACCACTGCCCACTCTGGATCAATCAGCGCTGCCGTGACCGCCATCGCCGCAGGGATCGAGGAGAACGCGTCCGAGCGGTGGTGCCAGGCGTTGGCCGCCAGGGCCGGCGAGTTCGCCTTGCGAGCCACCATTAGGGTCCAACGGTAAAGGACCTCTTTCACGACGATGGACGCGAGTGCGGCGGCGAGGGCTACCCCGGAAGGAGCGACGGTCGGCCCCTCCCGCAGACCGTGGATCGCACGCACTCCAAGGCCGATCGCCACCAGGCAAAGGGCGATCCCGATCACCACCGTGATCAGTGTTTCGATGCGACCATGGCCGTGCGGATGATCCTCGTCAGCGGGCGCCGACCAGAGCCGCGCGCCGAAGATGACGGCGATGTCGGTGACGATATCGCTGACACTGTGCAAAGCGTCCGCCAGCACCGCTTGGCTGTGTCCGATGATGCCCGCCGCACCCTTGAATACGGCCAGAAACAGATTGCAGGCCAACCCGACCCAGCCGGCGTTGGTCACCACCGAAATCTTCGGATCGCTCACGGTCCGCCCTTGCATCTTGTTATTCTAACAATTGTCGCAGATCAATCACCCATCCCGCACCCTGTCCAGCACTTCGACGGGATCGCCAACACCCACGACGCCGCGACCCTCGTGCACCAGATTCTGGCCGAAGAGGACCTGACCATTCTCGGTGCGGTAGGTCGAGAGGGTGCGCAGCGGTTCGTGCCCCCGCACTCCGGTGGCTTGGTCGACGGTCGTGATGAGGCACCGGGCACAGGGTTTGGCGAACCTGAACGGCACTTCGCCGATGCGGACCCTGTCCCAGCTGTCCTCGGCGTGGGGCTCGCAACCGTCGATGACGATATTGGGTCGGAACCTATCCATCGACACAGGCAGCGAGAGCTGTCGGTTGAGCTTGTCGAGGGACGCCACAGAAAGGAGCAAAAAGGGGAAGCCGTCAGCAAAAGACACATGGTCCCCGGGCTGGGCCGTCGAAGATCCGAGGGGACGCGCGTCGTCGCTCGCCATGCGGACCAGCCGTGCCGAACAGCCGAGGTGCTTGGAGAACCACCTGGCCGCATCTTCTCCCTCCGCGACCGCAGCACACTCGTCGTCCCATACCTGAACCCGACTGCTCGGCCCACCTGCTCCTTCGAACCCCACTTCAAGAGCCGGCAACCCCGGAGCCTCGAGATGGAGTCCGTCTTCGCCCACTTGCACCCGAACCTGGGCCAACTGATGGTACTCACGTTGGCTCAGGAACCTCCCGTCGTCGCCTATCAACATCCAACGCCGGTCGAGCTCGAAGCCCGTTTTGCCGACTGTCGCCGATTCGACGTCGACGCCTCGACACGACTTGATCGGGTAGATGACGAGTTGGCTGACCCGAATCAACCGGAGTCCTCCGAGTACCTGTCGACGGCACCGGCGGCGGTCGTGCGCGCCGGGTAACTCCCGAGCACCCGCAGGTATGGACACTCGCGGCGCAGCTCGGCGACAGCTAAGGCTGCATCGTCAGACACCACCGAACCTTCGATGTCCGCGTAGAAGAGGTACTCCCAGGGCCGCCTCGGAACCGGCCGCGATTCGAGCTTGGTCAGATTGACACTATGCTTGGCCAGCAGATGGAGACAGTGGGCGAGCGCACCCTCACGGTGCGGGGTCGTGAAAACCAACGAGGTTTTGGCGGGAATCCTCGGGTCGAGCTCGATCTCGAGGCCCGAGATCACGACGAATCGGGTCCAGTTCTCCTCCTGATCGGCGATGGCTTCGCGAAGGACCGTGAGGCCGTACATCTCGCCCGCCTCAGCACTGGCAATGGCGGCCTGCGAGAGATCGTCTGAATCGCTCACCTCTTTCGCAGACGCCGCAGTGTCGACGAAGGCCACCAGCTCGACATCATCGAGCGAGCCCAGGAATCGCGCGCACTGGGCCAGTGCCTGTGGGTGGGAGAGCACGCGACGCAGGTCTTCCTCCTTGGCGCCGGCAAGACCGAGCAGGCGGTGGCGAACGTGCAAGACCTCTTCGCCGACGATTGCAAGAGCAGTCTGGCGGAGCAGGTCATAGGTCTGGTTGATCGAACCGGCGGTGGTGTTCTCCACAGGGAGGAAGGCGTAGCCAACATCACCACTCTCGGCCATCGCCAACGCTTCGGCAAACGAACGAGTGCCCACGAACTCCATGCCATCGGCCCTCGCCGCAAAGTACTTGCGGGCGGCCAGCTGGCTATACGAGCCCTCGATACCCTGGAAGGCGACCCGGAGGGCGCCGCGCGTAGACCGTTCGACCTGCTCCCTTTTGAGCAACGCTTCTTCCTGCGCCTTGAGCGACATCGCGATGATCTCTCGATAGATCTCGTGGGTGCGGAACTCATCCAGCCCGAGTTCGCGAGCCCAACCATCGATCCGCTCCAGAAGCTCGGACTCCCGGTCATGATCACGGAGAAACGAGAGCCCCTCTGCTTTGACCCGCGCAATCTCCGCCACCGTCTGTAGCCGCTCGCCAAGAACCTCGAGCAGGCGCCGGTCTACTTGGTCCAGCTTGCCACGCAGCTTTTCAAGGTCATTCATAGGCGTGCATTGTAAACAACAGGTTAGAATTGTCCACGTCAATGGACTCCGAGATTGCCAAACTCGCTCTCGTTGTCGCCACCTTGGCCGGCGGTCTGGCGGTGGCGCTTTTCATGCTTGTGAGTAAGGGACGGCAGCGGGCCGAAAAATTAGGGGTCGCATTCGACCTCGGCACCTCGAAGCCCGCAGGAGTCCTTGGCAGCGCCGTCGACGGGCTCTACCGCGGCTACTCGTGCCGCTTCCAGATTCAGTACCCCTCTCAGCATGATCGGGGTGGCTGTATTCTTCGGTTTGCGATCACGTCACCTCAACAATGGACCGCTGAGGTGACGAAGCCCGGAACACGAATGTTGGCAAAATTCGGCCTTCTCAAAGATTTCGAGATCGGCGACCGCGAGCTGGACGAGCACTTTCGTTTCACCGCTGATGAAGAGGGCAGTCTGCGTTCGATCTTCGGAACCGAGACTGTTCGCGACGCGATGCATGTGCTGACCGCGAGCGAAAATTTCGAAAGTATTCGAGTGCGCAAGGAGCGGGTTGACGTCAAGTGGTCGCCGCGAATGCCACAACTCGACGAAGATCCCGAGACACTGCGCGCCAGGCTCGAATTTGTCGTCACCCTGGTGTTCGCATGTGGCTACCCACCCGCCACCCAGTAGCCAGTCCTGACCACTGATCTCCTCGGACTTACATACTGATTTTTCGATCGGCGGCGCCAAAAAGATCCCCGGAAATCCCATGTATATTGGGGCCCCGAGCCTCTGCGGGATGTTCTCTCGATCCGAAACGGCTTTGGACCCGCGAAGACGCGAAGAGCGCCAAGATCAGCGCCAAGAGAAACTTAACCTCTCAAAAGGGAGCAAGGTCCTTGATCTCCGGACGCTCCTGAAGACCTCGCAGGGGCGGGTCAACAAGGACGTAGTAAGGATCGTCGTGCCCGGCCTCATAGACCTGTTCCAGCAGCGCTATCGCCTGATCGGGTTCGCCCATGAGCGTGTAGGCCTGGGCCAGAAGGTACAGAGGATACAGGTCGTCGAGCTCTTGCTCCTCCACCTCGCGAGCCTGGACCTGCGCCTCCCGGCTCCTGCCCAGGGCCGCGAGCAAACACGCACGGCGCCCTAGATTTGCGGCGTCCTGGTTTGACTGGCCGTCAAAAAGGGCTAATCCATCTTCAATAACTCGACGGGCTTCATCGCGCCGGCCCGCTCCCTGAAGTCCGAGTCCCAGGCACAGGGTGTCGTGAAGGTCAGATCCAGCCTGCTCGCTGTCGCGGGAGCGCTCCCACCTCGAGCGATAGATTTTTACAGCCTCCTCATAGGCCCCCCGTCGATAGAGCAAGTGCGCCAGATTGGGCGTCGCGTAGGCGTTTTCCGGATCGACCTCGAGAACGGCCCGCATACCTTCTTCCGCCTCGTCGAACCTTCGTAGCGCCACATACACCCAGGCCAGTGCATGACGCGACCAGGGCGACTCTGGCGCGTATTCCACGAGCTGCGTGGCTATATCTTCTGCCCGCTGCGGTCGGCGCAGCCTTTGCAGATACGCGGTCCATAAATTCCACAGCGGAGTGATCGACCGCGGGTCGACCTCGAGGGCCCGCTCGTACATTCGGATAGCCTCTTCGTCCCGACCCTGGCTACTGAGTATTCTGCCGCTATTGTTGTACGGAGCCGCCGCATCCGGATAGAGCTCGCTGATCAGTCGATAGTCGGCGAGGGCCTCCTCGAGGTTGCCTCCGACGAATTGATTATTGATAGCGCGGATCATCAGGTATTCGCGACGCGAAACCTCGCTGGTATCTTCAAGTGCCTGGGTCAGCATCTGCCGACCTTCTTCGGGTTTGCCCAGAAACTGGATCCATAGCAGACCCAGCGATCCGCGTGCGGTGGCAAAGTGTGGGTCCTCATCCAGGGCAAGCTTGAAGCAGCGCTCAGCTTCCAACGCCCGTCCCGCCGCCCACTCCTTCGAACCCAACGCGAGGAGCCGCTGCGCCTCCCACGAAGAGGTCGTGTATTGAACCAGCGGCGGGTCTGTTTCGGCAATCGAGTGCAAGGACTCTCCAAGCCCCCGCCGAACCCGCCTGGTGAGTGCGTCGATGGTTTCGAGTAGCACCTCTTCGCGACCCTGGGCGGTGAGCCGAATACGATCTGCCGTGCGTCCGGTGGTGGGATCTACCAGACTCGCCTGCAAGATGTAGACATCCCCCATGGCATTGATCTGCGGAACCAGCAGAGCTCGAACACCGGCGAAGCGGCAGATCTCGAGCCCGGTTTCGAGATCAACGCCGGTGATTGATTCCCGCCGCATCCTCTCGAGGGTGTTCCGGACCTGGCCGGCATCGAAAACGTTGACGTGGCGGGACTGCCTGAGATCGGTTTCGAGCGCGCTCTTCAGGGCGAGGGTAAAGCCCTCGTCTCCGGTTTCATTGACCACATCCGCGACCAAAAGCCAGTCCCGCTCATCGAAGGCGATGGCGGTGCCGAGCAGTTTGCGCCCGGCAAACATCGAGATCACGACCACCAGCGCCAGCACCGCCGCCAGACCGATTCGCTTGGGCACTCCACGTCCGAGCCCTCGCATCGCCTCCCTGACTCCAGTCGAGTCAGCGGCCACCTGCAACGCATCTCCCAGCTCTTCGGAGGTCTGGTAACGATCTCCCGGTTCCTTGGCGAGGGCCTTCTCGACTACTTCGGCAAGCGGTCTGGGCACCTCGGCGCGAATTGTGCGCAGAGGTTTCGGGGGCGTCACGATCACCCGGCGCATGACCTCCGACGGCGAGCCCGAGCCAAAGGGGGCGTTGCCAGTCAGCATCTGATACAGGACGCAGCCGGCAGCGTGGATATCGGTACGGCCATCTGCGGCGCTGCCTGCGACCTGTTCCGGGGCCATGTAAGCCGGTGTTCCGACGACCGCACCGTGTGCGGTGTAAGTCATCGTCGCCGCCTCATCGACAGATTGCCCGACCCACCCGAACCTCTTCGCGACGCCAAAGTCCAGTACCTTGAGCCGACCGTCCGGCGTCACCATGAGATTCGACGGTTTGATGTCGCGATGGACGATTCCAAGCTTGTGGGCCGCCTCCAGGGCCTCGGTCAGCTGGAGGCCAAGATCGATCACCCGATCGACGGGCAGCGGCCCTTCGCGCAAGATCTCTTCCAGACTCTGTCCCTCAACGAGCTCCGAAGCCAGGAATAACTGGGGGGCACCCTCGCCATCCGGCTCTGCCTCGCCGGCCTCGAAGAGGGTGGCAACACCGGGATGGTTGATGGCAGCAGCAAGACGAGCTTCACGCAGAAAGCGGTGGCGTAGTTCGTCCTCACCGGCAACCTCGGTGCGTATGAGCTTGAGCGCCACCTCTCGCTCGAGCACCGAGTCACGGGCTCGATAGACGACCCCCATGCCGCCCGACCCGAGCCGTCCGAGGATCTCGAAGTGAGCGATATGGGACACGCCTTCGTGCCCGCTCCCGCCGTGACTGCCAGAATTTGCCAACTCTCAATCACTTTACGACGCACCGACTGTAAGGTCTAGCCGTGCGCGCTCGCGAGGGCGAAAGGCCACAGGTGTTCAAAGCCTCGAGTTGCTGCCGAATGCTTTCCCGAACCGCATCCACTTTGAAACCGCGAAGACGCAAAGAGCGCCAAGATCGACACCAAGAAAAACTCAAAATGCATTCTTTGCTCTCTTGGCGATTTTGCGTTCTTCACGTTGCTGAGAGACCCTCATACCGCTCCGACAACGGACAATCGTCCCAACGCAGGATTCGGTATCGCCCGAAGTGGTCCGGTGGAGTATGCTGCCTCCATGCTTTCCGTAGGAATCGTCGGGCTGCCCAACGTCGGCAAGTCGACGCTCTTCAACGCCCTCACCGCGGGCGGTGCCGAGATCTCCAACTACCCCTTCACCACAATCAACCCGAACGTCGGCGTGGTGGCCTTGCCCGACCCTCGACTCGAGGGCCTCGCCCGGGTTCTCGAGCCAGAGAAGTCGACCCCAGCCACGGTCCGATTTATCGACATCGCCGGCCTCGTCGCTGGCGCCAGCAAAGGTGAGGGACTCGGCAACCAATTTCTGGGCGAAATCCGGCAGGTCGACGCCATCGTCCATGTCATCCGCTGCTTCGCCAAGGCGGACGTGGCGCACGTCTTTTCGGACGTGGATCCGGTGCGCGATGCGGAGGTGATCGATACCGAGCTCATGCTCGCCGATCTCGATGTGCTCGGTCGAGCGATGGAGAAACGCAAAAGGGACTGGCAGACCTATCCCGCCAAGCACGCGAATGAAAAGCGGAGGATGACAGCGTGGCGGGAAGCTCTCGAGCGCGGGCAGCCTCTTCGGCAGCTCGGGCTCCACCCCAACGACCTCCGCGAGCTCAAGACAGCGGGTCTAATCTCCGGCAAACCGGTGCTCTACATCGCCAATATTGCAGGTGAGGACGACGAACGGGGCCTTTCGGCGCTCGTTGAAAGAGAGCCCGACAATCGGCTACTCGCGGTCGACGTCGAGCTCGAGCTCGAACTCGCAGAGCTCGACTCCGACGAACGGGGGGAGTTCATGGCTGAGCTCGGGCTCACCGAGACCGGGCTCACCCGGGTGGTGCGTTCGGCGTTCGATCTCCTTGATCTGGTCGCCTTTTACACCATTGCCAAGAGCAAGCTCCAGGCCTGGGAGATTCCGAGCGGCACACCAGCAGCAACTGCAGCCGGCAAGATCCACTCGGACATGGAGAAGGGCTTCATCCGCGCCAAGGTAGCGTCGGCGGACGAGCTCATTGAGGCCGGAGATCTGCACGAAATCCAGAACCGAGGCCACGTGCGGGTCGTCGGCCGAGATCACGAGATCCACGACGGCGACGTTGTGGAGTTCTTCTTCAGCGGGTGATCGTCCGCGCTGGGATCATGAATACGGAGAAGGTCCGGCAGCGATATCTTCCCTTGGCCGAGACAGACGGTGGAGGCCCGGAACCCCAACCTTTTCCAGTCGCCATCCAGAATCGGTGAGTCGATCCAGCATGGCTTCTGACACTTTAAACAGAAACACGTCTTCGAACTCGTCCTGGATGACGGGTGTCTCGGGATCCTCGACACACAGGAACCGGACACGGTCGCTCGACGCGTGTGCGAGGGATAGGGACGTGCCCATACCGCTCGACACGACAAGCGGCTCCGGCCATCGTTCAACGTATTCGGTGGCAGCCAGCAAAGCACCCGCGCGTCCCTTGCTCCACCACACGTCGGTACGGCGATAAAGGACGCACGAGAAAACGCCGCACACCACCAAAAGCACGGCCATCCCGGCACCGGCTCGACGCCACCTCCGCTCGCTACTCGTCAGCAGGCGGGCAATTGCAAATGCGACGCACAGCTGCATTGCGATCACCACCGGGAACTGGTAACGGATGACGACGGTCCGCCAGCCTCCGGAAAACAGATCGACCACAATCATCGGCATCGAGCACATCAACCCGAGAAGGACAAGGAACAGCCGCGACTGCCGCGGCGCCCACCGGATGAGCAGAGCAACTCCAGCCAGGACAAACACCAGGACCAAAACCACAGGCGCCTGGTCGATGAATTTCAGATCCGCGATTCCGGTATTGATATCGAAGAAGGGTCGGGCATACGAGCCGATCACCATCCTCAGCCATTGCGCAATAGAAACGTCGGTTGCGGCCCACGAGATCCAGGCTCGATGCTTCGCCTCAGCGAGAATCGACAGGGCCCACGGCGAAAACAGCAATGCGACCACGAACTGGGCTGCCGCCGTCAGCCACACCGCAATTGTCAACCGAAATCGTTCACTGGCGACGATAAAAAGCAGGTGCGCCGCCATGACCAACACCGTCAGAAGATGGGTGATGAGTGTGAGGCCGATGGCTCCGGTGTAGAGGAAGAACCACAACCACGCCGGCCGACCCAGTTCCGACGTGCGATTCAATGCGAGCAACAGCAGCCAGCTTGCCAGCAGCACGAGATCGACCCACAGCATGTATTGCCGCGCCTCCTGGGCATACACAAGATGGAGCGGTGAAACTGCAAACAAACCGACCGCAACCCAACCCTCCAGGGATCGCCGGAACAGCTCGCGGCCCAACAGAAAAACGAGCGGCAAGCTGATGATGCTGAGAACTGCGGAAAACGCCCTGAGAATCGTCGTCGAGGGCCCGAGTATCTTCACCCAGGCTCGCGCGAGGACGAAGTACAGAGGCACCTGCCTCGGATCCTCCCAAACCAGGACCCTCATTGTGGTCACCGTGGTCCTTCCCTCGCGAGGGAACTGGTGAACCAGGATCTCGTCCCTGGTATGCACCTGGCCGTCGAAAATGTCCTCGACTATCTCCGGCCAGAAGCTGCCGGCAATCGCTCGACCGGTGTGGGTCTCGTCCCACCAGAACACTTTCGAGCCCAGACCGGAGAAACGGAAGAGAAGCCCGCCCACGACCAACGTGAGGGCGCAGACGCGCACCCAGCGGAGCAATCGATCTTCAGCGCCAGCGAACGGCTGCACAGTCATTGCGAGATCCTCATCCCTTCCCGCGTTCCGCTTCTCCCCGTTCGAGGAACTCTCCGATCCGCTGCGCCACGATCCGCACCTGCTCCCGCGTGATGCCGATGAACATCGGCAGGGAGAGCGATGTCTCCGCCAGATCCTCTGCTATCGGGAAGCTGCCCTTGCCGAAACCTAGTCCCCGGTACGCCCTCTGGAGATGCGGGGGCACCGGATAGTGGATCATCGTCTCGATACCGTGGTCCGCGAGGTGATTCTGCAACCGGTCGCGGTGCCGAGTGCGCACCACATAGAGGTGATAAACATGGCTGACCCCAGGGGCGATGAAGGGCAGGGTCAAGCCCTCCAGGCCCTCCAGATCCTCCCGATACCATTCTGCCGCCCGGCACCTCTCCTCGATCCACCCGCCGAGGTACTTCAGCTTGATGGCGAGGATGCCAGCCTGGATCTCGTCCATGCGCGAGTTGACGCCGATCACCTCGTGAATGTTCTTGCGACCAGAACCGTAATTGCGCATCGTGCACGCGTGGTCAGCCAGTTTAAGGTCATCGGTGGTCACGGCGCCGGCATCGCCCAATGCCCCGAGGATCTTCGAGGGGTAGAAGCTGGTGGCGTTGATGCGGCCGAAGCTCCCCGTCGGCCTGCCCCGGCACTCGGCCCCTTGGGCCTGCGCGTTGTCCTCGACGACGAAGAGGCCGTGCCGATCTGCAACTTCGACAGTGGCGTCCATATCGCATGCCTGGCCGAAGATATGCACCGGAACAACGGCCCTGGTACGTGGAGTGACGGCCTCCTCGATGGCGGCGGGCCCGATATTGAAGGTGCGCGGATCAGGCTCCACCGGAATCACTTTGGCACCGGTGCGGGATACCGCGAGCCAGGTGGCGACGTAAGTATTCGAAGGCACGATGACCTCGTCGCCCTCGCTGATGCCCAGGGCCTCCAGGGCCAGGTACACGGCATCGAACCCATTCGCCACACCGATGCAGTATCGGGTTCCACTGAAGCGAGCGTACGCCTCTTCGAATCTTCCGACTTCCTTCCCGAGGATGAAGCTCCTCGAATCGTAGAAGGCCTCGAAGTAACTGGTGATCTCACCCTTCAACCGCTCGTGGAGTTCATCCAATGAAAGGAACGGTATCCGCGTCACGAGGCGCCGGTCTCCGGATCGTCGCTCGGAGGGTCGTTTTCCACGGCTTCGCGGATGACGAACCCCGGCCGGCCCTTGACCTCCTCGTGGATTCTCCAGATGTACTCCGCGACGATTCCTATGCTCAGGAGGATCAGACCGTTGAACATCGTCATCACCACCATACTCGTGGCCCAACCGTGGACCGACAGGCCAAAGAGTCGGGAGTCTGCGTAGATCCTCGCCCAGATGATGAGGAAAATCAGGAAAAAGCAGGCGACAAAGACCCCCAGTCCGAGCACAGTGATCAACCGCAGCGGATAGGAGGACGACCCAAAGAATGTCGCGGCTGCCATCCGGACCTTCTTGCGCAGGGTCCACCGCGAGGGACCGGGTCTTCCAGGACGGTCGTAGGGGACGAAGGCAGGCGAAAACCCCAGCCGCAAGACCTCGAGCACCGGGGTCGTGTTGATCGCGTGAATTTTCGAATTGAGGATGTCGACGACCTCCCGATCGGCAAGGAAACGATCGGACCCACCCGGCGGGAAATTCACATCCGCAAACTGGTTCATGATGCCCCAGTAAAGATTCGAGAAAAAGTCGCTGACTCGACCGTCATCTCTGGTCTGGCGATGGGCAACAACGACCTTGTTCCCCTGTTCCCACAATCGGTACATCTCGACGATGACGCTCATCGGGCACTGCTGGTCGTCCGGCACCGATGCGACGCAGGCCCCCCGAGCGACCGACAGGCCGGCAAATTGTGAGTACGGGCTGCTGAAGTTCCTGCTCAGCCGGAAAGGGCGGATCCGCTCATCGTTTCCGGCGAGCTGCCTTGCCAGCTCGAAGGACCGATCGGTGGATCCATCGTCCATGATGATGAGTTCGAACGGTATCCGCTCGGCCTCCATCGAATGCAAGATCTCGTTGACAGCGGTGCGCAACCGGTCCTCGCTCTGAAACGAGAGGAGGACGATCGACAGGAGTCCAGAGGACCCTTGGGTTGCTTGCGGTACTTCAGCGGGCATCAGCTCTCTCTCCGTTTCAAAAAGACCGACGACAGGCAGAAGTTCCACGCCGCAGTGACTGGGAGGACCAGAAGCGGCAGGATCCAGTTCTCCCAGGTCAGAACAGACCGATAGAATTTGAGCAGCACCACCCCTATGCTCATCGAAGAGAGGTAGATGCCGTAGTAAAGGACCATTCTCTTGAACGACAATGCACTTTGGAAGGTGAAGATGCTGTTCAGAAAGTACGACAGATTGATCGCGACTGCGTAGACGCAGACCCAGGTCAGGATCAAGGGAGTGTGGACGTATTTCAGTAGGACGATGTTGGTCCCGGTGGCAACAATGGTGACGATCGCGCCGACCGCCGAGAAGTGTGGCAGCCGTTTTAGCCTTGCCCGGATCGAGGAATCGGCCTGACTTTTCAATCCCTCTCCCTGACCGAAGGGTCCCCCATCGCGCGGAAATCGTCGAGGCTGCGAATGTAGTCCTCGTTGATGTAGTCATTCGACTCGAATGCAACCTGCACCGCCGAATCCGTGTACCTCATGGTGTGCCAGCACAGGGGTGGCAGGTAGAGGCCCCGGTCCGGGCTGTCGAGAATGAACTCCTCGAGTTCGCCGCCCGGGAGCTCCGTCGAGACGACGATCCTGCCGCTGACCGCCAGGAGAACTGTCTCGGTCCGAAAATGGGCGTGGCGGCCCCGGGTCACGTTGGGCGGCGTGCCGTAGGTCCAGAACACCCTCCTCACATCGAATGGAATATCTCTCTGCAGATCCGCCACCGTGAGGATCCCGGTGGAGGCGTCTCCGAACGAAGGCAACTCGATCAGGTGGGGTCTCTCAAAGTCCACAGCGGTTATTTCTCCCTTACAACCTTCGCGGGCACTCCATAGGCCACCACATCCGATGGGATGTCCCTGGTTACCACCGAACCGGCCCCAATGACGCTGTTGCGGCCGATCGTGACGCTGTCGACAACCGTTGCGCCGGCTCCGATCGTCACCCCGTGTTCGAGCCGGCAGATCCCCGCCACGTGAGAACCCGGGTTCAGGGTCACGAAATCCTCGAGCACGGTGTGATGCCCGACGCTCGCGCTACGGTTGACCACCACAAAGTCACCTATCTGGGCGTGAGGGGCAATGGTCGCACCGGGGCCTATGTGGACTCCGTGCCCGAGATCCACCTCGACTGGCATACACGCCCGAGGGTGGATGGCATTGTCGTAGCTCTCCGTCTCGACCCCGGATCGCTCCCGAAAAAACCGGTAAATGAGCTCCCTGGAGCGGCCGATCGATCCGATGAGGAGCCTGGCCCCGGAGTCCTGCTGCCAGTCTTCATGCCAAATCTCACGGGTCGTTATGCCTTCCGTCTCGTATCCATAGACCAGGGAGTCGTTCTCTTCGGAACGGATGTTGCTGACGATATCCACGGCAATTGGCCCGTCGTGTATCTGCTTGAGGAGGTCGAGCAGGATGGCGACAGCGTGGTTGCTCTGGCCCAGAACCTGGTACCGCACGATGCACGGATCGAGATCGTTTCTTTCGATTGCCAGAGATTACCACCGCCGTGGGGAGGGGGTACACTGTCCGTCTAAATTTGGCCGAGAGGATGAATATGGACCTCATCGTCAACTTCACACCCACAGGAATGATCCCGACAAAAGAAATGACCCCCCACGTCCCGGTCAGCGTCAGCGAAATAGTGGAAGAAGTACACCGGGCATTCGATATCGGCATCACTATGGTCCATCTCCATGCCCGCGACGAGGAAACTGGAGTCCCAACATATCGCGCCGAGGTTTATGCATCGATCATCGAGGGTATCCGCTCGTTCTCCACAGATCTCGTCGTTTGCGTCTCGCTCAGCGGGCGGAACTTCAAGGAATTCGAAAAACGAGCGGAACCACTGCAGCTCACCGGGGATCTCAAACCCGACATGGGAAGCCTGACGCTGTCCTCTCTCAACTTTGTCCAGCACGCGAGCTTGAACGACCCGGAGATGGTGGTGGCTCTTGCGCGGGAGATGAGGCGCCGGGGGATCGTGGCGGAGCTCGAGGCATTCGACCTGGGCATGGTGAATTACGCCAAGTACCTCGAGCGAAAGGGCCTGATCGAGGCGCCTCACTACTGCAATCTTCTGCTCGGAAACATTGCCTCGGCGCAGCCGGATCCCCTTCACCTTGGCACAATGATCCGCGATCTGCCTGTAAATACGCTTTGGAGCGTCGCCGGTCTCAGCGCGGCGCAGCTACCGATGAACGCCATAGCTATCGCCCTCGGCGGCGGCGTGCGGATCGGCCTCGAGGACAACATCTGGTTCGACTCCGGACGGAGCCAACTCGCTGCCAACGCTGATCTCCTGCGCCGCGTCCACTCCATCGCACAGATTCACGAACGGTCGATCATGAAGGCGGCGAAGCTACGCGAGTGCTTGAAGCTCGAACCCGGGAACGGCTGCTACGGGAGAACCTTCAGCGAAGCGGCCACCGACAGCTGAGACCCGAGTCTGCTGTGGCCACGTCCGAGCCGTTGGCCGCGATCACGAGATCTGTGACGGCGACGTGGTGGAGTTCTTCTTGAACGTCTAGCTGTTGCTGAAGCAAGTATTCAGGAAACGGCACCCGGCCCCTATCACCCGTTCAACAACTGATCGTGATCGCCGTACTCATAACTGGTCACTGGTCACCGGTTACTGGGTGGGAGGGTGAAACTGATTACTGGGTGGACCGCGGGCCTTGACCGACTTATTGAGAGCCGATAGGCTCAAAACCGAAGCCAGAAATGAGCGAAGCTGACTGCACCGTCAGCTCGCAGCGAAACCGTGGAGGTTGAAATGCACGGAAGTCGTCGTTTCGTCGTTACCTACTCCCTCGTCTTCACCATTGTCGCGGTCGCCCTCAGCGGTGCCTTGGCGGGCTCAGCAAACGCTGGCGACACAAAGGTCATCAGGCTCTACCTCGAACAGGGGGTCACCGGCGTCGCCAGAGTCATGGGCAATCCACGAGACGCCAAAATCTGGCGGAACGAGGCGGGCAAAGCGCAAAAGATCCGTTGGTTTATGATCAAGAACAGGACGTCGTACTCCGAAGTCTTCTGGGAGTTTCGTTACGATCCATCCAAGAAAGGGGCCACGGCGGATTACTTCGGCGATGTCGACATCGAATGCGGAGGGAAACGAGTTGAAGTTCCACCCGAAATGAAGCCGGACTCTCCTGGGGCCGAGTGGCCGTACTCGATCACCGCCTATGCCTGTACCGACGGCGGCAAAGCGCAAAAAATCGCGACCTTCGATGCGCGCATTATCTGGAAAGACTGAACCAGACTGACCCGCACATCTCTTCAACTTCCTGCTGCGACCGGAGATTTTCGGGCTAGCGAGCATCTCCCACGAGGGCCTGAAAATCAGATCGCCCGCGGAGGGAGCGAAATTCGTCCTCCTGGCGAATCAGCTCGGTCGACTCGCCGAGCGCGATGGCCCTGGTGAGCGCCTCGATAGCAGCACCGCTCTCACCGCAGAGCGCATAGATGTAAGCCAGCATGTGGGCGCTGGGGCCGGTGTCCGGGAGCAGCTCCTCGAGCCGTGGGACCATTGTCATCGTCCGACCACAGTTGTTTGCCTTTGCCGAGTAAAAAGCCAGGTCCGACAGGAGCTGTGGGTCGTCAGGGTCATCCGCCACCTGCATCTCGAGCAGGTCACACGCCAACTGGTATCTCTCAAGAGCCTCTTCGGCTTGGTTCAGACGCTGATAGAGATCGCCGAGGTTTGCCTGGTACATGGGGTCCTGCGGGTTCAGCCGCACCGCGAGCAGATAATTTTCTTCGGCTCGTTCCCATCGTTCGGGGTGGTCGGAGAAAAAGTAGGCGGTCGCGAGATTCGATGCCAGACGCGGGCTGCGGATCGGTTTCGGAAGGCTCTCGTAGATTTCGATTGCGGCATCGATCTCGCCCGTTTGTAGACCATAAGTGGCGAGCTTCTCCCGGGGCATGGAAATGTCCGGGGGGGCCACCTCCGCCGCCTGCCGGTAGGCGTCACCCGCCTCTTCGTACTTGCCGCTGTCGGCGAGGAAATTGCCGAGCACATTCCAGTTGATCCAGTCATCCGGCCGCAGCGAGGTGGCGGCACGCAGCGATCGTTCCGCCGCCTCGAGATCCCCCGCCCTCTCGTAACTCCTCCCGAGCTCCCGCTGTACTTCGTCCGCCCGCGGGTGGTCGGCGAGCGCGGCCTCGACCTCTGTCAGGGCCGCATCTTGCCGTCCCGTGGTGCGATAGATGCGAGCCAGCGCGAGTCGTGCCTCCGGCATCTCGGGGGCGATCTCGCGCGCCGTTTCGGCGTGATCCTCGGCTTCTTCGAGCGCCGCTCGATCGACGTCTCTCAGAGAGATCTCCCACAGCGCCTCGCTCAGACCCACGTGGGCGAGAGCGAAGTTCGGGTCGAGGCGCAGTGCCTGGCGGAAATTTTCGGCAGCGGCATCCGGTCCGCGGAGGTCATCGACGCGGTCGAGAAAGCCTCGCCCAGTGACATAGAAATCGAGCGCCTGATCAGCGCCCTGAGGGTCGCGAGCAAGCCGCCAACGATCATCTTCTGAGAGCGGAATCGATAGGAACGTCGCCAGGTCTCCAACCATGATCCGCTGCAAGCCGTAGACATCACCGCCCTGCGCCGAATAGCTGTGGGACCACAGCACCATCCCGGTTGCGGTGTCGGTCAAACTCACTGTGGTCTCGAGCCGGCTCCCCTCCTTGAGGATCTCACCATCGACAACCGAACCTACGCCGAGCTCGCCCGCCAGTTCACCGGGGCTGCGGTCTCGAATGCTCCACGCTTCCGATCTACCCATCACCTGAAGGCCCTGTTTCTCCCGCAGCCGGTTCGCGAGACCCGCAGACACTCCCTCCGCGAGCTGGTCGAACTCAGCATCTCCTGTGAGGTTGGCGAAAGGCATCACCGCCAGCGTCCGCAGCGGCGCCACCGGTTTCGAACCGACCTTAGAAATCACCATCGCACCGGCAACGACGACGGCTGCGAGTGCAACCAGGGCAAGTGCCCACCGCGGAACGCGGATGGCCCGCCGCTTGGCCTTCGCCGTGTCGGAAATGACAACTGTCTGCGGCCAGCTGCCGCTGTCGATGCCATCACGGAGCTTGACAAGGTCGTCCTCGAGCCAACGTGCCGATTGGTAACGATCCTCGGGATCCTTTTCCAGACAACGTCTGATGACGCTACTGAGATATCCGGGCAACTCTTCCTTGATCTCGCTCACTTCGGGAGGGTGGTGGCTGAGGATGGACGAGATCACCTCGGCCGAGCTGTCGGCAAGAAACGGGTGCTTGCCGGTGGCCATCGCGTAGAGGATCGTACCCAGCGAGAAGATGTCGGATCGTTGATCCACCGGCTTGCCTTTGAGCTGCTCCGGGGACATGTAGGGCGTGGTACCGAGGACCTGTCCTTCAGTGGTCAGGAACTCGGTTTCGAGGTGGGACTCCGAATGGACTTCTTTTTTCTCCTCGCGGGAAACCTTGGCGAGTCCGAAATCGAGGACCTTGAGCTGTCCACGGCCCGAAACCATGATGTTACCGGGCTTGAGATCGCGGTGGGTGATGCCACTTTCATGGGCCGCGCTGACCGCATCGGCGATGGGGATGGCGAGATCGAGGAAGCGCTTTGGATCGAGCCCCTCCCTGGGAATGATTCGAGAAAGCGTTTCTCCCTCCACGTACTCCATCGTGAAAAATGGGAACGTCGTTCTCCTCCTCGACCGAGTGGATGGTGACGATGTTGGGGTGGTTGAGGGCCGCCACCGCCTTCGCCTCACGGCGAAATCGTTCGAGCCGTTCGGGGTCGGCAGCGACTTCCGGCGACAGCACCTTGATCGCAACCTCGCGATCGAGTCTGGTGTCGCGGGCCAGCCACACCTCGCCCATCCCGCCCTCGCCGAGCTTTTCGAGGATCTCGTAGTGGAGGAGCGTGCGGCCGATCATCTGAATCCCTCGTGAGGCTAGCAGATCAGGCGCCGGCTTCCATACGTTTCACCAGCTCCTTGTAGCGAGCATGCGTGCGGATATTGTCGAGGTCCGAGTCCTGCCGCATCCACTCCGGATCAGCCAAACCTGCGTCGTAAGACTTCTCGAGCGACTCGAGGGCCGAAGTCACCTCACCTGCCAGCGAGTAAAGACAGGCGAGATTGTAGAGAACCAGGGCATCGTTGCCGGCTTTGTCGAGAATCCGCGACGCCCACTCCAGGCTGCGCTGGCGCTCACCCAGAGCGGCCAGGGCGCTCGCACCATCGAGCAGCATCGGCACGTCGTCCGGGTTGAACTCGAGCCGCCGTTCGACGACTTCCACCCGCTGCCGGTTGGCGGCCGCCGCCGCGGCTTCTCGGCCGAGTCGAGTATAGATCTGGGGCAGGAGTTGCAGGGCTCTGATCTCGTCCGGCGCTGCTTCAGTCGCCTTTTCGAACATCTCCGCAGCGGTCTCGAGCCTGCCCGCCGCAAAGGCGACGGTGCCGTAGTAATAGTAGGCCTCGAAGAGGCGGGGGTTGAGCTCCATCGCGCGCCGAAATTCAGCGGCAGCTTCGTCGTAGAGCTGACGCTGGCCGAGGGCAAACCCTCGCGCAGCGTGTGCCTCGGCGAGGTTGGGATCGAGCTCGACCGCCTCGCGGCTTGTCTCTTCTGCCTGCTTCAGGTTTTCTTCCGTGCTCTCATAATTCCGCCAGAACTCGGTGTAGGTATCGGCCAAACCCGCCCACGCCAGCGCGTAGCCGGAATCGATTTCAATCGCTTTGGAAAACATTTCCCGCGCCGATTCGAAATCCGTACGGGTTCGGCGACGATAGTGGCCGCGGCCGCGCAGGTAGTACTCATAGGCTTTGAAGTCAGTCGTCCGCTCGGAGCGTAGCGCCTGTTTTTCGACCGGGCTCAGAGTCAGCTGCAGGGCCTCGACGATGTTGCCGGCGATTTCGCCCTGAATGACGAAGACATCTTCGAACTGACGGTCATAGGTTTCCGACCACAAGTTGAAGCCGTCGGATACCTTGATCAGCTGGACGCTGATGCGGAGCTGATCGCCCGCCTTGCGGACACTGCCCTCGAGAATATTGTCGACCCCCAGACGCTGGCCGATCTCCTGGATATCGAGGTTCGTCTCCTTGAGCGCGTAGACCGAAGTCCGCGCCGGGATGCGAAGGCCCTCGACATTGGCGAGGGCACCAATCAGCTCCTCGGTCAGGCCGTCGGTGAAGTATTCGTTGCCGGGGTCGGCGCTCAAGTTCGCGAATGGCAACACCGCCACCGACGGCCTGTCGCTCCGAGCTGCGGCTGCGACATCCGCGCTGAGGCCACCGGTTCTCACGTCCGCTGCCGCAGGCATCCTGTCGGCGCCGCCCCCCAACCACCAGCCAACGGCGAGGATCGCGATCGCAGCGAAACCGGCGGCGGCCCACAGTCCGTATTTCCGTGCCCCCTTTGACTTCGGGGCGTCAGAAATGGCCGTCGCGCCGCTGCCAGTCGCGACCATCCCGGAATCGACCTCGCGGCGCAAGCTCTTGAGTTCGTTACGGACGTCCTTGGCTGACTGATAGCGCGCTTCGGGATCCTTCTCCAGGCAGTGCTGGATGATCCTCGCAAGGTGGCGCGGCAATGACTCGTTGATCTCGGTCACGGTTGGCGGCGAGTCGCGCAGGATGCTCGAAATCAGCGCCGCCGAGGTGTCACCGGCAAACGGCCGCTTGCCGGTCGCCATCTCGTAGAGCACGATGCCGAGAGAAAAGATGTCGGTCCGGTGGTCCATCGTCCGGCCCTCGACCTGCTCAGGCGACATGTATGGGGCGGTGCCCATCACCATTCCCTCGGCGGTGAGCTCGGTCGGAACTGCGGTAAGGGCGGCGTCGCCCTCTTCCCCATCAGGGTCCTCAACCAGCTTGGCGAGTCCGAAATCCAGGACCTTGATCCGGTTTTCGCCGGTGACCATCACGTTGGCGGGCTTGAGATCACGGTGGACGATTCCTTGCTCGTGAGCGGATGACAGCGCATCGGCGAGGGGAACTGCAATTTCGAAGACCTTGGCCAACGGCATCCCGCCGGGTGGGATCAGGTGGTCGAGGCTCTCGCCTTCGACCAGCTCCATGGTCAGGAAGTGGGTTGTCTCAACCGACTCGATCGAGTGGATGGTCACGATGTTTGGGTGGTTGATAGCAGCCACTGCCTTGGCCTCGCGACGGAAACGCTCGAGCCTCTTCGGATTGTCTGCCATCTCGGCCGGCAGCAGCTTGAGCGCCACCTCGCGGTCGAGCTCCGGGTCCTCCGCCCGGTAGACCACGCCCATGCCGCCCTCACCGAGCATGCCGGTAATCTTGTACCTGGATAGAGTCTGTCCGATCATTCCCCCGCTCCTCCGACCGTTTATCCCTCAAAAGTGTGTTCAGCCGCGCATGCTGAACAGTATTGTATCTTAAAACAGAAACTCTGTCTCAATTAATCCGTGGGGAAGGAACTGATCGCGCTGGCTCGTCTCGGTTGTACGCGGAACCCACGTCCGATCGCACCGCGACGTGCCCGGGGGAGGGTCGGGACGTCTCACCAACCTTGAGGCAGATTTCGGGTTTTTGAAACCCGTCCGTCTCCGGGGATCCCCGTGGACGAATCGCTCTGCAAGGCATACCTTCTCGTATTGAGTCACCACCTCAGATCGATCATTGACTTTCTTACCAGGGAGGTAGAGATGCATGTCCAGATCATCAATTTTCGCTTGAAGGATGTGAGCGAGGAGGATTACGCGGGGCTTTGCGACAACCTCGCTCCGAGCTACGCCGATGTGCCGGGCCTCGTTCAGAAAATCTGGCTGGCGAACTCGCAAACCCGCACCTACGGCGGAGTCTACATTTGGAGGGACAAACAGGCGATGGAGGATTTCGCCAAGACAGACTTGTTCAACTCGGTGGCCACCCATCCGAATCTCGACGGCGTCACATCCACGGATTTCGACGTGCTTCCGGGACCGACCGAGGTCACCAACGGTTTGATCTGAACGAGGGAGGACTGCCATGGAGGGACAGCTCCGCGCACCGGTGAAAGGCGCGGCCCTTAGCGCGGTGCACCAACCCCCAATGGGACCCGAGATCCGGGGTCGGGCGGCGCTGGAGGAGTTCTATCGGCAGTCGTCGGAGGCCATGAACGCCCGGATCTCCGACCACTCCTACGACTGTTCTTTCGCAGGAGACCATGTCTTCATTCGCGAGAGTTTTACGATCACCATTCAGAAGCCGGGCCAGGAGGTCATCACCCTACCGGGTAAGGGGCTGTGGATAGGAAGGAAAGAGGCCGACGGAGCCTGGAGGACCTTCTGGGCGCTGGCGCGACTCGACGAACCAGAGCCCGCACCGGTTTAAGTGAGTACCAAGCACCGTTTGAGGTCAAGAGTGATATCTGGCACCCAAACGCTGTCAGTTCTCGAGCACATGCGATTTCATCAGCGGCCGACCGGCCAGCGAAATCCAGAATCCATAGCCCGCGATCGCGGCGAAGAGCAGCAGGGTGAACCACGACCTTCCGGCGAACCATGCTGCTCGGCCAAGGGTTAACGGCACGAAACTGGCGATGTACATGTAGATGGCCCAGAACACCGGGGCCAGCAACCCGAACCTGAGCAGCACGAAGATGAACACGGAGAATGCGACCAGCATGAACAGACCGAAGATCATCGGGTTGGTCGTACCCGGAATTGAGGTCCCTACCGCAAAGACCATGATCACGAGCACTGCGATCCACTGGCGCCGCAGCAGGACCCGCAGCAGCAGTACCATGAAGAGCCATCCGACCGGCATGTAGAGCGACATCGCGAAGAGCTCGCAGTAGTTGCCGATGGTTTCTCCCACGCCGGAAAGAGCAAGCAGCGATGTAGCCGTCGGCTGTTGCACCGGCAGTGAGAGGTGGTCGATGAGCAGCCTGTAGACACCCCACCAGCACTGGGTGAAGACACCCGCGGCGGCGCCGATCAGCATGTCCCTTCCGACCAGAGGATCCAGGAGGCGGCCCGAGAGCAGCCGGCTCCAGGAGATGAGGCCTTTCGGCCACAGGCGGCGAGCGAAGGGCTCGAGGGCGATGTAGACCAACCACACGAGCCCGGCCACCACCAGGCCATAACCGAAAAAGTCGGAGATGAGGCCGAGTTCGGAGAACGACGGCACATGATGGGCCTGCAGTACCCAGGCCAAAGCCGAGAGACAGAAGACGAAGGAGGCAACCCGCAGGGCGCCACGCCGGTCACCTCGACCGAGCCGCAGATTACGGCGAGCAAGCACGGTGCCACCCACGACCATCGCGAACAGCAGCGTGGAGAAGAAAATGGCATTCCAAAAGGACGAGGGCGATTGGGTGGCGCTGGAGCTGTCCCAGCGCCATTTCGGGACAACCTCGAAGTGGGCGGGCCGGCCGGCGAAGGAGCAGGCCTCGACGCGGATCGGCCCGGTCTCGAGATCGGCGCCCTCCCACGCCAGCCGCTCGTCGCAGGTGATCAGAGGGTTTCTTCTCGGGGTTGTCGGAGTAAACCTCGCTGCATCGAAGCCGGCCGCTTCAAACAAGGGCGACCAGTCAACGGGTCCGGCGACAGAATCAGTCGCGGAGAACAACGGCGGCACAGCCTTCAGGCGGAGCAGCCTCCCCGCGGGATCCAACCACACACCGGACATCGCCTCCACCGTCCACGGCGGATCGGATGGCGAGACGAATCGAAACTCGTCGCTGGAGAAGAGGTCGGACGCGACGAGATGCTCCGGGCTCTCCCGGTACCAGAACTGGATTGGAGCTGGACGGACGGTGGAGAGGCCATCCCATTGGGTGGGGGACGGCTCCTGCGCCTCCACGAAATCGAAGTAGTCTTCGTCATAGAAAAAACCGTATGCGCTGTCCGTCGAGGCACCGCCGTGTCCGGCAAGCTCGAGGATCTCTCGCGCTTCCACCACCAGCGCCTCGGGAGGCTTCAGGAGCGCGACCAATCCCTCCACGGCGTACCGATCCCTGATGGCGGCAATGGCGAAGAGACCCACGATCACGAAGGCGAGCAGGGCCACGCCGATTGCGGGCCGCAAGCCGCCGCTCTTGCCCGCGTCCGCGACCATTTCCGGCGAGGGCGTCTCGCCTGCCTCGAGCGCCGCCGCGAGTGGGTCGCCGCCCGGGAGGGCCGCAGCCACGGCGAGGGCCGAGCTCGGGCGCCCGAGTGGATCCGTTTCGAGACAACGAAGAATCGTGCGCTCGACGATGGGATCGAGGTCGTGCACGTGGTGGGACGGGCTGGTAGGCGTCGACTCTTCGCGCAGCTTCTTGAGTTCGGCCAGTGTCGTCGCTTCGAACGCCCGGTGTCCGGTGAAGAGTTCGTAGAGGACCAGACCTAAAGAGTAGATGTCGCTGTAAACGGAAACCTCTTGACCTTCGCTCTGTTCGGGCGCCATGTAGAGCGGCGTTCCGGCCCGGATCTCGTCACCGACAATTGTATCCGCGAGCCCCGCCAGGCCGAAATCGGTGATCTTCGCCCTGCCGCGGCCGTCGATCATCACGTTGGCGGGCTTGAGATCCCGGTGGAGAATGCCCTGATCGTGTGCGGCCGCGAGGCCGGCGCAGATCTGCCGCGCGATCTGCACCGCCTTGTCTCCGGGCAGCCTTCCGATTCGGCGCAGCAGAGACCCCAGATCCTCCCCATCCACATATTCCATGGAGAGGTAGTGCTGGTCGTCGATCTCGCCGATGTCGTGAACGCGGCAGACGTTGGCGTGGGTCACCTTGAGCGCACTGCGTACCTCATTGAGAAATCGCTCGAGCCGGTCGCGATCCCGATCCACATCCAGCGGCAGGAACTTGAGAGCCACCGGATGCCCGAGCTTGAGATCATCCGCGCGGTAGACCTCGCCCATCCCGCCGCGGCCGAGCAGCCCAACCACGCGATACCGACCATCGATGATCGTGCCCGGAATGAATCGGGTCGGCTCAGCGGCCGGGCTGGATCCGCCACCCGGAGATGCGACGTACGGACCGCTTTCGGTGAGTACCGAAGTGGTGACGTTGAGAGCCTCCCCGCACGATGGACAGTATCTACCGCCATCGGGCGCTTCGGAGCTGCATTGTGGGCAGAGCATTGCAAAGTCATGTTGACACGCCCGAGCAGGGATGTGAAGGGAGGGCGCCGCTCATTGGCTGCCTCCGACGAGACGCTGCGGCCAAAGGCCGTGAGCAACGCGCAAAAGCCAGTGCAACGATTCAAGATGGTTTGGATGGTGAAGAAGGTGGCGCGCCGAAAGGGACTCGAACCCCCAACCTTCTGGTCCGTAGCCAGATGCTCTATCCAATTGAGCTATCGGCGCAGCCAAGGGAGGGCATTCTGCCACAAGGGGGTTTTCAGCGCAAGCCCAGAAGAGAATTCGGAAGTCGGAGTTCGGAATTCGGAATTTCGAACCACCCACATAATTCGACGCTAGGGCACCAGGAAGAACACCAATGGATTGTTGAGTCATCAGAAACCGAGTGACGTTTTGGCGAGTTGGCACCTGGGAACCGGGCGAACTGTTTGTGATGAGGCAGAGAATTCCTGGCAACAGGGCCAATTCAAACGCGAGGGAGCTGAAGTCCGCCACTCTACGAGGTGTCTTCTTGGTGGTCTTGGTGTCTTGGTGGTTCAACCGTTAGTTGGGCGCAGGACGGCGACGGGCGGGTGGAACAACGGACTGGCTGGCGCGTAGTATGCTCCGACGCTCGACAAGGAGGCAGAGTGGACGCGATTCTGGATATTCAAAATCTGTGCAAGCGATACGGGGACCATGTGGCGGTCGACGACATCAGCTTCTCGGTCCCGCGCGGGTCGGTCTTCGGGCTTCTGGGCCCGAACGGGGCCGGCAAGACAACCACAATCAGGATGGTCATGCGGATCATCGCCTCCGACAGCGGCACGCGTGCTGCTCGACGGCCAGCCAGTGGATGACGACCGGCGGCGGATCATCGGCTACCTGCCCGAAGAGCGCGGCCTCTACAAGAAGATGAAGGTGCTCGAGCACCTGGTCTACCTGGGGACCATCCGCGGCATCCGTCCGGGCGAGGCGAAGAAGCGCGCAGCGGCGTGGCTCGAGCGTTTCGAGCTTGACGAGTGGGGAACCCACAAGGTCGAAGATCTGTCGAAGGGGATGCAACAGAAGATCCAGTTCATCGGCACCATCCTCCACCGGCCTCCGTTGCTGATACTCGACGAACCCTTCTCAGGCCTCGACCCGATCAACACCCGCGCACTCAAGGACCTGCTGCAGGAAATGGCATCAGAGGGCGTGACCATCGTTCTCTCGACCCACGTCCTGCCACAGGTCGACGAGCTGTGCTCCGACATCTGCCTCATCAACCGGGCGCGGCCGATCCTCCTCGGCTCGCTCGAGAGCATCCGCGAGGATTACGGTGGCAATACCTGGCGGGTTCAATCGGATCTTCCAGAGAACGAGCTCGCCGCCCTTCCCGGGGTGACCTCGGTCCACCCGCTCGGCGACGAGCGGCTGCTCGAGCTCGAAGACGGCCGGGAGGCCAGAGACCTTCTGCGGGCACTTGTCGACCGCAGTCGAGGTAGAGAGCTTTACGCGCTTCACACCCGATCTCGAAAACATCTTCATCCGCGCAGTTGAAGAGGACAAAGCTCATGATTAACCGCATCCTCGCAGTCATCCGTCGCGAGTATCTCGAACGCGTCCGCACCAAGGCCTTCTGGATCTCGACCATTCTGGTGCCGATCTTCCTCGGTGCGGTGATGATCGTCCCCGCCTGGCTCGCGGCCCGTGGCGGCGGCGAGTTCTCGGTCGCGGTGCTCGATCTCTCGGGACGCTTCTTCGATCCGGTCCAGGATGAGGTGGGTCGCCTGCTCTCCGGGGACGACGAGAAGCTCAGCGTGACGCTCCATTCACAGGAACCAGGACCCAACGTCGAAGCAACCCGTGAAAGGCTCAAGAACGAAGTCCAAAATAAAGAATTCGACGGCCTCCTGGTCATCCCCGCGTCGATGCCCGACGAGGGCCAGCCCGACTACGTGGCGCCCAATGTGGCCGCTTTCAAGCTGTTAACCGTCATTGAACGATCGGTCAACAACGTCATGGTTGCCGACCGGCTGACCGACGCCGGCCTCGACCCCGAGGCGGTGCGCGAGCTCACCCGCCGGGTCGGGCTCAACACCCTCAAGCTCGGCAAGGGCGGCGAGGAGACCTCTGACCAGGGCCAGACCTTCATGCTCGCCTACGTCTTCATGATGATCATCTATATGACGGTGCTGATGTACGGCATCTACGTCATGCGCGGCGTCCTCGAAGAAAAGAGCTCGCACGTTGTCGAAGTGATAATTTCGACCGTCAAGCCATTCGAGCTGATGCTCGGCAAGATCCTCGGTATCGGAGCGGTTGGTCTCACCCAGTTCCTGATCTGGGCGGCGCTTGATGGCGGCGATCTCGGCCCCCGGCGCAGTCGCGGCACTCGGCATCAGCGGCATGGAGCTGCCGCGGATCCCGGCCCAGCTTCTGTTCTTTCTTCGTTGTCTACTTCGTCCTCGGCTTCCTGCTCTACGGGACGCTCTACGCCGGCATCGGCGCCGCCTTCGATACCGAGCAGGAGGCGCAGAACTTCCAGGGCGTGGTGACCATGTTTCTGATCGTGCCGCTGGTGCTGATGATGCAGATCCTCAATCAGCCCGACGGCACGCTGTCGGTTGTGCTGTCGTTGATTCCGTTCTTTACACCGATGCTGATGTTCCTGCGCATGACCCTGACCCAGGTACCGCCGATTCAGCTCGCGGCGTCGGTGGTACTGATGCTGGGGGCGATCCTCTTCTGCACCTGGATCGTGGCAAAGATCTACCGGGTCGGGATCCTGATGCACGGCTCGAAGCCGAAGTTCAAGGACCTCGTGAGGTGGGTGAGGGAAGCGTAGCATCGCAAATTATGAATTTTGAATTATGAATTTTTTATAGCGGCCCACCCCCCGCGAAACGGTGGAGGTCGAACGGAAACTCAAAATTCAAAATTTAGAATTCAAAATTAGTGCTCGGGTTGTGCCAAAAACCCGAGCGCTTTGTCGGCTTCCGCGTCCATGACGACCTGAAGGAGCTTGCCGTCCGCGGCATCCGCGATCCGAATGACCCTGACCACGTGCTCCATGTCGGCGAAGTCCGGCGCCACCTCGGCCAGACAGTTGGCGGAGTCGTTGAGGATGGTGTCGTTCCACACCACATCGGGGTCGTCGGGGTAGAGCGGAAGGTACTGGATTCCGGACTCCACGAGGTCATTGAAAAAGTGGGTGCCAAAGCTCACGTCAGGAAGATACGAGCCTTTTTTGCGGGCGATCTCGACCAGAATGCTGGTGTGGCATATGTCGGCGTAGGTCACCGGCACACCGAGTCTGATATCTCCGCGGCTTCCCCACCGTCCCGGGCCCATGAGCAGGAAGCGTCGCTGCGGCAGCGCCTTGTTGACCGCTCCGACGGCGCGCGCAACGCGTAGCATCTCATCGCGCGTCTGGAGCTCCTCGTAGTCCCGCGGGTCGACCAGCACGACGTACTCGAGGTCGAGCGCCTGGCCCATCTGGACGTAGCGATTGGCTGAGAAGATCTGGTGTTCCTCGTTGACATCCGTCGGCAGCTCCACCCGCTTCGCCATGGCGCCGCGGCTGAGGGCACGACACTGGAGCATGTAGAAGGCATCGCCATCGTGGGCGAACTCGACATCGACAGGTTCGCCAAGGCCCTCCTCGAGGAGATCGAGCATGGCCTTGAGCTCGCGCGGAAAGGGCGATTTCAGCAAGCCGTCGAAGGTCACCACCAGGTCTTCGGGATCCAGCTGAGCGAGGATGCCGACCATCGGCAGAATCTGGTCGTCGCGGAAAATCGAGAAGATGCGGTTCATGTTCGGGATCGCGCGTCCGACCCGCCGCATATAGTCGGCCAGCGGCAGCGACTCGAACTGACTCTCGCGCAGATCCATCACGTCGACATCGTGCTGCGAGTAGCGATATACCTCATCGGGACGCTGGACCGCGCGCAGGGCGGGTTGTTCGAGTGCAACCAGTACCGGGTAGTCGGTAACCGTGCGATCGACGGCGCGGGTGCCGAGACCGAGCACCAGCCGCGCCATCCCATCGGTGTGGCGGATGCGCGGCGACCACCGCATCTCGCAGCGCGAAAAGGCGACACCGGCGAAGACCGGGAAAAGCATGCCGCCCGCCTCGCGGCCCACCACCTCCTGGATGAGGATCCCCATCTGTTCCTGGAAGTCGATCAGACCGCGCTCGCGGCGATACTCGATCGGGTCGGTGTGGAAGAGAGAGGCGTAAACCTCCGAGATGGCGTCCTCGAGCGCAGCCAGACGCATCTCGAGGGTTCCCTTGTTGGAGATGAAGAGGCTCTTGTACTTGCCTGAAAAGGCGTGGCCGATGCGGTCTTCGAGGAGGCTCGAGGAACGGATGACCAGCGGCACCTCGCCGATCTGGTAGAGCATCTCCTCGAGCCCCTTGTGGATGGTCTCCGGGAAAGCTCCGCTCTTGAAGAGTCTCTCGACCAGCGGGTACTCGTCCCGCACCTCCTCCGAGGTCTTGTACTTGACGTTGATGAGCTCGTCGAGTTCGTTGTACTCGATGAACTCAAGGATGGCGTTCGACGGCAGGAAATAGGAGTTCGGGACCTTGTGGTCGGCCTCGAGCCGGCCCTCGCGCCTGGCCTCCTGCAGGATCGAGTTCGCGAGGATCAGGCCCGCCGCCTTGCCGCCGAGGCGACCACAGCGGCTTTCGGTGGGCAGGATGTGGTCGAGGACTTCACCGAAGTCGAGCACCCGAATGTAGCGCTTGGCGACCGCAATGAAGTCGAGTTGGTCGGTGAGAAAGCGACGTACCAGGGCGGCGCGAGTACCGATGACGTCTTCCGGTGGCGCCACCGCCTCGCCCGGCGCGAAATTGAGGAACTCGTGGATCTTGTCGCGTAAGACTTCGAGAGGTGTGTCAGGGTCCTCGGCGAGACGCGCGCCGTCCTGGACTAGCAACCTCTTTTCGACCAGCAGGATGGTAGCGCTGATCTCCTCCGGTTCGAGGTAACGTTCGGCATATTCGAGGGCCAGAGCGTAGAGCTCCTCTTTGGAGCCGTTGGTCATCCGCGGCTTCGGCCGATTGGGGTCGAGGGCCCGTTTGTGGCCTGCCTGGAGTGCGGCTGCGAGCTCATCGAGAGCATCGAGATCGACAAGTTTCTTTTTCTGGAGGTCCCTCAGCAGACGCCGGCAGACGCGCGCGGCCAACCCGGGCCGGCGCTGGCGGAGATCATCGAACTGCTGGCGCCATTCAACCATTACGAGTTGGATTGTAGCCGCTATTCACTTTCGGCGTCGGTGACGGCCACTTCGGGTGGTTCCGGGCGAAGGCCCTCGAGATCGTCGAGGACGGCCTCCGCATCCTCGACCTTGATTCCCATCACCGCCCCACGGCCCGTCACTTGCACCATAGCCCGTCCTCCCTCCTCGAGAGGAGCATAGAAACTGAAGGTGAGGGCCGACCGCTCCTGGCTGTCATCTTCCGCCTCGAAGACGACCTCGACAGTACCCATCTCCCGGGTCAGCGGCGCCATCAGATCGTAGTCGGTGGCCTCGAGCTCGGCGAGCGCACGAAGACGCTCCTGGACGTTCGTCATATTTGCCTCGACGTCGTCGGCAAACCGCCAGAAGCCGTCGACAAGGACCAGGGACGACGACGACTCAGGAGTCGTAACCCTGAGCTCCTCCACGTTCCAGGTTTCAAAAGGCATTACCTTCTTCGAGCGCCACAAGACCGGCGCCTTGGCGAGTCGAGTCAGCACCCTCTCCGACGCCCAGAAGTACTCGCCGTCACCGCGCCGACAGGCAACCTCGGTGCCGCCTTCGCCGTCACGGGTCGCACCAAGGTCGAGCCGCAGTGGCTCCCCACCGTCAGCGCGAAAAACGGTGATCTCGTTTTCAGGAACATCGAGGCCAAGCTCCGACGGGTCCGCAAGGTCATCGAGGAATTCGACGATCCGCATCGAAGCCAGATCGGAGATCAAACTCCCAAGATGGTCGCCATCGCCAAGGTCCTCGAGCGGCCGCAAGAGCTGCCAATGATCCTCGAGCCGAACTGCGCGGATGCTGTCAGGGCCGGACTCGATGTCGATCGAGGCGACGTCGTTCTCGAGCATCTCGGCCACCTCGCGAGAGCGCCAGTCATCGACCTTTCGTTCGAGGTCCGAGGTGAACCAGCTCGCCGCAATTGTCACCTCGTCGCTGCCGTCGACACGCAGCGCCCTCTTCGACCCTAGCGGCAGCTCATCTCCAATAGCCATGACGCGCTCACTGTCGTCGGCCATCCTCAGCGTGACCACGGTCTCCGGCTGTTCGAGTCCGTAGTCGGCGGGGTTGATCTCATCCGGCGCCAACCGGCGATCAGCCGTCAGGTTGGCGAGCGAGCCGAGGGTCGAACTCACTACCGAGGCATCGGCCGGAAAATCCAGAGGCTCACGAAGGCGCCACTCCTCGCCTACTTTTTCAAGCCGCACCCGGTCTGCGCCATTTTCGATCACGATCCCCGTGACGTCATCGCGCTCGAAATCCAGCAAGACCTTTTCGGCGGCAGCCGCCGACTCATCGGAGGTCGGCCGGTGCCGCTCAAACAACAAGATGTACGCGGCAACTGCGATGACCACCACCGCCAGAATGATCAGATTTTTACTCTTCACGATGTTTACCTTTTTGAATGAGGAATTAGGAATGAGGAATTAGGAATTCCCAGCCTCAGTCCCAAAGGGCTCAAATTTACGGGTGGGTGGTCGGCATTCATAATTCCCAATTCCTAACTCCTAATTCGCGAAGCGCTAGTGCCTTCTTCGGCGCCACACGAGGATCCCGGCGATGATCGCGGCACCGGGCATGCCCAACAGCACCAAAAGCGCCAGATTACGCATCTGTTGCTGGGACAGGAAGAGACTGACCTGCTCCACATCACGTGGCGGGATCCCCACCAGGTCCTCGCGCGCCGTCAACCAGTTGAAGGTATTGGCGGCAAGGACCGCGTTGCCGGCGTTGGAGATGTCGAGGTCGGTCAGAAAGTCAGAATCACCAAAGACCACCAGGCGGAATTCGAGTGCCTCTGTCTCCTCGCCTTCGCCAGCCACCGCGAGATCTTCGACAGCAACGCCGACGACCGCCGGACCAGGGTTGTCGGCGCCGTCGAAGGCCACCGGCTCACCACGCAAGAGCATGCCGAGGTTGGTCTCCCCCCAGCCCTCTGCGGAGGTCTGGACCAGCGCCGTGGCGCCATCACCCTCTGCCACCAACGACCGGGAGACGGTGAAGAGCACCGCAAAGCCTTCGAGGCCCTGGGTCACCGGGTGGGAAGGGAAGTCTTCGAGATAGACCGCCGAAAGATCGTAGAAGGGCAGCCGGCGCGACGGGTCCACCACCAGATCGTCGTGGACAACCACTCCACGCCCGGCGAGCATTGCTTCGAGTCGGGTCGGCCGCATGGTGCCGGCCGGTTCGATCAGCGGATCCAGGGCCAGCAGCAGTCGGCCCCCTCGGTCGAGGTAGGCCCCGAGAGCATCGACCTCGGCCTCGGTGTAGGCCCTGGTCGGTCCGATGATGGCGAGCACATCGGCATCGTCCGGGATCTCGCCCGAAAGCAGGGTGGTGTCCGCGGTCTCCATGTTCTCGCGTTTGAGGGCCTCCTCGAGAATCTGCAGACTGCGATCGGCTGCGCCTCCACCCGCGCCGGCCAAGGCCGCTTCGCCGTGTCCGGTCACGAAGTAGATCTTCGGCACATCGGGCGCCACCAGCGACAGTATCGCGGAGGTGAACTGCTCCTCCCCCTTGAATGCACGCATCGTCGGCCCCTGGCCGTACTGCGCGCCCGAATAGTCCATCTCCGCCATCTGGTCGGAGGTCACGTACTTGGTGCGATCTTCGTAGATAAAGACCACGGTATCCGCCACCTGGACCCCATACTGTTCGGCCAGTTGGGTGGTTTTGAGAGGTTCCCTCTCGGGATCGATGTGCTCGACCGTGACCTTGTCTGACGCAGCCTTGTAGCGCTCGAGCAGTTCTTGGACCTGGTCATACATCGCGGTCTGCGGGGTCATAAACACCACGACGCTGATCTCATCATCAAGGCCGGCGAGAATATTCTCGGTCTTCTCGGAAAGGCTGTAGATCTGGGTCGTTGTCCAGTCGGCACGCGCAAAGCGGCGGGCCGAAAGCCAGTTCACCATCAAGGTCAGGGCGATCGCAAGAATCACCGCGACAACGCCCGAAATCGTGTAACGAATGGCCTGTTGCCTCATACCGTTATCTCCACTTCTTCACTTCGAGCGTCTTGGCGGCGAGAAACAGGAAGAGCACGCCCCCAGACAACTGATAGATCACGTGCCTCGTGTCGACGATGCCCTTGGCGAAGTCGTCCATCTGGGTCCAGAGGTTCATCTGACTGAGAGCCGATTTGATGAACGAAGAGGAGAGCATCAACTGCTCGACAAGGCCGATCGAGAAGAGGGCCACCATTGCGGCAAAGGCGATGATGGCCGCTATCAGCTGGTTGTTGGTCAGGGTCGAACAGAAAGTACCGACTGCGAGAAAGAAGAAACCGAGCAGGAACACTCCCAAATACCCGGAAAGAACCGGTCCGATGTCGATCTCAGAGTGTTGTCTGAGGATCAGCACATAGAGAGCGGTCGGCAACCACAGCGCGGCATAGAAGGCCATGGCGGCGACGAATTTACCGATCACGACCTGCGCCTCGGTGAGCGGCGAGGTGAGGAGCACCTCGATCGTTCCTGACCGCCGCTCCTCAGCGATCAGTCTCATCGTGATGACCGGCACCACGAAGAGCAGAAAGAGCCAGAAAAAGATCGTACCGCCAAAAAAAAGCCTCATCGGAGTCATCGCCGGGGTCTGTGGATTGTTGAGAAAGGACACGATGAGATAGAAGATGTACCCCTGCATCAGAAGGAATGCGGTCATTACGATGTAGGCGAGGGGCGAGGAGAAGTAGGCGATCAGCTCACGCCGGATGATGGCCCAGATCTTACGCATCGTGCACCTCCGCGGCCACAGCCGGCACCATCTCATCCTCGCGCGTCGTCAGCCGGACAAAGACGTCTTCGAGCGACGCTCTCTGGGGGGTCAGGGCCAGCAGCACCCACCCCCGTTCCACAGCCATTCGGAAAACCGCTTCACGCGGGTCCGAACCGGCGACGTGCTCGATCAAATAACGACCCTCCCCGCGATCGCTGATTGCGATCACACCCTGCAATGCCTCGAGCGCGGGGCGTGCCGAACCGTTGGCGCCCTTGAGCTCTACTGCCAGTGACGGGTTGCCGACAAGCTTGGTGCGCAGCGCTTCCGGCGTACCGTCCGCTACCACGCGACCGCGGTCGATGATGAATACACGCTCACAGACCTGTTCCACTTCGGGCAGGATGTGGGTCGACAAGAGCACCGTGTGGTCGCGCCCAAGCTCGGTGATCAGTTCCCGAACCTTGATGATCTGGTTTGGATCGAGACCAACTGTGGGCTCATCGAGGATCAGCACCGGCGGTTGATGGATCAACGCGCCCGCGAGGCCGACACGCTGCCTGAATCCCTTGGACAGGGTGCCGATCACCTGGCGCCGAACATCGCCGATGAGGCATCGTTCGACGACGTCGTCCATCCTCGCGCGGACCTCTCCCCGCGGAACCTCTTCGACATCGGCCCGGAAGCGAAGGTACTCGTCGACCCTCATCTCCGGGTAGAGAGGAACGTTTTCGGGCAGGTAGCCGACGTTCCGTCTGAGCCCGACCGGATCCTGATCCAGATCCACCCCTGCCACCACCACCCGACCGGTCGTCGGAGGCAGGAAGGCGGTGAGCATCCGCATCACCGTCGTCTTTCCGGCACCGTTGGGACCGAGGAAACCCAGCACCTGGCCCTCGGGAACAAAGAAGCTCAGGTCGCGGACCACCGGCTCATCGACGTATGTCTTGCCGAGGTTTTCAACTTCAATCATCGATTGCGCCTCCTATCGGCCGCAACAAACAGGACATTTCTTCACCTCACGTCACAGTGCGGCCGTCAGTGGCACACCGTAGCAAAATTCGATCCAAATTCAAGCTCGGGAATTCCTTCTGTCACTCAGGTGATGCCCGTCATTTTGGCAGGCGGGCCGTCATCCGCTGTGAACCCGCGGCACACTCAGCAGGTAAAATCTGTCGCCCCTCCGGGGCTCAAATGTTTTTTCGTCCCTCTCCCTGGGGCTCACGCCCCAGGCTATGCATCTGTCGCGCCTTCGGCGCTCATCGCCAACATCGAGTCTCTCATGGGACGGGGCCGCGGATCTATCGCCCTTCCGGGGCTCGATCCGCCGGCGCCACCCAAATTTGAAACTAGTGGAAATGTACGCCGAGAGCCGCGGAGCGGCGACATATGGTTAGCCTGGGGCGTTAGCCCCAGGAACAACGATTCAAAGAGTATTTTGAGCCCCTGGAGGGGGCGACAGATCAACCGGCACTATCTATGAGGTCT
This sequence comes from Candidatus Sulfomarinibacteraceae bacterium, assembly GCA_963776765.1. Lineage (GTDB taxonomy): Bacteria > Acidobacteriota > Thermoanaerobaculia > Thermoanaerobaculales > Sulfomarinibacteraceae > Sulfomarinibacter. The sequence goes on from CAVZOK010000027.1 coordinate 77,943, forward strand.
CGTCGCGAGGGCAACAATGAGTCGGGGCGAGCTATCCCGCCGAGCCGCCTGTAATGATCAGCATCAAGGTTGTCGAACCGAGAGTGAACTCGCCCTGGTTTGAAATCTCAGCCTCCTCGGCCCTCTCGCCGCCAACCCAGGTGCCGTTAGTGGCGCCCATGTCGATCAGCGCCACCGCGCCTGTCCTCACCTCGAGCATTGCGTGCCGGCGCGAAACCTCCGAGTCTTTGATCTGGATGTCCATCGTCGAGCCACGGCCCAGATAGATGCGGGATTTGGTGATCGGGAAAACGCTCCCTGCCTGAGATCCCGCGATCACCGCCAGCGAAAACCGTTGGTCCTTTGGCAGAGGCGCGAGCTCCGGCAGCTCGGCAGACTCGGGTTCCGGCTCGACGTCCGGTGCTGCGACGTTTTCCGGCACCTCATTGAACATTTTGCCGATCGCGGTTGCGTTGGACGGCTCATCGAGCGGATTCCGGACCTCGAACGAGTGTTCGCAACTGGTGCACTTGACCAGCTTGACATCGGCCCCTCCGAAACGGGCCTCGTCGTATCGGTACTTCGTGCTGCATTCTGGGCAGGTGATGATCACCCGGCATCCTCCACGTCTCTAACCCGTTCATGATATCAGTTTTGAGTTCTTAGTTTTGAGTTTTGAGTTGGCCCCAACTCTCTTTCGGCAACAACCAAGAGGACGGATGGGAATTCAAAATTCAAAACTCAACATTCAAAACTATTCTCCGCAGATCGATCAATCACCCTCCGCTGCAGCCGTCCACTGATCCATCCAATCCAGGACCACGTTGTGCCACTGGATCGAGTTGATGGGTTTGAGAACCCAGTGGTTCTCGTCCGGGTAGTAAAGCAGCCGCGACGGCACACCAAGACGCTGCAGCGCGTTGAAGGTGGCGAGGCCCTGGGTATCGACGACCCGATAGTCGAGCGCGCCATGAATCACCAGCTCGGGTGTCTTCCAGTTCTGAATGTGGTTCACGGGAGAGTGCTTGCGGTAGCCATTGGGGTTCTCCCACGGGGTCCCGCCATGCTCCCACTCGGGGAACCACAGCTCCTCGGTGTCGAAGTAGGCCATGAGCTCGTCGAGATTGCCATCGTGGCATACCAGGGCCTTGAATCGATCGGTGTGGCCCTGGACCCAGTTGATCATGTAGCCGCCAAAGCTCGCTCCGGCCGCAGCCATCCTCTCGGAATCGATCCACGGGTGACGGAGAAGAACATGGTCGAGCCCCTTCATGAGGTCGACGAACGGCGCTCCGCCCCAATCCCCGTTGATAGCGTCGGTGAAATCCTGACCGTATCCGGTTGAGCCATGGAAGTCGATCGCCACCGTCGCGTAGCCGTGGCCAGCATAGATCTGGGGATTCCAGCGGTAGTGCCAGTGGTCATCGAAGCTGCCCTGCGGGCCACCGTGGATGAGGAACGCAAGCGGATAGGTTTGCTTGGGGTCGAAGTCCACCGGATAAATGAAGTATCCGAAAACCTCATCGTTATTCGCGCCCGGGAAGGAAAACTGCTTGTACCGGCCAAATGTGATGCCGGCCAGCCGCTGATCATTGAGATGGGTGATCTGCCGCGGTTCGCCCCCCGCCGCCGGCAAAACGAAGAGCTCGACCGGCGACACCAGACTGTCACGGGCAAAGAGCAGGCGGCCATCCGCGAGCGGGTGTGGATTGGCGTTATTGTGGACGGTCGCAAGAGCCGACACCATCCCGTCGGAGGGATCAATGCGGAAGATGGAGTGATTGCCGATGTTGTTGGCCGAGGCGAAGAGGCTCTTCCCGTCGGGCGCCCACACCACCGATCCCGGCGAGCGGTCCCAACGTTCTGTCAGGTTGCTGGCCTTGCCTGAGGCCCAATCCATCACCATAACGCGGTAGCGATCGGCCTCGTATCCCGGGCGCGCCATGGCCACGTAAGCGAGTTGACTGCCATCGGGTGAGAAAGCGGGCGAAGCATCCCACGCCTGGTTGTCCTCGGTGAGGCACTGTGCGGGTTGCGAACCATCGGTGGGCACCGCCCACAGATCCCAGTCGGTCGACCAGACCTCTTCCGATCCATCGACAACCTTGGCGGTGTAGACCAACCACGCACCGTCCGGTGAGACGGTGAAGTCACCGTCACCACCCCACGGGATCGTCGGGCTATCGCCATCGACGCCCGGCATGAGATCAACCGGAGTGCCGGCAACACCATTCTCACCAATTGGAACGCGAAAGACGTGGTTGCGTCGCCCATCTTTCCAGGTGTCCCAATGACGGACAAAGACCTGGTCGAAAATCAGACCCGAGGCCTTGTCGGCCTCGCGCGCTTTGAGGCGCTTGACCGTGCAGGGCAATGAATCGTCACAGTCGGGGAAGACCGAAAGTCCGAGATACAGGGCCTTGCCACGCGGGCCCACCGCAAGCTCGCCGACATCGAGCGGCAGGTCGGTGACCTGGGAAACCGCGCCGCCGTCAAAAGTCCAACGCCAGACCTGAGCCGAGCCACTCCGTGAAGACATGAAGTAAAGGGCGTTATCACTCTGCCAACGGGGGCTCCAGTCATTGGCAATGTCAGTGGTCAGACGGCTCGCACCGGAGCCATCGGTGGCTGCGATCCAAATATCCCGGCGACCTTTGTTGGCGTCGAGGTCCATGGTCGTGACCACAAAAGCAACGCGGCTTCCGTCCGGCGACGGCCTTGGATCACCGATGCGCTGCATGGCAACCAGGTCGTGAACATTGAAAGCATGCTGTTGGGCGCTCGTGATGACGGCGACCACCAGGATCAGGGCGAAGACGATGGCGCTGCGACGATTCATGGTTCCTCCCGGCTCGGCATTCCAAGCTCGAATATCGTACTCCAATTCGGAAGGCTTTACGGCTTTACGGCTTTACGGCAAATCGGCGGGGCTTCCCGTCGGTGTTGTTCCGGGCTAGTGCCGTATAGCCGTCTGCCCGTATGGCCGTTTGCCCGTGTTGTGGATGGGCGGCATTCCGAATTCAAAATTCAGAATTCAGAATTCGCCGAAGGCGCTATGTTACATTCTCCCGACGGCATGACCGGACCACGCGATCTTCCTCGTTCTCTGACACATCCGCGGCCCGCCCATCTCGTGCTGCGGGGTGGAACAGTATTTTCTGGTTGGGCCGTTGGCGCAGAGGTCGTCATCGAAGGCGAAGTGGTTTTCAACACATCGATGACCGGCTACCAGGAGATGCTGACCGATCCTTCCTACCACGGTCAGATCCTCACCCTCACGACCTCCCACGTCGGCCAGGTTGGCATCAACCCTGAGGATGCAGAATCCGACCGCATCTGGGCGCGCGCCCTGGTGGTACAGGACCTCGACCTGGAGCCGTCGTCGTGGCGTTCCACGGGTGGCGCCGAGGCCTGGCTGGCTGAAAATGGTCTTGCTGTCGGCTGGGGTTTCGACACGAGATCCATCGTTCGCCATGTGCGCACCGCCGGAGCGGTGCCAGGCATTCTGGTCACCGACGGCACCGCTCCCGAGGAGCTCGCCGAGCGCGCGGCCAGCGCCCGCGGGACCGATGGCATCGATCTCGCGCGCGAAGTCGCCTGCACCGAGGCCTACGACTGGAGCGAGGGCCCGTGGGCCTCGCCCTCACATCCCCGCAAACGAAGCGCAGAGACCGATCGACCGACGGTTGCTGTGGTTGATTTCGGCGTCAAGCGTTCGATCCTCCGTCGCCTCGTCGGTGAAGGCTTCGCGGTGCGGGTTGTACCACCCGGAGTCTCGGTTGATGAGTTGTGTGGGGGCCGCTACGCCGGCGTGCTGCTGTCGAACGGGCCCGGGGATCCGGCAGCCGTTGCGGGTGCCGCCGAGATCATCTCCGGCCTCATCGGGAGAATCCCAATCCTCGGGATCTGCATGGGCTGCCAACTCCTCGGTCTGGCCCTCGGTGGACGCACCGTCAAGCTGCCGTTCGGTCACCACGGCGGCAACCACCCGGTGCGCGAGCTGTCTTCGGGTCGGGTCCTGGTCACCTCCCAGAATCACAACTATGTGGTCGAGGAATCGTCCCTACCGCGCGAGGTCGAGGTCACCCACATCAATCTGACCGATGGCACCCTCGAGGGACTGGCGCTTCCCCGTGCAGGTGTCGAAGCAGTCCAATTTCATCCGGAAGCCTCGCCCGGACCCAACGATTCGTTGGGGCTCTTCACCCGATTTGCCGAGCGATGCCGCGAGGCAATCAATGATTGAATTCGGAATTCGGAATTCGGAATTCGGAATCTCGGCCCGCTCGGTTGCCGACAACCCCCGATGTGCGATAACTCAAAATTCAAAATTCAAAATTCAAAATTTGAGCAGGGCGGTCGCTCAGTGAACGCCAAGCCCTCCTCCGTGTGCATTCTCGGCGCCGGTCCGATCCGGATCGGGCAGGCCTGCGAGTTCGATTACTCCGGCGTCCAGGGAGTACGTGCCCTCCGCGAGGAGGGTTGCCGGGTCATCCTCATCAACTCGAACCCGGCAACCGTGATGACCGATGCCCGTCTCGCCCACCGCACCTATGTCGAACCACTGACCAAGAAAACCGTCATCGCAGTCCTCGAGAAGGAGCGGCCGGACGCCTTGATTCCAACCCTCGGCGGTCAGACCGCCCTCAACCTTGCAATTGAGCTCGAGGAATCGGGTGAGCTCGAGCGGCTCGGAGTGCGACTCCTCGGTGCCGAGGTGCGGTCGATCCGGCTCGCTGAAGATCGCGAGGAATTCCGTATCGCCATGCAGGAGGCCGGGCTGCCAGTGTTGCCGGCAGCGACCGTCACCTCGATTGAAGCAGGATTGGCGGCCCTCGACACCGTCGGGTTGCCGGCGATCCTTCGACCCTCCTTTACTCTCGGTGGTTGGGGGGGCGGCATCGCCCACGACCGGGAGTCCTTCGAGGTGCTCCTCAAAAAGGGACTCGAAGCTTCACCTGCCAATCAGGTTCTGGTGGAGACGTCGGTGCTTGGTTGGAAGGAGTTCGAACTCGAGGTGATGCGCGATTCGGCCGGCGCCTTCGTGGTCGTCTGCTCGATTGAAAACCTCGACCCAATGGGCGTCCACACCGGTGATTCGATCACCGTCGCTCCCGCCCAGACCCTGACCGACCGCGAGTACCAGGTGCTCAGAGACGCCGCACGAACGGTCCTGGACGCGGTCGGTGTCGCCACAGGTGGCGCCAATGTTCAGTTCGCCGTCAACCCCGATGACGGCCGCTATGTCGTGATCGAGATGAACCCGCGGGTGTCGCGATCGTCGGCCCTGGCCTCCAAGGCCACCGGCTTCCCAATCGCACGCATCGCCGCCAAGGTCGCCATTGGCCGCCGTCTCGATGAGATCACCAACGACATCACCGGTTCCACCCCGGCCTCCTTCGAACCAGCTCTCGACTATGTCGTGGTTAAGATTCCGCGGTTCGCCTTCGAGAAGTTCCCCGGCGCCGATCCGGTTCTCGGCACCTCGATGAAGGCGGTCGGCGAGGTCGCCGCAATGGGACGGTCGTTCGAGGAAGCTCTGTTGAAGGCGGTGCGCTCGCTCGAGATCGATCGCGACTCCCTGGAAGCGTCTCGCGAAATTGATGCGGCCACCGATGACGAGCTCGAGAGGAGACTTGCAGAACCGACCCTTGATCGTCTCTGGGAACTCGCTGAGGCCGTCCGGCGAGGATGGAGCGAAGAACGGATATTCACGGCAACGTCGGTTGATCCGTGGTTCCTTCGTCGCATAGCCGGTCTCGTCGCCGCCGAAAGGGTCGCGGCCGACGCGCTCAACAAACCGGACTCCCTGGTCGCCCTGAAACGGCTGGGGTTTTCTGACGATCAACTCGGCCGCCTCACCAACAGCGAAACCGGCTCTGTCCGTGAGCGTCGCATCGAGGCGGGGGCCAGACGGATCCGGAGACGGGTCGACACCTGTGCCGCTGAGTTCGAGGCCCGCACTCCATACCTCTACGGCAGCTTTGGCGATGCCGACGAGCAGCCAACGCCGCGTCGCCCGGTGATCATTCTAGGCGGTGGCCCAGTGCGAATCGGCCAGGGGATCGAGTTCGACGCCTGCTGTGTCGAGGCGGTGGCCGGTTTGCGGGCGGAGGGTTATGAGGCGGTGATGGTCAACTGCAACCCGGAGACGGTATCGACCGATTATGACGCCGTCGACCGTCTCCATTTTGACCCGCTGCACTCGGAGGATGTGCTCGAGATCTGCGATGCCGAGCGACCGCTCGGCGTCGTGGTGCAACTGGGAGGCCAGACGCCGCTCAAGCTTGCCGCCGATTTGGAAAATCACGGGATTCCTATCTGGGGCACGCCACGCGACGCAATCGACCGGGCCGAGGACCGCGGACGCTTCGCAGCGCTGCTTTCAGACCTCGGTCTACGGCAGCCTCCGGGTCGTATGGTGACGTCGGCCGAGGAGGCCGCGGCGGCAGCAGACGAGCTCGGCTTCCCGGTCCTGGTCCGGCCCTCCTATGTGCTTGGCGGACGGGCTATGGAAATCGTCTACGGCCACGATCAGCTCGCCGAATATCTCGAACGAGCGGCCGCGGTCGACCCCGATCGTCCGGTGCTGCTCGACCACTTCCTCGAGCGAGCAGTCGAAGTCGATGTCGACGCAGTTGCTGATGGTGAGAAGGTCGTTATCTGTGGAGTTCTCGAACACATCGAGGAAGCCGGAGTCCACTCCGGCGACTCGGGGGCGGTGACCCCTCCGGTGAGCTTGCCACTCGAACTCCAGGCCGAGCTCCGGCATCAGGTTCGACTGCTGGCACTGGCTCTCGACGTACGGGGTCTGATCAATGTCCAGTTCGCAATTCAGGAGAACACGGTCTTCGTGATCGAGGTCAACCCGCGTGCCTCACGGACCGTCCCGTTCCTGGCTCGAGCCAATGGTACGCCGTGGGCGGAGCTGGCGGCGCGAGTTTGTGCCGGGGCGAGCCTTTCGGATCTTGGAGTGGACGACGGCGTGCCGACCGAGGTGGCGGTCAAGCTGCCGGTCTTTCCCTTCGAGCGCTTCCCAGGTGTCGATCCACTGCCGGGACCGGAGATGCGATCGACCGGCGAGGTCATGGGCCGCGGCCGGTCCTTTGGTGAGGCCTTTGCCAAGGCGGCACTGGCCGCCGGCTGGCGGGTGCCATCCGAGGGACGGATCCTCCTTTCTCTGGCCGATCGTGACAAGCAGCGATTGCCCGCGCTGGCGGCGCGTTTCGAGGAGCTCGGTTTCGAAATCTGCGCCACCGAAGGGACCGCCGCGATTTTGCACTCAGCGGGATTTCGCGAGGTCACAAAAGTCTTCAAGCTCGGCCAGGGCCACCCCGACATTCCACAGCTGCTTGCCGATGGCGGCATTCAGATCGTCATCAACACCGCTGCCGGCCGTCGTGCCGCCCAGGACGCAGGCTCGATCCGCCGTGCCGCTCTCGACGCCGGCGTGCTCTACTTCACGACGATCCCCGGAGCCCACGCGGCCGCAGAGGCGGTGGCAGCGCTGCGCCGGGGCCCACTTTCTGTGCGTGCGCTGCAGGATGATGCGGCGGGGCAGCCGCCGTGGGCCGCCGCTCTGGGAGACTGAACCGCCCTCCCACCCGATCCAAGATGCGAGATGTGAGATGCAATAGGCCACAACACCGATTCACGTCCTTCCCTTTTGAATGGGTGGTTGGGCGGATTTTCTTCGCGGCGTCCGTCAACTGGTTGTGACGCGTTGGCTCGGGAGGGGATAAACCCCTCCCCTACAAAATCAGTAACCAAACGGGGTCAGGTTTTCAGCGGCCAACAGGTATCCGAATCGGCCTGTCGTGGCGATCAATTCAAAACCGTAGGGGAGGGGTTTATCCCCTCCCGAGCGACTGCTTCGAATGAATAACACCCGATAGGGTGCCACGTTCACATTTCCACATTTGTTGGAACGGCGTTAACGCAGCTCCCATGAAACGGAACAAATGTGGAAATGTGAACGTGGCACCCCGCGTGTTCCCTACCCACCCCGGTTGGCGCGAGGTCGACCTGGAATTCGAAATTCAAAATTCAAAATTCAACATTCCAGTTCGTTGCGAACCATCAGTGAATTGAAGTCAGCCGGTACTCAGCGAGAAGACGTGCGTCGATGAGATCGTAATCACTGCCTTCAATGCGGTAGTAGTGGCGACCGATAGTGTAGGCGCGTTCGATCTCGACCTGGATCACGCTGGGGTCGTAGAGCAAGCGGAAGACATGCCCTACCAACACATAGCTGATCATTCGCAAGTCATCCTCGGTGTCGAATTCTCCATCGGCACCGGCCGATTCGATCAGCAGTCGCACCCACTCTCCGTGCACGAGGTCGGGCTGGTCGACCGTGAAAAAGGTTGCCTGGAGTCCCTCATCGAGATCTGCGATCACGACAGGATCTTCAAACGCGGCCTCGTCTCGGGGGATCGGCCGGACCGTGATCTGGTAGGGCCGGCCCCATCCGTCCACCGATCGAACCTCGTAGAGCTCGCGGACCGAGGCCGGTGCCATATCGGTATTGGCACCATAAAAGACCAGGGGAATCCATCCCCGGACTCTGGCCGTGGCCGCCCTCGCGAGCAGCTCTTCCCATTCGCCATCAAATGGCGGCAACTCCATCTCGCGCACGGCATATCTCGCTGCAGCGGAGCCAATCTCGTGCATGCGATGGATGGTTTCGAGCTCCGCCCCACGACCTCCGTCACCAAAGGCCATCCAGCGGAGAGTCGTCGGCAAATCTGGTCCCGGCCCGGTGGTTCGCAGGCGCATGAATCCGAAAAACGGCAGCGCGATGATCAGACCGTAGACCATCAATCTCCAACCGCCGGCCATGATGTATTCGACAATGGAAATGGATTTGGGTCGAGCCAGGGCCGCGGTCTGGTCCCAGCCACAGTGAAGACAGATAGTGGAACCCGCCTGCAACTTCTTGCCGCACCCATCGCAGGTCACGCGATCTTGCATGCAATCCTCCACGTCAAATGTAGCAGGAACCCAAAGGATGGGCGGCCCAGAATCGGAGTAACGGGTCAGATAAACGAAGCATGGATAAAGGATGCAGGGCGCAGGATGCGAGATGCGAGATGCACCCCGACCCAGATCGCGTCGGCGGACACAGGTTGTTCACAGAGTCGTTGGCGCTACCGAGTATCGGTTCTCGGTGACGCAACTGAGTATGAGGAGCCACCTTGAGCATTGTTGGCCTCAGCGATCGGGTGACTTCGTCAACGGGCCTCCAACAATGCAAAAGATGGCACCTGGCGTTTCTGACTTGAATGCGCTGTTCTCGGCTCGCATTGAGAACATTGAGTAGGCAGAGGATCTCGCATCTCGTTTCCGAGCAATTGTGGCATTCAGTTGTTTCTTCATTGAAATCGCTGGACGTTACATCGTTGAAACCGCAAAGACGCAAAGAGCGCAAAGCCCACGCAAAAGGTTTTCCGTGTTTCTTGGCGACGATCTTGGCGCCCTTTGCGTCTTCGCGGTTCCAAAGCTGCCACAAATCAGAAGTGCATCCAAAGAAGCGCTGCCGCGGGTCAGTTCAGTGCCAGGGCGGGCGGTGGATCTCGGATCTCGTATCTGGAGGGGTGCGCGAGGTCAGTGTCTTCTGCCGGTGCGGGCGATGAGCCATCGGGTGGGGCCAGGGGTGATGGCGGCCAGCCACGCCATGAGCCGCAGGGCCAGGGGGTAAAAAACGACCCGCCTCGGTCGGCGAACAACCTTCAACAAAACCTCTGCACAACGCTCCGGGGTGCTCAGAGGAATCGGCGCCGCGAGGGTCGGGATATGCTCGTGCGAGCCGGAATTGGCCTCGAAGTATTCGCTGGACACCTCCCCGAAGTACACCAGCGAACTCCGAACACCGGTGCCGCGCAGGTCCTGGCACAACGCCTCGTGAAGCCCACGCAGGGCCCACCGTGAAGCTGTATAGGCGGTCGCCCCCGGCCACGGCATGACCGAGGCCGGCGATCCCACGTGGATGATCAGACCCTTCTCCCGGGCGATCATGTCGTGGATGAAAGCACGGCTGATATTGGCTGCCGCGAGGTAGGGCGCACCCATCATCTCGACGATCTCCGCGACCGATGTCTCCTCGAGGAATCGCCACTCGCCGGCTCCGGCGCTGTTGATGATCAGCGAGGGTGAACCCCAGTGGGTACGGACCCGCTCCGCCATCGCCATGACCGAGGAGCCGTCGGCGGCATCGAGTGCTTCAACCATCGCCTCGCCACCGGCGGCGACAACTTCAGCAGAGAGCTCCTCGAGCCGTTCGCCGCGCCGCGCCACCAACACCACCCGCCAGCCTTCGTGCGCAAGCAACCTCGCAGTCGCAGCGCCAATGCCGCTCGAAGCGCCCGTCACCACCGCGATTGGTTGCACTCTCTGGTTCATATGCAGAGGTTACAGCATTCGCGAAACGGCCGAACAACCCTGATACCTTTCGCTGGACCTGATTCCTGCCGCCGAAGGAACACCAGATCCGGGGCTCACGCTAAGGGGGACCATCAAAGATGTTGCGCTAGATCCGGGGTTTACACCCCGGGCTATCCATCTGTCGCCCCCCTCGGGGGCTTGCCACGGCGAAGCCCAAAGGGCGAAGCCGGGTCGCCTCTTCGGGGCTCGCATACACCCTCATGCTAACGTCTGAGCGATTCGAGGAATGTCTCGACCTCTTCGATCGCGCTGTCTGGGGTGGAGGCGCCGGCGGTGAGGCCGACGCAGTTCACGTCATCGAGCCATTTCGGGAGGATGTCCTCGACGCCCTGGACGAGGTGAGCCGGTTTCGACTGTGCGGCGATTTCCCACAGGTGGCGGGTGTTGGCCGAATCCTTGCCGCCAATGACAAGCACCAGATCCACTTCCGGGTCCGCGGCAAGGAGTCTTGCAGCGTCCTGGTTCTCCTTAGTTGCATAACAGATGGTGTCGGCTCGTTCCGTGTTCGGGTTCAGCCCCTCGATGTACTGGACGAGTTCCTCGAAGTCGTCGGCGTTGAGCGTGGTTTGATAAACGATTTTGATTTTCGGCCACTTGCCCCAATCGATTTCCAGGACATCGTCAATCGTCGACACGATGTGGAACACATCCGATTCGAGATCGTGTGTATAACCCACCACCTCGCGGTGGTCCGGGTCTCCGACAAAGACCAGATGGCAGCCGTCTCTCAATGCACGTTCCACCTCGTCGTGGATGTCGATGACAAAAGTGCAGGTTGTGTCAAGGACATCAAGCCCGAGCTCGATGGCGTGATCACGGGCGGAAGGCGGGACTCCGTGGGCCGAGAAGACCACAGTTGGTCCCTTGGCGTCATCGAGCGATTCCACGCTCTTCAACCCAAGCTCCTCGAGCTCGCGCCCCACACGCTCGTTGTGGACGAGCGCGCCAAGAATGTCGCCGCGCCCCCCGTCAGCGGCGAAACGCCGCGCCTTCAAATCGGCCACTCGGACACCTGCGCAAAAGCCGTACTTCGATGCGCGTTTTACTCGCATCTAGAAGGCCCAATTCTCAATTTTGAATTTTGAATTTTGAATTCCACACACCCTCCCACTTCAGATGCGTCTCGAATTCCTCAATTAATAATTAAGAATTCAAAATTCATAATTCTGCGATCGTGGGTTTCCACCAGGGGGTGAGGCGCTTGGCGAGGGCTTTCCAGGCGGCGTCAGTATCGGCGATGGCATCGCCACCGAGCTTTTCGAGCAGAGCGTCGGCAAGGACCAGGGCCAGCATTGCCTCGACAATCACCGGCGCGGCGCCGATGGCCGTGACGTCAGAGCGTTCCCAGGCGGTGGCGCCTGCCTCGCCGGTCGCGAGATCGACCGACGGCAAACCGCGCCGCAGGGTCGAAATCGGTTTGAAGAAACCGCGCACCACGAGGTCGGCGCCGTTGGTCACACCGCCCTCGAGCCCACCTGCACGATTGCTGGTGCGTTCGAGGCGTCCGTCTACCGTCTCATAAGGGTCATGGGCCTCAGAGCCGAGCACCGAGGCGACCTCGATGCCGTCGCCGATGGTTGCCGCCTTGACCGAGGGGATTGCCACCAAAGCCTGGACGATCCGGCCGTCGAGCTTGCGGTCCCAGTGGACGTATGAGCCGAGGCCCGGGGGCAGACCGCGGACCACCGCTCCAACCACCCCGCCCATGGTCTCGCCCTTTTCACGTGCGGCGCGGACCGCCTCGACCAGCCGATCTTCGTCGTCCGGTTTCGGCGTCACGAGGGGCGAAGAGAAATCCACAGACCCCAGGTCGTCCCAGGTCGGAGAACCCGCCAGGACCTCCTCAGGCCCAACGCGAAGTACCGCCGACCGCATGGCAACGCCGTAGCGCGCGAGCAGCTGGGCGCAGACCGCACCCGCCGCGACACGGGCGGCGGTCTCGCGGGCCGATGCCCGTTCGAGGACATTGCGCATGTCTCCGTGTTGATCGGTGGCGGCGCCGCCCGAATAATCGGCGTGGCCCGGCCGCGGCCGGCTGACCAGCCGTTTAGCAGATGCCTCGGCATCCACCTGCCACGGGTCCATCACCGCCGCCCAGTTCTTCCAATCCTGGTTATCGACTCCCAGCACAACGGGTGAGCCGAGGGTGCGGCCGTCGCGCAGACCTCCGGTGACCTCGACCGTGTCTTTCTCGATTTTTTGGCGGCCGCCGCGACCGAAGCCGTGCTGACGACGCTTGAGCCAGTCGTCGATCTGTTCGCGGTCGACCTCGAGGCCCGCCGGGAGGCCCTCGAGGATCGCGGTCAAACCCGGCCCGTGGGACTCACCGCCGGTGAGCAGGCGTAGCTTTCTCATGCCCCAGTTATACAGG
>CAVZOK010000028.1:0-60227 GCA_963776765.1 Candidatus Sulfomarinibacteraceae bacterium
CATTCGGGAGAGCGTTGAGTTGTTCACGGGCCGATGGTATCGCAACAGGGGCCACAGGGTGCGGGAGAAATGGACTGAGGCTGACCGCTGAAGTTGTGGAAGTTAACGCAAAAACGCTTAGACGCAAAGGCGTCAAGTTTTTCTCTTTCTTTGCGTCTCTGCGCCACTACAATTCTGCGTTAATTTCGGGCGGGCAGGAGGGCCGTTTTGCCGCATGGCCGCATAGCCGTTGAGGCCTAGCCGGGAAGCAGGTATTTGAAAACGTAGAGTCTGAACCCGGGGAATGTTACCCACCACATGGGATAACGCGGGCGGTGGGCCAGGCGTCGGTGATCCGATTGCGGGCCCTCTCGGCAAGCTTCTCCTCGTCGAACGGTCCGACGCGGACCCGCCAGAGCTCGTCGAGACCTTCGAGCACAACCGCCTCGACGCCGTTCCGTTCGAGTTCGGCTTCGGCCCCCCGTGCGTTGTCCGGGTCACCAAAGGCACCCACCTGGACCCAGAAACAGTCCTCCGGTTCCTCGACCGGTGCCGGTTTTCGTTGCGGCGTGGTCTCGTGGCCAACAACCTTGATCTTGACCGGCGCCACGCCGTCGACGTCGAGATCGATCTTCTTTGCCGCAGCGAAGGAGAGGTCGATGATTCGCCCCTTGATGAACGGTCCGCGGTCGTTGATACGCACCTTGACGTCGGCGCCGGTGTCGCGGCGCCTGACCTTGACCACCGACCCAAAAGCCAGTGTCTTGTGAGCAGCGGTGAGTTCGTACATGTCATAGATCTCACCGGAAGCCGTACGACGCCCGTGGTAGGGCTCTCCGTACCATGAGGCGACGCCCTTCTCCGTCCAGCCTTCATCAACCAGCTGCGGGGAGGGGCGGGGCGTCGGCACCGGCGCGATCGCTGTTGGAGTCGCCTCCGGAGCAGCCGTTCTCACGCTCGGCTGTTGCGCACCCCTGTGAGCACATCCACTCAAGAGCGCGCACAATACGACGACCAACCACAACGCAGCACATTGCCGACGCTGTGTTCGTTGGATACTTGATTCTCGATAATCAATACTCGATCCGTCCACCCATTCGGTTTCGGCCAAGGGGGAGCGGGTGGTATCGAGCATCGAGCATCTAGCATCTAGCATCCGGAGCACTGATCGCGGACCTTGGATTTGCGCCGCCGCGACCATCTAAACGTCGAGGTCTTTTGCTTCGGGCAGCTCCCCCGCCTCATCGAGTACCGGCTTGACGTGTTCGGCGAGGAACTCACGGACCTGCTGCGGTGCGCGACCAACGAATCGGGCCGGGTCGAGGAGAGCATCGAGTTCGGAGCGGTCGAGCGGCACCTCCAGGTCGTCGGCAACTAACCCGAGAAAGGGGTTGGTGCCGCCGTCGGTGAGCACCGCCGTCGCCGCCGCCCGGGCGTGGAGCCGCAAGCGCTCGTGGACCGCTTGCCGGTCGCCGCCACGACGCACCGCCTCCATCAAGATCGCCTCCGAGGCCATCAGCGGCAGCTCCTCCGCGAGGTTGCGGGCGATCATGGCAGGAAAGACCTGGAGTCCGTCGATGACATTGTGGACGATTCCGAGGATCGTATCAGCGGCAAGAAAAGCCTCTGGCAACGACATGCGGCGATTTGCCGAGTCGTCGAGGGTTCGTTCGAGCCACTGACTGGCCGCGGTCTGGGCTGGGTTGGCGGCGATCGAGATCAACCACCGCGAAAGGGCGGTCACCCTTTCCGATCGCATCGGGTTGGCCTTGTAGGGCATTGCGGAGGACCCGACCTGGCCCTCGGCGAGCGGCTCTCGCAGCTCTTTGAGTCTCGCCAGCAGCCGAATGTCGGTAGCGAGCTTGGCCGCCGACTGGCCGACACCGGAAAGTGCGTCGAGGACGAAGGCATCAACCTTGCGCGGGTAAGTCTGGCCGGTTACCGGGTAGCAGTCCGAAAAGTCCATGGTCTCGGCGACCCGCTGGTCAAGGGCCCGTACCTTGTCGTGGTCGCCGTCAAAGAGCTCCAAGAACGTGGCCTGCGTACCGGTGGTCCCCTTGACGCCCCGCATCTTGAGGCGATTTCGCTCGAAACGAAGCCGCTCCAGATCGAGCAGGAAGTCCTGCAGCCACAGGCAGGCTCGTTTGCCGACGGTAGTCGGCTGGGCGGGCTGGAAATGGGTCATCCCGAGGGCCGGCTCGTCGGCCCATTTTTCGGCGAAGGCCGCGAGCGCCGCAATCACCGCCAGAACCCGGGTGATCACGAGATCGAGAGCGTCTCGGGTGACAATAAGGTCCGCGTTGTCGCCGACGTAGGCCGAGGTCGCACCGAGGTGAAGGATCGGTTTGGCCGCCGGGGCAAGGTCAGCGAAGGCCTCGAGGTGGGCCATCACGTCGTGCCGGGTTCGTTTTTCGTACTCCCGCACTCTCTCGAGATCATCCTCGGTGACTTCGAGGTGGGTCAGCATCTGCTCGAGGGCGTCATCCGGAATCTCGAGCCCGAATTCCTTCTCGGCGGAAGCAAGGGCCAACCACAGGCGCCGCCAGGTGGTGTAGCGATTCCCAGTCGAGAAAATCCTCTGCATTTCGGCGGAGGCATAGCGGCCGGTGAGCGGGTGGTCGAATCGATCGAGAGAGGTCATGGGTCCTCCGAGAGCAGTATAACGGGAGGAAGGGATCGAATTCGGATTTCGGATTTCGGATTTCGGATTTCGGAATTCGGATTTCCCGACGATCCCCCAAATGCAAGGTCGCAGAGATGCTTTGGGGAAAACTCTGCGCCATTGTGTCTTGTCGTCTTTGCGTGATCTTCCGACAGTTCACCTGGAATTCCAATTCCGGTGCACCTCTTCACAACACCAGCTATTATTCGTGAGCGGGAGGAACAAAGACACATGGTGCATGTCACGAGCGAGATCGGTCGATTACAAAGGGTGCTGGTGCACGAGCCCGGTCCAGAGGTCGACCGCATGGTGCCGCCGATGATGGAGGAGCTGCTCTTCGACGATATTCTCTTCGGCGACCGCGCCCGGGATGAACACCGCCGCTTCCGCCGCCTCCTCCAGGTCCTCGGTATCGAGGTGGTGGAGGCCAACACACTGCTCGCGGAGGCCTTGGCCAGTGAGGAAGCCAGGTCCTGGCTGTGGGCGCGTCTGCGGCCGGAGGCACCGCAGGTGTTGCGCGCCGGCGAGCCACCGCTGTCGGCCGAGGAAGCGGTGGCGATCGCCACCACCGGCATCCTTGCCAACGACGACTGCCGTGGAATCGAGGTCGAAGACCTGTTCCGCCTGCCACCGCTACCCAATTGGTGTTTTCAAAGGGATCCACAGGTGATTCTCGGCGATGGCGTCATCTTCTCGGCCATGGCGACCGCAGCGCGTTGGCGGGAGGGTCTGCTCAGCCGCTGCATCTTTCGTTTTCACCCCGAGCTTGCCGCCACTCCGGTGGTCGTCGATCCGCTGCGCGAGGCCCAGGAGGCGGGCCAGTTTTTCGGGCCCCACCGGCCTCGTCTGGAGGGCGGCGATGTTCTCGTTCTGTCGCCTGAAGTGGTGGCGATCGGCGTTTCAGAGAGAACCAATATGGTCGCCGTGGAACTGCTCGCCGAGGCGCTGGCTCAACGAGAGACGGGCCCCCACTGGCTCGAGATCGTACACGTCCCGGCCCGCCGCGCTTACATGCACCTCGACACAGTCTTCACTCTCGTCGACCAAGACGCAGCGCTGGTCTTTGAGCCAGTTATCTGCGGCGACGGGCCACAACTTGCTGACACCTATGAGATCGATCTCGGATCATCAGATCTCGTTCCGCGGCACCGGGGATGCCTGTTGGATGCGCTCAACAGTCGCGGCCTCGATCTGGAGCCGATTCCCTGCGGCGGCAACGATCCCGTGGCGCAGCAGCGCGAGCAGTGGACCGACGGCGCTAACGCCTTTGCTCTGGCTCCGGGCGTCATCGTGCTCTATGACCGCAACGTTGCCACCGCGGAAATGCTCGCCAATTCGGGCTTTCGCGTGCTGCCGGCGGAGGATGTGCTCCTCGGCCGCAAGGAAGTAGCACTCGAAGGTGGGGAACGGGTCTGCCTACTCATTGACAGCCACGAGATGTCACGCGCGCGCGGCGGACCGCACTGTCTTACGCACCCGCTGGAACGCGACGACGTGTAGCAGTGCATCCCGCTTCGAGACGCACTACCCTGAGAATTGCCTCCCGCTTCGACGTGCAAGGTGCCACCCCTCACATTGTCAGATGAACCGTCCTCGTGACAGGAGCACCTCCAGGGTAGACAATGTGAGGAGTGGCACCGGTGTCGCCAACGCGTCCAAGCGCGCCTCACGGGTGCAATTGCTCCCGATGCAATCTGAGCTGCTTCCAACGATCGTGGTACCACAGCCACTGGTCGGGGCTCTCGCGGATAGCGGCCTCGAGGATGGCCATATATCGCGCAGTCAGCGGCACGACCTCGAGCTCGCCTTCGGGCAGATCGTCCACCACCACAGGTTCATCGTAGCGCAAGCGGTAGTGCCCCGGCTTGCCACGCAACGCGAAGGTCGGCACCACTGGCGCACGGGTCTTACTCGCCATGCGAGCGAGAATATCGGGGGTCCAGGCCGGGCGGCCGAAGAACGGCACTTCGACACCCTTGTCTTCTCGAATCCTTTGATCGATGAGGATCCCCACTCCCCCTCCCTTTTTGAGTTGCGCCAGAACCTCACGAACGATGTTGTGTTTACCGAAGACGTGGTTGCCGTAGAGCTTGCGCAAGCGGTCGAGTTCGGCATCGAGGAGAGGGTTGTCGAGCGGTCGGTTGACCACCGACAGACCGGCCTCATTTTTGAGTCCGGTGACCAAGGCCGCAACCTCCCAGGAGCCGATGTGGGCTGTGAGGAAGAACACCCCACGGCCATGCGACAGGGCACGCTCAACGTTTTCCCAGCCAACAATATCGACCGACTCCAACAGCTCCTCCGGCAGTAGCTGCTGGAGTCGAATGGCGTCGAGGGCCGAACGCGCGAAGTGACGTGTCACCGCATAAACCAACGTACGACGTTCTTCATCCGTCTTGTCCGGAAAGGCGAGGCGGAGGTTGAAATCGATGATCCGGCGCCGCCGACCAGGAAGACTGGCAAAGAAGTTGCCGACGATATCGCCAACTTTCGCCAGTCCAGACGGAGACAGCAAGCCGGTCAGGCCACGAGCCATGCGATAAGCGGAAAACTCGACGTGGTTGCGCAGCGCCGAGCGACGCTTGCTCACGATCTGACTTCCGGCAACAATCGCCACAGACCGTTCCAGCTGCCTTCAACGGGCTCGATGACGACTTCGACCACCCATGCGCCAGAATCCGGTGGGAGCTTGACCGCGTCCTTCGCGGTGGTCACCGGAATGGCCGATGCCTTTGCCGCCTGGCTGACAACCTCGGACAACTCCTGATCGGTGTATGCATGATGATCAGGAAACCACCTTGAAGAGACAATCTCGGCGCCGGCCTCCACGAGCGTGTCGGCAAAGCCATCGGGGCGACCGAGGGCGGCAAAGGCCATCACCCGTCGACCGGTCAGGACTTCCGACCCCAGCCACCCCTCCCCCGGCACATGGACGCGGCTCGGGCGAACTCGGGAAATGAAGACCTGGAGTCTCGGCGCAACGTGGTCGATCACCCGTTCAATTTCGGCCGCCAATGGACGCCAGTCGGCAGGCGCCTTGGTGATCAACACTGCATCAGCCCTCTCGAGTGCGGCCACGGGCTCCCGAAGACGCCCCAGGGGAGGGAGACGACCGCCCCCCCAGGGATCGCCGGCATCGATGAGTACGAGATCGAGGTCCCGCTCGAGCCGTAAGTGTTGGAACCCGTCGTCAAGCAGCACTACGTCGGCACCCTGGCGTTGAGCCTCAGCCCCGCCGCGGGCGCGGTCCGCATCGACGACCACCGGCACTCCTGGGAGGCGGCGTGCCATCTCCAACGGCTCGTCACCAATCTCGGAGGCAGTCTGCCTCGGCTCCGGTCCGACCACGACCACCTGCTCGTCATCGAGCCGTTTGTAGCCGCGAGTCAGAATTGCCGGCCGCCGACCCATGCGGACGAGATCACGTGCCAGGGCGATCACAGTCGGGGTTTTGCCGGTGCCACCAAACGTCAAATTGCCAACCGAGATCACCGGCACAGGCAGCTTCGTCCGTTGTATGAGGCCCCGCCGATAGACTGCCCTCCGCACAGCGACCGCACCTCGGTAGACGGGGGCTAGCGGCAGCAGCAGATAACGCCAAGCCACAGATCAACCCCGTTCCACGAGTTCGACCAAGGCCGAGACCGTGCGTGCGGTCGCGCCTCGATTCCGCTCCACAACCTCGCGGCCGGCGCCGCCAGCTGCGGTGGCAAAGTCGGGTTCGTCGAGCCACGCAGCCACCGCAACCCGCAACTCGGCGCTGTCAGCGACGAGCCGTGCGCCACCCGCTTCAGTCATCTCGTCATAGACTTCTTCGAAGTTGAAGACGTGTGGCCCGCTGAGCACCGGCACTCCCCACACCGCAGGTTCGAGGGGGTTGTGGCCCCCGGTTGGCACCAGAGACCCCCCGACGAACGCCACCGTGGCCATTCTGTAAGTACGTGCCAGCTCACCAATGGTGTCGATCAGGAAACCACTCGCATCAGGGGGGATCGCATCACCGCCGCTACGGCGCGAAAAGACGAGACCACGGTCGGCAAGGAGCTGGGCAACCGCGTCGAACCGTTCGGGATGGCGGGGGGCCAGGATCAGGAACGGAGCTTCACCGTCCGCACCGAGGCCGGAGAGAGCGTCGAGGACCTGTGTTTCCTCGCCTTCCATGGTGGACCCGGCAACCACAATCGACCGATCGCCTGCGACCCGGCGAATATCGTCCTCCCATTCAAGCGGACGCCGGTCGGCCTCGAGATCGTATTTGACGTTACCCGAGACGACGATTCGCTCCTTTGGAACATTGAGTCCGGCAAAGCGTTGGGCGTCCGCCTCCGTACGTGCGAGCACCATCGCTAGCGGTTCCAGCAGCGTCCGCAGTCGCCCAGCAACTCGACGGTAGCTGGCAAAGGAACCGGACGACAAACGCGCGTTGACAACCGCCACCGGCACCTCGCGCAGCCCCGCTTGATAGAGCATCTCGGGCCACAGTTCGGTCTCAACCAGCACCAAGAGCTTCGGATGTGAAGCTTCGAAGATTCGCCTCACCGGACCAGGAAGATCGATTGGGCAGGGAAAGACCGGCAATCGGTCCCCGAGAGTACGGCGGGCGAGATCGAGGCCGGTTGCGGTGGTCGCCGTCAGGAAGAGGGGCAGATCGGGTACCCGCCGCTCGAGCTCGGCGACCAGTCCCCGCGCCACCTCGACCTCGCCAACAGATACCGCCTGGATCCATATCCCGTTCTCCGGGAGCTTTGGCAATGAGCGTGCAAATCGATCACGAAACCGTGGGCGGCTCTTGCCGGCAAGCCATTGGCGAATCTTGATCGCCGGCAATGCTATGGGTAGCAATCCGCCCAACAACAAACGGTAAATCCAGAGGCTCACGCTCGCCATGCGCATAGGATAACCCTAACCACGAAGGCGCGCGGCCCGCAGTCGTACTCACGCGCTGAACGAACGTGCCGTCTCTGACGATTTTGGGTCGAATGAGCCGCCGGCTAGTCAAAACCTGGGTCCCAAATATCGTCAGGGGGGGGCTTTCTCAGGGGGCGCCGTTCCGTTCAGGTCAAGGCCGCGTACTCGACCTCACCGTCAGGAACCAGAAACGTGCCGGCTCGACCGTCGAGGGCCTGCTTGAGGCTGTCCTCGTCGGTGATCAGGACTTCCTTGCCGGTCGCCTCGACAAAGTCCATCGACGCTTGAACTTTGGGGCCCATCGAACCTGGCGGGAATTGGTTGCTGGTCATCATCTCGTGTGCCTTGAAAAGCGGCATCCGCCGTAACCAGTGTTGATTGGGACGGCCGAAGTTCTCGGCCACCATCGGCACCTGGGTGAGCATGATAAAAAGATCGGCCTTAAGCTCGCGGGCCAGCATCGAGGCTACGTAGTCCTTGTCAATCACCGCCTCGACACCCCGATAGTACCCGCCCACATCTTTGTAGACGGGCACTCCACCGCCACCCCCGGCGATCAGCACCGCACCGCTCTCGATCAGGCGCTTGAGAAGGTGGCAGCCAACGATTCTCTGTGGCATCGGCGATGCAACCACCTTGCGCCAACCGCGGCCGGCGTCTTCCACCATCTGCCAACCGTGCTCCTGCATCAGCAAATTGGCACGATACGCAGTGAAGTAGGGACCCACTGGTTTGGTCGGGTTTTCGAATGCCGGATCTTCGCGGTCAACTTCGACCTCGGTCAGGACTGCCGCGATTTCCTTCTCCAGCTGCTCTTCGTTAAATCGGTTGCGGAGCTGATTGGCGAGCATAAACCCCATCGAACCCTGTGTTTGGGCCACCGCCACATCCAGTGTTTGCGGAGGGATCTTTGTGATCGCCTCCTCCACCTGGATCATGATATTACCCACCTGCGGTCCGTTGCCGTGGACGATGGCAAGCTCATAGCCGCGGTGAATGATCTCGACCAGCCAACGTGTGGCTTTCCAGCTGAGGGTGAACTGCTCTTCCTGCGTGCCGTGATCCTGGGGACGGAGCAGTGCGTTACCACCAAATGCGATGACTGCGGTTCGCTGCTGCTGGCCGTCGAGTTCGATCCGATTCGTGTCTGCCATGATGGCCCCCACCCCGTGTTGACGGGGAAAACTCTATTGTGCGATCGGGCCCTCACGGTGTCAACACAACCGTCACAGGCCCTGGTTTTGCCGGACTCCCCTACCGGGGCTGTAGGACGATAGCTCGATCGACACCGCCGACGTCCCGAACCCGCCTCGCCACCGCAAGACCCGCCATGTACGCGATCTCCGCGACAGCGTCAGCCTGGCCCTCCCCGATCTCCAAGATCGCACCCCCGCACGGTCGGAGAAGTCGCCCAAGATCGTAGACCAGATAGCGCACCAGATCGAGACCATCGGAACCACCATTGAGGGCCGCCACAGGGTCATGACAGACCTCGACAGGTATCCGTCCGATGTCATCCGCCGGTACGTACGGAAGGTTTGCGATGACCAGGTCCCATGGCGGAGCGACCGCAGATGCAAGATCGCCCAGAAAAAGGGGCACTGCGACACTGTGCCGATCACGGTTGTTCCGCGCGATCAGCAACGCCGCAGGCGAGCGATCGATCGCCCATACTCGCCACCGGGGGCGTTCAGAGGCCAGTGTCATGGCGATGCAACCGGACCCGGTTCCGACATCGAGAATTCTCGCCTCCCTCGGCAGCGGCAATTCAAGCGCTGTCTCGACGAGCAACTCGGTCTCCGGCCGCGGTACGAGCACCGCCGGGCTGACCTCGAATTCTCTCCCCCAGAATGGACAATTGCCGGTCAGATGATGTGCGGGTTCGCCGGCCGCCCGCCGCTCGAGCCAGCTCCGGTACCGTCGTTCAACTTCCGTCGGGACTTCGCGCTCCGGGTGGAGTCGAAGTGTGATTTCCTCCACGCCCCACGCAGCGGCCAACAGCCACTCCGCTTCCCGCCGTGGATCGGGAAGCCCCTCCCGGGTCGGGAGCAATGCGGCACCCGATTGGAGGGCCTCCTCGACGGTCACAGGAGAACCCGAGTCGACAATTTCGGATTTCGGATTTCGGATCTCGGCTCCGCTCCTGCCCACTCAATGGGCCTTGTGAGCGAATCGGGACCGAAATTCCGAATTCCGAATTCCGAATTCCGAATTCCGTGAATCACCCAAGTTCTTCCTTGAGGCGCTCGGCCTGGAATTCCGCGATGAGGGGTTCGAGCAGGAGATCGAGATTGCCCTCGAGGATCTCCCCGAGCCTGTGAACTGTGAGCGAGACGCGGTGGTCCGTAACCCGCCCCTGGGGAAAGTTATAGGTGCGGATCTTTTCTGAGCGGTCACCGGAACCGATTTTCGAGCGGCGATCCGCGGCGCGTTCGGCGTCCCGTTCCCGTTCCTCGATCTCCAAAAGCCGCGCCTTGAGCACCCGCAATGCCTTGGCCCTGTTCTGGATCTGGGATTTCTCATCCTGACAGGAAACCACCAGGCCGCTCGGCAAGTGGGTGATACGGACAGCCGAGTAGGTGGTATTGACGCTCTGGCCACCCGGACCCGAAGAACAGAAACGATCGATCCGGAGGTCCTTCTCTTCGACTTCGACCTCGACCGCCTCAGCCTCCGGCATCACCGCCACCGTCGCCGCCGAGGTGTGGATGCGGCCCGAGGCCTCGGTGGCCGGCACCCTCTGCACCCTGTGTACCCCGGATTCATACTTGAGCCGTGAAAAGGCGCCATCGCCCTCGATCACCACGACCGCTTCCTTAATGCCGCCAAGGCCGGTGTCCGACGAATCGGTGATCGATGTCTTCCACCGCCTCGACTCGGCAAACCGCCCGTACATCCGCAAGAGCTGGCCGGCAAAGAGCGCAGCCTCTTCACCACCAGTCCCAGCTCTGATCTCGAGGATGACATTTCGGCGGTCGTTCGGATCCACCGGCAACAACAACACCTTCAGGCGCTGTTCAATGTCCTCGAGTCGCTGGGTCAGTTCGTCGACCTCTGCCTCGGCCATCTGCCGCATTTCGTCGTCGTCCGCTTCGCCGACGATCTCACGAGCACCCTCGAGCTCCGAAGCAGTCGAGCTATAGTCGCGATAGACGGCCACCACCGGCGCGAGTTCGGCTATCTTCTGTGCCACCTCGCGCGAACGGTTGGGGTCAACAGCTATCTCCGGATCCGCCTGCAACGCGACAAGATCCTCGTGTTTTTTCGCAATCTCTTTAAGCCGCTCAAGCATGGTATGTCCCTGACCCCGAGCAAATCGTAACCCGCTTCGTCACATAAACGAAAACCCGCGCGAATGACATTCGCGCGGGTCGACATGGTCGCCCATGGGCGACCGAGATGAGCTACTTGGCGTTGGCGGTCTTGCCATAGCGGCGCTCGAACTTCTCCACCATTCCCGCGGTATCCACCAGCTTCTGTTTGCCGGTGTAAAACGGGTGACAGGCGTTACAGATTTCGAGCCGCAGCTCGGTCTTGGTTGATCGGGTCTTGAAGGTGTTGCCGCATGCGCAGCGAACCTCGACCTCATGGTACTCGGGATGGACTCCAGCTTTCATCTCACACCTCCACCTGGCCCATTCGGACCAAGGACGCAGGATTCTACACTCAAGGACGTTCTGGCGCAAGCCCTCTAGAAAGAACACCTTTGAATTCGGAGTTCGGAATTCGGAATTCGGAATGCCACCCACCACCCGTTTCGCTGATTCGATCATCTTGGATGCGGTGGAACTTCAGAATTCCGAATTCAAAATTCCGAATTCGCGCGTCGGCGTTAGCCGACGCGCCAGACGGTGTCGATGACGGTGCCATCGACCCATTTGACGACCGCCACCGGGTCATTTAAAAGCACGGGCTTTTCCGGCACACCGCAGATTCGGTCGAGCTCCGCTTTGAGGTCCTCGATCGGTCGGATCGGCAGATCAGAACCCGCCACCGCGTCGACCAGATCCTGGCGACGAGGATTGATCGCGATACCACGCTCAGTGACCACAACGTCGATCAGCTCGCCGGGGCCACACACGGTCGTTACTTCGTCGACGATGACCGGGATACGATCGCGAAAGGATGGGACCAGCAACATCGAACAGCGGGCTGCGAGGCAATTCTGCCAACCACCGATGCCGTGTAACAAACGGCCATCGGAGTGGGTCACCACATTGCCGTTGAAAGCGAGATCCACCTCAGTTGCACCGAGCACTGCGACATCGACCATCGAAGCGAAGTTGCCCTTGCCGTGGAAGTTGTAAGAAGTAAAGGGTGAGGTGTCCTGGTGGCGCGGATCTTCGCGCATCGATTTCACGCCGTCGAGATCGAAAGTCTGACCGTCGAGGATGTACTCGATGAGACCCTCGTCCAGCATCTCCACCATGTGCTGGGTTGACCCGCCACGCGCAAAACGAGCCGTGACATTTTCGGCCCGCATCAACTCCGCGAGGTACATCGCGAAGGCCAGGGTCGTGCCGCCGGCGCCGGCCTGGAATGAGAAACCGTCGCGCATGATCCCGGCCTCAGCACAGAACCGGGCCGCAAGCTCGGCGATCCGCCGACGGTCGGGGCTCTGGGTGATCCGGGTCGTTCCGGATACGATCTTCGAGGGATCACCGATCGAAGGGACTTCGACCACGACATCGACGTTATTGCCCTGGATTTGCCACGGAATGCAGGGAAAGGACACCAGATTGTCGGTCACCACGATCACTTTCTCGGCGTAGACCGAGTCGGCGAGGGCAAAGCCGAGCAAACCGCACGCGGCCGGGCCGTGCACGGCGTTGGCGTTGCCGAAGGGATCGGCGGTCGGCGCGGCGATCACAGCCACATCGATGTGGACCTCACCGTCCTGTATGGCCTGCCAACGACCACCGTGCGAACGAAGCACTCCGAGACCGCGCATCTTCCCCGCCGAACAGTAGGCCCCGAGCGGGCCGTTCATCGAGCCCTCAATGTGGTGAATCACACCAGCGTCGAGATGGCCGATCTGGTTGGCGTGGACCGGAAAGGAGGCGGATGGAAACCACATCAGATCTTTCGCGCCGATTTCGGCGGCAGCATCAAAAATAAGATTGCCGACAGCATCACCGTTGCGCAGATGGTGGTGGGTCGACACGACCATCCCGTCAGTCAACCCAACGCTCTCGAGAGCATCCTTGAGCGACGATACCCTCTTGTCTCCATCGGCTGGATAGTCGACACAACTGGCCACCCGTGGCGCCGCCTTGGTGCCCTGTGGCCGATGTTTACCAACTCCCTTGAACGGCACGCCTTTACGCCCGTTGACCTCGGTCGGTACCCTCCGCCCGGCTGCGTTCTTTTCAAGTTTCACGGCCATTTCCGCCCCTCTCCGGAGAAAGTAACCAGTAACCAGTGATCAGTAACCAGTAAGCCCAGCTGATACATGCGCGGTACCGATTACAGGTAACTGCTTACTTGTTACTCTGTCCTCCATCCGCATCCCAATCCGCATCGAGGACCCCACCAGCGATGGCGAGCTCGACGGTGCGAAAGGCTTGCTTCACCACCGGCGGGTCGACCATCTTCGAGCCCACCGCAACCGCTCCCAGGCCTCTCTCCTCGGCCTCTCGAGCTGCCCTCACAATCCTCACCGCGCGTTCGGCTTCGGCTTCTGACGGCGTCATTTCTCGGTGAACAACAGGGATCTGGCGGGGGTGGATGCAGCCGATGCCATCAAAACCAAGGCCGCGCTCGCGTTGAACATACGTGGCGAGACCACCCTCATTCTCGATATCAGAATAGACCGACGCGATGGGTTGCACACCGGCAGCTCGTGCAGCGTAAACGGTGGTCTGGCGGGCAAGAAAACTCTCCCATCCATCGACCGTTCTCGGAGCGGCGAGTTCCGCCGACAGATCCTCCAATCCGAGCGTCAAGGCAACCACCGAGGAATCGGCGGCGGCGATGTCGAAAGCAAAGTGAACGCCTCCCGGCGATTCTAGAATTGGCATCAGAAACGCAGCTTCGTCTCCGGCAATACCGCGAAGGATCTCGGCCGCGCGCCCGACCCGGGAGGCCGTCTCGACCTTCGGCAGCAGCACCGTGTGGGGATTGTGGTTGGCGATGGCGGCAAGATCTTCCTCACCGACAGTACCCTGGTTGACCCGCACCATCCGTTCTGAGGCGCCCCAGTCAAGGGCAACTAACGCGTTGCGGACAAGCAAGCGAGCGGCGTCTTTCTCGGCTGGCGGCACAGAATCCTCGAGGTCGAGGATGATGCCGTCGGCACCGTAGAGGCTGCCAGAGACCATCAGCTTGGGCTGGTTTCCGGGTATGTAGAGGCGACTCCGCCGCAGGCGCTCGCGGCTTCGCGGCACATTCGCGCCCGGTGATGGCTCGGGCAAGACCGGAGGGCCGTCGAGACCGGCCCGCCGAAGACAGCATTCGGTGCGGGCAAGGATCACCCACTCGAGCGCTCCCGCATCGTGGACCGTCAGACTGCCGGTGGTCACCGCAAACGCATCTGCGACTCGCCGAACGGCAGACTCGATGGCCTTTCCATAGAGGTAGTCGACCTTGGAGGTGACATCGACCGTCAAAGCCTCCGAGGTCGGCTCGAAGCCGACGTTGAGATCTGAACGGACCCGATCACCCCGAGGCCCGACCGATGCGGATTTTGATCCATGCTCGGGCATCACCTTACCTCCGAATACACAAACATTAGCACGTTAAAACGTTGATCGTTCACACGTTAAAGCGCAGCGATGATTGCATCCGTCATTTGCGTTGTCGTCGCTGCGCCCTGGCTGATCGCCTGTGGGCCACCGCGCAGTTTGAGCATGTCGTAGCAACGAACCGTGCCGTCGACAATCACCGCCGCAACCGCGTCGCGGATTTTGGCTGCCGTCTCGGTTTCACCTAGCCAGTCGAGCATCATCACCGCCGACAGCACCATCGCAATTGGGTTGACGATCGAGGGGTCGAGGTCGGCGTACTTTGGTGCCGAGCCGTGAGTCGGCTCGAAGACCCCGACATCCTGGCCGATATTGGCGGAGGCCGCAAAGCCGAGACCACCGACGAGACCGGCGAATCCGTCGGAGATGATGTCACCAAACATATTGCCGGCGAGGATCACCCCGTAGTCCTCCGGATTTTTGGTCAGCCACATCATCTGCGCATCGATGTTGGTATCCCAAAGTTGGATCTGCGGGTAGGCCTCGTGCACCTTCCGCGCCTCGTCGAGCATCATTCCGGAGGTCTCTCGAATAACGTTTGGCTTTTCGCAAACGGTTACGCTGCCATAGCCGTGGGCAGCAGCATAGGCAAACGCCTGCTCGCAGATGCGGCGGCATTTGGCGCGGGTGAAGATCCGTGTCGACACCGCCAGATCCTCCCGCGGAACGTTTCGAAATGCAGCAAACTTGGGGTGAGTGTCGAGGGCATCCCACACCTGATCGGGCGGGTTGGTCCATTCCACGCCGCCGTACAGGCCTTCGGTGTTCTGTCGAAAGATGACCGCGTTGACCCGCGGCTCGTCAGCGCCGCCGTCGGCACCCCGGCGTATGAAATTGAGAGGGTTCCCGGGAAATGTAATGCACGGCCGAATCGACACATCGAGGTCGAATCGCTGGCGCAGACCGACGATGGGTGAAAAGTAGACGTGGCCTTTGTCACGGAGAGCGGGGGTGATCTCGGCCGCAGCCTTGTCCTTGGGCTTGGAAGTGATCGCGCCAAAGAGCGCGACCTTGTGCTCCGCAATCAACTCGACGGTCTTCTCGGGAAGAGGATTGCCCTCTGCTATCCAATGCTCCCAGCCGATACCGGCCGAGATCCAGTCGGCCTCAAAGCCCGCCACCTCGAGCACCCGCAGGGCTTCCGGCAACACGACGTTTCCGATTCCGTCACCGGGCATCACCACGATCTTTCGTTTGGACATGAAACCTCCACATTCAAAGAAAAGTTCGCCCGCCGCTACGGGCCGCGGGCTCGGTGTACCTTAGCGAAACGGGGCAAAGAACGGAAGCACTTCTGGTTCGCTAACGGCCGCCGGTTGCGATTGACAGCGAAAGAAGCGATTGCAACACTCGGTCCCTCGCAGAAAGGCCCTGCATGAGAGATGCCTTGCAAAGCAATCAGCGGACGATTCCGCAGTCGCCCGTCTGGACGGTCGCGTGGTGGCTGATTGGAATTGTGGCCACCTCCTACCCCACGATCGTCAGCGGTTTTCGACTTGTCCAGGGCGGCCTCGGCGACTCCCGGTTGGTCAATTTCACTCTCGAACACGGCTATCGGTCGCTGATGGGCATGCCGCTTGCGGAGAGCTTCTGGTCGCCGCCGATTTTCTTCCCCGCAACAGGCGTCACCGCATATACCGATTTGTTGCTCGGCGCCGCACCTCTGTACTGGGTATGGCGATGGCTTGGCGCCGCACCGGATACCTCCTACCAGTGCTGGATGCTTGTTTGCTGGTCCCTCAACTATGTTGCCTTCTACCTATTGCTGCGGCGAAGCCTGGCAACATCGGTTCTGGCCAGCAGCATTGGCGCCTGGTTCTTTGCCTTTGCAAGTCCCAGGATGGCGGGTGTCATGCACCAACAGCTCGTCATCCAGTTCTTTCTGGTCCTTGCACTTGCCGCAATTGTCGAAATCGCTCATTCACAGGGGCAGGACACGAGCACCACGCGAATCCGGCTCTGGATTGCTCTGTTTTTCGCCGCCGGTGTCCTTCAACTCAATACCGCTGTTTACCCGCTCCTCTATTTCGCCCTCGGGCTCGCAGTCGCCACCGCCACCATCATGTTCTCTCGTTCTGGTCGCTCAAAGATAGTCCACGTCCTCGGAGCCCACCCGGCCACCATCGCCGCGTGTGCCGCGGGCGCCCTGTTGGCTGCCATGCCCACAATCATGCATTATTGGGACTCCGCAGCAACGTTTGGCGCCAGACCGTTGCCACCACACCACCTGCCAAAGTTCACATCGTGGCTCCTGATGGGCGATCACAACCTACTGTGGGGCTGGCTCCACGAGTTGAATTATTTCGAGTGGGCAAACCGATCTCTCCACCATAACGGCATCGGGATCTTTGCGATGGTGCTCTGCGGCATCGGTCTGTGGCAGGGCCGCGACCGGAGCATTGTTCGACTCATGGTCGCTGCGGTGGCCGTGCTCTTTCTCGTCACTCTGAGGCTGCCCGGAGACTGGAGCCTCTGGGAGCCTCTCCGCCACATCATCCCCGGAGGCACCTCGGCACGAGCGATTGCGCGCATCGGGATGTTGCTCCTTTACCCCGCAGCGTTCGGCCTCGCCCTGGCGATAGACGGGGCGCTATTGCGTCGACCGTGGTGGGTGGCCATCCTGCTTCTCGCGCCGGTGATTGTGGAGCAGATTCACCGACCACTGACCTACGAAAAAGCGGCGGCGAGGACCCGTGTCGCGGCGATTGCCGACATTGTTCCGCGGGACACCGACGCGTTCCTGCTCACCACCACGGATGGCCCGCAGGACCGTTTTGTTCATGAGGACGCGATGTGGGTTTCGTTCACCACGGGCGTGCCGACAGTCAACGGGCGCTATGGCAAGAGGCCCGGGAGATGCTGGCAGCTTCGCGATGTGCACCATGGCAACCGAAGAAAAGCAGCCAAGATTCGCGCCAATCTGGATCGATGGATCGAGTGCCGGAATCTCGACCCGGATCGCATAGCGTGGCTGAACTTCCGGGCCCGGCCGGCGTTGCCGAAATGAAGGTTTCTGGAGACGATATCAGCGATCCCAGATATTGAAACGCAAGATCGACCAAATCGCCGACACCCCGTCCTTCCAGCCGATCTTCTTGCCCTCGGCATAGGTGCGGCCGTGGTAGGAAATCGGTACCTCATAAATCCTCACACCGAGCCGGGCGACCTTGGCGGTGAATTCCGGCTCGAAACCGAAGCGATTCGATTTCAAAGTGATTCTCTCCAGAACCGTTTTCACGAAGACTTTGTAACAGGTCTCCATGTCGGTGAGGTTGAGGTCGGAGAACATATTCGACAAGAGGGTCAACAGCTTGTTGCCAAGGTAGTGCCAGTAGAAGAGCACACGGTGCGAGCCGCCGAGAAAGCGCGACCCATACACGACCTCGGCGCGACCCTCGATGATCGGCCGCAAAAGGACCGGATACTCGGTCGGGTCGTACTCGAGGTCGGCGTCCTGTACGAGCAGCACTTCACCAGAGGCTGCCGCAAACCCCGTCCGAAGGGCCGCGCCCTTGCCACGGTTCCTCGAGTGGCGCTCGCGGACAATCGTGACACCACGCCCATCTTGCCGGGTTGACGGTTGCCAGCTCTCGAGTTCGGACCAGGTTGCATCCGACGAACAGTCATCCACCGTGACCACCTCGAGTTCGCCAACCGGCTCCGGCAGTGGTGCTGCGACCACCATCTCGAGAAGATTGCTGAGAGTCGCCTCTTCGTTGTAGACCGGAATCACAACTGAAAGCTTCATGAATCCAAGCCTACCCCACCTCGGACAGTTTTGAGTGGTGAGTGGTGAGTTTTGAGTTGCGGATTCTCCATCGGTATGAAAGGCATGCGATGGCAAACTCAAAACTGAAAGCTCAACACTCAGAACTTGTTCTAGTCGACCACCCGCAGCGGGTGCTCTGCTAAGAAGGACGGTGTGACCGCGCTAACGACCACGCTTCCCTCCATGTACTGTGCAACCGGCAGTCCGAGCAGGTAACACAGAGTCGGGGCGACATCGGGTGGGTTGACCGATGCCACCCTGCGCCCTGAGTCAACTCCTTCCCCAAGAAGAATGAAGAGGCCGTCGGGCGATCCCTCCGCGGAGGTGTGCCACGATTCCCCGCCGCCGAAGAGTCTCTTTATCCGCTCGAAGGAACCGGGTGGTGCGAGGCCAAAGGGAGAAACCACCGCAATCAGAGTCTGATCGTCGGCGGCATCGAGCAATTCGCCGAGTTGCCCGTCGACAAGCTCCATCACCAACTCGAGGAACAATCGCTCACGAGTATGGCGTGGTCTGAGCGGTTCATGATATCGCCGAGCCATGGACAGAGTTTCGAAATGAACCCAGACGTTGCCGACCTCCGCCTTTAGGGCATCGACGGCGAGTTCGACCCGCGTCTGATCGCGCACGATGGCGGACCAAATTCGCGATCGGCGTTCGGGTAAAGGTTCGAGGGCGGCTTCGAGCGAGGCGCGTATTGACGGCTCCAGTCCAGCTCCAACCCCATCACCCGGCTCAGCTTGGAGGGACGGGTCGTCTCCCCATGAGCCTGGCCAACCAATAACCTCAGTGGAAATGCCGGAGGCTTCGAGTCGAGACCACAGTGGTGCAACCGTCGCCGGTGGTGGTGGCACGAGCTTGGACAGGCCCCACGGCAGGATCATCCTCGAGCCTTCCGGAGTCCACGGCAGCAGACGCAGAGTTTCGGAAAAAACCAGCGGCAGGTCCCAACCCCTGTGAGCCTTGACGCCGTGGCGGCCGGGATAAGTGCCTGTCGCAACCGAAGTCCACAATGCCCACCGAAGATACGGACGATGGGGGGTGAGCGGCGCCCTCACTCCCTCCTCGCGGAGACGCGCCAGATGGGGGTAGCTCGCACTTGCCGCATCGGCCAGGAGAACCTTGGCGTCAAGTCCTTCGAGCCCGATGACCAGCAATCGACGGTCGGGTATACCGAGCGGTTGGGGCTCGACCTCGAGATACTGTCGAGGAGGCGTCGGTGTGGTCGTAATCCGCACCACCGGCAGCGCGACCATGACAATCGAGAAGGCGATCCGCCATCCCCTACCGCTGCCGAATCGTCGCACCGCGCCGGCGGCTGCGAGGGCAAGAACTGCCGCGAAGCCCCAACCCACAGAATCCTGAACGAGAACACGGTGGGCCGGTCCGGATAGAAGCTGGGCGTGGAGCTTGGCGTTGACCGCGGTGAGTACGGCCGCGACGACAAATATTGTTGTGAAAAGTTCCGGCGCCAGCCACCGATCGGCTTTGGGCCGGAATCGATCGAAGACCGCGAGACCAATGAACAACGGCACACCCACCATCAGCATGCCCCAAGAGGCCCACAACGGAATACCCAAAAGTACGCCACGCATCGTTTGCGTGACTTCGGGGTTCATCCGCAGCACCAGGACCTCGGCAATGAGGCCGGTTGCGGCGCCAGTCCCGAGCGCTTCGATCCACATGCGGAGCTTCATGGTCCCTGCATAGTACCGCGTTCAGATAGCGTAGACTTTGAACCGGCATCGGAACCCGAGCGCAGTTCGGAGGTGGCGTGAACGCGAAGAATTCTCTCTGTGTTGCTCTTGATGGCAGTGACTATGGGTGGCTTCGGTCCGCCGCAGCAACCCTCGCCGATCACATCGGTTGGTTCAAGGTCGGGCTCGAAGCGTTTACGGCCCATGGACCGGCACTGGTTGAAGAACTGGCCGGCTTCGGTCCGCGCGTATTCCTCGATCTCAAACTCCACGACATCCCAGCCACGGTTGGCCGTGCTGCCGCCAACTGTGCCGCCTGCGGCGCATCAATGCTCACCGTCCACGCCGCGGGCGGGCGCAGGATGCTGGAGGCCGCTGTCGAAGGTGCTTGTCAAGGTGCGAAGCCAAGCCCACCAAAGGTCGTGGCGGTCACGGTTCTCACCAGTCTCGATCGCGCAGCGCTCACCGAACTCGAGATCGAAAAAGCGCCAGCGGACCTGGTCGCCGCATGGGCCGTTTTGGCTGCCAACAGTGGCCTCGACGGCGTCGTTGCCAGCGCACGTGAGGCGCCAGCCCTTCGCCGGGAGTTCGGCGAAGACTTCCTGATCGTCACCCCGGGGATCCGGCCCGCGTCGACTGCAACTGATGATCAGCGCAGAGTGGTAACCCCAGCGGGGGCTATCCGGGCTGGCGCCGACATCCTGGTCGTCGGACGACCGATCACCGGTGCAGAGGACCTCCTCGAAGCGGCCAAGAGGATCCTTGGAGAAATGGCGTCAGCAGACTCCTAGCCGTAGAACAACGGCCGCTCGTGGAAGTGCTCTTTGTGCCATACGTAGGTGTAGCCCGGAAATTCGATCGAAATATTGTAGACGACAGTGATCTTGATGCGATTCGAGGTGCGTTTGATCTTGATGTCCTTCTTCGTTACCGGCAGATCGAGCGACTCCGCCTTGGTGAGGATGGCCCGTTCGATTCGCTTGTCGTTGTACTCACGCCGGTTGGCCCTGTCGGCATACACCCCGATCTGTTTGTCGAGTTCACCCACGTGGACCATGATCGGTGCGACCTTGATGGCTATGAGA
The DNA here is from genome assembly GCA_963776765.1 of Candidatus Sulfomarinibacteraceae bacterium. Classification (GTDB taxonomy): domain Bacteria; phylum Acidobacteriota; class Thermoanaerobaculia; order Thermoanaerobaculales; family Sulfomarinibacteraceae; genus Sulfomarinibacter. Next base: position 20,844 of record CAVZOK010000028.1, read on the forward strand.
ACCACGATGAGTGCCACCGCGCCACCCACCAAACAACCAACGGGCACGTCTCCCCTTTGATATCGCCACGTCTTCATGGGCCAGCCTCCGAGATCTGATCTTCTCTTCAGAATCGTATCATCCCGCTCTATCGGATAAGACGAAACTCTCGCTCCCACCTGGTTTTGGTGAAAAAGTTGAAAAAGACTCCGGCAAGCTGTTTGAGCCGATGGCCGAATCCTCGCCACTGCCAATCGTTGCGCCCGGCCTCATACGACCAGTAGATAAGAACGGCCCGCCCCTTGACGTAGCTGAGGGGCACCGGTCCCCAAAAACGCGAGTCAAGCGAATTGTCCCGGTTGTCGCCAAGACAGAATATTGTCCCGGGTGGCACTGTAAAAGGCCCAAAGTTGTCGCGGATTCTTGACGAGATTGGAGCTGCCGGTAGATCGTCGTAGACCCGTGGATCTTTGTGGACCACCAGCGGTTCGGTCTGAAGCTCCCCGTTGACGTACAGTTGCTTGCGCTTGATTTCGACAGTGTCGCCGGCCAACGCAACGCATCGTTTGATGAAATCGCGGCGGGTATCCTCCGGGTACTTGAAGACAACGACATCACCGCGCTCAGGAGCACGGTAGGGAAAGACCCGATGAAGGATGGAGTCAGCGTTACCTGCGAACACGAACTTGTTGACGACCAGGTGGTCGCCGATGAGGAGATTGTCCTCCATCGATCCCGACGGGATCTTGAAATTCTCAAAAACAAACGTGCGCACGAAAAGCGCCAATATGAAAGCCACTAAGATGGCCTCATAGTACTCACGTGCGACTGATTTTCGCATCGAATACCCCCGTTCGTTGTCGATTCTACACCCCCGTTCCACTCATCCCGCGGCGCATACCCGGTGGTTGCCATACTTCCCGTGCTCGCGCGTCCAATCGCCTCGGGTCATCGGAGCGGCCGCTGCGATGGGCAAGCTGTCCCGCGTGCGCGATCATGACTGCGTTGTCGGTCGTCAAGGCGCTTGCCGGCAGGAGGGCCTCGATGTCGTGCTCGCGACCCCACTCGGATAGAGCACTGCGGAGAAGCGAGTTCGCTGCCACACCACCTGACGCGGTAACCAGCTGCGGACTGTGGATTGCGGCAAGTTCGGTCAGAGGAGAGAGCAACTGCTCCACTACAGCCGCCTCGAATGACGCGGCCAGGTCACGGATCTGGGTTGACGATTCACCGTCATCTGCCGCATTGTCGACCATATCGTGCTCTCGAATCCAACGAACAGCCGCCGACTTGAGACCCGAAAAACTGAAGTCAAACGGAGCGTCCTTGATGCGTGGCCGGGGCAGAGGCACTCCCGAGGAATCGCCGTGTCGGGCGAGGGCGTCAATGGCGGGACCGCCCGGATATCCGAGACCGAGAACTTGGGCGACCTTGTCGAAGCTCTCCCCTGCGGCGTCGTCGCGAGTGCGTCCGAGACGAACACGCGAGCCGTGGTCCATCAGGTACCAACTCGAGTGGCCGCCCGAGGCCACCAGTGCCAAAACCCGATGCGGCTCCGGCCGGGCCGGCCCTCCGTCAAGGCAGAGCAGAGACGACACGAGGTGACCCTCGAGGTGATCGACGGCGACCAGCGGAAGGTCCCGACCCCAGGCGAATGCAGCGGCGAATCGGACCCCGACGAGAAGGGCGCCGATGAGACCCGGCCCCGCTGTTACGGCAACCATCTCGACAGGCCCGCGTGCAGCCTCGAGCGCCTGTTCCACGAGATATGGCAAGGCCTTGAGATGCTCGCGTGAGGCAAGCTCTGGAACGACGCCCCCGTAGGGCGCATGCGCCGCTATCTGGCTGGACAACAGGCTCACCTCGACCCGTCCGTCGCTATCAACGATCGCAACGGCACTCTCGTCGCAGGAAGTCTCGATGCCTATCGTCCGAAGCATTCAGCCCGTCTCCGTCTCGCCCGTGCCCGTGCCCGTGCCCGTGCCCGACCACATTAAAGCCACCGCTTCAAATTCAAACGGCGGGAAGGCATTGCCCTCCCGCCGTCAGCTTGAGAATTCACACCTAACTGATATTGGCCCGTACCGGAACTTCCACTGTCGGAAACTCGGGATCGTCGGTCTTCAACGTCAACACGGCGTCACGCGGTCCGGCACTCGCTTCAGGTTTGACGGTGACAGTTACCTGATAACGCCGCCCCTTTTCGATCGGCACAACTTCTGCGTTGAAGGCCGGGTCGTTGACAGCCGCACCAGTCACCTTGACCGCCACTCCGCCGGAACGATTGTTGACGACGATCACGTTTCGCCCCGGCTGCTTTTTGGCCTCGATCGCTCCGAACTGGATTTGGGAAGGCGTCACGTGCAACAGAGCCCTGACGACACCAAAGACCTTGACCGGCACCTGTTTCGCTTTGGGGTGATTGGTTTCGATCTCGAGAACGGTGTTGACCGGTCCTACCGGCGGGTTTTCGTTCATCGTCAACGTGATTTCGTATTGTTGTGGCGACTTTCCGGCTTGCAGTTGGTCGGAGGGAACAGGACGAACGGATGCGAGGAGGAATGGCACCGAACTCTTGACGGAGACAACCTTGAAATCCTTCTCTTCTTCGTCGGCCACAACTGTGATCTTCTGTTCCATGGGTTCGTGTTGGACGGCGTTGAAACGAACCAGGGCCCTCGGCAGCACCTGAACGTATGGGTGGACTTCTGTTTTGATGATCAGAGTTCTCGTCGGATCCTGCGGGTCATTGGTCATGATCAGGATCGACTTCGAGATCGGTCCGGAGAAATCCCGGGTATCGAGCTTGGCCTTGATGTAGCCGGTTTTGCCGGGAGCGATCTCGCGGTCAAAATCGGCCACGGTGCATCCGCAGGTTGGTCGAACGGCTTTGATCTCGAGCGTTTCATCACCTTCATTGACGACTGCGAAATCAACGTTGAGCACCTCACCCTGGGCAACTCTTCCCATGTCCATGATCTTCTCGGGCACCACTAATTTGGGCCCATCGGCGGCATCCATTTCCACCGCAGTGGCGGCCATTATCACCACCATGACGGTGATGGTAAGAAGCGTGAAGCGATATTTCGACATCTGTTGTCCTCCTTGTCATAGCGTTCGCAAACAGAGACAATCTTATGGAGCTGCCCGCCGAGCCGCAACTCTGAGGGAGCATTTTTGCAGGACTTATACTTCAAGCGCGAACATCTTTACTTTGTACCGATTGGCGGCACCGCCATGGCCCCACTGGCCGGAATGTTGAACCAACTCGGTCACCATGTCGAAGGAGTCGATTCCCAGCTCTACCCGCCCATGAGCACGTTGCTTGCAGAACTCGGGATTCCCGTGCGACTCGGCTTCGATCCCGACCGAGTACCCAAGGACGTCGATCGCGTGATCATCGGCAACGCCGTCCCGCGCCACAACCCGGAGGTGGCGGCAGTCCTTGCGCGCCGGATTCCCCACCTGTCGCAGGCGGAGGCGGTTGCACACTACGTCCTGGCGAGCGGTCTCGAAAGCCTGGTGGTCGCAGGCACCCACGGCAAGACCACCACCTCGGCCATGCTGGCCTGGATCCTTGAGCAGGCGGGAGCCGACCCCAGTTATTTGATCGGTGGACTTCCGCGCTGGAACCCCCGAGGGTTCCGCCTCGGCGATGGTGCCTTTCTCGTCATCGAAGGAGACGAGTACAATACCGCCTTCTTCGACCGCGGACCGAAGTTTCTGCACTATCGGCCGCGCCATTTCCTCATCGGTCCGGTCGAGTTCGACCATGCTGATCTCTACCCCAATATCGAGGCGGTGCTGACCGCGTTCCGGGCGGGCGCGGCACAAGTCCCGCGCGATGGTTCGGTGGTCGTCAACACATGGAGCGAGGGTGCGATCGCTGCCGCACGCGACGCGACGGCACCACTGATCCGCGTCGGTCCACATTCCGATTGTGAGTTGCGTTTCCTGTCCTGGGAGGCGGAGCCCAATCGAAGCAGGGCCGAGATCACCTGGCGCGGAGAGGCCTGTACCCTCGAGCTGCCACAGACTGGCCTCCACAATCTCCAGAACGCTGCGATGGCAGTTGCCGCCGCCGTCAGCACCAGCGTCGCACCAGCCGAGGCTGCTGCTGCGATGAGCACTTTCCCGGGCGTTGCGCGAAGGATGGAGGTCGTGGGGGAGGCCGGAGGTATCACGATCGTCGACGATTTCGCCCACCACCCGACCGCCATCGGCGTGACGATCGCCGCCGCCCGCCAACGGTGGCCGGGCCGTCGTCTGGTCATCGCCTTCGAACCACGCTCTCTGACTGCAGCGCGGCGTTCCTTTCAGGACTCCTATCTCGAAGCACTCTCCGCAGCTGACCTTGTCATGGTGGCGCCGCCCTACCACCGAAACCGCCTCGAGGCGGCTGAAGTCCTCGATCGGGAAGCTCTGTCCACGGCCCTCGACGCTCGAGCCGTGGCCTCAGTCATGCCCGGCGAAGATGATGACCTCGTTGACAGGCTTCTCGAGAATCTCAAACCCGGGGATGTGGTGGTAGGCTGTTCTTCGGGCGCCTTCGATGGTATGCACAAGAAATTGATCGAGGCATTGCAGACGGGAGATAAGTCATGAGCGGTCACCAACCTCTCGCGCGAGCGGTTGCAACCTTCGGCGGGCTCGGAGATAGACTTCCCGCGCCAGGGACGACCGTTGGATCTCTGCCGCCGGCCCTCCTGTGGCTGGGAATAAGTGCTTTCCTGTCGACGAACCCGGCTCGCATTGTTCTGACGGCAGCCGGCCTGGTTATATTTTCCATTGTCGGAATCTGGTCCTCCGAGATCGAAGCGGAGAGACGTGGTGAGGGCGACCCTCGGCCGATCGTCATTGACGAGGCCGCCGGTCAGTGGCTGACCTACCTCGTGGCGCTGCCATTCGTGCCGTTGCTGACCTCCGTCCATCTTGCCATCTTTGCTGCAGCTGGGTTTTTCCTTTTCCGATTCTTCGACGTGGTCAAGGTGTGGCCGATTAGAGCATTTGAAAAGCTCCCCGGCGGCATCGGCATCGTCGCCGACGATCTCGCGGCTGGTTACTTCGCTGCCGCATGCCTGATCATCGGCTGGAAAGTCTTTGGGTAGGGCTTTGCGGCTTTGCGGCTTTACGAAAGACACCTTAGATTCGGAGCCTGTTTTGTCAAATCCTTGCGGCGCTCCCACGTCGCGCCGCATAACCGCATAGCCGAATAGCCGTTGCCCCGGCGAACGCTTCGGGGGCGACCCTGGAGTTAGAGACCTTGCAGGAACTCTTCGGAGGGATCGACAGCGGCCACAAATCGTGCGGGACCGGTGAAGCGGGTCGCGCAGACGGGTGGTTCGCCAAGCGCCTCAACCGTCAGCCGGTCGCCCGAGAGCGGGATCAATTCAATTTCCCGTGTTCCGCGTTCAGCCAACATGACCAACGCCACGGCCACCAATCCAGAACCGCAACTCAAGGTCTCGCCCTCGACGCCCCTCTCGAAACTTCGGACTCTCACAGAACCGTCGGCGGCTACCTCATAGAGATTGATATTGGCGCCTTCGGTCCCGAGGGTCGGATGGTGGCGGAGCTTCGGCGCAACTGCAGCGAGATCGAATTCTTCGAGGCGGTCGATCGCCGCTACCAGGTGCGGAACACCGACCTCCATGAGGCACAATCGTGAAGCACCTTCGGGGGCAGTCATTTGAGGATAATGCGGGCCCACAACAGGCGGCGGCAGCTCGAGGCTCACCCGCGCTCTATCGACCTGCGCCGGTATATCGGCCCAACCGGTTTCGACATACAGCTTCGGATCGCAACCCAAAAACTCGACCGCGGCCCGGGCGGCACAACGGGTGCCGTTGGCGCAGAAATCTGCCTCACCACCATCGGCGTTTCGATAGCCGAGTCGCACCCTGTTGGTTGAGACGCCTTCGAGTGCAAGCGCGCCATCGGCTCCAATCCCCCGCCGCCGGTCACACAGCGATCGCACGAGTTCGGGCTCACTGTTGAAGCGCCGAGCCCAGGCCCCGACACCAAGCACGAAATCATTGCCTGCGCCTTCGAACTTGTAGAGCTCTGACCTCATGGAACGGCACCCATGACGACGACGCAGCTCGCCTCTAAACTGCGATTGCCGGCGGCATCACGCGCAGACACGAAGTAGACGAGCTCTCCGAGCGGTGGTTCCTGGTCTGTGAACTCAATCGACTGATGATCATCAGTCAGAATGCCCGCCTCTTTGCCGCCATGTTGTCGGGCCACGCTATAGGCCACCGCACTCGCGACCGCCCGCCAGCGCACGCGCACCTGCGCACCTTCCGGCAGACATACGACATTCGATGGAGCATCTGGTGGGTACGTGTCCGGGTGATCGATACGCGCCGGTTGCGACGGTTTGCCGATCACCAGATCACCGCCGGGGAGCGCCATCACCGAACGAAGGCGATAACTCCAGGTCTGGCCCTGGGCCGCATTCTCGTCGCGCCACCCGTCGCCATCCAACGGCTCTTCGGTCACCGCGGTCCATGCAGCACCATCCGCTGACCGCTCGATCAGGGTCTTCGTATCAGCCACCGGGATCCAGCTCACTTCGATTCCGCCCGCACCCGCCTCCAAACCGAGTTCGGCGGGTGGATCGGGCGGCTCCTTCGGTTCGAGACGCACAACGTTGGACAGCTCCGATTCGCGATGCCGGCAGCACACCGTGCGAACCCCGTACCACAGCACGTATAGTCCCGGATCCTCTACCGTCCGTCGCCACTGCTCCAAATCATCTCGAAGGAGAATGGCTGAACCCCTGGTTGCAGTTGTGATTTCGTCCGGTCCAAGGGCGCTCAATATCTCACCCTGGCCCTCAAGGAGCTGCCTCCGCATCTGCTGGTCCTGCGGCGAGACCGGAGGCGGCGGCTCCTGACCGAGGGGCAGTGCCACCCGCCACACCTGGATCTCCTCGAGATCGGTCAGGTTCTGGCCCGAGGTAGTCATCGCAGGATAGCTCCACCTCAGCACGGCCTGGTCACCCTCCTGGAACGCGGTCAAATCGGTAGTGCGTTCGGCAACCCGGATCTCGGGCGGCAAAGGCAAGCCCTCTTTCCCGCACCCGACAAGGAACAGGAGTGCAACAGCAACAAAAAACCGGAGACAAATTGTGAATTCGGAATTCGGAATTCGGAATTCGGAATTACCGGTCTCCCATTCTCGCCAGACGGGCAAGAAAAAATCCGAAATCCGAAATCCGAAATCCGAAATCATGCCTATAGGATATACCTCGCCAGGTCGCGGTCTCCGACGAGATCGCCCAATCGCTCCTCGACCATCACGGCTGTCACCTCGACCATTTCTCCAGCTTTTTCGGGCGCCGAAAAGCTGAGCTCTTCGAGCAGATGTTCGAGGACTGTGTGAAGTCGACGCGCGCCGATATTCTCGGCGGTTTCGTTGATCTCCGCCGCCATCACCGCAATGGTCCGCACCGCGTCATCGGCAAATCGAAGTTCGAGGTTTTCAGTCGCCAGCAACGCAGTGTATTGGCGGATCAGTGAGTTTTCGGGCTCCTTCAGGATTCGTTCAAACTCATCGGCCCCTAAGGATTGAAGCTCGACTCTGATTGGAAAGCGTCCCTGCATTTCGGGTATGAGATCTGCCGGCCGCGAGACGTGGAAAGCACCGGCGGCGATGAACAGAACGTGGTCCGTCCGCACTACGCCATATCGGGTATTGACGTGGGTTCCCTCGACGATCGGAAGAAGGTCGCGCTGTACGCCTTCGCGCGAAACATCCGGGCCCCTCCCACCCGCATCCTCTCGAGAGCAGATCTTGTCGATCTCATCGAGGAAGACGATACCCGCTTCCTCGACCCGGGTGATGGCCTCGGTCTCGACTTGGGAGCGGTCGATGAGCTTCTCCTCCTCCTCGGAGAGGAGAATCCGCCTCGCGTCGGTAATCGTCATGCGTTTGCGCGACTTGCGGCCCATCAGGCCGCCCATCATGTCTTTGAGGTTGATGCCCATCGACTCCATGCCCTGAGGGGTGAACATTTCCACCGTCGGCATGCGGTCTTCGGCAACTTCGAGCTCGACCTCGTTCTCCTCGAGGAGTCCGTCTCGGAGCGGCCGCTTGAGAGCCCGACGGCGCTCCTCCAACGACGTCTCGGTCGCCGAGCTGGAGCTCATAACCAGAAGGTCGAGAAGTCGATCCTCGGCCGCGCGCTCGGCTCGTACCGCGACCTCGGCCACCCTTTCAGCGCGGACCAGCTGGATCGATGAGTCGAGCAGGTCGCGAATGATGGACTCCACATCCCGACCGACGTAGCCCACCTCGGTAAATTTCGAGGCCTCGACCTTGAGGAAGGGAGACCCGGTGAGGCGGGCCAGCCGCCGGGCGATCTCAGTCTTACCGACTCCAGTCGGCCCGATCATGATGATGTTTTTAGGTGCAACTTCTTCACGCAGCTCGGGCTCGAGTTGCTGGCGACGCCAGCGATTGCGCAGGGCCACCGCCACTGCACGCTTGGCTGCGTCCTGGCCAATGATGAACCGATCAAGCTCGGCAACGGTTTCCTGCGGGGTCAAGTTATCCAGCTTCACGCCCTCAACTCCTCGATAGTAATGTGACTATTGGTGTAGATATCGATATCTGCAGCGATCGTCAGGCTCTCTCTGACCACTTCTTCGGCACTCAGTTCGGTGTACTTGAGGAGCGCACGAGCCGCCGCCAGGGCATAACTTCCACCCGATCCAACAGCCACGACCTCGTCGTCAGGCGATAACACCTCGCCGGTTCCCGAAACGAGAAGAGTCGAACGCTGGTCGGCGGTGATCAAGAGCGCTTCCAGATGGCGCAATGCCTTATCGGTTCGCCAGTCGCGGGCGAGTTCCACCGCCGCTCGTTCGAGGTTGTGGCCGTACTCTTCGAGTTTCGACTCAAAGCGCGTGAACAAGGCCAGGGCGTCCGCCACCGAGCCCGCAAAACCGGCCAATACCTTGCCGCCGGCAAGCCGTCGCACCTTTGCGGCTCCCTGTTTGATGACGGTGGTGCCAAGGGTCACCTGGCCATCCGAGCCGACTGCAACGACCCCGTCTCGGCGTACCGCCAGCACCGTAGTGTGATGCCATTCGTTCTTCATATTGTCTCCTGTACGTGCACTCTGTCGCTGTCGATCCTGAAGAGCATTACGAAGGATACTCCTCTTTGATTCCGGGTCACACCTTTTCAAGTCGCGCGATCGTCGGAACGAGGGTCTTCCGACCCGCGCGGTCGAAGAAGACAACTAGCTTGAGCTGGGCTCCGGTGCCCTGGCAGGCGAGAATGACTCCTGAACCAAAACGTTGGTGGCGGACCCGATCTCCGGGTCGCCAGCCGATGCCATCTGCATCAGTGACCGTCGCCGGAACTGGGCCTCCACGCCGCCTCGCCGGCATCACGCCGCTGCTGCGGGCCTGCCTGGAAAGCGGCTCAGAACCCGCTCCGGATTGAGCGCTCCAACTGGCTATCGGCTCCGATACATCATTCACCACTTCCGTCGGCAGCTCGTCGAGAAAGCGCGACAACCGGGTCGGCTGCCTTTGACCGAAGAGGAACCGGCTCCGGGCACCGGTCAGTGCCAGCCACTTCCGAGCCCGAGTCATCCCGACGTAGGCCAGACGTCGCTCCTCTTCGAGGCCTTCAGGTTCATCCCGGGAATTGGCGTGCGGCAATAGCCCATCCTCCAGCCCGGCCAAAAAGACGCTATCGAACTCCAGGCCTTTTGCCGAGTGAAGGGTCATCAAAGCAACCCCATCCGGCGCACCCTCGTCGTCTTTCTCCTCGAGGAGTGCCACTGAATCTAGAAGTTCCTCGAGGTCCTGCCCGCGCACCGCCGCTTCTGCAACTGCCGCCGCCAGTTGTTGCAGGTTTTCACGCCGCGCCACTCTGTCTTCGGCATCGCCCTCATACATGGCAAAAAGCCCAGACGCCTCGAGCAGCCAACCAACAAAGTCTCCCGGGGTGAGTTCTTCGCGTCGCTCCGGCGCCTCATCCAGGATTGAAAAGAACTTCTCCAATGAAAGGCGCGCCCTGGGACTCAGACCTTCCGGCAGCTGACGCGCCGCTTCTGGCAGGCTCAATCCGAGGTCCCGCGCAGCACTGCGCAGAACATCTATCGTGGCGGCACCGATCCCTCGCGCCGGAACGTTGATGACCCGTTCGAAGGAGAGGAGGTCGCCGGGCCTCCCCGCGAGACGGAGATAGGCCAGAGCATCCTTGATCTCGGCCCGTTGCCAAAATCGGAGACCGCCGACCACTCGATAGGGCACCCGCCGACGGGTGAACTCCTCCTCAAATGGCCGGGTCTGGGCGTTGGTGCGCATGAGGACGGCCATTTCTTTGAGTGGTGAGTTGCCGACCATGCTCTCAATATGGTCGGCAACCCAGCGTGCCTCGCCGCGCTCGTCGGCGGCGATGTGGAGTCGTACCGGTTCCCCTCCCTCACGGCTGGTGAAGAGGTTCTTGCCCCGGCGTCCACGATTGGCGGCAATGAGCCCACCAGCAACCGTGAGAATCGGCTTGGTGGACCGGTAGTTCTCCTCCAAGGCCACCACCTGTGCGCCCGGAAAGAACTTCTCGAAGGAGAGGATGTTGGCAAGCTCGGCCCCCCGCCACCGATAGATAGACTGGTCCTCATCGCCGACCGCGGTGATGTTGCCTCGGCCGTCTGTGATAATTGTCAGCAGATCCATCTGTAGACTGTTGGTGTCCTGAAACTCGTCGACCAGGAGGAACCGCGCGCGCCGAGCTACGGCGCCGCGGACTTTCGCGTCCTCTCGAACGGCCCGCAAGGCGCGCACCAACATGTCGTCGAAATCCACAACCGCTGCCGCGGTCTTGAGTATCTCGTAGCGCTCCCATAGACGGCCGATAATTTCGTCCGACGAGCTGGTGGCGCGGTCAACAAAGGCCTCGCGGTCAGTGCCACGGTTGACCATCCCAGAAATCCGCGATAGTACCAGCCGTGGCGGAAGTTCTTTGGGATCGAGCCCTAGGTCCTTCAGCGCACGCAGCATCATGGCCCGCTGGTCGTCGGTATCGGCGATGCCGAAGCGATCCGGGAGAGCCGCGGCCCGAGGCCACCGACGGAGGACCTCCAGGGCCCATCGGTGGAAGGTTCCGACAAACCCTCCATACAGGGGGCGCCCGAGCAGTCTTTCCACCCGCTCGCGCATCTCTCTGGCTGCCTTATTGGTGAAAGTGACAGCCGTGATCTCGGCCGAATCAGCGGTGTTCGACGCGAGCAGGTGGGCGATCCGATAGGTAAGAACCCTGGTCTTACCCGAGCCTGCGCCGGCCGACACCAGCAACGGCCCTTCGCCGTGGACCACCGCCTGGCGTTGCTGTTCATTCAGGTCGTCTAGAAGGGAACCCACTCACCACACCTCCGGAGGAGGGAAGAAGGTAGCAGCGCAAAGCCGGACACACAACACTGTGAATTCGGAATTCGGAATTTCGTTACGACTGAATCCGGTCAGCGGAGGGTGGGCGGGAATTCACAATTCCGAATTCGTCGAATGACGCGAATGCGTCATTCGACGGTGACGCTCTTGGCGAGGTTGCGCGGCTGGTCGACATCGAGGCCCAGCTCGACCGCTACGTGGTAGGCGAGGAGCTGCAACGGAACGACTGTGACCACCGGCTGCAACATTGGATGCACCTTCGGTACCGTCAGCGTCAAATCGGCAACATCGGCGATTTCGTCGGCATCCTCGTCGGCGACCGCGAGCACCACCGCGCCCCGCGCCCGAGCCTCCATCAGATTGCTGATCAGCTTATCCCGGTTGGTTCCTCCAGGAACAACCGCCACCACCGGAAATCCGTCCTGAAGAAGAGCAATCGGCCCGTGTTTCATCTCGCCCGCGGGATAGCCCTCTGCGTGGAGGTATGAGATCTCTTTGAGTTTGAGGGCGCCTTCGAGGGCAATCGGGTAGAGAATGCCGCGCCCCAGGTAGAGGGAGTCGGTGGCATCGGCCAACATTTCGGTGCCAAGTTTGAAGAGCTCATCATCGATGGTCAGCGCCCTCTCGATTGCCTGCGGCAGCCTCTGCAAGCCGGTTACGAGCTCTAAATCGGTCTCGTCAGCGAGGCCTCGGGCCGAGCGCAGACCGAGAGCGATCAAGACCATCGCCACGAGCTGGGTGGTAAATGCCTTGGTCGAGGCAACACCGATTTCCGGCCCTGCCTGGGTCAGGATCTGCGAGGGCGCCAGGCGCCAGGCCGACGAGCCGCGGACGTTGCACACCGTCACCAGCAGTGCGCCGGCCTCCAGCGCCATCTCCATCGCCGCAAGGGTGTCGGCAGTCTCGCCCGACTGGGTGACCCCGATGACCAACACATCGTTGCCGACCAGCGGCGTGCGATAGCGGTACTCGGATGCGTAGTCAACTTCGGTTGGTAGACCGGTCAGCTCTTCCAGGACGAATTTGCCAACCAGGCATGCGTGCCAGGAGGTTCCACAGGCCACCAGGTGAATCCGCCGGAGACGCGCCAGCTCCTCTTCCGAAAAGCCGAGTCCATCGAGATTGACGCCGCGACGTTCCTGGTCGAGGTATGCGCGAACCGTGTTTCGGATCGCGTCGGGTTGCTCGAAGATCTCCTTGAGCATGAAGTGGCGGTAGCCGCCCTTTTCCGCTCGCGCCGCATCCCAGACGAGGGTGTCGACAGAGCGCTGGATCTCCCCACCCGAAACATCGAGTAAACGCAGGGCCCCCTGCCGGACCTCTGCGATATCGCCATTCTCGAGGTAGATGACCCGCCGGGTTCGGTGGAGAAGGGCGGTGACATCGGAGGCGACCAGATTCTCCTCCTCACCGAGGCCAATCACCAATGGCGGACCGTTGCGGAAGGCAACAACCACATCGGGCTCGGCCCGATGAACCGCCACCACTGCATACTGTCCCTCGAGGCGGGGCAATACGGCAAGGACACGGTCTGCGAGCGAACCCTCCTCGCGGCCGAGGAGCTGGGCTATGAGCTCGGTGTCGGTATCCGACTGCAGATCGACGCCCGCATCGAGGAGCTCGTGGCGCAGGCGGCTGTAATTTTCGAGGATGCCGTTGTGGACCACCGCCACCTGGCCTGTGCTGTCCGTCTGCGGGTGGGCATTGGCTTCGGTCGGCGCACCATGAGTCGCCCACCGCGTATGACCGATGCCGACTTTGCCGTGCAGCGGTTCGTGATAGGCCTTCTGTTCCAGGTTGCCGAGCTTTCCGGCGGCACGGAGGATTCCGATCTCTTCCGGCCCCATAACCGCTATTCCGGCCGAGTCATAACCTCGATACTCGAGGCGGCGAAGACCATCGAGGAGGACCGGCACGACCTCGTCAGGGCCAACGTAACCGATGATGCCACACATGCTCAGACCTCCATTCAGCTCTCTATGAGCCGGTCCTGGCCCCATCCAATGCGCCTAAAAGCTGATCGAACGATTTCGCGAACGCGGCAACACCCTCGATCTGGAGCTCGGTGGTGATGGCGTCGAGGTCAACCCCCACTTGTGCAAGCTCGGCGAAGACGCGATCGGCTCCGGCGACATCCTCAAGAAGGCTGGCTCGCAGCTCGCCATGGTCTCGGAAGGCTTCGAGTGTGGCCACCGGTAGGGTATTGACGGTGTCTTGGCCGATCAGCTCCTCGACATAGATCACATCTCGGTACTCCAGGTTCTTGGTACTCGTGCTCGCCCACAACGGTCTCTGCACCATCGCTCCCCGTTCTGACAGTTGTGCGAAGGCCCCCGGCCCGAAGAGCTCTCCGAAACGACGGTAAGCGAGCTTGGCGTTGGCGATCGCTGCCTGGCCGCGCAGGTTAAGGGCCTCGGGCGACCCTATGGTTTCGAGCGCCGCATCGACTTTGGTGTCGACGCGACTGACAAAGAACGAGGCTACCGACGCGACCCCTGCCGGATTCGAGTTCACTTCGAGGCCGCGCAAATAAGCGGTCGCCACTGCCTCATAATCGGCGAGCGAAAACATGAGGGTCGCATTGACATTGATGCCTTCACCGATAAGGGTTTCTATCGCCGGGATGCCCTTTGGCGTCGCCGGCACTTTGATCATCAGATTCGGCCGATCGACCGTGCGCCACAATCGCTTCGCCTCGGCCACCGTGCCCCCGGTGTCGTGTGCGAGATGCGGCGACACCTCCAGACTGACATAGCCGTCGCCGCCCTGACTCTCTTCCCAGACCGCATGAAGAATGTCTGCGGCGTGTTGGATGTCCTCGATCGCCAGGGTTTCATAGAGTTGGACCGTCGTCATCTCTGGGTTGGCTGCGAGAAGCCTGGCAACCGCCATGTCATACGGGCCTCCGCCCTCGATGGCCTTTTGAAAGATGGACGGGTTGGAGGTCACACCGCGCACTCCGTCTTCTGCCACGAGACGAGCCAAACCGCCGCCAGTCAAGAGATCACGCTCGATAAAGTCCAACCACACCGCCTGTCGTTGTTCCTGCCACAATCGCTGCAACGGATTCATTGGGCCTCCAACCCCGAGTCCGCGTCCGCATCTGCGTCCGCGCCCGAAAACTGCACCCTTCACCAGACGGGCGCTATGACTTTTTCCGCACCAACTCTACCGCTTTCTCCACCACGGCCTCGACCGTCAGTCCAAATCTCTCCGCTACCTCAGCGCCTGGCGCCGACGCGCCGAAACGGTCGATGCCGATCACCGCTCCCGTGTCGCCGACGATATCTCGCCAGCCCAGAGTCACCCCGGCTTCCACTGCGAGGCGCGGGACCGCCGCCGGCAATACTTGGTTTCTGTACTCCTCAGCTTGTTCCGCGAAGAGCTCCCAGGACGGCATCGAAACGATTCGAGCTAAGATTCCGCGGCCAGCGAGCTCCGAAGCCGCGTCGATCGCCAGGGTGACCTCACCTCCGGTCGCGATGATGACGACCGCCGGCGGCTCACCTCCGGAATCGGAAAGAACGTAGGCGCCACGCGCAACACCCTCTGCCCCAATCTCACGCGCCCTCTTCATTACCGGCAAACCCTGCCGACTGAGCAGCAGGGCCGTCGGTCCGGTGGTGCGCTCGAGGGCCACCGCCCATGCAGCAGCAGTCTCATTGGCATCGGCCGGCCGGAGAACCACGAGGCCGGGAATCGCCCGCAGGGCCAGAAAGTGCTCGACCGGTTGATGCGTGGGACCATCCTCCCCAACCCATACCGAGTCGTGAGTAAAGACATAAATTACCGGCTGCTCCATGAGTGCCGCCAACCGGATTGCGGGCCGCATGTAATCGGAGAATACGAGGAAGGTGCCGCCAAACGGCCGTATGCCACCGTGCAGTGTCATGCCGTTGAGTACGGCGCCCATGGCGTGTTCGCGAATTCCAAAATGAAGGTTGCGATGACCAATAGAATTCGCTTGCACATCTCCGCCCTCAGCAATGAAGGTCTTGTTCGAGGGGGCGAGGTCGGCTGAGCCGCCAACCAGCTCAGGGAGCGCCCCAGCGATGGCGTTGAGGACGGTGCCTGATGCACCGCGGGTCGCGATCTTGGCGTTATCCTCGAAAACGGGCAACGTGGAGGTCCACCCCTCGGGCAACCTTCGCTCCAGGCGTCGCTGAAACTCCGCTGCGAGTTGGGGTTCAGCCGTCGCCCAGGCTCCAGCCGTTGCCACCCAGGCCTGGCGGACCTCGGCCCCACGGTTAGCTGCCTTTCGACAACGCTCGCGAACTTGCGGAGGTACAAGGAAGGTCTCTTCCTCCGGCCAGCCATAGGCGATCTTGGTAGCTCGCACCTCCTCGGCCCCGAGTGGTGCACCGTGCGCCCCGGGCGTATCCTGCTTAGAGGGTGCACCAAAGGCGATATGCGATCGAACTCGAACAAGGGTCGGCCGGCCATCGCTGGCTTGCGCCTGGTCGAAAGCTTCAGAGAGTGCTTCGAGATCATTGGCGTCTTCAACCTCCAGAACCCGCCAACCGTGAGCAACGAATCGCGCTGGAATGTCGTCGGAAACCGTGAGCTCAGTGCCACCCTCGATGGTGATGCGATTGTCGTCCCAGATCCACACCAGCTTGCCCAGCTTGAGGTGGCCTGCGAGCGACGCAGCTTCTGAACTCACACCCTCCATGAGGTCCCCGTCAGAACAAAGAACCCAGGTTCGGTGATCGATCACGGTGTATTCTGGTCGGTTGAAGGTCTCCGCCAGGTGGGCCTCGGCCAGGGCCATGCCAACCGAGGTGGCCACACCCTGCCCAAGCGGGCCGGTCGTCATTTCTGCCCCGGGCACAACCTCGATTTCGGGATGGCCGGGGGTTCTTGATCCCCACTGTCTGAAATTCTTGATGTCGTCCAGTCCGAGGTCGTAGCCCATCAGGTGGAGCACGCTGTAGAGCAGCATGGAGGCGTGGCCGCAAGACAGGACGAATCGGTCGCGGTCCGGCCATTTCGGGTCCTCCGGGTCGTGCTTGAGAAATTTTGAATAGAGGACATAGGCCACTGGCGCAAGCCCCATCGGCGCCCCGGGATGTCCGGAATTCGCTTGCTCGACGGCATCCATCGAAAGGGTGCGAATGGTGGTGACGGCGAGCTGATCAACATCGTCGAAATGATGGGTCAAGTTGCCTCCTCGGGGTACCTTTTCCGCTTCGCCCGCAGCCTATCATTGCCGTGAAAATGCTGCCGGTAGGATTTGTTGTGGGCTTTCGAGAAAAGTCTGGGATCAGCGGCTGCGAAGTTCGTAGAGGACCTGTTTGGCCACCGCCTTGAGGGTCTCGAAGACTCCGATGCCTTTCGTGGCGACGGCCTCGAAAGTCGGCTCGCCCTTGAAATTGAGGAGTCGGTACATGTCATCAACCAGCATTGCGCTCGGAAGATCACGCTTATTGAACTGCAGCACGTAAGGCACCGTCTTGAGTTCGAATCCATTTTCGCTCAGGTTGTCCTCGAGGTTGCTCAGGGACTCGGCGTTCGCATCCATCCTCGCCTCTTGCGAGTCAGCCACGAAGACCACGCCATCGACCCCTTTCAGGATCAATTTTCGGCTGGCATCGTAAAACACCTGGCCAGGCACGGTGTAAAGATGGAACCGTGTTTTGAATCCCCGTACAGCACCGAGATCAAGCGGCAGGAAATCGAAGAACAGGGTTCGATCGGTCTCTGTGGCAAGTGATATCAGTTTGCCCTTTTGCTGCGGATTGGATTTTTCGTAGATGTACTGGAGATTGGTGGTCTTTCCGCACAGACCTGGTCCGTAGAACACGATCTTGACGTTGATCTCGCGGGCGGCGTAGTTAATGAAGCTCATTCGGAGAACAATGCGTCAATGTCGTCATCTGTGATTTCTGCAAAGGGCGAAACTGTTTCCTGCGCGCCGACCTCCAACGCCTTGGACTCCATATCATGGAGAACACGCTCGACGTCGGCGGAGGCCTTGCGCACCCGCAAACGGACCAGGCCGAGCGACGAGCGCTCATCAAAGATCACAACCAGGATCAACCGCTTGCCGACGATCGAAATGTGAATGTTGTCCTTGCGACCCTCGTGGAAAAGGATCGAGAACTCTTTCTCTCCAATCAGTTTGGCGAGACCGTCTGTGGCGGCAACATTGCCGGCAGTAAGGGATGCGAGGGAGGTCGTATCAACGGAATCAACCTCGCCGGCGCCCGCAATTTGCTGGCCGTTTTTGTCGACCAAAAATACGATCTTGGCGCTCGCATCCATCCGCAACGTGTTGAGGAGGTTCTTGATCCGCTCGAACTCTTCCTCATATAAGACAAGAGACGTGTTCAATATCTCACACTCCCAATAGCCTTAATTCTGACATAACCGGCCTCTTCTAGCAAGCTGGACAGTCACAAAAACAGCCGCTGCCCGACTCTCCAAGTTCGAAATTTTTCAGTAATATACGTGTCAAACTAACCGCCGGCGCTGGAGCGCCTGGGCCAGGGTCACACGATCGACTGCGGCCACCTCACCTCCGACCGGGATGCCCGAGGCCGGACGGCTCACGGCGATCCCGAGCGGCTGGAGGCGTCTGCCGATGTAGAGGGCGGTTGTCTCACCTTCAACCGTTGGGTCGGTCGCAAGGATCACCTCCTGAATCTCACCGGAGGCGCACCGCGCTTCGAGGCGGTCGATGGTGAGATCGTCCGGTCCTACTCCGTGGAGCGGCGAAAGGTGTCCGAGGAGAGCATGGTAGAGACCGTGGTATTCCCCTGTCGCCTCGACAGCCCAGGCGGTCGTGGGCTCCTCCACCACAAGAATAATCCCGTGATCACGACCGGGATCTGCGCACACCGGACACGGGTCGTCCGCAGTGAGAAGGCAGCACGTCGAACACAGATCGACAGTCGAGTGGAGACCTGCGAGGACCTCGGAAAATGACTCCAGCTCGCCAGGATCGATGGTCAGAAGGTGCTCGGCCAGACGCTGGGCGGTGCGTGGCCCGACCCCCGGCAAACGTTCCAGGTGTTCGAGTAGCTCACGGACTGCCGGCGGCCGCAGATCCATCTTCAGCTCCGCGCGTGCGCTCTCACGAACCTTCGCCGTTCGTGCGTACCGCGACCACTTCCCCACCAAGGACCCGGGTGGCGAGGATCACACCGGGGTCGGTGCTGGCTTCTTCTGCCAGCGACGAAGTTTCTTCGGGGGCCTCGGCGGAACGTTCATTGGTCGGCGCTTCGGCCGCAGATGCACCGCCAGGTGCAGGAGTGGTGTCCGCCGAAGGCTTCGTAGGTCCTGAATTTGACTGCAACCCGGAGGGGCCGGAACCGGAATCGACTGGGCCCGAGCCCGCCAACCACTCCTCGACCTGCTGCACCGACGGCCAGCGGGCGAGCCGCAATGAGGCCACTTCGAGCGCCAGCTCCCGGTTGGTCGCACCGCGCACCAGAGCTTCCTGTTCCAACCACAGACCGAGCATGCGGCTCAACGGGTCGGTGCCACGGGACTCAGCAACACCGTTGAGAAGGTCGCGATGGGCCTCGGACATAGTCGGCGCGAGCGCTGGATCAACGGCCAAGTAAAGGGCGGCGCGAAGGGCGCGGCCGATCTCCCGGTAGAGCACCGAGGCGTCTTGTCCGTTGGCAAGCTGATCGCGCACAAGAGCCAGACCGTCTGCAACCCGGCCAGCCGCCAGCGCTTCTACCAGTTGAACCGTGACCTCTATCGGCGGGACACCGAGCACCGAGGCGACGGCCTCATCGTCGACTTCATCTGAGGCGAAGGCGCGCAGCTGATCAAGCAAAGAAAGCGCATCACGGACGCTGCCCTCCGCAGCAGAAGCGATCGAGGCAGCAGCCGATGGAGTGAGGGTGAAATCTTCACTCGCAGCGATCTCCTCGAGGCGGCCACGGATGAGCTCGGACCCGACCGGTCGAAACTCGAGGTGCTGACACCGGGACTGGATAGTAGCCGGAACCTTGAGCCGGTCAGTGGTGGCAAAGATCCAGAGGATATAGGGTGGCGGCTCTTCAATTGTCTTGAGCAAGGCGTTGAATGCCGACTTTGAAAGCATGTGGACTTCATCAACGATAATGACCCGAAACCGGTCCCGGGTCGGGTGGAAACGGAGAAGTTCCTGGAGGTCGCGCACCTCATCGACACCGGTATGGGTCGCGGCGTCCATCTCGATGACATCGATGCTCGAGCCTTCCGCAACCTCACGACAGGAATCGCAGTCGCCGCACGGCTCTGCGGTAGGACCTTCGGCACAGTTGACCGCCTTGGCCAGCAGGCGGGCAGCCGTTGTCTTGCCGACGCCGCGAAGACCAGAGAAGAGATAGGCCTGACCAAATGTTCTGGAAGTCAGGGCGTTGCAGAGGGTCTGCACCACCGCGTCCTGCCCGAAGAGTTCGGAGAATCGCTGCGGCCGCCACGTGCGCGCGAGAACCTGGTAGGTCATCCGGGTATTTTAGCCCGGAATTTGTAATTCGGATTTCGGATTTCGGATTTCGGATTTTCCCGTCAACAAATCACACCACTTCCTCGTATTTACAGAATATTGACGTCACGCCGGCTCATGGGAGTCAACGCACGGGAATCTGTTATGGTACGTTTTGTTTGTTTCACTGACAGAACCATGGAGGTCTCGAATGAACCGTTCAACCATTACGTTTGTCTTTCTCGCCTTATTTGCGGCGTCGTCAGTGCTCGCCATCAGCCCAAGCAATGACTTGCTGGTAGCGGGAGCGGCGCGCACCAGTCGGTGGTCGGCCGACCTTTACATCAACAACCCTGGAGCAACCGGTGTGACGGTGGAGGTGTGGTGGCTGAACCGCGACCCGAGCATCACGAATCCGGCCCCCGAGTCGTATTCGATCGGCGCTGACGAGACGCTGATTCTCGACGACGTGCTCCTGAATGAATTCGGCCTGAATAGGGCTGAGGGAGCATTTCGAATCACGGCCATCGGTGGCGAGGTGACCGCCAACCTGATCGTCTTTACGGGCGCAGGCGGGGAAGATGGCACCTACGGCTCCGGCTTCGAGGGAATCCCGGCATCGTCCGCCACCTCGAGCGGGGAGTCCACCACCCTCGCAGGGATGGTGTTGACCGACGACTTCTACACCAACCTCTTCGCCCTCTCCGGTGCGAACGGAGTGACCATGGATGTCGACCTTCTCGACCCCAACGGCACTCTTCTCGATACCCAGCAGGTGGTGCTCACCGCCTATGCACCGTGGTTCTCGTCTGTCGAAAACCTGTGGGACGTCGCGTCGTTTGAGAATGGCACGGCGCTGGTCCGGGTCAGCGCGGGTTCGATGGTGATGCTCGGCTCCAAGGTCGACCGTACCAGCAGGGACCCGACAACCGTCGAGCAGGCGTTCGGCGCCGGCGGCGGTTCGGTTGACGGAATCTATCAGTTCGCCGTCTACGACAGTATCGGCTTCGCCTCCGGCGGAAACCTCGAGATCGTCGACGCGGTGGTCGATGTGATCAACGGTACGTATGTGAATTACGACAAGGTGGATGGTGGGGGCGTTCCTGAGTGTCCCGTGATCTTCCAATGGGGATTCGACCTCGTGCCGACACCCGTCGAGGACTTTGTTTCCGGCGTCGAATACGCCCAGGTGTATGACGCGGGGGACGGCTTTGACGGCGGCACGATCACTTACACGATCACATTCACATTTGATGACAGTGACAACCTCGGCTTCTCCGGCACCCTGGACGCGGTCGGTTCGGAGTTCTCCGGCCCCGACATTGGTTGCAACGGCACCTTCGAGCAGCAGGATCTCTACGGCGGAAAAAGCAACTGATTTTCAGTAATTCATGACGGCGGGCCGCCTCTCGGGGCGGCCCGTTTTTTTGGGCTCTCGCCGACGGCCACGACGAGCCGCCGCTCTCATTTCCCCTCCAACTGTCGAAGTGCGACAAGGAAAGCGTCGCCATCGGCAGCTTCCACGAGAGGCTCGAGAGCAGCGCTGCGCCGCGCGAAGCGGGCGAGGCGCGCTAGCCCCGCGAGGTGGTCTGCGGCGGTGTTGGCGTCACCCAACAAACAGAAGACAAGCCGCACCGGTTGCTCGTCGAGAGCCGGGTATTGAATGCCATCGGAGTGGGTGGACGCGGCCATTGCCAGGCGTCCGAGGCCGGGTATCTGGGCGTGAGGCACAGCGACCCCACCGCCAATGCCGGTCGACAGAATCGCCTCTCGCTCGAGGAGGCGGGTTACCACCTGCTCGCTCGATTCAACCAGCCTGGCCTTCTCGAAGAGCTCGCCGAATCGCCGGAAAAGCTCCGCCCGCTCGCCGACATCTGGCGCGATCAGCACCATCGAGGGATCCAGCTGTTGTGAGAGACGCACGGCTCAAGTCACCTCGTTATTCATTGAGGGAGATTAGCGCGTTACGGACTTGACGTCACCTCCTCCAACGGACCCCTCGACCACGGGCCGCGCTCAGGTCGCTATTGAAGAGAAGCTTACATTCTCAGAACTTGTCGGCGAACTCGCTGACACCGGGGATCAGGAAGCGCTGGCCGTTGATGCCCTTGACGATGCACAGGACGTGGACGATCAGAATCGCCAGCATGAAGATCGGTATCAAGAGGGTGAAGACACACCCAAGGCCGCCGCTGATCGCGCCCAGGATCATCACGACGACCTGCAGCCCGATCATCACGACGACTTCGACGACGGTCAGGACCAGGCCATGCTTGGCATGCCACTGAACCTCGCGGTCTTCCTTCTCTACCAGCAGCGGGATCAGGGCCAACAGCCACAGGTAGGCGAGCACAATCATCACGTTCCTGTTTTCTGACACAACTTCCCTGGCGGCCGGCTCCCGCGGTGGCGACTCAGCCGGGGGTGGGGGCGGTGGCGGTGCCCCGTCCTGTGGGCCTTGCGGAGTATTTTCCATGACAGCATCTCCCTTCGCGAAGAGTATTCGGAATTCGGCGAGCAGCATCTATGACGCAGAGTCTACCCGAACCGTCCGACAACGCGAAAGATTCTCAATCGATTGAATCCGACGATGGAAGGGCTGGGTGGGCAGGAAAGTGACGAAGTTCGAACTCGTGGCCGACTGAAGGGAAGCGTGGTAGCCCGTACGGGATTCGAACCCGTGTTACCGGCGTGAGAGGCCGGCGTCCTAGACCCCTAGACGAACGGGCCACGCGAAAGGGGAAATTACCATACGATCCTGCAAGGTGCAAGCCTGTCTCATCTGCTATACTCTGCGGCCATTCCAGTGCGCGGAGGACTTCCATGAGCATCAAAGTTGCGATCAACGGTTTCGGACGCATCGGACGGCTGCTGGCCCGTCATCTCAAAGCCCGCGATGGCTTCGATCTGGTCGCCATCAACGACCTCACCTCGCCCGACATGTTGGGCTATCTCTTCGGCCACGACTCGGTGCACGGGCCCTACAAAGGCACCGTCGAGGTCGATGGCTCGGACATCGTCATCGACGGCGACCGAATGCGGGTCTTCGCCGAGCGTGAACCCGGCAAGCTGCCGTGGAAGGACCTTGGTGTCGATTACGTCTTTGAGGCGACCGGGCGTTTCCGTAGCCGTGAAGCGGCCTCGGCACATCTCTCGGCTGGCGCCAAGCGGGTGGTTATCACCGCGCCCGGCCAGGATGTGGACGAGACCTTTGTCATGGGAGTCAACTCCGATCTTTACGATCCGGGCAAGCACCAGGTGATCTCCAACGCCTCATGCACCACCAACTGTCTGGCGCCAGTCGCCAAGGTGTTGCATGAGACCGTCGGTATCGAGCACGGCTGGCTCACTACCACCCACGCTTACACCCTCGACCAGAGCCTCCTCGACACACAACACCCCAAAGACATGCGCCGCGCCCGCGCCGCCGCGATCAACATCATCCCGTCTTCGACCGGCGCCGCCAAGGCGATCGGTCTCGTCTACCCGAAGCTGGCCGGCAAGCTGCACGGAGCCGCGATGCGGGTGCCGGTGGCCGACGGTTCGGTCTGCGATCTGACGTTTGTGGCGAGCCGCGAGTCCTCGGTCGACGAGCTCAAGGCTGCCTTCGTCACGGCGGCGAATGGCGACCTCAAGGGAATCCTCAAGGCCACCGAAGAGCCCCTCGTGTCGACCGACATCATCGGCGAGACCAACTCGTCGGTGGTCGACCTCGCACTTATCGCGCAGGTCGCGCCGACCTTCTTCCGGGTCGTGAGCTGGTACGACAATGAGAACGCCTACGCCCTGCGCTGCGTCGATCTGCTCGAGTACATGGTGGGCAAGGAGTAGGGCGTGAGCCTACCGGCCCTTGGCGATCTCGTAGATGTGAATGGCGCGCGGGTCCTGGCCCGCCTCGACCTCAATGTCCCGGTTCGTGACGGCGTGGTCCTTGACGACACCCGCATCGTCGCCGCTCTACCGACCCTGCGTTGGCTCACCGAGCGGGCCGGGGTTGTGGCCGCCTGTTCTCATCTCGGCAAGGCCAAGGGGACTCCGGATCCTGCATACTCACTGGCACCGGTGGCGGCGGCATTGGAGAAGGCCATCGGGCGGCCGGTGCGCTTTGTCCCGGACTGTCTCGAATCCGTGACCGATGCCAAGCCGGGATCGCTGCTGCTCCTCGAAAACCTCCGCTTCCACGCCGGCGAAAAGGCCAACGATCCAGACTTTGCTGCCCGCCTCACGAAGCCCTACGATCACTATGTCAACGACGCCTTCGGCACCGCCCATCGAGCCCACGCCTCGGTCGAGGCCGCTGCCCGCCGATATCCGAAGGGACGCAAGGCGGCCGGCTTCCTGATGGAGCGCGAGGTGGCGGCGCTGGACCGGGTCGTCAATGACCCCGAGCAACCCTTTGTGGCGGTTGTCGGTGGCGCCAAGGTGTCGACCAAGACGGCCCCGCTCGAGGCCCTTGTCGGCCGCGTCAGTTCTCTCCTGATCGGCGGTGGTATGGCCAATACCTTTTTCCTCACACAAGGATTCGAGGTCGGCCGGTCGCTGGTCGAGGCGGAGATGGTCGAGACGGCACGATCGGTGCTCGCTGCCGCGGCCGAACGTGGCATCGAATTCGTTCTGCCGAGCGACGTCGTGGTCGCCGACTCAATTGAAAGTCCGCGGCGGGTAGAGGTGGTTGCTCACGACGCGATCCCTGCCGACATGATGGTTGTGGACATCGGACCAGAGGCCCGTGCCCACTACCGGAAAGTCCTCTCTTCTTCCCGCACCGTTTTTTGGAATGGACCGATGGGCGTCTTCGAGGTGGCGGACTTCGCTGCCGGCACCCTAGCGGTGGCCGAAGCCCTGGCCGCGAGTCCCGCCTTCACGGTTGTTGGCGGCGGTGAGTCCGTCATGGCCGTGCGCCAGGCGGGGGTGATTGGCGAGATTGACCACGTTTCCACCGGTGGCGGCGCCTCGCTCCAATTCATCACTGGCGAGAGCATGCCTGCCATCGCCGCTCTCGAAAGCTGAAGGAGAACCGCATGCGCAGACCGCTGATCGCCGGCAACTGGAAAATGCATAAAACGGTGGCCGAAACCTCCACCTATCTCGAGGATCTCATCACTCAAGGCCTGCCGACCACGGTCGATGTTGTGTGCTGCCCGACCTTCGTGTCACTACCAGCTGCCGCAATGGTGGTGGCGGGGTCCCAGATCGGTCTCGGCGCCCAAAACGTACATTGGGACACAAGCGGCGCCTTCACCGCCGAGTTGGCGGCGCCGATGCTGACCGAGATCGGCGTCGGTTGGGTGATTGTCGGACATTCTGAGCGGCGGACGTTATTCGGGGAGACTGATGAAACCGCCCTCGACCGCGCGCGTGCCGCGCAGGCGGCCGGACTCGAAGTCATTTATTGCGTCGGTGAGACTCTCGCCGAGCGCGATGCGGGGGAGACCTTCGCCGTGCTCGAGCGGCAGACCGCCACCCTCGGCGCTCTCGATCCCGGGCATCTGGTTATCGCCTACGAACCTGTGTGGGCGATCGGCACCGGCCGCAACGCGACCCCTGCTCAAGCCCAGGAGGCGCACGCATTTCTTCGCGTTCGCATGGCCTCAATCTTCAAGGGCGCCGCCGCAGACGGCATGCGGATCCTCTACGGCGGCAGCCTGAAGCCCTCTAACGCCGACGAACTCCTGCCTCTCGCGGACGTTGACGGCGGGTTGATCGGCGGCGCAAGCCTTGACGTAGGTTCATTTTCCGCTATCATCCGCGCTGCGGCGGTCTGTGCCGCGGGAGACGAATCGTGACTGTTCTACTCGTAATTTTGTATGTTCTGGTGTGCCTCTTTCTGGTCATGGTGGTGTTGCTACAGCAGGGCAAGGGCGCTGATCTCGCTGGAGCCTTTGGCGGCGGCGGCAGCCAGACCTCGTTTGGCCCTCGCGGCACCACCAACATCATGCACCGCATGACGACCGGGGCCTTCGTCCTCTTTGTGCTCCTCTGCCTGACGTTGACGATCCTCTCCGGCAAAAGCCGGAAGTCGGTGATGGAAAACGTGCCCGTGGCCGTGCCGGTGGAGGCCTCTGAAACAACGGAGATCGCGGAACCGGCCGTCGGGGCAGTGGTTGACGAGAGCGAGACCGCACCGGCAGCCGCGCCCGGCACAGACGACGGCACGGCCGATCCCGAACCGGCCGGCGAGGGCGGCTAGGCCGCTTGCGCGGAAAGAGGTCGAAACCTCAGATGACTGTAAGACATGCCGAAGTGGCGGAATTGGTAGACGCGCACGGTTGAGGGCCGTGTGGAGCGATCCGTGCCGGTTCGAGTCCGGCCTTCGGCACCAAATTTCAAGCGCCCCCGAAGTGGATTCGGGGGCTCTCTTCATTTTTGAACTGCAAACCGAATCCATCACCCTCAACGCTTGGTGAGTGGCTGAGGAAATTCTGAAGTCAGGGTTTCGAATTCGGCCGCGGATTCCTACCTACCCACGGGCGCGCACCTTGGCCCAGGTGTCGCGCAGGGTGACGGCCCGGTTGAGAACGGGCTTCCCGGGAACAGAATCGGGGTCAACGCAGAAGTATCCCAGGCGCTCGAGCTGGAAACGATCACCAGGCCCGAATGCGGCGATGCTCGGCTCGAGCTGTGCGTCATTGATGACTTCGAGCGAGTCCGGATTGAGATCATCGAGGAGGTCGCCATCGGCGCCCGGATCGGGCCGGTTGAAGAGGTGGTCGTAGAGCCGCACCTCGGCTCCCACAGCATGGGCGGCAGAGACCCAATGGAGCGTGGCCTTGACTTTGCGCCCGTCCGGCGAGTCCCCACCACGAGTCTCCGGATCATAGGTGCATCGCAGCTCCACGACCTCGCCCACATCGTCCTTGATGACCTCGCGACAGGTAATGAAGTATGCGTAGCGCAACCGCACCTCGCGACCCGGGGCGAGACGGTAAAACTTTTTGGGTGGGTCTTCCATGAAGTCGGCTCGCTCGATATAGAGCTCGCGCCCGAACGGGACTTCGCGGGTTCCGGCCGCCGAATCCTCGGGGTTATTGACCGCCTCGAGCTCCTCGCTGGCGCCCTCGGGATAGTTTTCTATCACCACCTTGAGTGGCCGCAGAACACCCATCCGACGCTCGGCCGTGCGATTGAGTTCGGTCCGCACACAATGCTCGAGCATCGCGAGGTCAACGACGCTGTTCCTTTTGGCGAGGCCGACACGTTCGATGAAGTCGTGCATTGCGGCGGGTGGATACCCGCGGCGCCGAATCCCCGAAATCGTCGGCATGCGAGGGTCATCCCAGCCGTTCACGTAGCAGCCGTTGACAAGCTGAAGGAGGCGGCGCTTTGAGAGCACCGTGTAGGTCAGGTTGAGACGCGCAAACTCAATCTGGCGCGGTTTCGAAGGCACCGGAAGGTTATCCACCAGCCAGTCATAGAGAGGCCGGTGGTCTTCGAATTCGAGCGTGCAGAGGCTGTGGGTGATTTGTTCGATGGCGTCCGACTGCCCGTGGGCGAAGTCATAGGTGGGGTAGATGCACCACCGGTCGCCGGTCCGAGGATGTGTCGCGCGAAGGATCCGGTAGAGCACCGGATCGCGCAGGTTGATATTGCCAGCGGCCATGTCGATTTTGGCCCGCAGGACTTTGGCGCCATCGGGATATTCACCGTCACGCATGGCGCGAAGGAGCTCCAGGTTTTCATCGGCGTTACGGTCACGGAAAGGGCTCGGCTTTCCCGGTTCGGTCAGGGTGCCGCGATGGGCGCGAATTTCCTCGGCCGAGAGATCATCAACGTAGGCCTTACCGGCCCGCACCAGATCCTCAGCCCAATCGTAGAGCTGCTCGAAATAGTCGGAGGCGTGGAACAGGCGCTCGCCCCAATCACAACCGAGCCAGCGCACGTCCTCTTTGATCGATTCGATGTACTCGAGCTCTTCTTTAACGGGGTTCGTGTCGTCGAAACGAAGATGACATCGACCACCAAATTCCTTTGCGATGCCGAAGTTGAGGAAGATCGACTTGGTGTGTCCGATGTGGAGATAGCCGTTGGGTTCCGGGGGGAACCGGGTTACGACCTCTGCGTGCTTCGAGGTGGCCAGATCCTCACGGATTATTTCACGGATGAAATCCCGTCTCTCTCCGTCGATGTCGTCGTTGTCCGTCATTCTCTATGTCTCCGTTTCAGGCCTTCATGCCACGCAGAGTCTCCATCGCCCTCCGTAGGCGCCACCGGCAACGCGGCTTGCCAAGGACTTCCATCGTCTCGAAAAGGGGAGGGGTTGCGGTGCGACCGGTAACGGCGACCCGGATGGGCATGAAGAGCTCTTTTGGATTCCACTCGTGCGCCTCACAGAAGGCTCGCATTGCCGCTTCGATGTTGGCGGCATTCCACTCGAGGATGGCGTCGAGGTGCTCCTCGAGCAGGACCCGGAAGGCCTTCGCGGTCTGCGCGGGGGTGTGGTTCTTTGCTACCAGTTTTGGCAACGCGGTTTCCTCATAGTGCACATCACCGACAAAGAAGAAATCTGCGTAGGGAACAAAGTCGGCGAGGGTATCGATACGCTCCTGGACCAGCGGCAAGATTGCCTGCAGATACGCATCAGAGAAAACGGTGTTGAGCAGCCTTGTTCGAAAGTCTTCGACTCCAAGGTCGCGAATGTACTTGCCGTTGAGCCAATTCAGCTTGTCGAGGTCGAAAACCGGGCCACCGAGACTGATGTCTTCGAGACGGAACTCGGCAACGAACTCAGAGAGGGTGAACTGATCCTGCTCGTCGGGCATTGTCCAGCCCATCAGTGCCAGGTAGTTGAGCAGGGCTTCGGGCAGGATACCGGCCTGGCGGTAGTGGTCGAGGCTGACAGGATTCTTGCGCTTCGAGATCTTGGAGGTGTCAGCGTTTCGCAACAGCGGCAGATGGCAGAACACCGGCAAATCCCAGCCAAAGGCCCGGTAGAGCTGGACGTGCTTGGGCAAAGAGGAAATCCACTCCTCGGCGCGAATGACGTGGGTGATTTCCATGAGGTGATCATCAACCACGTTGGCAAGGTGATAGGTGGGATGGCCATCAGATTTGAGGAGAACCTGGTCATCGACCTGGTCGTTGGCGATCACAATATCGCCACGCAGGAGGTCGTTGGCGACTGTCTCACCGTCGGTCGGCATCGCGAGGCGAATGACATGTTCTTCACCTGCCTCCACTCGCCGTTGCGCCTCATCCGAGTCGATCGAACGACACCGGCGGTCGTATCCAAACCGCCCCTTTGCAGCTTTCTGTTCGGCGCGCAGCTCGTTCAGGCGATCGCGGGTACAGAAACACGGATAGGCCGCTCCGTTCGCCACCAGCTTTTCGACGTGCTGACGATAAATTTCGGTGCGCTCGCTCTGACGATACGGCCCGAACTCACCGCCAACATCAGGACCCTCATTCCATTCGAGGCCCAGCCACGAAAGAGCAGCGAGGATCTGCTGCTCGCTGGCGGCGGTGCTGCGTTGGCGGTCGGTGTCCTCGATGCGAAGCACGAAACTGCCACCAGTCTGGCGAGCCAGGGCGTAGTTGAAGAGCGCCACGTAGGCGGTGCCAACATGCGGATCACCGGTCGGGCTGGGTGCAATACGGGTCCTTGCCGCTGTCGCCATGCTGGTCTCCAGGAGTGCTTGATCGGATCGGTGTGATTAAAAAATTATGGCGGAGAGGGCGGGATTCGAACCCGCGGTCCAGGTTGCCCCAGACAACTGCTTAGCAGGCAGCCCTGTTCAACCACTCCAGCACCTCTCCGCACCGGGAGAGGTATTGTACGTGGCAGCCAGTGCACTGTAAAGTGAGCGCTCAAGGAGGGATGGCCGAGTGGTCGAAGGCGCCGGTCTTGAAAACCGGTGAGGTTCACGCCTCCGTGGGTTCGAATCCCACTCCCTCCGCCAAATATACAGGCAGTCACGTTAATTCAGTGACTTACAAACACACATTACTCCGGTCCCCGTTTTGGTCACCGCCTGCGACGGCGCTTGACTAGCTCAAATCCCCCACTCCGATTGGATTACTATAGAAAAAGGGAGGCACGCTTGGTTGAAGACGAAAGAAAGGCACAGAAGATTACTGCGGTGAAGCAGTACCTCAAAAACGAATTTCCCGACCTTGAGATACGGCATCACTCCAAATTCGACGAAATGGCCGAAGTCTTCACAGTCATCAAGGGGCCGCCCTCCAATTTCCTCAGGCTGATGGTATGCGAGGACTACTTGAACGACCACACCGAGCAAGAAGTTGCCAACACACTGAAGAACCGCGAAGTGGCTCAAATTCTCTCTGCCCATGAGGGCCAGAATCTGTTTATCGGAAACAGGGGATTCGTGTTCTTGGGGCGTGACTGAGCGAAAACCCAGCGTGTTTGCTTCAGTGAGCGACCGCTGCCGCCGCACGGCAGGGTGCCTGAACCGTCTGAGTGCGCTTGCGTCCTTCAGAGAAGTGCTAGGCTTGGACGTGATCCGCCGGGACCGGCACCCGTACATATAAGGCTGGGGAGCAGAGCAGTGGCTGCAGCCATCAGGACAAATCGTGAAGAACGTGAGTTCCAGAGTTATGTCCGGGCGCTCCTGAGCACCGGCACCAACCGAGACGTGCTTAAGGCGCTCTTGGAACTTGAGGTCCCGAGGCCATACCGAGTACGCGCCAAGGTCGTGTATTCTCCCGCTTCGCCGATCAACGTTTTTCGTCATCTTCAGGAGAAAGAACGGATAAAGGCGCTTTCCGATTCGGCAGATAGTTTTGTGCGCTCTGAGGTCGTGGGACGCATCGCCCCGACCAAAGTGTCCGTACCATTTTTCGTGGCATCTTTTGAAGAAGATGATGCGATTTCACAGCGCGTACAGGTCGTTATCTCCGTCTGCAAGTCTGACCAGTGGAAGGTACTGCAGCGCTTCATCAGGTCAAACTACCCAAAGCTGGTCCCAATTCTCCTTTCCCAAGGCGAGCTCGTCACGGGAGCCAAGAATCTCCGACGACAAAGCGGTCATGAGGTGCGCGTTAAGACCTTTTCGGCTAAGGAGGCACTTGCGGGATCTGAGGGCAAATCAAGAAAATCTGTCAGAGAGTGGACCGATGAGCAGCTCGATGAGGCTCTTCGCGGAATCAAGGAACGAGGCCAGGCATTGACGTCGTTGGAACTCGAGTTCTTCCCGCGGGTCGGAGAGTATGCACATGTGGTGCCACGGGCTACCTGCAAGATCCGGAAGACGGGAGAAATCGAAGTCACCGGGAGTTTGCGTGTTGCGTTCGACGCCGTTGCCAAAGAGATCGCCCGAGTGGGAGAGCGGAAACTGCTCCACTTCGCAGGCCGCGGTCTTCGCGAGGCGAAGTACAAACCAAGGCCTCTTGCAATCAACTTCACGCAGCCAATCTTCGACGACTTGGAGGCGGTACGAGGCTTCGTGCAGCTACTGTCTAAGTTTCCGCGCTCAATGCACGCCGTCGAGCACGGCAATCCCTACGCGCATGTAAAGATCACCGATCTTTACGACTATTCGGCATTCGAGGTGTGGGCCATTCCACCGGCTAGAGTCGCCCTCTTGCCAGGTTTGAAGGCTTCCGAGGCTGCGTTCGAAAGGCTAGTTCACCACATTTTTGACGGCTTCAAGGAGGGCCAGGTCGCAGAGTATGAGCGAGACCAGGGAGCAACAGCACAAACAAGCGCATAACGAAGTCGAAAACTACAAGCAGACAGTAAAAGCGCTGCTTGCGTTCTCTGCTTTCGTTGTTCATGATGGCCGCGAGCTGCGACCTGGTGCACAATTTGGGTTCGGTCGACGAATGATCACCTCGCGAGAAAATATGGTGACGCCCTCCAACACCGTAACGCCGGATCTCATCGCCCAGAAGTCGACCAAATACGGCATCACAGCCGAGGTCAAGAAAAGCCTCCCTCAGAACCAGACGCTTTGGGAAAGATACGTCCGCCAACTCCTTAAATATGATGACGACCTCACCGGTTGGTGGACGGACAACGGGAAGATTCCGAAAGCCGATGCAATTCTCCTTCTCCATCACTCGCGGAGCCGGGCATTCTGCAGATTCTTGAGAAACATCCAGGAAGATGAACCAGATAATGTGGGGCGAAACACTAGTGTCGTCGAGTTCGGAAGCTCAGACGAAACGGCGTCTTACTATTTCTTTCGTGTCGAACATGGGTCGCTCCGCGACCAAGAGCTTGTAGGCCGGCTCGACGACGGAGTCCAGATCCCTCTCGACAAGGTGCTGCAGTCCTTCCCAAACGTCCGATTCTACGATTCGCCCCCTCCAATGGCATTCTTGCTCACCGAACTGTGGATGGGTATCTTCCCAGCCATGCTCGAAGGAGCCGAATATGATGAGAAATACAAGGCAACGAAGTTTTCTGCCTCCGTTCAAGGCGTCACCGACGAGCTACAGAAAGCTTACGGATCGGAAACGCTGTATCGGGACGAACAGTCGGTCCAGTTCCCACGGCTGAGGTGGATCAAAGAGGCCTTCGAGAAGCTCGTAGAGTTTAAGATGGCGATTCCGCCGACCGGCGATAACGATGAGTATCAGATCCTCTTTAGGACGCTCCGAGGAGACATTCTGAAACGTTTCATCGAATTGGTTTTGTCTGACAGGATTGCCGGAGAAGATCCCAGCACCGAAAAAGCCGATCAGCTCCCGCTATTTGATGAAGATGAAAACGAGGAATGATGTGAAGAAGCTGACATGCTGGCGGATCCTGCACGACCCCGAGGTTGAGATTCGAGGAAATCTCGAGGCGACCATCAACCGATAGCTGGTAAAGAATTCAGGTGTAGGTCAGGTGGATCAAAGCGTTCTGGCTGGCGATTGCTTCCCTGAAGATACAGTGTATTGATTGAGGACAGACTGGACATCCTCGATGGCTATCGTACGAAATCCTCCGGTTCCAGTGCCGCTAATGGTGATGAATTGGCCTACGCCACCGCCGTGTACACGCTCTTGCCGTCTCCGTAGTAGCAGTCGTAGACGTGCTGGAAGACGGCCTCGGACTTTGGCCTTGAACAGCTCCGGCGTGAAGGCCTCGGCAGGCCCTCGTCGAGGACCTTCTCGATGGTCACCTTGACCGCGGCGCGGGACTGCTGCCGCTTGCGCCAGTCGAGGACCAGCTTCTCGCGCTTGAGGGCCTCGAGCAGCTTCGCGGGCGGCGTTCTTGACCTGCTTCGTTCTCGGCTCGGTGAGGTCCATCTCGGGCTTGGTGAGGAGGTCGAAGATCGTCAGCTCCTCCTCCTCGAGGTTCTCGACCACCGCCCGCTGTTCCTCCTCGGTCAGCGACCGGCGAACTCCCGCAGCTGGCGGAAGAACTCCTCGACGTTGAGGCTGCCCGAGTTGTAGTCGTCGATCATCTTCTGGAACTTCTCCAGGTAGTCCATGCGGGTGCGGTTGAGCCGCACCATGGAGTCG
Source organism: Candidatus Sulfomarinibacteraceae bacterium (assembly GCA_963776765.1). GTDB lineage: Bacteria > Acidobacteriota > Thermoanaerobaculia > Thermoanaerobaculales > Sulfomarinibacteraceae > Sulfomarinibacter. Next base: position 54,072 of record CAVZOK010000028.1, read on the forward strand.
AGCTTCTTGGCCACCGCGCCCTTGATGCGTTCCACCTCGATGTTCTTGCGGCTCTTCTCGAACCGCTTCGCCAGAGCCTCGAAGTCGATGTCCGCGAGGTCCACCAGGTGGTCGGTGCCGTAGGGCCGGATCGGATCGCGCACCACGTAGCCCTCGGCTGCGATCGAATCATCGAGCAGCTCCTCGACCTGCACCATGACCTCGGTGATGTCCACCGGCGGCGTCAAGGCGCGGATCTTCTTCGCCAGCACATCGATCGACCGTGACATCCGCCTTGACGCTCAGAGCCGCGGGATCGGGCAGGATCGCCTTGTAGATCCGACGGACGGTGTTGGCGAGATCCAGGAACCGCCGCTTGAGGTCCTCCGACGCCACCAGGGCATCCACAGCGTCGTCGAGCAGCCCGATCCGGTCAAAGCCCTCGGCCTCCTCGATGGCGGCGAGGTCCACGCCGTGCTTCGTGCAGAGCTGAGCCGTCTCCTCGATGGTGTGCTTCAGCGCCGCGACCAGCGCCGCCTTGTCCTCGACCGGGTGTCGTCGCCCCCGCCTGTGCCGGCGCCGTAGATGGCCAGCGCCTTCTCCAGGTTGCGGAAGATGCCGACGTAGTCCACGATCAGGCCGTTGACCTTGTCGCGGAAACACCCGGTTGGCGCGGGCGATGGTCTGCATCAGGGTGTGGTTGCGCATCGGCTTGTCGAGATAGAGCGTCGAGCAGCGACGGCACGTCGAAGCCGGTCAGCCACATGGCGCACACAAAGACCAGGCGGAAGGGATCGTCGGGGTCCTTGAACTTGGTCGTCCAGGTCCTCCTCGACCATCCGCTTGCGGTGCGGGCGGATGTCGAGCCCTTGCTCGCGCCATGTCCGCGATCTCGTTCTGCGCCTGCGAGACCACCACGGCCATGTCGGTCTCGCGCATGTAGTCGATCGTTGCTCCTCGAGCTGCCGCTTCGGCGTCCTCGGATCGCGCTGTCGCGTCAGGCTCGACCGCTTCCAGCAGCCTCGGCCATCTGCGTCCTGCCAGTGCGCCTGCACCTTGTCGTACATCCTCACCGCGGTCGGCCTTGTCGATGCAGACCACCATCGCCTTGCCCTGGTAGCCGCGGCCGGTGAAATGCTCCACGATGTCCTCGGCCACCGCCTCCAGCCGGTCGTCGCGCGTGATCAGGTGGTACTCGCGGGCGAACTCGCGCTCCAGCTTCTTCTCCTGCGCCTCGTCCAGCTCGGCCTCTTCGAGCAGTCGCTCCATATCCTCGTTGAGGTCCTCGTTGGTCAGCTGCAGCTCGGGGATGCGGTTCTCGTAGTACAGCGGCACGGTGGCGCCGTCCTCCATCGACTGCTGAAGTTGTAGACGCTGACGTAGTCGCCGAAGACCTCCGCTGTCTTCTCCTCGCCGACGATCAGCGGCGTGCCGGTGAAGCCAGGAAGGCGGCATTGGGCAGCGCGTTGCGCATGTTCATCGCCAGGGTGTCGTACTGGCTGCGGTGCGCCTCGTCGGTGATCACGATGATGTCGTCCCGGTCCGAGAGCACCGGGTAGCCTCGCCGCTGCTCGGTGCGGAACTTGTGGATCAGGGTGAAGACGTAGCGGTGGTCCTCGCTGCAGGAGCTGCTGCAGGTGCTCGCTGCTCTCGGCCTGGGCGCGTGCCTTCGGTCGACCACGCCCGCGTCGAGCGAAGTTCTTGTAGATCTGGTCGTCCAGCTCCTGCCGGTCGGTGACGACCACGAAGGTCCAGTTGCCGGGCAGCTTGCGCAGCACCTTCTGGCGAGAAGAAGATCATCGAAAAGCTCTTGCCGCTGCCCTGGGTGTGCCAGAACACGCCCAGCCGGCCCTCGCGTTCTGCTGGATCTCGTCGCACCGCCTCGATGGCATTGTTCACGCCCAGGTACTGGTGGTTCTTGGCCACGATCTTGATCAGCCCGCCGCGCGACTTCCATGAAGAGGGTGAAGTTCTCCACCAGGTCCAGCAGCCGTGCCGGCTCGCAGGTGCCGCGCAGCATCGTCTCCAGGGCGATCACGCCCTGCCTCGCCCTCGCTGTCGATCTTCTTCCACTCGGCGAAATGCTCCCAGCCGGCGGTCATGCTGCCGACCCGGCTCTGGCTGCCGTTGGAGAGGATGATCAAGCGCGTTGTACCAGAACAGGTGCGGGATGGTGTCCTTGTAGTCGGTGAGGTTGTCGTCGTAGGCGGTCTCGAGCCTGCTTGTGGGCGCCTTCAGCTCGATGAAAACCAGCGGCAGGCCGTTGACGAAGCCCACCAGGTCGGCCCGCCGCGTGTACATCTCGCCCGTGACCCAGAACTGCTGGGCCAGCAGGAAGTCGTTGTTGGCGGGCTCGTCCCAGTCGATGACGCGCACCGCTCGACGTTTCGCCCCGCCCTCGGGATCGGGCACATGCGACCCGCACGCCATTCTTGAGCAGGTCGTAGACCTCGCGGTTGGCGGCCGCCGGGGCCATGCGCGACGGTCGCGGTCAGCTCGTCGATGGCCTGCTGGATTGCCTCGGCGGGAATCGTCGGGTTGAGGTCGATGGCCGGCCCGGAGCCGGGCGGCCAGCACGACCTCGCGCCTTGGTCTCCCGGACCGAGAGGGCTGCCCTCGGTACCGTCGAACTCGTCCAGCGCGTCGTAGTGCTCCCAGCCGAGATCCTCGAGGAGTGCGATCGCCGGCTGCTCGACCAGTTCGTCCTCGGTGTAGCCAGCATGGGGGTCAGCGGCCTCCTCCGGGAACTGGATGTCGAGGTCGGACACGTCCAGCTCGCCGGAAATCAGTCTCGGGAGGAGGAGGTCGCGGGTTTGCCGGAGCAGTATGTTCTTCCGCTGAAGATTGTCCAACAGCTGAGCCAGATCGGCCGGACCGTTGAGTCGAAAGGCGCTCGGAGACGTTCATCGGGCGGACCAACGGTCGGATGTCAGCAACCTCGCTTGCTAATGTTCTGTTGTGCGGCACCTTGAGCAATGCCGTTGAAATAATCGCGTATGGTGCATCAGCGTGTAATAGAGATACTGCTGGGAGATCTGGTTTCGTCAGTACCATTCCGAGCGCAGCTGGTTGGACCACGCTTTCATCGGTCAGTATCCCCAGCGTGCCAACCGTCGGCGATCCATAAATCGCCATGATATCCGCCGACAGTCGAAGAGTGTGCCGAGCGACTTCAGATATTCCAGTCTCTGAGACGTTCTTCTGACGATCGAACAAGAAGCTAGTCTTGGAGTTCTTTCGATTGATCGAAGCTTGGAGTGGTCCCAGAACACGGCCTGTGTCTTGATGGGGTGCCGTCCGACTAGAATTTCGAGCAAGCTCGCTGAACTGTCGTACCTCCCACCCCTCCGGAATCTCCCCGAGCTGCTGATTCCACCATCCGCACCGTCTCGTGCCCGGGGAAGCGGAACTCGACGAACCACTCCCGGTAGAGGTTCTGCGCCATCTCCTCCAGGATCTTGATGCGCCGCAGGTTGTTCTCGATCAGGTCGTCGTAGGCCGAGAGGATGGAGGCGATCTTGCGTTGCGTCGGGAAGGGGCGGTACAGATCTCGAAATCTGAGAATTCATCGTTTGTAGACGCTCGATGGTCGACTGTGGCGCCCATGTCGAAGTGACTTCAACTACGGCTCATAGTTCATCGCTAGAACAGTGAACGTAGTCAGGAATCGATATCGTCTGTTCAGCGTCAGGGTCTGACTGAGTGCATCACTCGACGAGCCCCCAGAAAGCATTCGATCATCTAGGCATGCGCTACTTCGGCAAGCGGAGCCTCAGTCGCTGATCAGTATATCGCCCGGCCTGAGATGCCTCGCTTCGTCCATTTCGTTATACGTCTCCTCGGTCACGTAACGTTGTCCTGGTCAATACGACGCAGCCATCCTGTCCGTTTGCAGTCCCTAGATGCACGGGATTCCCGTGTCGGCTCTGTTGGGAGGAGTCTTGCCTCGAGTAGTCGATGATGTCACCGTAGAGCTGCTGACGAGTGCTTCGCTCCCAGTCTGGGCACTGCAGTCATTCATCGGCTCCCAGCAGTGCCACCGACGTTCTCTGCGATCCGCTCCTCCAGTTCCCGTGCCTCGGCGTTCAGCACCTCCAGCTCCTCGTTCAGCTCCTCCAGCCGCTCGAAGAAGTCGAAGTCGTCCTCCTCCCGGTCGGCCACGCCGACGTACCGTCCCGGGTTCAGGCTCCAGCCCTGCGCCTCGATCTCCTCGAGCGTGGCCACCTTGCACAGCCCGGCCACGTCCTGCGTACTCGCCATCTGGGAACTGCTCGGCCATCAGCTCGTCGCTGCCGTGGCAGGTTCTCCGGTCTCCTCGCCCCGGTACAGCCGGACGATGTTGGCCAGGAACTCGATCTGCTCGGGCGTCGAAGTCGCGGTGGGCACGGTCGATCTGCCGGTAGATGTGGCGGGCGTCGATGAACAGCACCTTGTCTTCCCGGTCGGTGTCCTCTCTTGCCCCGGTCGAGGAACCAGAGCGTCAGGGCAGCGTGACCGTGTAGAAGAAGTTGGAGCCGACGGCCACCATCACGTCCACGCGCTCGGTCCTCGATCAGCTGCTGGCGGATCTCCAGCTCGGACCCCGGGCGTCGCGGCGGAGTTCGCCATCACGAAGCCGGCCCGGCCCGTGTCGTTCAGGGCGCTGTAGAAGATCTGGATCCAGAGGTAGTTGGCGTTGTCCGTCCGTCGGCAGCCCGAACGGGAACCGCGGGTCGTCCTTGAGCCGGTCCTTGTCGACCCCGTTCACGTTGAACGGCGGATTGGCCATCACGAAGTCGAACTTGCCCGGGCTCGTCGTGGAGGTCCTCGTAGTAGGTGTTGCCCTGCCGGATGTCGCCCGCCAGGCCGTGCACCGCGAGGTTCATCTTGGCACAGCCGCACCGTCTCGGCCACCCGCTCCTGGCCGTAGACGCTGAGCTCGGTGCCGGGTTCTTCTTGTGCTCGCTCCACGAAGCGGGCGCGACTGCACGAACATGCCGCCCGACCCGCAGGCCGGGTCGAAGATCCGGCCGTGGAACGGCTCGATGATCTCGACGATCAGCTTGACGATGCGAGGTCGGGGTGAAGAACTCGCCGCCCTTCTGCCCCTCGGCCATGGCGAACTTGCCGAGGAAGTACTCGTAGATCTTGCCGAAGACGTCGCCCTCGATGTCCATCGGGATCGAGTTGAAGTCTTGCAGCAGCTCGACGCAGGGTCGCGTTCTCCAGCCGGTTGTAGGTCTTCGGGCAGGACGTCCTTGAGGTCCGCGTTCTCCGCCTCGATCGCCTTCATGGCGTCGTTGATGGCCTTGCCGATGTTCGTCGCCTTCGGGCAGCTTCGATCAGGTTCGAGAACCGGGCCTCCTCCGGCAGGTACAGCACGCCCCGGGCCTGGTAGTCCGTCCTGCCGATCTTGCGCCGCCCGGAGCCCTTGCCCTCGAGCTCCTTCTCGGCCACCTGCGAACTCGTGGTCGGCGTAGCGCAGGAAGATCAGCCCCAGCACCGGCACCGAGTACTCCTACGACTTCAGCTTCGAGTTCGCCCGCAGCTCGTCCGCCGCATCCCACAAACGATTCTCAATACTGTTGTTCTGATTCATGCGCCCCCTCAGCATTCAAGGATAACGGAACTTGAGACCAACGTTGGCTGCATGTAATTAGCAGGCGAGGCGGACTCCACAGTATCTACCCCGCCTTGGGCGGCAGGCCATCAGCTATCGCCGTCTGAGCTCAAGAAAGAGATCGGATCTCATTCGAGACTGCGGCGCGTTCCTCCCTACCTGGCGACGTTGCGTTTGATGATGTCCACGATAGCAGCCACGAGGATCATCAGTCGCTCGACCGTGATCACCTGGTCCTCATCCAGCAGACGCCGCCTCTCTGTATCGACCAATTTTCTCCGCGCCTCGATCAGTTCCAAGGTCATCCTCCACGCCGAACTCTCATCACACCCGCTCGCGATGGCCTCGGAAAGCATCACACAGCCCCGCTTGCGTGGCGTTGGCGTCGTCCCTCTCAATCGCTTCCTCTAGCCGCTGGAAAGCGTCGTGCATTTGCTTCCATGCGTCCGGCCCCTTGCCTTCAGTGGGCAGCTGTTCGAGAACGTACTGCAGCCGGGCATCCACCAGAGCGATACTCATCATCGAGCCTCATCAATTCCACATCGTTGAGACCTTCCTCATACCGCTCGACAAGACGA
>CAVZOK010000029.1:0-47036 GCA_963776765.1 Candidatus Sulfomarinibacteraceae bacterium
AAACTCCCAATGACCTTCAGGAAAGCACATGTCTCAAGACGAATGGCCACCTGACCAAGCCACCCGCACCGAGGGCGAGGGGGAAACCCTCGACATGCCGGAGGGGCTGGGGATGTTCACCCGCGGTCAGGTGCTGGGCGAGAGGTATCAGATCCTCGAGATGCTCGGCCGCGGAGGTATGGGCGAGGTCTGGCAGGCCTTTGACCTCAAACTCCGGGTAGAGGTCGCGCTCAAGGCCCTGCGCAGTGACATTTTCAAATCGGAACGTCGTCTGGAGCTGCTGCGCCAGGAAGTCCGCGCCGCTCGTGAGGTCATGTCGCCAAACGTCTGCCGGATCTTCGACCTGATCGAGATCGAGGGTCGCGAGCTGGTGTCGATGGAGTACGTCGATGGTGCGACGCTGCTTGGAGTACTTCAAGAGCGAGGACCTCTTGACCTTAAGGAGGCTCAGGACATCGCCTCACAGTTCCTTGCGGGGCTGGAAGCCATTCACAAGGTCGGCCTCGTTCACCGCGACATCAAGCCCGAAAACATCATGCTGACGAGAGCGGGCCGCGTTGTGGTCATGGACTTCGGCCTCGCCCGGCAGGATACCGAAGGCGGCGGTTCGGTATCGGGCACACCTGCCTACATGGCACCGGAGCAGGCAGCGGGCCAGACGCTGGATCCACGGGCAGACGTGTATTCTGCCGGCGTCGTTTTGGCAGAAATGGTCAGCCCGGAGGGGATCAAGAGCTACGAGTCACGACAGAGTGTGTGGGAAGGGGTCCGATCCGAACCGGCAAAGCTTCCCGACAGTCCGTGGGCGCCGGTACTGAAGAAAGCCGTGGCCAAAGATCGGGAGGGGCGCTTCGACACAGCCCACACCCTGACCCGGGCCCTCGAGGACGTCACTCTCAGGGTCGACGGCGCCGAAGACCTCCACCCCTACCCCGGCCTTGCCTCCTTCACCGAGAGTGACGCCGAGTACTTCTTCGGACGCGAAGCAGAGGTCGAGCAGATGTGGCGCAAGCTCGAGGGTCCCGCACGGATGCTTGCCCTCGTAGGGCCGTCCGGGGCGGGGAAGACGTCATTCCTGCGGGCCGGCCTCGTCCCCAGCGCAGGAGCCGGCCGGGAGATCCTCCGATTCACGCCGGGAAGCACACCGTTCACCGCCCTCGGCCAGGCGCTGGCACGCGAGATGGCGGGTGATGTCGAAGCGATGGAGCTGCTGGCTAGAGGTCACGAGCCGGATGCCCTTGCGGGCGTCGTCTCCCGATGGAGGCAACGACACGACCATGCCGTGCTGATCATCGACCAGTTCGAGGAGGTGTTCACGCATTGCGCCGGCGATGAGCAGCAACGTTTCACCGATCTGATGGGTCGCCTGCCGATCGACGCCGATGTTTTTGTGCTCCTCGCGATGAGGGACGATTTTCTAATCCGGTGCCGCGAGCACGAAACTCTTGCGCCGGTGTTCAACGAGCTGACCGCACTGCTGCCGCCGACCGGAGGCGCCCTCAGGCGAGCAATCGTGCAGCCGGCCACCACCTGCGGGTACCGTTTTGAAAGCGACGATCTGGTCGAGGAGATGCTGGCCGAGGTCGAAGGCGAGCGGGGAGCTCTACCCCTGCTGGCATTCGCCCTCGCTCGATTGTGGGAGAACCGGGACCGCGAAACTGGACTGCTCACTCGCCAGGCGTACCACGATGTCGGTGGCGTCGGTGGAGCCTTGGCCAGGCACGCCGAAGCAACCATCGACCGCATCGGGGCGGAGCGCATCGCGCACGTTCGAGAGCTCTTCCGCAATCTCGTCACAGCAGAAGGAACTCGCGCGGTACGTGAATGGAACGAGCTGTTGTCAGTGTTCGGTACAACTGACGTCGGCAGGGCGGGGATAAACCCCGCCCCTACAAATAATATGGCTGCGGCCGAGGAGGTTCTTCGCGAACTGATAGACGCCCGCCTCCTCACCTCCTACGAAGTCCGCGAGGATGAAAACGAGCCCACCCGCCGCGTCGAGATCATCCACGAATCACTACTCGCCAACTGGCCGCGCCTGGTCCGCTGGCAGACCCAGGACCAGGAAGGTGCGCAGCTGCGAGAAGAGCTCCGCCAGGCCGCTCGCGCTTGGGATGAGCACGATCGCTCGGACGACCGGTTGTGGGCCGGCTCCGCATACCGCGAGTACGAGCTGTGGCGGGAACGTTATCCGGGCGGCCTGACCGAAATCGAGGAAGCATTTACCAGCGAGATGACCTCGTTCGCAACGCGTCGCCGGCGTAGAAGGCGATTCGCTGCCGCAGTCGGTGTTTCGGCCCTCGTCGTGGTACTGGCGGTAGTCACAGGTCTATGGCGACATAGCGTGGCCCACCAGCGGCGCGCCGAGGCGCAGAAGCTCATCATGATGGGCGACGACGCAGATGGAGAACTATCCTACCGCGGCCCTGGCCTATGCCACCCAGAGTATTGAGATGGCGGACAGCGAGGTGGCAAGACTTCTCGCCCTCGAGGCACTCTGGCAAGGGCCCACGGCCTTCGTTGTCAACGAAAAATCGACCCGTATGGCATGACTTCAGCCCGGCGGGCAGTGGCTGGTGCAGACGCATCACCTCATGAGCTCGCTGGCGATCATCTCTCGCGACGGTAGGCAGAAGATCCTGGATCATCCCACCGAATCGGGCTCGACCAGCTGTTTCGCCAGGTTTGGTGGTCACGCGGATATCTTCCTCTCGTGGGGCGGGGTTACAGATTGGGGGCGCATCGGGCTGTGGTCAGCGCCCGAACGCCGATTGCTCGCGACCGCGAAACCGGTGGAAACCCCCGACCTCTATGGTTTTGTCGGGGGCCTTGGCACCGATTCGGAGAGGCCGAAGGCGCTGTTCGTGTTTGCCGAGGGGGATCACCTCCCTGTCGACTCTCTCGACACCGTTGTTGGCCATCAAAGACTGGGGACCCTTCAGATCGACTTCCGCTCGCAAGGAGGCGGCTGCATTCCGACGGCGTCGCAGGACTGGCTCGGCGTGGTTGAGGGCAACGATGTTTCCATCGTCCGGGTCCTTGATGACAAGCTGTCGGATCGGTTTCCGCTTGGCCGGCACGAGGGAGATCTCCACCAGGGATGCAGAGCCGACCCGACGGGGCGTTTCCTTCTGACCAGAACCGAGTCGGGTGAGATCAGGCTCTGGGATGCCACCGGTCAAAGGGCACCGACGAACATCGATGGCCCGCGGGGTATTCATGAGTCTAGGTTTTCCAGCGACGGGTCCTACTTTTGGGCGGCGGCCCCCTCGGACGAGAAGGGCTTGTCGGATGTGTGGATCTGGTCGGTCGACAATCTCAGACTCGTTCTTCGACGCCGGCTGGATCGCATCGATTACAGTGAACCCATCATTGATCCGGTTCACCGGATGCTCGCGATGGCCGGCCCTGAAAGCGGGATGAATCGCTTGTGGGCACTCTCCGCTCCTGCCGGGTCCGAGCCGATCGTGCTCCGCGGTGGAGACGCAATCAACGCCTTTCAGCCGGAATTCAGCCAGGACGGCAAATGGCTCGCTACGAGTGACGGCGGCGGTCTGACAATGTGGCCGCTTGCCCGACCTTACCCGACCTTCATCGACGGAAGTCGACAAATCATATTCGGAGCCGATGGCAAATTCCTGGTGATGGCTAGGGAGAGGAGTGTCGTTCTCTTACCGCTCGAGGGCCCGATACCCGCTGCCGGGCACACTGTCTTCGACTTTGGCGGTTTGATCTGGGACATCGCCGTGTCCCCGGACGGCGAGTATTTCGCAGCGGCCGGGAATAACAAAATCGTCATCGGACGAGTCGACGGCGATGACCCGCGGGTATTGGCTGCTGGTGAAAACTACGGGGCCCTCAACGTCACATTCAGCCCGGACAGCCGACTCGTGGCCGCGATGAGCGGCGGCTTTGATCGAAAAATGGCGGTCTACCGGGTCTGGGATGTGGAAACCGGAGATGAGGTCGCCGTCCTCGACCTGCCCGACCGTGAGTTCTATTTCGGCTCGAGCTTTGCGAGCGACGGACGACTGTTGATCGCCACATCGAAAGGTGTGGTGGCCTGGGACGTTTCCACCGGCGATCACGAGTTGCTCGCGGAAATCGACGCGGGTCTTCTTGCCGCGAGCGAGGACGGCCGCCGGCTCTTGGTTATTGAAATGGGCGAGGGCGGCATCAGCCAGGAGGCGGCCGGCAGCCCGGTGTTTTTCGATCTCGATGCCGGAACCACAACACGACTGGAAACGCACGGTGCGCGGCCCTGGTACGTCGCCCTCAACCGGGATGGCACGGTAGCGATCACCCAGGGTACAGACGGGATCATGCGAGTGGGACCCGTTACCGGGGAAGAACCCCATCTCCTCATGGCCGGTTTCGACATTGGTGTTTCGGCGATCGACCCGCTCGGCCGTTGGATCGCGTCGAGCGGCGGACTGGTGCCCATGCCCGATCTCTCCAAACCCCCGCTCCACACCCTGCCCCGAGCACAGCTCATTGCCAAGCTCGAGACCCTCACCAACCTCCGCGTGGTGCGAGATCCTGAATCCTCCACCGGATGGAAGCTCATGAACGAGCCCTTCGCAGGCTGGGAGACGGTACCTGATTGGTGAACTGGCCCTTATTTCTTTCGCACAAAACTCGTACAAATCCCTGAGGACTTCCGCACCGCCCGAATCGACATTGGAGATGGGGATTTCTCCATGATGTCGAAGAATATGCGGATGGGTCTCAAAAAAATTTGCGGTTTCACGCATAGATATCGCATATTCATACGCAGAAAACCCAACAGATCAGGCTACGGAGTGAACTTCGGATCGGGGGAAGCCATGAGGCATGCCGGAGTCTTTTTGCTGGCAGTCGCGATTCTGATGGCGTCGTTGCCAGGGTGGTCCCAGACCACTACCGGCCGGCTGATGGGCACGACGGTGGACGAAAGCGGGGCGGTGCTCCCCGGAGTCAGCGTCACCATCTCGTCGCCGGCACTGATCGGCGGCAAGCAGGTCAAGACCACCGACGACAGGGGCGAGTTCATGTTTCTGTCGCTCGCCCCGGGCGACTACACAGTCAACGCCGAGCTTCCGGGTTTCGTCACCCAGGAACGAAACCTGGTGACGGTGCCGCTGGGCGGCGCCGCGGTGATCACCATCGCCATGCCCATCGGTGCCTTCAGCGGTCAGATCGAGGTCGTGGACGAAACTCCGATGGTCGACACGACCCAGGTCAACACCGGCCAGATCTTCCGCCAGGAATACATGCAGGACTCGGCCATCAGCTCGGAAAACCGCGCCTACACCACCGTGGTCAACCAGACCGCCGGCGTCGCCCCATTTGGTGAATGGGCCGGTGTTCCCCAGCCAAAGGTCTTCGGCTCGACGATCGGAGAAAACGCCTACTTCATCGACGGCATGGACGCCACCAACCCGGTGATGGGCACAGCTACCGCGGTTCTGAACTTCGACGCGATCGGCGAGATCCAGTTCCAGACCGGCGGTTTCGAGGCCGAGTACGGCCGCGCCACCGGCGGCATCCTCAACCTCGTGTCCAAGTCCGGCGGTAACCGATTTTCGGGCACCTTCGATGCCCGCTATCGCGACGACTCGTTCCAGGAGAGCGGCGATCACTTCGACGCCAGCGAGCTGTCGACCAAACATCAGGTCTTCTCGGCGACCCTCGGTGGGCCGATCTTGCGCGACAAGATGTGGTTCTTCGCCTCTTACGAGCGGATCAACGACGTGTTCACGCCTAACGCTTCGCCCACCACGACTGATCAGAAGGGGCAGAACTACCTCGGCAAGATCACCTGGCAGATCGCTCCCGCGTGGCGGCTGTCCGGCAAGTACACCAGCGATCCGACGACCTGGGACAACTGGAACGCCTCGCGCTGGGTGATGCCCGAGGCGACGAGCCAAAAAAAGGGCACTACCGCGGTCCTCTCGACCGAGCTCACCTCGGTGCTTTCCGATTCGCTGCTGTGGAACACCACCCTCGGCTCCTACCACTACGAGAGCAACGTCTATCCGATGAACCCGGATCTCTCGGCCATCGGCCACTACAACTTCGACACGGACCTCGATACCGTGAACTTCGAGGAGCCAGCAGTACTGGGAGACCAGCCGCAAGGATTTCACCACCGACCTCACGTGGTTCGTCGACGACCTCGCCGGCTCGCACGAGCTCAAGGGCGGCGTCGAGTACTCGGATCTGTACTTCAAAAGCGCGGGTTGCGCAACCGGGACCCCGAACGGCGAGCGCTGCGTCCCGGATGGCGTGGGTTTCTTCTTCGACGACATCCAGGCCGGGGCGACGGCGCTCCCGTATCTGATGCTGGAGACCTCGACACCGGGGGACCGACGGATTACGACGGCGCCGTTTCGACCGTCTTCGCCCAGGACGCCTGGCGGCCGACGCGCGAACCTGACCCTGAAGATCGGTCTCCGCTACGATGCCGTGACCTACGACACCAACACCGGCGTCCAGATCGCCGATATGGCGCAAGCTGCAACCGCGGCTGGGGTTCGCCTGGGACATTGCGGGTGACGCCAAGAACATCCTTCGTGGGAGCTGGGGCCGCTTCATGCACCCCAACATGATCGACGTTGCCGGCTAGCGTGGCGGAGATCGTGGAGGAAGCCTACCTATTGCTGGTACTCCTGCACGACGATCATGGAGGCTACGCTCGGCCGAGGAGTGCGCGGCGGTGGCCGCGTAGCCTTGGGTGGGGCTACCGGGCGGACAACGCCGGCTGGGACCCATACGGATGGGTCCTCGCACCCTGAGGAGCATACGCCTCCGAGCCGAACCAAGCCGACCCGAACCTCAGGGCGACCTATGCCGACGAGCTGATCCTGGCCTTCGAGCGCGAGGTCGGCGCCCGGTCGGCATCGAGCTGACCTACATCGATAAGAAGACCCGCGACATCATTGACGATACCTGCAGCGGCAACTGGCCGACCCCTTCGGCCGACGCGGAGTGCGATTATTACTTCGTCGCCAACATCCCCGAACTCAAGCGTGATTTCCGGGGCGTCACGCTGAAATTCGAAACACGTAAGCCTCTCGTGGCTGACGCTGCTCGCCTCCTACACCTACTCCGTCATCCAAAGGCAGCATGGATTACAGCCAGGACCCCGATGCCGAGCGTTGACGTCTACCCGTGGCACTACGACAACATCTACGGCTACCTCTGGGACCACCAGAACACCGGGTCAAGCTGAACGGCTTTTTCAACATCAATGGCGACTGGAACATCGCGTTCGACGCCCGCTGGTCCTCGCCCTACACCTGGACGCCCTACGAGAACCGGGGCGACAACCCTGGAGATCCCCATGGGGCGGACACCTCCTCGAACCGCGGGGCAGCCGCGAGGGCTACAGCGAACACCAGCTCGACCTGCAGCTCTCGAAGGGGTTCACACGCCGGGCGCCGTGCGGTTCGTGCTGATCGGGAGCGGTTCTCAACGCGCTCGGGAGCGAAAATGTAATCCTGGGTCTGTGACCACATCAGCGGCTGCGGCTTCGACGAGGACGACAACCCGATCAACATGGGTGACCCCACAGGCTGGCAGACGCCGCGCCGTTACGAGGTCGGCTTCAGGGTGGAGTTTTGAACGGGCCACCGATGCTAGACTCTTCGTGACCTTCAGGACACAACATGTCTCAAGACGGACGCCCTTCTGATCCCGCCACCCGCACCGAGGGCGAGGGTGAAACCCTCGACATGCCGGAGGGGATGGGGATTTCACCCGCGGTCAGGTGCTGGGTGAGCGGTACCAGATCCTCGAGATGCTCGGACGCGGGGGTATGGGCGAGGTCTGGCAGGCATTTGACCTCAAGTTGCGGGTTGAGGTGGCTCTTAAGGCCTTGCGCAGTGACCTCTTCAAGAGCGAGCGCCGACTCGAGTTGCTACGGCAGGAAGTTCGCGCCGCCCGCGAGGTGATGTCGCCCAACGTCTGCCGGATCTTCGATCTGATCGAGATCGAGGGCCGCGAGCTGGTGTCGATGGAGTACGTCGACGGCGCGACGCTGCTCGGCGTTCTGCAGGAGCGCGGACCGCTGGATCTGAAGGAAGCCCAGGACATCGCCTCGCAGTTCCTGGCCGGCTTGGAGGCCATCCACAAGGTCGGCCTCATCCACCGCGACATCAAGCCCGAGAACATCATGCTCACCCGCGCCGGCCGCGTGGTGGTGATGGACTTCGGGCTCGCCCGCCAGGAAACGAGGGTGGCGGTCGGTGTCAGGAACACCCGCCTACATGGCGCCGGAGCAGGCGGCGGGACAGACGCTGGATGCTCGGGCCGATGTCTATGCTGCAGGAGTCGTGCTTGCAGAGATGGTGAGCCCCGAAGGCATCAAGAGCTACGAGTCGCGACAGAGCGTATGGGAGGGCGTGCGCTCGGAGCCGGCAATGCTCCCTGATTCGCCGTGGGCTCCGGTGCTCAAAAAGGCAGTCGCGAAGGATCGCGAGGGGCGTTACAACACCGCCCACACGCTGATCCGCGAACTTGAAGATGTCACCCTTCGCGTTGAAGGCGCAGAGGACCTCCACCCATACCCTGGCCTCGCGTCCTACACCGAGGAGGACGCCGAATATTTCTTCGGCCGCGAGGCCGAGGTCGAGCAGATGTGGCGCAAGCTCGAGGGCCCCGCGCGCATGCTCGCAATCATGGGCCCATCAGGCGCAGGAAAATCCTCGTTCATCGCGGCAGGGTTGGCAGCAAACGCACCGCAGGGTTGGGGGATCATTCGATCGAATCCCGGAAACGCAGCAATTTCCTCGCTCGCCTCGGTGGTAGCTCGCGAAATGGCCGGAGATCCGGACGCGGTCGAGCTCCTCCCGCGTTTTGACGACGCCGACGTCGCAGTCGAGGTGTTCACGCACTGGAGCCGAAAGACCACTCAACCACTCCTCATCATCGATCAGTTCGAAGAGTTGTTCACCCAAAACGATGTCGAGGAGCAGCGACGATTCGCCGGTCTTTTGAACCGGCTCGTCCTCGAAGGCGACATTCATGTCCTGCTTTCGATGCGTGACGATTTCGCGGCTTCGTGCAACGCCCATGAGTCGCTGAGGCCGATCTTCCATGAGCTGACAGTTCTCGACCCGCCGACCGGTGGCAACCTCCGTCGAGCGATGGTGCAGCCGGCACAGAAGTGCGGCTACCGTTTCGAGGACGACGACCTCGTGGAAGAGATGCTGGCCGAGGTGGAGGGCGAGCGAGGCGCCCTCCCGTTGCTTGCATTCGCCCTTGCCCGGCTATGGGAGATGCGAGACCGCGAAGCTGGAATCGCTGACCCGTGAGGCCTACCACGACATCGGCGGCGTAGGCGGCGCGCTGGCCCGTCACGCCGAGGCGACTATTGATCGGATCGGCACCGAGCGTGTCGCCGTCGTGCGGGAACTTTTCCGAAATCTCGTAACAGCTGAGGGCACGCGTGCGGTCCGGGAGTGGAGCGAGCTTCTATCAGTCTTCGATGAAGCTGACTTCAGCAGGGAGGGGATAAACCCCTCCCCTACAAAAGACAGGGCAGACGAGAGACAGAACGTCAGGGGTGGGGTTTACTCCGCGCCCGCGAAGCGGCCGAGGAGGTCTTGCGTGAACTCATCGACGCCCGCCTCCTCACCTCCTACGAGGTCCGCGAGGACGAGAACGAGCCCATCCGACGCGTGGAGATCATCCACGAATCGCTCCTCGCCAATTGGCCACGCCTCGTTCGATGGCAAACCCAGGACGCTGACTCTGCCCGCCTCAGAGACGAGCTGCGGCAGGCGGCGAGGTCGTGGGATGAACATGGTCGTCCGGCCGACCGCCTGTGGACCGGCACCGCATTTCGCGAGTACGAGCTGTGGCGCGATCGGTACCCGGGTGCACTGACCGAAATCGAGGACCGTTTTGCCCGGGCGATGACCGCCTATGCGAAAAGGCTCAAGCGTCGTCGGCGGATCGCCGTCGTCGCTGCATTCGTCGTTCTGCTTGCTGTGCTCGGTGTCGTTGGCATGTCGCGCCAACAGGCCGTTGCCGAGGCCAACCGCGCTGAGGCGTCCAAGCTGGTGACGCTCGGGCGTTTTGTGCTCGAGAGCGACCGCACCGAAGCCCTGGCCTTCGCCATTGCCAGCCTCGCCAAATCCGACACCTCCGAGGGGCGCCGACTGGCCCTCCGCGCGCTGTGGGCGGGCCCGCCGGCGACAGTGCTGCCAGAAGGAGAGGAGGCGTTTTCTGTTACCTTCTCACCCGATGGACGCCGGCTGGTCGTCGGCTATGCCGATGGAGTGATGCGGGTGTTCCCGCGAGACGGGGGCGCGCCGATAACCCTCCAGGCATTCGACAAGGACCAGGGAATTCCGTTCTCACCTTCGTTTTCCCCCGACGGTCGGCTTCTCGTAGGTGACGCCCACCTCGCCGACGGCGAGATCCGGGTTTGGGAAACGGAAGGGTGGCAGCTCAAGCGCATCCTGAAACCGCCCGAGCCGAAGGAGCTCCTGGTGACCCCGGACGGCTTCTCCCTCCAATCTGGCGTGGTCGGGGCCGACCAGGACTCCGTTCTGACCACCGTATTTCGATTCGAAGGCACAGAAGAGCTGTTCCCTGACATTGGTGCCGGGCATTGGGTCGTGCGTCGATGGCCGCTCTCCGAAGGTCCGTCCGAGCTCATCGGCGAGGTGAGAGCGACCGAGACACCGGGCTCCGCTCTGGACCCGCAGCGTGGTCTGTTGATCGCTGGAATCGGCAAAGAGCTTCATCTCCACAACCTCGAGAGGCTGGGTACGGCACCGCCGCAAGTGATCGGTCGCCACGCATCTTTCTTTGAATGGAACGGCTTGGCCCTCGACCCGACAGGCGAACGAGTGGCGGCCTGTGATGGAGAGGGAACGCTTCGAGTTTGGCCCCTCGACGGTGACGGCACGAAGCCCGAACGCGAGCTCACGGCACCGAGCGCACCGTTCGGTGGCCTGACGTTCAACCAAGACGGCTCTCGTCTCGCCATGGCTATGGCGGGCATTCCCGCGGCGGTGTGGGACCTGAGGGGCCCGGCCTTTGCCGAGCCGTTACGGTTTGGCGGAGCGCACGCCGGGAACAGAGCTGTTGCGTTCACCCCGGACGGGC
This sequence comes from Candidatus Sulfomarinibacteraceae bacterium, assembly GCA_963776765.1. GTDB lineage: Bacteria > Acidobacteriota > Thermoanaerobaculia > Thermoanaerobaculales > Sulfomarinibacteraceae > Sulfomarinibacter. The sequence continues at coordinate 11,101 of CAVZOK010000029.1, forward strand.
ATTGGCTCGCCACAGCCCAACGTGGAGGCACAACGTCCCGAACCGCACTGTGGCCGTTGTCGGACCGCTACCCGCGGGTGCTGCGCGTCAGCGACGGTTCCCTTGTCCAAAGCCATAGGCTGACCAAGTTCCACCCCGATGGGTCGAAGATATACACCGTCGTCAGGGGGGAGGACGACGTCAACAACCTCCTGTCGTGGCCACTCCAAGGAGGCGCCGGGCTCGAACCCACAGTGGTATTCCGCGACCTGTCGAGCTACGCCGTCGATCGGTTGGGGCGGTTTCTGGTGGTCGGCCGCGGGACGGCCGTCCACAAGATCCCATTCGACCGCGCCTCCCCAACAGTGTTCGAGGATGTGAGGCATTCAACGTTGAAGCTCGATCCGAAGGGTCGCTACCTCGCCATCGGAGATGATGAGAGGGATGACACGAGGGCCCTGCTCGACCTGGAGACCGGCGAGCGGCTGGAGTTCGAGCTCCCCGGAGACGGCCCGGTGAAGTGGTGGGCCTGGGGGTTCGACCCCGCTGGACGGGTGTTGGTGACCCGCGGCGGTGTGGTCAGCCGCTGGGACCCCGCGACCCGGACCACCGAGGTGCTTCTCAGCGAGGGGGTTGCTCAGGCGTTGGCTCTGGGTGATGGCCGCCATCTCGTGATCGCGGACGAGGGCACCTGGAAGCGTTGGATCCTAGATCTCGAGGACGGCTCACGCACCCCGTTCCCGACAGCCCACAGGAACTATAGCGATTGGGGTGTTGACCCGACAGGCACGATCATCATCACCGGGCATCACGACGGAGAGGTCCGCGTCGGTCCGATCTTCGACGACCCGCCGCACGTTCTCTTCGGCCACGCCATCGGCGCCCCCAAGATCTTTCGGTCGCCCGACGGCAAGTGGATTGCGTCAATCGGCGACGAAGGCACCCTGCACCTGTGGCCGATGCCAGATTTTTCCAAACCTCCGCTCCACGCTCTGCCCTACGACGAACTCATGACAAAGCTCAGGGCCCTCACAAACCTGCGCGCCGTCCCCGATCCCGAGTCCTACACCGGGTACTCGATTGAACCCGACTTCACCGCCTACCGCGGTTGGGCCGAGGTGCCGGAGTGGTAGACGAACGGGACCTCCCGCCGCCCGCCACCCGCACCGAGGGCGAAACCCTCGACATGCCGGAGGGGTACCAGCCCTTCACCTCCGGCCAGGTCCTGGGCGAGCGCTACCAGATCCTCGAGATGCTCGGTCGTGGCGGCATGGGCGAGGTGTGGCAGGCGTTTGACCTCAAGCTCCGGGTTGAGGTCGCGCTCAAGGCCTTGCGCAGTGACCTCTTCAAGAGCGAGCGTCGGTCTGGGGCTGCTGCGCCAGGAAGTTCGCGCCGCCCGCGAGGTGATGTCGCCCAACGTCTGTCGGATCTTCGATCTGATCGAGATCGAGGGCCGCGAGCTGGTGTCGATGGAGTACGTCGATGGGGCGACGCTGCTCGGCGTACTTCAAGAGCGAGGGCCTCTTGATCTCAAGGAAGCCCAGGACATTGCCTCGCAGTTTCTGGCCGGCCTTGAAGCGATTCACAAAACAGGCCTCGTCCACCGCGACATCAAACCAGAGAACATCATGCTTACGAGAGCCGGCCGCGTTGTCGTCATGGACTTCGGTCTTGCCCGCGAGGACACCGAGGGTGGTGGTTCGGTGTCGGGCACCCCGGCCTACATGGCTCCTGAGCAGGCGGCGGGACAGACGCTGGACGCGCGGGCGGACGTGTATTCAGCCGGAGTCGTCCTGGCGGAGATGGTGAGCCCGGAGGGCATCAAGAGCTTCGAGTCCCGACAAAGCGTATGGGAGGGCGTGCGCTCGGAGCCGGCAAAGGTGCCGGACTCCCCCTGGGCACCTGTCATCAAAAGGGCAGTTATCAAGGATCGCGAAGGTAGATTCAAAACAGCGCACACTCTGACCCGCGCGCTCGAGGATGTGACCCTGCGAGTCGAGGGCGCCGAGGACCTCCACCCCTACCCTGGCCTCGCGTCCTTCACCGAGGAGGACGCCGAGTACTTCTTCGGCCGCGAGGCCGAGGTCGAGCAGATGTGGCGCAAGCTCGAGGGCCCCGCGCGCATGCTCGCAATCATGGGCCCATCAGGCGCAGGAAAATCCTCGTTCATCGCGGCGGGGTTGGCAGCAAACGCACCGCAGGGTTGGGGGATCATTCGATCGAATCCCGGAAACGCAGCAATTTCCTCGCTCGCCTCGGTGGTAGCTCGCGAAATGGCCGGAGATCCGGACGCGGTCGAGCTCCTCCCGCGTTTTGACGACCCCGACGTCGCAGTCGAGGTGTTCACGCACTGGAGCCGAAAGACCACTCAACCACTCCTCATCATCGATCAGTTCGAAGAGTTGTTCACCCAAAACGATGTCGAGGAGCAGCGACGATTCGCCGGTCTTTTGAACCGGCTCGTCCTCGAAGGCGACATTCATGTCCTGCTTTCGATGCGTGACGATTTCGCGGCTTCGTGCAACGCCCATGAGTCGCTGAGGCCGATCTTCCATGAGCTGACAGTTCTCGATCCGCCGACCGGTGGCAACCTCCGTCGAGCGATGGTGCAGCCGGCACAGAAGTGCGGCTACCGTTTCGAGGACGACGACCTCGTGGAAGAGATGCTGGCCGAGGTGGAGGGCGAGCGAGGCGCCCTCCCGTTGCTTGCATTCGCTCTTGCCCAGCTATGGGAGATGCGAGACCGCGATTCAGGAATCCTGACCCGTGACGCCTACCACGACATCGGCGGCGTAGGCGGCGCGCTGGCCCGTCACGCCGAGGCGACTATTGATCGGATCGGCACCCAGCGTGTCGCCGTCGTGCGGGAACTTTTCCGAAATCTCGTAACAGCTGAGGGCACGCGTGCGGTGCGGGAGTGGAGCGAGCTTCTATCAGTCTTCGATAAAGCTGACTTCAGCAGGGAGGGGATAAACCCCTCCCCTACAAAAGACAGGACAGACGAGAGACAGAGCGCAGGGGTGGGGTTTATCCGCGCCCGCGAAGCGGCCGAGGAGGTCTTGCGTGAACTCATCGACGCTCGCCTCCTCACCTCCTACGAAGTCCGCGAGGACGAGCACGAGCCCATCCGACGCGTTGAAATCATCCATGAATCCCTGCTCGCCAATTGGCCGCGTCTTGTCCGATGGCAGACCCAGGACGCAGACGCCGCCCAGCTCCGCGACCAGCTCCGCCAGGCGGCGCGGACCTGGGACGAGCATGGCCGCACCGACGACACGCTGTGGACCGGATCGGCCTATCGGGAGTTCGCACTTTGGCGGGAACACTATCCGGGTGGGCTGAGCGAGCTCGAAGAGGCATTCTCCCAGGCCATGACGTCGCTCGCCACGCGACGGAGGCGCCGGCGACGGATCGCGGCGGTGGCGGCCCTCGCCCTGATGATGGTCGTTGCGATGGTCTTCGCCACCCTGTGGCGCCGCAGTGTCCTCGAGACGCGCCGCGCCGAGGCCGCCAAGCTGCTGGCCCTGGCCCAGGTGCAGATTGAAACCGGACCTACCGAAGCACTGGCCTACGCCACCGCCAGCCTCGAGCTGTCCGACACGAACGAGGCGAGGATCTTCGCGCTGCGGGCGCTGTGGGCCGGGCCGCCGTTACGAGTGCTCAACCTTCAGGAGACAAGCGACAACCAGTTCACGGAGCCCACTTTCAGCCCGGACGGACGGTGGCTCGCGGTGGCAGGCCTCGTCAGCGAGTACGTCCTGGTCTATGGCGAGCACGGCGGACAACCCATTGCACTCGGCGGCCATGCCGTGTCGGCCGACGGCTCGATAAACTGCCGCTGGAGCCGCGACGGCCTCCTCGTCACCGGCCACGACATCGAGGGCCGGGCCCGCGTGTGGGAAGTCCCGGGTGGGCGCCTGGTCGGGGAGATCCAACTCGGGGGGACCGCATTCTGGCAGGTCGCTGATGACCGTCTCGTGGCCGTCTTCTTTGAAAGCAACGACCCCCGTACACGTCGCGGGAGGATTCATATTCGCTCCTGGGGGCTTCGGGACGGGGGCCTTAGTGATCTCGGCGAGCTCGACTGGACCGCGCTGGGGGCCGATTCAATTCGATGGGCCTTCGATCACGGAGGCGAGGACTGGATCTACTCCAAGGGCGACAGCGTCTACTCCCGGCCGCTCCCCGTGACCGCCGCAGTGCCCGACAAGGTGATCGCCCGCCATTCTGCCAACGATGCCGAGGTCTGGAGCTGGCGGCGAGGCGAAGGGCTCTTCTCGAACGACGCCGGCGGCGAGATCATCCTGTGGACCACGGCGGACGCGACCTCGGCCCCGGGTCGGCGGCTTCGCAAACCGGAGACCGCGACGACCCGTCTCTTCCCAGATCCGAGCGGGCGCTGGGCTGTCGACAATCCGCGAAAAGAGAACCGGGTTCGGCTTTGGGACCTCGCAGGGCTGGCAGGGGCACGGCCGTTGGAGCTGCTCCGAAGTGCACGCTGGTACGCTTCGCACACCGACTTCCACCCACACGGCGATTGGGTGGTTGCGTCGACGAACACCCTCCAGGAAGTCTCCTTTTGGCCGCTGAACGAACCCTCTCCAACGGTGGTCGAAGGATATGACACCTTTGCGCGTCGGCCGGTGGCGTTCACGCCAGATGGAAGATACCTGGTCACCAACTGGGGGCAGGATCGCGTGCGTTTGTGGCATCTTCCCGGGAGCGAACGGGCCCAATTCGTGGATCTGATGCTGCCTCGAGAGGTTGTCGGGCGAATGTGTCTCGCGATCGACCCCAGGAGTGAGCATGTCCTGAGCATCGGGTATGGAAACGGTATCTTTGTTCTTTCGATGGATGGCGCCGAGCCCCGCCGGCTCGAAGGCTTCCCGGCCACCGATCTCGTGGAGGAGGGTGCTTTCTCGCCGAGCGGACGGCTGGCGGCGGCGGCCAGCGTGATTTCGGATACCCGGGCGACGCTGAGGGTGTGGAACCTCGAGACGGGTGAGGTGCGGGTTTTCGACCAGCCGAAGGACCCCGAGGGCCGCGAGGGCTGGTTCGCCTCGGACCTTTCGTTTGTGGACGAGACCACGCTGTACACCGCTGGCGCGAACGGCCTGCTCCGCTGGGATCTGGAGACCGGCTCCTGTGAAAAATCCCTGAAGGCGCCGCCAGGTGGAACGGTGAGGATGTCCATGACCCCCGATCGGCGGAAGATGCTCACCTACGAGGAGGGGGCGAAACCATTCACCCGGATCCGCGGTTCGGTGAATTTCCACGAACTGAGCACCGGGCAGGTTCGGAGTCTGGCGGTTCCAGGGAAGGGGCGGCTGGGGCTGAGTCCCGACGGAACGGTTTGGCTGTCAGGGGAACCGGATGGCTCCATCCAGGTCGGCCGAACGGACGGTGGCCACGTGCATGTGCTCGTCGGTCACGTGGGGCCGGTCGAGGGGATCGCGATCTCACCGGATCACAAGTGGATCGCCTCGTCGGGCGAGGACAAGACCCTCCGCCTCTGGCCCATGCCCGACCTCGACAAACCGCCGCTCCACACCCTGCCGCATGACGAGCTCATCGCCAAGCTCCACTCCCTCACCAACCTCCGCGTAGTCCGCGACGAGGAATCCTCAACCGGCTGGAAGGTCGAGGTCGGTCCGTTCCCCGGCTGGGCCGAGGTGCCGGAGTGGTGAAGGAATGGGATCGACCACCTCGCCTATCCCTGCGACGAGCCAAAAGCTAAAAGCTAGCGGCTAACAGCTCCTTCAATACCTCAGCATCGCCGCGATGCCACCGGGTTTGTCGAGCTTCTTTCTGGCGTCGCCGTCGACGACCTCGACCCGGCCGCCCATTTCGACTACCGATTGGCTGAGGCGGTCGATGAACTGCGGGTGATCCTATTGACTTTTACTCAATGAATTGAGTAAATTTACTCATTATGATAAGAAAAACGTCCCTGCCCTCGTTCGTCCGCGAGTTTGCCGAACCCCTTGCCCTTCGGCTCCGCGAACCACGGAGGTTTCTCCAGATCGTGACCGGAGCGCGCCAGGTCGGTAAAACCACCATCGTCCGTCAGGTGCTTGCGGAACTTGAACGCCCGCACCTGTTCGCCTCCGCTGACGAGCCCACCCTGCGAGACAGCGCGTGGCTGCGGGCCCAATGGGAATCCGCGCGCCTGCTCGCGGGTGAAAGCGGATCCGGCGCGGTCTTGGCGCTCGACGAGATTCAGAAGATCGGCGGCTGGTCCGAGACGGTGAAACGGCTGTGGGACGAGGACACCGCCGAAGGGCTGCCCCTCCACGTTGTCCTTCTGGGTTCAGCGCCGCTACTCATTCAGGCCGGACTCGTCGAGAGCCTCGCGGGCAGATTCGAGCAGCTGCGCCTCCCCCACTGGTCATTTGCCGAGATGAGCTCGGCATTTGGATTCTCCCTCGATCAATTCCTCTCCTTTGGAGGCTACCCGGGCGCCGCGCCGCTCGCCGGCGATCCGGGGCGTTGGCGGCGGTACATCCTCGATTCGCTGGTTGAGACCACAATCTCGCGGGACATCCTGCTCATGAAACGCGTCGACAAGCCGGCCCTCTTGCGGCGCCTTTTCGATCTCGGCTGCCGTTACTCGGGACAGGTCCTTTCTTACAACAAGATGCTCGGCCAGCTGCAGGACGCCGGCAACACAACCACACTCGCCCATTACCTCGACCTGCTTTCCGGCATCGGCATGCTCACCGGCATCCCTAAATTCGCCGGGGAAGTCGTGCGGCAACGCGGGTCGAGCCCCAAACTTCAGGTTCTCGACACGGCGCTCATGACGGCGCAAACTGACCTCGCGCCGGGAGAAGCTCGGAACGACCCCGAGTTCCGGGGCCGGTTGGTCGAGTCGGCCGTCGGCGCCCACCTCGCCAACGCTGCAGCTATGGGCCGGTGCGAGCTCTTCTACTGGCGCGACCGCAATCGCGAGGTCGACTTCGTCGTGCGCGCGAAGGGTCGCATCCTCGCGCTCGAGGTCAAGAGTTCTCGCCGGCGAGGGTCTCTTCCGGGCCTGGCCGCCTTCGCGGACGCGTTTTCACCTGAACGCACCTTGCTAGTCGGGGCAGACGGCATCAGCCTGGAGGAATTCCTTGCACGCCCGGTCGAACACTGGCTGGATGGACGCACACAAGGCTGAACGAGGAATGAGGAGTGCCGCCCACTCACCCGGCAGCCGAGACGGCTACCCCACAAGGGTGTCGCCATTTTGTGGTGCAGGCGTCTCGCCTGCACGATTCCACGACGATCGAAATGTGCGGCCGAGACGGCCGCACCACAATGGTGTTTCTTCAATACCTCAACATCGCGGCGATGCCGCCGGGTTTGTCGAGCTTCTTTTTGGCCTCACCGTCGACGACCTCGACCCGGCCGCCCATCTCGACCACCGATTGGCTGAGGCGGTCGATGCACTGCGGGAGCGGGTGGACATCCTCGCCGCAGTAGACGCAAGGGCCTTTGGCGTGGGGTGAGTAGGCATCGCAGCTGCCGCACTCGCCGGCCTTGTTGGTGTATCCCTTGCCGTAGACCAGGGTCCAGACCCGGCCCTGGTTGACGGCATCGAGCACTGCAGCGAAACCGGCTACTGCCTTGCCGCGGTCATGAAGCTCGGCCAGGACGCCCTCGACGATCTCCTCCTCCCGGTCGCGTTCCATCCGCTCCTGGACCCCGAGGATCTTATTCAGGACCTCCTTCTGGGAGCCACCGACCCGCATGCTGACGGTATCGACCACCTTGCCGCGAAGACGTGTCGGCAGGAGGCGGACGAGCTGGCTGGCGGCCTTGGGCGTGCCGCCGACGATCAGCCGGTCGTAGGGTTGGCGCAGGGAGAGATCGTGGAGGGCGTCGACGACGCGCTTAGCATGGGATGCGATCTCTTCCTGGTGGCGCTGGTCGTGTCGTTTCTGAGACCGCATCTGGTCGGCACCGAGGGATCGGGTGCGCTGGCCGGTTTCGGAGAACAGGTCTTCGTGCTCGGTCAGCTCACCCATGACGACGGTGAAGAGGCGGGCCCGTTGGTTGTCAGTCAGCACCACACCGTAGCGCTCGTGCTCGTCCATCGCCTCGACCACCGGCCGCAGAAAGGCGCCCCGGCGCCAATGGATGGAAACAGGAAAAGGGAGTTCGATCTGAACCAGCTCGCAAAGCTTGCTCTCCGGATGGACGACGATAAGAGCCGTTTTGCCCTTGGGTTTGAGACTGCGCACCAATGACAGCGCCTGCTTGCAGGCGGAGTCAAGACGATCGCTCTGCTTCTGCTGCGCCTTGAGGCCTTTGATGAGCGCCTCGCCCTGCACCACGTATCCCCGACGCCTATTCGATTGTTTGTTCTGGTCAATGTCCAGGTACAGAGTCAAGGTATAGGTCTTCTGTTGGCTGAGGGTGTAGAGAGTACTCAAAACGCCTCGACCGAGCATGGTCACCTCCTATTGTTGGGTCTGCGATCTATCTTACTCCTTCTTTTTTCAATCCGCCTCGAATGGGGCGGATTGAAAAAAGGAGAAGAAACTGTGGAAAAGGTGTGTTTACACTGTCGAGAAGGGATTGTGGATGAAAGTATTCGACGTTCGTGATCTTGCGTGTCCGGGCCCGGTGCTCAAGCTGCGCGAGCTTTTCGACGAGGGAGAGCGCGAAATTACGATGCACGTGGCCGATGAGCTCTGCCGTTCAAATGTCACCCGTTTTGCCGCTTCGCGTAATGCCGAGGCCGAAGTCGAGGACCCAGGCGATGGCTCATATGTGGTCACAATCAAAGCCGGCGAGGACTCCACCGGAAGCCGTTCAGGCGAAGAGGCATTGATGGTGAGCGAGGCCTCGGCGATCCAAACCGGACCGCGCGTGGTCCAGATCACCGCAGGAACGATGGGCTCCGGCGACGACGAGCTCGGCGCTCTGCTCCTACGCTCCTTTCTCAAGACCCAGGCCGAGCTCGAGCGAAGACCTGATGCAGTCCTTTTTTACAACGACGGTGTCAAACTGTGTTGCGAAGGCTCGTACCTGCTCGACGATCTGCGTGGGCTCGAGGCGGCAGGGGTCGAGATCATCGCCTGCGGCACCTGCCTCAATTTCTTCGAACTCGCAGATCAGCTGCGGGTGGGCCGGGTCACCGACATGCTCGAGATCGCCGGCAGGCTTGCCGATGCGGGGTCAATCGTTCGCCCATGACGATTTATTTGGATCACGCCGCAACCTCATTTCCGAAGGCGCCCGACGTCGCGGAGGCCGTGGCTCTGTTTCTCAACCAGGCCGCGGGCAACCCCGGTCGAGGCGGCCACCGGCTGACGGTGGCGGCGTCCCGGGTGGTCGAGGGAGCGCGCGAGGATGTGGCGTCGTTGCTCGGCGGCGACCCGGAACGGACAGTATTCGGACCCGGGGCCACCTTCTGGATCAATGCGGTTTTGGCCTCGAAGCTCAAGGCCGGGGACCGCGTCGTCACCACAGCCCTCGAACACAACGCGGTCATGCGGCCACTGCGTTGGTTCGAGGAGAAACGTCGCATCAAGCTGGTGACCATCAGCGGCCGATCGTCTGACGGCGTGCCGTCGGCCGATGAGATTGTCGAAAGCGTGACCCGCGCACCGAACTCGCTGGTGATCATGACCCACGCCTCGAACGTCACAGGTGCCGTGTTGCCGGTGGCCGAGGTGGCACGTGCGGTATCGCCCGTGCCGGTACTCGTGGACGCGGCCCAGACCGCCGGCAGTCTGCCGATCGACTTCAGTGAGATCGGCGCCGCTGCCCTTGTCACCTCCGGCCACAAGGGCCTCCTCGGACCGCCTGGGATCGGAACACTGCTGTTGGCCCCGTGGTTCGACATCGAACCCCTGGTCCGCGGCGGCACCGGCTCACGCTCGGAGAGCCACGAGATGCCGGATCACCTGCCGGACCGACTCGAGGCCGGTACTGCCAATAGCGCCGGGGCGGCTGGTCTCGGCGCCTCCTGCGCGTGGATTCGCAAACGCACAACCGAGGCGGTTCACGAACACGGCCAGCAGCTCTTACAAAAACTCGCCGGCGGCCTGGATGGGACCCCGGGGGTTTCTCTCCACGGCTGGAATGCCGACAGCCCGCGAGTCAGCATTCTCTCTTTTACGATGCGAGGAAAAGACAACGGAGAGCTGGCGGCATGGCTCGATCGCAAACATGGCATCATGGTGCGTGCCGGGCTTCACTGCGCTCCGTCCGCCCACCAGCGCCTTGGGACATTTCCCAACGGCACTGTCCGCGTTGGCATTGGTCCATTCAACACCGAGGCGGACATCGATGCGCTGCTTTCGGCCGTCTTTGAGGCGTATGAGAATGGCATCGCATGACGAATTCGGAATTAGGAATTCGGAATTCGGAATGGCGACCATTCTCGCAGTGTGGGAAGACCAGGCGAGGGGAAAATCCGAAATCCGAAATCCGAAATCCGAAATATTGGTGGGAGCTGCGGTGAGTCAACGGGATCTTCTTCTGGTTTTCGGCACGGTGCAGCGGGTGATGCGTGCGGAGAGGGCGGCGCGTGAGGCCGGGCTCGATGTCGATGCGGTGCCGGCACCGCGCTCGGTGAGTTCGCAGTGCGGCGTCGTGCTCGAAGCCTTGGCGGACGAGGCTTTAACCCTCAAAGAGATTTTCGGCGGCATCAACCTCAAAGTTCAATCGGTGTGGCGGCGCCGCGGCGACAGCTGGACGCCGAGTGCTCTCGACGCGACGGTCTTGGACGACGTCATCAAGCTGACCGAGGGTTCGGCCTATGGCGGTTGCGGCGCCAAACTGGCCAAGGGGCTACTGGAGAAGGTGCTCTGTGGTCTGCCGCGGCTCGAGTCCGAGGATGTTCTGGTCGGTATTGAGTACGCAGACGATGCAGGTGTGATCAGGGTTTCTGACGAGATTGCGATCATTCATACCACCGATTTCTTCCCTGCGATGGTCGACGACCCCTACACCTTTGGTCGAATCGCCGCGGTCAACGCCCTGTCCGACGTTTGGGCGATGGGCGGCACCCCTCTGGCGGGGATGAACCTGGTCAGCTACCCACTCGCAAAGCTCGGGGACGATGCGTTGAAGGAAATCTTGCGGGGCGGCTTGTCGGCCATGGCGGAGGCTGGGGCGGTGTTGGCCGGAGGCCACACGGTAGAGGGGCAGGAGCTGCTCTACGGTCTGGCCGTCACCGGCACCGTCCACCCGGACAAGATCTGGCGAAATGCAGGCTGCAAGCCGGGGGACGCGTTGGTGCTCACCAAGCCTCTCGGCACCGGTGTCATCACGACAGCGGCCAAGGCCGAGATGGCCGATCCCGCGGATCTTTCGACCGCGCTGCGTTGGATGTCGACCCTCAACCGCGAGGCCGCCGAGGCTCTTCAGGAGTTTCAACCACACGCGGTCACCGACGTGACTGGCTTCGGGCTCGCCGGTCACGTGGCCGAGATGGCCGAGGCGTCGGACACTGCGGTCGAAATCGACCTCGAGGCGCTGCCGTTGCTGCCTGGGGCCCTCAAAGCCGCAGCGACGGGGCTCGTTCCCGCCGGCGCGGGCAAGAACCGGACGAGTATCGCGGCAGTTCTCGAGATCGACGAGGGCGCGGACGAGCTACGAGTCGATCTTTGCCTTGATCCCCAGACCTCGGGTGGATTGTTGGCATCGGTCCTGCCTGAACACGCAGAGGCTCTGGTGCGCCGCCTTCCCGGCTCGGCGATCATCGGCAGGGTCACCGAAGGGCCCAAAGGTCGTGTCCGCCTTGTGACAAAGGCATAACCGGAGAGGAACCGCAATTGTAGGCGCGTCTTGAAGGACCCGCCCACAAAGAAAAAGCGGCAAAAGATCTTCGCGAGCGAAAAGTGCAGGGGCGGCATCCATGCCGCTCGGCAGCCGGGACGGCTGCCCCACAAGGGCGTCGCCATTTTGTGGTGCAGGCGTCTCGCCTGCATGATTCCACCGCCATCGCAGAATGCGGCCGAATTTTTCCCGGCGTGTCCAAGGGAAAGACCGGAACAGCGGCCACACGAATTGTCCTCTCTGTGGAGCTCTCTGTGCACTCTGTGTCTCAGTGGTTAGAGAGTTATCTGGCGTGGTTCAGCAAAACTCCAACGGCGACGGCGACGTTGAGGCTTTCGATACCCCGAGACATCGGGATGGCGACTGTCCCATCGGCAAGCTCTGCAACTTCGGGGCTGAGCCCAGCACCCTCGGCGCCGATCAGGAGGAGACAGGGCTCCGAAGGCTGCCAACCATCAATCTTCTGGCCACGGGAGTCAGTGGCCCAGACATCACCGCCTGCACTCTTCACCCGGTCGATGGCCTCTGACGCGCGGATATCGCGCTCGACGGGAATGCGGAAGACAGCTCCGGCGGCACCACGAACGGTGGCCGCGCCAAAGGGATCAGCGCAGCCCGGAGAAAGCAGCACGCCAGCGGCCCCGAGGCCGGCCGCCGAACGTATGATGGCACCGACGTTGCCGGGGGCCTGGATGCGGTCTAGCCACAGGGCGATGCCGCCATCTGCGGGCCATTCCTGCCGCGGTGGCTCTTCGGCAATCGCCAACACCCCCTGCGGGTTTTTGGTCGGCGCGATGTCCGCGAGCACCGAGCTTTCCAGCTCGAATACCCTCTCGGCCGCCTCCCGCCATCCCATCGCCTCGAACTCGCCACTGATCTCGGGTACCAGGTAGAGCTCGTGAATCGGGACACCCCAGCGCACCAGATCGGAAACCAGCCGGCGTCCATCGATGATGACCTCGCCATCACGACGGCCCTTGACCCGCTTGCGCAAATCCTTCAGACGCCTGCCGCGCCGCCCCAGTCTTTCGATATCGTTTTGATCAGCCATTTGAATCCGCCTGATTCCAGTCTAACCACAAAGACACCAAGAGCACCAAGGATTCACAAAGATTTGTCGTTCAGCAATTCGCTCAGCGAATTGCTTTAGTGGATATTTTCACAATCATTTGAGATAATCCGGGCCCTGTCGCAGAAAGCGATGGCAGAAGGGAAGTGGCAGTCATGAGCCTCTCCTTGATCGCCAAATCTATTGGCGAATCCGCAACCCTCAAACTGAACGAAGTCGCGGCGATTTTGCGCGCCAAAGGCGACCCGGTGATCCACCTCGGAGGTGGTGAACCAAAAGGCAAGGCGCCGCTGGACGCGATTCTCGCGGCAACCTCGCTGGTCAATTCGGGCGAGGTCCGCTACACGCCACCGGATGGCATCCCCAAGCTCAAGCAGGCCATCATCCGCTACACCGAGGACTTCTACGGTTGGCGGCCGGCTCCCGAGAATGTGATGGCTTCGGGTGGTGCCAAGCAGGCCATCATGTCGGCACTGCACACCATCCTCGACCCGCAGGAAGAGGTCATCTTCCCGGCGCCCTACTGGGTGTCCTATCCGGAGATGGTCAAGCTGGTCGGCGCCGTGCCGGTCCCCGTCGAACCCGAGGACGGCAGCTTTATCCCGCGCATCCAGGACATCGAACAGGTCATCGGCTCATACACCAAGGCGGTGATTCTCAACAGCCCCAACAACCCATCTGGCGCGGTCTACCCGGCCGAGTTCATCAAGGACGTCGTCGAGCTGTGCGAGAAACGCGGCTTGTACCTGATCATGGACGACATCTACCACCGCCTGATCTACGATGGTCGCAAGCCGGTCAACCCCTACGATTTCGCCAAAGACCGCACCGACAACTCCAAGCTCATCATCATCAACGGGGTCTCCAAGCAGTACGCGATGACCGGTTTCCGGATCGGCTGGGCGGTCGCCAACACCAGGCTGATCGAGGTCATGACCAACATCCAGGGCCACGAGACCTCGGGCCCGTCGGCCGTGCTCCAGCACGCCGCCGCGGCCGCGATCAACGGCGTCCAGTCGTCGGTCGATAGTTTGTGCACGACTCTCGAGAACAATCGCAACGTACTCATCGAGCAACTGAAAGCATTTGACGGCGTGCGGCTGGAGGAGCCCGGTGGCACGTTCTACTCTTTCCCCGACTTCAGCCACTACGACAAGAACTCGGTCAGGCTTTCCGAGTTCCTGCTCGAGAAGGTGCAGGTGGTTACGGTCCCGGGAATCGAGTTCGGCAAGGAGGGCCACCTCCGGATCTCGTTCTGCGGTTCGATCAAGGACATCACCGACGGTATCGAACGCATCAAGTGGGCGCTCGACCCCAATGCCCCCAACGAGCTCTACATCGGTGAGCGCAAGCTGGTGAGGGACTGGACATGAGCAAATACCTGAAGTTCAAGACGCCCGCCACCGATCAGGCCGGAGACCTCAAGAGTCGTTACGGTCTGAAGAATCACGGACTGGTCCACCTCGATCGCGTGTATTGGAACCTGCCGGTGCCGGCCCTCTACGAAGAGGCCACATTCCGTAAAGAGGGTTACGTCGCCCATGGCGGCCCGCTGGTGGTCAACACCGGCAAGTGGTCGGCCCGTGCCGCCCAGGACAAGTTCGTCGTGCAAGAGGCATCCACCGAGGACAAGATCTGGTGGGGCGAGTACAACCGTCCCTACACGCCCGAAAAGTTCTCGAACCTCTTCTCCCGGGTGCAGTCGTACCTCCAGGACGAGGAACTCTTTGTCCAGGACTGTTTCGTCGGCTCCGATCCCGACTTCCGGATGCCCATCCGGGTGATCACCGAGGACGCGTGGCAGTCGATTTTCGCGCGCAATATGTTCATTACTCCCAAAACTCAGGAGGATTACCAGAACCACGTGCCCGAGTTCACGGTCGTTGCCGTACCGTCCTTCAAGGTCGACCCGCGGATCGACGGCACACGGTCCGATACCGCCATCATCCTCAACTTCGCCGAGCGCCTGGCCCTGATCTGCAACTCCAGCTACGGCGGTGAGATCAAGAAGAGCATGTTCACGGTGATGAACTATCTCCTGCCTCTGCAGGACGTCCTGGCCATGCACTGCTCGGCCAACGTCGGCAAGGGTGGCGATGTGGCGCTCTTCTTCGGTCTCTCGGGCACCGGCAAGACCACCCTATCGGCCGACCCCAAGCGTCAGCTCATCGGCGACGACGAGCATGGCTGGTCCGACGACGGTGTCTTCAACTTCGAGGGCGGCTGCTACGCCAAGGTTATCCGGCTGTCGGCCGACAACGAGCCCGAGATCTACGCCACCACCCGCCGCTTCGGCACCATCCTCGAAAACGTGGTCCAGGACCTGACATCCCGGCGGCTCGACCTCGACGACGACCGCTTCACCGAGAACACCCGGTCCGCTTATCCCCTCGACTTCATCCCCAACGTCGTCCCCGACGGTATGGTCAAGTCGCACCCGAAGAACGTCATCCTGCTCACCTGCGACGCGCAGGGGGTACTGCCGCCGATCACCAGGCTCGGCCCCGAGCACGCGGTCTACCATTTCATCTCCGGCTACACCTCGAAGATCGCCGGCACCGAGATCGGTCTCGGCATCGAGCCCGAGATCGCCTTCTCGGCCTGCTTCGGCGCGCCTTTCATGGTCCACCATCCGTTCAAGTACGCGAACATGTTGCGGGCCAAAATGAAGAAACACGATGCCACTTGCTGGCTGGTCAACACCGGTTGGGTCGGCGGCGGTTGGGGCGTCGGCAAGCGGATCTCGATCCGCCACACCCGCAACCTGCTCAACGCCGCGCTCGAGGGCCAGCTCGACAACGTGGAGTACCGCAAGGACAAGCTCTTCGGATTCGAGGTGCCCCTGTCCTGTCCCGATGTCCCCGAGGAGGTCCTCGATCCCTCCACATCATGGGGAAACAAGGACGAGTACTGGAAACGGTACGACGCGCTCGCAGCGCGCTACATCGAGAACTTCAAGCTCTATGCCGACGGCTGCACGCCGGAAGTGTTGGCGGCAGGGCCGAAAAGGTTGAAAGACACGAAGTAGCTCGCTTCTCCGCGAAGGCGGAGAGAGTAACCAGTATCCAGTGACCAGTGACCAGTTGGAGAATTCAAGGCTCTTCGAGAATCGGGGATGGGTCTGATTACTGGTTACTGATTACTGGTCACTTGTTTCGGCGTGCAAGTCATCTCTCAAGAGCGTTGGGAAGCGGGTCGTGACGTAGGGTACGCCCGGTGGTTCGAGGGGTGAGACCTTTGGTCTGGCTTTCGGCTTCGGTGGTGCGTAGGACAGGTGGAGCGCGACCCAGCAGAAAGCACTCACCAACCAGGCAATGAGAAGAAATGCAGCAGCCGCAGGTCCATCGTAAATGAGCGGCAACACCAGGAGAACGAAGCCTGGTAGAGCAAATGCGACAAATGGCAGGAGAGATCGCACGGGCTGACGCAGGACCGCCCACAAGCCCCTTGCCCATGCAACGATGGCCGAGCGTCGACCGGGTTCGCCAAGGAGCCACGCCCCTCGCAGGAACGCGAGCCAGACGAGGGTCGTTGCCAAAACCGTCACCACCGATGCGAATATCAGCAACGGCAACAGGAACCGCTCCCTGATGTCAGCGAGAAATGGCAGCCAGGGCGCGGTGGCAAAAACTACCTGGAGCACCAACGCCAACAACGCGAGTCGAGCGTATCGCCACCACACGGTCAACCCAACACCCAGAACCTTCACGAGACGCACCGCATCCGTCGCTGGGTCCAGCCACCAGCGAACGGTACCCGCGTGCCACAGAATCCACCACCCGGTGAAGAGAAGACACCCGAAGGCGAGAGCCGCGGCCAGCGGCACCGCCATAGGGCGCATGATCTCGAAGTAGACGATCATCGCTTCTCCGGCATTGAGACCACCCGCCGGCATATTGGCGCGGGTCGGACCCGCTGTCGCTTGCACGATCACCTGCGCGGGTATGAACAACACCACCGAGACCAACCACACACCAACGACCAGAATGTGAAGGCGCGCGGCAAGGCGAAAGCCGGTGACGACTGATGGCGTGGCCATGATCAGCTGAACCTCAGGAAGAGGTGGCCCACCAGCCTGAGTGCCTCGCGGACCCACCACAGCGGGTGATCGATGGCGGCCACCTGGTCCCGCCAGTAGTTGTCGGCGCGCTTGGTCTCGATCACCCACACCCTGTCGGGGTCGATCACCACCTGCGCGAGACGGCTCGAGCCCTCGAGCCGCCACCGCACCCAGCGCGTCTCGCCGTCCCAGATCCTCCGCTCGACAGAGCCGTCGGACCACCCCAGTTCGACATCGACGGGCCCTATGAAATCTCCGCGACGGGCGAGCTGAAGATCCACGAGCCATGAATCGTCGGCGGTCTCGTCGGTACTTTCATCCTCGTCGATTTCACTCCACCCTTCACCATCCCAGCCAAAGCCATCGGGCGGTTGCGGCCGCCGGTGGCGCACGGACAGCACTGACCAATCGGCCACGGCATCCCCATAGACGGCCTGGTCGAAGAACGGGCCGAGGTCCCAGCCGGAGGTCTCGCTCAGGACCTCGACGAGATCGCTCCCAGTCGGGTGCCGGAAGCTGAAGCGCTCGAAGTAGCTCCGCATTCCCCTGGCCATGTTCTCGGAGCCGATCAGGCCCTCGATGGTGCGGAGGACGAGGGCTGTCTTGGTGTAGGAGGCGAGGGAATAGGCCCGGCCGTGGCGGTAGTCCCACGCCTTCCTGCCCACGGTCACCGGCAGTCTTCGCACCGCGAGTGACAGCCTCTCGCCGCCCCAGTAGTCGAAGGCGGCGATTTCGGGCACGAGACCGTCGGCGGTGATGGCGGTCATGCACGAGATCTCGGTATAACTGGTGACGCCCTCATCGAGCCACGCCTCCTCGAACTCGTTCGAGGCGAGCAGGCTCTGAAAGTACTGGTGGCCATATTCGTGGACCGTCAAGGCTTCGATATCCGACGACCACGAAAAGGGAGGGTAGGCATCGAGACGGTCGGCGCCGGTGGCGATGAAGTTCGGATACTCCATTCCGCCGGCCTCCTCGGCCCCGACCGGCGGCGAGACGACGGTGAGCTGGGGATAGGGGTAGGCGCCGTAGAAGAGCCCGAACCACGCGACCGAAAGGCGCGCGGCGCGCACCATCCGCGGCACCATCTTCCTCTGCTCCACCGGCACCATCAGCCGCAGGCGCATCGGTGGCAGCTCGAGGTCGGCGGCACCCATATCGAGCAGGCTGCTCGCCCTTTCCAACCACGGCATCGGCACGTCGCGTCCCGGCTCGAAGTCGGTCTCCACGACCTCCATCAGATCGGGGGGCGCCGTGCACCAGGCGAAATCGTGGACCCTCTCGGCCCGGTAGGTGACACTCCGTTGACCGGCTTCCGGCATACCGTTCCGCACCTCGATGCCGGAGGCGCCAATCACCCAGTCCTCGGGGATTGTCACGGTGACCTCGTAACTGCCGAAGTCGGCGAAGAACTCCGAGGCGGCGTGGAACTGATGGCTGTTCCAGCCACGCTCACCCTCGAAGACCGCGAGCTTCGGGAACCACTGGCCGACGAAGTGAAAATCACCGACGAAACCGGTGCGGGCGATGACCCGCGGCAACTGGGCCTCGAACTCGAGCTCCAGCTCGACCACTCCACCCGGCTCAACCACCCTCGGCAGCGCGACACGCGCGAGGCTAAAGTCGTCCGGATTGTCGTCGTCCGGTCGCACGAACTCCAGAGCCGGCAGGAGGTCGCTGCCATCATCGAAGACCAGCCGTCCGATCCGGATCCATCCCCAATCTTCACCGGATTCGGTCCGGTTGTGCAGTGACCATCCATCGAGCTCACGCATGAAGGTGGTCCGCGAACCGGAAAAGGCGTTGAGGTAGAGGTGAAAGTAGAGCTCGTCCGTTGCCGCGTCGGTGCGGTTGGTCCAACGGATCTTTTCGACGCCCTCGAGGCGGTGGGTTTCGGAGTCGAGGACAACCTCGATCTCGTAGTCGACGACGTCGACCTCTGCCGGTGAGGTGACGGCCCAAAGGCTGCCTGTCACCGCGAGAACGGCAAGGAATAAACTGTAACGGACCACTATTCGTATGAACACAAGGAGAGTTTAACCCGCTCCGGGCTCCCGGGTCGGGCTATAGTGCCATTGGAATGATGAATCGAAGAGCTCTCGCACTACTGATCGCGATGCTGATCGCGGTCGTCGGCAACGCCGGTGAGGTGAAGTTCTCTCTCGATCTTGGCGGCTCCAAGTGGACACCGAACCAGGATGTCCGGACCAGGGCCCGGCTCGCCGAATGGAACGATCCAATGGGGCGCATGATGTACCACTTCAACCAACAGCAGGCGTGGATCATGCGCGGCGGTATGCCGGGTGCGGAACGCAATACCGGGGTTGCGGTGCGAATGAAGGCTCAAAACGGAATTCCCCTCCACCTGGTTGCTTCGACCATTCAAGGGAGCCTGGACCTCGCACAAGAAGACCTTTTCCGGTTCGGGCCGCGCACCATCAGCGATGAGGAGCTCGCCGCGATGTCGCTGGAAGAGCAGATGACCGAGCTGCTCAGCCGTCGGTTGATTCCGCAGTAGAGAAGCTGTTAGCTATTAGCTTCTAGTTGTCAGCTCCCCCACCCAAGAGATCTTCATCCTGTTTCAGGTCGCTCCTCAATGGCGCCGCAGAACTTTCGACGAAGATAAAACCACAGAGACACAGAGGGCACAGAGAGCTACACAGAGAGAGTTCATCGTGTGGCGATCGGGAACTCAACCATCTTCAGCCACGCGAGGCACGTCTATCAGGCGGCGTCACATTAGAAAAACCTTTGTGTACATCTCTGTGTTCTCTGCGCCTCTGTGGTGGCTCGGGACACGGCTAACACTTGCAGCTTCCAAAATCTGTCGCCCCTCTGGGGCTCATCTCTTTTTCAACCCCCTGTTCCTGGGGCTCACACCCCAGGCTAATCATCTGCCGCGCCTCCGGCGCTCCGTCTCAGGCGTCACACGTTTCAACGATATCCCCTCTAGCTCGCTTGTAGGCGGGTCCTTCAGGGCCCGCCAACGGGTCGCTCAATCATCGGGGAGCGATGCTAGAAGCAGCGCGCTCGGGCGCGCCCTAAAGGACGCGCCTACAGCCGATCGCCAATCCTCGTTTTTTGACGGCGGGAACGAGAACGGGATCTCCTCCCGTAAATAATGGTGAGGATTCTAGGGGGCATCTATGCCGCCCTTGAGCGATCCAATGGGCTTCAAATGACAAGAGTGGGATAGGTCCCGCCCCTACCCAGAAACCTTCGGCACGCGAGAAGGGCATTGAGATATTCGTTGGCGGGCCCTGAATGACCCGCCTACAAAAAGAGATTCCTCCGCCCATCCTTGTGAACCACAAAGAGCGCAAAGAAGATCCCCTTGTTCGCGATACGCGAATGGCTCTTTGCGATGTCTTTGCGTTCTTGGCGCTCTTAGCGGTTCAAGCGAGGGTTCAGGAGTGCCGGCCGGCCACTGATTTTTGTGATGGGCTAACTGCTAACGGCTAATAGCTTGCGGCTCCTCAGAGCATCGCTTTGAGGTTTTTGGAAACTTTGAAACGAACGCTTTTCGACGCCGAAATCGTGATCGCCTCGCCGGTCGCCGGGTTTCTACCAACTCGCGCCGGTCGCTCCGATATCTGGAAGGTTCCGAAATTGGGGACCGTCACCTTGTCATTCTCCGCCAATGCCTCGCTCACGAGCTCGAAGAGGAGATCGTAGGTCATCGCGACCTGGGTTTTGGGGTATCCAGTGAGTTCAGCAACCCGTTCAACGAGCTCAGCCTTGCCAGCCATCGATCCTCCTCATCAGAGCATTGCAGCTCTCATCGACCCTACCCCCGCCCACAGGCCCGGTCAAGACGATGTCGGTCGTGGAGTATACTTACCCCCACCAGCCGTTGTCCCGGTACCATACAATTGAATTCAATGATCATTGCAACGATCACGATCTCACTCATGTTGATGTCGGCCGCTGTCGGCCACGCTGGAGGAGGAGAGATGATTGCAGTTGGAGAACCATTTGTCGATTTCGAACTCGAGGCCCAGGACGGCACTACGGTTTCAAGTGCCGATCTCGAGGGTCGCCCGTTCCTGCTCTTCTTCTATCCAAAGGCCAGTACCCCCGGTTGAACGCTCGAAGCCAACCAGCTGCGGGACAGCTGGAACGAACTTCAGGAACTCGGCATCGAGGTTCTGGGGGTTTCCTACGACAGCCCGGAAAAGAACCGGAAGTTCGCCGAAAAGAACGCTCTTCCGTTCCGCCTACTCAGCGACCGCAACCACGAACTGGCAAAGGCCGTTGGGGCCGGACGTGCCTTGATCCCGCTTGCCAAGCGTATTTCGTATCTCGTGGGGGCGGATGGGACTGTGTTGGTGGCATACCCCGACGTCAAACCGTCGACGCATGCGCGAGAAGTCTTGGACGACTACCGAGAAATGATCGCAAAGGTTGAGTGATCGATTTCCGATGAGGTTACGGGTCAAGAGTTAAGGGTTAAGCCCACCCACCCGCCCTTTACTCTTCACTCTTTTCTCTTAAATTGCTTCGGTAGAAAAAAAGCCGGAGTCCGATTGGACCCCGGCGTAGATTTGAAGCGGTCAGAGATCAGATCGCAACCTCATACATATGAACATCCCGCTGGGGATACGGAATCGAGCATCCAGCCGCCTCGAGACCCTCCTTCAGGCTGCGGTTGAGATCGAAGCGAAGGGCCCAATAGTCGGCCGCGCTGCACCAAGGTCGAACGACGATGTCGACCGATGAATCCCCGAGATTGGAGACCGCGATTTGCGGCGCCGGATCGGCCAGCACCCGTTCGTCCGCGGTGACAATCCTTTGAATCGTGTCCATTGCCGTTTGGATGTTGTCATCGTATGAGATACCCATGACCATATCGACGCGGCGGGTCTCGTAGCCGTTGAAGTTGGAGATCGTCGCTCCGTAAATTTGCGAGTTGGGCACCGTGATCTTGATGTTGTCGGGGCTTCTCAGCGTGGTGGAGAAGATACCGATTTCCATCACTGTACCGGTGATTCCGCCTGCGTCCACATAGTCACCCAGGTCGAAAGGTCTGAAGATTAAAAGCATCACGCCGGAGGCGAAATTCGAAAGGGTCCCCTGCATCGCGAGACCAACCGCCAGACCGGCAGCACCAAAGATTGCCACCACGGACGTAGTGGCCACGCCGAGCCGGTTGAGGACGGCGATGACGACCACCGCCATCACGCCGTAAAAAACCACCTTGGCCACGAACGGTATCAGGGTCGGGTCCACATTCCCGCGCTCCAGGCCCTTCCGAGTCAACCGGCGGGCCCAACCGGCTATCGCGCGGCCGACAACGAAAATGACGATTGCCGCGATCACCTCGAGGTAGTTGTTGACAACCATCTCCCAGGCCGAGTCGAGCAGCTGTTGTATTTGTTCCATAGTTGGTTCCTTTGTAGAGAAGGCTCAGGCGCCGGCGAGCTCTGAGGTGCAGTGCGGACAGCGGGTCGCTTTGATCGGAATCTCGGTCGCGCAGAAGCTGCAGTCCTTGGTGGTCGGGTCGGCCGCCGGTTCCTCTTCCTCACGCTTCATCGAGTTGATCGACTTGATGACGAAGAAGACTGCGAATGCGACGATCAGAAAACTGACGACGCTGTTGATGAAAAGCCCGTAGTTAATGGTGACGGCACCAGCCGCCTGGGCATCCGCCAGCGCCGCGTATGGGCCTGCCGGCGATCCCTGGCTCGCCACCATGAAGAGGTTGGAGAAATCCACCCCACCGAGCAGGAGGCCGATCGGCGGCATGATGACGTCGCTGACGAAACTTTTGACGATGGTCCCGAATGCGCCGCCGATGACGATGCCGACTGCCATGTCAATGACATTGCCACGCATGGCAAACTCTTTAAATTCCTTGAACATCATTCCTCCTTTGTTGCGTGGTCGAGCTCCAGGATTCCGGAGAACAACCGTCAGAAATTGAAGACGACCGACGCTGTCGAGGTCGTGTCGGTGCTTTTCGCGTCGCCAATCGGCTGGTTGCGGTGGCGAACGTCGTAACCGAAGCGGAGCGCCAGCCACTCGTTGATGGCCGCCTCGATCGCGGTCAAGGAATTCAGCCTCCAGTCGGCCGACTCATCGAAATTCGGCAGGTAGACGAGGCGCTGGGTGAGCTTCGAGCTCGCTCCAATCTTCCATTCCCATAAGAGGCCAAACAGGCCGCCGGCAAAATCCACATCCTCAGCGGGTGGCACGCGGTCCTCCCAGGTGTAGGCGAGGCCCATGTCGAAGGTCAACAGGTTGCGTTCGCTTTCCACCGCGGTGTAGGTCGCACCGGCCGAGGCCACAGATTGAGAATCGAAGCCTGCAAATGGATCTTTCCCCCAAGCCAGACCACCAAAGACGTCCCAACGTTTTGCGAGCTTCCGCACAGCTCGGGCTGTTACCAGGTAGTTCTCGGCCGTCTGCACACCTTGATCCTCGGCACGGTTGCCGCGGGCTGCGAAGGTGAAGCCCCAGGGCGCCGGCTTGCTCTCGAGCCCAAAGTCCAGACCGATGGTCGAGGTATCGGTGTTTCCGCTGGTCGCGACCCACGCCAACCCGAGCGACCCTACCCACTTCGGCTCCTTTTCCTCCTCTTCGGCCGCTGCCTCCTGGGCAAATACCGGAGCCGCCCCCAGGGCACAAATCATACCGAATATCAAAATCAAACGCTTCATAGAATGAATCCTCCCAATGGGTCAACGTTTCCACCATCCATCTATTCCGCGGCAAAGGAGCGGCGGCGATGTCGCGTCGGGATATGCATCAATCTAACAGAGACCGGCGAATCATCAAGATCACTTCTCGTTTGGCGCTATACTTTTGACGTGCTCATCGAGGGTTCAATTTTGGACGAAATGCCGTGAAGCCGAGCAGGGTCTTTGTAGCCACGGAGAGTGCAGGTCCACGCGCCCGCCTGGTGGCGGTGTTGGTGGCGGTGGCGGCCGGGCTGGCGGTCGTCGTCATCCAGAATGCCTTCGACTGGCAAGGCGACCGACCCGAGTACCTCTTGCTGGCCGGTTTCAACGCATTTCTGGCATCCCTCGCGACCTGGTTCTTTCACATTCGCTGGCGACTTCTCGGCGACACCTTCGACCGCCACGTGCGCAACGTGTTTTTGCCGATTGCGTGCCATTTCATCCTGCTGCTCGCGCTCGAGGCGCTTCTGAAATCAAAGGACCTGGCCGACGCTTTTGTCGGTTTTTCGTGGGTCGTTTCGCAGACCCTGGCCGCGGCAGTCCTCCTTTTTACATTCCGCGGCGGGAGGGAACACGGTTCCGGCCGCCGCGCCCTGCGCACTTCCGCGGCTTTGCTATTTGCGGTCACGGTGTGGGCAGTCTTTGCCTTTTTGAGTGACCATGGTCTGGTAACTGGCATCGGTCCTCTCGAGGCGGGTCTCGCAAGCGTCTTTCTCCTCGCCGGGGTGGTTCCCATGCTGGGTGGCCGCGAACAGCGTCAACCTCGTGAAGTGTGGCTCAGTGTCGCCTTCCTCCTCAGCGCCATTGCCCACATGAATCTCGCCTGGTCGCGGCAGCTCTACGATTCTCCCTTTATGTGGGGCTACATCCTGCTCGGCTTCAGTCTCGCCACCCCTACGGTCGGTGCAGTCTTCGAGAATGTCACCCTGCTCGAATCGCAGACTGCCCTTTCCGATCATGCCAAGCGCCTCCGGCACAGGATGGAAATTCTGCTCAACACCCTGCCCGTCCTGGTCATGTCGGTCGATCGCAACCGTCAGGTCCGCTACGCCAACCGCGCCGCGAGCAACCTGTTTTCCGGACCGCCAAACCCAGGCGAAACCGACCACGGTTCGACCTGGCTGGATCGGATCCACCCTGCAAACCGGCCGCAGGTCTACTCGGCAATCCCTACGGTTCTCGAGGGTGGACGGGGAATATGGGAGGAACTGATACGGGTCGAGGACGCAGAAGGAAATGTGCATTGGCTCAATACTCAGATGCAGCCGGTGGTGGATCCGGTCCTCAACGAGACCCTGATCCAGGTCGTTGCGATTGACGTCACCGATCTCCACCTCGCACAACAGGCAGCAGAAGCCCGCCAGGCCCGTCTCGCCTTTCTCTCCAATCTCGCCCAATCAATGGCGGGTGAGGTCGAAGAGCAGAAAATCCTCGACCATTTCCTCGAGATGGGCCGCGGGCTCTTGCCCCTGCGTTCGCTGCTGCTCTATCGACCGCTGCCGGACGGCAGCGGTATACGGCTCGAAACCGGTTCCGGCCCTGGGATCGAGGCGTTCGAAAAAGATCGCTTCACCCCGATTATGGCGGGCGATCATCCGTGTTGGACTGCCTTCACGCAAGGAATCCCGCAGACCGTTTCGGCCTCAGCTGCTTTGCCGCAGGAGCTCGCCAACTGGCTTTCTTCCGAGCATGAAATTCGGCACCTCAACTACCTGCCGTTGACGGCGGCCGGCCGATCCGCCGGTGTCCTCCTCACCACGTCGAGCACCGCTCTCGACCTTACGATCGACGATGTCGATCTTCTCACCCAGGTCGGTTTCCTGCTCGGCGGCGCAGCTTCTCTCTCGCAGCTCGTGCGCGAGCTCGATGAACAGCGGGCCGTGGCTTTCGAGGCATCACGCCTGAAATCCGAGTTCCTCGCCAACACCTCGCATGAACTTCGCACCCCGCTGACTGCAATCCTCGGCTTCCTCCGCCTGATCATGGACGGCGCAGTCAAAGACCCCGAGAAACAGAAAGAGTTCATGACCATCGCCCACGAGTCGGCAGAGAGCCTGCTCAACATCATCAACGACGTGCTCGACCTGGCCAAGATCGAGGCGGGGCGTCTGGAGATCCATTTTGCGCCGGTACCTGTGCGCGCCATCCTTAACGATGTCCAGACTCTTTTCAAACATCAGATGAAAAGCAAGGGCCTCAAATTCAACATCGAGATTGCCGACCGAAAGCTCGTCATCTGGGCCGACCCGGACCGAACATCGCAGGTCCTTACAAACCTCCTTTCCAACGCGATGAAGTTCACTGATCGGGGAGGTTCGATCACCGTTGACTGCAGGGAAGAGAATCGGCTGGTCGTCTTCACCGTCAAGGACACTGGACTCGGGATGGTCCGCGAGGAGCTCGAGAAGGTCTTCTCGTCGTTCTACCAGATCGACGGATCCACTACACGGCAACAGGGCGGCACCGGCCTCGGCCTGGCCATCTCGCGGCGTCTCGCCGAGCTCATGAACGGCACCCTCAGTCTCGACAGCGAAGGGGCCGGCGAGGGCACGACTGCTCGTCTGACACTGAGGGAATTCGCCTCTGAGCACGACGGCACCAATCCGGAGATTCGGGTACCGATATAGCTGCAAGCGGAAGAGAAACCACAGAGTCACAGAGGGCACAGAGATTTCTGCTGAATCCGTCTCAAACACGAAGACACAAAGACATCACAAAGACCGCCCACCCATACAAAAGAAACCGCAGATCACGCAGATCAACACAGATTCATTTATCCACCCGCCCAGCCTTCAACGCAGAGGCGCAGAGGCGCGGAGGCGCAGAGAGAGTTGTCGGATACTTCTCCACTCACAAAAGAGAGGAAAGGCAGAAACGGCGTGCCTCGGGCACGTCGGCAGGTGGGAAGTCGGACATCGAGGAAAGCTTGCTTTCGGAGGTGGCCGGCTTCTCACCGGCGACAGGCGATTCCTGATCGCCTGTCGTTCTGCCGCCAATAAGCGCGACCACCTTTCACGCTCAACGTCCACCTCTTTGCGATCTTGGCGTTCTTTGCGATTCTTGGATTGGGTTTGTTTAGATCTGCGTCCATCTGCGCTATCTGCGGTTTTTCCGGGACGAGGAATCAGCGCTCATCTGTTTGATCTGTCGGTGAAAGAGGGCGGTTGGATGGACTTGGTGTCTTGGTGTCTTGGTGGTTCTCCTGGGTGGGCCGGCGGATCTGGGTCTATCTGGGTGATCTGTGGGCAGATTTGGGCGGGCGGTTGGCTCTGTGCCCTCTGTGACTCTATGTTTTCTCGTTTGTTCAAGTCTGAAAACATCGCCGTTCTGCGGCTGATACCCTCTTGACAGTGCGAAGAATTAATGTATATTCCTAAATGGTTATGAAGTAATGAGGAACGGAGGATGCAGATGCGCACGTACCCTCTCATTTTGATTCTGGTGATCGCTGCCACCACCGCCAGCGCCCAGGAACTCACCCTCGACGCAGCAGTCGACGCCGCACTGGTCAACAACCCCGAGGTCGTGGCCGCGACAGAACGTGCCGCAGCAGCTGCAAAACGACTCGACGGCGGCAAGAGTCATCGCCTCCCGAAGATCGGTCTCAGCGAGAGCTTCATCTATACCAACAACCCGGCGGAGGTCTTTGCGCTCACCCTCAACCAGGGCAGATTCGATACGGAAGAGTTCTTCCTTTCGGATCCCAACAACCCGGACCCACTCTCGACCTTCGTAACACGGTTGGATTTCGAGCTTCCGATATACACCGGGGGCAAGCTCTCGGCTCGAGTCGGACAGGCGGAAGCGATGGCCACCGCCGAGGACTATTTACTCGCCCACACACGAGAAAAGGTCATCTTCGAAACGATGACCGCCTACGTCAACCTCGCCAAAGCGCGCGAGCACAGGGATCTCCTCGAAAAGGCGCGGTCAACAACAGCTGAAAACGTGAGGCTGGCGGAAAAATACGCCGCCGAAGGCATGATCCTTGATGCTGATGTTCTCCAAGCTCGTGTCTATCTGTCCGAAATGGACGAGCTTCTGACCCAGGCCACCAACGGTGAACGGCTCGCACAGGCCGCCCTCAATTTCCAGATGGGCGCGGATCAGACTCTGCCACGAGAACTCGCACCTCTCGCTCCTGCGATCCCCGTGGTCGGAGATGTCAACGATTGGGTCACCGCAGCGGTCGAAGACCGGCGGGACCTCGCCGCCGCACGGCGCCAACTCGAGGCGGGCCGGCTCGAGGAAAAGGCCACCCGCCCCGGCTATTTCCCCGAGATTGCCGTGCTGGGCAACTACTCCCTTTATGACGACACGCTCTTTGGCTCGAACGGCCACAACGGATCGCTGATGGCGGTTGCCAGAATCAACCTCCTGGGAGGCGGCTCCAACACCGCGGCGCGCGCCGCCGCCCGCCACGAAACCGCCTCCTTTGAAGCCGATATCCGTCGCTTCGAAGAGGGGGTACGACTCGAGACACAGCAGGCCTGGCAGGACCTGCATTCAGCCGGTATTCGCCACACCACCGCGAAGAGCACGCTGAAAGCGGCGGCTGAGGCGGTACGGGTTCGGGAGAGTCGTTTCAAGCAGGGCCTGGACAAGATGATTGACCTGCTCAATGCAGAAACTGGTCTTCGCGAGGCCGAGATGCGCGAATTAGTCGCACGTTACGACGTGGCCCTCGACACCAACCGTCTCCGGTACGTGTCAGGTTCATCGTTGATCGACACAACGGAGGATTCCAAATGAAGGCGCGAAGGCACATCTCAATCGTTTTTCTGGCCATTGTTGCCCTCGGTCTGACCGCCTGCGGTCACGACGAACCCAAGCTCGCTGAGGCTGATCTGAAACCCCTCAGCGTCATGGTCGGGGAGGTCGAGCGGATCACAGAGGCCCATCCCATTGACGTCCGGGGCGTCGTCGAACCGGCCCGACAGGCCGCGGTCTCGAGCCGCGTCATGGGTCCCGTGGTCAAGCTCAACGTCCATGCCGGTAGTACGGTCGCCAAGAACCAGGTCCTGCTCGAGATCCAGCCCGAGGCCTCGGCGGGTCAGCTCGGCCAGGCGCGAGGAGCCCTGGCCCAGGCCGAAGCGGCGCTGGCGATGGCCGAGCGCAACTACGAGCGTTTCAAGGCCCTGCACGCCGACAACGCGGCCTCTGAGCTCGAGCTCGACATGGCGAAGATGCGGTATGAACAGGCTCGGGGGGCGGTCGAGCAGGCCGAAGGTGCGGTGCAAGCAGCCTCCTCCGTGGCTGATGAATCGACCGTCCGTGCACCCTTTGCCGCCAGGGTAATCGAGACTATGGTCGAGGTCGGCGACCTCGCTGCCCCCGGTCGTCCCCTCGTCAGGGTCGAGAGCCTCGAGGGTCAACAGATGTGGCTCAACGTTCGTCAGAACGACATCGGTCGCGTCTCCGTCGGTGATCAGCTCGAGATGCGGCTCGACGCGCGAAGGGACCTCGGCACAATTGCCGGCAGAGTCCAGGAAATCACGCCCTCTGCCGATCAAGGCACCCACACCTTCATCGTCAAGGTCAGCCTCGGCCAGATCGACGTCCCGTCCGGCTTCAGCGGCCGAGCAACGATCAGCGGAGACATCACCGATCGAATCGTCGTTCCGATCAGCGCCGTGCACCAACGCGGAGGCCTCGAACTGGTGATCGTTCGCGCTGCAGATGGCAGCGCCCGGACACGGGCCGTGACCTCCGGCGGCACCCTCAGTGACAATCGGGTCGAGATCCTCTCGGGACTCGACGCCGGTGAATCGATAGTTGTCAACGCCCCGGGACCGGTGGCTGACGGCACTCCGCTGGAGCTTGGACGATGAGTCCCGGCAACCCCCGCACACCAGGAGAGGGCGAAGTACCGTCCGGTTCAGAGATCGAACAGGCTCGACGTGAAGCCCTGCGGCTGAAAATGACCCGGCGCAAGCTGGGCATGGCGGGTCGCATCGGGCAGTCATTTCTCGAATCCAAGCTGACGCCGCTGATCGTCGTAGCGTCGCTGCTGCTCGGCCTCTTCGCGATCATCGTGACGCCATCGGAGGAAGAGCCGCAAATCAAGGTGCCGATGATTGACGTCATGGTCGGCTTTCCCGGCGCCACCGCCGAGGAGGTTGAACATCGGGTCATTACGCCGCTCGAGAAGCTTCTCTACGAGATCGAGAATGTCGAGTACATCTACTCCATCTCGAATCCCTCAGGTGGGCTCATCATCGTCCGGTTCCTGGTCGGCACCGATCCTGACCAGGCCGCGGTTCGGGTCCACACCAAGATCCAGTCGGCTATCGACAGTATGCCCCCCGGCACCATGCAGCCGGTCGTCAAACCACGCACTATCGACGACGTCCCCGTTGTCGCCTACACCCTGTGGAGCGCCGAAGCATCGTCGCCCCAGCTGCGCCAGGTGGCAGACGAACTCAAGGTCGAACTCACCCGCCATCCACGGGTCGCACAGGTTTCGGTCATCGGCGGTCAGCGCCGCGTTCTACGGGTAGATTTCGATCGTGAAGCGCTGGCTTCGCGCAGCATCTCCATTCTCCAGGCCTACGGAGCATTGCAGAGCCTCAACTGGCGATTGCCGGCCGGGAGCACGGCCATCGCCAACTCCGAGGTTGTGGTCGACGTTGGCCAGTTCCTGACCAGCGCCGATGAAGTGGGCGACGTCGTCCTCTCCGCCTACGGAGGCCGACCCGTCTACCTCAAGGATGTGGCACAGATCACCGATGGTCCAGAGGAGCCCGCCTCATACGTGTGGCTTGGGACCGGGCCCGCGGCGCCCGAGAAGGGCCTCGAGACCGTCGGCATGGACCTGCCGGCAGTCACCATTGCGGTGGCAAAGAAACCCGGGACCAACGCCGTCGACATGGTTGCTGATCTCGACAACATGCTTGACCGGCTCGCCGGAAAGGTGATTCCCTCGAACGTCGAGATCCTCAAGACCCGCGACTATGGGGCCACGGCTGACGAGAAGGCCGATGAACTCCTCAAACACCTTTACTCCGCCACAATCGCCGTGATCCTCCTGATGTGGATCACTCTTTCGTGGCGTGAGGCCACTGTTGTGGCAGTGGTGATCCCAGTGACCCTGGCGCTGACCCTCGCGGCCTCCTACTTCTTCGGCTACACACTGAACCGGGTCAGCCTCTTCGCACTCGTCTTTTCCATCGGAATTCTCGTCGACGACGCCATCGTGGTGGTCGAGAATATCCACCGGCACATCAAGCTGAAATGGGCAGGCGCAAAACAGACGACCATTTTCGCTGTCGATGAGGTCGGCAACCCCACCATCCTCGCCACCTTTGCCATCATCTCGGCCCTGCTGCCGCTGGCCTTCGTCCGCGGTCTGATGGGCCCCTACATGCGGCCGATTCCGATCAACGCTTCGGCGGCCATGCTCTTCTCGCTCATGGTGGCATTCACCATCTCGCCGTGGATGGCATACCGGCTCTTCCGTAAAGAGTCGAAAGACGGCGGTGACGAGCGAACCGGCGAATTGCCGGAGGACACCGAGGTCCCGAAGGAAGGCAATATTTCGAGGCTCTACTCCTGGATCATGGACCCGATGATCAAGCGCTCGTTCATGCGCTACATGTTCCTGGCCGTCGTGGCCACCCTATTGATCGCTGCCGTGGGGACTGTGGCAGTTGGCTTCACCACCGTCAAAATGCTGCCGCACGACAATAAATCGGAACTCCAGGTCGTGATCGACGCACCCGAGGGATTTACCCTTGAGCAGACGAATGCTGCCGCTCGCGAGCTCGCTTACCAATTCCGATCCATGCCCGAAGTCATCGACTTCCAGATTTACGTTGGGACCTCTGCGCCGTTCAACTTCAACGGCCTGGTGCGCCACTACTTCCTGCGCTCCGGCAGTAATCTGGCAGACATTCAGATCAACATGGTCCACAAGCACAAGCGCTCCGACAAGTCGCACGCTCTCGCCAACGAGGTGCGGCAGATGCTGCTGCCCACCGCAACAGCCCTCGGCGTTGACATCAAGGTAGCGGAAATCCCACCCGGTCCGCCGGTGCTCTCCACACTCGTGGCAGAGGTCTACGGACCAACGTTCGACGGTCGCCTCGAAGTGGCACAGCAGGTGAAAGAAGTCTTCGCCACCACAGACGGTGTCGTCGATGTGGACTGGGAGGTCGAGGCAGTCGGACCGCGAATCGAGGTTCTCGTCGATCGTGAGAAGGCGATGATGGCGGGGATCACCGCCGAACAGGTAGTGCGCACCCTCCGGGTCGCACTCAACGGTGCCGAGGCCGGTCTCATCCACGACCCGACCAACCGTGACCCGGTGCCCATTGTGCTGCGCCTCGATCGGTCCCAGCGCGCGCACGTGGACGATCTCCTGCAGCTCACGGTGCACGGCGGGGACGGCCGGATGGTGCCTCTTTCCGAGATCACCACCGTGGTGGACCGCCAACGCGAACGCAGCCGCCACCACAAGAATCTCCAGCCCGTCACCTATGTCTATGGCGAGGTTGCCGGTCGTTTCGAGGCCCCGGTCTATGCCATTCTCGAAATGAAATCTCGACTCGACGAGATCATGACACCCATCGGCGAGCAGCTGGAGATCATCACCACGAAGCTGCCCGAGGACACCACCCGATACATCATGAAGTGGGACGGCGAGTGGCACATCACCTACGAAGTCTTTCGCGACATGGGGATCGCCTTTGCGGTGGTGATGGTCCTGATTTACGTTCTGATGGTTGGCTGGTTCAAATCATTCATCACGCCGATCATCATCATGGTGCCGATCCCTTTGACCCTGGTGGGCATCCTGCCGGCACACGGCGTATTCGGCGTCTTTTTCACAGCAACATCGATGATCGGGTTTATCGCGCTCGCCGGAATCATTGTTCGCAACTCGATCCTGCTGGTTGACTTCATCAACCTCGAGCTCCAGGCCGGCGAGCCCCTCGAGCAGGCAGTGGTCAAGGCGGGCGCCGTCCGTCTGGTCCCGATCTTCCTGACTCAGTTGTCGACCATCGTCGGAGCCTCGTTCATGCTCTCGGACCCGATCTTCCAGGGCCTCGCCCTGGCCATGATTTCGGGGATCATCGTCTCGACCGCCCTCACGCTGGGTGTGATTCCCGTGTTGTATTACATGTATCTGAAATTAGTTGGACCGGAAAACGTTGTGGAAATCGACTGAAGAAATTAGGAATGAGGAGTTAGGAATTAGGAATTACCACCCCTCCGCCCGTGGTCACGTTGCAGGCTGGCGGCTGGAAATTCGAAATCCGAAATCCGAAATTGAACCTTGGAGGAATCATGACCGTCAACGAAGCACTTCGTGCAATGGCCGGAATCGTCGTTTTGCTGTCGCTCGCCCTCGGCTACTGGGTCAGCCCATACTGGTATCTCTTCACCGCCTTCGTCGGCCTTAACCTCCTGCAGTCCGCTTTTACCAAGTGGTGTCCTGCAATGACCATCTTCCGCAAGCTCGGTCTCCGGGAGAGCTGAGGACCGCACCGTGGAGAACGACATGAAGCTCTTGATGATCATCGTCGACACCGAATGCCGCGAGGAAGTCGAGGTCTTGTTCCAACACAACCATGTGAGCGGCTACTCAGAGATTCCAAACGCACACGGTGTCGGTGAGACGGGAGTCCGCATGGGTTCGGGTGCCTACCCGAAGACTTCTTCGATCTTCTTCACCGTGGTCGAGGCCGATCAGGTGGCACCTCTCAAAAAGGCCTTATGCTCATACTGCGACGCCTGCAAGAAAGACATGCGGATGATCCAATGGGGCGTCGAGGAGGTCGTGTAACTTATGCCCGATTGGCTCACAATCCTGCTATTCATCGCCGCATGGTTGATCCTACAACGGGTCGTCCTGCCCAAGCTGGGGGTGCCTACGTGAGCAGTCCCGAACCCCCCGGCCGGGCGCCGGGAAGACGTGAGACGAGAATCCGAGTCGCCAGATGATACGACAACACCATCGCCTTCGGAGCCGCACAGCAAGTGACCAGGAATCAGTAACCAGTAACGCTGCTGTCCTAAACTCGGGCGACAGCGACCGCATCCAGGGGGCAGCACCACGCCGAGCCGCGGAGCGGCGACAGATGGATAGCCCGGGGCGTAAGTCCCGGATCTTGCGTCAAATTTTCCGTGAAAGCCCCCGAAGGGGGCGATAGATCCAGCGACAGCGGCCGAGGCAGTGGTCGGTTTCCGGGCGTCCGGCGCTACTCATTGAGCTCGATCACCAATGCTTTTTCGACCGCCGTGTCGGAATTGGTCTCAATGATCTCGAAAACGACTTCGTACGGCCCGAGCTCCGGGAAACCGCCGAGCCCGATCGAGTTGCCGTACATGTACAGGTCGCCGCCTATCCGCGACGTTTCCAGCGGGACTTCCAACGGTCGGCCGAGTTCGTGCCCGTCCCTTTTGACAAGGATACGCGCTCGAAGCGCGACCGCACCGTCTTCGGCGACGGCCGGACGAACCACAATACCGAAGTAGGCGATCTCGTTGGCTCGCGTCAACTCGGGGCCAGATACCGGCGTCAAGTGCCAACCGCCGATCGTAAAAGCGGACCCATGCGGCGCCTCCGGTTCCGGAGTAGCGGTCGTGCCAAGCCACACCGGCGACATCCAGGTCCCTTCCTCCGGAATCGTCGAAACTTCAGCGTCAATGCTCGTGTTGAGCTGCGGCTCACCGCCGGCAGCGCCGACGATCTCGACCGTGTACGAACCGACGTCGACGGGGAAAGCGAGATGGTAGGCTGGGCCGTTCTGACCCGCGATAGGTGTCGGAGCGAATTCGAAATTGCTCACAACCTCGCCATCCAATGCGGTAACCCGGCCGGCCAGGAGATCGAGCGAAGGCGCATCGGGGGGTAGCTCGAGGTGAACCCACAATGGCCGGCTGGTTTCGCTGCTGACACCCAGATCTGAAAACACGATGGCGACGTCATCGTACGGCCCCTCGCCAGCCAGCCACGCGAGGTGAGCGTCGGACGCCGGCTGGGCACCGGCGATCGAAATCGGCTTGGGTACCTCTTTGAGATTGGGGTGGAGGAGGTAGACGTTGGGCGCTTTCGAGAGGGCGCTCATGGCCTTGAATGACTCGCGGTTGGTGCGGTCGAGCTCGAAAGCATTGGAGTCGAGCCGCTCCTCATAGAAGAGGAAGTATAGATTGGCCCCCTTGACCTTGAATCCCGCGGGCAGTTTCGCCGGGTCGTAGTACCAGGCCTCGGTATTGCCATCAACGGCGCCGGTTTCGCCGGAGATCGCTCCGGTAGGCGGTGCTCCTTCGAGACCCCGCACCTGCCGGCTGTCGGGCCGGCCCATGAGGATCAGCACTCGACCGCGCTCCGAAAGCGCGCCGCGGTTTTTGCCCCAACCAAAGTTTTCATCAGCAAAACGGACCTTGGACTCAAATTCGGCCCGGAAGGCGTTGAAAGCGCTGTTGGGTTCTGGATTGCGCCGCGCCCAGAAGAGCTCGATGAATTTCTCGGCCTCGGAGTCGGTGGTGATCTTGGTCCACTCCTTCTTTTCCTTTTTTGTGAGCAGGAAACCCTCGGGGCCTTCGTCCCAGTCGGCGAAATCGCCACTGAGTTGCGCATCGGCGATCGGCGCAAGGAAAATCGCGAGGGCAAAACTGACCAGGATGACCAGGCGTTGTCGGCGCATGATGATTCCTCCTTCCCCTGATGGGGGCTACATTCTACTTCGCCCCGACACCGGCGTCATCGCTCAACGGAGCCAGTGACCCACCGCGACGCCGACAAAGGTGGCGATCGCATAGCCGAGAGTTCCACAGAGAATCGCGGGAATGACCAGCGTCTCCCACCGTCGGGCGACGGCCATAGCGGCGGCCGATGCCGGCCCGCCCATATTGGCGTTGGATGCGATCACGATTTCTGCGAGGTCGAGGCCGAGCAATTTGCAGGCAACGAGAATAAAGGCGAGGTGCACGGCCAGGATCACGATCGCGAACACAAAAAGCATGGCGCCGTGCGTGATAACAAGGATGATGCTCGCCGAGGCTCCGATCGCAGCAAAGAACACCTGCATCAGGAGCACCCCGAGCTCGTGCGCGCCCGCAAGCGCATCCATTCGCCGGGGAAAGAGGGTCGCGACCATAACGATCAGAGCCGTCATGACCAGGATCCCACTCGAGCTCGCGCCCAAAGCTTCTGCCAGACCGTAGCCAACTGCGCAGACCGTGGCCGCGATCGCGAGCGATGTCGCCAAGCTGCGGACACTGATACGTGGACCGCTCTCATCGGTCTCGATATCGTTCTCGAGGACTCGATTCACGTATCGTCTTCTGAGCCACGGCAGCGATGGGAGCGAGAACAGAACCAAAAAGTACATCGTCATAGCCAGATTGTCGGCGGCTACACCAGCCG
>CAVZOK010000030.1:0-18316 GCA_963776765.1 Candidatus Sulfomarinibacteraceae bacterium
GCTCGAACCTGTGTCCGCCGGATGATGTCCCCGAGCGGGACCGAGACCGTCCACGGGGCACGATTTCGGCGTCCGAGGGTTTCTCCGTCATGGGAAAACTCGACGAAGCTGTGTTCTCCGGCGCTTCGACCTCCAATTGAACGGCACCCAGACCACCGAGATTGGGTGGTGGCTTGAACGCAACCCCACCTTGGCGGGGCGGCGTGAGATCGAGCGCGATGGCGTCCACCGGTGCGCCTTCCGGAGCCTCGAACGGAGTATCGACGGGCAGAACTTCAATTTCTCCGAGCCACGCTCCGGATGCTGTGCCATTGATATTCGCGATGTTGATCTCGAGGGTGTAGGTGCCGGGATCCCACTCACGGTAGAGCATCGCGCTGCCGTCGGGCTCGAGCACTACCACCCCTCGCTGCCGGTCGATGATTTCGTCACCTGACCGTAGAGTTGTAACCGCCCTGACCCGAATCCGCCGGCACGTTCACGGTCTTCCGGCGCGATCTGGAACACGATACCCATCACAGTTCCGTCGCTGCCGTTGCCGAGTGCTTCGGCGTGACCAGATAGTGCGAGAGGTTTCGATTGAGCAAAGGCGTTGGCCGCAGCGAACAGCGCCAGCAAATGGACAAACTTTCGAAATTTCATGGATTCCACCTCGGAGTCGATGACCGCGATCGGAGGTTATTATGCCGTAACTCAGCAGAACAGATTCAGAAGAGCGGTTAATCCTTCGTTGCAGAACTCGAGCGAACATCGATTGGCTGACGGGCCAATATCTTTTTGCTTTTTCCTGAGACATACCGAACTACGTACTTTCCAGCCTTGAACGGTGCCGCCAGGGTCACCGGACCGCCGAGGTCGGTGTAAGACCAATCAAGGTGTGTTTTCCTCCCCGAGCCAGCGCGTGCGACGGCGACGAAATCTCCCTCTCCTGCGAGGGCCCCACTCCAGGCCACCTCAAAGCGTGTACCCGCCTCGATTACGCGTGGTACATCAAGTGTGACCTCCTCAACAACCACCGCCAGGGCACCAAGTGCGAGGACTTCGCCGTCGGCGGCACGAACATACCGAATCTCGTAGTCTCCCGGCACGATTGGGGCGGTGAGCACGGCGGGGTTGCCATTCGTGGTTGGAGCAAATCTCAAATACTCATCACTACTCTCACCGGGGGTGGCAATGCTCAGGAAATCCTGTGCCGCATCGGGCCCGGTCCAGGATAGGTTGAATTCTTCGCCCGGCGCAGCCGTCGATGGCCCTTCAAGGGTGGCGAGAATCGCGAAAATCTCGAGACTGGATCGGGCCAGCGATCGGCCGCTGCGAGACCGGTAGCGCACGACGTAGTTACCAGCGAGATCGGGCGCACTCACCGTAACCGGTCCGCCATGAATGGCCGGCAGACAGAGTACGTCTTCACCAAGGTCGTCTCCTTGGTGTTCGACAACAATGTAGTCTCCGGGCAATTCATGGCCTTCCCAGGTCAACGTCATCGGTGCACGAATTTCCATTCGTTCAGGCGCCTCGAGGGTCACTGTTCGTCGACTCGTTTCGACTCGAGTCTCCCCAGCAGCTGTTGAATACCTGAACCGATGTCACGGGTGAAGTGCACCTCGAGGTCGTTTGGAGAGTCGGGAGTGGGAGGGTGACCTCGCCGATGGGCCCAATCGTGGGGAATCGCATCAGATACTGGCCGACAGGGGCTCCAGAAACGGTCACGGCCACAAGGTTGGTGCCCGGAGGGGCCCCCCAATATTGAATGTGCGCCTCGGCACCCGCGAGAGGACGTTCCGGATCTACCTCGAGAGTTACTGGCGGCAGGGGAGAGAGGATGACCTCGATCGTCTCCTGTGTGCCGAGGTGATGAATGTCGTCGAGCACGACGGTTCCGGTTTCGAGCCCTTCGATTCTGGCTCGGTAGCGACCGGGCGCGAGATGCAATCTCGCTAAACCGTCGACGATATCGGTGGAAGTCTCCTCGCCCAGGTACCTGTCGGCGATGAAGAGGGCGGCACCGCTGACTGGTTCTTCGCTGCGCGTGATCATGAGCTCGAGCCACTCCGCTCGACTCGAAGCAGGTGACTGCGGTGCTGATGCCCACCTCAAGGCTTCGAGGAGTTTGCTCGATTCGTTGACGTTTCGTGTCGGTGCCGAGAGGAGCAGCGAGTTCGCGAATTGCTGATCCAATCCGAGGCCAATGATCCGTATGTCAATCGGGTTCTCTATCTCCGACAGACTTGCGAGAAGAGTCGAGATGTCGTGATGGCATTGATCGTCACCGGACGTCACGACGACCATCCGCTTCAGGCCATCCAAGTTCGAGAGGCCGTTGGCGGCTTCTTCAATAGCATGCACGAGAGCCCGCCCACCTCGGAATTCAAGACTCGCCAGGGCAGCGGACCATCGTGTGGGATCGACTGGACCGGTGGCAATGAGGGCCTGGGATTCGGCGCAGCCGGAGTCCATCGTGATATCGGAGCGGCCGCCAATCGTTCTGAGCCCGAGGTCGAATTGTTGTCCACTGGCGGCCGGAGAAACGACGAACGCGTCGATGGCCGATCGAACAGCCACAATTCGCGGAGTGCCGTCCGGGAGCGTATCCCACATTTCCATCGAGGCATCGAGTACGATTTCGACGCGGTCTCCACCGTGACAGAGACCGATTGCCAGCAGCAATGAAGATCCGAATACGGTGAAGTGAGGCCGTTTCACGGTTCGGAGTTTAGCCCAAAAAAACCGCCCACCGTACGGAGGGCGGTTTTGCGAATCGAATTGAGGTTCGAGCTAGGTCTCCTTGAGCGCTGCCAGCAGTTCGAGAATCGCTTTTTTGCCGTCGGAGAAGAACATCAACGTGTTGTCGGCAGCAAAGAGGGGATTGGGGATGCCGGCAAACCCAGGACTCAGGCTGCGCTTGATCACCACCACCGTCCGCGCCTTGTCGACGTCGATGATCGGCATGCCGGCGATAGGGCTGCCGGGATCCGTACGGGCCACCGGGTTGACCACGTCGTTGGCGCCGAGCACGATGGCCACGTCCACCTGCTCCATGGTCGCATTGACCTCGTCCATCTCCTTGAGCTTTTCGTAGGGCACGTCGGCTTCGGCCAGGAGCACATTCATGTGGCCCGGCATTCGGCCGGCCACCGGGTGGATCCCGAACTCGACCTCGATGCCCTTGTCCTCGAGGAAGTTGGCGACGTCGCGTACCGCGTGCTGCGCCTGGGAAACCGCCATACCGTAACCCGGGACGATAACAACCTTCTGCGCCACTTCGAGGGTCATGGCAATCTCATCGGCCGATGCCGCTTTGACGGTCCTGTAAACCTCGTCGGCGTCTGGCGTGTCGGCGGTTGGCCCCATCGTGCCAAAGAGTACGTTTGCCAGCGACCTGTTCATGGCCTTGCACATGATCTTGGTCAGGATGAGACCCGATGCCCCCACCAGAGATCCGGCGATGATCAGCACCGTATTGTCGATCACGAAGCCGGTGGCGGCTGCGGCGAGACCGGAGTAAGAGTTCAGGAGGGCGATGACCACCGGCATGTCGGCGCCGCCGATCGACAGCGTCAGGATGACTCCAAGCACGCCGGCAACCGCCACCAGCGCCCAGAAGAGGGGGGTGTTCGATGGATCGAGAACCAGCATCACGCCCAGTGCGACCGAGGCAATAGCCGACAACCCTTTGAGGAGGTCCATCCCAGGGAAGCGGTCTTTCTTGGGCAGCAACAGACCGCCGATTAGCAGCGCCGACACCATGACGACGATGGACAGCCTGGTGAATCCCGTGCTCAGGCCGTACCAGATACCGCCTCCGGCGACGGCCAGCGAAAACCCGTACTTGATGATCTTCTGCCAGGTGTGGAGCTTCCATTTGACGCACAGGAACTCAGCCAGCTTGCCGAATGCCACGTATGACCCGAAGAAGGTCACCGAGCCGATGATCCCCGACAGCACAGTGGCGACCTTCATCTGCATGCTGCCGTCTACAGTTCCGGCGCTCACGGCGTTGAAGGTAGCGACCAGCGCAGAACCGGCGACCAGTACGGACGCCGCGCCGCCGAAGCCGTTGAACAGACCGACCAGCTCCGGCATTGAAGTCATTTTCACCCGTAGAGCGGCAACCGCCCCAATGAGGGAGCCTATGCCGATCCCGAGGATGATGTAGGTCCAGTCCCATGTACCGCTCATCAGGGTCGCCACGATGGCCAGCACCATGCCGAGCGCGCCAAGCTGGTTGCCGCGCACCGCGGTCCGCGGATGGGCGAGCATCTTGAGGTCGAGAATGAAGAGAATCGCTGCAATCAGGTAAACGATGTTGGTGAGGTCTTGCATACCCATGTCAATCCCCCGCCTACTTCCGTTGGAACATCTTGAGCATGCGGCCGGTGACCAGGAATCCGCCGACCACGTTGATGGTCGCAAAGATCACCGCAATAAATGCCATAGTTTTTGCGAGCGGGCTGAACAAAGCTTGCCCTTCCAGCGCTCCGGCCAGAATCAAGGCACCGACAATGGTGATCCCTGAGATGGCGTTGGAGCCAGACATCAACGGTGTGTGCAGGGTGGGCGGCACTTTGGTGATGATCTCGAAGCCGACGAACACCGCCAGCACAAAGACCGTGATCAGCATGATCAGGCTACTCATGTCACTCGCTCCCTTCGCTCGAGATGCCCATGGCCTCGAGAATCCGCGGATTCACAACCTTGCCGCCCTGGGTGATCAGGGTGCCCTCGGTGATCTCGTCCTCGGTATCGATTTTGAGGTTGCCTTCGTCCACCAAATGGAGGAGGAAGGTGGCAACATTTTTTGCATACATCTGGCTGGCATGGAACGGAATGGTGGTGGAGATGTTGATCGGGCCGATGATCTTGACACCGCCTTCGACAACGTCTTCTCCCGCTTTGGTGAGCTCGCAGTTGCCACCCCGCTCGGCAGCCAGATCGACAACCACGGAACCGGGGTGCATGCCCTTGACCATTTCCGTCGTGACCAGGATCGGGGCCTTTTTGCCGGGAATCGCTGCCGTTGTGATGACGACATCGCTCGCGCCGACCACCGATAGCATCATTTCCCGCTGTTTTTTGTAGAAGTCCTCGCCGAGCTCCTTGGCGTAACCTCCCGCATCCTCGGCGGTATCGGTTTCG
Organism: Candidatus Sulfomarinibacteraceae bacterium; assembly: GCA_963776765.1. GTDB lineage: Bacteria > Acidobacteriota > Thermoanaerobaculia > Thermoanaerobaculales > Sulfomarinibacteraceae > Sulfomarinibacter. Next base: position 5,137 of record CAVZOK010000030.1, read on the forward strand.
AGCTCGAACTCGACGAACTTCCCGCCGAGGCTCTCCACCTGCTCCTTGACAGCAGGACGGACATCGTAGGCCTCGACGATCGCCCCCAGCTTTTTGGCTGAGGCGATCGCTTGAAGCCCGGCGACGCCGGCGCCGACCACGAAAACCCTCGCTGGCGCGATCGTGCCCGCTGCGGTCATCATCATTGGAAACATCTTGGGCAGCTCATTTGCGGCGAGGAGGACAGCCTTGTAGCCGGCGATGGTGGCCATCGACGATAGAACGTCCATGCTCTGGGCGCGGGTGATGCGGGGCATCATCTCCATCGAGAAAAGGGTCGCCCCCTTTTCAGCCAACGCCTTGTTGGCACCGTGTTCGGTCAGTGGCTCGCACATGCCGACGATAGCCTGACCGTCTCTTATCAGGTCGAGGTCGGCCTTTCCCTGCTCTGGGTTGGCTCCGAGGGCCCGCACCTGGGCGATCAGGTCGGCCTTCTCAAAGACCTCCGCGCGACCAGAAACCACCTTCGCCCCTTTTTCAGTGTATTCATCGTCCAGGAAACCCGCGGCGTCTCCGGCACCCCTCTCGATAACCACTTCGATGCCGGCTTTTGCCAGCTGCGGTACGAGAGCGGGGACCATGGCAACGCGAGTTTCGCCCGGAAAACTCTCTTTGACGATTCCGACGATCATAGGCGTCCGTCCCTTCTTGCGCGGCCGGCGCCTGGTGGCCCGCGGCCACGAACTGGTGTTGAAGGAGGCGGGGAGGGGGAGGAGCCCACCCTGAAGCCACCGTCGCAAGATGCTACCACTTTCCTTAACCGAGGAAAAGATATTTGCGTAAAAGTTCACAAGCAATGTGTCCGTGGCCTCAGGGAGAAATTTCCGAAGGTGCGGAGGGCTTTCGAAATATGAGGATGCGGCCCCGAGTTACAATAATCTGCATACACTGAGACGACCTTGAATTGCGGAGATTGCCTGCGGTTACTTGTACAGATTTCGAAGGGGACGGGCTGGTGTTGACAGGAAGAATTACTCTGTGCGGGCTGATCATGGGGTGGGGGATGGTGGCGGCCTCGACCTGCGCTTCCGCTGCCGATGGTGGGGAAAACAGAGGTGAAATCAGAATCCAGCTTGGCGTTCGTTGGGTTGACCGCCAGATCGTGCCGGATGACAGCAACGGGCTCGGCTTCGTCTACGGCATCGAAGGAGCGTGGGCTCTCAGCGAGCGGTGGGCTATCTTTGGAGACCTCAACTTCTCGACTCACGACAGCAAGAACTTCTGCCTGGAAACGGATTCCTGTAATGCACTGACGCCGGAGTCCGAACACAAGGTATTGACCTTGGGATTTGAGCGGCGCTTAAAAGTGGGCCCGAAGGGCGGCCGATGAGTCCTGGGACTGGCAACCGGGGCTCTGGATGTGGAATGGAACGGTATTCAGCTCCACAATGGGGTGCTGTCGATCAGCTTCGGCCGGCGAACACTTCTCGGACCGGGATTCCTTCGGTGGTGCGTCCGTGTGGAGACAAGGATTTTTCCGAACACCGACAACCAACTGCTGGGCGCCCTCGACGAACTCCGCCAGACAAACGCCGTCGTTCTTGTAGGATGGGGAGCCGGAATTGGCGGCAGGCACTGAGGAATACGCTGCTCTAGCCCACAACTTTCACCAGGACTCACGGGAGGCCGGACAGCTGAAGCGAGAAATGCGGGCTGGTAGTATTCCAGCGATGCGCCACGTCATCGTTACCAGGTTTTCGGTCCCCCGACCTCAGGACCCGGCTTACGCCGATCGACATCACGACCGGGTCTGGCTTGAACGCAGGCTCGAGTTGTTTTGTCAGTTCTTTGTTCCCAGCGTGAGCCGCCTCGAAGTGCCGGCGGTGCTTCTTTGCTCCTCGAAAAGCGCAGCATACGTCGAAGACAAATTGAGTGGTCTGGATTGGGTTGAAGTTGCCGTCCAGGACGAGTGGTATGGAGGCTGGGTTGGCGAGGATGACCAGATCGTAACTCGCGTGGATTCAGACGATGCCATTCACCAAGATTGGCTGGCTGCGGTGGAGGCTGCACCGGCCGAAGCCGAGGTCTGTTGCACCAGGGATTTCTTGCGCTATGACATCTCATCGGGCAGGCTCTGTGCCTACACCCGTGGCGATCCGTCGCCGCTGGCTGCATTCCGAAACGGTCGCAATCCTTTTGCCCAGGATCATGCCGGGCTCGACCGCCACTACCGGGTGCATCACATCGCAGGACCATATTTGCTGCAGGTCTTTCACGGCGGCAACGTCAGCAGCCGACGCCCCTCGTGGTATCGACGCCGCCTGCCCCTCGATCGCCTCGACGCTTTCGGCATCAGTATGCAGCCTTAAGAGCCTGAATATTCACCACCAAGGCACCAAGATCACCAAGGAGATCCATAGTTTTTCTAGGGTCCGAAATGGTGTGAGTTTTCGTGAAGAATCGACCGTGAGAGACTCGATATGTGCCTCTAGCGGAAAGAAATTTCTTGGTGAACTTGGCGTCTTGGTGGTGAAAACTGGGTGGGTGGGGGTCTATCAATCAGCAAGCGGCAACAGCACGACCATCTTGGTGCCGCCGCCGCCACGTGGTCTGGCCTCGATCTTGCCTCCATAGGACTCGACGATCGCTCGGACCAGGGCGAGACCGAGGCCGGTGTGGCCTGATCCTGTGGTGTCATCTGGCCGATAGCTGAAGAAGCGACCGAAAATGCGGTCGCGGTGCTCGGCAGGAATCCCGGGTCCTTCGTCTGAGATCGTGACCTCGGCGTTGTCGCCAGCGCTGCGGAGGGCGACGGTAACGTGACCGGATGGCGGTGAAAAGCTGACCGCGTTATCGATCAGGTTCTCAAAGACCTGGGTCAGGCGATCGGCCGAAGCGTCCACCGTAACGTGGGCGTCGGCTAGCGCGAGATCGAAGTCAATCCCGGAGTGGGCGTTGCGTAGTCGGAAGCTCTCGATGAGTGCTGACAACAGCTGATCGAGCGTCACTTCAGTGCGTTCTTCGTCGTCAAGGTTGGCGTCGATTCGCGAAATCTCCCGCGCCTCGGAGAGCAATCGCTCCATTCGCGCCACATCCTTCTGGATCATTCCCAGGAACCGTCTCCGTTCGCCAGGTTCGACGTCTTCGAGGGCCATGTCGGTGGCGGTACGAATCGATGCCAGAGGGTTTTTAAATTCGTGTGAGACATCCGCGGCAAATGCCTCGGTCGATCGGAGATGCTGTTCGAGTTCGCGTGTGAGCTCAGCGAGAGCGCGTTCGAGGTCACCGATTTCGTCGCGCCGCGCGCTCGGTGCAAAACCACCCTTCAGGCGCCCACGGCGGTCGAGAATGTCGCCGGCCCGTTCGCGCAAACGTGCGAGAGGGCGGGCGATGGTGGTTGCAGCAACCAGACTCAGCACCACGGCGGCGCCGAGGCTGAGGAGAAATACCTTGAAGACATCGAGCCGAACAGCGTCCAGGGCCTGCAGGATGCGGCCGGTAGATTGTGAAACGAGCGCGATCCCTTCGACCGCACCTTCGACACGTACCGGTATCGCGATATGAAGTGTTACCGAACGGCGAGGCGCAGGACTGATCCTGGTGGCGGCGCCGTATCGGCCGTCGAGGGCGCTTTGCACCTCTGGTCGTGACAACAGATCGCTGGATATATCAGAGTCGTGCGCGAAAGATGATTCACCGCCGGATCCGCGCAGCAGTCGGAACGGCAGCGATCCCACCCGATAGAGAAAACTCTTCTCACTGGCGGCCTGCGGCCCGCTCATTGGGATCGCCGCTTCGCCATTCTCGAGCCGAGGGCCGAGAAGCGCGGAGTCCGCAACGACCTCGCCGTTCAAATTGATGACTCGCAAACGCGCGAGGTGACGCTGTCCGAGCTGGACAAGGATGCGCTGAGCGTCGGCGCCATCGAATCGGTCGCGGGCTTCAATAGCCGCCGCGAGAAGACGGCCCTCCTGGGCCATCGTACGTTCCTGTGCGACCAGAAGATGGCGCTCATAGGTATCGAGGAACAGGACGCCGCCGACCGGAAGAAATACGAGCAGCACGTTGAACGCGAGCAGTCGGAGCGAGATGCGGGAGGGGTAGCGGAGTTTCATTGTCCGAGGATTATGACGAATCCTCGGTGTAGCGATAGCCGAGGCCGTAAACCGTCTCGACGCCGTCGAACGATTTGTTTACCGCGATGAACTTTTTGCGGATTCGCTTGATGTGAGAATCAATCGTGCGATCGGAGACAAAGGTATCGTGCGGGTAACCCTCGTTCATCAATTGTTCCCGGGTTTTAACGTGACCCGGACGGCGGGCCAGGGCGTGCAGAATCATGAACTCGGTCACGGTCAGGCCGACCGTTGTTTGATTCCAACGAGCGGTGTATCGCCTGAGGTCGAGCTCGAGGCTTCCGACTCGTAGCAGCTCTTCTTCGGGACCAGACGTTGCTTCTCGTCCAAGTGCGACTCTCCGGAACAGGACCTTAACCCTCGCCAACAGCTCCCGCATCGAGAACGGCTTGCACAGGTAGTCGTCGGCTCCGAGCTCGAGACCGAGGACGCGGTCGAATTCCTCATCACGGGAGGTCAGGAAAACGATCGGCACGTTCTCGGACACTGCCCTCACCTTGCGGCAGAGTTCGAGCCCGTCCATCCGCGGCATGATGATATCGAGGATCAAGAGTTCGGGGAGTTCTTGTTGGAAGGATTCCCAGGCTGTGAGACCGTCGCCATAGGTGTCGACGCGATAGCCTTCGCGTTCGAGGGCGAAGGCGACGTTGTCGCGAATATTCTGTTCGTCCTCGACAACAGCAATGCGTTCGCTCATTCATCGAGCGTAGCCGACTCGTTCAGTCAGCGCAAACAGATCTGCCCCGCCCATTGGATGCGCTTCGCCGCTTCGGCGACACCGGTGCGACCAACCAATCCCGAGCGCCTTGAGGCTTCGACGACACAGGAGCCACCTTTAGCATTGTTCGCCTGAGGCGGGTCACCAGATTGCGAAGCGATGAATTCGAACAATGCAAAAGATGGCACCTTACTCGTCGATGTAGGTAGCGCAAAGGAGCTTTGTCGTTCATCTTGCATCTGAAGTGAGATCCGCCCGCCCACCCGCGAAAGGCGTCCAGTCATCCGATATCCTGCATCCTGCATCCTGCATCTTGTATCCATGAAATAAAACGGCGCTGCCGAAGCAGCGCCGATGCAAGGTGGGAGTAGTCTCCCGGGTTTACTTTTTGGCTGCGGGCTTCTTGACGGCAGCCTTCTTGGTCGTGGTCGCCTTTTTGGCTGCGGGTTTCTTGGCCGCAGTCGTCTTCGGTTTGGCGGCGCTCTTGGTGCGGAGGTTGTCTACTGCGACCGTCAGATCCTCGACCTTTTTCGTCAGGGTCTCGATTTCGTCCTTGGTGGGAACTCCGATGCGATGGATCACCGCAGTCATCTGGTCGTCAACCGTGCGGCCAAAGGTCTCCCAGTAGCTCTCTGCCACCGTCTTCATACCGGAAACCGTACCCTTGGCTTTCTCGACCTTTTTCTTGCTCTTGCTTTCGAGCTTTTGTCCCTGCTCCATGAGGTTGGTAAAGAATTTTCCGCCCTCTTCCTCAGCCATGGCGACCGCGCCGAGACCGGCTAACCATACCTTGTGGGCAGATTCCATGATGTCGTTCTGTAGCTCTTTGTTCTTCTTCTTAGCCATTTGAATCCTCCTTGCCGACTGCAGCCGGCGTTCGATCGTTTTTTCGTTTACGCATCTGCCGCGTTGCGGCATAACTTTCAATTGAAAATATAACGCGCTGCGGCATGAATGTCAACAATATTCTGCCGCGCTGCGGCAGAATATTGTTGAATTATACGTAAATAAAGGTTTTAAGACTCAAGGATCGGTTCGTTAGATTGATAGATATCTCGATCTACAGTTGAGACGTTCATGCCGCGAAGCGGCGAGAACGGGAGAGTTCAACGATGTGACTGGTGGGCTATTCGTATGGGCAGATGGATCTACCACCGAAAATCGGGCATCGGCTCTGCGAAGTCCCGGGCCCTCCTACCAACCGTCAGGAAAGGAGGTGTCGACATCAATTGCCGACTTCACAAGCTCTTTGGCGGCCTTCGCATAAGGCAGCAGGGCGAAAAGACTGCCTTTGGCGAGTTTGAGCTTGCCACCCATGAGACCGACGATGGGATCGGTCTTTCCTCCGAGCACGCTCTTCCAGGCCGCCGGCTCGGCCTTGATGAGGTAAGGGGTATCCTCGAGATCGTTTTCGCACGCTGCTTTGGCGCCTCGGCAATCACCGTGCCATAGGTCGGCAATTACGATTCTCTCCTCCGGCACTCCCATCTCGGGGTTGGGGGTCATGACCATGGCGATGGCCCCCTCCCATTTCTCGGCGGCCTTCTTGTAGTCCTGATTGGCGTTGATGCTGTCATTCCAGAGCTGCGCCCAGTCATCGGTGAAAATCTCTGCAGCCATGCGTCCTCCGTGTTGCCGAAATTCTGTTGGCGTTCAGGATAGCCCACGCATCGCTCCCGCTCAAGCGCCGCCCATGAGAAGCGCACAGTGGCTTCGACGACACAGGTACCACCTTCACATTTGTTGCACGGTGAGGTGCGGAAGACTTGAAAGGCTCTGGCGAAGCAACAAATGTGAAGGTGGTACCTTGCTCGCGGAGGCGGAAAGCGCTTGTCGGTGAGGAGGGATTCGTCAAGCCCGCCCAGTCACATAGTGCACCGCATCATCTCGGAATCGCCCGACATAGCGTCGGAACGGTTCAGTGACGACCTGGGGGACTGACAGATACATGAGGTGTCCAGGTTTGCCTTGGGTGGCCTGGAAGAGCCACGAAGCCACTTGATGAATGTTCACCCTAGCAATGTCGCGGCGGCTGAAGACGTTGGCCAGATACAGCGGTGCGAGATCCCTGGCCTCCGGTTCGGCGAGGCTCGCGGTCCATGGCTGAGGTCGAAGATCTGTGGGGAATCGCTTGAGTTCCTTCGCCGGGCGATTGCGGATGGCGTAAAGGAAGAGACGGTTGAAGGCGTTTGCCATGAGGCGTGGATTGATACAGCGGATGGCCGGAACATAGAACACATGCTGGCGGTTCGGCGCGTCCTCCCCGATCTGATCGAATGAACCGTCGATGCCGTCCTTGAGGCGCATGAGATCGGTGAACAGTTCTCCGTCCCCGGTGCGCAGATGAAGGGGAAATCGCCAAAAAGGGACCAGGTCCCAGCCGGGCTCGTCGGGAAGGGGATTGTGACCGTACGGAACGTCGACCTTACGGCCCTCGACCACATCGCACACTCGATAGCAGTTATGGCAGAAATGGAGGACCGCGTCTGGGTCGAAAGAGAATTCGTGGCCGCAGGTTGGGCACTCCATGGGCACGAATCGAAGACCGCGGCCGGGTTGGCGCGCTTCCGGCGGAAGTTCGACGAGTGCGGATTTGTCGATCCATGGTGCGGGCCCGACAACCGAACCGGCGGCGCCGTCGAGCAAAACCGTTTCGTCAATCTCGGGCCCACGGACCTCTGCGATCCACCAGGGGCGCCACACAACCGCCGTGATCTCGCGTGTGAATCTCGATCCGAGTTTGATGACCTGAATGTCGCGAGTCAGGCGTTTACGGTCGAGGTCGCCAAATCCCCGTTCCAGATCCTCGTCGCTTCCCTCCATTGGCAAGCTCTTCATATCCGAGGCGAGGTCGACGGCGGGACGTAACGCCCTAAGATAACTGAGTTTACCCATAGGTGGAAGATCGACGTCGGTGGTTGCGCTCAGCGAGGCTTCGATTGTACCCACGTCGAACCGCAGGACCTTTTCGTGGTCGCGCGGTGAGCGTCCAAACGTCGCCTGGTACAGCGTGCCCATACCATGTCGATAGGGAGTCAGGAAGTGCATGGTCTGGCCGACGTGCAGGTTGTCGGCAAGCCTGGCGCGGTAGCCATCTGCCTTTCTCGACACTGCGATCTCGGCACCATCGACGGCCGCGTCAAACTCGGGCCGGTTGACCAGGGTTCCGCTTGAAGTAGCCTCGGTCGCGCTCCGGGCGAGTGGCGCCACCATTTTGCGATAGAGCTTGAGATAGTACTGGTATCGATAGTGGTCGAGCAGTGCCTCGCGTAAGACGTTTTTATCGTAGACACGCTCAGGCAAGGTGACCAGCAGGGTTTCCTCGTGCCCGACAACAAGGTGGTCGCTGCCGCAGAAGGAACAATGGGCCATATGGTGGAGGACCGGCACCGGCACCGCTGCGCCACACTCGGTGCATTTCACCGCAACGCAGTAGTGATTTTCGATGACCGTTTCTTCATTGTCCTCCGCGGCGTTCGGACTCGCCGCATCGGATCGCGATTGCAGACCACCAGTGTTTTGGTGGTGTTGTGTGCTCGCCGGGGTTTCTTCGACGCGATCGAGAAGGCGCTGCCCTCGGTCGGTAGACGCATTGATCAATGGGCTCAACGGCGTGTGGACGAGGGCCCAGAGTCCACCGACAATCATGCTCGGGGCGTACATCCAGAGGTTATGAATTCCGCCGGTGAGAATGAGGCTGAACTGAGCGAGGAGAACGCCAAACACAGATTCGAGGACCGGACGCCCGAGAGCCGCGAGGCCGGTTCCTGGCAAAATCGCGTTGAGGACGATTGCCAGTTGTGGGGCGGGTTGCCGAGGGCGCAGCCACATCCCGGCAACGAAGGCTGCCAGAGGCGGTATGAGGACAGCAATAATGGTCCAGAGAGTGGTCACACCAGCTCCTTGGCCACGATATTGCCACGGGCCAGAGCTTTGAGAATTGGTACGACCTGCTGGGTCTCGTCGATTCCAAAGAATGGATCGGCCAGGGCGCCCTGGAGCAGGGTGAACAGGGCCGAAAAGGCAACCTCCTCATCGCAATCTGTCTCCAGCTCGCCTGCATCACCGGCCGCCGCGGGGGGCTGGTTCGAAAAACGGGCGAGCACCGCGCGGCAGGCGTCGAAATCCTTGCCCTCTGGAATGCCTCCTGCGAGGATTCGTTGTACGAGGCGTCGATGCTCGTCGATGGCGGTGCGGAGATCTTCGCTCATGGCCACACACATGATAGCCGTACCGGTCAACGCACCCCATAGCGAGTGAAGCAAAAGGAGAAAGCCCCCATGTTGGATCTACGCGGCAGAAGAGTGGTTATTTCCGGAGCATCGAGTGGAATCGGGCTCGAGACGGCGCGGATGCTGGCCTCGGGAGGGGCTGAGGTTTGTTTGACCGCACGAAGGGCGGACCCGTTAGCGGCGGCGGCCCAAGATATCGGAGGTGGCTCCTGGGCCTGGCCGTGCGATGTCGCCGATCCGGAATCGGTGGTGGCGCTCGCTGCTGAGGTCGGAAGCCGGTGGGGATCGGTAGATGGCCTGGTCAACAACGCCGGTATCGCCCCAATGGCCCGGCTTGATGAAACCACCAACGAGGTTTGGGACGAGGTGTTCGCGATCAATGTGAGAGGTCCTTTCGTTCTTTGCCGCGAGCTTGGAGGCTTGCTTCACGGGGGATCTTCACCTGCTGTGGTCAATGTTTCCTCAACCCTTGCCGAGCGGGCGATCCCGGGAATGGCGGCTTACAACGCGTCCAAGGCGGCCCTCAACCAGCTCACCCGTTCTCTGGCCCTCGAATGGGCACCACAGGTGCGGGTGAACGCGGTCATGCCGGCGGTGGTCGACACACCGATTCACCTGTCGAGGGGCATGAGTTCCGAGCAGGTCGAGGCGATGGGGGAGATGCATCCCATGAAAAGGGTTGGTCAGCCGGAGGATGTGGCGGCGATGATCGTCTTCCTGCTTTCCGATGCATCCTCCTGGATGACCGGTGCGGTCATACCCGTAGACGGCGGAATCCTCGCCGGTTGAGCACAGTGTTGAGTTTTGAGTTATGAGTTTTTAGTTACCGAGCACCGCTTCGTCACAACCACGGGTAGGCGGGGGAAAATTCAAAACTCAAAACTAAGAACTCAAAACTGGGTGGGCGGTGTGATTTCGATGCGTCTGGAATCACTCTCTTCGCTGGTGATCCCGACGCGCCACACTCTGGCGTCGGCGGGGATCCACGTTGCGATGGAGTCCTTGGGCCACTCGACGGCGATGATAGCTGTGGGATCGGAGAGCGTTTCCTCAAGACCGATCTCGCGCAGATCGGCGATATTCTCAGCCAGACGGTAGAGATCGACGTGGTGAAGGACGGAAACTTTTTCCACACCACAGTCATAGCTTTGCAGGACAACGAAGGTCGGCGAGGACACGAGATCGGGGTCGCCGCCGAGACCGTCCACGAGCCCACGCACAAACGTTGTTTTTCCGGCCGCGAGATCGCCCTCCAGCAAGACCACGTCCGCGGGCCGCAGCCGCGAGGAAAAACCGAACCCGGCGTTCTCGGTGGCCCCGGCGGAATCGCTCCTGATGAAGTCGGGAGGTTTCACCGGCACTCGAGCTCTCGCCAGGCCCTGGCCATGAAAATCGGCAGTGTAGACGCAGGAACTGCTGCAGGCCACTCCTCTCCGCCAAGCTCGCCGGCTCGACCGTGGAGCCAACAGGCGACGATGGCCGCACGCATCGGATCGAGGCCCTGGGCCAGGAACGAGCCGATTGCCCCGGTGAGGACATCTCCGGATCCGCCCGAGGCAAGGCCGGCGTCACCGGTTGGGTTGATGAAGACCTCGCCATCGGGGTCGGCGATCACCGTTCGGAAGCCTTTGGCCACCACCACCGCCTGCGCGCGCTCGGCGGCATATCGTGCAGCGGCGACCCGGTCCGAAACAACGTCTTCGGTTTTTTGATCGAGCAGTCGGGCCAGTTCGCCCGGGTGCGGGGTCAATACCGGGGTTTTTTCTCGTCCAGCGAGACGTTCTGGCCGGCCCGCGAGGAGATTGATTGCGTCGGCGTCGAGGAGCAGGCTGCCCTGCCAGGTGTCAAGGATCCACTCGAGGGTCGCGGCGGCCCCGTCACCGGTGCCCATGCCGGGTCCTGTGGCGATTGCTGTCATCCGGTCCAGCAACTCGTCGAGACCCTCGGGCCCCGCCATCTGTCCCCGATCGTCGGCGGCCATCGCGTGGGTCATGGCCTCGAGGCAAGCGCCATCGACCACCGGAACCGCCGGTTTTGGGACTGCCATTGTCACCAGGCCCGATCCGGCAACCACGGCCGCCTGGGCGGCCATCGCAACGGCGCCACCGCGTCCCTCGGCGCCCGCGACGAGGAGAAGATGGCCATAGCTCCCCTTGTGAGAGGCTGCGTGTCGCTGTGGTAGCAGGAGGGCCACATCCTCCGCCTCGATCCATCGCAGCTCGGATCCACTTTCCAAGACTGCGGTAGGGATGCCGATATCGACGACAGCCACCTCTCCGCAATGGAGACAGGCCGGCGGCAGGACGTGGCAACGCTTGAGGGCGGCAAAGGTCACCGTGAGCTCTGCCGGCATCACCGGTCCCGGGACTCCGGCCGAAGATCCGCTCAGCCCGGTGGGCACGTCGACCGCGATCACCGGGAGATCCGCCTCTTCGACACGCCAAACGACTTCGGCCAGCCGACCGCCGAGCGGACGATCGATGCCGGTGCCGAGGAGGGCGTCGACCACGAGGTCGGGGGGGGTGGGCTCGAGCTCGCCATCGAGCGCTGAAAGGTCATCACCTTCGACGACCGCGATCGGCACACCGGCCTTTTCCGCGAGGTGAAGGTTCTCGGACCCGTTCGGACTCAGGTTTTCGCGGTCGCCGAACAGCAGCACTTTGATTTCGAGGCCGCCGCCGGCCAGAATCCGTGCCGCCGCGAGGCCATCACCGCCGTTGTTTCCGCGCCCACAGAGGATCAGGATCCGCCGAACATCCGGAAAGCTGTCGCGCAGGGCGTCGACGACACCGGCTGCGGCGTTCTCCATCAATTCGAGGCTGGGCACCCCCAGATCTTCAATCGTGTGTCGATCCGCCTCACGCATCGCCTCGTTGTCGAGTACTGGAAGCATGGATCCTCCTCGGTGCCGATTGTACTCCGAGGGGACCGAGTCAATCGACCCAGTTCAGGACATTGCGGATCACCGACCACCTCGGGCTTCTCGGTACGGCGGTGCGGCCGAGAATCCAGTGGTCGCGCAGGCTCGTGACGAAACCCTCGTCTCGCACGAGTTCGACCCAGAGGTCCAAAAAGCGGAGGAACTCGGGATCCCCCGGTGCGGTCGCGTATCCGAGAGGCCACGCTGTGACCTTCCTGAATGGCAGGACAACCTGGAACTCGGGATAGGCGATGTAGGCGTTGCCGATGATGGACAGTTTGCCGCAAATCTCGCCAAAGAAAAGTCCGCAGGCGATCCCGGCCGTGAGCCCGATAACGATCTTGCGTGAGAGCGTCATCGTCGACGGATCGGGGTTCAGATTCTCCTTCTGATCGGATGGCACCGCAGAATTCCCTTCCTCTGCCACGACTAGTTGTCGCTCCACGGAGCGGTCTCAGTAGGTGGCCGCTGGTCGAAGAGAACCAGCTCCTCGCCCCACTCATCGATGCGCGCCTGCACGAGCTCCACGATTTCGTCGCGGCGTTTGAACAGGACGTCGATTTCGAGCTCGCTCAGATAGGGAGAGAGTGCTTCGCCGGCCGAACTCCTGTCGAGCGTTTTCAATGCGTTCCACACCTGGCGATCGCAGTGAGTGATGGCGTCGGGATAGAGCAGGTCTGCCGACGTACCAAAGCACCGGGAGCAGTCGATGAACCAGAGGCGCCAGTTACCGTCGATGAGGGTGTTGCCGAGATTGCTGTCGCGATTGGCCACGAGATTGTTGAACAGTTGCAGGGTCGACCTCTGCTGGTTGAAGCGAGCGATCTCTGGTGGAGCGATAGATCGCTCGCGGCGCTCGGCTTCCGTAATGGTTCCTTGGACCCAGATTTGCAGCGAGCCCTTATTCCCCTTGATATTTTGAATAACGGTTGGCGGCATACGGTCGACGCCGAGGAGTCGATCGACGTGGTAGGCGGCAAGGTCGTAGACGTAAGAGTCCCTCCAGTGGAGGTAGAGCTTTGCGGTGCCGGCGGCTGTCGGGTCTCGTACGTTCTTCTTGTTTTCATCAATGAACTTGAAGACGGCGTGGAATCGGTGGTTGTCGCTCTCGAGAAGAATCTTTCGCGGCCGGCTCACACCAACCGGGATCTTCGATACAGAAACTACATCCGCGTTCCGCAGCTGCTCCTCGATC
>CAVZOK010000031.1:0-37032 GCA_963776765.1 Candidatus Sulfomarinibacteraceae bacterium
TTCTTGATTTTGCCCCACTGCCTGAACTGAAGACTGGCGGGGATGAACCCCGCTTCTACAAGGGTTACTCGGTTGGAACGGCCAACAGTGGAACCCGGCAGCGTCGTAAAACGGACTCTGCTACCGACCCGAGAAGGGCATGTTCGAGCGCTGAAAGACCTCGCGTTGCCATGATGACCAGGTCGAAACGGTCCGGGTCGGCAAAATCAACGATTGTGTTTGCGGCCCGACCGACCTCTACCTGGGTCCGAGCGCTTCCCAGTAGGTCTTCCGCTGCAGCGCCGAGGGCTCTCTCCGAACGCTCGACGAGTCTCTCCATGAGATCATCCGAAAGGACGTCCACCGAGTAGAACTCCGGGTAGACAACCGGTTCGACCACGTGCAGCAAGGTGATCTCCGCCCCCAGGGCCTCCGCCCACACCGCCGCACTTCGAACGGCGGCGGCCGACGCATCGGAAAAGTCGTGCGGAACCAGGATCTTCGGTGCGCCCTCCAATTTGATGTCGGCATCGCCTCGCACGGTCAACACCGGCACCGTCGCCGTGCGCACAACGCGTTCCGCGACCGAGCCCAAAAGGAGATGTGGCAGACCCCGACGGCCGTGGGTACCCATCACGATGAGATCGCACGCCAGGTTGGACGTCGTTTCGACGATCACCTCAGCGGGGGCGAGACCACGCACCATATGAGGGGTGACCTCGAGCCCTTGTTGGAGCCCAGAGCCGTTTTCAAGGTCCCTGCGGCGCGCGTCGTCGCCAGAAGCCACAAGCTCCTCGAGCCGGTGCATGTGGCCCTCCTCTAGGTGAGGGTCTTCGAAAATCACAACGACGTGCAGCAAGTGGAGCTGCGCCTGGAATCGACGCGACAGATCGCGCGCAAAGTCGCAAGCACGTTCAGCTGGTTTCGAAAAATCGGTGGCCGCGAGAATGGACTGTGGCATGTCGGTCATATCTGTCTCCTTCAGCTCGGTCGGAGGGTCTCCGAAAACTCCCTGGCCTGCCTCTCGATTCGTTCTCGATCGAGCGTCTGTAGCTCGCGGTTTCGAACTACGACAGCGCCTTGCACTACGACGTGGCGGACATCGGCTGCGCGCGCGGCAAAAACCATGTGGGAGTAAGGATCGTACATAGGGGCCGTGTGTGGTCCGTCAATTGCGACGCAAATGATGTCCGCCTCGAGGCCTTCAGTCAGCGTGCCAATCCTATCGGCGAGGCCCAGGATCTGAGCGCCACCGATCGTCGCTAGTTCGAGCATGGTGAGGGCGGGCAGAACGGTTGGGTCTCCGGCGGCTCCCTTGTGGAGAAGGGCAGCCAGCTGCATGTCTCGTAAAAGGTCGAGAGTGTTGTTGGAGGCAGCACCGTCGGTTCCGAGGCCGAGCTTGACTCCGCCTTCCAATAGAGCGGGCACCGGCGAAATTCCGGACGCCAGTTTGAGATTACTGACCGGGTTGTGAGAGACCCCAGCCTCGAATTCAGTCAGCAGCTCGATGTCCTCGGGGGACACATGGACGCAGTGAGCAGCCACCGTTCGCTCTGAAAGCACGCCCAGGTTGGCGAGGTAGGCGACTGGAGAAAGCCCTTTTTCCTCGAGCAGCTTTTCGACCTCCCAGGTGGTTTCGGCGAGGTGAATTTGCATCGGCACCTCATACTCCTCGGCCAGTTCCGCGTCGGCCACGAGATCAGACGCCTGAACGGAATAGGGGGCGTGTGCTGCGACGGATGGAGTGATGAGAGGGTGGTCTTTGTAGGCTTCGAGCAGATCACGTTGTTTGGCCAACATCTCCTCGGTTGTCGCGCAGCGAGGCGTCGGGAAGCCGATAAGTGATTCGGCAACGACTGCGCGCATCCCGGCTTCGGCCAGGACGGCGCTCACCTCGTCACCGAAGAAATACATATCCGTGGTCGTGGTGACCCCGGCCAGCAATTGTTCGGCGGCCGCGAGCTCGGTTCCGAGGCGCACCGTCTCACGGTTCATGTGCTCTTTTTCTGCCGGCCAGATGTTGCCTTCGAGCCACTGCATCAATGGCAGGTCGTCGGCAATGCCTCGGAGGAGGGTCATCGCAAGATGCGAGTGGGTATTGACGAGTCCCGGGAGGATCAGGCAGTTACCAGCGTTGAGGATATCACCGGAGGGGGCCAACTCGAGCAGCTCTTCCGCGGGACCAACAGCGGCGATACGCCCGTCTGCGATTGCAACAGCACCATTCTTTATCGGCTCGGAATCCGGTTCCAACGTCAGTACCGTGCCGCCAACGACCAGCTTGTCCCAATTGGCCTCTTCGCTCATCCGGACCTCCAGCGGTCTTGTGTGACCTCACCCTTTGATTGGGTCCGGCCATTCTACATTCACCGCACCCGTCAGCACACGGCAATACGGGCATTCGGCTATCCGGGTCAACGGCTATACGGCTATGCGGCCATACGGTACCCACTCTCTTCGTCGACGCCGCCGGGCCTGATCGCCTGGCAGAACGGCTATGCGGCTGTACGGCCCAACCCCCGTAGATATCGGCTCTGTCGGGTGCAGGCGCACGCCGCCATCGAGTGTTTTTGAGGGAACGGGGTGTTTTTGGTCTGGTGCCCGAGTCTCTCTCACTGGAACCCAGGGCACGGGTCGAGGTCTTCTTGGTGGATTCTTTTTCGTGGTTGGCCGGCAAATCCGAAATCCGAAATCCGAAATTTCATCGGATGGATCGGCGGAAATTCCGAATTCCGAATTCCGAATTCCGAATTTGACCCTATTCCCATTCCTCTTTAAGCCGCCGCAGATCGCGGCGTTCTCTTTTCTTTGGCGCACCGCTGCCGGGAAGCCTTTTTTGGGGCGCCGAAAGCCGTTGCATCCGCCTCAGCTCGATCTCCTCAGGCGTGGGTGGCGGTGTGTGGTCGGCGTAGAGCTCGCGTGCACGCGCCTTCGAAACGTTGGTTGACTCGAGCCCGAGAACCTCGATGATGCGGTGGCGGCCGCCCGGAATCCGGATCCGGATCGTGTCTCCCGGTCGTACGGCCCGGTGCGGTTTGCCACGGTCGCCATTGACTTCAACCCGGCCACGCTGGCACGCGGTCTGCGCCTGCGAGCGTGTTTTGAAGATGCACGCCACATCGAGCCAGATATCGAGTCTTACGGAGTCTTCTGCTGTCATGGAGGTAAGTTTCGCGGGTGCCCATCGATCGGTCAAGCTCCGCTCAGTGAGTGACCGGTTATCAGTATGCAAAACCGCCCACCGTGGAGGCGTTCGGGTATCCAAAAACCCGTCATCCCGAGTGAGGACCCGGTCCGAATCCGGGATCCCCCAAAACCTGAGAGTCTTCCGTGCTCATCACTCTCTGGAGGATTCAGGGGATCCTTCGACCCGGCCGCAGGGCGGCCTCGCTCCCAAAGAACAAATTTCAAGCCATAAATGTAACTCTTTTGTTGTCAATATTTGACTAAATTCGAGATTCTGCCGGGCCGATCCCTTGTTCTTTCCATGAGTAGGCGCCGCCTCGCGGCGTGGCGTTGCTCAGGATGACAGCAAGGCCGAAACCCGGCGTTCGAAAATTCAGAATTCCAAATTCAGAACTCCGAATTTATTCGGGAAAGTCCTCCGCCGCACGGCCGACGCTGGAATACAGGAAACCCTGGTCTTTCATCCTTTTCGGATCGTAGAGGTTGCGCAGGTCGACCACGACCGGCTGTTTCAGCGAAGAACGAATGCGCTCCATGTCGAGGGACCGGAATTGGTTCCATTCGGTGACAATGATCATCGCGTCGGCGCCTTCGGCGGCATCGTAGGAGTCTCCACAGTACTGCACGGTTTCCGGCAACATCCCCCGTGCGTTTTCCATCGCGACCGGGTCGAATGCCTTGACGGTAGCGCCGCCCTCAACGAGGGCGGTCACGAGCGGGATCGAAGACGAATCGCGCATATCGTCCGTTTCCGGCTTGAAGCTGAGGCCGAGAACCGCCACGGTCTTGCCGTCAAAATCCTCTCCGATCGCCTCCTGGACTCGTCCGATGGCTCGCTCCTTGATCCTGTTGTTGACCTCTATGACCGTGTCAACGATCTCGAATGGCCGGCCGGCCTTGCGTGCAATATCGGACATCGCCTGGGTGTCCTTTGGGAAGCACGAGCCGCCGTACCCGGGCCCCGGGTGAAGAAATTTGGGTCCGATACGTTTGTCGAGGCCCATACCCCTGGACACGTGGTGGACGTCGGCGCCGAGTCGGTCGCAGAGCTCAGCGACTTCGTTGATGAAGGTGATTTTAGTCGCAAGGAAGGCGTTGGAGGCGTATTTGATGAGCTCGGACGACTCGACGTTGGTGATTACGAATGGGGTCTCGATCAGATAGAGGGGCGAGTAAATATCCTTCATGATGGCCACGGCTTGAGCATCGCGGGCGCCGATGACGACCCGGTCGGGTCGCATAAAGTCGGCGATAGCGGAGCCTTCGCGAAGGAACTCTGGATTTGAGACGACCGAGAACGGATGAGGTGCGGTTTCGCGCTCGGTGATGATCTTCTCGATAAGTTGCCCGGTGCCAATCGGCACTGTGGATTTGGTGACTACGACTTTGTATCCATTGAGGTTGTCGGCGATCGCTTCGGCGACCTGGACGACGTAGGAGAGGTCGGCAGAACCATCCGCCTGTGGCGGAGTACCGACTGCAATAAAAATGGCGAGGGCCTGCTGGATGGCCGGGGAGAGGTCAGTGGAAAAGTGAAGGCGCCCGGACTTGGCATTTTTCTCCACCAACGTGTCGAGACCGGGCTCGTAGATCGGAATCTCGCCGTCGAGGAGTTTGGCGATCTTCTCCTCGTCTTTGTCGACGCAGGTGACGTTGATGCCGAAATCGGCAAGACAGGCCCCGGTAACAAGCCCGACGTAGCCCGTACCAACAACGCAAATATGCATGAGTGCTCCCTTGTCGCGACAATGAGTCGCCAAATAATGTTAGCAAAGAGCACAATCTCTGAGTCCAGAATCCGGAAATTGAATATTTTCGGCCCTCCTAGACGGCAGTAAGGGGGCGTGAAGTCCGAAATCCGAAATCCGAAATCCGAAATCGGGTACTCTGTCATCTGTTCATGGCTTTGGAGGTGAGTGGTATGCCCGTGCCGCTGCTTGATTTGATGCGACAGTACGAGCCCCTGCGTGACGAGATCCGCCAGGCCATTGATCGGGTCTGCGATTCACAGCGTTTCATCCTCGGTACCGAGGTCGTTGATTTCGAGCGCGAATCGGCGGCGGCACTCGAAACGCTGCACGCCGTTGGCGTCACCTCTGGCACAGATGCGTTGCTCGTGGCCCTTATGGCTCTCGGTGTCGGCGACGGTGATGAGGTCATCTTGCCGACCTTTACGTTCTTCGCTACCGCTGGAGTAGTGTCACGCCTTGGCGCGACTCCGGTCTTTGTCGATATCGATCCCACCGACTACTGCATGGACCCTGAACACCTTGCCGCCAGCATCAGTGACAGTACGCGCGCGGTGGTCCCGGTCCATCTCTTTGGCCAGGCGGCGGCAATGGATCGGATCATGGAGGTCGCGGGCGAGGTGCCGGTTGTGGAGGACTGCGCGCAGGCGTGGGGGGCGGACTTCAACGGCGTCCAGGTCGGTTCGATCGGTTTGGTTGGCGCCTATTCGTTCTTTCCGTCGAAAAATCTGGGCTGTTTCGGCGATGGCGGGCTGGTGACAACGGACAACGCAGAGCTCAACCACAGTCTTCGCGAGCTGCGAGTGCATGGGCAGTCGGGTCCCTATCGACACCCGGTCGTAGGCGGAAATTTCCGCATCGATGCGCTACAGGCTGCGATCCTCAGGGTCAAACTCCCGCATGTCGGGGCTTGGATCGAGGGGCGGCGAGCAAATGCGAATCGCTATCGTCGCCTCTTCACCGATGCAGGTCTCGAACAAGCGGTGAAACTGCCGGAGGCGGTGCCCGGACGCGGCCACACCTTCAACCAGTTTGTGGTGCGGGTATCGCGACGAGACGAATTGCGAGCCTTCCTTGCAGAGCGAGGTATCGGTGCGGCGGTTTACTATCCCCTTCCCTTGCACCTCCAACCCTGCTTCGAGGGTTTGGGCTACGAGGAAGGAGACTTCCCGATTGCCGAACAAGCGAGCCGAGAAGTGCTGGCGTTGCCGGTCTTTCCGGAATTGGTCGAGAGCGAGCTCGAAGAAGTCGTACAGGCCATCGAGGAGTTCTACGCGAACTGATGCGAGTGCTGCTGGTCACCAGCCGGTACCCTCTGCCCCCCAGGCGGGGCAACCAGGTTCGGACCGTGGAGTGGGCTGGTGCTCTCGCCGAACACGAGATCGGGCTGATCTGTCCCGATTCCAGCGGTCCGCCCCAATCTTCGTTGCAGTTTGAATGGATGCCGTACCGGCTCGACATAACTTCCCGAGCCTCGGGCCTCCTGAGGGCTACAGCGAGTGGCCGGCCGTTGCAGGAGGGTATCTATGACACGGCCGCAGCGCGGCGGTTCGTGGCGCAGTCGGTGGATCGCTGGAAACCTGATGTCGCCGTGATCCAAATGGTGCGTTGCGGATGGGCGTCCGACATCATCCGCGAATCCGCTCCGGACCTTCCAATCGTCTTCGACGCCATCGACGCGATGGGGCTTCATTACGAGCGGGCTGGGCGGATGACGGCGCCGCCGCTCTCTTTCGCCTACATCGCCGAGGCAAATCGCTGCCGCCATCGTGAGCATGAACTTGCCGAGGCGGCGGAGATAACAGTCGCGGTTTCTGAACGCGACCTCGCAGCGCTGGTGGTGCCCGCCGGTCGGGGAAGGGTCGTCCCGGTTGCGGGGCGAGAAATCCTGGAGACAGGATCAACGGTGAGCGGTCCGGTCGTCTTGCTGTCCGGCAATCTGGGTTATCGCCCGACAGTGCGTGGTGCGTTGTGGTTTGCACGCGAGGTGTGGCCGCGGTTGCGGGCGGCGGTGCCGGATGCGCGGTGGGTTCTTGCGGGCGCCCGGCCTGCGTCGGAGCTTCGACGTCTCGATCGGATACCTGGGGTCGAAGTGCGTGCTGACGTTCCGGACATTGCGACGGTTTTTGCTGACGCCCGGGTGGCGATTGCGCCCATGAACTCCGGATCTGGCGTTCCCATGAAGGTACTGGAGGCGATGGCTGCCGGGTTGCCTGCGGTGGCTCATCCGTGGGCTGCGGCAGGTCTGGTCGGTGAGGCCGGTGACGTAGTGATGGTGGCTGCGAAGGTAGACGATTGGGTTGCTGCACTCGAGCCTTTGCTTCGCGACCCGGAGGCGGCACACAACCTCGGTCGACGCGGGTACGAGGTGTGGCGACGGTTCTACCATCCCGATCGTGTAGCCGAGCAGATTCGAGAGGTTGTTGCGGAGGCGGCGGGATAGGCGGCACCCGTCAACGGGGCGCGCGTTGCCGCGTCGACGACACTGGTGCCACCCTTCGCATTGTTTGGGGGTGGTTCGTCGAAATCCGCCAACGCCACTCGGGAAACAATGCGAAGAGTGGCACCTTCCTCGCCGAAGCGGGAGGCGTTCTAGAACAGTTCCAGGATACCGAGGTCGCCCTTGCCCTCCCTGAGGAGCACTGGCTCTGATCCTGAGAGGTCGATCACGGTCGAAGGTACCGGTAGCAGTATGCCGCCGTCGATCACCATCTCCACGTCTTTGCCAAGGGACGTTTCGAGTTCTTCGGGGTCATTGACGAAATCCTGTTCGGGTCCGCGGATTGATGAGCTGAGGAGCGGCTCTCGCATCTCCGCCAGAAGAGCGAGGGCGATCGGGTTGTCGGGCATGCGGATTCCGACGGTGCGGCGCTTTCGAAGCATGATCTTCGGAACCTCTGGACTGGCCTCGAAAATGAACGTGTAGGGTCCCGGGAGAACCCGCTTGAGAAGCCGGAAGGCGGGCGTCGATACTCCGCGGGCGTAGCGACCAACCATGGACATATCGCCTACCAGAATCGATAGCGGCTTCTTGGGGTCCATATCCTTGAGCTTATAGATGCGTCGGATTGCTTCGTGGTGGGTGATTCCGCAGGTCATCCCATAAACGGTGTCGGTTGGCATGACGACGACACCACCGTTGCGCAGCACCTGTGCGGCACGCGCCAACAGCCATGGTTCCGGCTCGATGGGATCGATTTCTAGAATCATCTCGGGCTCAATGTGTATACCGGTAGCATCCCGTTCAGTCAACCGGTCACAGCAGCCCATCCGATTCCGGATACTAGATACTAGACCACTGCTGTCCAAAACAAATCCACAGGTGACGTTGCCCATCTGATAACACAAGGGTTTCGGGTCGGTTTTCAGCCTTTCCAAGGCGAGGTTCCCTTCAACCAACTGATGCTGTCCAAGGCGCGGGCGACCGCGACAGTTAACAGCGGCAGTATTCAGCGGCAGCGACAGAGAGCAGCGTCAGGAAACAGCGCCAGCCATCAGCGACCGCGTCGGGGGCAGCACAACGCCGAGCCGCGGAGCGGCGACAGATGGATAGCCCGGGGTGTCAACCCCGGATCTGGCGTCAGATTTCCCGTGACGCCGGCATGATCACCTCCGGGTCGTTCAACGGGCGAGATAGCTGCCGAGTCGGCCGGTGTCAAGGGCGGGCCGGCCCGGGGCCGGTTGCTTTGCAACCCTTGACACCGGCCGCCTCGCCAGCTTTTGGGGAGGGCATGAACGACCCGGAGGTGACCATGTCCAACGCCGCCACGAAGCCAAACCTCATTGCCCATACGAAAGCCCTCGAAGCAGCAGGAATCGCGATCAAGCTGGTGATGAGGGTCCCCGCTCCTCTGAAGCCGATTGCCGATCAGGTGATCCGATCGGCAAGCTCGGTTCCAGCTAACCTCGCAGAAGGGCACGGCCGGGTCGGAAGGGACCGGTCGAACCACTGGAGAATCGCCTACGCCTCGGCCAAAGAGGTCGACAGCCACTTGAAGCTCCTCGCGCACGCCGGGGCGATCAGTCAGACAGCCGCCCGTGACGTCATGAAGGCCTTCGATCAGGTCCGTGCCATGACCTGGCGATTGCTCAACCCAAGGTCATGATTTCAGTTATATATCCCAGTCAGACTGGATACTGTCGCTGCCGCGGCCTCTGATCGCTGACGCTGATTGCTGTCGCTGGTGGCTGCCACTGCACCTGCCGCTGCAATGCCTCCGCCAGTCAAATCTGAGTCGGCTTCCCGAAACGCTGTCTTGGACAAGAGTGATCCTGCATCCTGCATCCTGATCCTGATCCTGCTGAATCCCAGTAACTGCGAATCCTGCAGGGGAGGCGTAGAATACTGAGGATTCGCACAAGGAGGATTCGATGAGCGAAAGTGGACTGAAGAAAATCGGCGTTATCGGTATCGGTACGATGGGAAACGGCATTTCGCAGGTGTCAGCGCAGAGCGGTTTCGATACCGTCGTCATGGACGTTGACGCGAGTGTCCTCGATCGCGGTTTGGATGCTATCTCGCGCAGTCTGGACCGCCTGGTCAAGGCTTTCGAGAAATCGGACGGTGAGAAGGGAATCACCGGTGAGGCCAAGGACGACGCCCTGGCCCGCATCAAAACGAGCTCCTCGCTGGACGAGCTGCTGGACTGCGATCTCATCATCGAAGCCGTCCCCGAACGACCCGAACTCAAAGAAAAGATCAACCGTGAGTTGGCCGACAAGGGCTATGACAATCTCCTTGTTTCAAACACCTCCGGCATCAGCATCACTCGTCTCGGGGCCGCCTACGGCAAGCCTGACCTCTTTATGGGCATGCATTTCATGAACCCGGTGCCGATGCAGAAGGGGGTCGAAATTATCCGTGGGCTCGCCACCTCGGACGCGACCTACGAGACCGTGGTTGCCCTCTGCCACGATTTGGGCAAGATCGAAATCCCGGCCGAGGACAAGGCCGGCTTCGCCATCAATCGCATGTTCGTACCCTTCGTCAACGAGGCGATTCGGGTTGTCGAGGAGGGTATTGCTGCAGTAGATGACGTCGACAAGTGCACCTACTGCCTTGGTCACAAGATGGGGCCGCTGATGACTGCTGATTACGTGGGTCTCGATACCATGCTCTTCATCTGCGAGGTCATCGAGGAGGAGCTCGGAAGTTTTTACAAACCGAGCCCTCTTCTCAAGCGACTGGTCGAGTCCGGCCAGCTCGGTGCCAAGACCGGATCCGGCTTCTACAACTGGGAAAAATACAAGGCTGTGGGTGTCAACCCGGACGTGGCGAGGTATCGTATTAAATAAGCGGGCGAGTGCGATTCCGTCGTCCGCGATGGGGGCGGCCATGGCGAAGCGATATGACGACGAAGACGACTGGGACGAAATCGGAGAGTTCGAGGAAGAGGCAGAACCTGGCATATTAACCACCCCCAGGATTCTGGTGGCTCTGCTGGTGGTGTTTGTCTTCGCAATCGTTGCTGCGAGACTCGTCCTGTGGGAGAAACCTGAATTTTCGGAGCTCTCACCGCGCCTATTCGGTCTCTGGACAACAACTTACCCCGAGCTGAACGACCAATACGTGGAATTCGAAAAGAACAGGGTCATCTTCGGTACCGGCGGCACAGGTGTGGTCAAGTTCACGGTGTCGGGCATGAATGCCGAAAAGGTTGGCGATATAGACCACTACACGGTTTTCTACCGTGACCTTGCAGGTACCAGGCATATGGTTGACGTGTTTCTCGATGAGCCCGGTGAGGTGTTGAGGTTCACCGACAGTGCGGAGGCGCGCTGGACTCGGTTCGATTTAGGTGAATAGGTTTTAGAGCACCCACGCGTAGCCGATCTTGGCGAAGATCGTGCGGTCGCCGCGGGTGAGGCCGTAATCCTGGTTGGCGAAGGAATTGTCCGAATAACCGAGGAAGAATACCGTGCGCGGGTTGAGCTTGTACGAAAACAGGAGCTGGGTGAAGAGGCGCTGCTCCTCGGGGTCGCGGTCGTCGGTGTAGAGCTCGGTGTTGAACTGGTCGTCGACGTGCTGGAGGATGGCCCGTACGAAGCAGCGGGCGTTGAACTGCCACGAAGCCGAGAGCTGGCCTATGGTTGAAGTGTAGAGCCAGCCCTCATCGACTTCCATGCGTTCCCGTGTGAATTTGGGCTCGAGGTAGAGGTGCTTGCCGAAGCGATACCAGAAGCCAGCATCGAAATTGACGAAATCGCCAGGCCGGGTGTTGACGTAGTCGATCTGGCCACCGAAGTGGAGATTGATCCAGGCGTGGCTGTGCCGGTTGGGCCTGCCGCAGGCGTGAAGCTTGAGGCGGTTGAAGTCGAACTCCTGACCGTTGTAGCCCTCTCGGACCTGGCTCGGGCGCACGACCGAGTGTGATTGGAGGGGTCCTTCGATGGTGAACTGGACGACGTCTTCATGAAAGAGGAGGAATCCGGTCTGGTCAACGGTGTCGGCAACCTTGGCCTTGATATCCATTCGCGAGTACCAGCTCGTATCGGTGGCGTTCCACTGGTAGCCGATTCCGGCTTCCCGGTGTTGGAAGTTCACCTGCGGCATGAATCCGAGGTCGGCCCGGAAATCGGTTCCGATGTCCTTCAGTACCGCCCACCACATCCATGTGCGGGTGCTGTGGCTGTAGTAGATCTCCGCGGCCCAATCGTCGATAGTGCCCTCGGGCTGGTCGAAGTCGTCGACGACCTCGTCAGGGTATTGGGTGCTCGATCTCAGGACCTGGACGAAGACGCGATCCCTGGACGAGAGGCGGAAATCGCCGTCGATGCCGCCGACTCGGTTGAGATAGTCGGTGCCGTCACGGTTGGTGAAAATCGCGCCGAGGGTGAAACGGTTGCCGACGTCATACCTGTAGCGCAACACGGTTGCCGTATTCGGCTGCTCGAGAACAGTGAAATCGGAGCTTTCGCTGCCGGGAATGATGAGGTTGGTGATCTCGTCCTTGACGACGTAGGCGCCGACGGTGTGATCACCCTCCTTGCCGGTGAGCTTGAGGCCCCATTCCGGTTCCCTCATGATGCGTGTGTAGACCACGTCCATCGAAGTGTCGAAGAAATCGGCGCCTTCCATGAAGAACGGACGAAGCTCGGGGAAGAAGATCGCGAACGGGCGGTTGACGGTGAGTTGGAGCGCGTCGGCCTCGACCTGCGAGAAGTCGGGGTTGATGGTCCCGCTCAGGGTGAGGTTCGGCGTGATTCCCCATCGTGCGGTGAGACCGAGCTCGATATCGGGGTCGCCGTTGATCATCTCCCCGCCTGGCAGGTCCTCCCGTTCGTCGGTGCGTGAAGCGGTCAGCGTTGGAACGATCTCGATATTGCGCCCGGGCGAGACCCCGGCGAAGCCCTCGATCTTGTCCGCCTGACAGAGGTAGCAGTTGTTGCTGCGGTCGCGGGGGAAGGAGCCTATCCGATGATCGACGTTCCTGGGATAGCTGCGCAGTGCGTCAAAACGCCAGACCTGCGGCTTGGCGCTCCTCTGAAAACGAAGGGTGGAGAAGGGGATCTCGATCTCGGCCGACCACCCCCAATCGGTCGTGACCGCCGCCGACTTCCAGATCCCGTCCCAGGGGGTGTCGCCGCTTGACTCGACCTCGATCATGTCCGTTTGCACGCCGAGAGGGTTGACCAGGAAGATGTAGCTGCGCCGCTCATCGTTGAAGGTGTCGAAAACTACGCCGACCCAATCATCGGCCCACGCCTGGTCTCGGTCGGCGAGGTGGGCGCGAATCGCCCTAGGGTCGGGATCGTGGGCCCGAAAGCCCACGTAGAGGCGGTTGGCATCGTGCATCACCAGGACTTCGGTGCGGACAGGTGCCGGGGTGTTTTCAGCCGGTCGGACCTCATAGTCGAGGGTCGCCGACCAAGCCCGTTCCCAGACCTTTTCGTCGAGGACCCCGTCGACCTCGATCCGTGTTTCGACCCGGGGGATCTGGTGGGGAGCCTTCGGTTCCTCGGCTATCACCCATCTGGCTGACAACATTATGAGGCCGACAAAGGTGAGTTTTTGAAATTTGTGAGAGTCGAATCGAATGCGCTGTTTACCCATCATTCTCCACCCCGTCATTTTACGGAAAGAATGGATGTAAGTTTATGATTTCTGAGATTTTGTATTTGCTGCAACCTTCTCAGTTGCGAGGACATCCTACGGTAGGGGCTCTGTGTCAATGGCGACAGTTCTGCAGGCTAGATCCGCTCCCGTAACAGCGACACCTGTCGGTCGATTTCGGTAGACGCCGTTCCACCGAACGAGGTTCGCCGCTCGGCGGCCGCTCGTGGATCCAACCAAGGCCCCAGATCCGACGGGAAATCCGAGTGGAATTGTTGCGCGGCACCGTCGTCGAGGAGGGCGAGGTTGCCCCCTTGCTCCTCACACCACCTGACGGCCTGAGCAACGACGCGATGGGCTTCCCTGAACGGCACGCCACGCTCGACGAGGAGATCGGCGAGCTCGGTGGCGAGACTGAAATCGCCAAAGAGCTCGCCCTCGAACCGCGCCTTCCGTACCTCGAGCTTGCCCCACATTGCTGCCAGGAGTTGGACTGAGACCGTCGTTCGCAACACCGATTCGACGATGGGTTTCCGCTCCTGTTGCAGATCGCGGTTGTAGGCGAGCGGCATCGCCTTGGTGAGGGTCAGAAGTGCCTGTAGGTTTCCAAAGACTATGCCGGCCTCTCCACGAATCAACTCGGCGCCGTCGGGGTTGCGCTTCTGCGGCATGATGCTCGAGGTCGTGGTGTGCCGCTCATCGAGTCGGATGAAAGCGAACTCTGCCGACGACCAGAGGACGATCTCCTCGGCGATCCGCGAGAGTGTCGACATGCAGATGGCACAGACCGAGACCGCTTCCTGAAGATGATCTTTTGACGCAACGGCGTCCATCGCGTTCTCGATTGGCCCGGAGAAACCGAGGAGCTCGGCGGTCTGCTGACGGTTGATGGGGTGGGGGGTGCCGGCAAGGGCGCTTGCCCCGAGCGGGCATCGGTCCACCCGTGCGGTCACTTCGCGAGTTCGTTCGAGGTCTCGACTCAGTGCCCAGGCGTGGGCGAGGAGGTGGTGGCCGAGCAGGATCGGTTGGCCACGCTGGAGATGGGTGTAACCCGGCAACAGGACTTGCCCGTCGGATTCCACGCGGTCGAGAAGGGTCGTGATGAGATCACCGATAGCCGCCGCGAGGGCGCCGAGCCGGCGCTTCAGCCACAGGCGGACATCGGTGGCGACCTGGTCATTGCGCGAGCGGGCGGTGTGGAGCTTGCCGCCGACCTCACCGACGATATCGGTGAGCCGTGCCTCGATCGCCATGTGGATGTCTTCCTGCGAATCGTCAGGGACCCAGGTGCCATCCCGAAGCTCATCCAGGATTTGCAGAAGACCATGGACCAGGTTTGCCGCCTCATCTGAAGAGAGAACGCCGACGTCTCCGAGCATCTTCACGTGGGCGATCGATCCCTCGATGTCTTCTTCAGCGATCCACAGGTCCATTTCCAGCGACGAGGCGAAGGCACGGAAGAGGTTGTCCTCATCGCCGTCGAAGAGTCCCCTCAAGAGGCTCATTCGCCCTCCGAGATCCGCTTGCCCCCGAGGGTCCGAAGTCGCAGCGCGTTGAGACGGATGAAGCCGGCCGCGTCCGCCTGGTCGTAGACCTCATCGGCCTCGAAGGTCGCGACCGCCTCATCATAGAGGGTGTGGGTCTCGGATCTCCGCCCCTCGACCATGACACCTCCCTTGTAGAGCTTGAGCCGCGCCTCGCCGTTGACGCGCTCCTGGACCGTGTCCATGAAACTTTGGAGCGCCTCCCGTTCGGGGCTGAACCAGAGCCCGTTGTAGACCATCTCGGCGTACCTGGGTACGAGCTCGTCGCGTAGGTGCTGCACCTCGCGGTCGAGGGTGATCGACTCGACGGCGCGGTGGGCGTGGTGAAGGATCGTGCCGCCCGGTGTTTCGTAGACGCCGCGGCTTTTCATGCCAAGGAACCGGTTCTCGACGATGTCGATGCGCCCCACGCCGTGTCGCCCGCCGATGCTGTTGAGAGTTTCGAGCAAGGTCACGGGATCGAGGCCCACGCCGTTGATCTCGGTTGGCTCGCCCTTTTCGAAGCGCACCGTCAGAATCTCCGGTTTGTCGGGCGTGGACTCGGGGTCCGCGGTCATGCGGAACATTCCCTCCGGGGGGCTCGCCCACGGATCCTCGAGAACGCCTCCCTCGTAAGAGACGTGCATCAGATTGGCATCCATCGAGTAGGAAGGCTTTGGCGCGGCTGGAATCGGGACCCCGTGTTTGGAGGCGTAGGCCATCAGATCGGTGCGGCCCTTCATGTCCCACTCCCGCCACGGGGCGATGACCTGGATTTCGGGTTGGAGGGCATAGGCCGAAAGCTCGAAACGGACCTGGTCATTACCCTTGCCGGTGGCACCATGGGCGATGGCGTCGGCGCCAAAGCGCTCCGCGGTCTGTACCAATCCGCGGGCGAGTACCGGGCGGGCGAGGGCGGTACCGAGGAGGTAGTACCACTCGTAGACCGCGTTGGCCTTGAGGGCGGGGAATACGCATTCGGTCACCAGGGCTTCACGAAGATCTTCAACGATGGCTTCCGAAGCGCCCGTGGCGATGGCCGCATCGCGGACCTCGTCCATACTCTCGTCGATCTGGCCGACGTTGCCGGTGTAGGCGATGACCTCGGCGTTGTAGGTTTCCTTGATCCAGTGCAGGATAATCGACGTGTCCAGACCGCCGGAGTAGGCGAGTACGACTTTCACTTCATTCCTCCAGAATTCCCATAATTGTCTTCGCGACGGTTCCACCGCCGACAGAATCGTCGGCGATGACCACGACCGTGTCGTCACCGGCCAAAGTGCCCACAACGCCCTTGGGGGGGTTAGCGTCGAGGGCCGCCGCTACGGCTCCTGCCGTCGCCGAGCGGACCTTCAACACCACCAGGTTTCCTGAAGGAACCGCCCCTTCGAGGTAGTCTTCGAGGGCACGACGGAGTTCATCGAGGCCTGTGTCCACTGGTCGGTCTTGAGTGCCGAGAGTGTATCTTTCGTGTTCGGTGCCCTCGTCAGCCTTGATAGCGCCAAGCTCGGTGAGGTCTCTTGAGACCGTCGATTGTGTGACCCTGTGGCCCGCCTCACCCAGGAGTCTGACAAGCTCGTCCTGGCTGGAGATCTTCCGCTCTGCCAGAATCTGGCGGATCAGAATTTGACGGATGGTGGATCGATCGCGTGGCATTTGCCCTTCTATGCGCATATGCGTATATCATGGCAATGCAACGACGGTCAACTGTTTTCAAATGCGAACGACACCGTTTTCGAGGCGCGTGGCCGCTTCGACGACACCGGTGCCACTCCGCCCATGTGAAGCGCGTAGCCGCGTCGATGACACAGGTACCACCTTCACATTTGTTGCATTGTCAGCATGTGTTGTTTCAGTACTTACTGAAAGTGCAACAAATGTGAAGGTGGTACCTCGCACGTCGAAGCGGGAAGCGCTCCCCGGGCTACGGCCGCCTATCCAGAAGCGCGTACACCGCCGGTACAACGAGTAACGTCAACAGGGTCGACGTCATCATGCCGCCGATCACGGTCAGGGCCATCGGCGTCCGCAGCTCTGCGCCCTCGCCGAGACCAAGCGCCATTGGCAGAAGACCGAAGACGGTGGTCGCCGTGGTCATCAAGATCGGACGGAGGCGAACCCTCCCCGCGCGTGCCAGGGCTTCGAGCTTGGACATCCCCTGTTTTCGGAGTTGGTTGGCGTAATCGACCAGGACGATGGCGTCGTTGACTACGATTCCGGCCAAGAGAATGAACCCGATCAACGACACAACGCTGATCGTGACTCCGAAGACCCACATCGTTGCGAGCACGCCGATGATGGCGAAGGGGACCGAAAACATGATCACGAAGGGGTGGAGGAGACTCTCGAACTGAGAGGCCATGACCAGATAGACCATGAAGATGGCGAGTCCGAATGCGAGTCGCATGGAGTTGAACGATGTCGCCATCTCTTCCTCCTGGCCGCCGAGGCGCCAGTCGTAACCGGATGGCCAATTCATATTCTCGAGAGACGAGCGAACGTCGCGGGTCACCGATCCCAGATCGCGTCCCGCGAGGTTGGCGGTGATGCGGGCGATGCGGCTGCCATCGGCGCGGCGGATCTCGGCCGGCCCTTCCAACTCGACCACCTCGGCGACCGCTGACAGCGGGATCGGGGTCGTCCCGGCATGGGTAATCGTCAGGTTTTCGAGAGCGGCAGCGGAACCACGGAATTCTTCTGCGGCTCGGATCCGAATGTCGATGGTCCGGTCCGAGCGGGTGATATCGGTCGCGATTTCGCCCTGGACCATCGATCGCAGCACGGATGCGACATCGGAGACACCGAGCCCGTAGGCCGCGAGTCGATCGCGGTTGAGGTGGACCTGGAGCTCGGGGTGGCCACCCTCGGTCGAGGAGCTGACGTCGGCGAGACCCTCGATCGCTCGAAATCTCCCCACTGCTTCGTCGGCGAGCCGCTCCAGCAGCGTAATGTTGAAGCCCCGGATCTCGACCTCGATCGCGGTCTTGAAGCTGAAGTATGAGGGTCGGCCAAAGCGAGCCACGATCGCCGGCCGCTCCCCCGATGTTGCCGGAACAGCGGTGCCACTGAAAACTCGATTGTCGGCGTCGATGGCATCGCGAATCGTCTTCATGGCGGCGCCTTCGAGTTCACGCGACACCGGCGGCTCGAGCGTGAGGTTGATCTGTCCGAGGTACTCCCGAAGCTCTCCGGCGGTGCCCCCCTGCTCGTTGGAGGTCCCGGCGATGGTGTAGACCGTGCGGGCGTTGTCGACGGTGGTTGCGGCCTTGGCGAGCTCGACGAGTCGCCGGTCGGTGACCTCAAGGCGGCTACCGGGCGGCAGTTCGATGTCGGCATAGAACTCGCCCTGAATGAGCTCGGGAATGAGTTCGGAGCCGAGAACACGCAGGAAACCGAGGCTGCCTATGAAGAGGACTAAGGTCACCGCGACCACCGTCAGCGGTCGCGCGAGAACGCCGGCGATGGTTTTCGAGTAGAGCTTTCCCACGGCCTCGAGTGAACGGTCGAAGAGGTTGAGGAGGGGACTGAAGAGAGCGGCCGTCAATCTGCCGATGGAGCGTACCGCGCCCAGAACAACTGAGAGGAGCCGGGTGGTGACGAAGAATGCGGCATTGCCCAACCAGCGAATTGGCGCTGCCGTTTGGCTCTCGTCGGCAGCCGAATCGGAGGTCGGCCCGGGTCGGAACTCGCGCGACGCGAGCATCGGGATCAGGGTCAGGGCCACGATCAGAGAGATCACCAACGAGAAGGCCACCGTCAGCGCCTGGTCGCGGAAGAGTTGCGCGGCAACTCCCTCGACAAAGACGATCGGCACGAATACGCAGATGGTGGTGAGGGTCGAGGCGGTGATGGCCCGACCGACCTCAGATGTGCCGACCCGTGCAGCCTCGACCTCGTCGAG
The DNA here is from genome assembly GCA_963776765.1 of Candidatus Sulfomarinibacteraceae bacterium. GTDB lineage: Bacteria > Acidobacteriota > Thermoanaerobaculia > Thermoanaerobaculales > Sulfomarinibacteraceae > Sulfomarinibacter. Next base: position 18,391 of record CAVZOK010000031.1, read on the forward strand.
GCCGTCATCCCGCTTGCGCTGGACCGCCTCGAGGACGACGATGGCGTTGTCCACCAACAACCCGACCCCGAGGGTCAGACCTCCCAGCGACATGATATTGAGAGAGATGTCGGCCACGTACATCAGGAAAAAGGTCGCGATCACCGACACCGGGATCGAAACCGAAATGATAAGGGTCTTCTTGAGTGAGCGCAGAAAGAGAAAGAGCACGAGGATCGCCAGCAAACCACCGTAAAGGGCAGTTTCCAGGACCTCACGCACCGCCTGCCGGATGTAGCGTGCCTGGTCGGTGATGACGTCCATGCGCAGATTTGGGTCGAGTCGATTGAGCTCATTGCGCAGGCTGTCGAGACGGGCCGTGACCGCGTTGGAAACGGTGACGGTGTTGGTACCGCCCTCCTTGTAGACCGCCAGCTCGACCGACTCGGCGCCGTTGATGCGGGTGATGATCTCGCGCTCCTTGTGGCCGGTGAAAACCCGAGCCACGTCGGAAAGCCGGACGATGGCGTCGCCGGTGCGTTGGACGACGATGGATCGCATGTCCTCCGGTCGCACGAACTCGTTGAGGGTTCGAACCAGGTACTCGGTGTGGCCGTCGCGGAGGCTACCGCCGGTGATATTGACATTCTCGGCTGCCAAGCGATTGGCGATCTGCCCGGCCGATAGACCTAGCGAAGCAAGTTTGCGCTCGTCGAGCTCTACCTGGATCTCCTCCTCGAGGCCGCCGGAAACCACGATTGCTGCGACGCCTTCGATGCGCTCGAGTGCCCGTTTGATATCTTCCTCGCCGAGGAAGCGGAGTCGGGCGAGTTCGTCCGAACCATAGAGCCCGATGCGCATGATGGGGTCGAGGGAGGGATCGTACTTCAGGAGCACCGGCAGCTCGGCATCCATCGGCAAACGGACGCGGTCGAGTCTGTCGCGGACGTCGAGAGCGGCGAAGTCCATGTTGGTATTCCACGCGAATTCGAGAGTCACTTCGGATACATCCGCTCTCGAGGACGAGGTGACGCGGACGACATTGTTGACCACGCCGACCGCGTTTTCGATCGGGCGCGTTAGTAGAGATTCGATTTCGATCGGGGCGGTGCCCTCGTAGGTGGTGCGGACGGTGAGCGACGGGTAGGAGATGTCGGGCAGGAGGTTGACCGCGAGGTTGCGGAAGGCGACGACGCCGAAGACCACCGCTGCCACCGAGAAAATAAAGACCGAGACCGGCCTGCGTATCGACAGATCGACGATCTTCACTTCGCCCGACCCATGCGATATGGCCCGAAAAATGAACGCAGAGGCGCAGAGGCGCAGAGGCGCAGAGGAAGATATTTGCGGGTGGACCGCGAGAGCCATCTGGAGCGAGATTCAGGTACTGGAGCGATTCCCACCTTCCCAGATTGCATTCGGCTCCTTCCCATCGCCGGTTGGAGTGAATTCGGTCGAAATGTCGGTGAATCGGAGATGCGAGGAGGGCGTTTCAGACACAAAAGATTCTCTCTGCGTCTCTGCGTCTCCGCGTCTCTGCGTTTCTTTTTTGTGTTCCAATTAGCGCGCATGGTTCACCGTTGATATGCGTTCCAAACCAATAAGAGTCATTTCGCGGCTCCGTTTCCACCACGGACCTGCTGAATGATCTCCTCGATGCGTTCGTCTGACAGACCTCGTTCCTTCATCCTCTCCTTGATGCCTTCGAGCTCTTCGGGGGAGGCCTCTTTGATCCGCTGAGCCATAAAGGGCGGGATCTCACCGCTGGCCGCTTTCCCCATGCCGCCACCTCGGCCGCCACCCTCGCCACGTTGACCACGATTGGAGCCAGGGCCTCCGCCATCACTCATTTGTTGCAGACGCTGCTCGATCTCATCGTCCGACATGCCGCGTTCCTTCATCCGCCGACGCATCATCTCAACGGCTTCGGGAGGAGGTCCCGACGACTCGTCGGCCGCTTCTGATGGCGCCGCTGGTTCGTCACCGATCACAGTGACCGGGGTTCCGTCGGCGAGACCATCTTGGCCAACGACGATCAACAGATCTCCCTGGGCGAGGCCTTCGAGTACCTCCACCGAGTTCTCGGAGCGCAGCCCGAGTTTGACCCCACGTCGCTCGGCGTCTTCACCGGATTTGACAAAAACGGTGTCGCCGAGCGAGTCGAGGACGAGTGCGTCCCGAGGGATCACGATCGCGTTGTCGTGGGTGTCGGTCTGGAGATAGACGGAGGCGAACATCCCAGGCCGCAACTTGTCTTGGCCTTCGACCTCGAGGGTGACGGTGAAGGTCCCGGTGGCAGCGTCGACCGTTGGGCGAAGCCTTGCGACCTTGGCCGAAAAGCTATCACCCGGGTAGGCCTCGACCCGGATGTGTGCGGGTTGGCCGATACGGATACGCGGGAAGTCCTTCTCGGGGATCTCGACGCGGCAGAGGAGCGGCGTGAAGTCGGAGATTCGGAAAAGCGTCGTGCCGGGAGTGACGTATTGCGCGAGCTTGATATCCCGGGTGACCACCAGGGCGTCAAACGGGGCCGTGATCTCGGTGTAGGCGAACTGAATCTCGGCGCTCTCGAGCTGGGCCTCGGCCGAGCTCAGCTTCGACAGCGCTGTGTCGTACGCTTCCTGGCTGACCAAGCCCTCGCCCCACGAATTTTTGGTGCGTTCGAAGGCCAGCTTTGACTCATCACGCGTGACCTTTGAGATCGCAACCTGGTTCCGCGCCTCGCGCTCGTCGATGCGGGCAATAAGCTGGCCGACACGGATGAGGCGACCTTCCTCGGTGTTGATTTCGGTCACGGGCCCGGAGGTGCGGGCAACGATGTCGACCTCGTTCTCGGCCTCGAGGGTGCCGTTGGTTTCGAGGTACTGGGAGATCGAGCGACGGGCCACGGCCTCGACCTGGATCGGGACCGCCGCCGATGGTGCGTTACCTCCCATCATGCCGCCCATTCCAGGGGGTCTTCCGCCGCCTTCGCGGCCTCCAGCGTCGTCGGAGCCGCCACAGGCGGTGAGGGTGAGGAGAGTGAGGAGGATGACTGAGAGATGTTTCATGTTGAAATCCGTTTGGTCGTTGCTGGGTCACCGGGAGTGTCGGGCACGGGCACGAGAACGGGAGCCGCCGGAAGGGCGGCTGAAGCGATGCGGCGGACAAAGACGGAGAGGTCGTCGATCAGCGAGTAGACCGTGGGGATGACCATCACCGTGAGAAAGGTGGAGGTGGTGAGGCCGCCGAGGATCACGAGACCGACCGGGGCCCAGAAGGCGGCGCGGCCGTCGGGAGCGCCGAAGATGCTCGGGAGGAAGTAGCCGGCGACCATCGGCGACAGGCCGAGGACGGTCGTTATCGCGGTCATCAGGATCGGCCGCAGGCGGTGTCGGCCGCCGAGGACGATCGCCTCGTCACGCGGCAGACCCTGGCGGCGCAGACGATTAATGTGGTCCACCAGAACAATCGCGTTGTTGACCACGATGCCGGCAAGGATGATGAGACCCATGTCGGAGCTCGACGAGCGGGCCTGGCCCGTGACGGTCATGATGATGCCGACACCGATGAAGGCGAAGGGCACCGAGAACATGATCGTGAAGGGCTGGGCGAAGCTTTCGAAGAGTGACGCCATCACCATGTAGATCAGCGCCAAGGCGAAGAGCAGCAGAAAGAGGGCGTCACCGGCATCCTGTTCGCCGCGCATCCAGTCCTCGCCCTCCACCACCTCGTAACCCGCGGGAAGGTTGAGCCCCTCGATGGCGCCTTGGGCCATCCGCTGGGCCATGAAAGCCGGGGTGCCGGTTTCGGTGTCGGCGGTGATGGTGATCATGGATTGACGATCGATGCGCTCGATCGACCGCGCGCCCCGCGCGGTCTCGAAATCGGCGACGGCGCCGACGGTCAACCTGCCGTCACCAAAACCGACCGGAAGCTTTTTGAGTTGATCGAGGGTCTGCCGGTCCTCCTCGCGGTGCTGGACGATGACGTCGAGCTCGCGGTCCTCGACCTCGAAGTAGGACACGGCACGTGACGACAAGGCCGAAGATACGCTCTGGCCAACTGCCTGCGAGGACAGACCGGAGGCGAGGATCCGCTCGCGGTCGGGCCGCACAAGGATCTCCTCGTCACCGCTTTCGAGGGAGGAGTCGGCGTCCCGCAAACCGGGCAGCGCGGACAACGCTGCCACGGCCCGTTTTGCATAAAGCTCGAGGATCTCAAAGCGTTGGCCGCGGACCTGGACCTCGACATTCGAGCCGGAACCGTGTCGACCCCGTTGCGAACGAGAGAGGGTGAAGCTCACCCCGGCCTTGGTCGGCATTAGGGCCTCGATGCGGTCTCGAATCGTGCCGGTGTCGAGCGTGCTGGCTTCCTCGTCGACGAGGTAGATATCGAAACGATTGTCCCTGGACCACCCACGCGAACGGCCGCTGCCGCGACGAAAGGAGTGGGTGATGTTGGCGATCTCGAACTCGTCACGGTGTTGATCGAGCAGTGCGTAGACCTCGTCGTAAAGTAACCGCTTCTGCTCCACCGAATAGCTCTTGGGGGTGTCGACCATGACCGTCAGCTGGCGCTCGAAGGAGGAGCTCGAAAAGGAGCGCTCGATGTTTTGATAGAGGTACCACGAACCCACCAGGGCCAAGATGACCGCAAAGGCGAAGGAGAGCCGGTGCCGCAGCATGAATCGGAGGGTGCTTGCATATGCGCCCGAGAAACGGTTCCACAACGCCCCCTCGCGCTTTCGTTCGCCGCCGAGAATGCGTGCCGCCACCATCGGCACGACCGTGACCGCGACCACAAACGACGCCGCCATCACGACCACCACCGTAAGCCCAATATTTTTCATGAAAATCGCAAACCGGCCACCCGAGGACAGGAAGACCATCGGCAGAAAAACGCAGACCGTGGTCAGGGTCGATGCGGCGATCGGCAGGGCCACCTCGGAGGCCCCGTGCAGGGTCGCCGTGCGCGCGTCCTCGCCGAGGTCTTCGTGGTGCCGAAAGATCGACTCGATGACGACAATCGAGTTGTCGACGAGCATACCTATCGAAAGCATGAGGCCCATCAGCGACATGATGTTGAGAGTCAGATCGGTCCAGCCCGCCTGCCGGGAGAGGTACATGAAAACAAAGGTCACGACTACCGACACCGGGATCGCGATTGCCACCAGCAAGGTGCTGCGGAACCGCCTCAGGAAGAGATACATGAAGAGCACCGCGAGCGCGCCGCCGAGGAGGCCCGTATTGCGCAATTCGTTAAGGCCGTTGCGCACGTCCTCCGAATCATCACGGTAGATGTTGATTTGGAGGCCCGCCGCTTCTGGAAGCTTCTTGATGGCCTCGATCTCATTTTTGGCGCTATCGATCATCGCCAGCAGATTGCCGGTCGATGCCTTGTAGAGCTGAACACTCAGCGCCTCCTGACCGTTGAGGAAGTCCCACTCCTCCTGCTCGGGGTAGTCCATCGCCACTTCGGCGACGTCGCCCAGACGCAGGCCTCCGCCAAGTGGCAGACTGCGGATCTCGTCAAGGGAGGTGAGCTTGCCTTCGATCCGGAAGAGAAAGCTCCTCGAACCCTCGCGAACGGTTCCGGCCGATACAGCCTGGTGATTCGATCGGATCACCGATGAAACATCGCGGACGTCGATGCCCAACGAGGCCATGCGGTCGGGGATGAGGTTGACCTGAACCTCCCGGGTCTCGTCGCCGCGCACCTGGACGTCGGCGACTCCCTCAAGGCGCTGCAGGCGGCGGACGATTACATCCTCGGTGAAACGGTAGAGGTGCTCACGGGGCCAGTCGGCACTGATATGGAAACGCAAGACCGGCCGGTTCGAGCTCTGGAATCTCCGGATTCGGACCCTCTCGAGATCGACCGGGAGCCTGTATCGAACCCGGTCCACCCGGTCGCGGACATCGACTGCGGCCAGATCCATATCGGTGCCGTCGACAAAACGAATGCTGACGTTGCCCGATGAGGCTGTCGATACCGCGGTTAGGCTTTCGATACCGTTGATGGTGCTGAGGCTGTCTTCGAGGGGTCTGACGATCAGGCGTTCGGTCTCGGCTGGCGATGAAGAAGGATAGGGCGCGTCAACAGAAATGTGCGAAGACGAGAAGGTCGGGAGGAATTCAAGGGGCAATCGGTCGAGCGACAGCCAACCCAGAACCAGCACACCGAGCACCGCCATGGCCATCGTGACCCGGCGTTCGACCGCAAAGCGGATGATCGGGTTGACCTTCATTTTCGTGCCGCCCTCCTGCCAACGAACGCGCTATTGAATCATGAACGGTTTGCGTCGCAAAACTATTCACTCCGGTTCAGCGTGACGGAGAGCCACTCGATCTCAGGGTCCAGTCGGCTGCGCATGTCTTCGCCACCGCCGCCCATCCCGCCGCCTCCCATGCCGCCAGAGGGGCCCATGCCACCGCCCATGCCTCCGATGCCGCCACCACCCATACCGCTCGGTGGGCCACCGCCCATGCCGCCACCGCTTCGGCCTCCCTGCCCACCCGTGCCGCCCATCTTCTCCCTCATGGACGCCTGCGTGCTTTCCATCTCGGCCTGTGTCAAGCCGCCGATCTGGACACCAATCGCCACTTTCTTTGCCGGGCCCGCGTCGGCAATCTTGCCGCCGATATCGGCGATGGGAATCTTCAGCTCATAGCAGAAGACACCCTCGCTGAATGCTGAGGCAGCAGTCGGGCCTGCGGTGTCGTTCTCGTCTTTCATTTCCTTCATACCCATCCGGATCACCGTCAGCTCGCCCGGTATCTGGCGCATGCTGGCAAGGGACGGAGGCGGTCCGCCCCGGCCGGAAGTATCCGACCCCCCTGTTTCGGTTCGATATCCTTGTTCCCGGGGATCCTCGTTCTCGAAATGCTCGGCGATTTGCTTGGATCCCGGATATCTCACGGCGAACTCTTCCTTTTTGTTCTTGGTCTTGCCATCGCCGTTGATCCAAAGGGTGACCCCACGCATCAGGAGCCGACGCGCCAGGCCCTCATCGGCAAATCGGTACATGAGGTAGAGATTGTCATCGTCGTGGGCGATCGCAGAGACGTGCAAACTGTCTTTGAGATAAACGATCGGAATTCCCTGCCAATCGGAGGGATCGCCGTCGAGCAAGATGCTTTGACCGGTGGCGCTGCTCTCAATCTTTTGCGCTGCCTCGACTTCAGGGCCGGCGAGAATGGCGAGCGAAATGAACAGGGCCGCGACTCGAGTGAAAGTCTTCATGGAGTCTCCAACAAAAAGGCGCGCGGCGACCTTCCGGCCGCCGCGCAGGAGGGAGGAGGGAGAATTAACTGGATGAATGGCGACCACCACCGCGGCGGACGTTTTTGCCGAATCTGCTGCGCATCTCCTCGAGCTGCTCGAGTTGTTCGGGCGTCAGAACCTTGAGGGCGTCTGCCTTGGCTTGACCGGCGACTACTCCGAGCTCGGTCTGGATATTGTGCTGAGCTGCCGCGTGTGCTCGAAATGCACCCTCATTGAAGACTGTTGGGTCCTCGTTGGCCGCGCGAAATGCATCACGACCTTCGCGAAGCTGCTGGGCGAAGGCCTCGATTTTCGGGCGGGCCTCTTCAATGACGGCCTGGATTTTGCTGAGCTGTTCCTCGCTCAGTTCGAGTTCCTCGGCCAAACGCGGCAGCATGCGCTCGAAGAAGCGCAGTCCGTCTGCACCCTCAGGGTTCCCGAAACGACTCTGGCTTCCACCGTGGGGCCCGTGGCCGCCTCCCCAGGCTCCACCAGAACCACTCCCGTCTCCGGGGCCAGGCCCCGTCTGGGCGAGGACTGCTGCTGGCGCGGTGAGAATTGCAACCGCTGCGATGGTCAGGATGATGTGTCGTGCTTTCATGTCTGCCTCCATGTGTTGCCGCGTTGGCGGCTTTTTCAGTCGTGAAGTGAAACGAACTCGACACCTTTATTGTTGACCATTTTGCGCAAGGAAACCCACTTCCTTCGTTAAGAAAGATCAAGAGTGAAAACAGGCTGGTAGGATCGGGTTGAGATGGCGATCCTGATCATTGACGACGACACCGAGCTCTGCGAGCTGGTTACCGAGTATCTCGAGGATGAAGGCCTCGATGTCGACTCGGTTCACGACGGTGTCGCAGGAGTTGAGCGGTGTCATGCCAAAGAGCCGGATCTGGTGATCCTCGATGTCATGCTGCCCGGGCTCGGCGGGTTTGCAGTCTTGAGCAAGATACGTGAGACCTCCAAGGTGCCGGTGATCATGCTCACCGCCCGCGGTGAGGACGTGGATCGGATCGTCGGTCTCGAAATGGGGGCCGACGACTATCTCCCAAAGCCATTCAATCCCCGCGAACTCGTAGCCCGCATCCGCGCGATTCTTCGCCGGACGGCGGGCGCGGCCGAGACCGGAGATGGATCGTCGGTTGTTGTGGTTGACGATCTGAAGATGGACACTGGGTCACGGCGGGTCAGTTGCGCCTCAGAAGATGTCGATCTTACCGGCGCCGAGTTCGCGGTACTCGAGACTCTGGTGCGAGCTGCCGGGACGGTGGTCAGCCGCGACGAGCTGTCGCGCAAGGCTCTTGGTCGCCGGGCGTCGGCCTTTGACCGCAGCCTCGATGTTCATCTTTCAAACCTCAGAAAAAAACTGGGCCCGCTGCCGGGCGGTGAAGAGCGCATCAAAACCATTCGCGGCGTCGGGTACCTCTACGTCAAACCCAGCACGGCTTCGCCGTGAGTTGTGAGTTTTGAATTATGAGTTTTGAGTTTTCTGGTTTTCTGCCTCCAGTGCCTGCAGCGAGCGGGTGGGTGGACGGAAATTCCGAATTCCGAATTCCTAATTCCGAATTCGAAGATCGGGCGATCGAATGAAAAGCCTCTTCCTCCGCATCTTCCTCTGGTTCTGGCTCGCCATGGTGGTTCTGGGCGTGTTGCTGGTGGTGACGTCGCCGTTCTTCACCCAATCGCGGTCGCGGGTTGATCGGTGGCAGCAAGGAGCAGAATCCTGGGCCCAGGATCGGGTGAATCGCGCTGCACAACGAGTCAATGAATCCGGCGTCGAAGGCCTCCAGTCACGAGAATCCCGTGGGCACGGACGACGGGGCTCAGAGATCTTCGTCTTCGATCAGGATGGTCGGGAACTCCAGGATCGTGTTTTCCCGGAACCCGTGGCCGATCTGGCGCGTCGGGTGGCTGAAAACGGGTCAGAGGAAGCGGTTCGTCGCGGTGGTATGCACATGGTGGCGCGGCCGGTGACCGATCCCGAGGGTCGGATGCTGGTCATAGTAGGAACCCTCCACCGGCCGCCGCGTCCGACCGATCTTTTGGAGCCGAAGGCCCTGTGGTGGCGGCTCTTGTTGTTGGCGCTGGTTGTCGGCGCCCTCAGTCTCTGGCTTGCGCGCTACCTGTCGGCGCCCATGGGAGCGTTGCGTCGGGCAACCCTGCGCCTCAGCGCCGGCGACCTTGCGGCGAGGGTTGGCAATCCCGTCGATCGCCGGCGTGACGAGATCGGGCAGCTCGCCCGAGACTTCGATGCCATGGCCGATCGCCTCGAGAACCTGGTCGGGTCCCAGCGACGCCTCCTTCGGGATGTTTCACACGAGCTGCGCTCGCCGTTGGCACGGCTGACGGTGGCCCTCCAGCTCGCTCGCGATCGCGAAGGCGTTCGCGCAGCAGAGGCCCTCGACCGCATCGAACGCGAAACCGGTCGGCTCGACGACCTCATCGGCCAGCTTCTCCTGTTGGAACGCCTCGAGGCCCGAGCGCCGGACACCGAAAAGGTGGATTTCGATCTCACCGACCTCCTCAACGAGGTCGTCGACGATGCCTCCTTCGAGGCTTCTGCCACCCAACGCGGGGTGGAGTTTGAAGCGGATTCCCGATGTACCATGCGGGGCTATCCCGCCCTGGTGAGGAGCGCCCTCGATAATGTTCTGCGCAACGCCGTGCGCCACACGGCCGAAGAGACGGCGGTCGAGGTTTCGATCGATTGCGGAGAGGGGAGCGCCGAGGTCAGCATCCGAGATCACGGTCCAGGCGTGCCCGAAGAGCACCTCGATACCCTTTTCGAACCCTTTTCGAGAGTGGCCGACGCTCGTGAGCGGTCGACCGGTGGCGCCGGCCTCGGCCTCGCCATCGCCCGCCGCGCGGTCGAGGTCCACGGCGGAACGGTCATCGCCCGCAACCATCCTGATGGTGGCCTCGAAATCGTTATCACTTTGCCGTTGCGCTGACCCGAGTCTATCCGGAAGTGGAAAGGCCGGCCCTTTGGGTGCGGCCGTCTCGGCCGCACATCTTCGATGTCAGTGGAATCGTGCAGGCGGGACGCCTGCACCACAAAAGAACAACCTGAGACGGATAGATCCCGCCCCTACAGCGTTGAGGGTTGTATGTCGTGTGTGTGGTGGAAATTCCGAATTCCGAATTCACACCACGATGTTCACGAGCCGTCCGGGAACGACAATCACCTTTTTCGGTTCCTTGCCGTCGATGAACTTCTGTGCGTTCTCCGAGGCCAGGGCGAGCCGTTCGATTTCGCCCTTTTCGGTGTCCCGCGACACCTGAAGCTCATCGCGTTTCTTGCCGTTGACCTGGACGACGATTGTGATCGTCTCGTCCCTGGCCAGCTCGGGGTCCCAGCTCGGCCACTCGGCGTGGGCGATGAGCTCGTCTTTGCCGAGGCGCTGCCACACCTCTTCACAGATGTGCGGGGCGTAGGGCGAGAGCAGTCGCAGAAACGCTTCAACAATCTCCTGCGGCAAGGTCGCTGAGCTGGTGGCGTCGTTGGTGAAGATCATCATCTGTGCGATGGCGGTGTTCATCTGCAGGGTCTCGGTGTCCGAGTTCACCTTTTTGATGGTTTTGTGCAATGTGCGTTCGAGCTCGGGCTCCGACGACGCCGGAGCATCGGACAGCCTGGGGTTGAGACCGTCCGACTTTTCGTCTACAACGAGTCGCCAAACCCGTTGCAGGAATCGGTTCACGCCTTCGACATCCTTCATTTGCCACGGTTTCTGTACCTCGAGCGGGCCCATGAAGAGCTCGTAGAGACGCATGGCGTCGGCGCCGTAGGTGGTGATGACGTCATCCGGGTTGACGACGTTGAGCTTGGATTTGGACATCTTCTCGATCTGTGCCTCGAGCTCGGTATCGCCGTCCTTGGTGAAGAAATGGCCATCCCGTTCCTCGGCGTCTGAGGGGTGGTAGTACTTGCCATTCGCGTCACGGTAGGAGTAGGCGAGGATCATGCCCTGGTTGAATAGCTTCTGAAAGGGTTCTTTGGTGTGGACGTATCCGCAGTCGTACAGCACCTTGTGCCAGAAGCGGGCATAGAGCAGGTGGAGCACCGCGTGCTCGACACCACCGACGTAGAGGTCGATCGGCATCCAGTAGTTTTCGGCCTCCTGAGACCACGCCTCCTGGTCGTTGTGGGGATCCAGATAGCGCAGGTAGTACCAACACGAACCCGCCCACTGCGGCATGGTGTTGGTCTCACGGGTTGCTGCTCGGCCGTCGGGCAGTTCGACTCGAAGCCAGTCGTCACCGGCGCGGGCGAGCGGGGGCCGACCGTCGTCAGTTGGTTTGTACTCGTCGATGACGGGCAGCTCGACTGGCAGCACGTCATCGGGCAGCGGGACCACCTCGCCATCGTCGGTGTGGACCACGGGAAACGGCTCGCCCCAGTAGCGCTGGCGGGAAAAGAGCCAATCGCGGAGCCGGTACTGGACCCGTCCTTCACCAAGGCTACGTTCGGACAACCATGCCGTGATCTTGGCGATCGCGTCCGGCACCTTGAGGCCGTCAATGGAAAAGCCGCCCTTGCCGCTCGAGTTCACCAGCACGCCGTCAACATTATCGATGTAGGCCGCCTCCTCGATCGGGACCTCGGAGCCTGACACCACCTCGATGATCGGCAGGTTGTACTCGCGGGCGAACTCGTGGTCGCGCTCGTCATGGCCTGGTACCGCCATGATGGCGCCGGTGCCGTAGCCCAAGAGCACATAGTCCGCAACCCAGATCGGGATCTTTTCGTCGTTGACCGGGTTGATCGCGTAGGCGCCGGTGAAGACGCCGGTCTTGCCCTTGGCCAGATCGGTACGGTCAAGGTCGGTTTTCTGACTCGCCTCTTCGACATAGGTATCGACTGCCGCCCGTTGGTCGTCGGTTGTCATCTCGGCCACCAGCGGATGCTCGGGGGCAAAAACGCAGTAAGTGGCACCGAAGAGGGTGTCGGGCCGGGTTGTGAAGACCGTGAAGTCTTTGTCGCTGCCGTCAATCCGGAAGACCACGTCGGCGCCGTAACTCTTGCCGATCCAGTTGCGCTGCATTTCCTTGACGCTCTCCGGCCAGTCGACCAGATCGAGGTCGTCAAGCAGGCGCTCGGCGTATTCGGTGATCTTCAGCATCCATTGCCGCATCAGGCGCCGCTCGACGGGATCTCCGGTCTCGACGTAGGCGCCGTCCTTGACCTCCTCGTTTGCAAGCACGGTGCCCAGGGCCGGACACCAGTTGACCGGCACGTCGGCCATGTAGGCGAGGCCCTTTTCGTAGAGTTGAAGGAAGATCCACTGCGTCCAGCGGTAGTAGTCGGGAGAGGAGGTATTGACCTCGCGATCCCAGTCATATGAGAAGCCGAGGCGCTGAATCTGCTTGCGGAAGGTGGCGATGTTGCGTTCGGTGATGACCGCCGGGTGAAGCCCTTCGCGTACCGCAGCGCGTTCTGCGGGCAACCCGAATGCGTCCCAGCCCATCGGGTGGAGGACGTTATAGCCCTGGGCGCGCCTCATTCGCGCTATGACGTCGGTTGCAGTGTAGCCCTCGGGGTGACCGACGTGGAGGCCGGCGCCGGAGGGGTAGGGGAACATGTCGAGCACGTAGTACTTGGGTTTCGAACGCAACTCCTCTGGGTCCGACGGGGTGCGGAAGGTGCGGCGCTCGGCCCAGATCTCCTGCCACTTGGGCTCGATGACTGACGGTTGGTACGAAAACTCGGCCATGATCTCCTCTCATAGCCCGCCTCTCAACGGACCCGGCGTATTCTACGCATCTCACGCCTCCGATACCAGTCGCACTCCTCCCGTAACCGTTCCCGGCACCGATTTGCGTCTTTCTGTTGCGGAGCCATTTGGAACTCGAGCCCGCGAACCGGCTCCCACTTGGATAGGGGGCATTGAAGAAATAATGGCCAACAGGGGGTTTACGATGCGCCGTTTCCTGCTCTTGTTCGCGGCGATTACGGTTGCCGCGATTGCTCAGGGTCGGGATGATCTGCCGCTGTCGGGCGAGCAGCTGCTTTTGGCGCAAGTCGATCTCGAGTTACGCCAGGCCGGTGGTGTTGACGCAGATGCGGTAGCCCGCCTTCTCGAGCAGGGGTTTCGCCCAACTGGCGACTGGTTCGTGCGGGCTGCCCGCGCATGCAGCGAGGGCGCTGTGCCCTGCTCTTCCTTCCTCCCCTTGGCGACCGAGCGGCTCGCGACCTCAGACGGATTTTTGGCGCCCGAGCTCAAGGCGCTGCGGCTCATCGAGATGCTGGCCCCACTTGAAGGTCAAGACGGCTGGGACCGCCAGCAGGCATTCAAGCACGCGCTTCTTGTCTACCTCGCGACAGCGGCCGAATCCGGCGGAACGGCGCGCCGCACCGCAAACGCGCAGGCGTTGCGCTGTGCCGAACGGGCCCTTGAGGAGGGTTTTCTCGAGCTAGCGCCTTTCATCCGCGATAGAGGCCTCGCGGCCTACCCATCAATCGCTGAGGCCGAACGGTTCGCTGCGGCCCTTTGGGAGGCGGACCCTATCGCTTCCCTCCTGCGGTTGGTGGACCAAGCGGTGGACGCTGACACCAAATTTGCGCGTCAACGGAGCTCCCGTTTTCCCCGAATAGGGGGACTGATGGCGGTCGCAGAGTTGCGCCGGCGTTATCCGACGGCGGTTCTCGTCGAGCTTCGGGACGCCCTGGCACGATACGACTGCGGGCATAGAGGCCTTGGGGTTGAAGGCACGGCTCAGGACGACGTCGGAAATTGGTTCGAGATAGATTTCGGACAACTCAGCGCCGAAGAGCACACTCAGAATGTGAGTCAGCGAGGGCGGTGTATGGGAGAACTGGGCGCCGCTCTTGCCGAATTGATCGGTGACCTCGGAGACCGAATGACTGAGCAGCGTGCGTTGGGCGTTCCAACGCTGGCTGACCGGGTCGAGGAAGGGTTGCGCCGGGAGGCGGAACTGCTCGCGAGGGACGAGCACGAGAACAACGAGGGCTGCGAGGCGGGCCTCGCCCTGCCGGTTGAGATAGTGCGGACCTTGGACACGATGATGGCACTCCAGCGCGCCCTCGTGTACTACGCGGTGGACCACAACGTCTTTCCGGAGGTGACCAGGAGCGACGAGCTGGCACCGCTCATTGAGATCTACGCCGCCGCCGCCGGTTCCCGGCAGCCCTGGCTCGACGGTTGGGGTTTTCCCCTCGAGGTCACCGCTGGCGGCGTGAACCATCGAATCCGTTCGACGGGCCGGGATGGCCTCGCCGAACCCTGGGAGCCCGCTGGCGCGGTCGAGGGAAGCGAAAGGGACATCGTGCTCGGCGAGAGTTCGTTCCTGCAGTGGCCGCGCGGTTTGCCGCAGCAAACGGTTGAGCTGCGCCAGCGCTTCACCCAGTGTGTATTCCGGCGAATCCAGCCCGGCATGGGGGAGGAACAGGTCTTGGCCCTGCTTGAGGCAACACCTCTGCGGGTCGAGGAGGGCGAAAACGTCGTGAGCCTGCGGTGGAGCAACTACGACGGTTCGGCGATCACGGTGCGGCTTCGCTCGGGCCAGGTGGTAACTGCCGAATGGCGCGAGCGGCAGCGTCCGAGGTGAAGCGCTTCGCCGGACAACACTCGCCGGGCCGGAAGGCCCGCCTGCAGTTATCGTCGATCAATCGTTCCGTCGGTGTTTCTTCAGTGCGGCTATCTCAAAGCGCGCTCCCATGAGAGGATGCCAGGCCTCTCCGGTTAACGCGTCCAGACTCCTCCGAGGAACGCGGTCTCACCGTTCTGGAACTGTCAGAGCTTCAAAACAACGGGCGGGCGGATGGAAATTCTCAATTCCTAATTCCTAATTCCTAATTCGCCTCAGCATCCATGGCATAATCACCCTCGGCGGCGAGACGAGCCGCCCCAACACCCCGCGTCGAAGGAGACGGTATCTATGAAAGGCACCGAGCACGTCAAGGGATTGAAGGCAAAGGCCAGGGCACTCGAGGACAGCTTCTTCGCAAATGAAAATGCGAAGCTGCTCAGGGATCTCCGTGAGGCGGCCGCCCGCGAGGACAAGAAGAAGGAATTCCGGGAGTACCTCAATATCGACAGCGAAGAGATCATCGATGCGCTTATCGATCTCGAGGTCGAGCCCGAAACCCTGATCGCCTTTTCCCTGGTTCCCCTCGTCGAGGTGGCGTGGGCGGATGGCGCAATCCAGCCGAAGGAACGCGACGCCATCATCAAGGCCGCCGTCGAACAAGGGGTCGAGGAGGGCAGCCCGACCTGCGCTCTTCTCAGGAATTGGCTGCAGACCAAACCTGACGTGATGTTGCTCGAGGTCTGGAAAGGCTACATCGAAGAACTCAAGGGTTCTCTCGGCCAACGTTCCAGAGAGCACCTCAAGAGCGGCACTATGGGTCGCGCCCGCGCCATCGCTGAAGCCGCCGGCGGTTTTCTCGGTGTCGCTTCGATTTCGGCAGCGGAGAAGAAGATGCTCGAAGAGCTCGAATGGACCTTCGATTGAGGTTGTGCCTGGCCCGTCAGACAACCTTCGCCCTCCTGCTGCTTTCGGCCGTTGTGGCGTGCGCCACCACGGGAGACCTGACCGTCGAGCTTCTGAGCGAGACGACTTTGCCGGGTGATCTCGAGGTTGACCAAACTCCGGTCGGCGGCCTGTCGGGTCTGACTTACGACCCCGGGTGCGACCTCTTCTATGCGATCTCGGATGATCGTGGCAGCCTCGCTCCGGCCCGCTTCTACGCCCTCAAGATCCAGTTTGACGGTGAGGATGCCGAGGCGATGGTGATTGGGGCGACCCTCCTGCGCAACGCCGATGGTGCGCCGTTTTTGCGTGGCGACATCGATCCCGAGGCCCTCGCGCTCCATGAAGGCGGCACTTTGTTTCTGGCTTCCGAGGGCGTCCCGCACCGCGGTATCGACCCGCTAGTCGGGCGATTCACTCTCGACGGGTCTCTCAAGGAGACTCAGGACCTGCCGGAGCACTTCCTGCCTGATGCCGGCGGCACCCGTGGTGTTCGTGACAACCTCGGCTTCGAGGGGCTCGCCGTCAGCCCGGATGGCAGCCGGCTCTTTGTCGCCGCTGAGAATGCTCTCCTTCAGGATGGCCCTGCTGCCGATATTGACGTCGGCAGCCCAACCCGGTTGCTGGTGATCGACCTGTCCAGCGACCGGCCGGTCGCCGAGTATGTCTACGAGGTCGGGCCGGTGCCGGACGAGCCGCGTCCCGCCTCCGCCTTCCGTACCAACGGGATCTCGGAGATACTCGCGCTCGACAATCACCGGCTCTTGGTCCTCGAGCGCTCGTTCTCAGTTGGAGTCGGCAACACGGTACGGATCTATCAGGTGGATCTCGAAGGTGCGGCAGACATTCGAGATATCGGCAGCCTTCGTGACACCAGTGGTCCGGCACCGGTGCCGTTGCCCAAGAAGTTGATAGTCGATATCGGCGAGCTCGGTGTGCAACCCGACAACATCGAGGGCATGGCGTTCGGACCCTCGTTACCGGACGGCCGTCGGTTGTTGGTTCTAATCTCGGACAACAACTTCCAGCCCTCGGTGCAGACCAACCAGATCCTGATCCTGGCGGTCTCCGGAGTGGTGCCACCGGTGGTGATTCGTCGCGAGGTGGGGATTCACGAAATTCAGGGCCCTGGCCACGTTTCGCCGTTGGTCGGACAATGCGTCTCGCGAGTTGAAGGCCTGGTCACAGCGATCCTCGGCAGCCGTACTGGGCAGGCGTTTTGGATCCAGAACACGAAGCCCGGGGACGATGATCCGCAGATTTCCGAAGGGTTGTTGGTGACAGCCCTCGAGGGTCTGCCGAAGGTCGATGTGGGTGATCTCGTGCGCCTCGAAGGTCGGGTGGAGGAACGCTCCTGGGGATTCGAGCTGCCGGTCACGCGTCTGGTGGCATCGGGGCTCGAGGCGATCGACTACCAGAACTCTATGAATCCTCCGAGTCCCGTAGTGATCGGCAAAGCCGGCGTCATGATTCCGCAGCCGGATGTGGCCTCTCCGAGGTTCGAATCCTTTGACCCTGCTCGTTACGCCGCGGATGCCTTCGAGAGCATGGAGGGCATGCTGGTACGGATCGAGAAGCCGGTAGTGGTGGGGCCGACCTCACGCTACGGCGAGGTGGTGGTTTTGGCTGACGCCGGGCAGTCCGCGGTGCTGAGGTCGGAGCGTGGCGGCATCCGATTGCTCGAGGACAACATCAACCCGCAGCGGATCATCATCGATGACCGTCTGGTGGCCGAGCCGCCACATCTGAAGGTCGGCGACATGCTGGCCGGCCCGGTAGAAGGCGTGCTCCACTACAGCTATGGCAGCTACAAGCTGCTCAACACCGAGCCGCTGCCGGATGTCCGTAGTGACGAACTTGACCACAAGCCGACCGGTTTGACCGGGGATGATACGCACCTTACCGTGGCGACCTTCAATCTCGAGAACCTGTGGGTGGGTTCCGAGGAGGAAAAGTACGAGCACCTGGCCGGGATTTTGGCGGACGATCTTGGAGCGCCCGATATCGTGGCGGTGCAGGAGGTGCAGGATGACACCGGCCCTGAAGACGACGGAACGGTGACTGCCGCTCGTACCCTAGAGCGTCTGGTCGCTGCAATCGAGAGCGCCGGAGGGCCGCTTTACGAGGCCCGGTCCGTCGATCCGGAGAATAACGCCGATGGCGGCCAGCCTGGCGCCAACATCAGAAATGTGTTTCTCTTCAATCCTTTGCGGGTTGAATTTGTTGATCGCGAGGGGAACCCGGAGCTGGTGGCACCCGAGAACCCTGCGTTCAACCGCAATGAGGAGGGTCGCGGCGGGAGCCGCAAACCGCTGGTCGGTGAGTTCCGCTTCGCAGGCGAGTCGATCATTCTGGTCAATCTCCACCTGAGATCCAAAGGTGGCGATGATCCGATCTTCGGGCGGCGTCAGCCACGGATCGAGGGCTCGAGCCCGCGCCGAACTGAGCAGGCTCGAGTGGTGGCGGATTTTGTCAGAGGGATTGTGAAAAACGATCCAGCGATCAGCGTCGTCGTGCTCGGTGACCTCAACGACTTCGAGAACAGCGATGCACTTGACGTTTTCGAGACTGTCGGTCTTGAAGACCTGGTGAAACGGTTGCCGCTCGAGAATCGTTACAGCTATGTTTATTTGGGCAACTCGCAGGTCCTTGATCACGTGCTCGCAACCGAGTCGCTGATGGCCGGCGCCGAGATTGAGATGGTCCACGTCAACGCCGATTTCCCTGCCGCCGACCGCGCCTCCGACCACGACCCGGTGATTGTCAGGCTTTCGTTTCAGTGAGACGCGCGGTCTGCATCGACGACACCGGTGCCACCTTCACAATTGTCATTGTCGCCCTGCCGTCTCGAGCGCGCCGGTGACAATTGTGAAAGTGGCACCTTGCCCGTCGCGGCGAGGAGGGCTCCTGATGGGCGGCGCACTC
>CAVZOK010000032.1:0-120966 GCA_963776765.1 Candidatus Sulfomarinibacteraceae bacterium
GGCACCGACACCTTCCGAAGATGAGGAGGAAGCCGAAAGCCCCGCGGCAACGCCGTCCGAGACGTCCGGCCGCCGATCCCGTGAAGGATGGCGTACAGACTCCAAAAAGCGAGGTCGTGACCAATCCCGGAGAGATGGCCTTCACCGATTACCGGCCGTTCGATCTCGACGAGATCGAGGATGAGCCGGCAAAAACCAAGTGGCAGAATTTCGTCAAGGGGGTGCGGGGGATCGCCAGGTACAGCCTGTTTGACGGAAGGCTCAAGTTCAGGCTCGGTGGGAAGGCTCAATTCGACGGAACCGCCGGTCAAAGCAACGAGAAGTACGACGAGTTTTTTCACCCGATCGAGGCGGATTTCAGTGTCCGACGTTTCGAGGTCTTAGCGGCCGGGCGCTTCAACAAATTTAACTTCAATGTTGGATTCGAACTCGGCCCCGACTGGGGCTTCAGTGGCGCGTGGATCGAAGGCGCCGAAGGCGGCCTCGAGGTCTGGGGGAAGTACCTCGGCAAGCTCCGGGTCGGTTTTATGAGTGAGCCCTTCAGTCTGGAACGGCAAACCAGTTCGTACAACACCGGTTTTTTGGAGCGCTCGTTGCCGGTGCAGACAATCGCTCCGGGCTCCAACATCGGCGCGATGGTTCACGACTCCGGCCCGAAGGGACGATTCACCTGGGCGGCCGGGTTATTCTCATTTGGTCAGAAGAACGACTCCAACGCCAGTACCTCGGCGCTTTCGCTGACTGGACGATTCACGCTTCGACCGATGTACCGGGACGAGGGTCGCCACTCACGCATTTCGGTGTTTCGATCAGTTCAAGGTCACCGACCAGTGGTGAGGTGCGGTATCGGTCACGGCCGGAGGCACGGTTTGTTCAATATCTGGTGGACACGAGTTCCATTGAGTCGAGTCACCTCACCTCGTGGGTGTCGACTTTGCCACCGTGCGAGGGCCACTGTGGGTGGCCGCGGAGTTCATCCAGAGCAAGGTCTCGTCTCAGCTTGCCGGCGATCCCAATTTCCAGGGATCCTACGTCCAGGTCGGGTGGTTTCTGACCGGAGAGTCCAGGCCCTACCGTACCAACAGCGGCACCTTCGACCGGCTGCGCCCGAATACCAAGTACGGCGGAGGAAATCCGTTCAAGAGAAAAAATGGCGGCGCAATGGAGCTCGTTGCCCGTGTGTCCAACATCGATCTCGACGACGGCGAGATCGAGGGGGGACAGATGACCGATATCAGCGCCGCCTTGAACTGGTATGTGAATGCCACCAGCCGCATCGAGTTCAATTACATTTACGCCAGCCCCAGGAACCAGGGAGCGGCGAATATCTTTTTGCTCAGATTGCAGTATCAGCCGTGGTAATGGGGAAATAGAACAGGTTGAAGCGTGAAGCGGTTTGCTCGCTGTTCTGAAGGTCCGCCTCGCGGTGCTTTTTGGGCCTGACCCTGAACCCTTTACCCTAGACCTTGAAGGCTTCAATGACCCTTGCCGCCGCTAAGGTGGGTGTCGTTGAGCCATCGAGCACGTCTGCTTCCAGTTGACCATGCCGGCGGCGCCGGGTTGTTCACGAACTGTTTAGCGCCTCCCTTATTCACCAACGACCACATCCAGTCGAGGAGTTGTTGCCGCCGGCGGTTCATCAACTCTCCGGAGTCCGAAAATGCCCGGTGGTGCTCGGTGATGATTTCCCAGATTTGGTCGATTCCTGCGCCGGTCTGACCGGATGAGTTCACGACACGGGGAGTCCACCCGTCCTCCGGGGGCGGAGGATAGCGAGGGCTCGTTCAAATTCAGCCCGGGCGCGCTGGGCGGCCTCGAGGTTGTCGCCGTCGGCCTTGTTGATCGCGACCAGGTCGGCGAGCTCGAGGATGCCGCGCTTGATGCCCTGGAGCTCGTCGCCGGCGCCCGCCAGCTTGAGCAGCAGGAAGAAGTCCACCATGTCCGCGACCACGGTCTCGGACTGGCCGACCCCGACGGTCTCGACCAGGACCACGTCGTAGCCCGCCGCCTCGCAGACGAGGATCGCCTCCCGGGTCTTGCGGGCGACGCCACCCAGCGAGCCGCCGGTGGGGGAAGGGCGGATAAAGGCGTCGTCGGACGCCGCCAGCTTTTCCATGCGGGTCTTGTCGCCCAGGATCGATCCCTTCGAGATCGACGACGACGGGTCGACGGCCAACACCGCGACCCGAAGACTGTCTTTGACCAGGCGAGGCCAAAGCCTCGATAAAGGTGCTCTTGCCGACCCCCGGCACCCCTGTGATGCCGACCCGTGTGGCCTCCTCCTGTTCCGGGGAGCAGGTCTGTCAGGAGAGCCTGAGCCGCTTCCGATCGTCCGGAGCCGTTCGACTCGACGAGGGTGATCGCTCGTCCAAGCGCAGCCCGGTCGTTGTTTCGTATTCCGTCGAGAAGCGCGTCGATATCGGTGAGCGAATTCATCAGGGTGCCATTCGTTTCGATCATACGATGCACGGGCCTACATCTTGGTGCCACTGAGGGTTCGGGAAGAATTGCAGGGGCGGCACCTATGCCGCCCTTCTTCGAATAATTCTTCACTCAAGATCCGCGTTGGATAGGGTTTCGGTGGTACCGCCGTGGTATCTTCGGGGAAACCACCTCAGGGAGGATCAAATCATGAAAAACCTATGGAGAATCGTCGCGTTAGCCGCGGTATTCACAATCGTCATCGGTTGCGCACCTTCAGCCCCACCCCCATGGACCAGGTCGGTTCAAGGAACGGGCGGAGACCCAGACCAAGGACGGCGTCACGGTTTCGGTGGTCGTGCTGACTGCCGAGGAGTCCAAGGCGGCCTTTGACGTCAAGCTTTACAAGAAGAAGATCCAACCGGTGTGGCTCGAGATCACCAACGACACCGACGACGAGATGCTGTTCATGCCGAGGAGCATCGACCCCGAATATTTTTCGCCGCTCGAGGTCGCGCAGAAGACCTCCTGGACCTGGTCCAAAGAGGCGAACCACGAGAAGAAGTGGTTCTATTACGAGAACCAGATGCCATTTCTAATTCCACCGGGCGAAACCGTCTCGGGTTTTGTCTTTGCCAACCTGAACAAGGGCGTTCGATGGGTGCTGGCAGAGGTCTTTTCCGAACACAAGGCCATGACGTCGAGTTCGTCACGAGATCCCCGGATTCAAGGCCGACTTCCACAAGCTGGTATGGGACGAACTCTACGATGCCTTCTTCCCCGGCCAGGAGATCATCGACTTTACTGAAGCGGAAGACTTTTTGGAGTGGATCGAGGCGCAGCCGGCAACCGTGACCAATGCCGACGGCAGCAAAACCGGCGATCCCCTGAATCTCGTGATCATCGGGGACGCGGAAGGGATCTGGCCGGCGTTTCTCCGTTCAGGCTGGGATCCGACCGCAGCGATGACCACGGGCACGGCGGTGAAGACCGGGTTGTTCGGAATTTTCGGCGGCGCTTACCGATATTCACCCGTCAGCAGCCTCTATGTCTACGGCCGATCGCAGGACATCGCGTTGCAAAAGGTACGATCCAACATCCACTACCGCAACCATCTGCGGCTTTGGCTGGCACCGGTCACCGTCAAGGGCTGGCCGTGATGATGGGCCAGATCAGCCGCGACATCGGCAGCCGCATCACCACCAAATCGAAGACCCTGACCACCCACCGTATCGACCCCAACGTGGATGAAACGCGGGCAGCGCTGGTCCAGGACTTTATCTACGCTCAGGCGCTGAAGGCCTATGCGCGAGTTGGCGGCGTGGGCTTCGTTTCGCCGGAGGAACCGCGCGGGAACCTGACCGGTGATCCATGGTTCACCGACGGAAACCGGGCGGTCATGTTATTGACCAGCGAGCCCACCAGCGTGCCCGAGATCGATTGGTTCGATTGGACGGAAGGTGCGGATGTTCCAGAGGAGAAGGAGCTGCTTCTTGTTCCGGGAGGGACAGAACCCGGGCGGGGCTTTCCCGTAAGACAAGGTTGTGAGCACATCGAAAACGACGCCATCGGTTTTATCAGGGCCGGTGAAGGCATCCGAGAGGATCGCTCTCGATCGACGTGCTGCGCGGGTTCGCGGTCCTTGGCATCCTCATCATGAACGTGCAGTCGTTCTCGATGATCGGCGCCGCCTACCTGAACCCAAATGCCTACGGTGATCTTTCACGGCGCCAACTACATGGTCTGGTTTCTGAGCCACCTCCTGGCGGATAGCAAATTCATGACCATATTCAGTCTGCTCTTCGGCGCCGGCGTGGTGCTGATGGCCGGGCGTCGCGAAGCTGCCGGCAAGAGCCGCGACCGGGGTCCACTACCGGCGCATGCTGTGGCTCATCGTCTTCGGGGCGGTTCACGGACTCGTCCTCTGGTACGGGGATATTCTCTGGACCTACGGTCTGTGTGGTCTGCTGATCTATCTGTTCAGACGCTGCTCCAACGTGACTTTGATCGTCCTCGGTCTGGTGGTGGTTGGAATCGGCTCCCTGATCGCCGTCTTCTGGCAGGCCACCATGCCCTACTGGCCGCCGGAGGCGGTGGTCGAGGTGGGGTAAAGTGGTGGGCGCCGCCGCAGGAGGCGGTCGAGGCCGAGGTCGCCGCCTATCGCGGTGGATGGTCGGAGCAGCACGTCTACCGCGGCGCAACGACCACCTTCATGATGACCAACCACTTCCTCACGGAATACATGTGGAGGGCCGGTGGGCTGATGCTCATTGGCATGGCGCTCTTCAAGCTCGGTGTCTTTAGCGCCGAGCGGTCGCGGCGTTTCTATATCCGCATGACGAGCCTCGGTTTCGGCTTGGATTGCCGATCGTATTTTATGGCGTTCTGGACCGCGACGACCACGACTGGGATGTCCACTCGGCCTTCTTCGGCGGAAGCCAGTTCAACTACTGGGCGAGCCTGTTGGTAGCTGCGGGTTGGATCGGCGTGGTCATGTTGGTGTGCCAACGGCACGGGTGGGACCGGGCAAAAATGAACGCTCGCGGCGGTCGGCCGAATGGCCCTCAGTTGCTATCTCCTCCAAGACCATCATCTGTACCACCATCTTCTACGGCCACGGGTTCGGGCTGTATGGCTCCGTCAGCCGGGTCGGCCAGGCGATGATCGTTGTTGCGGTTTGGGCATTCCTGTTGGTCTTCTGCCCATTCTGGCTTCGTAGCATTTCCGCTTCGGTCCCTTCGAGTGGCTGTGGCGCTCACTAACCTATATGAAGTTCCAAAGGCTCAAGGTCGCCCGATCGAAGGATTGAGCGCGACTTCAACCGCCAAGACGCCAAGCACGCGAGACATCGCAAGAAGATCTTTTGCGTATCGCGGCCAAGGTATTTTTCTTTGCGCTCTTAGCGTTCTTTGCGGTTCAATAATGGTGAGTGGGGGGTATGGCTGCCTTCTAACGCGTACTCTCACTTAGCGTGGTCGCCGGTATTTGGTGCGTCGGGCGGGGATAAACCCCGCCCCTACATTGTTTTTTTCGGCGCCCTTCCCAGATTCGTAGAGGAGGGGTTTATCCCCTCCCGTGTTGAAGGGTGAGGGACGATTGTGCCTGGCTGAGACCTCAAACCCTCTTGCTGAGCTCCTCGACGACCTCGATTGCCGCTTCGGGGATGTTGGTGCCGGGGCCGAAGATGAACGAGGCGCCCGCGTCACGAGCTCGTCGTAATCCTGCGGCGGGATGACACCGCCGACGACGATGAGGATGTCGCCACGGCCGAGCCTCTCGAGCTCCTGTTTGAGCTCGGGGACCAGGGTCAGGTGACCGGCGGCCAGCGACGAGACGCCGACCACGTGGACGTCGTTCTCGACCGCCTGGCGGGCGGTCTCCTCCGGCGTCGTGAACATGGGGCCGATGTCGACATCGAAACCGAGGTCGGCGAAGGCAGTGGCGATCACCTTCTGCCCGCGGTCGTGGCCGTCCTGGCCGACCTTTGCGACCAGGATTCGCGGCCGCCTGCCGTCGCGCTCGGCAAATAGATCGGTCATGGCTCGCGCTTTTGTGACGTCCTCCATGCTGTCTCCCACCTCCTGGGAGTACACCCCTGTGATGGCCTGGATGGTCGCCCGGTGGCGGCCAAAGATTCTTCCAGGGCGTCGGAGATCTCGCCGACGGTGGCCCGGCGCGGGCCGCCTCGACCGCGGGCGAGCAGATTGCCCTCTCGTCGTCCGCGCAACCAGCTTGATCTCGTAGAGCGCGGATCGACGCGAGCGCGTCGCGGTCGGCGCTCAGCTTTCGAGGCGAGCTGTCTGGGCCGCGAGACGGCGCTGTTGTCGACTTTGAGGACCTCGATCTCCTCCTCTGAGTGGATCGATAGCGGTTGAGGCCGACGATCGTCTGGCGCCCCGAGTCGATCCTCGCCTGGGTGCGCGCCGCGGCCTCTTCGATCCGTCGTTTGGGCAGGCCGCGGCGATCGCATTGGCCATGCCACCGAGCCGTTCGACCTCGCGGATATGGTCCCAGGCTCGATGGGCGAGATCGTGGGTCAGCCGTTCGACAAAGTACGAGCCGCCCCATGGGTCGGCGACCCGGCAGATTCCGGTCTCCTCCTGGAGTTGGATCTGGGTGTTGCGGGCGATGCGGGCCGAAAAATCGGTCGGCAGGGCGAGAGCCTCGTCGAGCGAGTTGGTGTGCAGCGACTGGGTGTGGCCGAATGCCGCCGCCATCGCCTCGATCGAGGTTCGAACGACGTTGTTGAAAGGATCCTGGGCGGTCAGGCTCCAGCCCGAGGTCTGGCAGTGGGTCCGCAGGGCCAGGGAGCGCGGATCCGAGGCGCCGAAGCGGCGCATGATCTCGGCCCACAGCAACCGCGCCGCGCGCAGCTTGGCGATCTCCATGAAATGGTTCATGCCGATCGCCCAGAAGAAGGAAATCCGCGGGGCGAAGGCGTCGACCTCGAGGCCCGCTGCGATGCCGGTGCGGACGTACTCGATGCCGTCGGCGAGGGTGTAGGCGAGCTCGAGATCGAGGGTCGCGCCGGCCTCCTGCATGTGGTAGCCCGAGATCGAGATCGAGTTGAAGCGGGGCATGTTGTCGGCGGTGTAGCGGAAGATGTCGGAGACGATTCGCATCGACGGCTCGGGTGGATAGATATAGGTGTTGCGGACCATGAACTCCTTGAGGATGTCGTTCTGGATGGTCCCGGCGAGCTGTTCCGGCGCCACCCCCTGCTCTTCGGCGGCGACGATGTAGAGCGCCATCACCGGCAGCACCGCTCCGTTCATGGTCATCGACACGCTGACATCGTCCGAGCGGGATGCGGTCGAAGAGCACCCGCATATCGAGGATCGAATCCACGGCCACGCCGGCCATGCCGACATCGCCCCGACCCTCGGGTTGTCGGAGTCATATCCGCGGTGGGTCGGCAGGTCGAAGGCGATGGAGAGACCCTTTTGTCCGGCGGCGAGATTGCGGCGGTAGAAGGCGTTGGAGTCCTCGGCGGTGGAGAAGCCGGCGTACTGGCGGATCGTCCAGGGCCGGGCAGCATACATGGTCGGGTAGGGACCTCGGACAAAGGGCGCGATGCCGGGCAGGCCGTTGAGGTGGTCCACGTTTTCGAGGTCGGCCGGACCGTAGGTGCCTGCTATCCCGATGCCCTCAGGGGTGGTCCAGTCTGATCTGTCTGCTTGAGATGCCATTCGGTGGGTTGCGGCCGCAAAGGCTATGGCTGTGAAATCCGGGACCGTTTCGTCACGGCCCACCCCCTCGGATTGGTGAAGATCAGTGAGCAGCGCGATGGCGTCGAGTTTCGCTGGATATAGCCGTCGACCCCGGCCTCTCGCCACGCGGTTCCAGGCGGCCGGGTTTGCCGACGACAAGACGCGACGGCCGCGAAGCGCCTTGATTTCTCGTGCCAGCAGCGGAACGATCTCTGGCCCCTGTTCCGGAGAGGCGCAGATAACGGCCGCCCGGCTGCCGCTCGCGGCAAAAGCCGCAGCCAGGGCTTCGGGACCTTCGAGACCCTCACCAAGGACCGCGATCATGCCGCCGGCTGCGAGCAGATTGGTGACGAATGTCGTGACCGCGCGGATTTCCGAGGGAGTGCCGATCGCCGCAACAAAGACCCGCGGTCTCACGCCGGCTACCCTCAGGTGCTGGTCCGAGGCATCCCGGAGAGCCTCGAATGGCCTGGCCTCCCGCTCGGCGGCTACTGGTGAAATGTCGTCGGTATCGTCGGTGCCCTGCAACAGATCGACCAGGTCGGAGGCCGAAATACCGCCGTGTGCGGCATCGAGGCCGGCCTCGAACGAACCGATAGAGGCGCCTACCGCGCGGTGCACTGCGGTCGGCACGTCGTCCGGCGATCGACTGGGATCTCTCTTCGCGCGAGGCTTTGGAGGGGCTCTTCTTCGAGGTTCGGAAAGGAGCTGACACCGGTCACAGGGTCGCGCAAGGTCGCGACCATTCGACGTTTGCTGGCCAGAGAGTCGGCGAGTTCCCGAGCAAGGGCTCCGGATCGAAGGTGATTACCATTCCGCCGGTCCCCTCGATGCGCTGGAACTCTTCCCAGGCGGCGTGACAGAGGTCGGAGGTCAGCTTTTCGACCATGTAGCTGCCCGCGGCCGGGTCGCTGACCCGGTCGATGTGGCTCTCCTCACGCAGAATGGCGTTGGTATTGATCGCAAGGCGCCTGCCGAGTTCGCCGGAACGGCCGGCGAGCGAGTCGAAGGGTAGGACGGTGACGACATCAGCCCCGCCGATAGCCGCCGTATAGGCAGCAGTGGTGCCTCGGAGGATATTGACCCAGGGATCGCGAACGGTCAAACAACGCGGTGAGGCGACCGCGTGGATCGGGACCGTTGCCGCTCCGGTCGAAATGCCGGATGCTTCCGTAACCCGTTTCCACAGCGCGCGCAGGGCGCGCAGCTTGGCCGTCTCCATGAAGAGATCTCGGCCCACGACGGTGACGAATCTGAGGCGCCGGCACAAGATGTCGGGCGAAAGGCCCCTTTGTTCCATCGCCCGCAGGTACGCGACACCGGTGGCGATGATGACGCTCAGCTCTTGCACCGCGTTGGCGCCGGCCCTGGCGTGGGGCAGGGCGAAACTGCTACCGTACGCATTCGTGGCGCGAAGTCCTCATTCCAACGCAGGCTTTCGGCCATCAGGTCAAATGCTCCGGCGAGACTTGTCGGGAGCTTGCCATCGGCGGCGAGTACGCCAAGCGGGTCGATGTCGAATCCGCCGACGAGATCTTCAAAACCGCTGTCAAGACGCCGTGTCGAGGCAATCAGGAGAGCCGCAAGCGCCGGCGCCGCACCACGGGCATCGAGGTAAATCGGAGCCCCATCGGCGGCCTCTTGAAAAAGAGCAAAAGCCCCTGCCGTCAATTTCCCCCAGCTGCTGCTGCGGCGATCGACCCAGATCCACAGCGAGTCGGCACCCTGGTCCACGGCTTCGACGATTCTCCCGATTGTTCCTTTGGGGTCGCGGAGATCGACCGGACAGGCGACCTCGGCCGAGTGGTGACGCGTTACGCTTCTTTCCGGTGTGTCGACGGGAACATCTTCGGCGGTGTAGAGGGGTTTGATCACCAGGCCCTCGGGGGTCGTGACCTCGAGCGAAGACAGTGGGCGGCCCCTCAGTGATTTCTTCGCTGCCTGTTCCCAATCCTCGTAGAAGGGGCGGGGGAATTGAAGAGAGATTCTCAGTTCGTCGTCGAATGTCGGGCCTTTACCGTTGTGTCCTGCCACAAGACCTCCTCGACGATCCTAACCTGACCTGGAGTGTGGCGTCATCCGGCGGCGTTCGTTGGGGCGGCTATATGCGGTCCCCTTTGTGGTGCGGGCGTCCCGCCCGCACGATTCCTCGGTCGTCAATGAAGTGAGCCGGGACGGCCGCACCACAAAACGGCGTTTTTATCCCGCCCTTGTCAACTCGCGGTGGTCTTCTCCTTATGCGCCTTGATCAGGGCCTCGACAACCGACGGATCTGCCAACGTCGTCACATTGCCCATGTCTCATATTCTCCCGCCGCGATGTTACGCAGGATTCGGCGCATGATCTTGCCTGAACGGGTCTTCGGGAGGCGCGTGTACAATCAGGATCTCATCTGGGGTCGCGAATCGGCCCGATGACATGGCGTACCTGTTCCTTGAGCGCACCGATCAGCTGGTTGGGGTCGGTCCCCCGAACATCGTCGTTGAGGAACACATAGGCGAAGATTCCCTGGCCCTTGATCGGGTGCGGGAAACCGACCACCGCGGCTTCGGCGACCGATTCGTGCTCGACCAGCGCGCTCTCGACCTCGGCGGTGCCCAGGCGGTGACCCGAAACGTTGATCACATCGTCGACACGGCCAGTTATCCAGTAGTAGCCATCCTCGTCTCTTCGGCAGCCATCACCGGTGAAATAGAGGCCTCGGAAACGAGTGAAATAGGTCTCGTGGAAACGCTCGTGGTCTCCCCACACGGTCCGCGCCTGGCCGGGCCAGGTGCGCTCGAGGCAGAGATTGCCATGGCCTCGCACCTCGGAGAGTCTGGCGCCCTTGTCATCCACCAGCACCGGCTTGACTCCAAAGAATGGGAGGGTCGCGGAACCGGGTTTGAGGGGTGTGGCGCCCGGCAAGGGAGTGATCAAGATGCCGCCGGTCTCAGTCTGCCACCAGGTGTCGACGACTGCGCAGCGGCCTTCGCCGACGACGTCGTGGTACCAGATCCAGGTGTCTGGGTTGATGGGCTCACCTACGGTTCCGAGAACCCGCAGGGAGTCACGCGAGTATTTGGTGACGTACTCGTCTCCCGAACACACAATGGCCCGGAGAGCGGTCGGCGCCGTGTAGAAAATGTTGACCCCGAGGTCTTCGACGACCTGCCAGTAGCGACCGGCATCGGGGTAGGTCGGCAGCGACTCGAACATCACTGTCGTGGCGCCGTTGGCCAGAGGGCCGTACACGATGTAGCTGTGCCCTGTGATCCAGCCGACATCGGCGGCGCAGAAGTAGATGTCACCAGGGTGATAGTCGAAGACCAGCTCGTGGGTCATTGCGGCGTAGACCATGTAGCCGCCGGTCGTATGAAGCACGCCCTTGGGTTTGCCGGTCGAACCCGAGGTGTAGAGAATGAAGAGCGGGTCCTCCGCACCCATCCACTCGTAGGTGCAGGTAGAACGCTGCCGGCGACATTCCTCGTCGAGCCAGTAGTCTCGGCCCGATTTCATCTCGACCTCGGTGTCGGTTCGGCGGGCGACGAGCACGGTTTTGACCATCGCAGGCCCTCGACCGCCCGATCGACGGTCTCCTTGAGGCGCAGCCGCCGCCCGCCGCGCCGCCCTTCGTTGGCGGTCACCACCAACTTGGCTCCGGCATCGATGATGCGGTCACGGATGGACTCGGCACTGAATCCACCAAAAACGATCGAGTGGACAGCGCCGATCCGGGCGCAGGCGAGCATCGTGTAGGCGAGCTCCGGGATCATCGGCATGTAGATGCACACCCTGTCACCCCGGCGGACCCCGTGGTACCGGAGGACGTTGGCAACCCGACTCACTTCGTGCTTGAGCTGACGGTAGGTGATGTGCTCGTACTCGCCAGGTTCGTCCTTGACCCAGATGATCGCGTCCTGGTCGCCCCGTTCGTGGAGGTGTCGGTCGACGCAGTTGTAGCAGGCATTGAGGCGACCACCGAGATACCAGCCGAAGTCCACATTCTCATAGTCGTGGTCAAAGACAGTGTTCCACGGGTGGAACCAGGTGAGCCGCTCGGCTTGCTGTGCCCAGAAACTCTCGGGCTCGTCGAGAGAAAGCCGGTAGAGGCGTTCGTACTCCTCCATCGACCCAATGTGGGCTCCTTTGGCGATCTCCGGTTTCGGGGGCAAAAGCTTGTTGGTGTCGTCGGTCATAGTGGTCCCTCTCGATTGTGTCGTAGCGTCAGAACACTGTAACAAAATCAAACGTTAGCGCATTCGGGCACGGAAACGGGCACGGAAACGGGCACGCGATAGAATAGAACTGTGAACGGAATCATCCGTAGCATGCGGCCAGAGCAGTGGCTCAAGAACGGCTTCGTGCTCGCTCCGATCGTTTTTTCGGGGCTCGTTGGCGATCCCGATGCCTGGCTGCGAACCTTGCTCGCCGTTGCCGCGTTCTGTGCCGCCTCCTCGGCCGTGTACCTGGTCAACGATGTGATCGACCGGGAGGCCGATCGTTCGCACCCGATCAAACTGAATCGCCCCATCGCTTCAGGCGAGGTCTCGGTGACGACGGCGTTGGTCGCGGCGGTGATTCTGTTGGTCGCGGCCGCGTTCGTATCGGTCTGGCTCGGCGGCTGGTTTCCTGCGGTGCTCGCGGCCTACGTCTCCCTGGTGCTGCTGTACTCGGCGCTCCTCAAGCGGGCTGTCTTCCTCGATGTGCTGGTCGTTGCGGCTGGCTTTGTGCTTCGGGTCGTCGGCGGTGCAGTGGCGATTGACGTCCCCGTGTCGCGCTGGATTCTGGTGGTGACCTATTTGCTCGCACTCTACCTGGCGCTTGGCAAGCGTCGTTCGGAGCTCGTCCTGTTGGGTCGCGAGGCTGGTACCCATCGGGTGGTCCTCGGTCACTACACCCTGCCGATGGTGGACCAGGCAATCAGCGTTGTGCTCGGTGCGACGGTAGTGGCCTATGCCCTCTACACCGTGGCCCCTGAAACCGTTGCCAAGGTCGGATCGGAAGGCTTGCTGGCGACCGTGCCGATCGTGCTGTATGGCCTCTTCCGATATCTCTACCTGCTCCACCGCCACGAGCTCGGTGGCAGCCCGACCAAAGCCCTCCTCACAGACCGCCCTCTGCTCGTCTGCGTCGTGGTCTGGCTCGCGGTAGCCGCGTTGGTCATCAATGCTTCGCATTGACGACGATTCTCGATACTAGATCCACCAAGGTCTGCACGATTTGGCGCGCGTTGCAGCTTCGGCGACACCGGTGCCACTTTCACAATTGTCATCGGCGCCCTGATGTCCCGAGCGCGCTGCTGACAATTGTGAAGGTGGCACCTGACACACCGAAGCGAGAAGCGCTTTGAATCGCAGCATCGAGCATCGAGCATCGAGCATCTGATGACTGTCAGCGTAGGTGTTCAGCTAGGCGAGCCGCAGCCGCCCGTGCTTGTTTGATGCAATCGTTCACCGAGACTCCCCGGTAGGGTGAGCCGGCGAGTTCGATGCCCGCTTTCCCGGCCGCTGTCTCCGCAGCGGCAACTCTGTCGAGGTGGCCGACGGTGTACTGCGAGATGCCCCGCTCCCAGCGCACGATCCATACCTGGTCCGGCTCCGGATCGGCCCCAAAAACCTGTTTCAGCGAAGCCCGTACCCGATCAACCAGAGTGTCGTCATCGAATCCGACTGCTTCCGGCGATCTGGCACCACCAACCATTGCGCGGAGAAACAGCGACCCATCGGGGGCCTGGTCCGGGAAAATGTCGTGGCAATAGAGCGTACCGAGTAGGGTGTCGTCTTCGCCGCGAGGAACCAGAAAACCAAAGCCGTTGACCGGGCGGCCGAACGCGTTTTTGTCGTCGTACCCGAGCATCACGACTGCGATCGGCGCGGTTGGGGTTGCGTTCAGCGCCTCGACGGCATCCGGCGCGAGGCTCGTCATCAGCCGCGCAGCTCGATCGGCAGGCAGGGCGAGGAGCACAGTCTCGGCCTCGATGGCTCCCTCGTCGGTGTTCAGAATGTGCATCGGTCCCTTTCGCTCCAGCGTCTGCAGCGGACGCTCGAGGAGCAGGTTTTCGCCGGCTCTTTCTGCAAGTCGGTCGGTTATCCGGACCATGCCGCTGGAAAACGTCGTCAGAGTCCCGCCGGGTCCGGCCGGCCCCGCGGAACGGGATCCGGTCTTCTTCGCCTCCCGCATCTTCGCAAACAGGGCTTTGGTGAGCGAACCGTGCTCGGATTCCATGGCTGCCATCTTTGGGAAGGTGGCGGCGAGTGACAGTTTTCGGGAATCGCCGGCAAAGACCCCGGTGACCATCGCATCGACCAGGACCTCCGCCGCCTGTCGCCCGATGCGGCGGCTGGCGAATTCGAAGACCGTCTCGTCGTGACCTGGGTGGGGCGACGCAAACGGTTCGCCGAGCAGGCGGAGGCGTCCGCGCAGGGGCAACACACTGGAAAGCATGAAGGCGGGAGGCGAGGTTTCGACCCGGCGGAGCTTCCCTGTCTCGCAAAATGAAACGGTCGGCGGCCGCTTCGTCGGCCCGCATGATGGCGTCATCGAGCCTCAGCGCCGTGGCCAACTCGAGGGTGTCGGGGGCGTTATCGAGAAAGCCCTGCGGACCCCACTCGAGAGTGAACCCGGCATCGAGTTCTGAGCGGATCTTGCCGCCCGCCCTGCTCGACTTTTCGAGGATCACATAGTCCCGGATTCCGTGATCGCGCTCGAGCCAGGCGCCGGTCGCGAGCCCAGTGATTCCGCCGCCGACGATTGCAGTTCGGACCTTCATCAATCGAGATCGAGGGGGTCCTTCGATGTGAAGTCTGCGAGCAACGACGCTGCAGCTTTGACTCCGGCAACGATGGCCGCTTCGTCGGGCCGGAAGGTTGGCGTGTGGACGTAGTCGGTCCAGCCTTCGGCGGCGTTGGCGACACCGAGGAAGAAGTACACCCCGGGTATCTGCTGTTGGAAGTAGGCAAAGTCTTCGGCGGCCATGATCGGATCGACCTTCAGCACGTGCTTCGAACCGAGACTGTCGGCCAGGGACTTCCCGGCAAACGCCGTAAGTCGTTGATCGTTGTCGACAACCGGTGCGATCCGCTCGTAGTCGAGCTCGTAGGTGGCGCGATTGGCCTCGCAGATGGCGGCGACAACGCGCTCGAATCGTTCGGGAATCTCTGCCCGGACTTTCGGGTCGAGGGTGCGCACCGTACCGGTGAGGACCGCTTTGTCGGCGATGATGTTCCAACGGTTGCCGGCGTTGAGCGTGCCGACCGACACGACCAGCGCTTTCCTGGCATCTACCTCGCGCGAGGCGATGGCCTGCAACGCGTTGACGACCTGGGAAGCGACGTAGACGGCATCGATGCCATCCTGGGGGGCCGAGCCGTGAGTCATGCGCCCGTGGATGGTGACGGTGAAACGGTCGCCTGCCGCCATCAAACCACCATGCCGCAGACCAACGTTTCCGGCTTCGGCAAATGGCATCACGTGCAGCCCGAAGATCGCTTCCGGCATCGGATTTTCGAGGACGCCCTCCGAGATCATCAACGCGGCGCCGCCCTCCTCGCCGACTGGCGGGCCTTCCTCGGCCGGTTGGAAAATGAACTTCACCGTCCCGTGCAGCCGATCCTTGAGCTTCATCAATACGTCGGCGGTACCGAGACCGACCGTCGTGTGGATGTCGTGGCCGCAGGCGTGCATGACACCGTCGTTTGTCGAGCGGTACGGCACGTTGACCTGCTCATGGATCGGAAGCGCGTCGATATCAGACCTCCACGCGACCACCGGGCCCGGGTGGGCGCCCTCGAGAACTGCGACAACTCCGTGATGGGCAACCCCGGTCTGCACGTCGTATCCCATCGCTTCGAGACGACGGGCGATCTCGGCGCTTGTCTTCTCCTCGCGGTTGGAAAGTTCGGGGTGCTGATGGAACCAGCGCCTCGCCTCGATCAGCTGCAGCTCGATCGCGCTTGCCGCGGCGGCAATCTCGTCATTCATTGGCCGCTCCTCGCTGCCCGCGGGAACAGCCGCGATCACGGCCGCGCCCAGGATGATAGTTGTGATGACACGCCACGAACTAAGAGTCGTTTTCATCGTCGCAGGGTAGCACTCACGTATGAACATTTCCTGTGCTCACTTCGCCAACGCGGAGGAAAGCAGAGGGGAAGAGAGGTAACGGAACCCGGGAGTGTTGAGTTTTGAGGTATGAATTTTGAGATCTCATCCCACCGTCTTCCGGGCGCGTAGGGCGGACGACTCAAAACTCAAAACTGAGAACTCAAAACTGATTGCAGAGAGAGGTCTCATTTTCTCCTTCTCTCAACGTTCAACGATCTCACGTACTGGCTTTGGAAGATTGTTGCAGACCGTCGCCGATGAGGGCGAGGCTGATGACCAGAGCGGTGATCGCGAGACCGGGAAAGACCGACAGCCACCAGCCGCCGAGCATGACGCGCTGGCCCTCGGCGACCATGCCTCCCCAACTCGGCAGGGTGGCCGGAATCCCGAGGCCCAGGAAGCTCAGAGTGGCCTCGGCGAGGACAAGGTTGCCCATTTGCAGGGCCGTGTCCTGGGCCACTGGCGCCTTGAGATTCGGAAGATAGTGGAGGGTCCACATACGGGGCCAGCGGGTTCCTGCGACCCTCGCGGCCTGAATAAAGCTACGGGTGCGCAGCGACAGGACCTGGCCGCGAACGAGCCGGGCCAGACCCATCCAGGAACTCAGGCCGAGCACTGCGATCAAAACGACAGGGCCCGGTCTGAACAGCGCGGACAGCAGGATCAGTAGCAACAACAGTGGAAAGGCAAGCAACGCGTCGACAGTCCTCATGAGCAAAGCGTCCGCAACCCGGCCTCCGGTGGCGGCGGCGAGCCCAACGAAGAGTCCAACCACGAGCGCAAGAGTGACGCCGAGAGCAGCGACAGCGACCGAGATCCGGCCCCCCTCGAGCAGCCGCCGCAGGACGTCACGGCCGAAGCGGTCGCTGCCCAGCCACAGACGAGCTTCGGTCTGCGCCGCAATTTCTTCCGCTTGGATTGACGACGTGCTCCTTGGGCCGAGGATCTGATAGTGGCCGCTCTCGGACGTCACTTCGGGCGCCATCAGGGTTCGACCGTCGGTAAGTTCGAGAATGGTCACCCGGGTCAGGGGCGGCAACAGTGAAGCGTGCAATGGATCGCCGGCGCCGGTATCGGTTAGCAGGAACGGGCCGAGGCTGCAGGCGAGGACGAGGACGCCGAGGCCGGCGACACCCCAGCTCAGCCGTCTCTGGGTCTTCATTGTTCCACCCGCGACCGCGGATCGACGACCGAATAGAGGAGGTCTGCAACCAGGTTGCCGAGGATTACCGCGGCTGCGCCAATCAACGTGGCGCCGAGGATCAGGGGGATGTCGCGAGCGCGGGCAGCGTTGAACGCGACCTGGCCCATCCCCGGCCACGAGAATATTGTTTCGATAACCACCGAGCCTGAGACGAGCACCGGCAGCGCCAGACCGAAAAGGGTGACCACCGGCAACAGGGCGGGTCGCAGGGCGTGGACCAGCAGCAGACGATGGTTCGGGATGCCGCGCGCACGGGCCGCGAGCATGAACCGCGAGGAGCGGACATCGAGGAGAGTGGCGCGGACATAGCGCGCGGTTCCGGCGGCCCCGACCAAACCGAGGCAGATGGCCGGCAGAAACAGGTGGTGGAGGAGATCGACCAACGAGGCAAGGCCACCGAGGCGGGTGGCGTCCACCGAGTGCATGTGCGACGCCGGGAACCAGCCGAGGGACACACTGAAGACGAGTATCAGCATCCCGGCGAGCCAGAACGACGGCACTCCGTAGAGCGTGAGACTGAGGACGGTGATGATCCGATCGGCCCAACCGTCAGGGTGTCTCACCGCCGCCAGAGCGAGCGCAAGTCCGAGCACCAGGGTCAGCAAAAGGCCGCTGCCGGCGAGGAGCAGCGTCGGTGGCAGCGCTCTGGAAAGGACCTTTGTTACCGGCTCCCGATAGAGGAACGAGGTCCCGAGGTCGCCGGTCACCACTGCTCGGAGCCAGCTCAGGTACTGGTCCCCGGGCGATCGGTCGAGGCCGTAGTGGGCCCGGATGGCGGCGCGGGTCTCGGGTGAGAGGCGGGGGTTATCGATGGTGTCGGCATAGGACCCCGGGGCCGCCTGCACGACCACGAAGGTCAGAGTTGCGACCAGCCATACCAGTGGCACGAGAGCAGCGAGGCGTCTCAGGGCGATCCTTCTCATGACACGATCTCGTAGAGTTGCGAGGTCACTACTGGATTATAGGCGGGGAACCTACCCGCCCGCCCGATACTCGATTCTGGATTCACGATCAGTGCTGTCCAAAACAAATCCACAGGTGACGTTGCCCATCTGATAACACAAGGGTTACGGGTCGGTTTTCGGCCTTTCCAAGGCGAGGTTCCCTTCAACCAACTGATGCTGTCCAAGGCGCGGGCGACCGCGACAGTTAACAGCGGCAGTATTCAGCGGCAGCGACAGGGAGCAGCGTCAGGAAACAGCGCCAGCCATCAGCGACCGCGTCGGGGGCAGCACAACGCCGAGCCGCGGAGCGGCGACAGATGGATAGCCCGGGGTGTCAACCCCGGATCTGGCGTCAGATTTCCCGTGACGCCGGCATGATCACCTCCGGGTCGTTCAACGGGCGAGATAGCTGCCGGGTCGGAAGGGACCGGTCGAACCACTGGAGAATCGCCTATGCCTCGGCCAAAGAGGTCGACAGCCACTTGAAGCTCCTCGCGCACGCCGGGGCGATCAGTCAGACAGCCGCCCGTGACGTCATGAAGGCCTTCGATCAGGTCCGTGCCATGACCTGGCGATTGCTCAACCCAAGGTCATGATTTCAGTTATATATCCCAGTCAGACTGGATGCTGTCGCTGGTGGCTGCCACTGCACCTACCGCTGCAATGCCTCCGCCAGTCAAATCTGAGTCGGCTTCCCGAGACGCTGTCTTGGACAAGAGTGATCCTGCATCCTGCATCCTGCATCTGATCATCGGGTACGGGGAGGGTCTACTGCGCAACCGTCCATTCATCGACGTTGAAGTAGATCGTCGCATCATTGATGTCCGCTCCTTGCACTCGCGAATCGAGGCCGACGAGGCGGACGTTTTCGACCAGGAAGGTGTAGGGCTGGTCGGCGGCGATAATCTCCTGAATGCGGTCGAGGAACGGTTTTTGGCTTGCGAAGTCGGGTGCCGCCGCGACCTCGTCAAGTAAGCGATCAACCTCGGGGCTGGAGTAGTGGCCGAAGTTGAATGTCGGAGTGTCGGGTGGCGCGCTGCGCCAGATTCCCTCGAGGTCCACCTGGGTGGGTTCAATCCAGCGGTTGACGAAGGCTTCGAAGTCACCCTCTGAAATGGCCGCCTGAACCGCGCCCCATTCGATCAGACGGGGCACAACTTTGATGCCGATGTGGCCGAGGTCCCGTTCGATCATCAGCGCGACGTCCTGGCGAACCTCGCTCTCCGCGGGCGCCAGTATTTCGAATGAGAAGACCTGTCCATTTCGGTCGAGCAGGCCGTCGTCATCGCTGTCCTTCCAGCCGGCTTCAGCGAGCAGCTCGGCCGCCGCGGTCGGGTCGAAGGGGAGAGGTTCGAGCTCTCGATTGAAGGCCCACATCGTGGAAAGTACCGGCCCCGCCGAAGGTTGCGCAAAACCGTTATAGACAACGTTGATCAGGGCACGTCGATCGATCGCGAGGCCGAGGGCGCGGCGCACGACTGGGTCGGCAAAGAGATCGTTTTCAAGGTTCCAACAAATGTGGGTATAGGAACGGTCCGTAAAGATTCTCAACTCGAGATCAGGATTGGACTGAACCCGAGTCGCCTCCGCCGGAGGGATGTCGTTGACGAGGTCGATGCCTCGGGCCAGCAGCTGGGTGAATAGGGCGGATTTTGAGGGGACAATGCGAAAAATGACGCCCGCCAACCGTGGGTGCTCAGACAGGAAGTAGCGCGGGTTGCGTTCGAGGACGATCTCCTGCTGCGGTGTGTGCGCACCGGGCAGGAAGGGTCCGGCCGACAGAACGTGCTCGCTCCAGTCGGTGTCCTCCCAGGTTTTGAACGGGATCCCTTCCCACGCGTGGGAGGGGACGATAGGTCCGTCATTGACGTCCATCAGTTGGTACGGATAGCGGTGAGTGAAGGTGTAGCGAACGGTTCGAGCATCGAGCGCTTCGACCTTCTCGATGTTGTCGGTGAGATCGGACCAAAGCCATCCATAGATATCCGATGTCTGCACTTTCCAGCTGAAGAGCAGGTCATCAGAAGTCACCGGAACGCCGTCGCTCCAGACGGCATCAGCCCGCAGCTTGAAAGTCATGTTCAGGCCATCCTCAGAGAACTCCCACGACTCTGCGAGTGATGGGTTGAAAGATGGCGGGTGTTGTTGGTAGTCGATCTGCTCGATCGCCAGCGAAGGATAGATGAGGGTCAATATCTCCTCGCTGGTAGCGTCCTCGGCCAGAAACGGATTCCAACTTTGGATGTCTGATTGGATCCCGATGATGACTGTGTCTGCGGGGCGCTCCGGCGCTCCGGTGGGGGAGCACGATACGGCCAGGAGCGCCAAGGCGACGATGAGTCGTGTATGGAATTTCATGGCGGTATCGTAGCAGTCACCCGCCGCCCACCCAGACCGGCTATTCGGGAAGACGGCTATTCGGGAATACGGAGCCTACTACTTTCATTGCCGACGCTGAGCTCAGCCGATTCGCCGTAAAGCCGCATAGCCGTATGGCCGTTGAGTTTGGGTGGTCGGGCGGATCCTGCATCCTGCATCACTGCTGTCCAAAACAAATCCACAGACGGCAGCGGCAGCAATCAGGGGGCAGCGGCAGGGAACAGCGCCAGCCATCAGCGCCCGCGTCGGGTGCAGCACCACGCCGAGCCGCAAAGCGGCGACAGATGGATAGCCCGGGGTGTCAACCCCGGATCTGGCGTCAGATTTTCCGTGAAAGCCCCCGGAGCGCGCAGATTCGCGACAGCGGCAGGAAACAGCGAAAGAAAACAGCGACAGCGGGCGGGGGCAGTGCGCAGGTTCAGCGGCGGCATGGCCACCTCCGGGTCGATGAGCCGCCAAGATTACCTTCGGGACGACAAATAGGGGATGAACTCGCCCTCAGCAGCCATCCGTGGCCGTTGCGATGGGGGTCTTCGAGAGTGAGGGTGGTTG
The DNA here is from genome assembly GCA_963776765.1 of Candidatus Sulfomarinibacteraceae bacterium. GTDB lineage: Bacteria > Acidobacteriota > Thermoanaerobaculia > Thermoanaerobaculales > Sulfomarinibacteraceae > Sulfomarinibacter. Next base: position 20,793 of record CAVZOK010000032.1, read on the forward strand.
GCTTACGGCCACTGGCTGGTGAGGGTGAGTCACGGCGCGCCCTGCGCGCCAGTAACGACCCGGAGGTGACCATGTCCAACGCCGCCACGAACACAAACCTCATTGCCCATACGAAAGCCCTCGAAGCAGCAGGAATCGCGATCAAGCTGGTGATGAGGGTTCCCGCTCCTCTGAAGCCGATTGCCGATCAGGTGATCCGGTCGGCAAGCTCGGTTCCAGCTAACCTCGCAGAAGGGCACGGCCGGGTCGGAAGGGACCGGTCGAACCACTGGAGAATCGCCTACGCCTCGGCCAAAGAGGTCGACAGCCACTTGAAGCTCCTCGCGCACGCCGGGGCGATCAGTCAGACAGCCGCCCGTGACGTCATGAAGGCCTTCGATCAGGTCCGTGCCATGACCTGGCGATTGCTCAACCCAAGGTCATGATTTCAGTTATATATCCCAGTCAGACTGGATGCTGTCGCTGGTGGCTGCCACTGCACCTGCCGCTGCAATGCCTCCGCCAGTCAGATCTGAGTCGGCTTCCCGTGACGCTGTCTTGGACAAGAGTGGTCCTGCATCCTGCATCCTGCATCTTGTATCTGCTCAGTTCCGCGAGGGCGCAAAGAGGTGTGTACAATCCAATTCTCGGAGCACGCTTGGAGGATTGAATGGCCGGAATCGCATTGATCTCGGTATCGGACAAGACCGGGTTGGACGAGTTCGGACTCGAGCTGCGCGCTCTCGGTTGGAAGATCATCTCGACCGGCGGCACCGCCCGCGCCCTGCGCGATGCGGGAGGCGAGGTGCTCGAGGTCAGCAGACACACCGGTTTCCCGGAAATCCTGGGTGGACGGGTCAAGACCCTTCATCCGTGGGTCTTTGCCGGCATCCTGGCGGCGCCGACCGCTGAACACGAAGCGGAGCTTTCAGAACTGGAGATCCCCAATATCGACCTCGTGGTTGTCAATCTCTACCCATTCCGCGAAACGGTGGCTCGGGACGACGCCGACCTCGAAGATGCGGTCGAGCACATCGACATTGGCGGGCCGAGCCTCATTCGGGCGGCTGCGAAAAACCATGCGCGGGTGACTGTGGTGGTGGATCCGACGGACTACGGTGAGGTTCTCGCCGAGCTTACCGCGGGCAAGGTGGATGGCGATTTCCGGCGCCGAATGGCGGTCAAGGCGTTTCGCCACACCGCGGCCTACGATGCGGTCATTGCGGCCCACCTGCCTCGCCTGATGGGCGAGGAGAGACCGGCGGCGGCCGCGGAGGTCGCGGAAGCCCTCCTTCGCTGCCACGAGGTCGAGCTTCGATACGGCGAGAACCCCCATCAGTGGGGCGTGCTGGCGCGAGGCGAACCCGCGTCGGGCCTTGCCGGATCCCGTCAGATCCAAGGCAAAGCGTTGTCGTACAACAACCTGGGCGACGCCACCGGGGCGTGGCGATTGGTGTGGGACCTCCCTGGTGCCGGGGTAGCTGTGATCAAGCACGCCAATCCCTGTGGAGTGGGTCTTGACGACAATATGGCCGAGGCCTTCCGCAAGGCACGTGCGACCGATCCGGTATCGGCGTTTGGCGGCGTCATTGCGGCGAACCAAGAGGTGGACGGTGCGTTTGCCGAGATGGTCGTGGAGCAGTTTGCAGAAGTTGTGATTGCTCCCGGCTACGACGAAGCCGCGCGCGAGATTTTTACTCGCAAAAAGAACCTGAGGGTACTCGAAGCCCAACCGGCCGACGGCAGCGGTCTGGTGGTTCGCGATGTTGACGGCGGCTTTCTGATTCAGGAGTCTGACACTGGTTGGGAGGGTGAGGAGCGGGAGATCGTGACCGAGCGGGCGCCGAGTGAAGACGAGATGCGGGCTCTCGAGTTGGCATGGCGCGTGGTCAAGCATGTTGGTTCCAACGCCATCGTGGTCGGCGTGGAGGATCGAATCATCGGCATCGGCGCCGGCCAGATGAGCCGGGTCGACGCTGCCAAGATCTCGGTCGCCAAGGCGACCGAGATGGACCACGATCTCGCCGGCAGTTCTGCAGCCTCGGATGCCTTTTTTCCTTTCCCGGACGGTGTTGAAGCGTTGCATGCAGCTGGTGTGCGCGCCGTCATCCAGCCCGGCGGATCGATTCGCGACAACCAGGTCATCGAGGCCTGCAACCAGCTTGGCGTCGCGATGGTGTTGACGCGACGGCGTCACTTCAGGCACTAGCGTCCGCCTACGCGTAGGCTATACGGCTATACGGCTATACGGCAGGACGGCTTTACGGCTGAGCACGGCGTTGGCGTTGATAGGAATATCTGCCGAATGGCCGGTCGGCTGGGAACTCAAAACTCATAACTCAACACTCTGCAGCTGCTCTGCCCATCTGGACCTGCCCGCCGATCCGGGCTAGCATGAAATAAGAAGTCATGACCTCCCGGGGGTGCAGATGGAGGAGTCGTCCAGTTCCGAGGTAGTGCTGAGGTTTCGAGACGGCCACCTCACCCGTGCAGTATTAACGAGGGAATTCACTCCCCTGGATTTCGCGGTCGAGGCCGAGGCCCAAGGCGGCGAGAAATTGCAGGTCAACATCTCTGAACTCAAAGCGGTCTTTTTTCTCAAGGATCCTGGTCGTCGGGAGGCCGAGCTGCAGATCGGTGCTGTCATCGGTGATCCGCCCCCCGGCGCACCTTCGCGGGTCGAATTCTTCGACGGTGAGATCATTCACGGCCACGTACAGGAGTACCGGATGGAGAACAGTGGCTTTTTCCTCTATCCAACATCGCCGGAAAGCAACAACGAGAAGATTTTTGTGGTTGCCCGGTCGATCAACACCCTCAGCCTCGACGGCTGATTCATATTCCATGAAGAATGCAGCATTGTCGATGGCGGTTATCGCTGTCGTTTTCCCCTCTGGGATAGCAGCGCAGCAACCGGGGATGCTTGCGCTGGAGGCCCTCAACTCTGCTCTGCGTGAAAAGCCTGCCTGGCAGGCAGAATACTCACAGGAGTACGTCGCCGCCGGGATGGGAGCTGGAGATGAGGTCTCCGGAGTCGTGGTGGTGGCATTCCCTGATCGCGCGCTCTTCCGTGCAGTGGAACCACCCGGCCAGATGATGGGTCTCGAGGGACGACTGGTGCGGCTCGTCGACCTCGAGGTTCCGAGCTGTGACGAGCACCATCTCGATGTTGACGAGTGGGCGAGAGTGCCGCTGGCGGCGGTGCTTGATCCGCAAGGTGCTGTGGATCAATTCACGGTCCTCGATCTCGGCGAAAAAGGTTTTACCCTGGTGCCGCGCGAGCCCGGCGGCGTTGACCGCGTCGACGTGGTTCTTGGAGAAAACGATCTGCCGGACGAGGTGGTCGTGGTCGATCCTCAGGGCGCGACGAATCGCCTTCGGTTTACCGCCTGGCGCCCCATTGACGGCCCACCAGACGGTAAGTGGCTCCCTTCACCGCCTCCTGGCCTCGAGTGCATCGCCGACAATCCGGTCGACTTCTAGACGCTCCCGACAGCCCACCTGCTGAGATCTTCGTCGGCACGCACTTCTTTTACCCTTAGCCTGACCGATACAACTTTGGAAACGCAAAGACGCAAAGAGCGCAAAGAAGCCGCAAAGAAATATTTTGGGTGTCTTCGCGCTCTTTGCGTCTTTGCGGTTACAACGTTGCTGAAGCTGGGACCGGGGTTTCTTCAGGCAGTCGAGCCTCAAGCCTCAAGCCTCAGGGCAAGTGTGTGACGCGCTACACGCCCCGATCGAGGAGTAGCTGGCTGGCATGAATCAGCGCATTGCGCTCATTTCCCGGCGGAAAGGCCTGCGCCCGTTCTGCAGCGTCAGCTGCATAGGCATAGGCACGCTGGCGGACCTCGTCGAGTACCCCGGAGGTGCGCACCATTTGCAGAACTTCTTCCTCCGAAATGGCGTCGAATGAGCCTTTCGCGACCACCTCGGCGAGCCTGTCGCGGGTCCGATCATTGACTCTCTTCAGGAGGAGGATGATCGGTAGGGTGACGCGACCCTCGAGTAGATCTGCCATCACAGGTTTGCCGAGGTCGGATCGTACAGCCGTAAAGTCGAGCAGGTCATCCACGAGTTGGAAGGAGATGCCGACGCTGCGCCCGAACTCAAGAAGGCCTTCGGTGAGGTGCAAGGTCGCGGGTTGGAAGAGCGCTGGCAGCGCACACGCGGCAGCGAAAAGCTCTGCAGTTTTGCGTTGCGTGATGTCCATGTAGGTGCTCTCATCGACATCGAGTCGTCCCCGCACACGATCGGCCAGAATCTCGCCCTCGGTCATTCTCAGAGTGGCCGACGTCAGAACCCGCATGACATCGACATCGCCGAGCTCGAGACATAGATCCATGGTGCGGGTATAGAGCCAGTCACCCACCAGCACGGTCGTCTGATTGCCCCAGGTGTTGTTGGCGGTCGGTTGTCCCCTCCGAAGATCGGACCCGTCGATGATGTCGTCGTGGATCAGAGTGGCAGTATGGATCATTTCGAGCACCGCGGCATAGCGAACGTCCCGCTCACCCTTGTAACCGAGCATTCTGCTGACCAACAGCACGAGAGCGGGCCGTAGCCGTTTGCCTCCGCTTCCGAGAACATAGGTTGCGACGTCGCGGACCATCGGCTGAGCGGCCTTGAACTCCCGGTCAAAAAACTTCTCGACCTCATCGAGCCTGTCGAGCACCGGGCCAAACACCTGTCGGATCTGTCGTGCTTGCTTGAGCGAGCTGACCGTCGCCTTCATCCGCGTAGAGTAGCACGGCAAGTAGAGGAATTAGGAATTAGGAATTAGGAATTCGGAATTTCGAAAACTCTCAGTTGATCAAAAGCGAAAGGCCGATTGGAAAGTGACTGAAATGCAATGCTCGAGCAGCGCAGTGCCAGAGGATTAGCTCCAGACAGCGAGTAATCTGCCGAGGGAAGTGCGAGCCCTTTGCGCATGGGGATGCACAGATTCCGGACCACAAAGATTGATAACTTTGCGATAACAGTCGACCGCAGTTTGTTCGTCTTCACGACAATGATGTCGAAGGTGGCCCTTCATGAGCCACGCCTCGGTATGTTGAGGATCAACTTTCAAAATGCGATCGATAAAAATCTCGGCAACTTCCCATCGTTCTTCAGAAATCGCACGTGTAGCGTGCGATCTGTAGACGCGAATTTGCGAATCCAGGTCGCCGTTATTTGGCCTGGATTCACGTCGAAAAATTGAAAGAGTTTTCATCTTTTCGAACTTAGAATGGCTCAGTTTATTGATGTTGTCAAGGGAATATGTCGATTTTTGATCGGAAATTTTTCTCGATTTGAATTGGAAAATTCAGATATTTGTGTCCGAGAAATTGTCTGAAGGATCCTGATCCAGGAAGGTTCTCAGGCTCCACAGTCGTTTTCCTTCAATCAGGATTTTGAAAATCAGCGAATTTTTGCGAGAGAAAAGGGTTCAGAATGTGCCATCTGAGATCCTTGTGAGGACTCCATCCTCTCAGGCGAGCAGCACCCGGCAGGTCGCGCTATCATGGCGCCATGAGCCGAAGATCCGAAGTACCGCCCTTTGTCCACCTCCATCTTCACACCCACTACTCGCTGCTCGATTCTGCGATCCGGATTCCGGACCTCGGAGCTCAGGTTTCTCGTCTCGGAATGTCCGCTGTGGCGGTGACAGATCACGGCAACCTTTTTGGTGCGTTCCAGTTCCACAAAGCCGCGATCGATGCTGGTGTCCGACCTGTCATCGGGTGTGAAGTTTATGTGGCTTCGGGTGACCATCGGGATCGAACGCCGGTTCCCGGTCGGCGGAGACCATACGACCATCTTGTTCTCCTGGCCGAGAATAATAAGGGCTATTCAAATCTCGTGAAGCTTGTAAGTGCCGGGTACCTGGAGGGCTTTTATCACAAGCCCCGCGTTTCGAAGGATCTTCTTGCTGCACATAGTGGTGGACTGATCGCGTTGTCTGCATGCCTTTCAGGGGAGGTATCCCGCCTGCTGTTGTCGCGGGAGCGTCAGAAGGCGCGTGAGGTTGCAGAGGCCTACCGCGAGATCTTTGGTCAGGATGGTTTCTTTCTCGAGATCCAGGATCATGGTATGGCCGACGAGGAGTTTGTTCGTGAGGGCATGGTGGAGGTCTCGGCGGAAACCGGGATTCCACTGGTTGCGACCAATGACTGCCATTTTCACGAACGAGAGGACACCTTCGCCCACAAGGTGCTGATCGGGATTGGACTCAACCGCGATCTCGAGGATCTGCAACGAAGTTATGCCTATAACGCCGAGTTTTACATCAAATCACCAGCGGAGATGTACGAGCTCTTTGCCGATTATCCCGGAGCCTGTGAACGTACCAGTGAGATCGCCTCCCGGTGCCACGTACGATTCGACACCGACACCCTTCACCTCCCGAAATTCAAGGTTCCTGACGGCTCGAACCTCGAGGTCTTTCTCGCCGAAAAGTCCCAGGAGGGTCTGGCGAGAAGGATGGCGAAAAACGTTTCCAGACGGCAGAGTGACGACGCGTACGCGGCGCGACTCGAACAGGAACTGGATATCATTCGTAAGATGGGTTTCCCGGGATATTTCCTGGTTGTCTGGGATTTTATCCGCCATGCCCGTGAACAAGATATACCGGTAGGGCCCGGTCGAGGTTCAGCCGCTGGATCCCTGGTTTCCTACGCCCTGGGAATCACCGATATCGATCCAATGGAGTTCGATTTACTTTTCGAGCGATTTCTCAACCCGGATCGAATATCGATGCCCGATATCGATATTGATTTCTGCCAGCGCCGGCGAGATGAGGTGATTGACTACGTACGGCATCTTTATGGCGAAGATTCAGTGTCTCAGATCGCGACGTTCAACATCCTCAAGGCAAAATCCGCGGTGCGCGATGTGGGACGAGTGATGGGGATGCCCTTCGGAGACGTGGATCGGATCGCCAAGCTGATTCCGGACGAACTCAACATCACGATTGAGAAGGCACTCAAGGACGCTCCGCAGCTGCACGAGCTCGTGGAGGGCGACGAAGATGTGAGATTGCTGATCGAGACTGCCTCTCGTCTCGAGGGGCTCGCCCGCCATTGTGGGGTGCATGCGGCCGGCGTCGTGATTGCTCCGGAACCGCTTGCCGAGCTGATTCCCCTGAACCGTTCTGCCCACGATGAGGTGACGACTCAGTTCGACAAGGACGACGTCGAGGCCCTCGGTCTTCTCAAGATGGATTTTCTTGGGCTGAGGACGTTGACAGTTATCGACGACGCGGTGAAGTCTATCCGCCGATCGGAAAACCCGGACCTCGACCTGGCGAGCATTCCTTTCGACGACCCCGATGTCTACTCGCTGTTTTCGGCAGGCGATACCGACGGCGTATTCCAGTTCGAGTCCTCGGGCATGAAAGAGGTGCTGCGCAAGGTGCAGCCGCAGAGCTTTCTCGATATCGCGGCCCTCAATGCCCTCTACCGTCCGGGTCCGATGCAGTTCATCGACAATTACGCGGACCGCAAGCACGGCCGCAAGGCGATCACATATATCTTCCCGGAGCTCGAAGAGATCCTCGGTGAGACGTACGGAATCATCGTGTACCAGGAGCAGGTCATGCGGATCGCGGTCGAGATTGCAGGCTTCTCTCTGGCCAAGGCGGACACCCTGCGTAAGGCGATGGGAAAAAAGAAGCAGGAGATCATCGACCGGGAGGGGGAGAATTTCATCGAGGGTGCGGTGTCCAACGGCCACCCCAGGGACAAGGCCCGCCAACTCTGGAACCAGATCGTCCCGTTCGCGAAATACGGATTCAACAAGTCACATTCCGTGGCTTATGCCCACGTCGCCTATGTCACCGCCTATCTCAAAACCCATCACCTGGCCCATTTCATGGCTGCAATGTTGACCTCGGAGGTCAATAACACCGACAAACTCGGACAGTACCTGGTGCGGTGCAAACAAATGGACCTCGAGATCCTGCCACCTGACATCAACACCTCGATGCCGTTCTTTACAGTCGAGGGCAAGGGAATTCGCTTTGGACTCGCGGCAATCAAGGGAGTCGGGCATGCGGCGGTGGAGCCGTTGCTCGAGGCCCGCGAACGCGAGGGAGGGTTCTCCGCACTGTCGGAATGCCTGCGGTCACTACCGGCGCGCTCGATGAATCAAAAGGCCCTGGAGTGCCTCGCCAAGGCGGGCTGCTTCGACGCATTCGATATCACTCGAAAAGGCATTGTCGACAACCTCGAGCGACTGCTTGATATGACCAGCCGCGAGAGGGAGCAAAAAGAACTCGGCCAGGGTTTCCTCTTTGATGATATGCCCTCCGAAGCCCTCGAGGATGAGCTACGCAAAGCCGGTCAGGCGAAGCAGTCCGAGCGACTGTCATGGGAGCGGGAGGTGCTCGGCTTCTATCTCACCGGCCATCCGTTGGCGGAATTCGATGAACAGCTCGATCGCTACGCAGATTGCCGGGTGGCTGAGCTCTCTGAAAGGTTTTCTGGAGGCGCCGAGCATGTGACTGTCGGTGGTCTGGTCACGGGGCTCAAGGCGATGCCGATTCGCAAGGAGGGCCGCAACCAGGGCCGTCGGTTGGCTGTCTTTCAGCTTGAAGATGCGGCGGGAGTGGTTCGGGTCGTCGCGTTTCCCGATGTTTTCGAGGCCCACGAACGGATTCTAGAGGATGGCAAGCCGGTGCTCGTTGTGGCGACGGTAAAGGGCGAAGGCGATCATGTCGAGTTGATGGCGGACGAGATCGTCTCGCTCGACGGCATCGACTCGCGCCGCGCCGCAGCCCTCAGGGTGGTGCTCGACCTCGACAAAATGGACGAAGAGCGGCTCGAGGCGATTCGCGAGTACCTTCTCGAGCACCCGGGCGAGATGCCGGTGCGGTTTGAACTCCTACGGCGGGGGAAGTTCAGGGCCCGCCTGGTACCGCCACCAGCGCTCACAGTGAATCCGCGGGCCGCTACCAGGGACGCGCTCAAAGAGCTCTTGTACGGTGGCTGGTCCGAGTACGAGTTCGACAGCAAGGCGCGCAACGGCAATTGCAAAACCACCCGCCCACCAGCGCAACATGCCAACGGAGATCCTGCCGAACTCGTAAACTGATGCGAACTTCAGAATCTGACGTCTGTCGCCGCTCCGCGGCTTTTCCATTTTTCTTCCATTGTTCCCGGGGCTCACGCCCCGGGCTAAATATCTGTCGCCGCTCCGCGGCTCAAAAGGTATCGGTCACCGATTTCCTCAGTCGCGGTTTTGTGGTGCGGGCGTACCGCCCGCACGATTCCACTGCCATCGACGATGTGCAGCCGGGACGGCCGCACCACAAATCAGGCCCAAGTGTTCGCGAGCGCCGGAGGCGCGACAGACGGATAGCCTGGGGCGTGAGCCCCAGGGATAGTGAATCATTAGATTTCCAGCCCCGGAGGGGCGACAGATGAAGGGCGCAGAATGGCCACTCTGCGTATTCGGACTATTCCGCCTCGAGAACTTTGTATTTGCCACGCAACCACCGTTTGATATCGGTCTTGTACCAACGCGAAAAGCGGCGGCCCGAGGGGCCGCCAGCAAGGGCGGTCAAGGCACGGTCCTCACCGAGATCGGTGATGAATCGCCACGACGGCGTGAACGTGGTTTGACGATTGTGAGAATTGAATATTCCACCCTGGACGACCGTCGCGCGATTTCCGGGCAGCTCGATCGGCCCGTGGTCAAATCCGACCCACCGCGGCAGCCGGCCGTCGAAGAAGATATTCTTCATCATGATCTGTTGGCGGCGGCCCCAGGGACTGATCGCCTCGAGGTCGACCTCGGTCAGGACCTCTTCGAGGACCCTATTGAACACCACGCTTCGACCTTCCTCGCCGAACCACGAAGGGTCGTCACCGAGCAGAGCGTCGTCGAAGAGGTGGTAGTAGTCGGCAACGATCGCCGTCGATGAAACCATGACCTCCCATACGTCCTCCCCAAAAAGACCCTTGCCGAAAACCTCCCGGAGAATGGAGTTGTAGACAGTTTCGAAGAGGGTGGCGCCCCTCGATTCACGGTCGTAACAACAGTCCCAACCCGCCAATAGTCGACCGGCAAAGGTCTCTGGAAGCAGTGGCTGGAGGACTGACATGAAGCGTTCGGCTTGAAGCGAATAGAGATCGTTTTGGAGGCGCTGCATGTCCTCCACGGTGCAGTCCTCGCAATCACTCAGAAGGGCTCGGATTCTGTCGACGCGGTACGAGCCCATCGGCAGATTGATGACCAATGGGCCGTTTTCAGGGTTCAAATTGTTGTTGGCCGTTGCCAGGAAGCCCTCTGGCGGGTTGAGTAGTGAGTGCAGCTGGTCGTGCGGCACGATTCCACGCCACCGCCATTGCTCTTCCCACGCCGGCACCGGGTGGAGACCCGAGTGGCGACGGTCGGGAAGCAGGCCAGATTGCTGATATCCGATGTTGCCTTCGCGGTCGGCCAGCAGCCAGTTGCAGGAGATCGCTATCTCGCGCACGACCTGCTGCGCCTCGCTCACTGTCTTCGTTGATGGCAGGAGGGCGAGGGCTTGGAGCGAGGCTGCGCCACCCACGCGGTGGCCTGACCATGCACGGCTGAGGTAGAAACCGTCCTCCAGATTGGAATCGCGGGAGTTGCTCTCGAGGACTCCGAGATCGGTCTCTCGAATGGTGATTTCAATGGGGCTGCTTCCTTTGCGGGCTATCGTTTCGGTACGAGTCTTGAGGGGTACAAAGGAATCTCCCCGCCGGTAGCTGCCTCCGTGACACTGTTCGATGAAGTAGTCGATCATGTCCATAAAACCGTAGGTAAAACCAAAGCTGAGGCTGCCGGTGCGTCCCATGACGAGACCAGGGACGCCGGGCATGGTGGCGCCGATGCGATAGTCGTCGCCTGTGTGCATGACGGTCTCGTACCAAACAGCCGGCAGGCGGTTGCACTCGAGGTGGGGATCGTTGCACTGAATAGGGTTGCCTGATGCGGTACGGGAACCGGCCACAGCCCAGTTGTTGCTCGCCATAAGGGTCGGTGCCGCGCCGAGGAATCGCAACGCCTCGGGCAACAGCGGCTGCACATACCGCAGCTTGGTAATCAGCTCGGCCGTGGCCTCGTCAAGGCCGTCGAGATGGGGAGCAGTGAGCTTGGCCAGACCTTCGGTGGGAACACCCGCGCGAATAGCCTGGACGAGGAACTTCTCGATGTCCTGCTGCGATTGGGCCAGACCGACATAGGACATCAGCTTGACGGTGAGGATGGTGTCGGCGATTGTCCACCAGTCGGGGTCGTAGCGGACCATCATCAGCTCGATCGGGCGCCGGTTTGTGCCGAGCCAGTGATTGACGCCTTCGGCATAGGCATCGCCAAGTGACCGACCCTCTCCAAATGCGTTGACGGCCTCTACCTTCGCGTATCTGGAGAGTCCCATTTCGCGCATGAAGATGTCGATTTCCAGCGTCTCGTTGTCATTGACCAGGCACTCGCAGAGCCGCCCCTGTCCGACCAGCCGGACCAGCATCATCTGCACCAGGCGGTCCTGGGCATGGGCAAAGCCCAATCCCCGTGCGAGCCCGAGATCGTCTTCGGCCCACAACTTCACGACGCCGCCTTTGGTGCGTGCAATTCCGACCCCGGATCCCGCGACCTCGATATCCCGCCGTTTGCCGGAAATTCTCATTCGCTCCCCCGTGGCTGCCATTATTCACTAGTTCGTCCGATCCCGCGTCCGCGTGCGCGCCCGCGCCCGAATTCAACAAGTTATCAGTAAAAAGTAATCAGTAATCAGTATCCAGGTCGGGAATTGCGAACCTCTACCGGATACTGATCACTGGTCACTGGTTAACGATCAACGGTTGCTAGCTACTGGTCACTGGTTACTGGTTACTGGTTACTGGCTACTGGTTACTGGCTACTGGTCACTGGTTACTGGTTACTGGTTACTTCCTACTGGTTACTGGTTACTGGTTACTTCCTACCCGGCCAACTTGACGCCGAGCTGTGGTGTCGCGTTCAAGTCATGCCAAACGCGCTAGATAGCCACATCTCGCGGTATTCTTAATAGGTCATGGATTTCAACGCCGAGAAATTGAAGCGTGAGATCGTTGAAGCGCTCAAGGCAGAGAGATGGGAGGAAGCGCTCCCAAAGCTCGAGATGTGGTGCGGTCGTTTTCCGGATCATTCACGCTCCTGGCTGAACCGGGGTTACTGCCTGGTCCGCCTCGAGCGATATTCGGAGGCGGTGGCAGCTCTCGACCGTTGTCTCGAGCTCGATTCCGATTCACAGACAGCGCAGGGATGGCGGAAAAAGGCATTGGAGGCGCTCGACGCTGCACACTCGGTTGCCGAGGCTCCTGCCGAAACCCGGGCCGCTGAACGGCCTGCTGTGCGCGCGGGCGCGACCCGCTTTGTGCCCGGTGAGACTGCCGCCCCGCGGACTTTCGCGACTCTCTCCACACCCGACCAGGGACGCGGCTGGATCGCGGGCACTGTGGTCGATGGACGCTACGAGGTTCGAGAGGTCGCCCGTGGAGGTATGGCGGTCGTGTCGATTGCTTTCGACCGCGAGCTCCAACGCATGGTGGCTGTGAAGACTCCGTTGCCATCTGTGCTCGCAACCGATGATGGGCGTGCCCGGTTCCAGCGTGAAGCCGAATCCTGGATTGCTCTCGGTGTTCACCCCAACATCTGTTCTGCATACTATCTGCAGGAGATCGGCGGCATGCCCCGCCTCTTTATCGAGTATGTGGATGGCGGTGATCTCAGTCAGTGGTTGAGGCAGAAGGAGCGGCCGAACCTCGAAAAGCGTTTTGATGTCGCGATCCAGATCGCGGGTGGTCTCGACTACACCCACAGCTTCCTCTGGACCGACGACCAGGGCGTCGAGCACAAGGGCGTCGTTCATCGAGACATCAAACCGGCTAATGTGCTTCTGACCACTGACGGAATCGCCAGAGTCACGGACTTCGGTCTCGTTCGTGCTGAAGGTCAGGAAGAGGCGGTTCAAGACGATGTACGGTCACGTGTAGAGCCGAAGTTGCCTCACACAGGGAGGCGCGAGGACTCCTCCATGGCGAGCGGCAGCTGGCAAACGGTGACGGTGGATGGTGGCCTGGTCGGCACGCCACCGTATATGGCGCCTGAACTGTGGCGCCAGTCGCTCCGCGGGACGATTGCGACCGATATGTATGCCTACGGTTGCATGCTCTACGAGATCTTTTGTGGCCGCCGTCCTTTTATGATGCCCACCGATTCGAAGGCACAAACCCGCGAGGCACAGCTCAGCGAATGGATGCGTCTGCACCTTCACGAAGAGTCGCCCGACCCAACGGTCTTCGAACCCGGCCTCGAAAAACGCCTTGCAGCCCTCATGCGGGCATGCGTGACCAAAGACCCGAAAGGACGACCCCAATCTTTCGCTCAACTGCGAGGATGGCTGGTCGAAATGTACCGGGAAACCACCGGACGTGCCTACCCGCGTCCCGAACCTCAACGTACACAGCTCCTCGCGGACTCCCTCAACAATCGTGGCGTGTCGTTTATCACCCTCGGCCTGGCCGAGCGCGCTGGAGCGAGCTTTCGCGATGCGCTCAACGCGGATCCTCGCCACCTCGAGGCGATTTTCAATTCCGGTCTGCTCGAGTGGCGCCGTGACGGTCTGACCGACGCGGAACTGGAACGACGTTTGAGTGAGGCCGAACGGACGCTAGGGGACCCTACACGAGGTCGTTTGCTGCGCGCACGTCTGCGTCTCCTCCTCGATGATCCTGAGGGTGCGGATGCTGCGCTCGGATCTGATGACAAGGACGAAACGTCGCATGCCGTGCGTCGCGAACGCGGGCTCGCTCTGCTTACACGAGCCCGGTACCTGGGCGATGCAGGCGACTTTGCACGGGCTCGTGAACTACTTGCCGCCTCTGTCGAGACGAGCCCTTCAGACCTCGCGGTCGTGCTCGGGCTCGCCGAGATCTTCTCTCGCCAAGGGAACCAGGAGATTGAGAAGGAGGCAATGGCGCGCGCGCGAGCTCTGAATCCCGAGCTCGATGGGAGCATTTCCGAAGCCGTCGCAACTCATCTACCCGGTCATTGGGTTGCTCGAGCGATGAGTCACTCAGCACCGGTGCAGAGCTTGCTTTCCCTACCCAATGGGTGGCTCGTGGTTCGATCTGTGGATGGCGATGCCTCGGTCTGGGAGGAGAGTGGAGACCGTCCTGTTCACCGCATAACCCTCGGGGGCCCGGCGCGACCGGGGCGATCGATGACGGCCATCGGTGACGTACTTGTTGTCTGCCTCGAGAACTCTCCACTGACCCTTTTCGACCTTGCCAACGGACAGCAGTTGCGGACCCTGCGAACCCATCCCGGAGTTGCGATCTGCGTCGATGTGGCACCAAACGGGAAGATGGTCGCAAGCGGAGGATCCGATCGCAGCCTCAGGCTCTGGGATCTCGAAAACGGAGAGTGCTTGCAGGCGCTCCAGGGCCACGCCGCATTTGTCAGCGCCGTCGCCTGGCACCCCTCCGGCTCGAGGATCGTCACGGCCAGCGCCGATGGCACGATCCGAGTTTGGGACCTCGATCAGGGGCGATGCGTCCATGTCCTTGAGGGTCATCGGGGGCCAATTCGTGACCTCGCGATCCACGAGGACGGTCGGATTGTCCTATCAGCAGGCCAGGACAGTTCGATCGGCGTCTGGGACATCGTCGAGGGTAGCCACCTTCGTTTCCTGCGAGGCCACAGCGGTGCGGTCACGTCCGTAGCTCTTGTCGGAGATTCGGTGGTAGGCGGTGGTGAAGACGGCACCGTGCGGCTGTGGGGACTGGACAACGGCGAGGCACTACGGGTGATGAGACTGGCGAACCCGGTTCATGGAGTCGTGACCGATGGTGCCACAAGGTTGAGCGTCGCCCACGGTTCGGTTGTGAGTCAGCTGCTTCTGCCTCCCAGCTCATCCTCGCGCCTACCGCTGGCTTTAGCAGACACTGCAGCTTCTGGCGAGCTGGCCGGCCGCGAGCAGGAGTTCCGCCAGCAGCTCGATCTCGCCCGTGAGCATATCGACGCGGGTCAGATGGAGGAGGCCATCAAACCGCTGCGGGCTGCGCGTGCGGTTACCGGCTACGAGCTCCATCAGGAGGCACTCGAGCTCTGGAACATGGTGTTGGCCTTCTTCCCCAAACATGCACCCCGCTCGGTCGTCGAGCTGCGGCGTATTGGCGGAGGAACTGTGGTGAACGCGTGCTGGCTGACGGCTGATGGCGGTTCGTCGGTGGCCGGTGGTGGCGACGGTTCGCTGCGACTCTTCGAGACATCGACGGGCGTCGAGGAACGAGTACTTGCCGGCCATGGCAGTGGAGTCACATCTGTTGCAGGCAGCGACAACGGACTCTGGCTTGCGTCTGCGGGTCGCGACTCCTGGGTGCGGGTGTGGGATACCGGCGATGGCGTCTGCCGACACGAGTTCGAAGGCCACGAAGGAACCGTCCAGGCTGTGGCATTTGACCCCGATGGCCATTCGGTTGTCTCGGCCGGCGACGATGGGACGATTCGGCTTTGGCCACTCGAGGAAATGGAGCTGCCGGAGCTGCTTGGACGCAGCGAGGACGCTGTGACCGCGCTCGCACTGAGTGCGGACGGTCGCTTCGTGGTGAGCGGCGGCTGGGACAGCCAGGTCACGGTATGGAACCTGCCGAGGCGCGTCGAACTTCGACGTATGGCAGGGCACGAAGGTGCGGTCAACGCGGTTGCGGTCAGCCCCGACTGCCGGGTCTTTGCATCGGCCGGGGAGGACGCTGCTATCCGCCTGTGGGATTTCGAGAGCGGACGATGCTGGCGGGTTCTCAACGGACATGAAGGCGGAGTCCACGCGATAGCTTTTACCCCGGATGCACGATTCCTGTTGTCCGCGGGCAAGGACGCGACCCTCAGGCTTTGGGATGTCCGCACTGGCACTGCCGAGCTCGTGGTTGGGGGCCATGCCGGACCCGTTTTCGACATCAGCCTCAGTCGAGATGGCGGCGCGGCCCTGACCGCGGGATCGGACGCGACGCTACGCCTCTGGTTCCTCGATTGGGAGCCGGAGCCGCCCGAGCGTGGGCGCTGGGATGATCGGGCTAGACCGTTCCTCGAAGTTTTTCTCCGACGCCAGGAACGCGAAACCCAGGCCGAAGGATCTCCGAGGTGGAGCGAGGGAGATCTCAAACGCCTGCTCGAGGATCTCAGCCGGCGTGGTTTCGGTTGGCTATCTCCCAAAATGGTCGAGCGCGAACTCGAGAGTTTGGCGCGAAATCGGATTGAACAACGAAGCGAGGAGCAGGAGCGTACGCGAGAGCAGGCCAAGAGACGACAGCGCCAGGCGCGGGTTGCTCCAGCAAAAGAAATCATCGCGAGCTTGACCGAGAATATCGGTTTGAAACTGGCCGGGGTGGCGGTGATTGTAATTCTCGGTATGTTGGCGATCATGAGTCTGCGCACGCCGGACAGCGGCGAGGTACTGTTCAACGATCAGCTTCATAGCGAGGTGTCCCTACTCGTCCGAGAACGGGGAATGCGATTGCAGCGTGGCATGGTGTTGTCGTTCCAGAACCGACCGATGATGGGTTCGATCAACTGCGCCGATGGGGTATTCAGTGAGTTTCTGGAGTTCGTCCTTAACGCCGAACGCGAGAAGACGCCACCTCTCGATCCCGGCGTACCGGCGGAGGATATGAACTTCAGAGACCGCTATGCGGGCTCAGTCAACTGCGTCGGCGCGCTCGGAGACCGGGGTGTCGTCGATGACATATTGGAGCGGACCAAGAGCGACCTCCACCCCTACCGCCTCGAGGATCTGCTGTCGATCATGGTGCGTGTGGGTGGGGGTCTCGACCCCCGGGTTCTCGATGCGCTCGACGACCGCTCCGATACGACCCGGCATTTTGCGGCGCTCAGCATCGTTCACGGTGGGGACCAGCGTGGCATTCAAAAGATTGTCGGAGGCCTCGACAGCGAGGAGGGTCGGGTCGTCGAGGGTGCGAGCTATGTCTTGACCGAACTCCTCTCGATCGGCGCCATCGAAGAGGCCACGGCATTTGAGACGGTTCGAGCCCTGTGTCGCAACATCGATCCCAGGGTGCGGCGCAATGCGGTTCGTGCTTTGGTCCATTTCGAACGCAGGGGTGCGGCGCGCGAGGTTCTGGATTCAGCCCTCGAGGACAGCGATCCCGAAGTCAGGGCAGCCGCGGAACGAACTCGCGATATCGTCCGCTCCGCAATTGCGGCCGAGCTGTTTGGATAGACTGCCCTCCGGGCAGCTTTTCGGCAATACGGCAGTACGGCTATACGGCGCCTGCTCTTGACAGCGGTTTCGCCAAGCTGATCGCCTAGCCGAAAAGCCCGAGCCCGGCCCGGATGACATTTCGGCTGCGCCCGGCGGCACGAACACCCTTGTGGTGTGCGGGCGTCCCGCCCGCACTTCTTCGAAGACAGTGGAATCGTGCAGGCGAGACGCCCGCACCACAATCGCCAATTGCGGCAGTAATCTCTCCTTGTGGGGCAGGCGTCTCGCCTGCCGGGCGGGTGGTTGGAAGCCCCGAACGGGCGAAAGAAATCTAGCCTGGGGCGTGAGCCCTTAACCCCTTGCTGCGCTCCCATCTGCTGCTCGGCGCTGTAGAATATCGTGCGGTCGCGCCAAAGGAGGCGTCATGCACATCGTTCGTGTAGCAACAGAAGGCAGTCCGGTGTGGGGCGTTGTTAAAGATCGTCAGGTTCATCGACTTCCGGATGGGCCTTTTGGAGTGATCGAGGCAGTGGAGGCACTTGGCTCCCTTGATGATCTGCCGCTTCTCGCGCCTGCAACCCCGAGCAAAATCGTCTGCGTCGGGCGCAATTATGCGGCCCACGCCGCCGAGCACGGTGCGGATGTGCCGACGGAGCCGTTGCTCTTCCTCAAACCCCCGTCTTCAGTCATAGCTCCAGGCGCCGAAATCGCTCTGCCGGAGCTGTCGTCGCAGGTAGAGCACGAGTGCGAGCTGGCGCTGGTCATTGGCTGCCGCGCCCGGGCGGTTTCGGAGGAGGACGCGTGGGAGCACGTCCTTGGAATTACCTGCGGCAACGATGTCACTGCCCGTGACCTCCAGCGAGCCGACTCCCAGTGGACCCGCGGTAAGGGCTTCGATACCTTCTGTCCGCTCGGGCCGTGGATTGTCTCCGGCATCGGCGAAGAGGAGATCGCTAAGCTCGAGGTCAGCTGTACGGTCAACGGTGAGCTCCGGCAAAGGGCAAACACTGAGCAGATGGTCTTCTCCCCGGCCTTCCTCATCGCCTACATCACCCAGGTCATGACCCTCGAACCAGGTGATGTCATCATGACCGGCACCCCCTCTGGCGTCGGACCTCTCGAGGCCGGTGACCAGGTCACCGTGGAAGTTGAGGGCGTCGGCAAGCTCACCAACCCGGTGGTCTAGACAATTTCGGATTTCGGATTTCGGATTTCGGATTTTCCATCCTCCATATACTCGATACTGGATACTCGATCCGCTCACCCGCCGCTTGACAAGGCCGGACCAGAGCCGATGTTTTTGTCGCATCGAGCATCGAGCATCGAGCATCGAGCATCGAGCATCGAGCATCGAGCATCGAGCATCGAGCAACCAGGATGAGATGGCCGACGTTCCTCATTCCTAATTCCAAATTCCTAACTCCTAATTCTAAAACCGCGTGTATGATGCTGCGCTAGCGATGAGAGGTCAATCCAGGGTTTTGCTCACTGTTGCGGTGATGATCTTCGGTTCTGCCTGCGCTCAGGCACCTCCGGTGGAAAGCCTTCGAATGGCCTATCCGCACGAGCTGGTGACAATGGACCCCCACGCGCATGCCGATGCGGTGACCGGTATCGTCTTGTCAGCGGTTTACGAAAACCTGGTTCGTATTGAGCCGGGACAACCCGTCAAGCCGGGGCTGGCCGATCGCTGGACTACGCCGGATGAGTCGACCTGGAGGATTCACGTCCGCGACGGGGTTCGCTTCCACGACGGCAGAAACCTGACTCCCGAAGACGTCGTCTCGTCGATCGAAAGAGCCAGGGCGAGCCGGGTTCTGGGTCACCAGCTCGATGAAATTGAGCGTGTCGAGTTGCTTGAAGGCGACGAACGGACGATTGAGATCACGACCGATAGACCAGCGCCGCTGCTCCTGACGCGATTCGAATCGGTGGCCATCGTGCCTCGCGATTTCAACGCCTCCAACCCGGTTGGCACTGGACCGTATCGATGGCGGGTGGGTTCGGTTCAGGGTCCGGTGGTTCTCGAGCGTTGGGACGATTACTGGGCACGGGCACCGGACTTCGATGAGGTAACCATTCAGTTCGTGTCGGCGCTCGAGGAGCTCGCAGAACTCCTCAACAACGAAAAGTTGGATGTGGTGGCATCTGTCACCGCGAGCTATGCGAAGGACCATGAAGCGGCCGAAACCTGGAGGGTAGTGGCATTGCCGGCCGTAGCTACCGCCTATCTTGGCATTAACGTGACTCGGCCGCCTCTCGACGATCTCAGAGTTCGCGAGGCGATCGACGATGTGATCGACCGCTCGAAACTGGTTGCAGAGAGCTATCCCCCAGGGCTGGCGAAGCCGGCGATCTCGATGGTTTCCCCTGAGGTCTTCGGATTCAGCCCGGCCCATCGGCGGCATGGTGGTGATCTCGACAGAGCGAAACGGTTGCTTGCCGAAGCTCGAGTCCCGCCCGGGACTCGGCTTGAGCTCGATTATCAGGAGCGCTACGCCTCAGTGGTCGGACCTCTCGTCGACTCGATGGCCCAGATCGGAATCGAGATCAAACCGCAGCTTCATCAGTACGAATCCTTCTACCGCCGAATGGAAATGGCCGAAAACGAGCTCTTCCTGTTCTCCTGGAACTTCAGGATCGCCGACGCCTCTCCATTCCTCGACGCCATTGTTCACAGCCGCGAGCCTCTTCGCGGTCTCGGGAGCTTCAACGCGGCGGCTGTGAGCGATCCTGAGCTGGACCGCATGATCGAGGAAGCTGCACATGAGACGAGGTCGGAGGCTCGGCTCGAGCTTCTCCAGCTCGTTCTTGATGAGGTTGCTGCTGTCCACGCCTACCTCCCGCTATTCCAGCCCGCGGTCCTCACCCTTGTGAGGGAACCGTTCGATATCGTTGGGCGCCAGGCACGGCCTCAAAATGTGCGTCTGAAGAATTGAGGTTCGCCGTTCTTCGGTAGAGTGCCAGCCTATTTCCAGTGGCTGGAAATGAACTCATCCGTCTCGGGCAACCCACCCTGGAGGATCAGGTATCCGTTGTGCGGCTCTCGTTCGGTAATTTCATGGTTGATCGGTCTCCGCATCATCGCCAGCACTTCTTTGTGTTCATCGGTGTGACCGAGGACCCAACCGAGCTTCATGAGGGCGGTTTCAGGCAGCATGTTGTCGAGCGGTACGACTCCGATGTCGAGGAGATCGCGCCCGGTATCGTAAACGTACATCTGGGCAAATCCCCACAGGGTTTGAACGGTCATGACAATGTGGACGCCTTTTGAGATCGCACGTTCGAGGGCCGGATAGAGAGGGCTGTTGACGTGTCCGAGTCCGGTGCCGGCGATGACAATCCCGCGATAACCTTTTTCTACCAGCGCGTCGACCAGGTCCGGTTTCATCCCCGGGTAGTAGTAAAGGATGGTGATGCGGTCGTCATGGGCGGTATCGACCAGGACCTCACGCTCGGGATCGCGATGCTTGTAGTCACTGGTCAGATAATTGAAGTCGTCGTCCTCGACGATACACAGTGGGATATCGCCCACGGTCCGAAATGTGCTGCGATAGGAGGAGTGCATTTTTCGGCAGCGGGTGCCTCGATGGAGCAGAGCATAGCTGTCCGATGTTGGCCCGAACATGCAGATCTGCACCTCGGCCGTGTCTGCCAAGGCCGCCGTCCGTACGGCGTGGATCAGATTGAGAGCGGCGTCCGAGGAAGGCCGATCGGAGGACCGCTGGCTGCCGACGAGAACGATTGGAACCGGTGAATTCTGCACCATGAAGCTGAGCACCGCGGCGGTGTGGCCCATCGTATCGGTGCCGTGGCCAACGACAATTCCGTCGGCGCCGGCGTTGATCTCGCGGCCGATATTTTCGGCGAGAATGGCGTACTCCGGCCAGCTCATGTTTTCTGAAAACACGCCAAAAATCTTTTTTGTCGTCAGGTTGCAGATATCGGCCAGCTCCGGGACCGCGCCGTACAGCTCCCCAGGAGTGAATGCAGGAATAACAGCCCCGGTTCGGTAGTCGAGCCGCGAAGCGATCGTGCCGCCAGTGCCGAGAAGTGTCACCTTCGGCAGGTCCGGGCGGCTCGGGAAATCTTGCTCTGGGATCTTGTATACCGCTTCCTTGTAGCCCAGTTCTTCTACAGAATCGACACGGTCGACGTGGATCCCGACGTTATATCCATTTTTGAGTTTGAGCACGATGTGGAGATCGTCAAATGTTCCGGATCTCGGCAGAATCACGCCTTCGAAGACGCTGCCAGCCGAGTTCACCAGGCGAACGTCCGACCATACCTTGACACCCAGCTCCTCGAGACGGGCGCGGGCGCGCCCGCGGTAGCCTCTGAGTTTGTCGTGATCCGATTCAGCCATGCCGCTCTCCGATCATCGGGCTTCGGGCTCGAGTTGGGTGGTTACGAGGTCCAGGATCAGGGATTCTACGTCCGGCGCTGGAACGCGGCCCCGGAGCTCGTCCATTGCCAGCCCCATGACGTATCGCTGACGGCTCGGGAGCATCTCGTCAGCGACAGGGGACATGCCTTTGGCGAGATCAGCCACCGTGCTCCGCCATTCTTCGGGGGGTTGCCCAAAACCTGCGAGTTCGGCCTCGGACTGAAGATCGGCCCTGGGATTGGCGGCAAGCCAATCGACGAGATCCTCCCACGCCTGCCAGGTGGATGGGTAGCGGCCAAAGAGGTGAAAGAGGTCGCACCAGCCGGCGTCGGGCACCCCGTCCACCGGGACGCCGGCCCGCCGCAGACCCTTGATGCGTTCACCGAAGAAAAAACAGGCCCGGCGAAGATCGGCACCGCACTCTTCAACGACGAGGTCGACGAGGCGGGCGCCCCCGCGACGGATGAGAAAGTGGATGACCGGCCTCGGTACTCCGACATTCGAGTAACGCTCTTCGCGGGACCACGGCGGCTCCGGCAGTGGAGCCCTCAGGGTGTCCACCCGCTCGCGAGTGATCCTTTGGGGTGGACTGTCGGTGTCTGGATACATTCTGTCCGGGCCGGGGAGTATCCGCTCGAAGTCCGTGCTGCCATCTTCGAATGGCTGTCGGGTCTCATGCGGTATGCCGTCGATGGCGTCGGCGTAGCGAAGGCGAATTTCCTCGGCGGCGGTCAGAGTGTCTTCTTCAGCTCCCCATACGACGACGAGCCCGTCCTCCTCGGTGCAACCCAATTCTTCGCGCAGGGATTCGTGCTCGGCCACGGTGCCAACCGGCCAGTCCTCGGAATGGAGGAGGATTGGCGCCTGGTCCAATGTCGCGATGACCCGCACTCTGCCACGGAGCTCGTCCGCAAATATCCGGTCGGGTTGGGCCGGCCAGCTCAGGGTGCCCGCAAGGCCTTTGAGGCGGATGGCGCGGATGCAGAAATCGCCGGCACCGCGTTCGAGTTCGGATCGGCGGCCGCCATCGTCGACGTACCTTTCCCGGGATGTCTGGCTCAGGGCCTCGAGAAAAGAGCCGGCGAGAAGGTTTGTCACCTCCCGGTGATCAATCTCGACATCGGAGGGGTGTTGGAAGCCCCGACTGTGCAGTTCGTCGCGAAGAGCGAGCAGATTGACCTGGCGCACGGCCTCGCCGTGGACCAGGGCCGGCGCCCAGCCTGCCTTCGGCACCCCTTTGATCTCGACCCTGCGCCCGCCTCTTACCGAGACGTTGATGTCCTGACGGCTCGCTCCGAGCCCAACCCGGACATGACCGGTGGATCGGCACACCCGGCCGACCAGGAGGATTGCTTCTTCAACCTCTTCCGGGGTGCGTAGATCGGGGTCGGTTACGGTCTCGATCAATGGCATACCGAGCCGGTCCGTGCGCCACACGATGAGGTGACCACGATCGGAGACCTCACGACAGGAATCCTCCTCGACACTGACCTGTGTGATTCCGAGCTCACGACCGCGGAAGGGGAGGCGCCCATTGACGCCGACGATCGCGGTTCTCTGGAAACCGGTCGGAATCGAGCCGTCGAGGTACTGCTTGCGCGCGATATGGACCTCGTCAACGATGTCGCAGCCGAGCATCAGACACTGCTCGATGGCGATGTCGATGGCCTGAGGATTGACCAGAAATGGTGGGGTGTCGTCCATCTCATATGTGCAGACATTGGACGTGTGGAGGAGGTAGATGATGTTTTTGCGGGTTTTGAACTCCATCAATGCGGTGCCGTCGTACTCGCCGAGCTCCGACAGGGTCGGCCGCATGTGACGGAGGACCGAACCGTCGTGTTTGTCGGTGTAGAGCCCGGCCGGGCAGTGGCAGAACATCTTTTTGTCGGTGAGCAGCTGCTGGTGCACCTCGAGGCCGACCTTCAGACCGACCTCGGCGTAATCCAATTCATGCGACAAGGCGATTCCCCCCGATCAGAACCGGCTGATGATAGCAGGACGAGAAATTAGGAATTAGGAATTCGGAATTAGGAATTAGAAATTCGGAATTGCGAGTGATTCCCGCCACCGCTGAATCCGAAAAACTGGATGGGTGAGGTGGATGGAAAATCCGAAATCCGAACCCGCCGGCGGCTGCTGAGGCGGATCAGGCCTCATCTGAAGGAGGAGGCCATGAGCCGCCCGCAGGCGACGGTGCGACGCGTTGGCCGGAGGCCGACAGCAAATCCGAAATCAATCAGCGAGGGCGATGGCTTCCATTTCGATTTGGACGCCGAGCGGGAGCGCTACAACCTGCACTGCCGAGCGCGCCGGTGGGTCTGTGGGGAAGAACTCCGCATAGACACCATTCATTGCTTGGAAGTCCCCAAGATCGGTCATGAAGACGGTCATCTTGACGATCCGGTGAAGGCCGCTCCCGGCCGCCCGCAGGACCGCGTCGACGTTCGAAAGCACCTGGCGTGTTTGATCCTCGATGGTTTCGGCCTCGATCTTGGAGGTCGCCGGGTTGACCGGTATCTGGCCGGCAGTGAAGACGAATCCGTCAGTGGCGATAGCCTGAGAATAGGGACCGACCGCTCCAGGCGCCTCGGTGGTTGCGATGACTTTGCGTTGTTGGCTCATGATCAACCTCCTGTTAGCGGTTAGAATACTCCAGTTACAGGTTAGGTATGAGTACCTTCTGGCGCGTCGTCGCTTCACCGGCCCGATTCTATAAACGGTTCATCTCGCCGTTCATGCCACCGGCCTGCCGATTCCAACCGACCTGCTCGGTTTATGCAGCAGAGGCCATTGAGAAGCACGGGTTGCTGGGTTTCTGGCTGGCCACCAAACGAATCCTCAAGTGCCACCCTTTTCACCCTGGCGGTTTCGATCCTGTGCCTCCGCGGGATGATCAAGCCTCTGCTGGCTGATCGGCCCGTGCCCTTCTCCGTTCCCGTCCCCGTTCCCGTTCCCGTACCCGATGGTGCCATGAGTTCTCCTTGGGGCCAACAAGTATGGGAGTACGTCAACGCCACTGAGCATGAGGAGCCACCTTTAGCATTGTTGGCCCACACGACACTCTGGCGTCGGAGCGTTACCTCCAACAATGCAAAAGATGGCACCTGGCGGTTCTGGCTCGAGCGCGCCCTAAAGGACGCGACTACGAATTGAGGTTCACATGATTCGATGCGACCGTCGGGATCGGGATCGGCAGCGAGTTTATTCAGCCTGCGCCAACTGTTTGCCCAACCACTCCTCGACGCGCTTGAAGACTTCTTCCTTCTCCGGCTCGTTGAACATCTCGTGGTACAGACCTTCCCATTCGACATAGTCGACCAGTTCTGAAGGTGCGTCGGCGACCCAGGATCGGGTCGCGGCCGGGTCGGTCAGGCGGTCGTCACCGGACTGCATCACCAGGGCCGGCACGGTCAGCGTCGAGGCCCTCGCGTGAGTGTCGGCATGCGCCGCCAGCACCGAGGTGAACCACCGTGCCGACACCGTTGTACTTACGAGAGGGTCGGCAATGTAGGCCGCCGGTATCTTCGGATCGCGGCTCAGGGCGCTCGGTTCGGCAACCTTGGAGAACATCAGCTTCGGCGCGAAGGTCGACACGATGTTTGCCACCATGTGCAGCGCGGCGGGCGGGGCGGCATCCGGGTGCATCCCAAGAAAGGGTGAAGAGACGACGACGCCCTCGAGCCCCTGGGGGTGGGTGAGGGCCTCGCGCAGGACGATGAGACCGCCCTGGGAGTGGCCGACCAGGAAGAACGGCAGATCGGGTTGCGCCTCGCCAACCAGCCGGCGTGCCGCCGCGAGATCGGTCAGAAACTCGTCGAAGTGCCGGACGTGCACCCGCATACCGGGGCTCTTGCCATGGCCCCGGTAATCGTAGGCCCAGCTATCGAAACCGGCGTTGGCGAAGTGGTCGAGCACGTGGAGGTAGCGTCCCGAGTGTTCGGCGAGACCGTGGACGAAGAGCAGAACCGCACGTGGTTCCGCGTCAGGGGTGTGTCGCCGCCAGAACAGGCGGTTGCCATCCGCGCTCTCGATCCAGCCTTCTTCATTTTTCATCGATCTGCCTCCCGGCGGTCGGCGCGAACCCTCTCGACCGCGTCACGCCACCCCAGGTAGAGGCGTTCGCGTTCGCTTTCGGCCATCACGGGCTCGAAACGCCGGTCTTCGCGCCACGCGCCTTCGAGCTCATTCGGTGTCCCGCCACATCCCGACGCCGAACCCGGCGAGGAAGGCGGAGCCGGCGGCGGTCGTCTCCAGCAGCCGTGGCCGTACGACCGGCACACCGAGGATGTCGGCCTGGAACTGCATGAGGTGGTTGTTGGCGGCGGCGCCGCCGTCGGCGTGCAGCTCGCGTACATTCGTGGAACCGTCGCAGTTCATTGCGTCGACCACATCCCGTGTCTGGTAGGCAATGCTATCGAGGGTGGCGCGGATGATCTGTTCGCGGCCACTGCCCCTCGTCAGCCCGACGATTGCGCCGCGCGCGTCCATGTCCCAATAGGGTGCGCCGAGACCCGTGAAGGCGGGCACGACATAGACACCCTGAGTGTCCTGAATCCGTGCCGCGATCTCTTCGGTCTCGACGGCGCTGCCGATGAGGCCCATCTCGTCACGCAGCCACTGGACCGCGGCGCCGGTGGTAAAGATCGAGCCCTCGAGAGCATACGCCGCGCCGCCGATGGCGTCGCAGCAGACGGTGGTCAGCAGGCCGCAGTTGCTGCGCTGCAGCTCGGAGCCGGTATTGAGCATCACGAAGCAGCCGGTGCCGTAGGTGTTTTTAACCATGCCGGGCTGCCAACATCCCTGGCCGTAAAGGGCCGCCTGCTGATCGCCGGCGATACCCGCCACCGGCACACCACCAGGTAGGTCGCCCGCGGGTACCGTGGTCCCGAAGATTCCTGAGCTCGGCCTGACTTCCGGCAGCATGGCCTCGGGCACTGCGAAGATTTCAAGCAGCTCTGCGTCCCATGCCAGTGTTCGGATGTCGAAGAGGAGGGTCCTGCAGGCGTTGGTCGGTTCGGTTGCGAGAACCTCGCCGCCGGTGAGCTTGTAGAGCATCCAGGTGTCGATGGTCCCGAAGACGAGCTCGCCGGCCTCAGCCCGCGGCCGCGCATCCGGGTAACGGTCGAGGATCCACTTCACCTTGGAGCCTGAAAAGTAGGGGTCGACAATCAGTCCTGTTCGCTCGGTGATCATCGGCTCGAGGCCGTCGTCCCGAATCTCCTGGCAAATGTCGGCGGTTTGCCGGCTTTGCCAGACTATTGCCCGGTGGATGGGCTCACCGGTAGCGCGGTCCCACACCACCGTAGTCTCGCGCTGGTTGGTGATGCCGATGGCGCGTAAATCCCCTTTGGACAGAGACGCATCGGCGAGGGCCAGGCCGATGACCTCGAGGCTGACCCGCCATATCTCTTCCGGGTCGTGTTCCACCCAACCCGGTTGTGGATAGAACTGAGTGAACTCCTCGGTGGCGCGGCCGAGGACCCGCCCGTCCCGGTCGAGCACCAACGCCGTTGAACCGGTCGTTCCCTGGTCGATCGCGAGTACCGCTTCTGGCATGCAGCCTCCCAGTGGTAGTGTACTGAAGCCACTCGGCTATCATGCGGTATCGGGAACCCGGGGAAGGGAGGAACGAAGACATGGAAATGTTGGCGGGAGTCGTCCTGAACCTGTTGCCGATGACACTGGTGATCGTGATCGGCATCGGCGTTCTCGGTTTTCTCAATCGCCGAATGGATCAAAAATCCCTGGAGATGGCGGGAGCGGGGACCTTCCGGCGCCAGATTGTCCTCACCTTCCTCGCCTTGTTTTTTGTTGTTGCGCTCATCGTGACGGCGCCGCTCAAAGAAAACACTCAGGGCAACTTGATCTCCCTCTTTGGCATCGCGGTAACCGGCGTCATCGCGCTGTCCTCGGCGACCCTCGCCTCGAACGCGATGGCGGGGCTGATGTTGAGGGCGGTGCGCAATTTCAAACGCGGCGATTACATCCGCTGTGGTGATTTTCTCGGCCGGGTGACCGAACGCGGTCTCTTCCATACCGAGATCCAGAACGAGCGCTCGGACCTCATCACCCTCCCCAATCTCCACCTCGCCACAAACCCGGTTACCGTCATCCGTCCGTCAGGGACCTTCGTTTCGTGCGCACTCTCGCTTGGGTACGATCTGCAGCATGACGAGATCGAAAGGCTCCTCATCGAGGCGGCCGGCCACGCGGGTCTTCACGAGGCCTTCGTCCGCATCCGCTCGCTCGGAGATTTCTCCGTTACCTACGAGGTCTCGGGCCAACTCGACGACACCAAGAAATTCCTGAGTTCGAAATCCGCACTCCAGCGGGCGGTGCTCGACACCCTCCACGGCGCAGGGGTCGAGATCGTTTCTCCGACCTTTATGAATCAGCGTCAAATCAAGGGGGAGCAAGCCTTCATACCCGAGATTGAAGAAGGCAAACCGATTGAAACGGTTCGCGAGAGTTCGCCGGACACCCTGGTCTTCGACAAGGCCGATCAGGTTGAAAAGGTCGAGGATCTGCGTGCCCGGTTGACGGCGCTCGACAAGGAGATCGCGGAACTCGAATCAAAGGTCAAGGCCGCCGAAGGAGATGAGGCGGAAAAGATCCAGGAAACGGTATTCCTTCGCCAGCGGATCCGCGAGCGGCTTGTCGAGCGCATTGCGGACATCGAAAAGAAGGTCAGCGAGTAGTCCTCCCAACCAGTCCGGATCGGATTGTCTGCCGGCCCCCTCCGGGGGCTGTCAATTTCTTCCTTACAGATCCTGGGGCTCACGCCCCAGGCGAACCATATGCCGCGCCTCCGGCGCTACCGAACACTTGCTCCTGACCTGTCGTGCGGCCGTCCCGGCCGCACATCGTAGATGGCGGTGGAATCGTGCGGGCGAGACGCCCGAACCACAAACCCCCGTGTGGAAATCAACGGTCAATACCTGTTGAGCCGCGGAGCGGCGACAGATGACTAGCCTGGGGCGTGAGCCCCAGGGTGGGGGAGTTCAAAAGGTGAATCAGCCCCCGGAGGGGGCGACAGATCAAAAGCCCGAAGTAGGGGCGGGGTTTACCCCCGCCCGAGCGAAATCGATCCCGTGTTTTTCGGCGTCAAAGCAAAGGACGTTATACGAAATGATGTGGTCGGTTTCGCGGCCGAGGTCGGTAACGCCTGACTCGGGAGGGGATAAACCCCTCCCCTACAAAGTTTTCAATCTTCAACGCAAAGAGATTCGCGTTGACTGCGGGGGTGGCGTTTGACTACTATCTCGGGATGTTCAAACGAATCAAATATGTGAGTCGTTTCGCCATGCCGTTCCGCGAGAGCGAGCTCGAGGAACTCGGAGCCAAGTCGGCGGAGAATAACAAGGAACTCGACGTCACCGGTGTGTTGATCACGTCGGGCGGCCTCTTCTACCAGGTCCTCGAGGGTCCGGAAAAAGCTGTCGACGAGATATTCGGCTACATCCGGGCGGACAAACGCCACACCGACCTCGTGGTGCTCGGAATCGAAGAAGATGTCACCCAGCGGCTCTTCCCCGATTGGTCCATGAAGACGATCAATTTGGATGCCGAGGCCCACGTGCGGTTGCTGCCGCTCAAGGTCCTGATGGAAGCTGTCTTTGAACAGCAACAGCACATCGACAAGATGATGTGGGCAATCGATCGCGGATTGCGCCAGGAATTCAGCTCGAAGTCATAGTTCTGGCGGCAGATTTGCCGCCCCTTCAAGAGGCGCTACTCAACCCATTTTGGGAGCGGTGGGCGGATCTTGCATCCTGCATCTTGCATCACTGCTGTCCAAGATTGATCCACAGGTGACCTTTCTGACCTGAATACACAAGGGTTACGGGTTTGTTTCTGGATTTTCCGAGGAGAGGTGCCCCACTGCAAGATGATGAAATCCAGGGTGCGGGTGACAGCGGCAGCAATCAGCGGGCAGCGACAGAATACGGCGGCAGCAATCAGTGGGCAGCGACAGAAAACAGCGGCGGCGGGCAGGGGCAGTGATCAGGTTCAGTGGCGGCGGCATGGCCACCTCCGGGTCGTTCAAAAGGGGAAGGTAGCCGGTGGCCATTCGATGTCAAGGGCAGGCCGGTCAAGCCGGTGCGTAGCACCCTTGACATCGAATGCCTCACCGGCTTGAGGGAAGGGCATGAACGACCCGGAGGTGACCATGTCCAACGCCGCCACGAACTCCGACCTCATCGCCCATACGAAAGCCCTCGAAGCAGCGGGAATCGCGATCAAGCTGGTGATGAGAGTTCCCGCTCCTTTGAAGTCCATTGCTGATCAGGTGATCCGATCGGCCAGTTCGGTTCCGGCCAACATCGCTGAAGGGCACGGCCGAAACGGAAGGGACCGGTCAAACCACTGGAGAATCGCTTACGCCTCGGCCAAAGAGGTCGACAGCCATTTGCAGCTCCTCACCCACGCTGGAGCGATCAACCCGTCAGGCGCCCGAGATGCGATGAACGCCTTCGATCAGGTCCGCGCCATGACCTGGCGTTTGCTCAACCCGAAACACTGAAAGGAACTCGTTACACCAGCCGATCAGGGTGCTGTCGCTGAAGACTGGCACTGACACCTGTTTGCCGACGCCGTCCGCTGTTCCCAGTCGCCGTCCCTGGTCACTGGCCGAGACGCTGTCTTGGACAAGAGTGATCCTGCATCTTGCATCCTGCATCTTGCATCCTGCATCTTGCATCTTGTATCTTGCATCTTGTATCTGGGTTCGATCGGCGAACGCCTCTATCCCAGCTCCGTGTCAAAGACCTCTATCAGTCTTTCAATCTCCTCCATGGTGTTGTAGTGCACCAGGCTTGTACGGACGACCCCGTCCTCGGGATCCAGACCGGCCGCTTCGCACAGATGATAAGCGTACATGTGACCGTGACGGATGCCGATGCCGGAGCGGTCCACAGCGGTCGTGATTTCCGCCGAGCTTTTGGAATCGTGCACGAAGCTGATCGTGCCAACCCGTGAATCATCCGCATCCCTCGGACCGACAATTCGGACATCATCTCGTGATTGCAGGTACTCGATGAGCCTCGCCTGCAGCGGCAGCTCGCAGGCGGTCATGATTTCGAATGCCCGTTCGATCGCTGGCCGGTCGAGCGCCCGTGGATCCGCCTCGCCGACAACAAAAGCCAGATAGTCGCGCAATCCGCAGATCCCGGCACAACCCTCGTGATTGGCGCCACCGACCTCGAATTTATAGGGCAGGTCATCGTCGGGCACGAAGAAATGATTTGGACCGGGGAGTTCGGCGAGCGCGTCCCGCCGTCCCCACAGAGCCGCCATGTGCGGTCCGTAGACCTTGTAGGTCGAGTAGGCGTACCAGTCGACGTTCCACGCCGAGACATCGATAGCTCGATGAGGGGCGTAGGCCACTCCGTCCACGACCACCCGCGCGCCGGCTTCATGAGCGAGCGAGGTAATACCTTCGATGTCGACGATCTCGCCGAGGAGATTCGAGACGTGAGGGAAAGCAACCAGCGCAGTCCGATCCGAGAGCAAGTTCTCGAGATCGGTCAGTGGGCAGGTGTAATTGTCGGGATCCATCTCCCACCAGCGGAGAGTGAAACCGTGCCGCTCGAGCATTTTCCACGGGCCGACATTGGCCTCGTGACCCGTCTGCGCGACGACGATCTCCGATCCCGGTTTCAAGACCTGTGCGTAGCAACCGGCGATCATCTGCAGGAGGGCGGAGGTCGACGGACCGAGGATCACCTTGCCATCTTTGCCGTTCATCATCAACCGCACGAAATCGTGGGCATCGTCGACGAGCTCGGTCGCCCGATTGGACAGGGGATATCCGGCGCCCAGTTGGACGTAGCTGGTCAGCATGTAGTCGCGAATGCTGTCGGCCACGACGGCCGGCACCTGCGACCCGCCCGCATTCTCCAGGTACACCGTGTCGCCGGCAAGGGCCGGGAATTGCGCTCGGATACGTTCGCGATCATCGCTCGTGATCTGTGGTGTCACTGCGCCCTCCAAATGCCGCCGGCTTGCCGACGGTGAATTCGACGATTATGGTCGAAACCCGGTTCAGGGTCGAGTATTTCTGAGAAACCGATGCGGGAACCATACGTATCAGCGTGCGAGGAGTCACAGTGGATCCAATCCAAAAATCGGAAACCGATGTCGAAGTCGCTGGGTACGCACCCGAAACTCCACCGCCGAGCTTGATCAAGCGCACCTTCTGCAACCGCTTCGGCCACTGGCGGGCCGGATGGCGGCTCCTGGTCTATGCGATTGCGGTCTACGTGATCGGTAAGGCGGTCAGCGCGCCACTCAAGTTGTATTTTCCTGATGCACCCGAGTCCGACTTTCTCTCGTGGACCCACACTCTGGTCTGGGTGGTCGGGAATCTGGCGTTGCTTCTGGGTGGCCTTGTGCTCCTGAAGTTTTTCGACCGGCGGCCAACCGCTTTGTTGGGCTTGGGCTTCAGCAGCGGTTGGCTGCGCGAGTTGGTGATCGGCCTGGTTGCCGGCCCCGTAGTCACCGGAGGACTGGTTGCAATGCTGGTCCTGACAGGCTCGGTCTCGCTTGCACTCGCGCCGGATTTGCGGGCGAGTTTCGGTGCATTGCCGTTCTTTTTGGTTCTCTTCACGCTCGCGGCCGCGGTCGAGGAATTCCTTTTCAGGGGTTATCCACTCCAGGTTCTGGCGGAGGGCAGCCGGCGCTGGATCGCAGGTCTTTTGCTCTGTTTGCCCTTCACCCTGGCCCATCTTTCCAACCCCGACGTGACGATGATCGGCGTCGCCAACATTTTCCTTGCCAGCGTCCTCCTGGTCATTCTCTATTTCCAGACCCGCAGGCTGTGGCTTCCCATCAGCGTTCATCTATCCTGGAACCTCTCCCAGAGCTGGCTTTGGGGTTTTGATGTCAGCGGCATCAAAATCGACAACCAACTTTTTGTGGTGACGCCGTCCGGCGCCGACCTGATGACCGGCGGAGAGTTCGGACTCGAGGGCAGCATCCTTACGACAATCCTCTTCATTGGGATTGTTGTGTGGTTTCTCGTCAAGCCAGTTCTACAACCGGCCACTGAGGTCGCCGCCCTCTGGGCCCGCTACCCGATGGGCTTTGGTATTGAACCGGTCCACCCACCAGACGACGACGGGACAACCTACGACAAGGTGATGGAATCGAGTATCGAGAATCGAGAATCGAGTATCTGAGGTCCTACGCAGAGTAGGACCGGTTTTCGTTCCACTCAATCAGTCTGTCCAGGTAGCGCGACCCCAACTGGCCTCGCGCCATGGATCGCTTGACCGGTGGAAGCCGCAGGATGGCGCCGAGGACCGCGGCCATCGCGCGGTGGCTGACGACGGCATGGTTGTCAAAAATCAGATGCTGCAGGGTGCCTCGTTCGACCGCCATCGCCACCGTCCGGCGGACCGAGTCGACCGGCGTGATGACCCGCTCCTCGCGCGGAACCAAGGTGATACCGCCTTCCGGGCAGGCCGGCACGCAAACTCCACATCCGAGACACTGTTCTTCATCGAGCCTTGCCGCCTTGCGCTTGGGCTTATGGGGATCGTTGGCCGATACCAGGGTCATCGCCTCGACCGGACATGCTGCGACGCACTTGCCACACCCGGTACAACGCTCGGTATCGGTCCACGGCAGGAAATTGCTTGTGTGAACCGGGTGCAAGTGGCCGAAGCGGCGGGCCGCGATCATCGCCTCGCAGCAACAACCACAACAATTGCAAATGAAGTTGACCCTCTGCTGTACGTTTTCTCCGAACTGGACGAGACCGCTTTCGCACGCCTCGTCGAGGAGATCGAGGCATTCTGCCGTGTCCACTGCGCGGGCGTGACCGTGGCGGGTCAGCGATGCGGCGGAGGTGTTGAAGGTCATGCAGATGTTCATCGGCGCCGCACAGGCTCGATTCAGGTGATCCATTTTGTGGCGGCAGTAGCAGATGCCGACACCGATATGAGTGGCGCTCTTTATGACTTGGCTCGCTCTCTCGTAATCGAGGACCGAAAGCGCACCTTCGATCGGCAGCGAGGATTCGGCGACGAAAGCTCTTCCAAGTTGGGTTTCGCCCTGGGTGAACAGGTTTTTGATGAAGTCCTCTTCAACGTTGAGGTACTCGTAGAAGAGCTCGGCCAGGACCTTCTGGTCGAGATCGTCGCGGATCCGCATCATCGAGAATTCGAAGAACCCGGCCATTGGAGGCGGTAGGACGTAAGTAAATCCGTCCTCTGATTCGATATCCACCAGGACCGCCCGGCCGGCAAGCTCGTCGAGCACCACCCGCGCCGAGTCGACCGGCATCTTCCACACCTGGGCTGCCTTTTCAGCGGCAAATGCCTTGATCGGCAGCAGCGAAACCAGCTCCGCTTCGCGTTCCGAGAACAATAATTCCAGGATTCGGTAGAGAAGTTCCGACGGAGGTGCACCTTGAGGAAAACGGTTGATCCGTTCCACCAGGTCCTTGTAGCCCTGCTTGACCGTGTGATGAGCCATGGACTTCTCCACGATCATTATTGCAGACCGCCCAACACCCGCGCGGCCGGTTGAGAGGTATTTTCGATGAATTTGGACGCCACCTGAAAATGGTGAGAGAATGGAATCTGAGATGAGCGATTTTCTGGTGAGAGTCGCTCATCGTCGGTATGTAATTCGAGGGGGTCAAGAATGACGATGCAGCGGGTCCCGAGCAACGACGCCCAGAACGAATTCCAATTCGTGATGGATCAGGTCTGTGCCGGCCTCGGGCCGGTTCTGATCACGGGTGTCAAGGGCAACGCTGTACTGGTTTACGAGGAGGACTGGCGCCTGCTCCACAGAAAGCTCGAGGCTCTCCTGATCCCGGCTATGCAAGATAGCACCGTCGATCAACTCGAACGAATCGTCGAAGCCCACACCAGCGGAGCCACCGCCCGCGACTAAATACCACTCGCCTCCCCAATGGCTCGGCGGCTATAAGGCAATACGGCTATTCGGGTTTACGGCTATACGGCACCCACGCTTGGCAGCGCCTGAGCGCGTTCTTATCATTTTGCCGAATTCCTAATTCCGAAATCCGAAATCCGAAATCCGAAATCTCACGAATGAGATGGACTGAAATTCCTAATTCCTAATTCCTAATTCTCCCGTTGGTGCTATCCTCACGCCAGAGCTTCCATGGAACTTGCAGGCCTCTATCGTCAGATGTTGCGTGCTCGCAGCTACGAGCTCGCGGTCGAGGATCTGTGGTATCGCGGGCTCATCGCCGGTGAAATGCACCTCGGCACAGGAGAAGAGGCGGTGGCGGCCGGGGTCGTCTCTCTCCTCGGTGACGGCGATGGCCTCGCCCTGACCCATCGCTGCTCGCCGGCACTGGTGGTTCGGGGAGTGCCCATCGTGTCGATGCTCCGAGAGCTCCTCGGTTGCGAGGACGGATTGTGCGGTGGTCGTGGAGGCCACATGCACCTTTTCTCGAAGGAACATCTTGCCGCGACCTCTGGGATCGTGGGCGCCTCGCTGCCGACCGCCGCCGGTTTCGCACTTGCCAACCGCCGGCTGCGCGCCAACAAGGTGGCGGTCGCCTTCACCGGCACGGGCGCAATGAACTCCGGGATGGCGCTCGAAACCCTCAACCTCGCGGCTGCGTGGTCCCTACCGTTGATCGTGGTTTGCATCGACAACGGTTGGGCGATCACGACGACCTCCGAGGCGGTGACCGGTGGCCGCCATGTCGAACGCGCACGGGCGTTCGGATTGCGTGCCGACTCGGTCGACGGTACCGATGTCCGGGTGGTTCACAAGGCAGCGGGAAAACTGATCGATTTCGCGCGGCGCGGCAAGGGTCCGACGTTTCTCCTGGCTAGCTGTCCGCGTCTGGATGGCCATTTTCTCGGCGATCGATTGCTTCGAATGGCAAGGCAACCAATGGCCGAGGGTAGAAGCACCTTTGCCAAGGTCATTTCCTCTGCGGCGACCCGTGGCGGCGGCGGTCTCAAGGATCGTGCCGGAGGAATGACCCGGATGATGTCAGTGGTGGCCAGGGCACGTAGGGGTCCCGTGCGAGATGGGCGGGGAGATCCCATGCTCGTTGCGCGCAAGGCGATGAAAAAACACCAGAGTGAGCGTGACCGCATCGAGTCCGAGGTCGCGACCGAGATCGAATCTGCGGTTGAAATCGCGTTGGCGGATTTCGGAGGGTCTGCCGATGCCTGAAATGAACTTGGGTCAAGCGGTAGATCGAGCCATCGAGGATGCGATGGCGCGGGATGATTCTATTGTCCTCATCGGTGAGGATGCGCCGATGTTGCGCGCGCCACTCCTGGCGCGCTTCGGAGCCGACAGAATCCTCGGCGCGCCGATCAGCGAGTCGGCGTTCTTCGGCGCCGCCGCCGGAGCTGCAATGGCCGGGTTGCGTCCGGTGGTCGAGCTATACATGGTCGACTTCATTGCCGTCGCGTTCGATGCGGTACTTAACCACATTGCCAAACTCGAGGGATTTTCGGGTGGAAAATGGAAGGTGCCGATGGTCATCCGTGCCCCTTCGGGTGGCGGTTACGGTGATGGGGGTCAGCACGGCCAGTCGTTGTGGGGCACCCTGGCCTCGATTCCCGGTTTGACGGTTGTCGTCGCTTCGACACCGGCCGATGCCTACGGCCTCATGACCACCGCCCTCGCTCACGACGGTCCGGTTGTCTTCATGGAACCAAAGCTGTTGTCAGACGATTGGCTCGAGTTCCTCGGAAGCGGTGGGCGTGACACCGTGTCCTTTGATGTCCCCATCGAGGGTGCAGTCGGTCCGGTTCCCGACCCGCCGCACGCGACACCATTTGGCAAGGCAGCTGTCCGACGCGACGGGAGCGATGTGACGATCGTATCGGTCGCCGTTGGTGTTCACCGCGCACTTGAAGCGGCGGAGAAGGTGCACCGCAACAATCATTCGTGTGAAGTCATCGATCTTCGATCCCTCCGCCCGCTCGATGTCGAGACCATCGTCGAGTCGGTCACGAAAACCGGCCGCCTGCTGGTCGTTGACGAGGACTATCGAGAGTTTGGTCTGGCAGGGGAGGTGGCGGCAGTTTGTCTCGAGGCTGCACTCAGCCCGCGCTACGCTCGTGTGTGCGTCGAAGATACCCTGCCGTACGCCCGCCACCTCGAAGATGCCGCCCTGCCCAATGTCGATCGAATTGTCGAAGCGGTGAATCTGCTGGTTGACGCCTGATCCGGGCGGACTCGCAGATCACCAGCCTCGGCGCACCGCCTCCTCAGCAACCCATGAGTTGGTCGACATCGGCCAGTCGTGGTCGAGACTCCAGGAGTTCAGCTCGCGAAGCAGCCGGCTGTACTCCCTGCCGGCGTCGTCGGGCCATTCGGCCCGGTCTTCAGGCAGCGCTTCGACAGCGGGGAAAAACGGCGTGGCGTTTTGTTCTGCGATGGTTTCCATGACCGCCTCCAAACAGCCCGGGATGGTGGACATCACCCGGGTTTACACTATGGCATAAACAAGGTGTAAATACAAGTATAAATTCCCAATTCTCATGCAAAGACCGTCGATTGCTCATCAGAGACCGTTGGCTTGTCCGGCAAGGATGACAACTCAGGATTCGGCACGTAAGCTGAAGGTCATGAGCGCGGGCAGGAAACCACGTACCGTCTTCTCCACCGACAAGGGTCGAGTGTGCCCGAAGTGCGGTTGGCCGGAGAAGAGCTGCCGCTGCTCCTCCCAATTGGACGAGGCCGTGCCGGATAGGATCACGGCTCGGCTTCGGATCGAGAAAGCGGGCCGAAAGGGAAAGACGGTGACGATCGTCGAGAGCCTGCCCCGAAACCCGGCCTTTCTCAAGGATCTCGCCGGCGAACTTAAACGGACCTGTGGCTCTGGCGGCAAAGCGGGTGGAACTCATATCGAGATCCAGGGCGACCACCGCGACAAGATCAGGGACCATTTGCGAGCCAGGGGATGGGTCGTCAAGGGCTGAGGGCGGCCTGCTACACTGACCGGACGATCAAACTCGGAGGTGTGAAATGACTCGCGAACGTTGGCCGTTGGCTGTGATCCTGGTTCTTTTCATGATGTTTGCGTTGGGTACTGCAGCCGCGCAGGAGGAGGCCGAAAGCAGTCAGGAAGCCGAACCCGTTGCTGAGGCTGAAACAGCTCCTGAGGCCGAAGCGGCTCCTGAGGCTGAGAGTCCCGCAGGGACAGACTTTAAAACGACCGTCGATTTCTCGCCCCTCAACGGATTGGACCTCGAGGGAAGCGCGGGCGATATCGATGTCAAAAGGGTGGAGTTCGAAATTGCTGGCGCCAAGGGCGGCGGAATCAAAGGAGCTTTCAGCTCCGCCGACGCCGACATGAATGCGATCATCACCACACGCCTTCGTTGCGCGACGAAATCTGCCACCAAATGGAAGATCGAAATCCTGGTCGAGTTCCTCGATACAGACGGCAAGGTCATCGATCGGGTGGGGAACAGCGTCAGTCTGAAAAACAATGAAAAGACCTTCGACTTCAAACACACGACCCTGAGGTGGGCGGTGGACCACATCGCAAAGGCGCGGATCACCGTTCAGGCGAAGGAGTAATAGGCGACGCCTGTCGGGTAGCTGTCGGGGCGGAATCATTACCGCCCTTGTTCACCGAATCCAGCGATACATTTGTGGTGCAGGCGTCCCGCCTGCACATCATCGATTGTGGAATCGTGCAGCCGAGACGGCCGCACCACAAGAGGTGGCTTGATCAACCGAGGGTTTTTGTGGGGCAGCCGTCCAGGCTGCCAGGTCGGCAGGCTAAAACGCCCCTTCTGCGTCCCGTATGAGGTTTCGCAGGATTCGAGCAACGCTTTCGAGCAGCGGCAGGTGGCGATCCTCCAATCCCCGGATTGAGAGGGCGAGTTCCCCGGTCACCCGCGCGCGGGTCCAGGTCTCGGTGGTGCGCAGATAGGCGCGAGGTTGACGTTTCACCACCGCGGTCAGGCGGGCGAGAGCTTCGCGCAGCTGATCTTCGATCGGTGGGCCAGCGGCTGTGTGTCGGACCGGAATCGGTGCGTTCGGTGACCGCTCGATCGCCTCTAGGGTCAGGCGATGATATTCACCCGAAGGAGTCTCGCGCTCCTCGGCCGACTGAGGTGCGTCCGGCAACGCGACATATGCCCGCTCCGCAAATGTCTCTTCGGCTTCAACTATCGGGGTGGGCTTTTGCGCCGGGTCCATTGGGACTCCGCGCGATTCGAGCTGCGCCGCCGCCGGTCCATCAACGATGTTCTGTCGAAGGCCCTCGATAGTTCGTACCATTGTCTGTATGCGATCGCTTGACGAGGCCTTTGCAGATCCATCCTGCGGAGCACTCTGGGCCACCGCCTGGAGTGACTCCCTGCCGCCGACCACCTCAGCGATGGCCTCCTCGGGTGCGCTCTGGAAAATAAGCCGGAAGTCGCTAAGAGTCATCGATCCCATCGCACCCTGGTCCTGGAGATCACGAATCATCCTGATGAATAGGAGGCGGTCGCAAAAAAGTCGCGAATAGCGGGTTTTCGGCCCCCTCCGGCCCACTCTGGGGAGCAAACCCTGCTGCACGTAGTAGGCGATTGTGCGCCGATCAAAGCCGGTGTGATTCTCGATCTCATCAATTGTGTAGGTTTGCTCATCGATCATCTTTCGACGTTAACAAAGGGCTCGAAATACTGTCAAGAGCTGTCGATTCATGAAGAAATGTCGATATAGTGTCGACTACTATCAAAAACTGTCATTAGGTGTAAGATAATTCTGATTCCTGAGAGTAATTATTTGTAATAATAACAGTTAAGAAATTAGGCGGCATTGAGGAATCGACGGAATCAAGCTCCGAATGGGGCAAATGGCTCTTTTGAGGAGAATGA
Organism: Candidatus Sulfomarinibacteraceae bacterium; assembly: GCA_963776765.1. Lineage (GTDB taxonomy): Bacteria > Acidobacteriota > Thermoanaerobaculia > Thermoanaerobaculales > Sulfomarinibacteraceae > Sulfomarinibacter. Next base: position 60,205 of record CAVZOK010000032.1, read on the forward strand.
TCGCCGCGGAGGGTTGTTGGCCGCTGAATCGCCTGAGTTGGTCAAGCGGGAACGGTCCCACAGCGTGGTACATTTGTTCTATAAGGTGTGAGGGCTCCTTGGGGAGGGCGAGATGATGATGGGCCTCGACTCATTTCAGGAGGAAGTTCTCGAGGCATTCTTTGCCCGCGAGAGCGGCTTTTTCCTGACCGGCGGTGCCGCGTTGGCGGGATATCACATTCACCACCGCGCGACCGAGAGCCTCGAGCTTCGCACGGTCGAGGATCGGGTGCGTGTCGGCGAGGCGGCACTCCTCGAGGTGGCGAGTGATATTGGAGCGAAGATCCAGAGGATCGAGGCGCCCGAGACGAACGGGAAGTTTCTCCTTCGCCGCGAAGATGACTCGCTTGTCGTCAACATTGAGAGGGATCTTTGTCCGCAGGTTGAGCCTGAAAAAACGATCATCGGAAATATCAGGGTCGACCGCCCAAAGGAGATCGCTGCGAGAGTGCTGTGCTGCCTGCGATCAAATATCGGGCTCGGTGACCTCGTCGACCTGAGGGCGCTCGAGATCGTTGGTTACACCGTGGATGATCATCTCGAGGCCGCCACCTACCGAGACCCCGAGGTCACACCCGCCGAGCTGGTGCGGGCGTTGTCTGATTTCGAGATCGGTGACGAGGCGAGGCCTCCCGGCGACGTCAGCACTGCCGACCTTCGCAGTTATGTCGCGGTCCTGATTCTGCGTCTGACCAGCCTGGCGGCAAAAGGCGCAACAGGCTAGAAGGTCAACACCTCGGTGTCGGCGTTCTTCAGCGCCTCGGTCAAGGGTTTCCCCATCCCTTTCACCTCGTAGCCTAGAGCCTGGATCTGATCGACCAGTCCGAGTTTTGTGGCGCACGCCACGCAGGCCTCGACAACGACGCCATCCTCCTGCATCGTCTTGACCTTTGTCTGGATCGACGGATCGCCAACTAGAAGTCGCTGTGATGGTCCCCATACGACCAGGTGAACTTCGGCAAACCAGCCATACTTCTTGGCGGCGTGGGCGTACATCAGACAGACCTTTTCTGCGACATCGGGGTCAGCGCTGGTCCACACCACCATGAGCTTGCCGGTTGGTGCTTCGCCTTCTTCGGCGTGGGCCGCCGGGGCCAATGCTGCCGCCACAAACAGGGCGCACATATATATCGTCAGTCGTTGCATCGAGAAATCCTCCTGCGGGTGAGTATGACTGATCTTGTAGTTCGGGCGGTCCCGTTCTCCGTCATCCCAATGACATCACTACCCACCCACCTGGCAGCCGGGACGGCTGCCGCACAAAAACCCTCGTTTGATCGAGCCACCTTTTGTGGAGCAAGCGTCTCGCCTGCTGGGTGGGCGGGCCGTCATCCAATGACATCACTACCCACCCACCTGGCAGCCGGGACGGCTGCCGCACAAAAACCCTCGTTTGATCGAGCCACCTTTTGTGGAGCAGGCGTCTCGCCTGCTGGGTGGGCGGGCAGAAAATCCGAAATCCGAAATTTGAATCTGGCGGGCGGACTACCGATCCGTCACGATGACCTGGTCTTGATCGTCAATCGAGAGATTCCAGGTCATCGTTGACGCGGTCGAACTCAGGGCGTCGGTCACATTCAACGCCAACCGGTGATTTCCGGGCCGGACTCTGAACCCGACGTCATAAGTGATGTGGCCCGGAGGCGTCCCGGACACCGCCTCGCCTGGTAGCTCGATCGGTAGCTCGCTCTTCTGGATCGGGGTCGAGGCACCTTTTTCGTCCTCGAGGTAGAACGAGAACTCGAGCTGCCCCTGATACACATCGCCGCCGACCGGCACCATTGTCAGTGAATCGATCGGGATTCGAACCGCTGTCTGAATCACTCTCCGCCGGCCCGCACGTTCGGCGACGGGTTCGAACTCGACTGAAATACCGAGTGGGTTTTCGCTCTGACCCGCGATCATCGCCATTCTGGTCCGGAGTGCGGCCGAGCCCTCATCCGTTTTGAGCGTGTAGTTGTCGCGGAATCGCAGCTTCAGACCATCCGTGGTCACCCGGACTTTGATAGCCCTTGGTTTGTCGTCGGGCTCGTGGTCGGGGTTGAAGCCGAGGGAGTAGGCGGCATCGAAGTCCTGTTTCAAGTCGGCAAGTGTCTCCTCGGTCGGCCGGTAGATAATTCTGCCGCCGGTACTGTCCGCGAAATCCTGCATGCTTGCAGAGTAGTTTGAGTCGCGAACGAAATCGACCTCGGTAGTGACCAACTGGGTTGACGAGATGGAGGCCGAGGACATCGAGAGCGGGTTTCCGACCACGCCACCACCATTCAACGCGTAAATCGTCACGCGGCGAGCGTTGGCGAGATTTGTCACCTCATCAATCTCGCGATCGATGCTGAAACGTCTGGCCTCGAACTGGTACCGCATCGCACCATCCTGGCCGACGTTCTGGTTCTGGTAGATCGCATACAGAGACTCGCCGGGCAGGACCGCGACGCCGTCGCCGACGAGCAGCAGCGACCGGCGCCCGGGGAGGCCGGCCATCGAATCAACGACGGTGCCGAGGTGGGCGAGCATGATCCGGCTGCGGTGCCGCAATTCCCGAGCATAGGTGTCGATGTCCTGGCGAATGTATTCGGGGTCGTTGCACTGGACCTCGATGCAGCGGAGGATTCGGTTGTAGTCGGATTGAGTTTGAAACGTCGATGCCGTTGTGTTCATGATCGTTTCGAGAGCAGCTGCGTGGACCTCGGGTTCGTCACCGAAGTTGGAGAGGACGTCGACGCGTGAATCGTAGGCCGTGATCATGATCCGATCACCTTGTGAGATCCGTTCCTCTATCAGTCCACGCAGCGAATCCATGACCTCCTGGCGCCGCGTCGGCATCAGATTCGTGTGGTCGACAAAGACCACGATATGGCGAGGGGGTGGGGGGACCTCGATCGCTTCCAGAGCGATCGGCCCTGGTTCGACCGATTGCACATCCGGAGCTGGTGGTGCGTAGAAGTTGCTGATCTCCATCTGCTGGCCTTTGACAATCAGCTCGAAATCCTCGCGTTGGAGTCCGTAGACGGGATTGCCGTCCTTGTCGGTCACAAAGACTTCGACATTGACCACATCGACCCGAACGCTGTCCATGAAGACCCGGTCGGTTGGGGGCGGCTCCTGGGCAAGGCCGGATATGGCAAGGAGAAGGATCAGGGAAAACGAAATGTGATTCAGTTTAGGCACAGTCCATACGATAGCAGGACGGCTCCATTCGAGATGGATCGGACGTTGGGGAGAGGATTAGTGTCAGGAGAAATACGTAGGGGCGGGGTTTATCCCCGCCCGGTGTCGACGAAAGGAGTACACTCTCGCCCCGGGAGGAGCAATGCGCAAACTCGCCGTTGTCGTTGTCGTCGGTCTTTTCTGTTTCGGTTGTTCAGAGCCGCCCGCCGAGCCTGATCTCGACCAACAGCTGCAATCGATTCTGGACTCAACAGTGCAGGACAACCTTACGGTCCGAAGTGCCGCCCTGCATGTCGACGCACCTCTGCTCGAGCTCAATTGGGAAGGCGCCGCCGGGATGGCTGACCCTGAAGGCGGAATCAGAATGACCCCCCGGACGCCGGTTCGCATTGCGAGCAACACCAAGACCTTTATCGCCGCCGCGGTGTTGCGTCTTTCAGAAGAGGGGCTGCTCGATATCGACGATCCCATCGCCGACCATCTTCCTGAGGAGTACGTGATGATGCTCGACGGTGACGGCTACGACACCGGGGCCATGACCATCCGCCATCTGCTGACCCACACAAGCGGGCTCTTCGACCACACCGGGCCCGACCAATATGAAGAGGCGATCGTGGCCGATCCGATGCACCGGTGGACCCGCGCCGAGCAGCTCCGAGCCGCCGTTAATTGGGGCGATCCTCACGGCGCGCCCGGCGAGTTCTACACCTACTGCGACAGCGGCTACGTGCTGCTCGGTGCCGTCATCGAGCGGACCTCGGGGCAGCCGATGGCGGTGGCCGTGCGCGAGCTTCTGGACTACGAAAAGCTGGGTTTGGATTCGACCTGGTGGGAGACCCTCGAGCCGCGTCCAATCGGAATCCCCGACCGGGCACACCAGTTCCTGGGTGACCTCGACACATTCGGCTTCGATCCCTCCTACGATCTCTATGGTGGGGGAGGGATTGCTTCAACCGTGGGTGATCTGGCGAAGTTCTATCGCGCTCTCTTCACGGGTGGTGTCTACGCCGATCCCGAGACAGCAGGTGTCATGCTGACGGGCGTTGACGGAGCGCAATCTCTTCCAGACGGCGGCCCCGCGGGATACCGTATGGGCATCTGGGTGGTCGACATCGAGGGCTTTACGACCTATCGCCACACGGGCTTCTTCGGAACCCTCGCAACCTTTGTACCGGAGCTCGACCTTGTGGTGACCGTGGCCACGAACCAGAATCAGGACGACGGCGCCCTCACCGAAATAGCCCTCGAGGCGATCAAACTGATTGCCGAAATTCGGGATTCTGGATGACCGGGCCGGGAGGCATATTTGCTTTCCCTAAAAAAACCTAATTCTAGCTGTCGGGAGACTGCGCGAAAATTCCTAATTCCTAATTCCTAATTCCTAATTCTGAATTCTGGATTCACTCCGCTTCCGCGCCCGAATACCTCTTCCCCATATCGCGGACCACATACACCACCACGCCGACGTTGATCCATTTTTCCTCGAAGAACGGAATCGGTGGGTAGTTGCGGTTCGAGGCGATCAGCAACAGATTCTTTTTGTCGCGCACCAGGCGGCGCGCCACCGGTTCGTTGTCGAGGTATCCGACGACAATTCGCCCCGGCTTGGCTTCCTGCTTGGAGTCGATGATCAGGTGATCGCCCGGATACCAGTCCGGGATCATCGTGTCCTCCTCGGCGCGAGAGAGAATAAAGCGGCTCGAGATCGTCGGAAGGCGGAAAACCTTCACCAGTGGAGACTCCCGGTGGACCTTGAGGGTGGCCGTCGGGTTGTCGATCCCCGGCGGGTCGCTAGGGGTGGCCGAGAAATAGCTCATGGTGAAGAAGCCCTCATCGGTACCGAGGTGTGCGGAACACTCATCCGGGAAGAGCGCGCACGGCGACTGCCCCAACGCCTCGAGCAGACGCTCGATCTGCAGCCAGCTCGGGCTCACGTCCTCCCGTTCGTATTTCGACAACAGGCTCTGGTCCATCCGGGCGGCGTCAGCGAGCTCTGCCTGCGTCACGTCCAATGACTCGCGAAGCTCCCGGAGTCGCCGTCCAAAACCCAACGCGCTTGCCTTTCTCATATCAATCCCCCTGTCCTCTTAGGGAAGATCTTACATTGTTCTCTGAAGGATTGGAATGAACCGAAACTCTCCAGATTTGTTGTTCAAGGTTCGAAATGCATATGGTATGATTTAAGTTGTCCTGAAATTAAATAGGTGCTTTTTGCTGTATATATTCTGAGCGAGGAGAATGTTTATGAGCGTCTGGTCTGCGATTCTAAAGGCGGTGAACACCAAGAGTGTACATCAACAGGTCAAAGCGGCGGGGGTGCAGAGGGACAAGGATGGCTGGTACTACGAGGAATCACAGGACTTTTCGAGATCTCAAAGCACAGTTCGCATTGACCAACAACGGCCTGGCAACTGGGAGACTCTGGAGTCTTCCTGTGGAATCGTGGGCCTCAACAAGCCCGTACGTCAGAAAGAGGTCGCCCGGTTTTTTGCCGGCTCTTACCGGTGGCTGCGGCTCGAACGCGAACTCAACGGCTTCAAGGCCAACAACATCATCAAGGTCATCGGAGCCTATCGGGACAAATCCGGGAAAGACCGTGTGGTACATCTCGGCGTCCTCAATTTGGCATTGGCCGAGATCCTCGAGGGCGAGAACGTCCTGAAGTTGTGGGCTCGGATCCGGTTCATCAGGTTTCCTTCCCCCGGACGTGACTCGAAATACATGATCCGATTCGATCTCATGCAAGATAGAGATCTTCGGCTGATTGCGTGATGCGCTGTCTGGGACGAGCTTTTCGATTTGGCTATTTTTTATGAAATGGGGAAACGACAATCAGTTTTCATCATTTCTTATTTGACCTTCGAGTCGGGAGAAGTGGATGAGCATCTGGTCCTCCATTTTTGGCCCCAAGCGCGGTGAAGCGGCATCCGTCGAGATCAGGCCTTCTGGTCTGCTGATGGACGCCGACGGGTGGTATTACGAAGAGTCTCTGGACCCAGAGTGTCCCTTGAGGACCATCCGCGTCCAGCAGAATCGTCCCGGCGACTGGTACGTCCGCAACACCAATTGCAGGATTGCCGAACTCAACAGCCCGTCCCGAGCCGCCCAGGTTTACGGTTTCTTCACCGGATCTTTTCGCTGGCTGAGGTTTGAACGTGAGTCGAAGAAAGGGAAAAGCCCTGGCCCGATCAGGATCGTTGGTTCCTTCCTCGATGGGGAAGGAGCGGAGTGTGAATCACACCTCGGCTATTTGGAACCTGAGGTCGCCAAGAACATGGTGCATCAGGACGTAGGGCACCTCTGGGCTCGTCTCCGGTGCATCAGGCCTCCCGGCGCCGGCCGCCGAGCGAACTTCTGCCTTCGATTCGATCTCCTGGTTGAGGTGGATGGCGAGACATTCGACGACGACATGAATGTCGAAAAGCAATCGGGAGACTTCCTGCCGCTGTGGTCTTGAATGAAGCCTGCCAAGTGTTTTTGGCAGGCGACTATTTCTTCGCCTTGACCAACGCGTAAAGATTCTGCTCTTCGTCGAAGCCCTTTGGCTTGTGTTTGCCGATATCTTTGAACTTGAAGTTGTCTTCGGCGATCGTGCGGGTGATGGAACAGGCAATGATCGGGCCCGTTTTCTTGTTGGCCAGCTTTTCGATCCGAAATGCCAGCACCACCGACTCGCCGACCATCGACAGACTCAACGCACCATTGTCTCCGTAACCGGAGATCGTCACCAGCCCGGTGGCGAGGGCAAAATCCATCTGCAGTGGAGTGCCGGCAACGCTCCACACGTGCGGATCGGCGGCCAATTTTGCGGCCGTCTTTTTCAGGTGGAGCGCAGCCTCACAGGCGAGGCTGACATGGCACCCGTTCGATCCCTTTTCCCAAAAGGCGAAGAGCGCGTCGCCCTGAAACTCCTTCAGCGTGCCGCCGAATAATTGGACCTCGGACTCGAGGCGACCGAATACCCGATTCACCGATTCCTGGAGCTCGGCCGGGTCCGCCATGCGGACGAGGGTCGTGTAGTTGCGGATGTCGCCAACCAGCACTGTGACCATTGTTCGCTCTGCGAATCCCTGGGTCGCGGAATCTTCGTCTTTGATGGTAAGTTCCGGCGGCGGCATGCCGTCCAACCGTAGCTTTAGGGTCCTGCCAATCGACAAGATCTGACCGAGCTCGAGTTCGGTGGCCAGGTTTGGGGTGAGCCGGCGCCCATCCACCCGCGTGCCGTTGCGGCTCATGTCGCGAACGAGGCAGCGCCCCCCAGGATCCTGGGAGACAACACAGTGGCGGGAGGAGACCGTCTGATCGGCTACGAGCAGCATCCCGGGCAGTCGGCGTTTCTCGTGGAAGCGCCCGATCTCGACTCGATTGAAGAAAAGAAATACGTCCTCAGGGCCGGATTCGCCGATGGCGACCAGCCATTTGCCGGGGTAGTCCATAACCTCCGGGGGGAGGTAGTTCGTCAGGGGTGTATCTGATTCATTCATTCTACTATTTATAATATGAGACGATGTCATTTTTATTCCTGGATTCGCTCAATACGGAGTTCTGTGTGTCCGTGGGCGAGGGTGGGCATTCACTCTCCCTCCCAATGACGTCACAACCCACCTGGCAGCCGGGACGGCTGCCCCACAAAAATCCTCGGTTGATCAAGCCACCTCTTGTGGAGCAAGCGTCTCGCCTGCTGGGTGGGCGGTCATGTCAGTTGGTGGGTCTCCAACGAAACCGGCGTAACGCTGCTCGGGATCACACACCGCCCGCATCGGAGGGGAAAAAGAAAACCCCTCCGCGAGGGAGGGGTTTCGGATTGGATTGAACTCTGCTTACCAGCGATCACCACCGCGGTCACCACCGCCGCCGCCGCCACCACCGGAGCGCTCTTTCGCCTGAGCGACGTCCACGCGAATGGTGCGTCCATCGAGCTCGGTTCCATTGAGGGCCTCGATGGCCTTGTCGGCCGCCTCGTCGTCAACAAATGTGACAAAACCGAATCCTCGGGACCGACCGGTATAGCGATCACTGATCACGATCGCTTCGGAGATCTCGCCGAAGGGACTGAACGCCGCGTTGAGGCCCTCGTCCTTCGTATCCCAGCTCAAACTTCCAACAAACAATTTCTTTCCCATATTTCTTCTCATCTCCCTGGGCGCTGTAGTTCTAATGCGCGCCCGTTTCGCAAATCGTTGTGGACCTTCCGACCACCCGTACAGAAGCCAGCCCCGGTGGCCGGCTATGGAAAAGAAACCTTACCAATTATCTTCTTCCATTTCAAACGGTTCATCTCTAGCTCAACGAAACTGCTTTTCGACCGGAACGCTACTCGTCCTGAATGCTGGTATTGAAACTCATCCACTCCTTGAAACTATGGGCCGCGAACATCGTTAGTTCCACGGAACGCTTCGTCGAAAAGGAGTTCCCTATATGGCATCACGATCCATCGACCGTCGGACCTTTATTTCCACCGGCGCCACCATGTGCGGTCTCTGTGTATGTGCGCAGTTTCCTTTTGCGGCGTATGCAGGTGACGAGCCGATAGACCCGAAGAAACGCAACTTCTGCGGCTATATCTGCCCAAAGGACTGCACGTTTCTCAAGGGGACCCTGGACAACAACGTCGCGTTGAAGCAGGAGGCCTGGAAGGAGTGGCATATCAAGGAGCGGTTCGATCTCGAGTTCGACGAAGAACAGGCCATTTGCTACGGCTGCAAGGAACTCGACAAGCCCGAGGGCGTTGTACTCAAGCGCTGCGACGTACGGGCGTGTGCTCGAGAAAAAGGGTTCGAATGCTGCATCGAGTGTGACGAGCTACCGGCCTGCGACAAGGATCTCTGGAGACGCTTTCCCAAGTTCAAGGAGCAGGTCGTCGAGCTCCAGGTCAAGTACCGCCAGCAGATCTGAAGCTGAGATTGCATCCGCAAGCGGGCGTCGCTTCGTAGGGGAGGGTTTATCCTCTCCCGAATGTGATTCCAGTTGCGCCCTGGATCCCAGACATGTCATCGTGATCGCCTCATGTGTTCCCAGTTCAGTCCTCCACCCTCATTACCCCCGTGGCTCGCGGAGGAGCTTCCCTTCAATCGCAGGTTGTTTCGAGAAGACGATCACACGATTCACTTCATCGACGAGGGAGAGGGTGCGCCGATCCTCCTCCTTCACGGCAACCCCACATGGTCATACCTGTGGCGCAAAGTTATTCGGATTCTGGTGCCGGAAAACGTCCGCATCATCGCCCCCGACCTTGTAGGTCTCGGCCTCAGCTCGAAGCCGCGGGATTCGCGAATCCACACCCTCAACTTCCATGCAAACCGCATCTCGGCCCTGGTCGAGGCCCTGGATCTTGACGACATCACCATTGCGGCTCAGGACTGGGGCGGCCCGATCATTTCAGTGATGGCGGCACGCAACAGGCAGAGAATCCGCGGAGCAGTATTTTCCAACACTGCCATCCGCGTACCCTACCGCCCTCCTCGGAGAACTGCCTTTCACCGCTTCTCCCACATGCCCTTTGTCAGCGACCTGGTCTTCCGGCTCTTCATGTTCCCGGTCCCAGCTCTCCACCTTGCGCAGGGGGACCGCAAGAGCATCGGAACCGCCGAAAGGCGTGCCTATCGGTGGCCGCTTCGAGCTCTCCGGGATCGAACTGCGCCCCTGGCCCTGGCGAGGCTGGTGCCCCAAAGAATCGACAGTCCGACTTTCCAGACGCTCCGAGAGGCCGATAGCTGGGCGCGGTCGTTTTCCGGCCCGGTCCGCCTCGTCTGGGGCATGCGCGACCCGATCCTTGGTCGCGCCCTCAGGGGAGTCGAGGAGCTCTTTCCCGATGCCTCGGTAGTCCGAACAGAAGCCGGTCATTTTCTTCAGGAAGAGGTTCCGGAGGAATTGGCGGCGGCGATCCTCGATATCGCATCATCGTCATCTGGGGTGAAGCCCGGTTTCGAGCACCCTTGACCGCAGATCTGTTGGAGTAGAGAATGGTGGGAGTCCTCAACCATCGGATGGAAAAGAAATGGTTGTTCCAAATCTAGTGAAAAAAATATTTCGATCAGTCGCATATCTTGCGATCATTTTCACGATCTCCTTGGTTCTATTCGAATTTACCTTGCGAATTACATCATATCGTCCGAGTATGAAAATGTATGATTACACTATTCTTTTTGATGAGGATCTTCTTTTTCGAGTCAAACCGAATTGCGCTCCAGATATCAATGAAATGGGATATCGAAGTGCAGGATTCGACCACAAAAAAGGACGAACGAGGCGTGTGCTCTTTCTCGGAGATTCCTTTGTGATGGGTCACAATGTGCCCCCGGGTCAGACGATTGCGGCTGCTCTGGGCAGGTCATTGGGGGGCGGTTACGAGGTGTTCAACATGGGCGTGCTGGCGTACGGCCCGGACCAGTCGCTGATGGCCCTGTTGGAAGACGGCCTCGATCTGAAACCTGACATGGTCATTCTCGGGATCTTCGCCGCCAATGATTTCCAGGATATCGAGCGGAACGAACTTTTTTCCATTGATGGGGGCGGACGTCTCATTCGGAATCCGGAGAATATCGTCACGAAGAATCTACCGAGAACTCGCACGCAGTTTCTGTTCAATCGTTCTCAGTATCTAGCCCAGCCGAAGATCGATCCGCATCATAGAATTCTCAGCAGAAAACACGAATATTTGGTTCACCATTTGATAGCCGATTTCTATGATTGGGACCTCCTGTGCAACCCTGAGTCAGATACCTCGATAGGAAAGGTCGAAATGATGAGGGGAGTGCTCTCATCTTTTAGAGGAAAAATGGAGTCTGAAGGCGTCGAATTCGCTGTGGTAATAATTCCTTCATATCCAAATATTGTTGATTTGGCTGAGTTTCAAAAGATTGGCATGGATGAGGAATGTTTCCAAGAGTTCATCGAGATCAAGGAGAGATTTTTCGGACCTGAAGATATCGTTGCCAATCTGTGCGATGGCCTCGAGATTCCCTATCTGAATCTGTATCCGAGGTTTTTGGCCTTCGATGAAGGGGAACGTCCTGCATTGTACGACCTGGAAGATTGGCATCTCAGCGCCTTCGGTAACCAGGTATCCGGTGGCCTCGTGGCCTCTGTACTCGTTCAACCCCGGTTGTCTCCATCCAATTGGGAGATCAATCGTCCGTGGCTGTCACCGAAACCCCAGCGCCCCTGGATGTAGGTGAAGGCCGTAGCGTTGATTCCGATCGGGTGGCTATATGACGCCCCTACAGGACACACGATTCATTCTCATGCCGGGGCGGGATATATCCCGCCCGGGTATCGGGACAAAAAAAGCCCCTCCGCGAGGAGGGGCTTTGAGTTTGATAACTAGGTTTTACCAGCCGCCGCCGTAGCCGCCGCCGCCGCCACCACCACGACCGCCGCCGCCGCCGCCGCCGGAGCGCTGCTTGGCCTGGGCCACGTCAACGCGAATGGTACGACCGTCGAGCTCGGTACCGTTCAGAGCCGCAATGGCCTTGTCCGCCGCGTCATCATCCTCGAAGGTGACGAAGCCGAATCCACGCGAACGACCGGTGTCGCGATCGCTGATCACGACCGCTTCGCTGATCTCGCCGTGGACGCCAAACGCATTGCGCAGGCCCTCGTCGTTCGTGTCCCAGCTCAGACTTCCAACAAACAATTTCTTCGACATACTCTCTATATCTCCCTGAGCGCTGCTTTCTAGGGCGCGCCCGTCTCGCAAATCGTGGTGGACACTGCGTCCACCCATACAGAAGCCGGCCCCGCTGGCCGGCAACAGACGCAAATAACATAACAAATATACTCTTTGAATTCAAATATATTCCCCGGAACCGCAGCCGATGTCGGCGTTTATGGCGCCTCCGGCGCTTGGCGGGCAGGGATATTTTCAGGGTGATTTGTGGGATGGCGTTTGACGCCCATCCGGGAAGCCCCTACAGACTTTCGAGGGGCAGATCAAAACAGCTGTTCATACTCGCCGCATAGCGGAACTGAAACGCGACCTCCTCGATCTGCAACGATCTCAGATCGTCGGCGCGCGGTGATGAACCGAGTCTCAACGCAGGGATCTCGGCCAGCTGCCCTTTCTTCCACAACAAGCTCGCGTTGGTGTTGACCTCGAAATCGCCCTTGAAGTTGGTTTGACTCTTCAAAAGCTGCCCATCGAGCATGCTGTACAGAAAACCGGTTTCGTCGAAGTGCTTTGCCGAACCCACCTTGGGCACGGTAAGGCCGAAGTAGACCTCGCCATTCTCATCCCTGGCAACTGTGGTGCAGCTATCGCCCTCGGTCGAGATATCGATCTCTTCCACAATCTTCGGCAGGCCCCAGAACCTGGTGCCTCGGATCTGGTTCTCGAGCGAGGTCACCGGCATCGAGAACACGTAGTACCCCTTCTTCTTGAAATCCATGACGAGTGGTAGCAACGGCGGCACATAGCCGGCGTTGACCATGATCGGGATCGTCATCGCGATTTCGTTGTACGGGGCGATATTCATCACGTTCTTGTACTGGTAGCAAGAAAGCAATACGACCGACCGGCCGCCGGGCATCTTGACCGGTTTCATCGAGGGATGCGGCAGGATCGCCTTGGCACGCCCGTAGTCACACAAGAAGATCGCGATCGCGCAGGTCACGTCGGCATAGAAAGTCGGGAACGAGTAGGTCTTCGAAAGGCCTCCCCTGAGTTCCAACGGTGCTGGTGCCGGGCGTGGCTCGAACCGCTGGAAAAACGGGTCGGTGAACGTGGCTGCGTTGTCGACCAGACCTTCTTCGATGTCAGTATTTGGCTTCATCGGCAGAATCTACCATGCCGGGTTTGTACCGGCGTAGCCCTTGATGAAGCCGGATTGGCATCCGATCCCCGTGTCATCCCGAGTGAGGACCCTTTTCTGTCATCCCGAGCGAGTTCTACGAGTCGAGGGATCCCCCGACGTCTGAGAGTGTTCCGTGTTCCTCACTCTCCGGGGAAGTCGGGGGATCCTTCGACTCGGCCCGCGGCGGCCCTCCCTCCCAAAGAACAAATTTCAAGCCATAAATGTAACTCTTTTGTTGTCAATATTTGACTAAATTCGAGATTCTGCCGGGCCGATCCCTTGTTCTTTCCATGAGTAGGCGCCGCCTCGCGGCGTGGCGTTGCTCAGGATGACAGCAAAGCGGCCTCGCTCACTCGGGATGACAACTCTTGCAGGGCCTTGCGACTTTTGGACACAAAAAAAGCCCCTCCGCGAAGGAGGGGCTTCGAGTTGAAGTGACTAAGGGCTACCAGCCGCCGCTGTAACCGCCGCGACCACCGCCGCCGCCGCCGCCGCCACCAGAGCGCTGCTTCGCCTGGGCAACGTCAACCTTGATGGTACGACCGTCAAGATCGGTTCCGTTCAGCGCAGCAACGGCCTTGTCGGCCGCTTCGTCATCGTCAAACGTGACGAATCCGAAACCACGCGAGCGACCCGTGTCGCGATCGCTGATCACGATGGCTTCGCTGATTTCGCCGTGAGCACTGAACGCATTGCGCAGGCCTTCGTCGTTCGTGTCCCAGCTTAAACTTCCAACAAACAATTTCTTCGACATATCTCTCTCTATCTCCCTGGGCGCTACCTCTCTGAGGTGTGCCCGTCTCGCAAATCGTGGTGAACCCTGCGTCCACCTATACAGAAGCCGGCCCCGTCGGCCGGCAACAGACGCCACAAGATAACAGATATCTTCTTTTATTTCAAATATTTTCTTTTCAGACCGTGCCCGAGCCCGTGCCCGTCTCCGCGTCCGAGGTCCTTCGCCTGCACTTTCTCATGTCGAACGGAGCCGGGGAGCGCCTCTTTTTCGGTCATCCCGAGAATAGATTTCAGGCCACTTTGACAATTTGTGATCTTTGTATTACATTAATTACAGAGGTGCACAATGGTCAGCCAGACCGTCCGATTACCAGAAGAACTCGCCAGTCGTCTCGAGCAACTCGCCAACACGACGAAACGCTCGAAGACTTCATACATCGTGGAGGCACTCGAGCGCCACCTCGACGAGTGCGAGGACCTCGAACTTGCCCTGAGTCGTTTCCGGGATCCCGACGCCGAGTGGATCGAGCACGACGATGTGCGCAAAGAGCTCGGGCTCGACTGAAATCCGAATTCGCTGGGAGCGGCGCGCTGTCAAGGAGGTCGCCGCTCTGCAGAAGAGCAATCGCGAGCGCATAGTTGCCGCGGTCGAAGGACTCCGTAATGATCCCGACAAAGGTTCGATCATGAGTGCCGCCTGGAAGGGCTTCCGCCGCCTTCGAGTCGGACCGTACCGAATCATTTATGCATACCAGGGGCGTGAACTCCTGATTTCGGTCATTCGAGTTGGCCATCGCCGCGAGGTCTATCGCTAGCTCCTGTTCCCGTGTCCGTTTCCGTTCTCGATCACCGTTGTGGTGCGGGCGCCCCGCCTGCCGGGTGGGCGGGCGGCATATATGCCGCCCCTACGGGCGACGCGACGCACTGTGCTGTAGGGGCGGGATATATCCCGACCTTGCGCATTCCAAAAACCGACGCCGTCGTGGTGCGGACTGCCGTCGTAGGGGCGGGGTTTATCCCCGCCCGAGCCCCGACTTGTCACGGCCTAGCTGAAAGCGAAGCCGGAAGGGGCGACTTGAATCGGTCCTTTCAGTCGATTTGTGAATAACGAATCGTCTCAATTTTCGTACGTCAACTGACGCAAAAGCTCTACGGCGTTGAGGAGGTCTCATGAAACGCTTCGCGATTTTCGCTTGCCTGCTGTGGCTTGCCTTCGGGGCTGTGCACGCCGGGGAACCCATCACAATCGGTGAAACGGTCACGATCCCGTCGAAGATTCTCGGCGAGGAGCGAACCATTCTGGTCTCAACCCCGCCAACCTATGATCAGTCGAGTCAGCACTATCCCGTTCTCTATATGACGGATGGCGCCGCCCATCTCACACACACCCGCGGCACCGTCGATTTTCTGGCGAGGCTCGGGCTGATGCCGCAGGTGATCGTCGTCGGTGTCAATAACACTGACCGCACCCGCGATCTGACGCCGACTCACGTTGCAAGCAGGACCGCCAACGGCCGGGCTTTCGAGAGCCCGACCAGTGGTGGGGCACCGAAATTCCTGGACTTCTTCGAGCAAGAGCTTTTTCCTTATGTGGACACTCACTATCGGACCCTTCCGTTGAGGTTTTTCGCGGGCCACTCCTTCGGTGGGCTGTTTGCGCTCAACGCCCTCTTCACCCACCCGGAAATGTTCAACGCGGTGCTCGCGGTCAGCCCCAGTCTCCACTGGGATAACGATCTCCCAAATCGCCAGGCCGATTCATTTTTCGATGGCCTCGATGAACTCAACGTGACGCTTTTCGTCGCCATGGCCGACGAGGAGGAGGGTGATCCGGCTCCGACCCGGCTCGACCGCCTCGAAGAAACCTTGAGCAAGGCTGACGTCGATGGCTTCGAGTGGGCTGTTATGCGGATGCCAGACGAGACCCACGGTTCGGTCGTGCTGCGTGCACATTACTGGGGGCTTCGGAAAGTGTTCGAGAATTGGCAGCTGCCCACCGATCCCGAGACCGGCCGGTTTGTCGGAGGGCTCGAGGAAATCAAGGCGCACTATGCGGACCTTTCGAAAAAGTTCGGCGTTACGGTTGCGCCCGAGGAGGCGACGATCAACCGTATCGGATATCAGGTTTTGGGACGAGAGGAGTTCGACGCGGCTATCGCGATATTCCGATACAACGTCGAGTTCTACCCCAACTCGGCAAACGTCTATGACAGCCTCGGCGAGGCATTCGAAACCGCCGGCCTCCTGGATGAGGCTTTCGCCAGTTACTCAAAAGCCGTCGACAACGCGGCCAGCAATGGCGATGATCGCCTCGATCTGTTCACCGCCAACCGAGACCGGGCGAAAGCTCTCGTCGAGGATTCAAAGTAAACCCAAGGCAGCCCTCTCGAGGCGGGTCCTTCATGGCCCGCCAACGAATATTCAAGGCCCATTGGGCGCACCGTAGAGGACGCGCTGACATCCGCTCGGCCTTCCTCTGTCATCCCGAGCGAGTGAAACGAGTCGAGGGATCCCCCGACTTCTCCGGAGAGTCTCGAGCTCGGAACACTCTCTCACTTCAGGGGATCCCTCGATTCGCTCGCCGGGCTCGCTCACTCGGGATGACACATTGACCGGGCGCGTGGCCCTCCCCTTCGTCAGAGTCGGTGGTACGGCACGCGGTATCTGCAGCAAGACGGGAGGTGGATTCTGAAGCCTATCGACATTTCGGCCGTAACAGGCGAGGAGCGTGCACAATGGGATATGCCAACCCTCGAAGAAACTTCAAGAATGCTCGAGCAGTGGAACCAAGCCGCTGCTGAAAACGCAGGCAAAACAACGGTCTCCTCCAATGAGAAGTGACATGCCGAACGAAACCGTTGACCCGGTGATGAAGAACCTGTTGGTGGTCCTCGGGCCTACCGCCTCCGGCAAGACGCGACTCGGTGTGGAGCTGGCGCGGGAGCTGGGTGGCGAGATCGTGTCCGCCGACTCACGGCAGGTGTACCGCGGTCTCGACATCGGGGCGGGAAAGGACCTGGACGAGTACTCCTCCGGTGGGTCTCCGGTGGCCTATCACCTCATCGACATCGTCGACCTCGAGTCGGAGTTCAGCGTCTTTGAGTACCAGCAGAGGTTCTTCTCCGTGTTCGAGGATCTGCTGGCGCGCGGGGTGACGCCGATCGTGGTCGGTGGCAGTGGGCTGTACCTCGAAGCGGTCTTGAACGGCTATCGCATGATCGACGTTCCCGCCGACCCGGTTCTGCGAGCGGATCTGGCGCCGTTGAGCCACGGGGCATTGGTGGATCGGCTTCAGGCTCTGCGACGCGTGCACAACACGACGGATCTCGAAGATCGTGACCGCCTGGTGCGGGCGATCGAGATCGCACAGTACTCGGCGCAGCACGAACCGGAACCCGGACCCGAGATCAGACCGGTGGTGCTTGGCGTGCGTTGGGACAGGCAGGTGCTCCGCCGGCGAATCGGCGAGCGGCTTGGCGCAAGGCTGGAGGAGGGTTTGATCGACGAGGTGCAGAACCTCCATGACGGGGGTGTCCCGTGGGAAAAGCTCTCCTTCCTGGGACTCGAATACCGCTTCGTCTCGGATTTTCTCCGGGGCGACATCAAGAACAAGAACGACCTCAAACAGAAGCTCACGGCGGCCATCTGCAGCTTTGCCAAGCGGCAGGACACGTGGTTTCGCCGGATGGAGCGGAAGGGCACCGAGATCCACTGGATTGAAGGAGGCGATGTGGATCAAGCGCTTCGAGTCATTGCGGACTGTGGGTGGCTGACGAACGGTCGCGAGGGCAGGTGAGTGAGGAGACAGGCCCTCGACCGTGCGCGCCGGTTTCTCGCCAAGCGTGCCGGTTTTCTGTCAACTCGGCTGGTCTCCGGCGATCTGGACGGGATCCGCAGGGTGGTGGTGATTCCGGTGTTGGCCGAAGAGGAGAGACTCTTCAACACCCTGAAAAGTCTCGAACGCAACCGCGCCGAAGAGCTGGCCGAGACGCTGGTGATCTGTGTTGTCAACAACCGTGCCGAGCCCCACGCCCGACCCGAGCAGGTGGCCGACAACCAACGCACCCAGGCCCACCTCGAAAATCTGGTGCACGGCCGCCCGGCAGCCACTAAACCCCAGATCGACCCCGGCAGGCTGCGTCTCGCCTATGTGGACGCCTCGAGCCCGGGGCGCGAGATCGGGCCGAAGATGGGGGTCGGGGAGGGGCGCAGGATCGGTCTCGATCTCGGACTGTCGGTCCTCACGGAGAATGCTGACGATCCGGGTCTCCTGATCTGCCTCGATGCGGATACCCTCGTCGAGGCTGACTACCTGTGCGAGGTGCAGAAACACTTCGAAATCCACAGCTCGTGGGCCGCCGTCGTGGGCTACGCGCACACCCTGCCGACCGAGGTGAGGCAACGCGCTGCGATCATTCGCTACGAGCTGTTCCTGCGCTACCACGAGCTCGGTCTGCGCTCGGCGCGCTCGCCATATGCCTTTCCAACCATCGGGTCCACCATGGTGAGCAGTCGCGATGCGTATGTTGCGGCCGGCGGGATGAATCGTCGTCAGGCCGGCGAGGACTTTTACTTCCTCCAGGAGCTGGCCAAGACCGGCGGAGTAAGCCGGATCGACTCCACCACGGTCCACCCTTCCGCTCGGTCCTCGGACCGCGTGCCGTTTGGCACCGGCGCCACTGTCGGTCAACACCTCTCGGGCGCGGATGACGGGTCAACTGTCTACCATCCGGAGAGTTACAAGATCCTCGGTGACTGGTTGTCCATGGTCGTCAACGACCTCGACCGCGGCGCCTCGGTGCTTCTCACCGGGGCCGGCGGCATCTCCCCCCAGTTGAGGGAGTTCCTCGAGCTCAATCGTTTTGAAGAAATCTGGCCGCGCCTGCAGCAGAACGCGGCACATCACGCGGGACTCGAATCCCAGTTTCACCGATGGTTCGACGGTTTCAAGACCTTGAAGTTGATGCACTTCCTGCGAGACCATCAGCTCCCCAGGCTTCCGATCTTCGACGCAATAGCCCGCTTGGAACCGAGCTGCCCATGCGTTGTAGGGAGCGATCTCATTGATGACCTCGGAGCTCAGGAAAACCTGCTCGAGTTCCTCCGACACCGATGCGCAGAGACGAATTCTGAGCGCCGAAATCGAGATTCCGGCACATCTCCTCCCCGCGGCAGCCCTCTGTAAACGGGTCGTTACTGACGCCCTTTGGGCGTCGTGACGCACCGTCACCAGCGAGTGGCCGATGGCCGGCGATCCCCGGCCTCGTTCGCAGATCGCTGCCGACGGCGGGTTCACGGCCCGCCAACGGATCGTAAAATCGCACCGAGGCCGTCGCTGGTGGCAAGGCGCTCGGGCGCGCCCTGAAGGACGCGCCTACAACCACCCCGTTTTGTAGGGGCGGGGTTTATCCCCGGCCGAGCCCCGGAAGGGCGATTTGCGAGATGGCAGTTATACGTATACAATACGTGTACAAGGGAAAGCACAATGCAGAAGAAACTCACAATCACGATCGACGAAGAGGTCTATAGGGGCCTGCATTCGGTCATCGGGCGTGGACGAATCAGCAGGTTTCTAGAGAATCTGGCCCGGCCTCATGTGGTCTCTCCTGACATCGAGGCCGCCTACCAGGAGATGGCTGGCGACGAGGTTCGAGAGGCAGAGGCCGCTGAGTGGGCCGAAGGCCTCATCGGGGATATCGCTGATGATCCGCGGTGAAGTGTGGTGGGTGAGCTTCGATCCTTCGATCGGGGGAGAGATCAAGAAAACGCGACCGGCTGTCATCGTCAGCAATGACGCTTCAAACCTCCACCTCAACCGTGTGCAGGTTGTACCGCTGACGTCAAACGTCGAACGCATTTTTCCTAGCGAAGCTCTGGTAGAGCTGGAGGGTGAAAACCGGAAGGCGATGGCCGATCAGATTGCGACGGTCAGCAAACGTCGATTGGTGAATCTCGCCGGGAAGCTTTCGGGCGACGAAATGCAGCGTGTCGGGCACGCCATCGCCATTCAACTCCAGCTGACATCTGTCCCCTGACCATCATGGGTGCCACATGCCGACACGTGTCAGAATCCCGGGCAGGAGGAGGAATCATGGGAAAGATCAACGCCCTTCAGCTGGTGATCACGCTCGTGGGATCAGAGCCCCCGATTTGGCGGCGGGTGATCGTTCCGGAACGTATGACATTCGCTGATCTTCACCGCGTGATTCAATTCTCGATGGGCTGGTGCAACTCGCACCTCCATCATTTCAAGGTCGGGGACAAGCGGTTGACTGAGTTCGAGGAGGACATCGAAACCGGCGCCACCGACTCGCGGCAAGTTGAAATCCGCGATTTGAAGCTCAACCGCAAGGGGCGGGTCTTCAGCTACCTTTACGATTTCGGGGACAGCTGGCAGCACGAGATCCTCGTCGAGGACCGGTTGAGTATTGAAAACAAGGGGCAACTCCCGCTGTGCGGTGCGGGTGAGCGCGCGTGCCCACCGGAGGACAGTGGCGGCGTCCATGGCTATGAAATACACCTTGCGGTGCGCGAAGATCCGGACCATCCAATGGCGAAGGACTGGGCGGGATGGCTCGATCCGAAATTCGACCCAGAGGACTTCGATGCGCATCGCGTGAATCGGGTTTTCGACAGGGAGTTTGGCGGGTCCAGGGGAGGTCCAGAGCTCGGCTGAACCGCCTGCCTTGGGCAGCACCCTGTTGATGAGGGTTGACTGCTAAACCGACTCGCAAATCGAGCGTCCGTAGCTCCCGCCTACACATCTCCTCCCCGTTGCAGTCCTCTGTAGGCGAACATTCAAAGCCCATCTCGCGTGCCGTAGAGGACGCGCTTACATCCGCTCGACCTTCCTCTGTCATCCCGAGCGAGTTCTACGAGTCGAGGGATCCCCCGACGTCTGAGAATGTCCCGTGCTCCTCACTCTCCGGGGAAGTCAGGGGGTCCTTCGACTCGGGCCGCGGCGGCCCTCGCTCCCAAAGAACAAATTTCAAGCCATAAACGTAACTCTTTTGTTATCAGTATTTGACCAAATTCGAAATTCTGCCGGGCCGATCCCTTGTTCTTACCATGAGTAGGCGCCGCCTCGCGGCGTGGCGGTGCTCAGGATGACAGCAAGCGGCCTCACTCGGGATGACACATTGACTGGGCGCGTGGTCCTCCCCGCGAGCCGCGGAGCGGCGACAGATGATGAGCCCGGGGCGTGAGCCCCGGGTTTCGGAGCAATAAAACAAAAAGCCCCTGGAGGGGGCGACAGAAAAACGCCTGGAGCGCATGCGGCCGAGACGCCCGCACCACAAATTCTCACGAACTCTCCGTCCTTTGTGGGGCAGGCGTCTCGCCTGCCGGGCGGGCGGCATAGATGCCGCCACTACCAGAAAAACGAACCATTGTGCTGGAGGGGCGGGATCTCTCCCGCCTTTGCGCATTCCAAAAACCGACGCCGTCGTGGTGCGGACTGCCGTCGTAAGGCCGAGATTATCCCCGCCCGAACCCCGAATGGGCGACTTGAATTGCGTGCGTACCTCTCTACTCAGCTTCGATATCGGTTCCCTCGCGAAGCAGGTCGAGATAGGCCCTGTAGCCGAAAAGGCGGTCACGGCGGCGGCCGGTGGTCTCAACTAGAATCCCGGCGTTGACGAGTGCATTGATGGCCTTGCTGACGGTCGGCTTTGTCGAACCCAACCGATTCACCGCACTCGCAACTGTCACGATCGGTTGCTCCGGCAACTCCTCGAAAAGGCGAACCGCAGCTATCGTAGTCTCCGGATGGGCGAGTGTGACAGCGCGATCTCGACTCACCAGCGCAAAGATTTGGCGCACCGTGTCCGTGGTTTCGTCTGCAGTGACGTGCACCCCTTCGAGAAAGTACCCGACCCACGCCTCCCAATCGCCCTCGGTTCTGATATCGCTGAGGCGGCGATAGTATTCGGTGCGGTTGCGCTTGAAAAACAAGCTGAGGTAAAGGAGTGGTTCCGAAAGCAGCCCCCATTGCTCGAGCAGGAGTGAGATCAGCAGCCGACCGATACGCCCGTTGCCGTCGAGGTATGGATGAATGGTCTCGAACTGGGCATGCAACAACGCACACCTGACAAGCGGATGCATCCGGTCATTCGCATGCATCCATAGCTCGAACTTTGAAAGAGCATCCCCCAGAGCGTGTGGTGGCGGAGGGACAAAGATCGCGTTTCCCGGACGAGTTCCACCGACCCAGTTTTGGCTGCTCCGCACCTCCCCGGGCCTGGCTCCTTTTCCTGGACGGCCGGCCATCAACCGGCGGTGTGTCTGGTTGAGCAGACGAATGCTGAGCGGCAGTCCTTTATTACGCCGAAGCTCAGACCTCGCGACAGTTAAAGCCGACAGGTAGTTGCACACCTCGTCCACATCAGAGTCGGGCGGTAGCTGGCCAGTTTCGGTCGCCTCGTGGGCGAAGAGATCCACGAGGGTGGCTTGGGTCCCCTCGATCTGAGATGACAGCACCGCTTCCTTGCGCACGAACGCGTACACAAGCCATTCGATCGAGGGCACCATCTCACCGGCAATAGCCAGGCGTTTGATACTCGCAGTCGCTGCCTCGAGCTTCTCCGTCATGGACAGATCAACCTGCAATGCCGGGTTCTTCGGAGGCAGAGGGTAGGGGATGAACGCCCGCACTTCTTCTTCCGCGACCTTTGTCTTTGCATACCTGCCGGTCTTCCGTTTCATGACCTCTCTCCTTAGGAAAGTATTCTTTCTTAATTCGATAAGAAAGTAAAGACTTCTTTATTATCTGTTTGAATCACGCGCCCACCGGAAAGCCCAGATCTTTATTGCGGTGCGGGCGTCTCGCCCGCGCAACCCGTCGTCGAACCGACGCCGATGCCCGCCCTGACGGCTGTGCGGTTGTTGCCGGATGACACCCGATTCTGATATGAAACAACAAATGACAGCGAAAGGGCCATACGAGATCGTCGTGTTCATGACCCGAAGTGAGCCGAAATGCGACTTTTGCGGCGAAGATCTCGGGCACGGTGCATGGATCCGCAAGGTCGACGACAAGGCGCAGTGCCTCGAATGTGCCGACCTCGACCATCTCGTCTTCCTGCCACGGGGCGATGCCGCTTTGACGCGCCGAGCCGGCAAATACTCGCGACTGAAGGCGGTTGTAGTTCAATGGGCCAGAGCCCGCAAGAGATATGAGCGGCAGGGGGTTCTGATCGAGGAGGAGGCACTCGAACGAGCCGAGGAAGAGTGCGACGCAGACGCCGAAGAGCGGGAGCGCCGCCGCCGGATGGAGGCAATTCGTCGTGCCGAGCTCGACCGGGAGTACGTCGCAGAATTCGCGAAACACATTGCGGCTCGCTACCCCGAATGCCCTCGGGATGAAGCGCGTCGAATCGCCGAGCACGCCTGCCGCAAGCACTCGGGCAGGGTAGGCCGTTCGGCGGCCGCCAAAACCTTCGACCCTGAAACCATCGATCTCGCCGTCGCCGCTCGTGTCCGCCACGCCTTTACCCGCTACGACGAGCTCCTGTCCGATGGTTGGTACCGGAACGAGGCACGACACGAAGTGCGGGGCGAGATCAATGCCGTGTTGGCGAAGTGGTCCGAACCCGAAGTTTGAAGCCTGGCGCTCAACCGTCCATCGCGGAGCCGCACCGCCGGAAACTCGATAGGATGGCCATGGGCGCCGCCCACACGTATCAGAATCCCGGGCAGGAGAAGCATGGGCATGGGCATGGGTGCCACTGATCACAACCTCACAACTGAGGAAGGTCACGCATGGGCACCACGTATCACTTCATGGCTTAACGTCCTATGGTGATCGTGGCACCCAATTTGTCACTCGGCCTTCAGGATGATGACCGGATTGACCCGGGTCGCGCGCAGGGCGGGTACTAGACAAGCTATCGTGGCGACGACCGCAAATCCCAGAGCGGTCGTAATGAAAGTCAACGGATCCGTCGACTCGACACCGAATAGCAGCCTCTGGACGAAACTGGTGGCCCAGTACGATGCGACCAGGCCGATGGCGACGCCGACGGCCACCAGCGCCATTCCGCGTGTCAGCACGAGGTTTGCCACCTGCCGTGCGGTGGCCCCAAAGGTGATGCGAACGCCGATCTCGTGGTGCCGTTGAGCCACAAAGTAGGCGAGTACGCCATAAAGACCCACCAACGCCAGAAGCACGGCGATGAAGGACAGCAGACCAAGCGCCGACGTGATCACTCGAAAGTCCGAGAGGGTGCCGTCGATGATCGACTCCATCGTCTGGGGGTCGGCCAACGGGACATTGGTACCTATCGTTCTGACGATCTCCCTGATCGGGCCTATCAGAGTCGTGGGTTCGGTGAGAGTCCGGACGGCCAACTCCATCCTCCCGCGCGCGTTCTGCGAGTACGACATGTACATGGCGTGGAAGGGATCACTCGTGACCCGGCGCAGGCGCGCGTTGCCGACCACACCCACCACCTCGTGCGCGATCAGCTCGCCCATGTCGACGAGCAGCTTTTTACCGAGGGGATTTTCACCGGGGAAAAACAGCTCGGCCAGCGATTGAGTGATGACCATGACCCTGGGGGCGTCCGGCGAATCAGTCGCTGCGATGTCCCGCCCCGCAAGAAGCGGGATGCCCATCGTCTCAAGATAGCCGGGGGTCACAATACGAAAATCGGCTGAACGGGCGAAGCTCGCCTGCCGGGCTTCCGGCGCCTGGTCTTCGGTGTAGAGATAGATATTGCCGCCCTTATGGATAACCGGGAGCCGATTGACGAGACCGACGGAGCCCACTCCGGGCAGCGCCTGAACCCCCTCGACAAGCGACTCGAAGAAGGTGATCCGCTCTTCCGGGTTCGGATAGTCGCTGTCTGAAAGCCGGACACCGGCCGTCAAAACATTCTCAGGGTTGAATCCGGGGTCGATGTTCATTTGAGTCGCCAGACTGCGGATCAGAAGTCCTGCTCCAATCAACAAAAGAATGGAGATCGCGACCTGGGCGACGACGAAAGAGCTGCGGAGCATCGATCCCCGCTGGGCCCAGGTCGCCCTGGTCCCTGTCTTGAGCTGTTGCGATGGGTCGACGATGGTTCCCTGGAGCGCCGGTACCAGACCAAAGAGGATTCCTGTGCCGGCGGAAACAAAAAGGGCGAAGAGGAGAACCGGCGCGCTGACCTCCGGGCGGGTGATCCCGAGATCACCAAGTGGCAAGAGACGGATCAGAATGCCCTGGAACAGCAGAGCCAGTGCGACGCCGGCCGCGCCTGCCACCAGGGACAGGATCGTGCTCTCGGTGAGTAGCTGGCGCACCAGCCGTCGTCGCGACGCTCCCATGGCCGAGCGGACGGCGATCTCCGTGAGGCGTCCCTGTCCTCGCGCAAGGAGCAGTCCCGCGACATTGCTGCATGCCAGCAGAAGCACCAGCGAAACCGCACCCATGAGCATCAACAGGCTTGGGCGCACGTTTTCAACCATTGCCGCGTGCAGACCGGTCACGGCGAGCCCCTTGCCTTCGTTGCTGTCGGGATACAGACGCTGCAGGCGATCGGAGATCGTGTCGACCTCGGCCTGGGCCAGGTCTACCGACGCGCCCGGCTCGAGCCGCCCGACAAGCAGAAAATTGTGCCACCTGCGGGCACCGGCCCCGGGCCCGTTGCGATAGGTCAACTGCCAGATATCGAAATCGGTCAAGAAGTGAAAACCGGCTGGGAGAACGCCGACCACGGTGGTGGGCGAACCATTCATGATGATCGAGCTGCCCACCACATCTGCGGCTCCACCAAGCGAACCCTGCCAGAAGGCGTGGCTCACCATTATGACGTTGGGTCCATCCTCAACGCCCTCTGAGGCGGCAAAGAGCCGGCCGGCGACCGGGATGGTCCGCAGGGTGTGAAAGAAATCCCAGGTGCAAAAGGCGCTGTCCACCGTCGCCGGTTCGGCCCCCGAGAGAACCGTCACGCGGCCGCCGTACATAAATGCGGACAGGTACTCGAAGGACTTACTCTGATCGCGATAATCGTAGTAGTCATAGCCGGAAACCCAGGGGTTGATCTGACCATCGAAGGTGGCCCTACCCATGACCAACAGACCGGGTTCATCAAACGGGAGGCTGCTCAGGAGTGCAGCATGAATCGTCCCGAACATGGCCGTCGTCGCGCCGATACCGATCGCCAGGGTCACGATCACCGCGGCGGTGAAACCGGGCTTCCTTTTCATCATTCGAACGGCAAACTTCACGTCGGCAGGGGTGTTGCGAAACAATTGTCTTCCTCCCGGGGCCTCAGAGGCTGATACCTGGCCGTTACGGACTTCGACGCATCTGGATCATCAAAATAATTAGATGCTGATTTCCACCGATTGGTTGCCTCATGGGCACCCCAGAAACGTGTCGCCGGTCACATCACCGACCACATCGGGATCTTGCAATTTGATCGTGCTTGGGCCACAGTGGCAGGCACCAATGTCGTTGAATACGAGGCAGGTCGTCGTGACGAACTATCGGCTGAAGTCGTGGCCTGGTGGACGTGCACAAACTCTCCGCGACGCGATGCGTTTTGCACCCCCGGCCGTGCCAGGAAGCTGGCCAGTTATATGGACCACACACCGCAAAGGAGGAAGGTAGAGATGAATCTAAGAGGAACCCTACATGTCGTGTCGAAAACGGGCAGGTGGTCGATAGCCACGTCCGTGATCATGATGCTGGTCGTCGCTCTGTTGCCGGCCAACCAGGCTCTCGCCAAAGAGAAACCACCCTTCGTCGCGGAGGTCGTGTCGAGTGCTGCGGACCAGGTGACCGGTGGCGACGCCCGGCTCCACATCGTCGTCCCAAAGGTCACCCCGTTTCACCAGGTCGAGGTCCTGGTCAACGGTGTGAACCAGGCCGATCGTTTTTCCCGGATCGACGGGACTCAGGTCCTCACGGGAGTCATCGACGGGCTGGCGCTTGGCGACAATATGGTGGTCGTCAAACAGCACGGTAAGGGCAAGGGCCTGCCCGAGCCGGCGGTCCTGACCCTGACCAACTATCCCATCACCGGGCCGGTGTTTTCGGGTCCTCACCAGAACCCCTTCATGTGCAGCGTCCAGAACAATGGGCTCGGTCAGCCGCTGGTTGACAACCCGACCGAGGGCTTCCCGGTCTATGCGACCGATCCCAGCGGCAACCCAACGGACGAGATCATCGGCTACAGCATGAACTGCAGCGCCGACACTCTCGTGACCTATGTCTACAAGGCGACCGACGGTGCGTTCAAGCCGTACATCCCGGGTGATCCCAAGCCGGCGGACATGACGCAAACCACGACCATGGACGGCCTGACCGTGGACTACGTCGTTCGCTGGGAGCGGGGGACCATCAACCGGTTCCTCTACAGCATCGCCATGCTTGCGCCCTTCGACGAGAGCCCAGACGAACTCGACACCTCGGCCTGGAACGGCAGGCTGATCTATCACTTCCAGGGCGGCGTGGCGATCGGCCACTATCAGGGCAGTCCGAGCGGCAGCAGGATGCTCTTCAACGATGGTCTGTCGCTGGGCTACGCGGTCGTTTACTCCACGGGCAACAAGACTGGCACCCACTACAACCTGGTGCTCGGCGGTGAGACCGCCCTGATGGTCAAGGAGCGCTTTGTCGAGCTTTACGATTTGCCGGTCTACACGGTTTCGGTGGGCGGATCCGGAGGCGGGATCCAGCAGTATATCTACGGTCAGAATCACCGAGGCTTGATCGACGCGGCGATCCCGCAGTACTCATACCCAGACATGGTGACCCAGGCGGTGCATATCGGCGACTGCGAGCTGCTCGAGTTCTACATGGATGTGTTGGACGCTGGCAATACGCGCTGGCAGACGTGGTCGAACCGTACGCTGGTCGAAGGGCTCAACGCCAGCGATACTGTGTTCAACCCCTATACCGGGACCGTCGGAGCAAGCGAGTGCGTCATGGGGTGGCGTGGTCTTGCGCCGCTGGCTCTCAACCCGATGTACGGCGCCGCCCCCGGTATGGAGCTCTACGAGCCGCTTTCGGCGGTGCTCGCGATCCACTGGAGCCATTTCGACGACCTGGTCAACTACTTCGGCGTCGGCGCCGACGGCTTTGCGCAGAGCTACTGGGACAACGTCGGCGTGCAATACGGGTTGGGCGCGGTGGCGACCGGAGAGATTACTCCCGCGGAGTTCCTGCAGTTGAATGCCGTCATCGGCGGTTGGAAGCAGGAGCCCGACATGGTGCAGGAAGGTGCGCCGTTCTATCCGGGATCCTGGGACCCCTGGAGCTACCGCAACCAGATCTTCAGCGTGGATCCGGTACCTGCCCCTCGGCGCGAGGGCGACCTCGAAGCCATGCAGGCCGCCTACGAGGACGGGCTGGTCTTCCGGGGCGACATTGACATCCCGGTCATCGACTGGCGCCACTACCTCGAGGCCGAGCTCAACATGCACAACTCCCACCAGAGCTTCGCCTCCCGGCAGCGGATCCGTGACTACCGGGGGAACTCCGACAATCAGGTGATCTGGTTCACCGATGCGCTGGGAGGAGCCCAGTTCGACCAGACGCCGGAGGCGCTTGAGGTGATCGATGATTGGATGAGGAACATCCTCGCGAATCCCGACCTGGGTGTCGCCGGCAACAAGCCGGATCTGGCGGTTGACCGCTGTTTCGACACCTTTGGGAGTGAGATCGCTTCAGGCGACGATGTCTGGGATGGGATCCTCGACGACAATGCCCCGGGCGATTGCACGGCCCTGTTCCCTGTCTACGGAACCTCCCGCATCGTGGCCGGTGGACCCTTCAAGGGCAGCATCTTCAAGTGCGAGCTGAAACCGGTCGGGAAAGCGATTGCCGACGGCGACTACGGTGTCTGGGCGCCGACTCCGACAGAGCAGGGGATGCTCCAACAGATCTTCCCCTCCGGCGTCTGCGACTTCAGCAAGCCCGATGTCGGCTTGCCCCCCGGCTGGTAGGACCCGCCTGCCAAATCGGCCGACCACACGACGCCCGGCGCTTGCCGGGCGTCTTTTTCGTTCGTGAGCACCGCATGCGCCACATGGGTGCCGCGTATCACTTTGTGACGTTTCGATCCCCTAATGTGACAATGTGATACGCGGCATCTATCTTTCGCTGCCCGCGCACTTCGCAGTACTTTTACTGATTGCCGGGCCGGGCGTTGCGAGCGCCGAAGAGGCTGACGAGCACGTCGCCGAGGTGGTTGCGCCAGGTCGTCGTGTTGTGGCCCTCCGGGACCTCAATGTACTCGACCGCGTGGCCGGCGTCCGTGAGCGCCTTGTGCGCGTTCCGCGCTGTGGCGAGGTTGGCCTGGTCGTAGCGGCCGGCGAGGATGGCGGCGTGGAGTCGACGGCCCGGTAGCTGTGCGAATGCCTCGAGGTCGGCCGGGGTCAGCCGTCGACCCGGGATCAGCAGGCCGAGGCGCCCGTACGCCTGAGCGGGGGCGAGCGCGGCGTCGAGCGCGTCCAGCGCACCGTACGAGATGGCGAGGACGGCCCACTCGTCGGCGTTTGCGGCGACGCCGTAGCGCGCCGCCAGCCATGCCGGCGCCTCCTCGGTCAGGAATGCCCGCAGGGGCGGGCCCTCGTGGTTGTCATCGTCGCCGGCGAGGTACGACTCCAGGAACAGACCCACCATCGGCTTGATCTCCCGGCGGGCGATGAGCCAGTCGAGAACGCGCGGCGCCTGGCCTTCGTGCGCCACGCCCCAGCCGGAGTGGAACACCGCCACCGGGTAGGCGCCGTCGTCGCGGTACCCGGGTGGTAGGTACACCAGCACCCGGCGCGGCGCGCCAAGCGCGTGGCTGTCGATGGTCGCCTCGACCGACGTGCCACCGGGCGTCGCGCGTGGGTCGGCGAGCTCCCGCGGCGGCAGGTAGTCGGGCGCCACGAGCTCTGAGATGGCATGGCCGCTGCGCGACCACGCCCGGCGCGGGTTGTTGGCGTCGACCTGGTAGTCGGTCTCGCCGTGCACGACCAGGTACTCGACGCGTGCGCGGGGCGCAACCCTTGTCTCGAGATGGAACCAATCGGTCGAGCCGAGCTGTGTCATCGCGCCGATGGTGAAGTCGAAGGTGCTGTCGTCCGGGCTTTCCCCCCAGCCCGTGACGTCCGAGACGATACGCGGCAGCTGGGCTTCGTTGCTCTTCACCAGGAAGGTAACAGTCGTGTCCGAGCCCGGGGCCGGTTGCACGATGAGGGGAGTGGTTGCGCGTCCTGCCTCGATCTCCACGATGGCGGACTCGAGCGCCCGGTCGGCCGTGCCCGGCGGGCCCGGGCCACGGGCGCAAGATACGGTGGCGCCTAAAACAGCGATCAGTGCGACCGTATTCAGCGCGGCGGCGGTGAACCTCATGGGTACCACCATAACAATTATGGGTGCCACCTATCACATAAAGCCTTTAGGTACTTCAGGGCCCGCCAACGAAATACTCAATCCCCATCTCGCGTGCCGTAGAGGACGCGCTTAAAAACATGTGTGCCTAACTTGTGGTGCGGGCGTCTCGCCCGCACTTCTTCGACAACCGTGGAATCGTGCAGGCGGGACGCCCGCACCACAACCGCTCCCAGAGGAAACCGACGGTCAAGGTTTTCGGAGCCCCGGAGGGGCGACAGAAAACCGCTTCGGAACGCGTGCACCAGAAGACCGAAGAGATTACTGCGTCATCAGAAACCAAGGTCGCGAAAGATGGTGCTGAACCCGGGCTCAGAAGAGGGTCTCAAAGTGATGACCGAGGCGGTTGTTGGGGCCTTGAGCTGTGACATCCCGAAGCACATGCATGAATGGGTGCCGCATGCATGGCACCCATGCTGCAGAGGCAGAACCCACTCACCAGATCGCTCAAACCCCTAAATCAACCTCCCCATTGACAACGTGTACTGTGTACTATATACTACACACTATGGACAACGTATTCGGCACCTTCATCCGCAACCGCCGCGAAGAGCTTCGCGAAAACGATCGCGAGTTCTCGGTCAGAAAAGTCGCAGCGCGAATCAGGGTCGAACCGTCCTACCTCAGCAAGGTAGAGAGGGGAGAGCAGCCGCCACCATCAGAAGCGAAGATCGTGGCTCTGGCGGAGGTGCTGGATGAGGACGCGGACATTTTGCTCGCAATGGCCGGAAAGGTTTCGAGTGATCTCCAGGAAGTCATCCGCAAGCGACCGAAGCTCTTTGCCGATCTGATTCGGCAGCTGCGAACAGCGCCCGATCGCGCGGTGCTGCGCATCGTACGGGAGGTCCGAGATGGCGACTGGTAGACCCATGGTGTCCATGGACGGGAGACCTTGTGGGGCAGCCGTCCCGGCTGCCGGGCGTGCGGGCGGCAAATCCGAAATCCGAAATCCGAAATCAACAGACCGGAGAGCGGAGTGAAACGGCAGGGAGGTGCGAGATGATCGAACTCAAAAATGACCAGCTTGTGTTCAGATTTCCGGAGGTCCACCCGAAGGCGACGCTCAGGGTCCAGTTCCAAAGGACGTTGAGAATCCCAGATGATGGCCGGGACTATCCACTGCCCCCGGGTCTCGGTGGGTTTCCTTTGCGGCATGTGGATGACTTCCACGCGCGCGTACCCGAGCGCTGGCTTCAGCACGGCGGGGTGATGCTGCCGATGTACCAGTCCGAGGCGATGTGGCTGAACTTCAGCGTCTCGTACGTCGACCGTCAGGGTTCATACCCCTTCGCCATCAAGATCGCAACTGGCAAGTCAAACGCGGTATCCGGAGAGACAATGGTCTGAAGACCTTGACCGCCGACCCCAAGATTATGTCGTCGCCCCCAAACAACCGTGGCTCGACGGCTACTGCGTCGAGAAAGGCATCATCCGACAGTTCGTGGCCATGCCCCTCGGCGCCGGCTACACGGCCGAGGAGCAGACTCACCGGCGAGGCCGAACACGGCGGACTGCAGATCATGGCCTATCCCATGAAGCGTGAGGTCTTCGAAGATCGCTTCCCGATACGTGAACACGTGATTGCTCGCCACTGCGTACCTACTTGCTCCCTCGAATCAACCGGTAGCTTCGACATGGGCCTCGCCCCAGGCGGCCGCATGCGCCAGGAAATCTACGACGACCCCTACGACCTTTTCGACTGGGACACCAGCCACACGAGCCGTTGTTTCGTCCACATCGCTAACTCCCTGGTGTGGCGATCTGTCACTGGGGACCGACCACCGACCGCTCCACCGACCGCCGCCGACTACAGCCGCCGCGGTCTGCCCTGGTTCGATTATTACGACGACAGAGGTGCCGCAGTCCGGGGTTCAGGCGTTCTCAGCGCGCCTCAAATCGGTCGTTCAGATCGGCAAGGAAAAGGGTGACGTCCCGTTGCCCGAAAACGAGTCGACCCCGACCGACAAGGTCATTACGATTCGCAAAGGCCTCGCCCGTCACCAGGTGCGGGAGGGGAGGTTTTGATGAATGGTGGGTGCCGGCCCAGGTGACGAGGACATCCAGAAGGCGAGGGAGCTGTTTGAGGCGCGTGGTGCTGTTGTTCCCGTGCAAGATGACCGGCGGCACCGACCTTCACCGCTCAGCCGCTGAACCAACCGCTCAGCCGCCCCAGGCCCCGCTTGACTGCTGAAGCGACCGCAAGCCGTAGGCGGAGCCAGACCCCCGCGCGAGCTCGTCTTGCCAATTGACACAAGAAAACATATATTCTTACTAGTAAGATTTGGAGGTATGCGATGAAGGCCAGCGCAACCACGAAAATGTCATCGAAGGGCCAGGTGGTCATTCCTGAAGAAGTTCGCAACGCCCTCGGTCTGAAAACCGGTTCGAAATTCGTGGTCGTCGGGGAGGGTGACGTGGTCATCCTCAAAATGATCAATCCTCCTTTGATGTCCGATTTCGACGACATTATTCAAGAGGCGCGCCGACAGGCACGGCAGGCCGGGATGAAACGCTCGGATGTGACCGCTGCCCTCAGGGCAGTACGCGCCGGTAGATGAAAGTCGTCGTCGACACCAACGTCGTCATCTCTGGAGTCTTCTTCGGCGGAATGCCGTCACGGGTCTTGGAGGCGTGGCGGGATGGGGAATTCGATCTTGTCGTGTCTCCGGAAGTTCTCGAGGAGTACCGGCGTGTGGGGGAGGAGCTGACGGCCCGATTCCCGGGTGTCTCTCTCGCCCCGTTCCTGGCGCTCCTCGTGATGAACGCCGAGATCGTTGAGGCGCCGGGATTATCTGATCAGGTTTCGAGAGACCGGGATGATGATAAGTTCATAGCGTGCGCCCTCGCGGCCAACTGCCAAACCATCATCAGCGGAGACAAGGACCTTCTGGAGGTTACCGGCTACCAGGGCCTCAAGGTCGTGGCGCCGCGAGAGTTCCTGGAGTCCGTTCTCTGACCCAGGCGCGCTCCTGAAACCACCGGCCCTGAGACCACCAACCCCGGGACCGCCGAGCCCCAGCTCGGCATCTCTCCCGCTGTCATCCCGAGCGAGGCCGCCCGGCGGCCGAGTCGAGGGATCCCCTGACTTCCCCGGAGAGTGATGTGCTCGGGACAACCTCTGACTTACTGACGCCCTTCGGGCGTCGTGACGCACCGTCCCACCGACCGCAGCCGACTACAGCCGCCGCGGTCTGCCCTGGTTCGATTATTACGACGACAGAGGTGCCGCAGTCCGGGGTTCAGGTGTTCTCAATCGCCTCAAATCGGTCGTTCAGCTCGGCAAGGAAAAGGGTGACGTACCACTTCCCGAAAACGAATCGACCCCCGCAGACAGAGTGATCAAATACCGCAAGGGTCTTCGACCCGGCCAGGTGCGGGAGGGGAGGTTCTGATTCTGCGCCAGCGGCACCGATCTTCACCGCTCAGCTGCCCGAGGCCCCGCTTGAATGCTGAAGCGACCGGAAGCCGAAAACTGGAATCATGATGATCCACCGAAGTTGGGCGGTCAATCTCCGTCGAGTGCGGGAGATCCGGCCGGCCGCCGACGGTGGTTGGGAGGTCAAGCTCGACCCACCGGTCAACCGGGTCCTGCCCGTGAGCCGCCGCCGTGTCTCAGCACTCTGGGAGTGCTTTGCTGAGTAGGGGAGGAGAACACAAGGGACTATGGCGGAATGGCGTGCTTGGTACCTTTGGTGAAATTTCCGCTTGCCAATTCACGCAGAAATCACTACTTTAGGTGATGATAACTGCGCGGGAGAACAAGTAATGCGATCAATCGACTTCTTTGAAACCCACCCGGTATTCACACACGCAGAGTTTGTGGAAGCCGGCGAGTCAGGTGGCCGGAGCCGAGCCACGAGCAACAACCTGCTCTCCAAACACATTGCTGCGGGTCGGTTGATCAGGGTTCGGCGCGGGTTGTATGCGACGGTGCCCCGTGGCGTGGATCCGGCCCAGGCAGTGGTCGATCCATACCTTCTCGCCACCAAGCTCGCCGACGATGCCGTGGTTGCCTACCACGCGGCGTTGCAGTTCCACGGCAAGGCCTACTCGGTGTGGCGGCGCCTCTCGTACCTCACCCGCAAGCGATCCCGAGCGTTCTCGTTCCGCGGTCAAGATTATGAGCCGGTGCAGGTGCCGGTCGCTCTCCGTGCCCGCCCCGATTTCGGTGGAGGCGTGATCGAGGTGCGCCACGGTGGAGGCCTCGTGCGGGTCACTTCACTCGAACGCACTCTGGTGGACTGTCTCGATTCGCCCGACAAGAGCGGGGGCTGGGAGGAGATTTGGCGTTCCTTGGAGATGGTGGAGTTCTTCGACCTCGATGCCCTCATCGACTACGCACTGAGGCTTGGCTCGGCGCTGACCATCGCTCGCGCCGGCTTTTTCCTCGAGCAGCACCAGGAGGAGTTGATGGTCGAGCGGACCCACCTGGAGCGCTTGCGCGCGAATGCTCCGGCACAGCCGCGGTATCTCGATAACGCACGGCGGCCTGGGAAGCTGGTTCCCGGCTGGAACCTGGTCGTACCCAAGGATCTCCTTGATCGGCGCTGGGAGGAGATCGGCTGATGCTGACTCGCGAGGAGTTGATGCGCGAGGCCGCGGCTTCGGGATTTCAGCCCGAACCCCTGGAAAAGGTGATCCACATTCTCGAACTCCTGGAGGCTCTTCGCAGCCACCCATTCCTCAAAGACCGAGTTGCCCTCAAAGGTGGAACGGCACTCAATGTCTTCCTTTTCGACCTTCCTCGTCTGTCGGTCGACATCGACCTCAATTACATCGGCGCGGTGGATCGCGACACAATGCTCGAGGAACGCCCGAAGGTAGAACAGGCAGTGCAGGCAGCATGCTCACGACTCGGTATCCAGATCAGGCGCGTACCGTCGGAGCACGCCGGCGGCAAATGGCGATTGTCCTTCACCGGGGTGTCGGGCCGGCCAACCACGCTCGAACTCGACATGAACTTCATGTACCGAATTCCTTTGTGGCCGCTAAAAGCCAGAGACTCACGCCGTCTCGGATCATTCGGGGCCAGCCAGGTGCCGGTGCTCGATTTGCACGAGTTGGCGGCGGGAAAGCTCTGCGCACTCTTCGACCGAAACGCGAGTCGTGATGCTTTCGATATGCACTATCTCTTTCGAGAAGGTGACCTCGACTGGAAGCGCCTAAAGCTGGGATTTGTTATCTATGGCGGCGCAAGCCGGCGAGATTGGCGGACGCTATCCCCTGAAGATATCCAGGTCGAACGAAACGAGCTTGAACGCCAGCTTTGGCCCGTGCTCGGTGCCGGCCAGGCGCCTCCCCGCGATGAACTCATTAGCTGGGGGGAAAACCTCGTTGCGGATCTGCACCGGGAGACTTCCACCTTCATTCCTTTCGAAGAACACGAAGTGGAGTTCCTGGCCTCCCTAAACGATTACGGGAAGATCGAACCCGAAATCCTTACCGACGATGAACGCATGCGAGAGGTGATCCGTTCACACCCGGGACTACTTTGGAAGGCTCTCAACGTCCGCGAGCACCGGAAAAATGGCTAATCACAAGACTGCGGGTTTTGGGAGGGCGTGGCCCTCGGTGCCGGCTACACCGCCGAGGAGCAGCTTACCGGCGAGGCCGAACACGGCGGCTTACAGATCATGGTCTATCCCATGAGGCGCGAAGTCTTCGAAGAGCGATTCCCGAAAAGTGAGCCCGAGCTCGCTCGCTTCAGTCAACCTGCCTCCGCGTGCCTCGGATCTACCGGGGTTATGGACCTTGGCCTCGCGCCGGGCGGCCGCATGAAACAGGAAATCTACGACGATCCCTACCACCTGTCCGATTGGGACACCGGCCACACGAGCCGCTGCTTCGTCCACATCGCCAACTCCCTGGTGTGGCGATCCATTACCGGAGACTATCCACCTACCGTCCCACCGACCGCCGCCGACTACAGCCGCCGCGGTCTGCCCTGGTTCGATTATTACGACGACAGAGGTGCCGCAGTCCGGGGTTCAGGTGTTCTCAAGCGCCTCAAATCGGTCGTTCAGCTCGGCAAGGAAAAGGGTGACGTACCACTGCCCGAGAACGAGTCAACACCCGCAAACAAAGTGATCAGATATCGCAAGGGTCTTCGACCCGGCCAGGTGCGGGAGGGTAGTTTCTGATATGCACGTCATCGGCCAGTCCGACGAGGCCGAGGCGGCGACATTCAAAAAGGGAGGGAGCTGTTCGAGGCGTGCGGGGTGGCAGGGGATTGGGTGGGATATATCCCGCCCCTACAGGGTAGACGTTTTTTGCCCTCGTAGGGGAGGGGTTTACTTGTCCCGGCGTCTTGTGAGGTAAGGCGAAGCCGCAAGTCCCGAGACGAAGCCGGATCCCCTCCCGAGCCCCGGCTGTCCCGGCGTAGTCCGAAGGACGAAGCCGGAAGGGGGGCGACAGAAAATACCTGATACGCGCTCCCTGTCCACTACTCGTACTTCAAAGCCTCCACTGGGTTCACCTGGCTCGCCCTGTGTGCGGGGATGAGGGCCGCCACAGCGGCCACGGAGCTCAGGACGAGAGGCACGCCGAGCATCGTCACGAGATCCCAGGGTGCCACGCCGTAGAGGATATGGCGGATGAGATGGGCCAGGGCGAAGGCAACGGCAAAGCCGACGATTCCCCCGACGCCCACCACGCCCATGGCGCCCCTCAGCACCATCGACATCACGGCAGCGGCGTCTGCTCCAAGTGACATCCTGATCCCCACCTCCCGGGTCCTCTGGGCCACTGAGTAGCTCACCACCCCGTAGAGGCCGATGGCCGCGAGGGTCAGTGCGAGCACGCCGAAAACACCGAGGAGGTACGCCGCCATGCGGGCCGGCAAAAGGACGACACCGACGTTTTCCTCCATTGTCTTGGAGTCCATGATCATGAGGTCCGGGCGCACCTCCTTGATCATCTGCCGGAGCATGGCCGTGATCTCCTCCGCTGCCGGGCGACCGCGCGCCACCAACACGAGGTCCGGATCAGAACTCTGAGCGATGGGGAAATAAAAGAGCGGCTTCGACGGCTCGCGCAGACGTTCGATCTTGGTATCTCCGACCACACCGACCACCTGGTAGCCCTGCTCAGAGTCCACCGGATAGATGTGCCGCCCAAGGGGGCTCTCCCCGGGCCAGAATCTCCCTGCCGCTGTCTCGTTCAGGACGACCACCGGCAGTGACCCGGGGCGATCATCCTCGCTGAAGGCCCGTCCCTCGAGCAATGGAATGCCCATGGTCTCGAAAAATGCCGGGTCCACCTCTTCGCGTTGCACGTTGTGGCCCTGACCTTGAACGGGAGCTTCGACGTCGGGTATGGAGTAAAAACCGCCGCTGGCGCTGAACAAGAACGGAATGTGGCTCGCGGATGTCGCTGCTTCGATGCCGGGCAGTGCCCGCGCCCGCCGCGTCAGCTCTTCTCTCAAACCGCCCTGCTCGGCCGCGGACACGCCACTGACCGAGAGATCGGTCCAGACGATCCCGGCCTGCCTGGTGGAGAATCCCAGATCCGCTTCGCGGGCCGCCCCCAGGCTGCGCACGAACAACCCACCTCCCACCAGCAGGACCACCGACAGCGCCACCTGGAAGGCCACCAGACCATTTCTGAATCCAAAGCGCCGCTGCCGAGTCTGGAGCATCCCGCCCTTCAAGGTCGGCGCCACGTCCGGGTTCGTGCTCCGAAGAGCCGGTGCCAGGCCGAAGAGCAAGCCCGCCAGGACCGAGATCCCGACAGTGAAGAGGAGAACCGTTCGGTCCATGCCCAACTCCAGGGTGATGGGTATCGGCAGGGGCGATGGGATGCGACTGAGAACACTGAGCGTGGCCTGTGCCGCCAGCACGCCGGAGACGCCCCCGAGAATCGCCATCAGCACGGTTTCGGTGAGGAACTGCCGCACCAGCGACAAACGTCCGGCCCCCAGGGCGATACGGAGTGCGATCTCCTTCTGACGATCCGTGCCTCGGGCCATCAGGAAAGAAGAAAGATTGGCGCACGCCAGGAGAAGAACCAGACCGCCCCCCGCCATGAACAGGACGGCAAACGGTTGCACCGCCCTGTCGAAATCCGGGTCCAGAGCGACATCCCGAATCGGCAGCATGGTGAACACCCACTCCTGTTCAAACTCCGGGTTGGCTGTCTGAATCTGAGAGGAGAGAACCTTCAGACGTGCAACGGCGCTCTCCACCGCCAACCCGTCGGCGATCCTGCCGATGACGAAGTACCTGCGGTCGAGCCTGTTTTCGAGGTAGGAATGATCGGCGAACCCCGCAACCACGCCGTACGTCACGAGCGGCACGAAAAAATCAGACGTCAAGCCGGCTCCGGTGAGACCGTGGAAACCCTCCGGAGTGACACCCACCACGGTGAAGGGTCGCCCGGCAAGTCGAACGGTCGTGCCGATGATCTCCGGGTCGCCCCCGAAGGTCCTCTGCCAGAAGCCATGGCCCAGCATGACGACCGGATGGGATCCGGGGACCTCGTCCTCTTCGGGCAGAAATGCCCGGCCCAGGGCCGGCTCCAGGCCCAGCATGGGGAAGAGCGTCTGGGAGACGGCCTCACCCATGACCCGAACGGTTTCGTCCTGCAGCTCCATTCGGGAAAGCATCGTCTTGTAGCCCCCGACGGCTTCGAAGGCTCCACCTGCGTCCCTGATGTCACGGTAGTTGGGGAAGGACGTGGTTCCGTACTCGGTTCGCCCGGGCACGCTGGTGTAGATGCGAACCAGCTCCTCGGGCGCCTCATACGGGTACTGCTTGATGAACACCGCATTGATCAGCGAGAAGATGGCGGTATTGGCCCCGATGCCGATGGCCAGAGAGATCGTCGCCACCACCAGGAAGACCGGGCGTCGCCGCAGGGAGCGCATGGCCATCCGGACGTCACGCAGCATCTCGGGCCCTCGCAGATTCGGGAGTCTGTTCTTTCCGTCCAAGATGGGCTCCAATCTGTACCGCGGCGCGCTTCGAAAGCCACGGGTCTCAATACATAACGTTGCCAAGGGACAGAAAGTTTCTCGTGATGGGTGGCCTTGCGGAGACCGAGGTTTTTTAGAGGCTCGAGAGCCGGTTGGAGTTGGGGAGGGGGTTGGTCCTGCGAAGTTTAGGTGCCACGAAGTTTCAAGTGCCAGGTCCACAGTTCTGTAGTTATCGGGCCGTACCTGCGGAACTGCGGGCCTGGCACTTGTTGGCGGGGATTAAATCAGCACCCACCCTCGAAATTTCTAATGATTGGCCTCAGGTCTCAAATGATAGGATCGAAATGAAATGGGGGGTCGGATGACGAACCTTGCACCTGCTCTGGATTCTCTCGGGTTCACTACAACCTGGTATGTCAAAGAGAGGACATCAATTGTCGAACTCGTGCCAAAAAAGGGGAGATGCGGAATCTACGTGCTGTGGTTCGAAAACGGAGAGTTCTATGTGGGGAAGACCGAGGATGTGACTCGTCGATATATGGACCATCGGCGCAACCACAACGATATTGTCCGAGTCAGCTTCCAAAAAACAGGGAAGCGAGAACTCGACGTGGCTGAAGACGCGGTGATAGGGGAACTTGAGCGACAGAAGATTCCACTGCGAAATATCTCGGGAACCAGTAGTCCACCCGTTGATTCTGATTTCGAGCTGATAATGACGAGAAGTGAACAAGAGGAATGGAGGGATGACCCGTCCTTCCTCCGAAACGATGGTGATCGTACAAACGACCCGGAGCTCCGAAGGAAATACGAGGTCCGGTTTACGAAGTTGATGAGACAGCCTTTTGTCGACGAGGCGATCGATGTCCTCCGAAAATATGTCGCGAAATGCATCCCCTGCCCGGTCCGGAGTGAGATGTCGTTTTGGGGTGTCTCTTGCCTCCCGGCGGGTCGAGGGCAGGGGGTCAAGGTTTATCGCGCGGATCAACATCAACTGGCAGGAGGTGTTTGCGGTCTACCTTTGTGAGGGGGCGCTCGATTTTTCGTGGCAGGTGGCCCTGTCTTCTCTCGAAGAGAGATTTGGCAAGGTTCCCGAGAGCATCTGGGACCGACACTCGAGTATCGGATACAGTGATTTTTGGTACAAACCCGGCGGCCAGGATCAGTGCAGCCTCCACATTGAATCACCCGAGCTTGCGATGGCTGTATTGGACGACAACGACCTGACTCACGCGATGCGAGTCATGAATCTCCGCCTCATGAACAAGGGTCCATGCGTTTATGGGAAATACCATTGCTTCTCCCTGGCGGACCGGTTGTTAGACGTGGCAGAACATTCGTGAAGTCGCCGCGGGCCCCATCTTGAAAAATAGGGCTGACGCTAGATCTTTGAAGTCAGCCGACCCGCTATGGGGCAGTTTCCTTGGGGGAGAGAATCGAGAATTCGGCTCTCGGTCTCATACCGTTGCGATCCAATCAGATTCCCGGTTCGGCCGAAAACTTGTCGAGCCAGTCACGAAGGGCAAACGTGGCCCGGACGTCATCCTCGTTGTAACGAGAATTCTGTCTCGCAAACTGGTGTTTGAAGCCGGATCAGCCTGGTACTCCGCCCACCACGCCATGCTCTGGGCGCCTCCCGGGTCCTCGTCCCGCCAGTCGAATCCAACGAACCTCGCCAGATTTTTGAGACCGTAACGCTCTGTTGGGAAAACGACGCTTCTTTTCGCCACCGGCATAAGATCGACAAACCGATTGATGAAAACCTCCACCTCGGTGGAACCGCCGTATTTCTTCGCCAGGCGATCCAAGGTTGTCTTTTCGTGGCTGGAGTAAACGTAGACAACGTACTCGCCCCGTTCTTCAAACTCTGATGATCTTGCCGAGAAACCGCTGCCACAAATCCTGCTCAGACTCGGCTGGCCTGCAAACACCGGTTCGAACGATCCCCAGTCTTTGTCGGAAAAACCGGGGTCGCCATATTTCAATGCCGAACCCTGCCTGATCAGCAGGCCATGAAGATAAACGAAAGGGTCGGGTGTGAAATCTTCGATGTCGTAGGAAACTTCGAAATCGACATCCGGCGGATCCCATGGTTCCAGGAGGAGCGGTATACCGCTTTTCTGAACGGCAGCCTGGCGTGGCCAAGCATTCGCCTTGCTTTCACCGATCCCTTTGACTGTTATCAACAAATCAGGCGTCGAACTGGGCGAGATCCTGAACAGTGGAGACTCCGGCCGATTCGAGACCCTCACGCGCTGCCGGCCCGACGCCCGCAACTGTGGTCAAGTCATCCGCATTTCTGAGATCTTCGAGACAGTCATCCCGCCAGGGGCAAAATGCACAATCGCCCTTCAACCCTGGCCGGGTCATTTCGGAACCCGAATGGATGCGATCAATCTGCGAGCGCAAGGCAAGAAACTCCGGCCATGGCTCGGTCAAATCGAGTGATTGCCACTGGGAGTCGCGATCGATGATCTTTCCGGTGTGTGGGCGAAGGCCCTGGTGCTGCCTCGAGCAGCTCGGCGTAGGCACAGAGCTGCATCAGATACTGGCCCTTTGGTGTGTCGCCCTTTCCGACAAATGCCGCGCCACTCTTGATATCGACCGGAATGTACGAGAATGAACCCAGGGCGGATGGTATCTCCACCCGCTCCAACAAATCCGGTTCACCCGCCAGTCCTCCGTGTTCCAGATACCCGTGGTAGATCAGTGGAACGCCCTGCTTCATCAGACTGCGGGTCTCGGACTGCCGCTCGCCGGGATGCATTGCTCTCGATACCCGCTCCACCTGCAGACCCGAAATCACGTCACCTTCGTGGGCTCGGCCACCTTCCCAGAGCAGCTGCAGAAATGCGTTGGCGGGCGCTGTCGGATCGGCGTCACCCACAGAATCCATGTAAATCCTGTGGGCGCATCGGATGATGGTCGCGAGGTCAGTTGCAGTCGGCATATCTGATCACTCGCCAGTTCACTCCTCCTGAGTCCACCTTCGGCGCGACGTACAACTCCAACTCATATCCTGGGGGGATGAAGAGGTGGGACGGAAGAATTCCGAAAAGGCGAATGAGGCTTTCGCGGAGTCGGGGGGGCGGGTGGAGATTGGCCAGCGTTCGGGGTGAGGGCGGGGCTGGGGGTGGGCGAAAACTGAACGGATGAGATTCAGAAGGCGAAGTAGCTGTTTGAGATGTGGCCGTGTCGGATTCTGGGTGCCCATTCGGTACTAGGTTCAAATGATGTCCTTTTCGCCAACTCAGTGATTATTCTCCAGCCCACCAGGCGGCCAACAGAGCGACAAAAGGTTTCTGTCGCCTTCGGTTTGTCCCCGCTGAAGTGGCATCGTCGATGACAATTTGGGCATAAGGCGACACAGTTCTGAGTGGTGTCCGGTCCGTCCTCGGCCAAGGGCTTGACGTGGTGGATTTCGAGGTATGGTTTTCCAGTGGCGCGTGAAATAAACGGCGCGGCGTTGCCGCAGAGTTCACAGTTCCCTTTGGCTTCTTCGAGAACCCAAGCAACGACTTCTGGATCTCGGATGAACTCCGGTTTTCCGTTTCTCGGGCGGCCGCGCTCTGGGGATTGGTTTCCCCGGGGAGGTTTGACGGCGAGTTCCCTGTTTTCGAAGCTCGTTTACACGTATCTCCAGCTCTTCGGGATCGTCGGTGGGCAGAGCGGCAATCGGTTTGACCGAAAATCCCAGTTCATCCAAAACCTTAAATGCCGGCGTACCGGCGCCACCCCTTATGGCTCCAGGCGGGATCGGCGTCCCACGAATCTCCTCGATTAGCGAACGCAACAACCGCCGGTGGTGGATAGGTTTTCCCGTCGTGAACCACAACATACGTATGAGAGGGGCGGTGAGGTTTGAAACCCTCCCTGTCGATTCGCTCGAGAGCCCTCAACACCGCATCACGATCGAAAACCTCGGGGAAATCCACAGTGTCCCGGAAAAGCTCCTTGCTGGATTTAGTCTTTTGTTGGCGCTTCGCTAAAGCCTTTGAAATCATGCCGTA
Organism: Candidatus Sulfomarinibacteraceae bacterium; assembly: GCA_963776765.1. Taxonomy (GTDB): domain Bacteria; phylum Acidobacteriota; class Thermoanaerobaculia; order Thermoanaerobaculales; family Sulfomarinibacteraceae; genus Sulfomarinibacter. The sequence continues at coordinate 103,228 of CAVZOK010000032.1, forward strand.
GGCTCTTGAGCCGACATGCTTCCGAGGCTTGTAGCCATCTACATAGTCCTTGCCAAAATCATCGAGCACCGAAGAGATATTGCACATTCGCATCTCGACCGAACCTCGGCTGCGAGCCGACAACGGTCCATTCCGGAGATCCCGATTGATGGCAGCCTTGTTTACCCTTTCGCCACGCTGTTCCTTCGACCAAAATATCGAGATAAGCTTCGACTGACTGCGTCGATCTCAGCCTGTGTCCAATGATTCGAAACCATCTCAAGATCTTACTACCCTAACCGCTGTCAGTGGCGTGGCTCCAATCAAAAGGTGAAATGAACTATGGAGGCCCATCCGGGTCCGAGGGTTCACATCGACGCCACGCTCCTGGATGATAGGGGCATGGCGAGCCGACGAAACGTCTTGGGGTTTCATTCGAGGCCTATCACGTCTTGTCGAGGAGATCCCGTTCGGCAAGCGGCTGCCTACGGCGACATACGTACATGTTGACGGTCTTAGGAGTCCTGCCGGCGGGATCTGATCGCGTTTCTTGCGGAGGTTCAGCAGCGAGACATCGGTGGACAGATGTCTCGTTCAACATCATCAAGTTCCATCGAGACGAATTCAAGCTCTCACTCTTAGATTATCCGGAGTTCATGTCGGATCCGCACCCTTCGCTCTCCCTCTCAACGGTAATCGATCTCGAGAAAATGGGTCTGTCGATCCGCTCGTACGCTGAGGCAAAACCGACCAATCCTCCATCGCAAGGAAACTTTCTTCCACCCGAGCATGAGATGTTTGACGGATTCCGCAACCTGACGGCCAAAGAAGAACGCCTCGGTCTTTATCAGAACCGAACAAAAATCGGATTTGAGAAACAATGGCAGGCCCTACATAACGGAACGTGGCATTACCTATGAAGGGCATTTCTTGATTTCAGAACGGCGATGATCTCAGGCGAGAGTTGGGCAACCGTCGACGAGGGACCGCGCGGTTGTACGCAGGTCGAAAGACAGCTTTGTCACGTTTGGTTTTTCGCGGCCGGTGCAGCAGATACTGAAATATGAGCTCCTCAACTCAGAGCGCAGCATTTTTTGATTACGGTTGCGGCCTAGGCGATGACGTGCGAGCACTCAAGAAGATGGGATTTGCCGCGTCAGGGTGGGATCCGATTCACCTTCCCGAGGCTGAGAAGAAAACGGCCGACATCGTCAATTTGGGTTCGTCATAAACGTGATTGAGGATCCTCATGAAAGGGCAGAAGTTCTCAAGGATGCCTTTTCCCTGCGGATCACGTACTCGTGGCAGCCGTCCAAGTAGGGCGCGGTGAGGGACCGAGACGGCGAAACCGTATCGGGGACGGCGTGCTCACTTCGCGCGGGACATTTCAGCGATATTTCGAGCACGACGAGTTTGGCCGGTTAATCGAAGAGACACTTGATGTGGGCGCGATATCGGCTGGCAACGGCATTTTCTTCGTATTCAAAAACCCGGTGGATTCGCAGGCCTTCCTGCAGCGAAAAAACTCTCGATCTGTGGACTTCGGACATCTCCGAGAGTCGCTCTTCGGATCCAAGCCACGAAAAGCTCCGGCAGTCCATCATGCGAGACGCCGCCAATCGTTCTACGAGCAGCATCAGAGCCTGTTGGATGATTACTGGTCCCACATGGTTCGTCTCGGCCGTCCGCCCGGCGCAAACGAGTACGAGCGGTTCAAAGAACTGGAAGAGTTGGGGCTCACCCAACAGAAGGCCAAGAATCTCTTCGTTAAATTGTTCGGGAAGGATGCGTTAGACGAAGGCTTCATCGAGAAGAAACAGTGAACTCGTCGATGAGTACTGGGACCGCCTCGTCGAATTTGGGCGTGTTCCCCGCGAGGGAGAGTTCGATGGTTTCGGTGCGCTTGAATGAGTTGGGCATCTCCGCAGAACAGCTGAGAAATCTCTACCTCCGAGTTCATGGGGAAGGAAGCCTGGAACACGCGTATCGAGAACGTCACGCAGATCTGATTGACGAGTTTTGGCAGGCGACGATTCGCCTCGGCAGGGTTCCTCGGCTGGTGGAGTTCGAACGACATGATGAGCTCACGAGATTTGGCCTTCGTCCTCAAACGCTGCATCGATGGTTCATCGAAGAGTATCGGTGAAGAGGTATTTGAGCAAGCTGTTCAGCGAAGACGAGATGATCTGTTGGTCTATCTCGCACTAGCGAACTTCAGAAGGAAGATTCCTTTTAGGCATCTTCCGAGTTCATTACAGGCCGATATAAAAACGTTCTTCGGAAGTTATCAAAGGGCACTTGGTCTTGGGCGGGAGAAACTATTCGCCTTGGGCCAACCAGGGGCCGTGGCTCAACTCTGCGAAGAATTCGAGCATGGCTGGCAAGACGAACACTCACTCTACATCCATAGGACCCTGATCGAAGATCTCCCTGCTGAATTACGCGTCCTCCTCGGGTGTGCGGAAATCCTCGAAGGCGATCTCTCTCAGGCTGACATCATCAAGATCCACAAGCAGAGCAGCAAAGTGACCCTTCTGATGTATCAGGATTTCGATCGTCGGTCGTTTCCTCAGCTGATCGAGCGCATCAAAATTAATCTTGCTGATCAATCGGTGCAGTACTTTCGATCATTCTGGAGGATGATCGACCGCAGGTGCTCTGCAACAAACATCGATTTGTTGGTCCGTTTCATCCCAAATTTGAACTCTGGAGGAACTTCCACACGAGAGCCGAAAACCTTGCCGGTTTGATTCAGAGCCCTCAAATGCCGAAAGATGAACTAGAAGAGCGGCTAAGAGCCGCCGGTTACGACCTGCAATTGAGAGCAATCAGATCAGAATAAGGAGGAGCAGCTGGTGTGGAGGGGCGTAGTGTCGTGATCGAGTAAAGGCGGGGAACCTCCCGATGAAAGGAATGAGATATCGTAGGTTCAGCAACAAACGTTGAACTTCATTCCCAATCGTACTCTTCGTATCGGGCATAGGATTTTGGAAGACCGTGCTTATCATAGCTACCAAAGAAATCCCAGATGATCCCTTTAGGCGTACCTCCGACTGCCGGGCCTCGCGCCGCTCGACCCACAATTTGTTCAAAAAGAATTGCTGAGTCAATCTTTCTTGCGATGACCACGTGCTTAACCGCCGGGCAATCGTAACCAGTGGCTAGCAATGAAACATTCAAGAGAACCTCGAGGTCACCCTTATCAAATGCTCGCAGGATTTTGACGCGTTCATCTTTTGGGGTGTAACTGGAGACAATCGAAGATTTGACGTTTATAGACGTAAGGAGACTGTGAATCGCGGAGCAATGGAAGAGAGTTTCACAAAAGACCAGGGATTGTGCCGAAGACGAGAGTTTCGCCACTAGGCGAGTACATACCCCTAAAAGGGCGGTGGAGGCATCTAAAGGCTGACTTTCCGTCCCTAAACCGCGGACTTTTGACACGTCGAGTGACCTAAACAACAGTCTTGCCAGCACTCCTCTTCTTTGCAGGACCTTGATGGGGCTTTTTCCGAGTATGTCACTACTGATCAGATTTCCTCCGAATAACTCTACGAGCTCCTCGGTCTCGATTGGGTCCGTTCGTCCCGGTGTGGCCGACAGGCCCAGTGTTCTGCCGCGATGCTTGTTCAAAGAGAGATGCTTGACTGCCCCCAGATATTCGGGAGCGGAAATATGATGCGCTTCATCAAATATCACGAGTTCCCCTGCTGGTGCACCGTTACGAGAGCGTTTTCGCGACGCAACCATCTGGGGCGTCATGAAATGAATCGCGGGTTCCGCAGAGTGGTTCGTTTTCCCAACGTGGTGCCGAACAAGATCTATATCTACACATTCACCGAATTGGTGCCACAGACTTTCGGCTGCGAAGTACGCCTGATCAAGAAGCTCTCGAGTGGTGGCGAGCCACGCGACCGAACCGATTTCTTTGCTGTCAGCAAACGCAATGCGGCCACGATTGCAATCCGGGTCTTCCCTCCGCCTGTTGGCAACGACATCAAGCCCAACATATGGTGACGTAGCTTCCTCGAACAGCCGACGCATATTTTGTCCACAAGCTCACTCTGATAGTCAAAGAGACTGGGCTTGACTTCTGACCGTCGGAGTTGTGTAATGCGTGAACTTCTTCGGGGTACCCGATTAGTGTCGTCTGCGTCTGACTGGCTCGTCATTGTTGTGGCGCTATAGCGATTAAAGATTCAGCCGCACCTGGAAAGTGCTTTTCCAGTGATCTCAGTGCGGATTCGAGCGCTGCTTTTCGTCTTCTTGCCTTGCTTGAGAGGACCATAATGAGCGTCGACTAGAGTTCCAGCGTCTTCCAGAGGAACTCCATCCTCCAAACTGCCTCATCCCTGCTGTCGTCAGACGAAAAGCGATTGTCCTTGCTGTTTAGTATTCGTCCCCCAGCTGAATTTTCCTTTTCCGAAAAACTTTTTACCGATCGAGAAACTCTTCCTCAGGAACGTGTTCTCTTCCCCATCAACCATCCAGAAGAAATCGTCAAATTTCGATGTTTGACCAGGATCGATTTTCCCGTCGTAAATGTGCATCGCTGCGACCCAGAAAAGAATCTCCATCGCCCTTTTTGAAGCGGAGGCAGTGAAATCGATTCCACCTTCTGCATTTCGCAGGGTGCCTAAGCCAAAACGGGTCATGTTCTTCCTCGTCGGCAGAGTAGGGAAATCTGCGTCGATTGACAGGAACTGTGGCCACCGGTCCACGAGATCGTTTAGACGCAGCAACAAAATCTTTCGCTCTCGCGAAGAGGTGGTTCCCGAAGTTATAGCCCGGGAGCGTCTAGCTGTTCTCCGAATCCACGTCATCCGATCCGTCTTCCGGGATTTCAAAGTCATAGAGTTCCTCTTCATCAATGTCGTCTTCATCCGGGATCAACTCACTGAAATGGGTGTCCTTGATATTTATGAATTCAAGGAATGCCAGGAAGTATGCACGTTGAAAAGCTACATTAAAGGCTAGATTGTCTTCCTTTACTATTTTCGATTGAATCCAATTTTTCTACCAGAATATTTTGGCTAATTGGATTCGTTTTTCTAGATGCAAGTCGGCCAATAAGCTGGTTATATTCCTGAGTCGCACGTCCGCCAAAACGATCTTTTTCTTTTCGTGTATAGAGATTATACCAATTGGAAAACTCTAAGCTTAAAGAAGTATTGTTTTTTCTTAATTCAATAGGTTTTTGTATGGCGCAAATTCAGAAAATAGATAGGTCAGAGTTGGATTCCAGACTGTTTGGAAGGAAGTCCTTAATTGATCCGAGTTCATCATTCTTTGAGTCATCCAAGAATGAAAAGGCTCCTGCTTTAAATCTTGGAGTTCGCGGAGTCTAGTTGAGGCCTTCGAAAGATCAAGTCCAGGATTGGCCTCTAGTTTCTTTATCTGCCTATAAATTGCTGGATAATCGGTGAAATCAGAGATCGACTTGGTGTCTAGTGCCTGGGCAACAGTCCAGTCGATGCCGAGAATTGTCGCCAAGTAGGGACCGACGTCGAATTTTGCCTGCTCTGTGTGCCAGTCGACTAGACTCAAGGGCAGGCGCGGTGGGATCGTTCTCCAACCGTCTACATGTCGTCCTCGAGTTGATCCTCGACAAAAGCTCGAACACAGACACTGATAGGGTCTTTGTCGTCGAGAAGATCTGACGAGCCCGGCTAACTACCTGTGCGTGCTTGTTGAGGTCGATGAAAATATTTCGCAGAACCTCAACAAGCGGGTGGCCCTCCGGTGAGTCGTATCCAAGGCGGTCATCGAGAACAAGCAGAATCACAGGGATCATCGTCTTTTCAAATTTGTTCGCTTGCCCGCCGGTCGGATTGCCGAGTTCTTGGATTGCGGCTAGTCGATGTTGCCCATCGATAGCCACCGCAAAAACCTCTCGAGGATTCCATCGAAGTTGTCCTGTCGCCGCTGCCCGGGAATTGAATCTCTTCCCAATTGTCCCAGTAGCCGATGTTAAAGGGCCCAACAGAGATTTCTTTCTCGAATCGCTCTGATTTTTCGAGCTTCGGGGGACACCAATCGCGATCTTCGGAGAATCCGTCGCCAAGGGCGTTGCCGTTCCCGTTTGAGTAGAGGAAGAAGAGCGATGGTAAGTGCGTTGAAAAACTGAGGTTGTTGGGTCGAGCGCAGATACGGCAGAATCCTGCGTTCGACGCGTGGCCAGTCGAGTCTCGCTGATAAGCTCATCGAGCTTCCAATTAATTGACTCCGCGCCAGGAAAGTCAGTCGCCAAAGCGAGGTTATCCGCGGCGTCCCTCATCGACATAGTCGTAGTGAAATACGGAATTTTCCATCTTGAAAGTTGAAAATTCCGTAGATAAAATCGAAATGTGGTGTTGCTGGAATGTCGTCTACAGTTCTTTGCGAAATGTAGGTCCCCCTGAGAAATTCTTATCCTCGTCTATTTACAAAGCCAGCGAGCGAAAAGTCGGTGGCAATTGTCTCAAGAAGCGTTCGAATGTGTTTTTCTTTTTCGGAATCTCCTTCGGGAGAACTGGGAACTGGAAAATACGAAAGCTCAAGATCTGACCAATCAAGGAGGTCTGAGTTGTTTATAGCGTCCCCAAAGCCGGTGTCGCCTCTGACATGGTCGAGGATTCGGTCTGGAAGGCAGGAGGTTTCCCCTACGTAAAGGGGCGGTGCCATCGGCTTTAGAGACTGAATGTACCGCCGAGCCATTTTCGGTTCGAGGCTTTCTGACGAAATGAGTTGAGCTCAGTCTCTTTTGATTCTGACCAAGGTGTGGGCCTCACGTCGATGCGCTCCAAAAAAAGGAAATGGAGAGCGATTTCTGTTTCACGCTGCCGTATGGAACAGACAGCAGTTGCTTCATCCAGTTGGTGAATTCCTCTGGGGCTGTCCAGGGCATTTTCAGGTGGTTCAAGGTTACGGCGCCAAACATAGATTGCTGCACCGTCCGACAACAACTCATTGAGTGGCCTTGTTGAATCAACGTATTCCGCGATTTCGGATCCAGTGACTGCCTGCCACTTGGGACTGCGGACCATCTTCGATCGTGACCCCCCCGTGCGGGCTGATCGTCTCTTGGTCATATCGAGTTCGTCACTCTGCTCGTGCGACAGTCCAACATCTAGTTTACCTCCACAAAATCGAATTCAGGTGCATGCCGCAGGCCCGAGCCGTCTTTTTGGCGTTTCGGGTAGCGGAGTTGCACAGGAAATATTTACAAGGATGCATCATGTCGCGGGGCATCGGAACCAAATGACGTCCAGCCGTGGCCGTTGGGCAAGGGCGGACCAGGAAACGGGTTATAGTGGGTGTTTCTCTGACATACGATTCTCTTTGCCCCGGGTTTGCCCCGATCAAAGATGGCAGATCGCGCACCCGTCGGCGTCATCGACGCCCTGAACAGGGTATCGCCGGTCGATCTGTTCTAGGTCCACTAGGGATCTCCCGTCGACCCACGTGTACTTTTGTCGCCGTCCTCTTTCTCATATCGTTTGGCGCTCTCAAACAACGCAGGATGGTTTTCCCGCAGACCTTGCCACTCACCTATTTGTTGGTAGAAACAAAAGTAACAGCCTGACCTAGATCGCCACCGGTAGTATTCGGGAAGCCCGAGGCCCGAGTCGTCGAGGATCGCCCTGATGTCCTCAAAGTCCAACTCGTCATCCTTGAAGGGGTAAACGGGGATAATATTGGGGCGAGCCGAAAGGGTCGGCGGTTTCTTCGGTTTGTAACCCTCACGCTTTTCATCCCATCGAATCCCAATGTAGCTGTATGCCTGGTCCTCACCGATGTGTTTTTCGAATGGTTGAATTTTGAGAACTCTGGTGCACCATCGGGCTCTTGGGTTTGGGAGGAATCCTCCGTAGACCTCATTGAGCCAGACGTCAAACGGGGTTCGGGTGGATTTTGCCTTGATGTTTAGCAAATCGAGTGCTGACAGACGCTTGATCTGAGCACCCAGGAGCTTCTCTATGCGGTCGAGGTACGCGTAGGTTTCGGGTAACTCTGCGCCGGTATCGCAAAACACATACTCTGCCGGTATTTGCGGATACGCTTCTTTCATGTATAGCGCGAGTGCGGTCGAGTCCTTTCCACCCGACAGGCTCACGATGTGACGGACGTTTTCTTTCTCAAGCCGCTCAACAACTTCATGGATAGAAATCAATCGGATTCTCCCCGCCCGTTCGTAAGACCTCTCAGAATCTCGTCTGCAATGTCTTCGCCGCCAGCCTGCCTCAGGCTGCCAAGTACGGACTCAATTCGTCGTCGATATAGATGTTTGATGTTTTCTAGGGAGGAGTTACCCGGGTCCTTTTCAATGATCGCGATTGACTGTTCTTCAATTTGATTCACTAGGGCACGAAACTCCCGCGCAAAATCACCTGCTGTTGCGTCATTCCAACGCCGAATAGGCTGACCAGTAACGTGGTCGCCCAGCGATTCCAGCAGGAGGACCTCGGTGTCGTACGGGATTCGTATCCTCGTCAGGAGACCTCTTTCAGCGGGGCTCTTCAAGTGATCAGTTATGTCAGGAGGAAGTCGGTCTACCCAATCTTGACATTCCTTCTGGAGATTCATCTCTTCGGAACTCTTGCGAAGTGATATTGCCTGTCGAACCTGTGCGCCGGCGTAGTTGAGGAATTGAAGACTGTACGAGGCGAGCTCTTCGATTGCGGCCTCAATTGCAGCGACAGTGTCAGAGCTGGGCGAGTTTTCTTTTGCCAGGTCGTTAGGAAGCCGCTGCAGAAGCAGGTCTACAGGGTCGTCAACTCTCGTAATGAGTCTTCGAAAAATGAGGGTCTTCGGGAGAGCTTTCGAGTCCTCAGGGCGCTCTCAGGGAGGCCTGCCTTCCACTCTTGCAGCGCGTCGTAGCATTGCCTGATGAGATCCTCGGTGCTCGTTGGTGCCTCGCCCGTGAGTACGTGAAAGATTTCTTCAAGGTATCCGGTCTCGGCTTTTCCAAGCCTCAGAACAGTGAGCTCGAAATCGTCGGGATTTCGACACATGTCCTCGATGACTGACGGGAGGATGTCGCGGATGTAATCACCGTTGTGAGCAATCGATCGTGGCGCGGGAAACGCGCGAATGGCTGCGGCGAGAAAGATGGGGAACAAGCCCCGCCGCATCCCGTAGGGCGGACGCTGCAACTCGCTGAATGAGATTGGTGAGTCCTTTTGGCTCGGCATCCGGTTCGGTCATCAACCGTTCAAATCGGGACCAAACCTCAGCCAGTGCGGAGTCTTCGATTTCACTAGGTTTTGCCCACCGCCATCGACCCTCTAGGTCTTTCCTATAGAGGCCCGTATACAACAGCACTGTTTGAAACATTGATGCGTCGGGGAAGTTGCCTTCGATTCCAAGCCGCTCTGTGCCTGATCTCTCCAAAATCGCGAGCTCTAGCTTCTTCCGCGCGTTGACCATCACGTTTGTCGGGCTAGTGGCGAACGACCGCCTCGTTGTGGATTCGTGGGGCTTTCGAAAATTCGCGGTCCATCACTTGCGATAAGAGAATTCGCAGCGCTTTCGGGCTCTCCGGTTGATGGGGTTCGCCGTTGATCCACCAAACGGGGCCTTCCCTTGAAGGGACGGTGTGGTGGACAATGAGACGTCGTAGATTGACTCTTGAATCGTCAAGAAGCTGTCCAAGCTCGGTTTGTGCGAGGGGGTCAGAAGCAGCGATCTGAGGGTCGTTCCCCATTTGGATTAACGCGTACGTTTCTAGGGCGGAGTCGTGGAGGTCAACACATGATGACGGGATCGCCAAGAAAATTCGTGGCGGAATATTGGGGTCTCGAGCGATTTTGGTAGCCGTCTCGATTTCTTCTTTGGTATCTGCAAGGACATAAAGGGCCTCGCCGTCTATCCCGTCTTTTAGGCCGGTTGAAGACTCCCCGATGCACAGGCGGGCTCTGAGATCTGTCAAATGGAGGTAGTGCCCTTCGAGATAGCGCCTTACTCCGGTTCGCGAGTTGTGTTCAATAGGCCTCCACATTGGCGCGGGCGCTTCCTGACCCAAGAATTCGATTAAATCAAAGGTCGGGCGATACCGGGCCTTTTCCTCGTCCAGTCTCCCCCGTAGGTCGACATCGGTACCGTGCCAGACGGAAATCTGGTCGATGTTTCTCCGATGAAGAAGGAGGTTTTTGGAGATCAGACCGTCAATCGTTTCCTCATATACGGGTGCTGCAACGTCAAAACCGGAAGATGCGAGGCGAAGCTCTTCCTTGCTGACAGAGCTCCGTTCCCCGCCCAAGCCTAGGGCCATTAGGCAGGATGTTTTCAATATTCGCTCAGCGGCATTATTCCCCGCCACCTTGGACAGCGCACTTTCAGTTTCAATCCAACGTCTATGGGTACCGCCGGCTGCTACGTCGACCTGCATTTCTCCTGAGAAATAGTCATAGAGTTCTGGTGGCCCAACCGGTCGTGTGAAATCAGCCGTGAACAGGAAACTGAAAAGGGTCCTCTCATTCTGGGCGACCCTCGCCGAGATCCTGGGCAGGAGGTACAACGCCGCTGGTTCGAGAGGGGCAGCCTGTGAAACGAGATCGGATATCTCTGTCTTTGAACACTCTCTGAACCAGTCGGTTTCCGAGACTGCCCGCGCAGCTGCCTTTATGGTCGCTGGTTCTACTGCGTCTCGGGGACCCTTCGATGCAACGTTCTGGGCAATCAAGTTGACTTATTTCGTAACTGTCGTCCACAAACTGAATCTGGCAAAAACGACCTTCTACTTTTTTCCATTCAGACCGGGCCGCTTGAGGGAGGCCACCCGCGTAGTGGAGCATCGTCTGATGTTGAAGAAGTGCAATTGTGGTTGGGACTGTGGTGGTCCTTGTGACCATCTCAGCCAGTTGCTGAACCTGCATCAAATCTTGGCTGCGGCCGTTCGAAATCAAACCTTCGAGGTGTCGACCGAATTCGTCCCAGATAATAGACATCCGGTCATAGCCGGCTGCACTGAGTTTCTCCTCGAGAACGTGAAGCATTGAGCCCGTGTCGTTCACGAGGTTGTCGGCCAATCGCCGAAGAGTTCTTGCTTGCTTGCCGAGACCACACCGGCTCATTGAGTTGAGAACAGCTTCGTAGAGCGCGTTACCAAGGTGCTTTTGCTCACCTGTCAAAACAACCGCCAAACCCTTGGTCTCGGATCGGCGTCTCAACCTTGAAAATGTCGCGAGGCCCTGGTCGAGTCCACTGCTCTGGTCTTCTATTGCCTTCAGGACTTCGCGGGATGTCGTTCGGTTTTCTATGAGGTGAAGGGCGTATGCGGCGGTCAATGATTTGCCCGACCCGTATGGCGCGACGACGACAAAGCTTCGATCTTGTCCGTAGCCCAGAAGTGCCTCAGTGAGGGCTATGTTTTTCCTTGTCGGCTGGTAGTGCGCAATCCGGTCAACAAACTCTGCATCAAGTTCAACGTTGATCGATCGCAGGAATTGCGATGCAGGTGAATCAGTGACGTATTTTTCGAATGCCATCAGACCGCCACAGTTACCTGTTGAGCTGCGGTGCGCGTATACCACCGGGCGAGCCAGTCGACCGGCGGTCGATTGGCTACCCGCAAAATTCTCTGCCCCGCCATACCGACGATTCTGAGGTCTTCTGGGATCCGACTCTGCCTCGCATCTCATCGCGAGTTCAAACAGTGACTCGTGTGACAACACAAAGGACTTTGCCGGCCCGTTTTGCAGGCTCCAAAGATCGTAGAGTTCAAAATCAAGGTGCTCATTTTCCTGCAGCGGCAACATCGCTTTAGTGATCGAGTATGCGAAGAGTTCCGCTGAGACAGTTTTTCGCTCTCGGTGAAGTTCATAAACTCCAGAACCTCGGTAGTGCGACATGAGGCCGAGTTCGATGAAGGGAGATTGGCGTACATCCTCTGGATCGAGCGACCTCTTCGGGGACCTTTTGGGCATAAGATTGAAGCAAGCACGCGACGTCGCGATGAAGCGTTCTCTGGCTTGGTGGTCGTCGCTCTTGCTGTTTGGCAAAACGATCTGCCGCTTCGTAGCTCACGGAACGCTCGAAACGTGTTCCTGAAAATTGGTTAAAAAACCATCCCCACACGATGGCGTGTTCAGGGTTTGCAACGAGGTTGATGTGAAGCGCCCACCACGTCTCCGGGTCGAGGAAGTAGGGATCATTCTTCCAAACGAGGTTGCCAAGTTCAGTTGGCTCTAACGCAATCGATTCTTCCTGGACCGGGGCGGCCGCCGGCTTGGCCAGTTGGGTAGCAACAAGCCAATGGCGGATACTCTTCGCCATGTTTCGGCCAACGCCAAGCCAGTCGGCGGAATCATCCGCAATGAGTTTCTCGGGCTCCTCTGTCAGAAGGCGGAGTCCCTTGTGGAGCCAGCCTTCTCGGATCGGGAATGTCTCGTGCCCACCGTATTTCAAGATGCGACCCTTCTCGGGGAGAGGTTGCGTCCCCCGGCAGCGAACTCGCGCAGTTTCGCTACGATTCCTGAGATAGCTTGGACGGCTTTTTCTACTTCGGCCTCATTGTTGAGTTCTGAAAAGCTAAATCTCACACTTTCGTATGCCTCATTTTCAGAAAGCCCCATTTCGCGGAGCACATAGGACGGTTCGGGTCGTTGGTTAGTGCAGGCCGACGATTGTGAGCACCGAATTCCGTCGGCGTCGAGTTGAGCTACGAGGGCCTGACCGTCTACGCCCGGAAACCTCAGATTTGAAGAGTTGCAGACGCGATTGTCCGGGTCGCCATTGATGACGATTTCGGCGACCGACTCAAATAAACCACTTTCGAATGAATCGCGGAAGACCTGAAATCTTCTTAGGCACCTGCCATCTCGCGGGTCCGGTGTTCGGCTGCTGCGCCAAATCCAACGATGCCGGCGAGATTCTCTGTTCCTGCCCGAAGATTCGATTCCTGTGGGCCTCCGTGGATGATCTGCCGGACGTAGCGCCGGTCGCGGATGTATAGGGCGCCGACGCCTTGGGGCCCATGAAGTTTGTGGGCTGTCATCGACAACAAGTCGATCGGAAGGTCCTCCACTTCGATAGGAATCTTCCCGATAGCTTGCGCGGCGTCGCAATGTGAAAATGACCGGGTAGGGTTTGCAGATCTCTGCAATTGCACCGACTGTTGAATGACACCGGTTTCGTTATTAACCCACTGCACTGAAACAAGGGCCGTCGGCGATTCCTTCAAGGCGTCGAAAACCTGGTCGGGGTCAATCAGGCCTTGAGGGTTGGGTTTCAAATAGACAACTTCTGCGCCGCTTTCCTCCAGAAATTCACACGTTTTGAGAATCGACGAGTGCTCGATCGTAGTTGTTACAACGCGCTGGCATCCGGGAGCCGTAAGAACGGAGAGCAATGCCAAATTGTTGGCCTCGGTGCCTCCACTAGTAAAGCAGATGTGGTCGGGGATCGAACCGATGATGCCTGCGACTTTCTCTCGCGCGCCTCGGAGAATTTTCCGCGAGCGGTCACCTGCGCTGTGTGCACTTGAAGCGTTTCCATACCCAACTTCAAGCGCCTCGATCATGGCCTCCCTGACCTGGGGCAGGGTAGGGGTGGTCGCGTTGTTGTCGAGATAGATCTCGTTATTCACAGCTCTGCGCCTTCCTATGCAAAAAGCTTCATCTGATCGCGGTTTGGCTTTTCAATGGGGTCGAGTCGATTGGCAAATCGGCAAATCTCTTCGACCTGCTCTGATGTAAAGAGGACTCGGCCGTCCCTATAGCGATGACCAGCCGGGATCTTCCCATCATTTCGCCATCGCCAAAGGGTTTGACGGGAAACACCTAGCTCTTCGGCTAGTTCTGAAACACCAAAAAACTGGAGCTCTTCTATTTCTACTGGGCACATACCAATGCCTCCCACAACCACGTTTCATCATGTAACACGTCGTCTCACAGTATCACAGCCTGTAACCTCTTGGTCATGATCATTTATACCTAATTTATACTAACAAGCCGAAGTTGGCAACATGGGGATTTTCAAAACCGTGGCGGTGGCCTAGAAACCGGATCAGGCGTTGTTAGTATTCGACTCGCTCCCATCGAAGATCACAAGATGGGTCATTGCTCTCGAGCACGCGATGTGAGGAGATTCGGGAGGTTTGGTACGAACACCCCAGTTTTTTCGACCAGCAGGACGACTTTGCTCTCGAGACCTTTGAAACGGTGGACAGAGCTGACATGAACCTCGGTCGATGAGGCGGGAGCGCTGTCGACCAGAGTGTAATTGCCAAGTTTAGTGCCAGGAGTGAATCCAGTCCGTTTCGAACGGCGGAGTGTAAGTACCACGACATCCTTGTTGGATACCTGGCCTTCGACAATCAGTGTGTGAAGATGCTGCCGCACCTTCTTCATCAGGTCGTGATCGTCGGTATACTCGACGACCTCGACTGGACGCCCCTCCGGCCCAGTGCACTCAATTTCCGAATTTCCCGTGTAATAGTGAGCCACATATTCGTGGATGGACCGGGTGTTTCTACAGTTTAGGGTCAAGTCAAACGGCGCTTCGTCGAACAAGCCATCAAGGTGGCTTTTCTTCTGGTAGAAGTTTTGGTTGTTATCTGCAAATACATAAAGACATCCGTTCTCCGACTCCTTGAGCAGCGCCTCGAGGATGATCCACCATGACGTCGGCCAAATCCTGGGCCTCGTCCACAACGATCGCATCGAAACCCCTGTCTCCAGCCTCGACAGCATCAAGGGTCGCCCCAGGGAGTGTGGTCTCGTAGTACTCCTGTAGGCTCGACTCCTCCCGCTGAGGTGCGTTGCCGTGCTTCTCGGCGATCGCCAAGCACAGATTGTGAAAATTCAAGACGGGTGCTGAACTGCCCACCGATTCTCTGAGGAATTCACTCAGGGGTTCGTTGAAACAGGTAAGGAGAACTGACAACCCTTGGCCCGCGCAGCCGTCGCGCTTGCTCGACCGCGAGCATCGTCTTGCCTGATCCGGCGCACCCCGTGATGAGCGCCCGGCGACGCTGGCCAAGAAAGTCCAACAACCTGAATTGTTCCTCTGTTAGTGCGAGGAGTCGCTCAACATCGTCATCGAGGTCGGCGCCGATGGGCGTTCGGAGCTCGAAAGAGAGGCCAGCAGGGTTTCCAGAAGGCGCACCCCGTTGCTTCGAGAGGCCCTGACTGATCGGGGTCAAAGTGGGAAAACAGCCGACTTATAGCTTCTACTGGGTTCTCAAGATCCTCGTGGTCGAACACAAGCACACGCGGAAGGTCAGGTTCGAGAGGGGTAGATTCAACCACCGTGTCCGGGAAGATCACACCGTGCCCGGCTGAAACCCAACTGCCCTTCCACATTGGCGAAGACTTGATTTGCCGAAGAAGTCAGTACTTGGTGCGGATGGCCCGCCGGGCCGTGCCTTCGATTTCATGGCTTTCGCCCGACCTCGATGTAGATGCCAGCGCATTTTCTCGCGTCGTAGCGGATTCGGCCGCCTTTTACCTCAAGGCTCAGAAAGCCTCGTCGTGGATGGGCGACAATAAAATCGCCTTCGCCATCGCGAGGTAGCTGGTCTTTGACCCGCGTGCCACGCAACCCGATAGAAAATGTGGTGGTCATCATCTAGTTGGGAAAGACTGTCAAAGACACGCCGTTCAGCCCTGAGTGCCGGGTCCTCGCGAATCCAGGTTGGGAGTTCGAGAGGGTGCATTTGTGCCATGGGTGGTTCCTTGATGTTGTGTCGGTACCGTCAATTTGTGGGCTGTGATTTCATGTGGGCCATACGCCTTCCATTATCCACCGAACTAAACCCGGCCAGGATGGGTGCCACCCCTTCGCAATCACTCATTCTTCGATGCACGGGTGCCACGTGTTCACATATGTTGAATTGTGAAGGCCGTAAACGCACCAACAAATGTGGAAGTGTGAACGTGGCACCGATCTGAACGTGGCACCGATAGGCACCGATAGGCACCGATACAGCCGGGACTGACGACGATGGCAGGGAGGGTGTGATTCAGCGAGGCATGTAGAATCGTGCTTCAATCAGCCCAAAAGGAGCACGCGTGATGAAACCCTCAGCCTCGAGCCGTCCTACCCTCGGATTGTCGGTCCTGATCTACCTTGCCACCTCTAGCCTTGCTCGGCACCGCCGGAGTTGCGGATGCCCAGCTCGCACGGCGGACGTACACCGACACCCTCGAGGTGAAGTCGCTCAACCTCGAAGTGGTGGTCGCCGATCGCGACGGGCAGCGGGCACCCGAGCTCGCGATGGGGGACTTCAAGCTCTTTGTGGACGATGAACCGGTGCCCATCAGGGACTGTGAATTGAGGCCTCGGAACGGTGCCTATGTGCACACGGTTGACCGCTACAAGGCCGGGGGCGTGGTCGCCGGCAAGCCGTCGGGCACGAGCTTTCTGGTCTTCATCGATGAGTTTTTTGCCCTCGACGAGGACAAGAAGAAGGTGCTCACTGCGCTCAAGGGGCGTGTCGAGGACGGCGAATGGCCGCCTCTTGATCGGGTGGCCATCATGGCCTGGGATGGTCGGGGGATCGAAGTGATCACCGACTGGACGAGCGACAAGGCAGCCGTGCTCGCGGCCATCGACACGGCAGGCGGACGGCCGGGCCTGGGAAACCTCCGACAGGCGGAACGCAAGGAGCAAGGAGTCGCCCTCGATCCGTCGGACCTCGAGGGGATCGGCAGCCGATGGCGGTGATCGCTACCGCCTCGACACCGAGGAGCGCATCTACGCCGAGATGCTCGCGAGCCAGTTGGAAGGAACCGTCGGCGCGGCTGACCGCCGCCATGCGCGGGCTCGATGTGATTCCCGGTCGCAAGGCCCTGGTGCTGCTCTCAGGGGGTTGGCCGATGAATGTCGACGACTGGGTCGGGCGGAGCCCGTCGCGGTCGATCGAGGAGAGCCGGGTCCCGTCGGGCGCCGATCTCTACGAACCCCTGGCGGAGACTGCGAACCTCCTCGGCTACAGTATTTTCGGGGTCGATGTGCCGGGGCGCTTGCGATCGAGCGGTTCAGGGGAGTCGAGAGTCACCGGAAGCGTCGTTTCCTTTCTCGAGGAAGAGCTGCACGGGACCCTACGGTTTCTCCCGCCGAGACCGGCGGTTTGCCGCTCATCGATGGAGACCGAATCGGCGCCCTGGGTGAGGTCGGCAGAGACGTGGAGTCATTCTACTGGCTTGGGTTCACTCCGGAGTTGGAGTCGAAACGACACGCGGCACGGCATCCGGGTGGAGGTCAACCGGCCCGATGTCTCAATTCGGACTCGCGCGGGGTTATCTCGACGCGGCGCCGCGGACCCAGGTCGCGATGGCGGTCAAGAGCTCACTGCTCTTCGGCATGGGGAGGCCGTCCTCCGAGCTCCAGCTGGCGGTGGGGGAGGCGGAATCCGCCGGTGACGGCCTCTTCTACGTCGACATCGAGATGTCCATCCCAATGAGCATCCTGACCATCCAAGAGTCGGACTCCGGCTATGACGCCGAGGCATCGCTCTTTGCCGCCGCGCTGGATGCTTCCGGGGCAGAACCGAGATCCCGCCCACTCCGTTGCTGCTCTCGAGCCCGGTGCCGTTCCCGACCAAGGGGCTTGTCGCACACTCGGTGACTCTCACCCTGCGCGAAAGCACCGAGCGGGTGGCCATGGCGCTCTACGACGTCTACGGCGGGAAGACCTACACCAACACCATCACCAAGGGGGAGGGGAACGCTGACGATCGCGAGTGAGATGCCGGCGATCCGCCCGCCCTCACTCATGGGTGCCACTGATCACAACCTAACAATGTGAATGAAAATAGAGAATCGGGTTGTGAGGTCG
>CAVZOK010000033.1:0-44319 GCA_963776765.1 Candidatus Sulfomarinibacteraceae bacterium
GTGTCGCCTTCCGGGAGTTTGCCGAAGATCCGCGCAAGCTGCCACGCTCGATTTCAAGGAGCACTCCCGGCTGTTCGTGTGCGAGCCGAAAGCTCGTTTTGGACGAAACCACAAACTTGGCCGAATACTCGATGACCGAAAGCTCGGCGCGCGATCGCGAGCCGGTGCGGAGAACGTCACCGGACTGCGCATGATCGCCCACCTGCATTTCACGCTCACCGTCTGGGGTTTCGAGCAGCAGCTTGCGTTTGACCGAGATGACGTCGTACTCGAGAACGGCCGGGCCTTCCGAGGCCGTCGCCGTGGTAAGGGTCAACAGGGTGAGGACGACGGATGCTGTCAGCAATTTCATGATTTGACTTCCTCTGGGTCGAGCGCGATTCCGAGGCGCTCTGCCTTGCGATACAGCGATTTACGTTCGATGCCCAGTATTTCTGCAGCCCGAGTGCGGTTGCCCTCGCAGCGACGTAGTACGGCTTCGATGTGGTGCCTTTCGAGGTCCGTCAGGGTGAGGTCGTCTCCGATGCCCGGTTCTGAAGTGATGTCATGTCGATTGTTGGGATTGGTGGTAAGGAGCGAGCGGATCATCTGCTCGTCGTTCAACGACCCACTATCGACAATCGCCCGCTGCACAACGTGCTCGAGCTCGCGGACGTTTCCCGGCCACGGATGGTCCACGAGGGCAGCAATTACCTCAGCGCTGGCAGGCTGAAGATCAATGAAACCAAGCTTTTCCTGGTAGCGGCGGCGAAAGTGCTCTACAAACAGGGGGATGTCGGATTGGCGGTCTCGCAACGGCGGCAACACGATTTCGTAGGCGGCGAGGCGATAGAAAAAGTCCTCGCGAAACTCGCCCGCATCGGCCTCCGCCCGGAGGTCGCGGTTGGTAGCGGCAATGACCCGGACTGGAACTTCGACCGCGAAATCCGCGCCCACCGCTCGAACTTCTCCCGACTGCAGAAAACGCAGCAACTTGACCTGCAACGCTGCCGGCAGCTCGCCGACCTCGTCAAGGAACAGAGTACCGTTTCGAGCGGCCTCGATGGCCCCGCGATGATCGCGGTCTGCGCCGGTGAATGAGCCCTTGCGGTGACCAAACAGCTCGCTCTCGAGCAGATTCTCAGGGATGGCGCCGCAGTTGATGGGGACGAATGCCTGGTCAGCATTGGCGCTGAATTGATGGAGGGCCCTCGCGATAAGCTCCTTACCGGTTCCAGTCTCGCCGCGCACCAGCACAGGGATCGGCAGGGGCGCAACTCGGGCGACGGCGTTGTAGACCTCAACGAAGGCCGGATCATTGCCGATAATCAGAGACTCGGGACCGAGTTCGATTTCAGCTCCGCCTTTGGGCGACCGGTGCAAAGCTGCGCGGACTCTTTCGACGAGGGTATCGACCTGGAATGGTTTAGCGAGGTAATCGAAGACACCAAGACGGCGTGCCGAGGCAGCGGTCTCGACGGTCCCATGTGCGGTCACGAGGATGACCTTTGCTTCTGGGCACGCTTTGTGGCAGTGTTCGAGAAGTTCGAGGCCCGTCCCGTCTCCGAGATAGATATCGGTGACGATGAGATCAAAAGGCGCAGAGTCCACCGCCTGCCGTGCCTCATCTGCTGACGCGGCCGAATGGACGTTGAATCCCTCCTTGGCGAGAGCCAAGGCCATCATTTCACGCATGGCCGTGTCATCGTCAACGACGAGTATCTTCGACCGTGCCATCACACCTCCTCGATCGCGGGCAGGCTCACTGTGAATGCGCTGCCGATGCCGATCTCACTGTCGATTGTTATGCATGCTCCGTGCCAATCAACGACCTCCTTGACCAGTGCGAGCCCGAGCCCGGCGCCGGTCGCTGCGGTGCCAGGCACACGGTAGAAACGGTCGAATACGCGGGCCAGACCGTCCTCGGAGATACCGGGTCCGTGATCGCGCACGATGAGGTGGATCTGATCGGCGGATCGAGAGACCTCGACCTCGACGCTGTCGCCGGAGTGGGTGTACTTGACGGCATTGCCGACGAGGTTATCGACGACCCGATCGAGCAGCGCGGGGACTGCCTGCACCCGGCAATCATCGCCGATTGATGGCCTGAGGGTGATCTGGCGGGCGCCCGCCGCGGCGTCGAGAACCTCGAGCCGGGTTGCTACCAGGCTACCGAGATCAATGGCCTCGATAGCCCCGTCCCAGCGGCCACCGCCCAATTGTTCGAGATCGAGGAAAACCGTCACCATCTCCTGGAGTCGCTGGGCCTCGCCTCGAATCAGGGAGGCGACCCGCCGTTGCTCGTCCGCGGAAAGCTCGTACCGTTCGAGATTTTCACCAAATCCAGCAATCGAGGCGAGCGGCGTCTTCAGTTCGTGCGAGACGAGTCGCTGCATTTCCTGGCGGCGTTTTTCGAGGGTTCGCTCAGCCGAAATGTCACGAAGGATCGCCAGGTGGCCGCGGTCGAGGTCTGTCACACCAACCGCGAGGTGACGCGGGCCGCGGGTCAGCACGAGGGGGTCGGTGGCATCTGAGCTCCGCATGAGCTCGGTCAGCTCGGGCATACCGCCCCATAAACGCTCTGCGGCTGGGTTTGCAAGCACGATTTCACCGTCGACGTCCCATAGGACTACTCCCTCATCCATGTCGGCCAGCAGCGCTCTGCGAGTAGCGTCCTCCTCGAGGACCCGGTCTTGGAGGAGGCGCAGGGCATCGAGACGGCCGGCTGCTGTATGGGGCACCGTAGACGGCGTCGCGCCAACGTGATCGAGCACGGCCTTTAGCAAATGACCACTCTCCGTCCGAGCCGACTGTGATTCGGCTGTTTCGCGGAGAAGGGCAGACACCACGGCCACCGTCAACAACGACATCAACGGCATCAGGAGAAGTCCGAAACGGACGGCGGCCATTGCGAGAAGAACAAGGCCGATAATGAGGGCTGCGAATGCGACGATATCGAATGCCCCGCGACGGTTACGAATCACCTGGATTCCGACGGCCAGGAAAAGGGCCGCGGTGAGTGACCACCACGGGCCGGGCACGCGGAGAAGGCGATCCTGGGCAATCGAGACTGTGGCTGAAGCATGTGCCAGCACACCGGGAACCGGTGCGTGCCGAGGTCCGGTCGGTACGACGAACTGATCGCCGGCGCCGGTAGCTGAAATGCCGACGAAAACCACTCGACCCGCAATCTCGTTTGGATCGTATGACCCCTCGAGTACCGACGCTGCGCTGAGGCTGGGAATCTGCTGTGGGGCCGGACGGAATTCGGGTCGCAACTTGGCTCCCGCCTCGATCGCCACCTCGGGTCTGAGGAACCGGGCCGCTGCGAGCGAGAGAGCGGGGAGAGAGAGCCCGTGTCCCTGTTTAGTGGCAGAAATGGTGCGTACGACGCCGTCTGGGCCGACCTCGCCATAGGCGTGTGCCGCAATGGAAACGCCGCCTAGGATTTCGCTGGGCAACAGCCACGAACCGTCCCGGTTGAACGCGGCGGCACTCGCAACCGGGACACCGGCAAAAGCGTCTGCAAGCGCCATGTCGGCCGCCGGGTCAGTTGCCTCGGCAAGAATCAGATCGAGGGCGATGCCACGCGCACCTGACGCCTTGGCTGAGGCGACGAGCTCCGCCAACCGGTTCCGGGACCACGGCAGGGGGCCGTAACGGTCGATTGCTTCGTCGTCGATCAGAATTGCTCCAACCTGCGCCTCACGTTCGCTGCCGGAGGTCGACGCGCGGACGAGGAGATCACTCGCCGCACGCTCCATCGGCGGTAGCCATCCGAGTGCCCAGGCGGCACCTGTCAGCGTCACGGCTACCGTGGCAAGGAACGCGGAGGTCGGGAGATTTCCGGGGCGTTTTTTTGGTTGATCTTCAGCCATCTCGAAATAGACTAACCGGGAACCCAGTTTTTGTGAGTGATCCGGGTGACCACTGGGATGAAGTTTTTGAGAGCAATACTCTGCGATCTCCGGCTGTTGCACTCGGCGACGGTTTTGCGTGACGTGCAATCGAGGGCGGGCCGACGCTGCAGCCAGGAGTCGGAGACCGTGAGGTGTACGCCGTGAGAATCGTTGCAGTGGGATCGGCCTTGCCTGAGCACTACTACGACCAGGTGACACTGTTGGCGGCGTTTCGTGAGCAGTGGGCGGAGCGTTATCACAACGTCGGCCGGCTCGAGAAGCTCCACCGTAACGTGCTGGTTGGCGGGCGCCATCTGGCCCTGCCGATGGAGGAGTACCTGAAGATCGAGAACTGGGGGCAGGCCAACGACCACTGGATCCGGGTCGCGCAGGAACTCGGCGGCACGGCGGTGTTGAAGGCCCTTGACCGCGCCGGGCTCGGCGTCGACGATGTCGACGCGTTCTACTTCACGACCGTCACCGGTGTTGCGACGCCGTCGATCGATGCCCGCCTCATGAATCGGCTCGGCCTGCCGTCGCGGGTGAAACGAGTACCGATCTTCGGCCTCGGGTGTCTCGCGGGCGCTGCCGGCATCGCCCGCGCCGCCGACTATCTGCAGGGCCATCCAGATGAAGTGGCTGTGTTGCTGTCGGTGGAGCTCTGCTCGTTGACCCTGCAACGAAGTGATCTGTCGGTTGAAAACCTTATCGGTTCGGGGCTCTTTGGCGATGGTGCTGCAGCCGCTGTCTTGGTCGGGGCGAATCGCAGGTCTGAAGGCCCACGGGTGGTTGGCAGCCGCTCCTCCTTCTACCCCGACAGCGAGGGGGTGATGGGCTGGGACGTTTCGGAGAAAGGATTCAAGATTGTCCTTTCGGCCGAGGTGCCGGAGATGGTTCAGCGCTACCTGCGGCGGGATGTTGACGCCTTCCTCGCCGAACACGGGTTGGCAAAGGACGACATCGCAGCCTGGATCTCCCATCCCGGTGGGCCCAAGGTCCTCGAGGCCATGCAAGAGGCGTTGGAGCTGCCGGAGGACGCCCTCGAGTCCGCCTGGAAGACCCTGCGCGAGGTCGGCAATCTGTCATCGACCTCGGTGTTGTTGGTCCTGGAGGAAAGTCTCGGGTCGCCACCTCCGGATGGAAGCTGGGGTCTGATGTCGGCGATGGGACCGGGCTTTTGTTCGGAGCTGGTGTTGTTGAAGTGGGAGGACTGTTGAACGGCACGGTGCTCGGCGTCGATTCCCGGGTCGCGTTCACCGTGTTGATTGCGGTCATCGCCGTCCAACGAGCTTGGGAGCTCGGTGTATCGACCCGAAATCTCCGCGCGCTCGAAGCCCGCGGCGCAATTGAGGTGGGGGCCGGCCACTATCCGTGGATGGTCGCCCTCCATAGCGCTTTTCTCGTCTCGTGTGTGGCCGAGGTCTGGCTGCTCGACAGGCCCTGGCGGCCAGTGGTGGCCGGGCTCGCGGTGATCATCCTCGGAGCGGCTCTGGCGTTGCGGTGGTGGACCCTGTCGACCCTCGGCGATCGCTGGACCACTCGTGTTCTCGTCGTTCCGGGTGAGGAAATGGTTTCCTCCGGACCGTACCGATGGCTACGCCACCCCAACTACCTGGTTGTCGTGATGGAGATTGCGGCGATCCCGATGGTCCACTGTGCATGGCTGACGGCACTCGGCTTCACCGTCGCCAATCTGGTCCTTCTCCGGGAGCGTATCCGGACCGAAGAGGGAGCGCTCAGCCGGCTCGCTGCCGGAGGTATCGGATGAGTTTTTCGACCGCCCAGATCATCGATGGAATCGCAGAGGTCGCCAGGCAACATCTCGGATGGAAAGGCGAGCTGCGGCCGGAGATGAGGTTGGTGGAAGATCTCGAGCTCGACTCGCTCAAGACCCTGACCCTTGCCCTCGAAGTCGAGAATCATTTTCGAGTCTGTCTCGACGAAGAGGCTGAGATTCTCACCGTGGGTGACCTCGCGGCGATCATCCGGGACCTTCAAGATGAGTGAAAACGTCACCATCAACCTACTGCTCGAGCGGGCGGCGGTGTCGGCTGATGGGGGATTGCGGATCCTCGATCGACGAGAATGCAGCCGCTGGCTGCCGTGGTCCGAGATCCATGATCGGGCGCGATCGGCCGCCGGCGGAATTCTCGCGAGTGGAGTTGCCCCGGGTCAACGGGTGGCCCTCATCTACCCGACCTGTGAGGGTTTCTTCGATGCATTCTTTGGCGCCCTCCTCGCCGGCGCCGTGCCGGTGCCGCTCTATCCGCCTATTCGTCTCGGGCGGCTCGACGAGTACCACGGGCGGACGGCGGCGATGTTGCGGGCTGCGGACGCGCGGCTGGTGCTGGCTGAGAAACGGGTGCGCCGGCTCCTGGGCCCGGCCATCGAGGCGGCAGGGACACCTTTCGGGTGCCGCACCATTGATGAACTTCCACAGGCCGAACCCGTCTCGCTGCCTGTTCGAGAGGGAGACCTCGCTCTCGTCCAGTTCTCATCCGGAACAACCGTCGAACCCAAACCGGTCGCCCTCAGTCACCGTGCTGTTGTCGCCCAGACGGTGCGCCTCAACGGTTTCTGGCCGGACGACAACGGCGTCGTCCACAGTGGAGTCAGCTGGCTGCCGCTGTATCACGACATGGGTCTCATCGGCTGTGTATTTCCGGCCCTCGAGCGTCGAGCCATCCTGACCCTGATTCCGCCCGAGCTTTTTGTTGCCCGGCCGGCGGCATGGCTGCGCACCATCTCGCGTTACCGGGCCACCGTTTCACCTGCACCCAATTTTGCCTACGGACTGTGCGTCGATCGTGTCCGCGACGACGAACTCGAAGGCGTTGACCTGTCGTCCTGGCGGGTCGCCCTCAACGGTGCTGAGCCGGTGGCGGCCGAGGTCCTGCGGCGATTCCAGCGGCGATTTGCAAACTGGGGCTTTCGGCCGGAGGCGCTGACCCCGGTCTACGGGCTGTCCGAAGCCTCCCTCGCGGTGACCTTCTCTCCGCTCGATCGGCCCTTCACGAGCCGGCTTTTCGACCGCGAAGCTCTCGCTGGTCCTCTGCAGGCGAACGATGATCCGACGGGAGTGGAGATCGTGTCCGTGGGTCGGCCGCTGCCGGATTTTACCCTGCGGGTTGTCGATCGCGAGCATCGCGAGCTTCCCGAACGATCCGTCGGCCGGATCCTGGTCCGTGGACCATCGCTGATGGAGGGTTATCTCGGGCGGCACCGGGCGACAGCGCGTGCCCTGCGCGATGGCTGGCTCGACACAGGTGATCTAGGTTTTTTCGCCGAAGGCGATCTCTACCTCACAGGCCGCGCCAAGGACGTGCTCATCCTGCGCGGCCGAAACCATTCGCCGGTCGAGGTGGAACACGCGGTCGACACGGTGGATGGCGTCAGAACGGGCTGTGCCGCGGCGGTGTCTTTCATGCCCGAGAACGCCGAAAGAGAGCTGCTGCTGGTGATGGTCGAGGCGCGGAAGAGTGTGCCGGAGAGTGAGTATGTGCGGATCGCGGAGGAGGTTTTGCGGGCGGTATTGGCGGCGACCGGACTCGAGCCGGACAGCGTCGATGTTGCGAAACCCGGTGCCCTGCCCCGGACCTCGTCGGGCAAGATCCGCCGCCACGAAGCCCTCCAACGATGGCGAGCCGGCGCGCTCACGCCACCCGCCTCGGTGACCCCGTTCCGTCTCGTCGGTGCAGCCGTGCGGTCGGCGGTGGCGATGGCCCGTGCCGAGCGCCGGAGAGGCCATGGCTGATCGCGTTGTCGTCGCAGGAGGTGGCCCGGCGGGCCTCGTGACCGCAATTGCGGCGCGCCTCCGGGGATTCGAGGTCACCGTCCTCGATCGTGCCCGTCCGCCCATCGACAAGGCCTGCGGCGAGGGATTGATGCCCGACGGAGTTGCGGTTCTGGAAGAGCTCGGAGTGGATCTGCAGGAGGTGGTTTCGCATCCGTTCCGCGGTATCCGTTACGTCGATGGCCTGAGCGTAGCCGAAGGGGTGTTCCCGGATCAGCTCGGCCTCGGCATCCGCCGAACGGAGCTTCACGCCGCCCTCTGCCTGCGTGCCGAGATGCTCGGTGTTGAGTTGCGCTGGGGAGAGCGCATTCGCGGAATCAAGAGCGACGGATTTGAGACCGATGACGCGCCGGTTCGCGGACGGTGGCTGGTCGGCGCCGACGGGCGCGCCTCGCAAATCCGGCTGTGGTCGGGGCTGGACGGTCGATCCGCGCACCGTCGCCGTTTTGGCGTGCGCCGCCACTTCGGGATCGAGCCCTGGTCCGATCTGGTCGAGATTCATTGGGCCGACGGCCGAGAGGCTTATGTGACCCCGGTGGGGGAGAGCATGGTCGGGGTCGCCCTTCTGTGGTCTAGGGGGACGACGACCTTTGACGAGCTGCTCAAAGGCTTTCCGCGCATTCAACGTCGTCTTGCGAACGCAAAAGTCATGTCGAAGGATCGTGGGGCGGGCCCACTCGAACAGAGGTGCCGAGCGTTGGTCAATGGCAACCTCGCCCTGGTCGGCGATGCCTCGGGATACCTCGATGCGATTTCCGGCGAGGGCCTCGCGCTGTCCTTCCACCAGGCTGTGGCCCTTGTCGACGCGATGGCCGCAGGTGATCTTCGACGCTACGCTGATGCCCACAGGAAAATCGTCCGCTACCCCAACGCAATCACCCGGCTTCTCTTGTTGGTTGAGCGGCACCCCAAGCTGCGGCGGCGGGTGATGCGGTCGCTCGCCGCCGACCCTTCTCTGATGTCGCGATTTCTGGCCCTGAAGATGCGGTCTGAGGGACCACGCCTGCTCGGAAACGGCGGACTGCTGCCGCTTGCGGCGGCGACGTTACGAGGCGGATAGCGATCAGCCGAGAGGCAGAGCTTCAACTTTGCAGCCGAGACCGGACCGGCTACACTGGGCGCAGAATGAGTGTTGGCCCGAGGAGGATTGGATGAGCGCTCTGGAAGAGTGCAAACTCGATGTCACGGTACTGATCCTCGGTGGAGGTCGTGGCTCGCGGCTGGCGCCGCTGACGTTGCGTCGCAGCAAACCGGCGGTGCCGGTGGCGGGAAAGTATCGACTCATCGACATTCCGATTTCGAATGCGATCAATTCGGGCATGGAACGGATGTACGTGCTGACCCAGTTCAATTCGGTGTCTCTCCACCGCCACATCGGACGGGCCTATCGCTTCGATGCCTTCTCCAGGGGATATGTTCAGATCCTAGCGGCCCAGCAGACCCCGACCGTGCAGTCCTGGTTTCAGGGAACGGCCGATGCGGTGCGCCAGAATCTGCACGTCTTCAGACAGCTTCGCGGCGACCATGTGCTGATCCTCTCGGGCGACCACATGTACCGCATGGACTATCGACAACTTCTCCATGACCACGTCGAAAACGACGCCGACATCACGATTGCGGTCAAGCCGTGCTCCGAGGAGGAGATCGCAGGATTCGGGGCGGCCATGGTCGACGAGAGCGGTCGCATCGTCGAGTTCCGCGAGAAACCCTCGACGGCCAAGGACCGGGCTGGGATGGAGGTGGCGCCGAGTCTTCTCGAGGCCAAGGGCGTGGCGGCCGATCTTCCGTACATCGCGTCAATGGGGGTCTATATCTTCCGCAAGGAAGCCCTCGCCGAGGCCCTCGACAACGACCTCGTGGATTTTGGCGGCGATATCATCCCTACCGAGATCTCGCGGCGAAGGGTTCAGGCCCACTTCTTCAAGGGCTACTGGCGCGACATTGGGACTATCGGTGCCTTCTTCGACGCGCACATGGATCTGGTACAAACCAGGCCGCCCTTTACCTTTCACGATCGAGAGTGGCCCATTTACACCCGGCCAAGGTACCTTCCCGGTGCCCGGTTGAATGGTTGCATCTTTGACCACGTGCTGCTTGGTGATGGTTCGCGTGTCGAGAATTCGCAGGCCGAGGACTCGGTGATCGGTCTCCGGGCCGTCATTAACCGGTCAAAGATCCGTCGCACCCTGATCATGGGTGTCGATTCCTATTATCCTGATTCAAAACCGGGCGAGCCACCTGTTGGAGTTGGGGAAGGCTGTGAGATCTCAAACGCCATCATCGATAAGAACGCCCGCATCGGTCGCAATGTGCGCATCTGCAACGAAGGCGGAATCGAGGAGGCCGATGGCGACGGCTGGGCAATTCGTGACGGCATCGTGGTTGTAGAGAAAAACGGGGTCGTGCCTGACGGAACCGTCATCTGAGGCTCCCACCCGGCTACCAGGAGCGAGATGTGAGATTCGAGATCCGAGATCCGCCCTGGCTCTGAAATGAACCGCGGTAACGCTTCTTTGGATGCACTTCTGATTTGTGGCAGCTTTGGAACCGCGAAGACGCAAAGAGCGCCAAGATCGTCGCCAAGAAAAAAATCCTTTACGTGGGCTTTGCGCTCTTTGCGTCTTTGCGGTTTCAACGATGTAACGGCCAGCGATATTAATGAACAATCACCTGAACGTCACAATTACTCGGATACAAGATCCCCCGCCCACCAGATGTTCTCAGCGCGCGCCGAGAACAGCGCATTCAATCCAGAAGCGCCAGGTGCCATCTTTTGCATTGTTGGAGGTCCGTTGACGAAGTCACCCCATCGCCGAGGCCAACAATGCTAAAGGTGGCTCCTCATACTCAGTGGCGTCACCGAGAACCGATACTCGGTAGCGCCAACGACTCTGTGAACAACCTGTGTCCGCCGACGCGATTTGCGGTTCCTCCAAGGGTGTGGGGGCGCATCTCGCATCTCGTGTCTCGCATCTAAAAAAAGCCCCGCCCGAAGGGCGAGGCCATAGAGAGGGGAGGGAGGAGTATCTATCGGCGACCGCCGCCTCCGGATCCTTGCGAGCCACCGCCCCTTCTGGAACGTGCACCCGAGCCTGTACAACTTCCCGATTTCGATGAGAGCCTTGACCGAGAGCGATTGACAGAGCCTTTGCCGGATCCGTTGCTTCCCGAACCACCCTTACCGTTCTTGGCAGCCTTACCAGTTTTGGTGGCTTTGCCCTTGCCATTGCTGGCGCCGGTCTGCCCCGGAGATCCGTTCCCGGTGCCGTCCTGGGGCTTGATGCCCTGGTTGCCGGTGCCGTCACCAGGACCGAGTTTGCGGGCTGCGCCGGTCTCGTTCTGAGCGCCCTGGGCCTGACCCTGGCCAGTGCCGTTGCCCTTCTTTGCCTGAGTTTGGGTCTGCTTCTTGGTGGTTTGCGGGGCGGCTTCCTGAGCGCCGGCGAGGCCGGCTGTGGCCAGGAGCAGGGCCGCGCTGCCGATGATCGTCGTGATGGTCCTTGGTGTCGTTTTCATGATATTTTCCTTCTATTCAACTGGACCGTGCGATCAGTTGCCGCTGCCAGAGCCCGAACCACTGCCACCTTCGGACCCACCGTTGGGGCCGGATCCGTCACATTCGCCAGAGCCGTTCCCACTCTGACCGGTACCGTTACCATTGCCATTGCCGTCTCCCTGGCCGCCACCCTGGCGAGTTCCCTGTCGTACCCCACCGAATCCGCCGACGGTGCGGCCGCAGGCCGGGATGACCTCGCCATCAGCGCCGTAGAACATCCTTTGCTCCATATCGGCAGCAAGGATGGCGTCATAGGTTGTCGGATCGAGATAGGTGGGAGCATAGATCACTTCTTGAGCAGCGAGCGCCCGAACGAAGGCGCGCAGATGGTTGCGGGATCCCTTGGCGAGGTTGCGGAAAACCAGCTGGAGGTGGTCGTTTTCGGTTGCCTCGAGGATCAGGTAGAGATCGTACAGATCCAGGTCCTCGATGTCGGCGCCGACCTGGAGCCCGTCGATCAGCGAAAGCTCGCCCCTGGCCACGAGGTCAACGTAGAGCTGTGCCAGGGAGGTGTCGACGAAGACGCCAGGTGTATCGTCGGTGAACGGATGTACGATGCCGTAGGTTTCGATCAGCTTCCACACCAGGGCCATGTGTCTTTCTTCGGCTTCGGCGATGTTGCCGAAGATCGGCAGCTGCCAGGTGTTGGCCAGAGCGAGGTAGACGTCGCGGGCCAACTTCTCCTCTTCCCACATGTAGAGGACAGAAGTTTCCTCGAAGTCGAGCAAAGCGACCGGCTCGATTTCGTCGAAGAGGGCGCCAACGCCACCGGTGCATTTGGGGCCAACTTGCATCGCCGATCGTCGCTGGGCTTCTGCAGGTGAGGTGATGGCCAGGCTGGCGACTGCCAGCGCAATGATTCCGATCCACGTAAATGAACGATTGATTCTCATGAGGGCCTCCTTTGTTCGGCGGTTTCTTCCGCCGTCACCATCGGAATAGCAAGGCCCGTGCCAACGAAAACACCGTTACGCGATTGGAAAAGAGCCGGTTTCCGAGTCCGACTGCCACGGCCGCCGGGTCAGCCGGACACGTGGAAGGGGCGATATTCACCTTCTTCTTCGACTGGACGGTGATCTGATGCGCTGGCCCATCCGTCCAGATACAAGATGCAAGATGCAAGATGCAAGATCCACCCGATTGTCTCGTCCTAAAATAAGTTGACGCCTGAGGAGGAGCTCCGGAGGAGCGGCATATTCTTAGCCTGGGGCGTGAGCCCCAGGGTAGGGACGGCAAATAGACCACAAGCCCCTGGAGGGGGCGACAGATTCGTGCTGCGGCGTGAGCCGATAGCATCGGCGCCACATTTCTGTCGCCGCTCCGCGGCTCGGGATCGCATGACAACTTTTCGTCAGGACTTGACACATACGGCGAGAGATTCCCGGGGGGTGGGTGGGGCTTGTATCTTGAATCTTGTATCTCATTTCTGCAGCACACACCTGCCGGGGGTGAACAGAGAAGGCAGCACGCCTGTGGCAGGCCAGGAGAAAAAAAAGGCCCCGCCGCGAACGGCGGGGCGAGAAAAAAGGGAAGGTACGTTCAGAAAATCAGGCCAACCGCCGCTGTTGCGTACTGGTATTTGCCTGACGTGTCGTAGAGATAGGGCGCGTCATCCTGGAAGTCGACCAGGTGGTAGCGGAGGCGCAACCACCATTTGGTACTGAGTGAGAATTTGGCCCACAGGTCGGCGTCCAGACGGGTGTTGTCGATATCGGAGTTGAGGTGGGAGGTGGAGAAGTCATACGCCATCGGCGGATGTGTCGCCACGTAGTCGTCAGCTGACAGATCGAAAGGCGCGAGGGCCGCTTCGGTCTGCATGTAGCTGAAGTCAATCCCGAACTCGGTCTTGTTCTTGGCCTGGTACTTCAGACCGGCCATGAGGGTGTTGGAATCAGAACTGTAGTCGAGCATGTCACGAGAGAAGCCATCCTGGCCTCCCATAATTGTGCCTGCTCAACCATCGAAGACTGGTATGCACGCGGGTACATCCAGATCTGATTTTATCCAGGTGTAGGTCGCGTACCAGTTCAGGTTTTCGGTCGGCGCCGACCACACCGTGACGAGCGCTGTGTTGCTCTGACGCTGCCAGTCGGTCAGGTCACCGTCGTTGTTGTCGCCATCCTTGTAGATGTACTTACCAAAGACGGTGGTCTTGCCGGTGGTGTAGCCGAGACGGAGATCCGCGCGGGCCCAACTCGAGGCCGAGGCCGTCGTATCGGCGATCCGTGCTTCGTGGAATTGGGTGTACTGCGGCGTCTCCGGGTTCCACGGGTTCGGATAGGAGCCCGAAACCAGAGTCGAGCAGGTGCCGTTGATCAGCATGAACGCGTTGTCGACCTTGGCGTACTTGAGGTTGGCTTCGAAGTTCCATCCCTTGGCCGGACGGGCGCGGTAGCTCGCTCCCAGGAGATTGGTGGTGGTCTTGAACTCACCGGGCATCACCTCGAAGTTCTTGCGATCAACGGTGTCGTAGTTCCAAATGAAACGCATCGTACCGGCCTTGCGACCGAAGCGATAGCTGACATCGGCCTTGGACTCGAAGGCGTCTCGGTTGAGCGCCGACATTCGGACGTGATCGAAATTCAGACCGTAGATGTCCTCATAAGTCTGGCCCGCGTGCGGACCGGCGATGCTGGGGCGATCGTTGACATCGACAAAGACATCGTCGTTGTCGATGGAATAGACACGACCCCGCCACCGGAAGCGCCAGCCGTTCTTCCATCCCTTGGCCGCGGTCACGATGTAGCCCTTGTAGTCGGACTTCAGGTTGGTGTACTTGTTCTCGGTCTCCGACCACACACCGTTGCCGGTGAGGGTGAATCCACCCAGGTTGTTGAAGACAAGGTCGAGGCGCGTCTTGTTCTTGTCGATGTCGGGCCACAGATCGGCCTGCACGACGCCTACGTCCGAATCGTACTGCAGCCGGTTGTCGAAGACCGGAACCTGCAGCTCGGGGTGGAGGGCGTCATCGAAGGTGACTGGAACCGACGAGGTGCCGTGGGTCAGGCTACGGCTGGTGTAGGCCAGCTTGGCAAAGCCGCCCTTCCAGGCGACCTTGGCATCGACCGTCGCGTCCGAGGTCTTCTCGTCGATCGGATGACCCTGACTGTAAATGTGGCAGTTGTCACAGTGCGAGGTTGTATAGGCCTGAGTGTGACCTTTCCGTCTCTGCTCGCGCACGTCGAGGCCTATGGTGAGAGCGCTGAGCCCCTTGAACTGGAGTTCGTTGCGGCTCTCGATGACCGAGTAATTGAACTCGTACTCCTGGTCGGGGCGGAGATCGGTGTTCCACACGACTTTGCCGTTGAATGATGTCGCCTCGAGGTTGTGCATCGGGTCGTGGCCGAGACGGTGCAGGAACTTGCTGTAGTCGGTCTTCGAGCGCCACGTGCGCTTGATGTCGAAATCGAGCGCGGCTGCGTTGGTGTCGGCGCTCTGGAAGGCGCCGACAAACTGGAAGCTGCCCGTCTCTCCGTGTGACGAGACGGCGGCGTTGACAGTGGCGCCAGAATTGGTGTCGTAGTACTCCGCGGCCATGTCCGGTGAGTCATCGGTGCTGGCGTCGTAGTAGCCGACCTCGACACTCGATTCCACGTTGCCTTCGGCGGCAACTGAGGATGGAATGGTGTACTCGGTACCAAAGAAAGTGAAGATCCAAGGACCCGGTTGGCCGAGAGTGGCGGCGGTGGCCTGCTCACCCTCCTGGGCACTGCCGGTCAGCGGAACGGCAACCAGGGCCAGGATCAGCGAAAGTCGAACAATGGATTTGATATTCATGATTTTCCCCTCACCGCACCATTCCGTGTCCACCGCCCGGAGTCGACTGCGACGGCAGATCGGTGCCGTGGACCTGGGAGTGGCACTGGGTGCACTTGGTGGTGAAGGCGACGTTGAAGCTGTGCTCACCGGCCGGGTTCTCAAACTCGGAGCCGCCGACCTCGTACTCGCCCTCAGGGCTGAGCAGACCGGCGTGGAAGTGGAATTCGTGACACTGCAGACAGACGGTGGGCTCGTTCGCGGTCAGCAGGTTGTTGGCAACAGCGCCGTGCGGCGTGTGGCACAAGCTACAATCCTCGACAACCGGAGCGTGCTCGAAGATGAACGGGCCTTCTTTGCTCTGGTGGCAGGTGTAGCAGAGATCGTTGAGCCGCATGTTGGTCTTGAGCTGGCTTTCGGTCGACGCGTGCGGATCGTGGCAGCCGACACAGCTCATCAGACCCTCAGGCACCGGGTGGTGTGACGGCAACTGGAACTGGGCGAGCACGGGCTGGTGGCAGTCCTTGCACGCGTTCAGCGGGTTGGCCTCGTTGTGAATCGAGTGGCAATCGAGGCAGCTCATGTTCTCCATGCCGTGGGTAGACGCCTGCCACTCGCCTTGTTCTTTTTGGCCGTGGCAGTCGAGACACGCAGCGCTGTCCTCGACCGGGTTGCTGAAGGTCCGGATCAACGCCGGATCTCCCTCCTCCATATGCTGGGTTCCGTCACCGTGGCAGCCCTCACAACCCACGGTGCGCCCGTAAACCTCGAAAGGTTCGATACGCATGTGGATCTGGTTGGCCATCGCCGCAGCGGCCTCGTCGTGACAGTCCGCACAGGGACTGTCAGCGGCGGTCGCCGGGAGGGCCATGGCGCACACCACGCTGATCAGAGTCAGCAGGATGCTCCTCCTCATGTTCTTTCCTCCTTGTTCCGTTTGGAAAAATTGGTGCAATTCAGGCAAACCCCCGTTGGGGGTCTCAAAATACGACGCAGGGAAGGCTTATCGAGCCCTGTGAATCAAAGCGCTTTGCCATCCACCCGGGACGGCTGAAACTGCCTCAATGGTAGGAAGTGAAGGTACAGTTCGTGCTCACCGTCACATTCTTGTAATCTCAATATTGGTTGTCAAGCTTATGTCACTTTGGTCATATGTAAAGATGTGCAAGTATACAAAACTTAGTATTTAACTAGGTGTTCTATATGGGTTTAGATGGTGAATTTAGGAATAGTAATGATTGCTGATAGGTTCAATCGAGGTTGAAATGAGTGAAACAGTCTCAATATAGTTACGGTCGTGTGACAAAAAAGGCGGACCCGAAGGCCCGCCTATGAATGCGCGATATGGACTCAGTGTGAGGGGCTCAGAACCGCCGCCAGCGGGTCGGTTTCGTAACCGAGGCCGGCCCAATCGAGACGACCGTCGGGCCCGTGACAGTCGAGACAGCGCAGCGCGTTGTCACCCGGCTGCACCTCGTGGAAGATGCCCATGTATCGCTCGACCGGCAACCATTCGTACTCGAAATCCTCGATGCCGTACAACACATGGGCGGCCTCGCGGACCGCTCCGTCGATGTTGCCGTCGGCAAAGAACTCCTCGACGTTGATCGGCAGTAACCAACGACTGTCCATCGTCACCGGCATTTTGCCGCGGTGGACCTTGAACGGGTAGAGCTTGGCCTTGTCGTCTGAACGAGAGCCCTGTGGCACTACCATTTCGATCACCCCGTCCGCGCGTCGGGTGACTGGCACCCCGGGCAGCTGCGCCCACACGGTGCCGTTGTACCAGGCGATTTCGGGCTCAACGTTTTGCCCGAAAGTGAAAGTTGGGATGTGTTTGTCCTTCTCCTCGCTGTAGGCGGGCGTCGACCAGTCCCGAACCATGTCGGTTTCGTCCTCTTTGGCGAAGATCGGGATGTGGCAGACCGTGCAGTCGACGCGATTTGCGTGCCGGTTCAGCAGCTCCTTCTGGTGGGGAGCCGCTTCGTGGCACGCGCCGTCACCGCAACGAAGTTGATCTGCGGAATCCGAACCCATGAGGTCGACGCCACGACCGCGCATGCGATGGCTCGTACCCGCGTGGCAGTCCATGCATGCCATGTCGCCGCCGTCGGCACCCATGTGGACGTCGAACTCGCGGTCGGTGTCAGCGAAGGCATACTCGATATCACCGCGCTTGAAGTTGGGACCGCCGCCGGAACCCGCATGGCATCGAAGACAGCTGGTTCTTTTCGGCATCGTGATGCGTTTCGAAACCGAGTCGAGTCCCTCCTGGTTCTTCCAAAGGATCGGCTTCCACTCGAAAGTGCCGTCCTCGTTTTCGACCAGGGTCCGGTTGTATCCCGAGGCGTGGCAGATGAGGCAGTCGATGTTCTCGAGCTGCTCCTGGCTCATCTCCGAGCTCGGCATCTTCCCGAGCCCGGCATGGCACTTCGAACAGCCCTGGGAGAGGATTTCACCCCGGGAGTTCTTGGTGATGCCGATCCAGGCCGGTATCGGGTTGGTGCAGAAGTCGTTGATGGTGTTTCTCTTACCGAGGGCTTTGCCTTCGGCGTTGACGATCGCCGGGGTTTCCCCGGTCCACTGGTAGTGCTGCGAGTGGAAAAAGGTCTCCGCCTCGTCCTGGTGGCACCCGAGACAGGTCTTGGTACCTTCGTAGTGCTCGAAGTACTCCTTGTGGGAGTAGTCGGCCGCGAGCGCCGGCATTGCGACCAGGGCAAACAGCGACATCAGGGTGATCGTACGCCGAATCATGATTGCCTCCTCAGCTGTTATCTCAATTCTAGAATCGCGCCTGCAATCCTAGCAGGAACCGATTGGCATCGGTAGGAGAGGCGAAACCGAGGATAGGAGTCTTGTCCAGATCCTTGGGCGCGCCCATGTGCCAACCCGAACCCGAGTGGCTGAAGTCGTAGAGCATGTAATCGAGCTTGAGGATGAAGTTCTTGGTGATGCGGTGAGTGAGGTAGACCTCCCACACGCTTCCGCGGACCGATGTTTTCGGGGCGTAGAAACTGTCTTCGGCCACCGCCATATTGAACCAGTACTCGGAACCGTAGTTGTACTCGAGGCCAATCTTGGTCTTGTTGTTGGGCAGGTTGTACCGGGCACCGAGGTAGTAAGAGTATCCGTCCTGTTTCTCAGGCGTCTCAAAGGGGTCGGAGAAGAGCCCGCCGAAGGGAGAGGTGACGTTATTGGGATCGGACTCCATGTAGCTGAGGCTGGCAAAGACGTCGAACGCACCGGGGTGAATAACACCGACGAGGCTGGCCCAGCTGATGTCACCCAGAGTGGCCGACGGGGCATACCGGAGGACCACAGGGGCCGGTACGTCCTGGCCGGTAACCGGGTCGACAGGCAACACGACGAGACCACCGAAACCGTCGGTGACGTCAAATGCACGCATGATAGTTGTCTGAATGAATACATCCTCGGTGTTCAAGATGTCCCAGTTGATGCCGAGGAACGAAGCGTCTTTGAGCCGGTCGGCCGGACGTTGGAGCTCCTGGGCGTTGCCGAAGCCGGACTCGAATCCGACGCCATAGCACAGGCGGAAGGTTGATTTGTCGCTGATCTTCCAACCGAAAGTGGCGCCGTCGAACTGGAAGTTGACCAATGTGCCAAGGGGTGAACCTCCTCGAGGTTCGTCGTTGCGGAAGTTGAGCGGCGTTCCGCCGGTCGAAGGACGCCGGCCAATCGAAAGATAGAATTTGTCACCGGACCAGGTGAAGTAGGCGCGCTCGACCCGCAGAATGTCCGAGTTGGGGACCGATGTGGTGGTGCCGTCGATATTGATCGAGGACGGGAAACCGTTGAAGGTCTGGACGCCGGTCGAGTCGCCCCACACCTTGTACATGGAGAGACGGCCGACGAACTCGACGTTCTTGGAGACCTTTGCGTTCATCTGCAGACGGAGGCGGTTGGTGTAGAGGATGTCGTTTTTGTAGTCGTAGCCTTCGGTGTAGGTGTAGGGGAGGAGCTGCTCCATGAGACCCTGCTGCATCTCCGGTGGGAACCCAGCCATGACCTCTTTCAGCCAGTCGAAGGTGACCACATTGTCGAGGTAGTAGAGATAGCTGGCGTAGTTTTGGGCAATGAAGTTCTGGACGTCTTCGGGAGACGACGGGGGCATGCCGTTGGCTCCGAAATAGAAAAGGGTATCGACAAGCATCCTCTGCAGCTGCATGCCGTTGAAGTAATCGTCGTATGTGGAGCTGATGGAGTTCACTTCGAAGCGGAAGTCACCGGTGAAGTTGATCCGGTCGAGAGCGGCTTTGCGCTCGGTCTTCATCATTCGCTTTTCGAGATCTTTGACCTCTTCCTGGAGATCGGCGATCTGCTCCTCGGTAGTCTCTGTGTCTGCGCTGAAAGCCACGGCGGTAAGGCAGAGCAGGGTCATGCCAAGCACAGCAAACGTCTTGCGTATCATCATCTTCTCCTTCTATTGAACCGATTTAACCGCAGGTCATCGGCTGCTCGGAGTCGGCAGCGTGATCGACCGCGAACTTCTTGATCATCTCGAGGTCGGCTTCGCTGATGGCCTCGGTGACCGGCTTGTTCTCGTGATTGGGATCTAAGACAGCCGAGTGGCTGTCGACGTACTTCTTGTCAAAGAAGCGATCCCACTGATCCTGGATCAGGGTCATTGGCGTGTACTCGCCGTTCTCGGAGTCGGCCTCGTGGCAGGGCTTGCAGTACTCCTTGTACAGATCAACGCCCTTCGGTTTCTTCGCTGCGGTGGCCATGTTGGCCATGCTCAGCGCGAGCACCCCGATCAATACTGTCGCTACCATCAACTTTGAACGATTCATCTCAACCTCCTTGTACCTTTTTTCACAAGTTAAATGATCTATCACTGATTAACCATATATTATAAATCTCCGCGGGAGAATATAGTCAGATTTCGACATTGTCAAGGTTATTCAACTGTGAAATTGTATCTAAATAGAAACAGAATCTCAATTTCTAGATTGAATTTGGCATGGTAGGGACCGTCAGCCTGCAGTGATCACGTAGATCCAATTGGTAGCGATGAGGGCGACTGCTCCGATGCGTACCCACATGGGGAGGGGGGTCGGTAGCAACGGCACTGGCCACCGTGCGATCGCCCACAATGCTGCAATCGGTGCACCGGCTACAAAGAGGAGGCCCACCGCCGCGGCGAGCGGGTTGGCGGCAAATGCGGCCAGGAAGTTGCCGTCGAGGAAGGCCGTCGCCGCCCGCGTCGTGCCGCAGGTCGGGCAAGGGATTCCGGTGACGGAGCGGAAAACGCATGGCCGGAGGATCGGGGCGGCCGCCAACCACAACGGTCTCAGAGCGAGAGCTGATGCTGCCGCCGCCAACCATAGGAACGCCAACTGGCGCTCCTCCTTGGACCCTGGGCGGGTTGTCACCGAGAGGTGGCGACTCCAGCCAGAACACCCATGAACAGCATCGCCGCCACGAAAGCGCAGCACAGGACAACCGGCAGTACTACAGCCAACACCGCCTTGCCCTGGGTCGTCCGGTGGGCGGTGGCCAGGCCGAAGACGTAGAGAATGATCGCCCAGACCATGGAGATCAAACCTCCACAGAACGGGATGATCCCGGCAAGTTGGGCCGTCTGCGCATAGCAAACCACACGCACTGTCGCCTCGAATCCGTTGTTGGCGCCGCCGACGATCATCAGCATCAGATGCAGGACGGCCGCACCGATGAAGACGCCGATGATGACAAGGATTGGGGCCAGGATGATGGCTCCAACGGCCCAGGCGGCGGTGAAACCCGCCATGATGGCCGCTTCTTCTCCGCCGCCGATGAACGGGATCCACATACCCTGGAAGAGCGTGTTCCATGCGACGGCGACGGCGATCCCGATCCAACCGACAACGATGGCGAAGAGCAGCGGCGAACCGATGCCACCCGTTGTCGGCATACCGGCGAACGCTTCGTTCGGCCGAGTGGCGAGAAGTTTGACCGTTTCGACAAATCGCTCAAATGCGCTTGTACGCGCTGGATCTTCCCAGGGAATAGGGGCGGCTGCTGGCGGCGCCACAGGTGGGGGTGACGAAGTTGCTTCCATGTTCTCCTCTGCTTTCCCGACTCGACCTGTTCAGCCGACCGGTGGAGGCGGCGGTGCGTGCTCAAGCGTTGGAGGTTGCGGTTCCGCCTTGAAGACCGAGCCGCCGATGAGGCCGCCGAGGGTGCCGAAGATGGCTCCGAAGACGAGGGCAAAAAACAACCCGATCAGGATCATCATCAACCCACCTGAACTCTCCATGAAATGCGATACCCCCTCGAGAACCTCGGGATCAATTTCCGCTCCACTCATTTCGATCTGTTCGATGACCTGCTGCCAGTCCCCCATGCCGAGGGCGGAGCTGATGAGTCCGCCGAGAATGCCGGATATGGCCCCGTAAATAAGACCCGCGACCAAGCCGACCGTCGCGCCGTTGCCAGGCCGGAATGCAAAGCCGGCGGCGCGGCTGTCCTTCGAATAGAGGAAGGCGGCAAGGAAGCCGCAGCCGATGATCAGCGCACAGCAGGCGCAGTTGATCCAGTTAATCACGGGAATGGAGCCAGCGACTCCAAAGG
The DNA here is from genome assembly GCA_963776765.1 of Candidatus Sulfomarinibacteraceae bacterium. Classification (GTDB taxonomy): domain Bacteria; phylum Acidobacteriota; class Thermoanaerobaculia; order Thermoanaerobaculales; family Sulfomarinibacteraceae; genus Sulfomarinibacter. The sequence continues at coordinate 21,554 of CAVZOK010000033.1, forward strand.
CAACTCCCGAAATCAGAGCGGGTTTGAGCATCGAAGGTGCCTGGTTCATTCTTTCCTCCTTGAGTGTCGCTCTATCCTAACGAATCCCGGTCGGAATTGTTCGGATCATGCTGTTTCGAGTTGACCCGGATGATTTCGATCAGGGCGTCACCGAGGTAGAGCCCGGCCAGAAGACCCAACGGGAGGGCGACGGCGAAGCGGGTCCAGTTGCCAAGGCTCGGCAGGCCGACATGGCCTGCGGCGAAGTCGAGGAGCGTGGGTGCTGCAACCACCAGCAGCCAGATCGGACGCGGTCTGATCGACCGATGTGCGATCGTCGTTGCCAGCAGGGCAAGAGTCCCACCTAGATAGAGACCGGCGCAACGCGCGCAGACCGCCATTGGACCGAACCCGAGGTCGATGCAGCGGTCGCCGATCTGATGGCACCCTGGACGGTAGATCAGACGCAACCACCCGCCGAGGACAGAATCGTTGGCGGCCAGCCACGGAGCGACGAACCACCCCAGCCGTCCACAGCCCGGCGGCAAGCGGTCACGAGTACCGGGACAAGGCGGTGTGGTTCGGGGAGCGCTGTTCTGCGAATCTGCCATATGTCGCGCCTAGTGTGCCAGATCCGCGTCCTGCCGTTCTCCGATTCTCGAGGCTCGCTCGTATCCCCGTCGCTCGGCTCCTATGAAGCTCGTAAACTGCGAGAATGCAACTGCTTGCGGTGCCGCACCGGAGTCAGGACGAAGCCCCAACGCGCTCGGAATAGGCGAGCGGATCCAGCATCGAGCATCGGGCATCCTGCTTCGTTTGAGATCCCACTACTCTTCAAAAAGCGTCATTTGCCCCAATGCCCCGGGCACGAGATTGCTCGCGCCGACGCCCAAAAGACGGACGGAGGTTTGCAGCGCTTCGGTCCGCCGGATGAGGTCGTGGGCGGCCGCGGCGATGGTGGCAGCATCTGAAGTCGGTACCGGGAGTGTGTGGGATCGGGTCGGTGTCGTGAAATCGGGATAGCGAGCCTTAACGGTGATGGTCGATGCGGCCAGCGACGTTTGTCGAGTCCACGCGCAACCTCCTCCGCCATTTTGGAGAGGATGCGGTCGATCTCGTCGAGGTTCCTGACGTTTTCGGCGAAGGTTCGCTCGGTGCTCAGGCTCTTGCGTTCGCGGTGGATGTGGACCGGCCGGTCATCGATTCCGCGCACGCGATCCCACAACACTCGTCCCCAGTTGCCGAATCGTGCCATCAATCGGTCGATGGAAAGGTCGCGGAGGTCCGCCACTGTCGTGATGCCCATCTCGTGTAACGATCGTTCGGCGGCCGGTCCTATGCCATAGATCCGGCGAACCGGCAGCGGCGCAAGGAACGCCTCGACCTCGTGTGGGCGCACGACCGTTAGCCCGTCGGGCTTGCGGAAATCTGAAGCTATCTTGGCCACGAGCTTGTTGGGTGCGACGCCGACGCTGACCGTGAGGCGCCGCTCTTCGCAAACCCGGCGGCGGATGTCCTCGGCGACCTCGGTTGCGCTCTTGAATTCAGCGAGATGCTCGCTGACATCGAGGAAGGCCTCATCCAGTGACAGGGGTTGCACGATCGGCGGTGTAGTCGCCGTAGATCGCGAAGATCTTCTGAGATTCCTCCCGGTATCGTTTGAACTCCGGCCGCAGAAAGACCGTGTCCGGCCACTGACGCCGAGCTTGCGCCGCCGGCATCGCCGAGTGGATCCCGTACTTTCGAGCCTCGTAGTTGGCCGCCGCCACGACGCCCCGACCCGAAGGGTCGCCGCCGACTACGACAGGTTTTCCTTCGAGGCTGGGGTCGTCACGGGTGTGGACTGCAGCATAGAAACAGTCCATGTCGCAGTGAAGGATGCGGCGGAAGGGCGTATCGGCCATCAGTTTATTTTACGCTGCATTTACTCTCTTGTGCAACCGGGCAGTTCATCAATCGAAAGTAATCGAGACCAGTAATCAGTCCCGAACAGCGCCTCCCATCAAGGAGCGCCTCAACCGATCGTCACCTTTCGATTGTTGAAGTTACTGCGGCGATGTCGAGAGCGCGCATTCGGGCTAACAATGCGAAGGGTGGCTACTCCGCCACGGGACTCAGTGGACCCGCTACACTCCCCCCATGAGCGCGTTCCTCGAATGCGGGCCCTTCTCCGCCAGCGACGGCGAGGGCAGGATTCTCTTTGACGGTGTTTCTTTGTCTTTGGCCGATGGGCAGTTTGTCTCGATCGAGGGTCCGTCCGGTGGTGGAAAGAGTACTCTCCTTCGCCATGTCACGGCCCTGGCTTATTCTCCCGATGCGGTGCGCCATCTGGGTGGAGAGAGCTACGAAGGGGTCGGTCTGCCGGAGTGGCGATCTCAAGTGAGTCTGGTAGCGCAGGACGCGCCGATGATCGCCGGCACTGTGCGAGAGAACCTCAGCTTTCCTTTCGTCCAAAAGGCCGGCCGCGAAAAGCCGTTTGACGAATGATCGTGCTGCAGCGCTGATGACCCAGGTTGGTCTCGAGCAGCTCCCGTTCGACCGAGAGGTGCGAACCCTTTCAGGCGGAGAACGACACCGGCTGGCACTGATCCGGGGTCTGTTGTGGGACCCGAGGGTCATTGTGGCGGATGAGCCGCTGGCGGGGCTCGATCCGGAAATCGCTGCTGTCTGCTTCGATCTGCTGTTGGGGTTTGGGCGCCGGCCCGGACGTCTGCTGGTGTGCGTCCTCCATGACCCGGAAATGAACGCCCACGCAGACCGCCGTCTACGGCTAGCCGATGGTCAATTAAAGGGTGTCGCATGAGTGGCTTCATCGAGCTTGGACCGCTACAGCTGGCCCTCGCCACGGTATTGATCGTTGCGGCGGGCGCGGTGTCGATGGCGCTTCGGCTCGGTGTCGAACGCCGTCTCGGCATCGCGGCGCTGAGGACGGTCATCCAGCTCGGCCTTCTTGGGCTCGTTCTCGAGCAGATCTTTGCTCTCCGCAATCCGTTGCTGGTGGTCGGTCTCCTGCTGCTTGATGACGGCGTTTGCAGCCCGCGAGGCGGTGACCCGCGCGTCGCGCCAGTATCGCGGCATCCTCGCCGATGCCTGGCTCACCATGGCAGCTACCTGCCTGGTTGTGGGCGGTATGGTGACCCAGGTTGTGGTCGGCGTCGATCCCTGGTATGACCCGCAATACGTGATCCCGTTGCTCGGGATGATCCTCGGCAACTCGCTCACCGGGATCGCGCTCTGTTTGGATCGCTTTATGGATCACCTGGTCGTGCGTTCCGCCGAGGTCGAGCTTCGCATCGCCTTCGGCGCCACCCGCCGAGAGGCCCTCGAGGCGCCACTCAGGGATGCGGTTCGCACGGGCATGATTCCGATCATCAATTCAATGGCGGCCGCCGGGATCGTTTCGCTGCCTGGAATGATGACCGGCCAGATCCTCGCCGGCTCACCACCTCTGCAGGCAGTGGCCTACCAGATCGTTGTGATGTTCATGATCGCAGCCGCGGTGGCGCTCGGGGCGATGATGGTGGTCGTCCTTGCTGGCCGCCATTTCATGGGTGTTGATGCGACACTTCGGCTCGATCGGTTGACGTCGAAGAAGTAGCAGCCCTCTGCAATCCTTGGATATTCGCCGGCCCGGGACAGGTGCAGTCAGTGCGCTTTTCTCCATGCGCCCTTCCGAGGAGTGCCCCCTCTGACGATGTTTGGGCCCCGGCACCCTTTCAAAACGGTTTCGCAGCGCCCCAAAATCGTCAGAGACGGCACGTTTTTCGGCGCGCCTTTCTCGGAAAGGGCTACAATCGACCCACGTGATGAGCTGAGCAAAGCGTGACGGGGGTTGAAGATGCGACGACTTGCGTTCGCGGTGTCCGTCCTGATCTTCACGGTTCCGATCTTCGCCGCCGAGGAAAACCTTCGGCTCGAAGGTATCGTGTACACCGAAGGAGCTGCCAAAGAGGTCCAGGTTCAAGTCTGGGCCCTCGGCGATCAGGTAGCCGAGCATCCCGAGTGGCAGTTCGAGGCGGTCTTCGACGGGATCATTTCGCCGGGCAAGGCGTTCTCAGTCGATCTCGGACAGGCCAAATTGCCGGTTCTGGTGGAGCTGGCAGCCAGAGATCATGTTGCGGTCTCGTTCCAGGTCGTGCTGCCCGAACAGTTGCACATGCCGAAGGCGTGGCTGCGCTCGGGTGAGCGTCTCAACATCCGCGTCAACCTGCCGGGCCGAGGCAACCAACGGTTGGTGGTCTGGGGCAACTTCTGGGTCGATGAGTGGGGCTCGGACGGGCGCCGGTGGAGCGCGGTTGTGCCACACCTCGATGTGCCTGATGGCGGGTTTCTCGAGGTTTATCGACCTGTGACGAGTCGGTGGATGTCGCTAATGGGGGCCGCCGAGTCCGGAGCGTTCGGATCCGTTCAAGAGCGACTTTCCGAAACCAAGGTGCCAATCAAGCTGAAAGTCGATTCAGTGCCGCTAAAGGTCAGGGTCTGGGATGCGCGAAAACGACCGGTTTCTGGAGTCGGGCTGCAGGTGGAAGGCTCACCCTTCGAGGTGCCGATTGTTTCCGACGACGAAGGGCGAGCAGAGGTCTGGGTTCCGCTGAAGGGGGAGTGGAGAATCATCGCCCTCACCGCCGACTCCCAGGGGAGCACCGGAGGTCGGGGAGCAAAAAACCGTGAGATCGATCTCGACCTCGAACCGCGGGAAGACATCGACCTTCAATGGCCGCATGCAATGGGAACTGTGGTGATCGAGATGGGTCAACCGCTGCGGTCGCGAGCGTTCACCTCCGGCATCGCATCTCTGCCGAAGACCCTATCGCTCAGATCCTTCGAATTCTGGGGTCCAGGGATCGCACAGAACACCGTCAGGATAGCTGACAGGGAAGGACCCGTTTCTCTCCCGGTCGAAGCACCGGTCCTCCTCCACGGAAGGGTCGAGTCGACAACCGATACCGATGTCGGCCGCCTGCCGGTGTGGGTCCGGCTGCGTCGGTCGCCACGATCTCCCGGCCAGGGCGCTTATGCGGGCATGCGCTTTTCGCGACTCGTTCGTCCTTGGCTGCCGTGGGCGGTGACTGATGACCGTGGTCGGTTCGCGATCGCCGGGTTACCCCCTGGCGAGTACGAGGCCGAGGTGCGAGCACCGGATCTTCCTGTGGCGCGAGGCGCTCGCCTGGAAGGCGAGCAAGGCGCCGAGCTCGAGACGGTCGTCACGCTGTCCGCGGGTGCGACGCTCGCGTTGCGGGTGGTAGACCAGGACGGTCGACCACTGCCCGGCGTTACGGTCGATCTCTTTCGATCGACGGGCACTGACGAGAGGAGGCGCAGGGTATACCTCGTAGGCTACGGGTTCGGAAGGGACCATGGCGACCCGGAGCTGACAGCGATTTCTGGCGAAGACGGACGGACGCACTTAACCCAGGCGCCGACTGGCTCGGTTTGGTTGAGTTTGCGCCGGCCTGGCTCGGTCAACCGCACCACCGACCCGATCGAAATCCCCGCCGAAGGGATCGATATTGGTGATCTCGTGCTCGAACCGGGAGTCACCCTCACAGGCACTACCGTTGGTCCGGATGGCGAGCCCGTCGGTGACGCAGAGGTCGCTCTCGATCGCAGTCCGCAGGCGGTTTTTCGGCGTGCTACCACGACCAGCGACCAGCAAGGCCGATTCACAATTCCCGATCTCGAGCCTACGGGCGAGGTCTATCTTCAAGCCCGCGCAGAGGGTCTGGTGCCCGAGGCACCGCACAAGGTCGAGCTGCCGCCCGAGGGCGAGATCGAGGTCGCGATGGCGCGCGAACGGATCCTCGAAGGTTTGGTCGTTGACAGCCGTAGTGATGCTCCCATCGAAGGCGCGTCCGTCTCTCTGAGCCTGCATTACGACAGATCGATACCTGGGACCCGAACTTTCGGGCGGGGATCCCGAGGGGTGGGGCAATCGAAGACAGATGCTTCCGGGAGGTTCCATTTCGATGGACTCGGAGCTGGTGAGTTTGAGATGTACGTCGTCGCGGAGGGCATGCGCCGCCTGCAGCAAAAGGTCGTCATCGACGAGGGCGACCTCGAGCCGCTCATCATTCGGCTCGAACCGGGTCTCGAGCTACGGGGCAGGGTCGAAGATTCCGATGGTGGTCCGGTAGCGGGTGTAGATATCACCGCGGGCCCCGCCTCCCAGAACTGGGGGCGCGGATTCTCCGATACATCGAGGACGAAAACAGGAGCCGACGGCCGTTTTCACTTCGATGCCCTCGGGACAGGGACGCAACGGATCATGGCTCATGCCGACGACGGACGGAGGGCCCAAGAGACTGCCGAAGCCGGACAACCGGACGAGGTGATACTGCGCTTGTCACAAGGCGGACTGATTCAGGGGACGGTGTATCTACCCGACGGGTCGCCGGCGGCCGGTGCGAGAGTGATGGGTCACAGCCGCTCGGCGCGACAATCGGCCGGTGACGAGAGTGGCGCGGACGGCGGTTTCGAACTGCCTCAGGTTGGTCCCGGCGAATGGACGGTTGGGGCAATGCTCGAGGGCTTTGCTTCGGCCAGCGAAGAGGTTGAAGTGCCAGAAGGCGATACCGTGACTGTCGATCTGCATTTCGAGCGGGGGGCGACGGTGATTGGCGAGGTCCGCGGTCTGAGTCCGACCGAGCTCGGGAGCTGTATGGTCCAGGTCGACAGTGGCGGCAGCGCCAATCCGGCCTCCGACGGCACCTTCCGCGTCGAAGGCGTTGAGGCCGGGGATACGCAAGTCGTTGCGGTCGAAATGATGACCCGGCGGAGCCGGTCCGAGGCCGTTGTCGTCCCCGACTCGGGAGAGACGGCGCCGGTTGTTATCGACTTTGGTTCGGGTTTGACCGCGTCCGGTCGTGTGTTGCGTGGCAATACAGGCGTCCCGGGAATGTTGGTCTCGGCCCAGAGCGTCGCCGCCGCCGGTTCGGGTGAAACCGTTACTGGAGCCGATGGCGAGTGGCAGATCGGTGGATTGGAATCTGGCGAGTATCAGATCGCGGCACGTTCGAGGTCCGGCGAGGTGCTGGCCGGCGATCATGTGCTGCTCGAGGCCGACGCTGAGCTCGACCTGTACCTGTCGTCCGGCTCGATTTCAGGTCGAGTCATCGAACGTGAGACAGATCGACCTATCGAGGGTGCCACGATCACTGTCACGGGTTCGACTCTCCCTCCGGTCCAGCGAACGATCACGAGTGGCGCAGACGGCGCGTTCCGGGTTTCAGATCTCGGCGACGGAGATTACACTGTTCTCGGCGATGCCCGCGACCATATGCCGGCTCGGAAGACCGTTTCGATCAGGGACGGTGGCGCGCCTGAGATTACTCTGTTTCTCGGAGGCGACGAAAGGACGGTTTTTGTCGTTCAGGGGGCCGACGGATCGCCGGCATCGGGGATTTGGATCCAGAGTCTCGCCGGAGGCGTACTGGGTCCTTTTGTCACCTCCACGTGTGCCGATGGCGGCCGCTGTGAGGTGAAGGACATTCCGCGCGGCCGATGGACATTGCTGATTCGGGGCGAAGGGATGGCATTGCTTGTCGCGGAGGTTCCGCAGGCTGAGATCCCTGTTCAGCTCCGCGCGTCGGGCACCCTGAAGATCAAGGCGCCAGCCGATGACACGGGCGCGGCGTGGCAGGTGCGGCTGAGAGACTCCTCAACAGGGATTGTGGTGCCGGTCTACCAATTCGAGAACCCGGCTCGCACCGAGTGGGTGCCGGTCTCCACGTCGGGCCTCAGCCTTCAGCTACCCGAAGGCGGTTGGCGGATCGAAACGTTTGCACCCGACGGGACGCAGGGGGTCCAACAGGCCGTTGTCACTGCGGGTGGTACGACCGAGGTGACGCTGGAGTAGGGGGGCCTGGTGCCTTCAACGATCTCTCCCGGATCACGGTGGGCCAAGGTGTCTGAACGCGCGCTCCCAAAATCGTCAGAGACGGCACGTTTTTTGGCGCGCTTGTCTCCCGTAATTTTTCGGGCGGGTGGGCTGTAATTCCGAATTCCGAATTCCGAATTCAAAATTCTCCCTCGTCCTCCCACGGCATCGCCGGTCGCTTGACCTGCTTCGTCGGGCAGGGCCCACTTCTTGACGACCACGACTTCCTTCATGTGGTCGATGACCTGGATGCTGATGTCTTTGGCCAGGGACTCGAGTTCGGCCAGAGCGGGGCCATAGAAGAGGGCTTCGAGGATCGAGTCTGCGAGTGCCTCGACCGCCTCCTGACCTTCGACGCTGTCGAGGGTCGTCGTGATCGTCTCGAGAGTCGTGTCGAGGAGGACCTCGCCGACCGTGCTGACCACCGGTTTGACGACGATATGGGGGAGGGGAAGAGAACGAAGACTCTCTGACTCATCTACCGCGTTGGCGAGGTTGAGCCGGAGGAGCTGCCGGAACCTCTCGATCGTGTCCTCGTCGGTGAGGATTGCCCGGATCTGACTGACGAGGACACGCTCGATCTCAGCGCGGCGCGGTTCGACGGTTGCGCGGGCAATGCGTACGTGGGTCCCGTCCACGATTTCCTCGCGGTACTCGTCGAGGATCCGCACCGCGACCCGGTCCGAGACCTCCTCGGTGATGATGTTGGAGATGTAGGCGACGCCTCGGCTGAGGAAATCCCTGCCAACGCGAGAGAGGTCGGACTGACGCAGCCGCATATAGATCGAGACGACGCGCAGCAGCCGGAGCGGTCGTAACGCCGTCACGGGAATCAGACTGAGCAGGTCGTACCAGTTGAAGATCGGAAAGAAGTACCAGCGGGCGTGCGTGTGTCGGCGGATTGCGAGGAACCACCGGACCATGAACTCGATCCAGAACAGGATCAGGAACGGCAGGTCGATCTTCCAGAAGTTGTCGATCAGATGTCCGTCGAGATCGAATCCCCGGAAGTAGTTGACCGCCAGCCGGGGCTCGATCTGTCTGGTCGAAAAGTGCGAATCGGTGACGCAGCAGCTCGGGCGTGGCGCTCCAGAAATCGTGGGCGACTTCGGCGACGATATCGGGATTCTTGGCGCTCGAAACCGTCTTGCCGGTCTCGCGAGCCATGGTTGTCCAGATGGCCGCCAGGTTCTCGGTCTGACCGGACCGAAGAAACGGGTCCTCCAGAAAAACCCGAGTCGTCAGCCTCTCGAGGCTATTAAGCAGATCGTCGAGGGCGGGTGCGGCCGGGTCGAGATCGAGGAGTTGTTGGGCTTCGCCGGCCCGGTCGATGAGCTTGTCGGTCAGAGGGTGCGGCTCTATGCCGAGCACCGGGTCCCAAAGCCGGGTCACGATTGGCAGGTATCTGAAATAGGTGGGTCTGAGCCAGAGGTACGTGAGGTCAAAGAGAATCAGGCAGAGGTTGATGATGACCACCCACACCATGAAGAGGTCCCACAGCGAGCGGAGGGTGAGCCTGCCGTACTTTTCTTTCCACCCCTTGAACGAAAACATCGCGCCCATTGTATGCGCGTTTCGCTTCGGTGTGTGAGGGGCCACCCGCCCATGAGGAGCGCGTACCGCTTCGACGACACAGGTGCCACCCACCAATTCCGAGCGCGTTGGGGCTTCGATGACGCAGGAGCCACCTTTAGCATTGTTCGCCTGGGGCGAGTCACCCAATTTTGCAGCGCGAATTCGAACAATGCAAAAGATGGCACCTACCTCGCCGAAGCGAGACGCGTCACCCGCGTCGGAAGCGGCGGGGAAACGGCTGGGCTACAATCATCGGTGATCGGGACCCATCGGGAGATGCCCATGCCGAAACTTTCAGCCAAGTCATCCAAACTTCAGGAGTCGCCGATTCGCAAGCTGGCGCCGCTCGCCCGCGATGCCGAGGCCCGTGGTACAAACGTCATCTACCTCAACATCGGCCAGCCCGACATGCCGACGCCGCCTGAGATGATTGCCGAGTTGCACGGGCTGTCGCTGGCAACCCTTGCCTACGCCCCGAGCGAAGGGCTGCCGCAGGCCCGCGAGGCGTGGAGTGCCTTCTTCTCGAGTTGGGATATCCAGTTTGCGGCTGACGAAATACTGGTCACCTCGGGTGCGAGCGAAGCGATCACCTTCATTCTCTCGATCGTTGCCGGTGGCGAGGGGGAGGTGCTGGTCTTCGAGCCCTGCTACACCAACTATCTGAGCTTTGCCGCCCAGGCCGACGTGACGATGGTTCCGATCACCCTGAAGGTCGAAGATGGGTACCACTTCGGTTCGATCGACCGACTGAGGGCATGCGTCACACCTCAACACAAAAGCGATTCTGTTGTGCAACCCGTCGAATCCCGACCGGGACCGTCTATACGGCCGAAGAGCTGGAGGCGGTGGCCCAGGTGGCGATCGAGAACGATCTCTTCGTCATTTGTGACGAGGTCTATCGGGAGTTCGTCTTTGACGGCGGTACCGTTCGATCGTTCACCGAGTTCTCAGATCTCGCGCAGCGAATCATCGTCGTCGACAGCGTGTCCAAAAGATTCAATGCGTGTGGGGTTCGGATCGGTTGCATGGCGACCCACAACAGGGAAATTCTCGATGTTGCGCTGCGATTCGGTCAGGCTCGACTATCGGTGCCAACGGCCGAACAGCTCATGGTCGTTCCGATGTTGCAGCATGGCCGCGCCTACTCCGAAAACCTCTGCGGTGAGTACGAAAAGCGGCGGGACGCAGTGTTCAATGGACTTGCGGGCATCGATGGAGTGAGCCCACACCGGTCGGAAGGCTCGTTCTACACCATGACGCGGCTTCCGATCGATAGCTGTGAAGAATTACGCGGCTTTCCTGCTCCGGGATTTTTCGCTCGATGGCGAAACCGTGTGCCTCGCTCCAGGTGAGGGTTTTACGTCACCGACGGGTTGGGGATCGACGAGGTGCGGGTCGCGTTCATGTATGACGCGGACACGCTCAGCAGGGCGATGCAAGATCCTCAGTGCTTCGGTTGCCGCCTATCCTGGGCGGCTTGCTGCGGCGACGGGCTAGAAGCCGCCTCGTATTCCGAGCGCGTAGAGGCGTCGACGACACAGGTGTCAATTCCGAGCGCGTTGGGGCTTCGATGACACAGGAGCCACCTTTAGCATTGTTCGCCTGGTGCGCCTCACCAGATTACGCGACGACGAATTCGAACAATGCAAAAGATGGCACCTACCTCGCCGAAGCGGGAGGCGCTACTGGGTTGCCTGTTCGATACGCTCCAGCGCTTGAATTGGCCCGAGCGCGACCAGCACATCACCTGCCTCGATGCGTTCGTTCGGTCCCGGGTTGAAGGTGCTTTCTTCGCCCCGTTTCAGAGCCACTACGATGATCCCGAAGCGTTGACGCACCTCGGCGCCGGCGAGGGTTTTGCCGGCGAGATCGCTCGATGGGTGGACCACGACTTCCGCCAGCTCGAGTTCGATGGACGCTCCCGACATGGAGGCGTCGATGAAATCCGATACGGTGGGCTTGAGAGCGGTGATGGCGAGACGGGTGCCGCCGTCCCGGTAGGGGTTGAGGACCCGGTCGGCCCCAGCCAACTTGAGGCGCTCCTCGGCGCCGTCCTCGACCGCGCGGGCAATGATCGTGATTTTGGGGTTGAGCTGCCGTGCGAGCAGGATCGAATAAACGTTGTGGGCGTCGTCGGCGAGACAGGTGATGAGGGTCTTGGCTCGCTCCGTGCCTGCGGCCCGCAGCACTTCTTCCTGCGTGGCGTCGCCGCGCACCGCCGGCTGGTGTTCCTCTTCAAGGTCGTGGCAGTTCTCCGGGTCGAGATCGACCACGGCGAAGGCGACGCCTCGCGCACGGAGTACCTCGACGACGGCGCGGCCCATGCGGCCGTAACCCAGGACCACGATGTGGTTGGAGAGCTTTTTGATCATGGTCAGATCCCTTCGCAGCCCGATCATGCGGCGGATGTCGGTGTCGAGCATGGCGCGTGCGAACTCGGTGGCGATGAGGAGGATGACGCCGACACCGCCGAAGGCGAGGATGACGGTGAAGAACTGGCCGTTCGGGGAAAGGGGAAAGGCCTCACGGAATCCCACCGTGGTGACGGTAATGGCGGTCATGTAGAACGCATTGAGAGCGCTCTGATCTTCGATCACCATATAGCCGAACGTCCCTACGCCAATAACCGCTAGTCCGAGACCGATCGAGCGCAGGACCATCTGTCTTCGTTTAACGTCCACGTGACTATCGTACACGGAGACACGGATGCCGCCCATGAGAAGCGCGTTGCAGCATCGACGACACAGGAGCCACCTTTAGCATTGTTCGCATGGGACGCGTTACCTCATTGCGAGGCGAGGGATTCGAACAATGCAAAAGATGGCACCTTACGAGCCGAAGCGGAAAGCGCTGCCGAGGGGCAGTGGGGCTCTTAAATCAGCTCCAGCATCTCCAGCGAATGCTGCTCGAGCATCTTTTCCGTGGCTCGAGATCCCCTCGGCTGTGATCAGGAATGTGGCCTGTTCCCCCGCAGTGCGTGAGAAATAGAGGCGATGGCGAACGCCTTGGGTCGCCAGGTCGAGTGCGCAGAGATCGGGCGCAGCGCCGGCGACCAGACTGCGATCACACACCGGACACGAGAAATCCCACATCGATCCCTCCTGGAGTTCGAACTCCGGGGGGAAGTAGGCCCGGTAGTTGCCTGGTTCGGGGTGGAAGCCGATGAGGATGCGATGGGGACCGCACTCCCCGATCAGCACTACCGTCTCGTCGGGGTTGAGCATCGCCTGGCAATGTGGACACGCGTAAGTCCAGCGCATGATGGCCCCCTTTTTCGGACGTGTATGTCTGTTAGAGAATATGGGTCCTGGAGGGAGGAATGCCAAGTCGAGGCGGGACAGATCCTAGATGCTCGATGCTAGATACTCGATCCACCCACCCAGCCCTTGACACCACCATTCCAAGCGCGATCCTGCGTCGATGACACAGGTGCCGCTCTCCCCACAGTGAGGCGCGCGTGCCGCATCAGCAACACAGGTGCCACCCCTCACATTGTTTGATGAACCGCTCTCACGGGAGGAACGCTTCCAGGGCAGACAATGTGAGGAGTGGCACCTTGCTCACTGAAGTGAGAGGCGCGAACCCGGGTGGCTCGTCGAAGCAAATCGCGCCTGCCGCGTAGGCAACAACCTCTTCGAAGCGGGATGCGCTCGCCGCGCAGGAACTACCCAGCCTCCTCCGCTTCGTGATACTTCCGCCGGATCTCTGCCATATCCACCTCGGGCTTGGGGAAGCGCATCTCGAGGCTTTTCATCGTGTCGGCCACGATGTCGGCGATGACCAGGTTTCGGGCCCATTTGCGGTTGGACGGGACGACGAACCACGGCGCGAGGTCGGTGCTGCACTTCGACAGCGCATCCTCGAAAGCTTCGGTGTAGGCGTCCCAGTGGGGTCGCTCGGTGTAATCGGCGTCGCTGATCTTCCAGTTTTTTCTCGGGTTGTCCATTCGCTTTTTGAATCGTTCGAGCTGCTCGTCTCGATCGATGTGAAGGTAGAACTTGAGGATGACGGTTCCCTTGTCAGTGAGAAGACGCTCGAAGGCGTTGATGTGCTCATACCTTTTCGACCAGGTCTTTTTCGGTACCAGGTCGTGGACTCGAACCACCAGAACATCTTCGTAGTGTGAGCGATTGAAAATGCCGACTGTGCCCGTTTTTGGCGCCGCCTTGTGGCATCGCCATAGAAAGTCGTGAGCTCGCTCCTCTTTTGATGGCACCTTGAAACTGGTGACCTGGGTCCCCTGAGGATTCATGGGTCCGAAGACGTGGCGGATCGTGCCGTCCTTGCCGGCGGCGTCACGTCCCTGGAGGACGATAAGCAGGGAGCGTCGATTTTCCGCGTACATGAGGTGTTGGAGGTCTCGGAGTTCGGTAGTCAGCTCCCGGAACTTTTCCTCTCCCTCGTCGCGATCGAGGCCGTTGGGTTTGAAATCAGCGTTGATCTCATCGAGGGAGATCGAAGCGCCGGCTTCGATTCGGAATTCTTTCGCATAGCTCATTTTCCACCTCGCGATTGCATCGTCTGGAGTGTAATCGATCGAAAGTTGATACGATGCCGCGTGGAGGAGCAAAGATGGTCGAAGCTGAAGGCAGAGAGTTTCCTTTCGAGGGCGTCGAGGCACTGACCCCTGAGGTCCTCGAGACCTTTCCCTACGAATATCCAGGGCGAGAGGCCCTGGTGGAAATATCCACTGACGAGTGGACCTGTGTATGTCCCTTCTCCGGTCTGCCCGACTTCGGCACACTGACGGTCCGCTACCTCCCGTCCGATGGCTGCATCGAGCTGAAGTCCTTCAAGTACTACCTCACCAGCTTCCGCAACGTCGGCATCTATCAGGAGCACGCGGCCAACCGGGTTCTCGAGGATCTGGTCGAATGCTGCGCGCCGCGTTGGATGGAAATAGCCCTCGACTATCGCCTCCGCGGTGGTATTCACACGGTGGTCACCGTAGTTCAAGGAGTGATGCCCGTACCGCCAATTGAGAGCGCGTAGTCGCTTCGACGGCACCGGTGCCACCCTCCAATTCCGAGCGCGTTTGGGCTTCGATGACACAGGAGCCACCTTTAGCATTGATCGCCCGGAGCGCGTTTCCAGGCTGCAAAGCGACGAATTCGAACAATGCAAAAGATGGCACCTTCCTCGCCGAAGAGAGACAGACGATGAGATAGGAAGGCACCTCGCACGCCGAAGCGACACGCGCTTACCGTAAGGGGTGGCCCTTACGGCCGTTCACCCCACGCCGTGTAAACGGCGGTTGCGGCCACAATGATGGCGCCTCCCAGAATGGCCAGAGCCGTGGGTTGTTCTCCGTGAATCATCCACGCCCAAAGGGGGCTCAAGACCGGTTCGAGGAGTATCAATAACGAGGCCTCCAATGCACCGACCCGCTTGATGCCGTGAACAAGGAACACGTATGCGATGGCGATCTGGAAGATGCCGAGAAAGCTCACCGCTGCCCAGTCTGCGGCGGTCGTCGCGCCAAGCGGCAAAGCTGCGGGGAGGGTCGCGAGGCTTGCGATGAGGTTGCCACCAACAACGGCGGATGCGGCGGCCTCGCCCTGGGCGTCTCCATTTTGTTCGCGTCCGAGCCAACGTAGACCGATGACGGTCAGGGCCCAAAACACGCCGGTAAGGAAGCCGAGGATGTTGCCGAGGAGAGGCTCCGGGGCGGTGGCGGACGGAGGCTGGGCGCCGCCGACAATCATCGACATCCCGGTCGCAAGGGCGACCATGAAAAGCAATTGCCGTCGACGAATAGATTCGCTCAGGAGTATCGGGCTGAGCAGGAGAATGTAGAGGGGCGCGGCGCTCTGCAAGAAAACGGCGTTGGCGGCGGTTGTCATTTTGTTGGCGAGAGCATAGGAGACCGTTGTTGCCGCATACGCGCAGCTGACGAGCAGCGATTGCCAACTCAACCCTCGCCAGGCTTTCGGGAGAAAAATGAGGAGGGCAACCGCGGCGATTGCTGCACGGGTGCACGCGACCTGCGGACCGGTGAACGACGTCATTTTGACCACCGCGCCGCCGGTCGAAAACAGCAGCGCTGCTGCAAGGACCATCAGGCGGTCCGAAGTACGTGCGGAAGCGTGTTCGATCATCGCCGGACATCATACCGCCCAGAGAGTCAGGAATGAGGGATTAGGAATTCCCCTCCGCCTCCCAGTTCGGCAAACGCTTCTCGCTTCGGTGTGCGAGGTGCCTTCCTATCTCATCGTCTGTCTCTCTTCGGCGAGGAAGGTGCCATCTTTTGCATTGTTCGAATTCGTCGCTTTGCAGCCTGGAAACGCGCTCCGGGCGATCAATGCTAAAGGTGGCTCCTGTGTCATCGAAGCCCAAACGCGCTCGGAATTGGCGGGTGGCACCTGTGTCGTCGATGCTTCTGCGAGCGCCCCGTCGTGGTTGAGCACCGCATGTGCTACCATCCTTTGGATGCGAGATCGAGAATCAGAAATCCGCCAATTCGCTTCCCGAAAGGGGAGCTTTTTTGTATGAGTTCGTGGGGGTGAGATGACCGCCAAAAAGGCCGGCCGCACCGCTCTACAGGAAGTCTTGGATGAGGCCGCGATGGCGCGTACGATCGCCAGGATGGCGGCAGAGATTCTCGAGCGAGACGGCGGCTCCCTGATGTTGGTGGGGATTCACACCCGCGGTATCCCTTTGGCAGACCGCCTGGCCCGCGCCCTTGGCGAAGCCACAGGCCGCAAGGTGCCGGTCGGGCGGCTCGACATCACTCTCTACCGCGATGATGTCGGTCCGTGGCGGCCGGCTCACCAGCAGCCGGTGCTCAAGAAAACGGTACTGCCGGACTCCATCGACGCTCAGGTCATTTACCTGGTCGACGATGTCCTCTTCACCGGTCGTACGATCCGCGCCGCCCTCGATACTCTGGCTGACTGGGGACGGCCGCTTGCCGTTCGCCTGGCGGTGTTGATCGATCGCGGTCACCGCGAACTCCCGATATGTGCCAATGTGGTTGGCAAGGTCCTCGATACCACCCGAGAAGAGGACGTCCAGGTTCGACTTTCCGAGGTCGATGGTGAGGACGGCGTCTGGATTGGCAGGGAGGTCGAAAATGACTGAGTCGGCGACCGCCCTGATGAGGAAGGATGTGGTCGGCATCAGCCAGCTCGATGCCGGCGAGATCCAGCTCATCCTCGATACCGCGGAGGAACTCCTCGAGGTCGCCAAACGACCGATCAAGAAGGTGCCGACGTTGCGTGGTTCGACGGTGGTGAACCTCTTTATGGAGCCCTCGACCCGGACGCGGTTTTCCTTCGAGGTTGCAGAGAAAAGGCTGTCAGCCGACACCCTCAATTTCTCGGCTTCAGGTTCATCGGTCAGCAAGGGTGAAACACTCATCGATACCGCTCGCAACCTGATGGCGATGGCGCCTGACTTCATCGTCATCCGCCATCCGAATTCCGGTGCTCCACACCGGCTTGCGCAGGAGGTGCCGGCTTCAATCATCAACGCCGGTGATGGCATCAATGAGCACCCGACCCAGGCCCTGCTCGATGCCTTCACCATGCGCCAGCACTTTGGCAGTCTCGACGGGCTCAAGGTGGTGGTTGCCGGCGATATCCGCCATTCCCGCGTCGCCCGTTCGAACGCCTTTCTGCTCGACAAGATGGGCGCGGAGGTTCGATTTGTGGCTCCCGCGTCACTCCTGCCACTCGAGGTGGAAGAGCTGGGTGTCAATACATTTGTGCGACTGGAACCCGCCCTCGAGGATGCGGACGTCGTGATGATGCTCCGTATTCAGCTCGAGCGCCAGAAACGTGTCAACTTCCCGTCGATGCGTGAGTATTTCGATTTCTTTGCCCTCACCCCGGAACGTTTGAAACTGGCCGCTGATCGCGCGGTCGTGTTGCACCCGGGGCCCATGAATCGTGGGGTCGAAATCGACTCCCTGGTGGCCGACGGTTCGCAGTCGTTGATCCTGGAACAGGTGACCAACGGTGTTGCTATCCGCATGGCCATTCTCTACCTACTCGCCGGAGGACGCAGTGAAGCGGCTTCTGATTCGTAACGGCCGCGTCATCGACCCTTCGCAGGGTCTCGACCAGGGGATGGACGTACTCCTCGAAAACGGGAGTGTGGCTGCTCTGGGTGAGCGTCTCGAAGTACCGGGCAAGACCAAGATCCTCGATGCCGCAGGGCTGGTTGTGGCTCCCGGGTTCATCGATCTCCACACACACCTCCGGGAGCCGGGTTTCGAGCACAAGGAAACCATTGAAAGCGGCTGTCGAGCGGCGGTGGCGGGGGGCTTTACGGCGCTCTGTTGCATGCCCGATACCGATCCGGTGAATGACGATCCCTCCGTTACCTCGTTCATTCTCAAGCGGGCCGAACAGATCGGTCTCGCGAGGGTCTACCCGGTGGGCGCGGTGTCGGTCGGGCTCGAGGGCGAAGAGATGGCCGAGATTGGCGAAATGGTCGGTGCCGGGGCCGTGGCCGTTTCAGACGATCGGCGACCAGTGACGAATGCGCAGCTGTTCCGACGGGTGCTTGAGTACGCTCGTAGTTTCGATGTTCCGGTGGCCGCTCACGAGGAGGATCTCGATCTTTCGGACGGGGGCTCGATGCATGAGGGCGCTGTGTCGACCCGGATCGGCCTGCGTGGGATGCCGACCTCCGCTGAAGAGGTCATGGTCGCGCGCGACGTCCTCCTCGCTGAGCTCACCGGTGGCCGGTTGCACCTCTGCCACCTCTCGACCTCAACCGCACTCGATCTCGTGCGGACCGCGAAACAGCGTGGACTGGCGGTGAGTTGCGAGGTGGCGGCGCACCAATTCGTTCTCACCGACGAGGATGTGGCCGGTGCCAACTACGATCCGAACTGGAAAACCAACCCGCCACTTCGAAGTGCGACGGAGGTCGAGGCCGTTCTGCAGGCTATCTACGACGGGACGGTGGATGCAATTGTCTCAGACCACGAACCTCATCACGCCGACGAAAAGGAGTTGGATTTCTCCGACGCCCCATTTGGGATCGTTGGTCTCGAGACTGCAGTTCCGTTGGCGCTCGATCGCCTGGTCCATGGCCGGGTTATCGGATTGATGCAATTGGTGCGATTGATGTCCACTCGCCCGGCCGAAATCTTCAGTCTTCCGGGTGGCAGCCTGCGTGAGGGTGCGCCAGCAGACGTCACCGTTCTCGATCTGCGCGCTCTTCGTTCCGTTGACTCCACGGCATTCCAATCGCGGGCGCAGAACACTCCCTTTTCGGGAATGCGGCTCAAGGGGTGGCCGGCGGCCACCATCGTCGGTGGCGAGATCGTCTGGCAAGCAAAGTAGAAAGAATGAGGAATTAGGAATGAGGAAGTAGGAATTCCCACCCGCCCTCTCCTGGAATTTGAACGTGAAAAGGTGTTGTGGGCGGGGAATCCGAAATCCGAAATCCGAAATCCGAAATTTATCCTGGGTAGATAGGCGGCATTCCTAATTCATAATTCCTAACTCCTCATTCCCTGTTGTGCTATATTTCCGCCTCCCGTGTAAACGATGCGCGGATTTCTGCGTGCGAGGCCTACCATGAGCGAAGAATCCAACAAAGCGAACGAATTCGAACAAGCGCTGCGCGAGAGTTTTGAAGTCGAAGCTCTCAAGCTCGGCGATGTCATTGAAGGAACGATTGTCGCCATCAAAGGCGATGTCGCGCTGGTCGACGTTTCGGGGAAGTCCGAAGCGGTACTCGACCGAGCGGAGATTGACGATCTCGGTACCGGAGATCCGGTCGAGGTCGTGGTTGTCTCCACCGGCGAGGAGATTCGAGTCTCCCGTCGGCTGGCCCTCGAGGCGCAGCTCAAGGAAAAGCTTAGCGAGGCGGTCGCCTCGGGCTACCCTGTAGAGGGCAAAGTTGCTGGCCGTCGCAAAGGTGGCTTTGATGTCGTGGTGTCCGGGGTGCGGGGTTTCTGTCCGATCTCCCACATTTCAGATGTAAGGTCCGAGGATGTCGACCAGCACCTCGGCCAGACCTACACGTTCAAGGTGCTCGAGTACGCACCAGACAGTCAACGATTGGTTGTATCGCGGGCGGCTCATCTCAACGAGGAAAAACGGCGGCTGCGCGAAGAAGCTTGGTCGAAGCTCGAAGTAGGTGCGGAGGTCGAGGGAAGAGTGCGGTCGCTCACTGACTTCGGCGCTTTTGTCGAGCTCGGTGGAGTCGATGGCCTCGTTCACGTCACCGAGATCGCCCACCACCGGGTCAACCATCCCAGCGAAGCGTTGCAGTTGGACCAGCAAGTGCAGGTCAAGATCCTAGACCTCGATCGTGAAAAGGACCGCATCTCGCTCAGCATCAAGGCCCTGGTTGAGAACCCCTGGGTGGTGGCGGAGGATCGATACCAGGCACGCGCACCTTTCGAGGGCATCGTGGTGCGGAAGACCGACTTCGGCGTCTTTGTGCAACTCGAGTCGGGCATCGATGGTCTTCTTCACGTGAGCCAACTGCGGCCGGGCCTGGAGATCGATAACTCCGGGTTTGAAGTCGGGGAGACCGTCCACGGTTGGGTGCGCGATGTCGACGTCGAAAACCGTCGCATCGGCCTCACCATGCGGCAAATGCCTGATCGGGACCCGTGGGAGCGGATCGAGATGCGATACCAGGAGGGTCAAACCGTCGAGGGAACCGTCGAAAACGGGGCCGATTTCGGTGTCTTTGTCGAACTCGAGCCGGGTCTCAGCGGATTGATCCCGATCTCCGAGCTCGGTTTGGAGAGGGATGCCGATCCGCGCGGTGCGTTTTCTCCGGGTGAAAAAATCAAGCTCAAGCTCATGGGTCTTGATCCCGAACGACGCCGTATCAGCCTGTCGGTACGCGCGCTCAAGCGTGACCTGGAGCGGCAGGAATACACGCCCCACATGGAGTCGGGGGCAGAGGCGGCGCCGGCGGTCACTGGGTTCGGTGCGCAACTCGCCGCGGCGCTGGACAAGGGTGAGGCGAAGAAGGCGGCTGAAGCCAAGAAGAAGGCGCCCGCGAAGAAGGCCGCGGGAAAGAAAACTCCGACAAAGAAAGCTGCGGAAAAGAAGCCGACGGCGAAGAAAACGACAGCGAAGAAACCGACGGCAAAGAAAACGACGGCAAAAAAGACCACGACAAAGAAGGCAGCTGAGAAGAAAGCCCCAGCCAAAAAGAAAGCCCCAGCCAAAAAGAAAGCCCCAGCCAAGAAGAAGGCAACGGCGAAGAAAGCCGCCAAAGAAGAATAGTCGCCCGTCCGTCGCTCGATGCTGGATCCATCAGCACCGCGTCGGGGGCAGCACCACGCCAAGCCGCAGAGCGGCGACAGATGGATAGCCCGGGGTGTGAACCCCGGATCTTGCGTTCCTTCAGCGGCAGATATCAGATCCAGCGATCAGGGGCAGCAAGCTCTGGCAGCCCCAATTCCGAGTGCGCTGTGGCTTCGATGACACAGGAGCCACCTTTAGCATTGTTCGCCCGGAGCGCGTCTCTGAATTGCGTGGCGACGAATTCGAACAATGCAAAAGATGGCACCTATCCGGGCCAACCACCTCCCCTGCAAAATCGGTTTACGCTCTAGGTGCATCCTGCATCCTGCATCCTGCATCCTGCATCCTGCATCCTGTGTCGGGGGTGGGGGGACTGGAGGCGACGCCCGGATTCGAACCGGGGGATAAGGGCTTTGCAGGCCCCTGCCTTACCACTTGGCCACGTCGCCTGGGGAGCTGATTTTATGGCACTTGCTGGTGACGGTCAAGGAGTCGCTGCTGCTCTTGAGCGGGTGCCGCCTTTTCGAGACTTCATCAAAAAGCCCGGCCTTCAGCCGGGCGGAATCGAATATTTGGAGCGGGAGACGGGATTTGAACCCGCGACGTCAACCTTGGCAAGGTTGCACTCTACCGCTGAGTTACTCCCGCTCAGCACCCCGCAAGGGGAGCGACAATCTAACAATCGCGGTGCATCGTGTCAACCTTCGTGCTTTTCCATCATCCCGGCCATCATCCATTTCCGAGCGAGGATGAGGGCGATCGGCGAGATCATGGCGATGATGCCGTAGATCAACCACATGAACTCGGTGTTGGCGGGCAACCCAGTTTCAGGTCGCGGGATGTAGGTCGCCACAAAGTAGCCCGAGTAGAGGCCGGTGACAAACTTGGTGAGAAACCACGGGAACTGGCCAATTCCCATATATAGGCCCGTCTTGCCAGGGGGGGCGACCTCCGCTATCCACTGCAGAAACCGCGGCTGCCACATGGCCTCGCCAATAGACATCAGCAAAATGTAGGCGAGAAACGGCACAAGGTGTGGGCCAATGACGAGGAGGAAGGTCGGCAGCGCCATCACGAGGGTGCCGATTATCATCATCGTGTAGACGTTGGCACGTGCCGTCAGCCCGGCGACGATCGGGGCCAGGATGAAGATCAAGATTGGGTTGATGTTCGAAAAGAACTCAAAATATTCACTGACCACCGAGCCGCGGAAAGCGCGGTCGAGATAGTAGGGAACGGTCAGCCATACGTGAGCGAACAGAGTTTGAACCGGTATCAGGACAAAAATGAAAAACGTGAATCTGCCATCACGAAACGGATGGTCCGGACGGACCCTGAGGAATTCGTAGATCGCGAGGGCGACCAGACCTCCGGCGACGACAAAGGTCATCCACGGGGCTAGCGCAAGGCGACCGGTGGTAGCTGCAGCCGCAGCGCCGATCGATATCGCTGCCGCGGAAGCGAAAACGATGAAGCGGAGGTTTCCGGGTTTCGAGACACTGGCTGTCTCCTTCGGCTTCGCCTGCTCTACCTTCGTTGTCTCGTCCTCGAGGTCGGCGAGTTCGGCCGTTTCGCGCGCGACCCGCTCGACCGCCGCAGCATCCGTTTTGCGTGTCAAGACGGTCAGGGTGATCACCAGAGCTATTACGCAGAGACCGGTGTAGGCCCAAAACACCGCGGTGAGACCATTCGGCGGGAAAACGTCCACGAATCGATGTCTGATGGTCGGCGAAACGAAACCCGAGAAGAATGCACCCAGGTTCATCAGGCCATAGACTACCGCGTAGCCCATCGCCGCTGTCTTCGGATTGGTGTACCTCTTGACCCCGGCGTAGGCGGCGGGTTGGTAGAGGCCGTACGCAATGACGTAAATTAAAAGACCGAGGGCCAGGACCAGAAACATCGGTGAACCAACGCCCTGCCCCAGGGGAATGGTGCCCGACAGAGCTACCAATCCGCGACCGACGACAAAAAGACCGAATGAAATCGCGAGTGTCCGCGGGATACCTATCTTGTCGCATACGCCGCCCAGAAAGAGCATGGCGAAGGTGATGCCGGCAGTGACCACCGAATAGACCCAGCCCGCCTGCAGGTCGCTGAGCCCGACG
>CAVZOK010000034.1:0-19712 GCA_963776765.1 Candidatus Sulfomarinibacteraceae bacterium
GGCCTCGGGCGTCTCGACCTCGAGGGTCGCCGGGTGCTGGTGGTGATCCCGGACGGGACCCGGACGGCGCCGATCGGGCTCTTTTTCGCTCTCCTCGGCGACCTCCTCGGCTCGAAGGTTGAAGCCCTCGACTATCTGATCGCTCTCGGGACCCACCCGCCGATGGACGATGCCGCGAAGGGTCGACTCCTCGAGACCACGGTGGTCGACGGGATGGCCGGTTCGTCGCGGGTCTTCAATCACCGCTGGGAAATGCCGGAGACCTTTGCGACTCTCGGCACGATTCCGGCGGAAGAGGTTTCGGCGGCGACCGACGGCAAGCTCGAGATCGACATCGCCGTGCGGCTCAACCAGCTGGTAGGCGACGCCGACGGCAACACCCCGTATGACCACATCCTGGTCTGTGGGCCGGTCTTTCCGCACGAGGTGGCCGGTTTTTCGGGCGGTAACAAATACTTCGTGCCCGGGATCGCCGGCCAGGAGGTGATCGACGCCACCCACTGGGTTGGAGCCCTTGTGACCAGCCGCGGCCTCATCGGTGTGCGCGAGACTCCGGTAAGGCGTCTCATCGAACGGGCCGCGTCCTTCATCCCGACGCCGAGGAACTTGATCGCCCTCGTCATGCACGGACAGGAGCTGCACGGCATCTTCGTAGGTGACATGTACGAGGCGTGGCGTGAAGCAACCGGGCTCTCGGCCGAGCTCGACATCGTCTGGGTCGATCGCCCGTTCAAACGCGTGCTATCGGTGATGCCGGAGATGTATGACGATCTTTGGACCGGCGCCAAGGGGATGTACAAGCTCGAGCCGGCCGTCGCCGACGGTGGCGAAGTCGTGATCTTCGCTCCACACATTTCCGAGGTTTCGTACGTCCACGGGCATTACCTCGACCAGATCGGCTACCACGTGCGCGACTACTTCGTCGCCCAGTGGGAGAAATTCGAGCACATCCCGTGGGGGGTCCTGGCGCACTCGACCCACCTCCGAGGCGATGGTACCTACATCGACGGCGTCGAGGAACCACGCATTCGCGTGACGCTGGCCACCGGCATACCACGCGAGCGATGCGAAGCCATCGGTCTCGGTTATCTGGATCCCGCACGGGTCGAACTCGAGGAGTGGGCCGACCGTGAGGACGAGGGAATTTTGCTGGTTCGGCGGGCGGGCGAACAGCTCTACCGCGTCAAAGGTGACGACTAATTTTTGGAGGACGAGAGATGACAGAGAAGGCGGACATTGGCCTCATAGGCCTGGCAGTGATGGGCCAGAACCTGGTGCTCAACATGAACGATCACGGATTCAAGGTGGCGGTCTACAACCGAACGGTGGCGGTGGTTGACGAGTTTCTCGAGGGCAACGCGGCCGGCACCAAGATTGTCGGAGCGCATTCGCTCGAGGAGCTGGTCGACGCTCTCGAAAAGCCGCGGCGGGTGATGCTGCTGGTCAAGGCGGGACAGCCGGTGGACGATTTCATTGAGACGCTCATCCCACTGCTCGACCACGACGACATCATCATCGACGGCGGCAACTCGAACTACAACGACACCATCCGCCGCACGAAGTTGGTCGAGTCGAAGGGGCTCTACTATATCGGCACCGGAGTCTCGGGCGGAGAGGAAGGCGCTCGCCTGGGGCCGTCAATCATGCCGGGTGGTTCGCCCGAGGCGTGGCCGTGGGTCCAACCCATCTTCCAGGCGATCTCGGCGAAAGTGGAGGACCGCAGCCCGTGCTGTGAGTGGGTGGGTGAGAACGGCGCCGGCCACTTCGTCAAGATGGTCCACAACGGTATTGAGTATGGTGACATGCAGTTGATCTGCGAAGCCTACCAACTGATGAAGGAGGGCCTCGGGCTCGGACACGATCGGATGCACGAGATTTTTGCCGAGTGGAACGAGGGCGAACTCGACTCCTACCTGATCGAGATCACCCGCGACATCCTCGGTTTCCGCGACGAGGCCGGCGAACCGATTCTCGAGAAAATCCTCGATACCGCCGGCCAGAAGGGCACAGGCAAATGGACGGCGATTTCGGCCCTCGAAATGGGCATTCCGCTCAGCCTCATCGCCGAGGCGGTTCTGGCGCGCTTCCTGTCGGCCCTTAAAGAGGAACGTGTGGCGGCCGAAAAGGTGCTCAGTGGTCCCGAGGCGACCTTTGGCGGCGACGTCGATGCTTTCGTCGATGACCTTCGACAGGCCCTCTACGCCTCGAAAATCGTTTCCTACGCACAGGGCTACATGCTGATGCGCGCAGCGGCGGGGGAGTATGGCTGGAACCTCAACAACGGCGGCATCGCCCTCATGTGGCGTGGCGGCTGCATCATCCGTTCTGCCTTCCTCGGCAAGATCAAGGAAGCCTTCGACAACGACTCCGGGTTGAACAATCTGCTACTCGATCCCTACTTCTCCGAGCAGGTCCAGAACGCCCAGGCGGCCTGGCGCCGGGTGGTGGCAAAAGCGGTGGCGCTGGGAGTGCCTGTACCCGCGATGTCGAGTGCGCTCGCCTTCTACGACGGCTACCGGCATGGGCGGCTTCCAGCCAACCTGTTGCAGGCCCAGCGCGACTACTTCGGCGCCCATACATATGAGCGGGTCGACAAGCCGCGTGGTGAGTTCTTCCATACGGACTGGACCGGTCATGGCGGTGACGTCACAGCAAGGACGTATCAGGCGTAGGAACACCAAGATGAGCAGCGAGCAATTTCGGATTTCGGATTTCCCGCCCGGACCGCTACGGAGGCCCTGGCAAACGCCTCTACAACGTCGAGCATTGACGCCGGAACTTCGGCGATGTCACCTCAAGCGTATGAGCTGGAAAGGAAAACTCAAATGATCACTTTTCGCGAAGACTGCAAGTACGCGCTTCTCGTGCCCACCAGCATGGGGGTTCGTCTGACGCCCTCCAGCGGCCAGGGTGTTCATTGCAGCAAGACATTTGTCATGGAGGTCACGAGCGCCGAATCGAACGTGGCGAGCGTCTCCTCCTTTCTCGGCCTCCCCGTGAAGGTATTGACAGCCTTTGTCAAAGGCAGCCCGATCTCGCGCATGATCAAGGACGACCTGGCGGGTCGTCACATCGATTACGAGGGCAGAGAGGTCGACCAGGGAGGACCCTGGGGATACCGCCACCAGATCAACATGGCGGATACCGGCTACGGCTCGCGCGGGCCTCGCGTTCACAATGACCGTGCGGGCGAGGTAGGACTCACTCTCAACGCCAAGGATTTCGACTTCGACCGGATCTTCGGGCGGGAGGGAGTTCGCGTCGTTCACCTGTCGGGGCTTGTTGCCGCCCTGTCCCACGAGACCAGCGCCTTCTGCCTGGATGTCGCACGGGCAGCCAAACAGCATGGCAGCCGCATCTCCTTCGATCTCAACCACCGCGCCACGTTCTGGGCAAATCGTGAAGACGAACTGCACCAGGTCTTCCACGAGATAGCAGGGTTGTCCGATGTGCTGGTCGGCAACGAGGAGGACTTCCAACTCTGTCTCGGCATCGAGGGCCCGGAAGCGGGTGGCAATGATCTCGCTGCGAAGATCGAGAGCTTCAAGGGCATGATCGATCGGGCCAAGGCGGCCTACCCCAAAACAACGGTTTTTGCCACCACCCTGCGCGAGGTCATCAGTACCAATGCGCACCTGTGGGGCGCCATCGCGGCGGTTGGCGACGAGTGGCACGTGGTCGAGCCACGGAAGATCGTGGTCCTCGACCGCATCGGCGGTGGCGACGGATTTGTCGGCGGCATGCTCTACGCCATGCTCAAAGGCTGGGAGCCCGAGAAATGGATCCAGTTCGGGTGGGCGACCGGCGCCCTGGTCACGACCCTGCTGACGGACTACGCCCAACCGGCGGACGAGGAGCAGATCTGGAGCATCTGGGCGGGCAACGCCCGGGTACGACGCTGATCGAGCCTGACCAGCCGGAAAGCGACTCCCGCTGCGGCGCGGCCAATGACCAAACGGGTGAGTCGAGCGGCAAGGAGCCTTGTGGTGTAGGCGTCCCGGCCGCACATACTCCGATGACCCGCAGAATGTGCAGGCCGGGACGCCTGCACCACAATACGAACCCGTGTTGTCTATCGGGAAGGTGGAATTGATATCCTCTCTGCACCCATGAAATATCGCAACCAGGTCACAATCGGATTTTCCCTCTCGGCGACGAGTACCGGGTATCGGCAATGAAGAAACCCTCGAGAGACGACGTCAGTAAGCCAAAGGTTGATGAGTACGCCTATAAGAAGGATTTCTATCGCGACCCGGCGGTTGCCGCCGACTACGACCAGCATCGCTTCACGACGCCGAGACGCCAGCGCCGGAATGTCAGAAAATGGAAGGCCATCCAAAGGGCCCTCGACGAAGCAGGTGACGTCCACTCTTTACTCGATCTGCCGTGCGGGACAGGTAGGTTTACCGGTGACCTGGCTCGCTTAGGTCTGGACGTGGTCGGCGGAGACATCTCTCTGCAAATGATGGCCGAAGCAGCGAGGTCACCCCTTGTTGAAGATCAGAACATCGCCGGCTACGTACAGGCGGACGGCGAGGTTCTTCCTTTCCGCGATCGTTCCCTCGACTGTATTGTTTCGATCCGCTTCATGTTCCACGTCGATCCCATCACCCGTCGGCGGATCCTGCGCGAGATGGGGCGCATCTCGAAGCGTTGGCTCATCGTCGATTATCGTCACCGATACAGTCTTCGCTGGCTTTCATGGCGGATCCGTCATGCTCTGGGCGTAATTGACCAGGTCCCCGAACGAGTCAGCCGCAGCGAATTGCGTTCCGAATTCCGCGATGCCGGCCTCACTATCCAGCGTGTGATTCCGGTGCGTCGTTGGTTGTCAGACAAATGGATCGTCCTCGCTGAAGCCACCCACGACGAACCGGCCTTCGAACCCAGTCTCGCGGAGCAACGGCTCCGCGGCACGGATCTGGACGGCGTAAAAATTACCGGCAAGCTCGGGGAAGGCCGACGGAGCATGGTGTATCGAGCAGCGTGGAAGGGTCGCGAGGTGGCCCTCAAAGTCTACAAAGACACGGCCATCGCGACCCACGCTCGCAAGAACCGGCAACCCATCGCTGAGTTCGAGTTCGACCGGAATTCCCAGTTCTACTCGGCGCCGGGTCTCGATCGGTACGTTGCCCAGCCCCTGGCGTTTGCCGTCACGCCTGAAGTGCAGGCCATCGCACAGGTACCGGTGGAAGGGGAGCTCTACTACTTCTTCCATCGCGAACATGAAGGTGACGTACCTGGCTCCTTTGATGGGCATCTTCGGAAGATCCTCACCCTTAGCCACGAGGCGGGCCTCTACGATGTCGACCTGCATTCGATGAATGTGTTGGTGTCCGGGGAACCCGACGGCGAGCTGGTTCCGAAACTCTTCGACTTCAACCTCATTCCGTTCACAGTCCGCCCACAGAACCCTTTTATCGGGTGGCTGCTCGCGGCCGGTCTGGTATCGAAGGAGTCGCGGGACCGGAGGCGCCTCCGCGGATTCCACGACTTCCGTCACGTAGAAGATCGGCTGCTGAAGTTCTACAAGTAGGGCGGCTGATCGGGATTGTGACGCGGTTTGACGGGAAAGCGCGGGATACCACACGATTCGGCCACAGTGCTGGGGCGTCGCCATACTATTCCGCTGTCACGAATATGTGCGGCCGGGACGGCCGCACCACAACATCCCATCAACGACGTGGATAGAACGTCGCGATCCCGCCTCAAGCACATCGGCGGTCGCCCGATGGCGATGACTCCCCTGATCGCCCCATCTGGAGATATGTCCGCCCCTCACCGCGCGCTATCAAAACGTTGCCGGCGGCGTTGTACGGGAAAAGCCGCGCGTCCCCATCGACCTCGACCTCGACATGCCCGTTCCAGTCCCGCACTGGCGAACCGGCGTCGTCGCAGATCGTGAAATCGACCGCAACAATACGCCCCGGAGCAGTCTCGGATTCGTCGATACGATCGTAATCGTCGTTGCCTCACCCCAGGCATGGAGTTCTCACGGACTATGGTCCGACCGCAAACACCGTGGTTTCAATTTTTACCGTGAAACCGCCCTCGAGCGCTGACGATGTGGTGCGGTGCGCCTTTGAACTCGCCCGCCGGCAATCCGTCTCGGGTCAACTCGACGCGTTCACAGTTGCTGAATACGTGGAGCTCCCGGTCATCCCCGGTGCCGGTTACGAAAAGAGACACGAAGGGCTCCTCTGCGTAGCGGGCGCGGAAGAGCTCCGCCGCCATTTTTGGCTGCCGCCAGGCGTCGAAGAGACCGGGCTGCCGTCGGTAGCGTTTCCGGTGCTCGGTCGCATAGTCGGTGAAGGCCCATACGGCGTGACCAGCCAAATAGGGTCGGTCAGCCATGAGTTTCCATTCGTATTCGAGGGTAGCGACCTGTATCAACTCTGCGCGATCATTCCCTCTGACGCTATGCGGGTAGTTGCAGCACTCGCTCGCGATGACGTTGCGGAGGCGGCAGGCGTCGCGCGCCTCCTCGAGCACCTCGAGCTCGTAGTTGACACTCCACACATCGGGGATGCCAAGGGTCTTTTCCCGGCGAGCCCGGTAGAGGTGGTTTTCGGCGTAGGTCACCGGCCGCGCGGGATCGAGTTCGTGGGCGATTTCGCGGAGCTCGAGGTAGGCGGTTCGCGAGCGCGACTCGTTGCCCATACCCCACACGATGACCGAAGGATGATGCCGATCCCGAATGACCATATCCCGCATCTGTCTTCGTGCCGCACGGCGCCATGCACTTGACGAGCTGACGCTCTTCCATGAGGCGATCTCGGCGTAGACCATGATGCCGAGCTCGTCACACGCGTCCAGGAATGCCGGGTGCTGGGGGTAGTGCGAAAGGCGTACGAAGTTGCAGCCGTAGCTCTTGAGGAGGCGGGCGTCGGCGCGGTGGAGTTCCTCGGGCAGGGCGTTTCCGAGCCCAGGTATCGACTCGTGACGGTTACAGCCGTGCAGATCGACCCGTTTCCCGTCGAGGAAGAAACCTTCATCCATTTTGAACTCGGCGCGGGTGACGCCGAAACGAACCCGTACGCTATCCGCCACCCCGTCGTCGGTCTGCAACTGTCCTTCAGCCCAATAGAGCTGCGGATCGTCCGGCGACCAGCAGCGCGGATTGAGAATCAGGGTCGAGATGGCCGGGTCACCACCGCCGATCGGCACCGGTCCAGCCGCAGCAACTTGCTCGCCATCCGTGGTCGAAATAGTCCAGCTGATCCTGGGTTTCTCCGGGCGGGTGTCCAGGCCGTTGGCCACCCACCGCAGCTCGACGATCTCGGCCCCTTCGGGGCCTTGCGTGCAAAGGACCTCAACGCGATCCAGGTCGAGATGAAACGCCGGCACCCACTCTAGCCAGAGCCTGCCGGCGAGGCCTCCGTAGAGCAGGAAGTCCGGATCACGCTTTCCGGGGAGGACCCTGCGTTGCCAGAGATTCTCGATACGTATCGCCAGGACTTGCGAGCCCGCGTCGAGCGAGTCCGGGAGATCGATATTGAATCCCAGATATTGGCCGTCAATTCGGGCGATGGTTCGGCCGTCTGCCCAGACGTCTCCCGAGCCGTAGAAGCCCTCGCTGTGCAGCCGCCAGGACCCCGGGCTTTCGGGTGAGGTCGGAATGTCGATTGTTCTCCGATAGACACCGCGTCCGGAGTAGCTTTTGCGGCCGTACTGAAACGTATCGTTGCGGTTCCAGCAGTGGGGGAGGTCGACGGTCTCGCTGGCTCTTCCGCGACCAGACAACCACCCCCGGCTGACGCGTCCGCGGACGAATTCCCACCGATCGCTCACGTCGATACGCGGTCGAAGAGGGGATTCGATCATCGCCTCTCATGGTAACCCGCCCCCCACCCGATACTCGATCCTAGATTCTCGATCCAACCAACCGTGCGGCCCGACAATCGAGATTATTGTCCTGTATCTTGTATCTTGCATTTTGTATCTCATGCGGTTTTGTTGATCCGAGAAAGGCAACTGATCAAAACCATTCGACGATTCCTCGCCCCGGCAGCCCACATTGAGAGGCTCCCCGATTCAGAGATCAAACGGCAGTACCCAAAGTACCGCTGGAGAATCATGGAGTCGACTTTCCTCGGTTACGCGGGGTTCTACCTTGTGCGCAACAACTTCTCGGTTGTCGCCAAGGATATCGAGGGAGCTCTCGGCTACGACCACTACGATCGGGAGCATCCCGCCCATCACCGCGATCCTCGATACGGGATCGGCAAGTTCGTGATGGGATCTATTTCCGATCGCAGTGATCCCAGAAAATTTATGGCCCTGGGATTGCTGCTCACCGCGCTCTGCAATTTCGCGTTCGGAAGCATCGGTAATGCCCAATTGCACATGTTGCTTTGGGCTCTGAACGGATTTGTCCAGGGTATGGGCTGGCCGCCTTGCGGCAGATCAATGGGGCACTGGTTCAGCGTTCGCGAACGCGGGGTTTTCTTCAGCACATGGAATACGTCGCACAACCTCGGCGGAGGGATTGCTGGAATATTCGCAGCCTATGTGGCCGGCCTCTATGGCTGGAAAGCCGCCTTCTATTTTCCGGCGGCCATCGCCCTGATTGGTTCCGCCTACCTCTTTCTGCGCCTTCGGGATACACCCCAATCTGTGGGCCTTCCTCCAATCGAGGAATACAACAACGATTTCACCGAGGAAGAGCTTCAGTACGGGCTGAAAGAGGAGGAACTCGGAACGAGGGAACTCCTCGTCGATTATGTTTTGACGAACAAATACATCTGGTTATTGGCGGTGGCGAACTTCTTCGCGTACATCGTCCGTTACAGCATGCTCGATTGGGGCCCGATGTATCTGCGTGAGGTCAAGGAAGCAACACTTGTGGGAGGCGGTTTCGCGATCCTGGTCATCGAGTTTGGCGGGATTCCATCGACGATCTTCCTTGGCTGGTTGTCTGACAAGGCGAACGGTCGGAGGGGGATGATCGCGACGCTGTGCATGGTCCCGATCGCGATCGCTTTTGCGGTCATCGCGTTGACCCCGCCGGGCTTCCTCTGGCTCGACATGGGCATGCTCGCCGTCATCGGGTGTTTCATTTACCCTGTGATCAATCTGATCACCATCGCCGCCCTCGACCTGACGTCAAAGAAAGCCATCGGAGCCGCCGCCGGATTTATCGGTCTTTTTGGCTACATCGGTCGTACGGTTCAGGCCAAGGGCTTTGGCTGGATGGTGGATTACTTCGAAGAGGTCTATTCGCTGCAGACCGCTTGGCTGATCGTGATGTACTCCATCCTGGCGATGCGCAGTGGTGACGATCGTGGTTCTGGCGACGATGTGGAGAGCTGAAACCGAAAGCTTGACCTACCGCCCGCCCATCCGATTGGTTTGTCATCCCGAGCGAGATCTCTGTCAGCTAGAGTCGAGGGATCCCCCGAAGTCTGAGAACGTGTCGTACTCAACAATTCTCCGACTTCAGGGGGTCCTTCGACTCGGCCGTCGGACGGCCTCGCTCAGGATGACAGCGAGGAGGATCGCCCGCCCGCCCGGACTCAGTTTCTCGATCCGCCCACTCACCCTTCCGCCCATTTCGGATTTCGGATTTCGGATTTCCGCTCACCGACACCTTGACAATACGGAACGGGAATTCACCAATTTGCCGCATCGAGCATCGAGCATCGAGCATCGAGCATCGAGCATCGAGCATCGAGCATCGAGCATCGAGCATCGAGCATCGAGCATCGGCTAGCATCGAGCATCCCGTTTCAGCGATGGTCGGGTTTGGAGATCGCCTCTTGGAGAAGCTCCTTGAGCTTCGCGGGATCGGTGGTGGGGAGCTGACACGTAAAGTCTCGGCAGACGTAAGCGGCAGCTTGGCCCTCGACGGGCTCGTAGCTTTCAGCGAATGGCGCCAATCTGCGAATGGCAGCGCCCGATTTCCCCGGAGGAACAAGGAGTACCGCCGCCTGCGGCAGGTACGCCTGCCGGACGGTAGCGATCAAAGCCGCGGTGTCTTCTGCACCGGATTTTCCAGCGATGACCACCTCCAGCGACGGACCGACGCTGCGCTGCAGTGCAGACATCAGCTGACTGTGGGCGGAGGGCATCTGGTTCGCATCACTCGAGAACGCGGCGAAGATGTGGTTGGCGCGTTCGAGGTACTCGGAGTCGCTGGTCAGCCGGGCGAGCCGTACGAGATTATCGGCGGCCGTCGAGTTGCCCGAGGGAATCGCGCCGTCGTAGATCTCTTTCTGCCGAACCAGCAGCTCCTCGTTGTCGGCTGCGGTGAAGAAGAAACCGCTTCGTTTTGTGTCCCAGAAGAGCTCGTAGGTCTGCTGTTGAAGCTCGACGGCGCGTTCGAGGTATTTCGGTTCGAAGGTCGCATCGTAGAGTTCCAACATGGCGGTCGTCATGAACACGTAGTCATCGAGGAAGGCGGGGATCGAGGCGTCGCCTTCCCGGTAGCGGTGCAGCATGCGACCGCTGTTGGTGTGCATTTCTTCGAAGACGAACTCGGTCGCCTTCTGCGCCGCCTGCACCCACTCCTGCTCGTCGAAGACCCTCCCGGCGAAGGCCATTGCCCCCGCCATCAGCCCATTCCAGTCTGCCAGGACCTTGTCGTCCTTGAGTGGATGGACACGCTCTTCGCGCACCTCGAAGAGCCGGGAGCGAACGGATTCGAGGCGTTTTTCGAATTCCTGTTCCGTCATTTTGAGATCGCGGGCCATGTCTTCATGGTTGCGGGTGAGGTGGGGGATATTGCGGCCGGTGCGTCGGCCTTTGACCTCATCGGCGTAATTCCCGTCGGTTTCGAGGTTCCACACCGATGCGGCAAAGGCGGCGTCCTCTTTGCCGAGGATCCGTTCCATCTCGCTGGTGGTCCAGAGGTAGAAAAGTCCCTCCTCGCCCTCGCTATCGGCGTCCTCGGCCGAGTAGAAAGCACCCTCGGGCGAGGTCATATCACGCAGAACGTATGTGATGATCTCGCGTGCTGTCCGTTCGAAGACAGGGTTCGAGGTCGCGAGCCAGGCTTCGGTAGCGGCGAAGACAAGCATCGCCTGGTCGTAGAGCATCTTTTCGAAGTGGGGAACCAACCACTCGGGGTCGGTGGAGTAGCGGTGAAAACCAAAGCCGACCTGGTCGTAGACGCCTCCGAGGCGCATTTGCTCGAGGGTGTTCGAGACCATTGCCAGCGCCCGATCGTTGCCCGTCCGGCTCCAGAAACGGGCCAGGAAGACGAGGTTGTGGGGCGAGGGGAACTTGGGGGCCGAACCGAACCCACCGTTGCTTGAATCGTAACGGCCTGTGAACTGGTTGAAGGCGTTGTCGATCGCCCCTTTGTCGATGTTGCCTCCAGATGGCCGGCCTTCCATCTTCTCGAGGGCCTCGAGGATCTGTTTCGAGGTGCCGCGGATGCTGTCGCGGTCGGTCTTCCACAGCTTGGCCGACCCGGGGTATGAGATCCAGCATTCCAATTCGCCCGTGTTGGCTCTCGCGAGGGATGTAGGTGGCGGCATGGAAGGGCTGCTTGTCGGGCGACATGATGATGGTCAGAGGCCATCCGCCGCTCCCGGTCATCATCTGGCAGACCGTCATGTAGACCTGGTCGATGTCGGGTCGCTCCTCGCGATCGACCTTGATGTTGATGAAGGCCTCGTTCATCAGCGCAGCCACCAGGGGATTCTCGAAGCTTTCGTGCTCCATCACGTGGCACCAGTGGCAGGTGGCGTAGCCGATCGAGAGGAAGATCGGTTTGTCCTCTTCCGCCGCCCTGGCAAAGGCTTCGGGACCCCATGGGTACCAGTCGACCGGGTTGTCGGCGTGCTGGAGGAGGTAGGGGCTCTTTGAGTCGGCGAGCCGGTTCTTCTTCGTCGGTTGTTCAGTCGAGGATGCGTGGGTCATGAGGGCTCCGAGAAGGACGAGGATCAATGGAAAAAGGCCTGCGGCTTTCACTGCCAGTCCAACAGGGTCGCGTGACACCCCATTCCGAATTAGGAATTAGGAATTGGGAATTAGGAATGCCGCCCCCCCACTCCCTCCTCAATTTCGGATTTCGGATTTCGAATTTCGGATTCCCCACCCATCCACCCAGCGAGTTTGATCGAGGGAGGGTAGGGGTAACTCAAAACTCAAAACTGAGAACTCAAAACTCTCGCCGGCTAGGGAGCCTCAACCTCGAGAAGGCCGTCAGTTCAGGATGAATGTCTCCCGCAATTCGTAGGGTCCGCCGTGGGCGTCGTCGCGGTAGATCTCCACGGATACTTTGTCCTCGCCGACAGTCACCCGAAAGAACGACGACTGCGTCTGGCCGCGGCCCTTGATCTGGGCCTCGTAGTATCGATCGCGAGCGGTTGGATCGTTCTTGTACTCGGTGTAAAACTGGGCGAGGGTCTGAGTGACAGGCTGGCCCTTCAGGCCCAGGTATTTGAACCAGTAGTCGATGTGGTACTCGTCGTCTCGGTAGAGCTGCCGCAGGGAGTTCGCCTCGCCGACTCCCTTTTCCCGTCCCTCCTCGATGGCCCGTTCGATGGCCGCATACATCCGATCGGCATACGAGGCCTCTTCGAGGCCCCTGGCGTGGCCCGGATCGAGCTGCCAGAGACCGTTGATCTTTGCGTAAGAAGTGTTGTGGGTGTGGCCGCAGACATAGGCGTTGACACCGTGCTTCACCATCAGCTGATGGAACGCAAAGGCGCTCTCCGGATCCTCGTCGAGTGAGTCACCCTGGTGGCGCAGGCGCCCGTTGTCCATGTCGGGCATCGGGATCAATGGTTCGTGGCCGAAGACGAAAATGTGTTTCTTCGTGGTGGCTGCCAGGTCGGCCTCCAACCACTCCAGAAGCTCCGGCACGACGCGCCCTCGAACCCCCAGTCGTTGTCCCGTCGTAGTACTGGTTGAGCACGACGAAGTGGGCGTCACCGTAGTCGAAGGAGAATGTGGTCTCCTCGCATCCCTTCGGACCACGGTTGACGACGTTGGGTAGCGTGGTGCTGTACTCGCGCAGGTACTGCATTGACGAGGGCGATTCCGGGTCGTGGTTGCCGAGCACCGGGTACCAGGGATAGTCCTCGCCGATCGTTTTGTCGATCATGTCTCGAACTGCAGATGGCGGGCGCACGTCGAGATCGCCAGGGCTGATCATGAACGAACCCGCGCCAACTCCGCGACAGCCTCACATGCGCCCGAGAAGTTCTTCGACCACTCGCCGTCGGCGGCGAAGTTGCGCATGTCGGCGGCGACGATGAAGACGAGGTCTTCGCGCGAATCCGCGCGTGCAAAGGTACTGAAACGGTCCCGCAACGATCAACACAAATACAACTGCTGCAAAGCTTCGAGATCTCACTCAGTCCTCCGCTTCGATTTCGTAGTAACCCTTGCCGTCGTCGTAGAATTCCTGGCGCTGTCTGGACACATCGTGGACCTTTTCAGGCCAGGACACAACTCCGTTGACAAGCTCGTCGGCGCGGACGACGAACGGTTCCGAGACATTGCGGCCGTGGATATCGATGATGCGATACATGAGGCGTGGTTCGTCGTCGAAGATGAAGTCGATGATACCGACACTGCTGCCTTTGAAATAGATGGGGCGGATGCGTCGATACGGCGCGAAAATGTGTTTCTTCGTGGTGGCTGCCAGGTCCGCCTTCAACCACTCCAGAAGCTCCGGCACGACGGCGCCCTCCAACCCCCAGTCGTTCGTCCCGTCATAGTACTGGTTGAGCACGACGAAGTGGGCGTTACCGTAGTCAAAGGAGAATGTCGTCTCCTCGCATCCCTTCGGACCACGGTTGACGACGTTGGGTAGCGTGGTGCTGTACTCCCGTAGGTACTCCATTGACGAGGGTGACTCCGGATCGTGGTTGCCGAGGACCGGATACCAGGGATAGTCCTTGCCAATGGTCTGGTTGATCATGTCCCGAACCGCCGACGGCGGTCGCACGTCGAGATCGCCAGGGCTGATCATGAACGAACCCGCGCCGACCTCCTTGACCGCCTCACACGCGCCCGAGAAGT
Organism: Candidatus Sulfomarinibacteraceae bacterium; assembly: GCA_963776765.1. GTDB lineage: Bacteria > Acidobacteriota > Thermoanaerobaculia > Thermoanaerobaculales > Sulfomarinibacteraceae > Sulfomarinibacter. Next base: position 13,978 of record CAVZOK010000034.1, read on the forward strand.
TCTTCGACCACTCTCCGTCGGCGGCGAAGTTCCGCATGTCGGCGGCGACGATGAAGACCAGGTCTTCGCGCGAATCCTGCGCTTGCAGTAGTACTGGAACGGTCCCTGCAACGATCAACACAAAAACAAATGCTGCAAAGCTTCGAGATCTCACTCAGTCCTCCGCTTCGATTTCGTAGTAACCCTTGCCGTCGTCGTAGAACTCCTGTCGCTGCCTGGACACATCGTGGACCTTTTCAGGCCAGGACACAACTCCGTTGACAAGCTCGTCGGCGCGGACGACGAACGGTTCCCAGACATTGCGGCCGTGGATATCGATGATGCGGTACATAAGGCGTGGTTCATCATCGAAAATGAAGTCGATGACGCCGACGCTACTGCCTTTGAAATAGACCGGTCGGATGCGTCTTTCCGGCCGGCGATGCAACCAGCTATCCGGGTTGCGTTGTGCGAGCGGCGAGCTCACCAGGTCGTAGTAGTCGTAACCACCCTTTTCGGACCACGGGATGACGTTGAGCTCGCCGATGTGTGAGTCGCCGGTTGCCAGAACGACGCCGGTGATCTCATCGTCACGAATGAAATTGAAGAGGCGGTCGCGTTCGTGCAGAAACGCAGCCCACGAGTCGCCGCCCGGGCCCTTTGCCTTGCTGAATCCGCTGCCTGAGACGATGACCTTGAACACCGCGTCGCTGGCCGCCAGCTCAGCTTTCAGCCATTCGAACTGAGCAGCCCCCAGCATCGTCTTTTCAGGAGTGTCAGGCTCGTCGTTGGGGTCGCGATAGAACCTTCCATCCAGGAAGAAGAAATCGACCTCACCGTAGCTGTATTTGAAGAAGACCCCGGGCGTGTCGGGCAGGCCGTATGAAGGGTTTGGCCAGTAGTCCTTGAAGACATCCAGCGCCTCGTGCTTGATCGGGTTTTCGCGGTCGTGGTTATTGAGGGCGAAGTCGTGGTCATCCCACACCGCCAGATGGGACACATTTCGGAGCAGGGGTTGAAGGCCGTGGACGTCGCGCTGACGCCGGTACTCTTCCCGGAGGATATCGGGGTCAAGGGTGTCACCGTAGATGTTGTCTCCGATCCAGAAGAAGAGATCGAGGTCGAAACCGGAGATCACCGGCCAGATCGGCTGCGCGCGGTCATCCTGGAACTTGGGGCAGGAGCCGAAGGCGACGCGGAAGGACGCTGCGGTCCCTGGTGGTGGTGCAGTTGTGAAGTGGAAGGCCGGATACTCCTTGAGGTATTTGTCACCCTCGCCTTCGACCAGAACCCGGTAAAAGTACTCGGTGGCCGGTTCGAGGCCGTCGAGCTCGACGACCACCACGTAGTCGTCCACCTTCCTGGCCGTCACCGGCTCGGAGGTTTTGGCCGAGCGCATCTCGAAATTGGTCGCGTACTCGATCGAGACTGCGTACTCGCCGGTGGTGCGGGCCCAGATTTTCACCTGGGTTGGCGTGACAGCTCCCACCATCGGCCCCTGCATGAGCCGCGGGTAGCCATCGTCATCGCGGGCGGCCGCCGCGGGAAGAGTCGAAAGCAGGATGGAGACGAACACAACGGTCGTCACGACGTGGCGCGTTTTCTTCATGGATTTCATGGTTTCTCCTTTTCTCAGAACACCCAGGACAACTTCGTGAACACGGTGTCTCCCTGCTCGGATGGCTCTCCGAACTCCGAGGTCCCGCGCTGGTAGGCGAGTTGGAGCGAACCGAACGGTGGCTTGAATCGCCACACACCCAGCAGCTGAACGTTTTCCTTGCTGATCACCGAGTTGGTTTGTAGGAAGAGTGAGACGAAGAGATCGTTTGTGAAGTAGTAGCTGGAACGGAGGACGTGGATCCAGGTGCTCTCGAGCTCCGGGTCGGGGTCGAGCTCGAGCCAGGTCACTTCATACTCGAATCCCCAGGCGCTCGAAATCCGGAACTCCGCCCTGAACGTTGCCAGCAGGAGATCGCTGTCATAGTTGGTGCCCGTACCGACCTCGAGGAAGGCAGACCGTCCCTGCCGGTTGTCGTATCCGAACTCGAAGCTGGACAGCGAGTTGCGATACTCCTTTTCGAAGAGCTCGAATTCGTCCTGGTAACCGAGCTCGAATTGCCACCCGCTGGTCATGACCAGCTCGATGTCGGCATCCAGTTCCCAGCTTCTCAAAACACCTTCCTGACTCCAGTACCGGTTGTAGTTGACCTTGCCTTCGAGGTTTTCAAATGCGCTGTCTTGGAACCAGAACTGATGCTTGAAGTTGGTGTCGACCTCCCGCCGGTCGTCGTCTCTGAGGAACCCGACGGCGTTGACGTTGTCTTGGAGTCCCTCGTCGAGCGACGTGTATCTGATGTGAAAGTGGGTTGTCGCGGAATCGTAGGCGGGCCGTAGAAACCAACCGGTCGTGCCGTCGTTCGTGGGACCGTGAGATCGGAGGAACTGGCCGGTCATGCCGAGGGTTTCGGAAAAGAAGAGGGTCATATCCGCACCGATCGAGCCCTGGTCCTCTCCATCGACGCGGCGGTTGGCCGCGAGCAGACCGATCGTCGAAGGACCGAAGACCCCTCGTTGCACCCGAAAAACCGTGTAGTCGGCTTCGGCGGTCGACGGCGTGCCGTCTTCCTCCGACTCGAGATCGGCCCGGGTGGCGATAGCGGAGATATCGAACCCGCCACCGAGACCACCGACGACCTTGGCGCCGGCTGAGATATCACCGATCCGCCGGCTGTAGAATTGTCGGATTCTTTGGTCGTACACCTCGATGCCTTCGAGGAAGAACGGTCTCTTTTCGGGCAAGGAGAGCTCGAAGCGCGAGAGGTTGATCTCTTCCTCGTCCGCCTCGATCAGGGCGAAATCCGGGTTGATCGTCACATCGGCGCTGAGGTCGCTCTTGATCCGGAACCTGATGTCCGCACCAAACTTAGTTTCAACATCCCCGTCCTTTTCGGCCGAAACGAGACCATAGGGAATGAAGGCAAATTTCTTCAGGCCTTGCTGACCAATCCGGAGGCCCGAAAGCTCTCCAAAGTCCGCGACCCGCCACTCCGATTCTCCGGGACCGGACCACAGGGAGGTCTCCAGGCGTCGCGGCACGCGGCGGAAGAAATTGATCCCCCAACTCGCGTCTTCGCCGCCCTGAAAGCGGAGCATCCGGAGGGGGATCGAGAACTCGGTGGTCCATCCATCCTCGGTCCGGCTCGATGCGCATTCCCACGCCGCATCCCACCTGTCGTCGACGACCCTGCCGTTGTCGCCGATCTTTCCGTCTGTTTGGACGCCGAGCAGATTGGTGGCGAAGTAGTATCCCGTTCGTCGATCGTGGTTGGTATCAATGAGCAGCGTCACCGAGTCATCCCTCTTGAGATCGCCGTCGCGCGAGGTGACAGCCGCGGCGATGCTGGAGAGTTCCGGATCGAAGCTTTGGAATGCCACGTAGAGGGTCTCCGAGGTATAGCCGACCAGGACCACGGTTTTGAAGGGCGACGCAACACCGAACTCGGGCTGGAATTGGACGAAGTCGCTGACGGCCTCTGCCGTCGTCCAAACTGCGTCGTCGAGAACGCCGTCGATGACGGGGTTCTCGGCGAGCAGGGGGGCTTCGATGCGAGGGTCGGCCGCATACCCGATCGCAGCCGAGATTGTGATTGCTGATACCGCAACCATGATGGCCTGCGCTTCGACCATCGTTTGGATTCGGCGAGCTCCCCTCATGAGTCTTTGCCCACCGTGATCTAACCCCCAGGACTCTCGGTCACAGGTTTCTGAGGTGAGCGATACCGTGCTCGGCAGCCGTATCGGCGTCGGGCAGCGGCATGAACTCTCCCGATACGAAACCCTGATATCCGGTATTCTCAAGCTCCCCCAGAATGCTCCCGAAATCGATGTGGCCGGCGCCCGGGTACCAACGATTGGAATCGGCAACGTGGAAGTGAAAAATACGGTCGCCGCAGGTTCGGATGCCTGTTCCGATGTCGGGATCCTCGATGTTCATGTGGAAGGTGTCGAGAAGTAGACCAAAATTCTCCTTGCCGACCCGCTCGATGAGATCCAGACCGTCGGCCGCAGTGTGGATGAGATCGGTCTCATACCGGTTCATGGGCTCGAGGGCGAAGCGCACAGGGGTGCCCTCGGCCGCCGCTGCACACAGCTGGATGGCCTCGACCAGGTATTCCATCGATTGCTCGTGGGTCTGACCCTCAGGAGTGATCCCGCGGATAAGGCCGAGGATGACGATGGCATCGAGTTGCGCAGCCAACGGCACGTGGCTCGAGATACGCTCGATGGCAGCTGCCCGGACCGTGGGATCGCTGCTGGTGAACGATAGACCTTCCTCACCCCAGGCCTGGCCGGTGCCGATGGCCGGCACGACCAGACCGCAATCGGCGACGACGCGCTCGAGCTGGCCGGCGTTCACCAGTTTTGGATCCCGCACGGCCAGTTCGACACCGTCGTAACCCCAGGATGCGATCTTGGCGACATTCGCCTCGAAATCACCCTTGAATGCCACCGCCTGGAAGGCGGCAGCGTGGGTCGACAGCACTACGCTGAGTTTCATCGTTTTCCTACTGTTGACCGATTTTCGGCAGTTGGTAAACAGGTTTCCAGCCCTCGCTCAGAGGCTCGCGCAGATACGGCTCCATCTCCGCCTCGGTTCTCAGAGTCACCATTTCAACCGGAGGAACTGTTCCCGCCGGGAACGCCTCGAGGGTCTGATCGTTGAGCAGGGTCAGATACTTGAGGATGGCCGCCACAGGACGTTTCGCCTTTTCGGCTGTTCCACGGGTCGCTTTACCGACCACGCCTTCAGGAGTGGCGGGAAGCTCGATAGCAAAGTGGCCTTCACCCTCCGACCAGCGGCTCGGCCGGCTGAAGGGATCCACCGATTTGTCGAAGTGGCCGTCCGGGAGATAGCCGATACCTTCGGTGTCCACAGCGTATTTCATATCCACCATATCCGGGTGGAGCAGCAAACCGAGCGAAGTCTCCGACTCGTCTGCGTGGACAAAATTGGTGTCCATCTTTCCGCCCTTGGGTCCGGTGCGGAAGAACTCGCGGACCGCGCGGTGCCAGTCGATGACGCGGAAGACGCCGGGTAATTGGTATCGTTTCTGGAACTGCTGAATGACGGACTCGAGCATCCACAAATGGCCGTGGTTGTTGATGAGAATCTGTTTTCGGAAGCCATCGTTCCAAAGACCCAGCATCACATCCATGAGGAACTCGCGGGCCACATTTTCGCGGATGATCACGGTGCCCGGCATGCCCACGTGATGGTAGGGGTGCGAGCCATAGTTCAGCGGAGGCAGCGCGAGGCTGCACGCAGCGCCACGATTTGCGGTATAACGTCTGACACCTTCGAGGATCTGGCTCACATAGAGAGTGTCCGAAGCGCTCGGCAAGTGACGGCCGTGGAGTTCTGTACAACCGATAGGGATGAAGACGATATCGTTTTTGCGCCGTTCGGCTTCGACCTGGTGGCGGACCGTGGTCTGGATATACGAGCCCGACTTGCCCCACTCACAGGGTGAGGGAACTCCGTACTCGGCAAGGATTGCGTCGATCTCCTCGTCACTCGCGTCCCACACTTCCTTCTTGCACCGCCCGACCGTGTTGTCCTCGAAGAACAGATCCGGTTGGTCGGTCGCCAACAGTCTTGGATCTTCCGGAGAGTCTGTCATGTGTTGCTCCTAGAGAATGTATTTTTTCGATCGTCAATATTCTTGCCCGCGTTTGACGGGCGGGTTTTTGTTTTC
>CAVZOK010000035.1:0-255794 GCA_963776765.1 Candidatus Sulfomarinibacteraceae bacterium
CTTCTGGCTGGCACGCAGCAATCGGCCGATCGCTGCGGCTGCTACAGGCGCCGCAATTGGAGCTTCGCTTGCGGTCAAAATCGCATCCGTTGCCCTCGGTCTTCCTCTCGTGGTGGCGGTACTCATCGCTGTCCGCGGACGTGGGGCATTTGCCGCCCTGCGTCTTCTGGCAATCGCAGGCGCGACCGGAATCACGGGATTCTGGCTCTGCCAGCCGTGGGCCTTTGCCCACGCCAGACCCCCCCTCAGCATCGTCGTGACCGCCCTCGTCGCGGTCGCTTTGATCGAGCTCGCCAACCGCGAATAGGCCGCGCACGATCCGCGCTGCTGGTCGCCGCGGTGTTGATCGCGGTTGTTTCATTTCTTCAAATGGCGGCCCTTGTCGGGATCGGCGGCGAAATTTCGTCTCCAATCTGGGCTCGGTGGTACTGGCCGGAACAGCCCTCAATCCAGCCTATCTCGAGGGCGTCGGCCGTGAAGTTGCGATGGTGGTTGGTGCGACGGACGTCGCCTATGTTCGCATCTATGCGCACACGCTGCCGGTGCTCTATCCGCTGCGTGAGCTGGCGCTCTGGGGCTGGGGCGTGCTTCTCGTCCTCGCAGTCGCCGCCGGAGGTACCGCCGGCTCGTGGCGTCTGACAAAAAGGTGGCGACGGTGGGTTGCAGGTCGTTTCAACGACTCGTCGATCTTGCTCGCGATCCTGCTCGCCTGGCTCATTCCCATGACCCTGCGACTGAGCACCTTGCAGGTCAAGTTCATGCGCTACTGGGAACCGTTGGTCGTGCCGGCGGCTCTCATCGCCTCCTGGTGGTTAATGCGCCTCCCGCGGAGGTTCCGCCAACGGGCCGTCATTTCGGTTGTCGCTGGCACTCTGCTATGGGGCCTCGCCTATAGCTGGGCGTTCATCGAACCCCACCCTCATCGAACAGCCTCGGAATGGTTCAGTCCGATGCTCGCCGACGGGCAGGTTGTTGCCTTCGAGCATTGGGACGAGCACATCGCCCTCAACCTCGAAAATGCAGTCGTCGACCTCGCGGAGCTGCCATCGTACGAACTCCCCGAAAGTGAAGGAAAACTCGCCCTCTGGACCGGCGCGCTCGCACGCTCCGACTGGGTCGTACTGACCTCCAACCGCGTCTATCGTACAGTCCTTGCCAACTCTGACCGTTTTGAGGAGACCGCGCGACTGTACCGGCTGCTGCTCTCTGGCGAGGCGGGGTTCGAGGTCATGACCCGGGTCCGGCGCGGACCCAGGATCTTCGGCCTCCGTTGGCCGGTGCAGCGGGCCGACGAGAGCTTCATCAACTACGAATTCCCACAGGTGGTCATTCTTCGCCGAGTCGCCGAAATCGACCCGGAAGACCTCGTCAAACGCGTCAGCCGGCCGCTGCCCTTTCTCGAGCAGATGGGGTACATCGATCTCGAAAAGGAATTTCTGTCCAAGACGCCGGCCGTTCCACCGGTACCCTCAAAGGTTCGGCAGGCAGTCGATCTGACGATCTGGATCGCCGTCTTCGCAGGCCTCGGATTCGCCTTCTGGGCACTGCTACTGCCGATACTTCGGGGTTGGCCGGACGCCGGCGTCGGACTCGCACTGGCGACCGGTTGGATCGTGCCGGCGTGGCTGATGTGGATGGGTTCGGAGCTCGGCATCTGGGGAGTCAGCCCAGCCACGGCGACGTGGGTGTATCTCACCCTGTTGGCAGCAGGTGCTTGCACCGTCATCTCGCGTTGGTCAGCGATCACGACGACTCTTCGCCGGCGTCGAACCGGCATCATCACGGTGCTGGTTGTCGCGGCGGCGATCGGTGCCCTGTTCCTCGTGGTCCGCGCCTGGAACCCGGCCATCTTCTGGGGCGAGAAACCGATGGATTTCTCGTTCCTCAACGCTTTTCTTGGTGCTCCACAGTGGCCCCCCGGCGAGCCCTGGATGGCAGGCATGCCACTCCATTACTACTACTTCGGCGAGGTTCTCTCGGCCTATCCGATGCTGGTGGCCGGTTGTAGCGCCGGCGTCGGCTATAACCTGATTTCGGCGACAATTCCCGCGCTCTTTGCCGGGATTCTCGCCGGTATCGGGCTCCTGCTGACCCGCCGGAGGAGACCGGCGATCGCCGCCTCGATCCTGCCACTGCTGGTTCTTCTCTCCGGAAATCTCGCGTGGCCGTGGCTCATCAAGACGCTTCGCGAGGGCAACATCTTTGATTTCTGGTGGGCGACCTCGCGCGTCATTCCTGGCCCCGCAATCGACGAGTACCCTCTGTGGACCAGCCTCTTTGCTGATGTTCACGGACATTTCATCGCCTTCCCAGTGCTGCTCGCAACCTTTGCCTGGGGATGGCTCTGCGTGGAAGCCGACAATCGAAAATGGATGATCTCGGCCGCGCTCTGCGGTATCGGTGCTGCGGCGGTCGTAGCCACCAACCCGTGGGACCTCTTTATTCTGACCAGCACACTCGGAGTTGGGGTGGTGGTCGCAGCACGCCGCCCCGTGCGAGGTTTGATCCGTCTGGGTGCAGCGGGTGCGATCAGTGTTCTTGCTGCCGCCCCCTTCATCGTCGAGCTGGTGGCAGGAATCAGTGCCGGCGCCGGCGAACGGGGGCTCTTCCTCACCGATGCGGATTTCGCCCCCGCCTGGGCGATCCTGCGCCACTTCGGACTGTTCCTGATCCCGCTCGTGATCCTCGCAACGGTGATCCTCGGTCGTCGTTTCTGGATCGTGCTGCCGACCGCGGCGATCGGCGTCACTGCCGGCCTCGTTTTTCACTCTGGCGCCGCCGCCCTTGCCCTTTCGGCAGCCGCCCTCTTTGCGACGGTTGCGGTTCTTTCGAGGGACCGCATGGATCGTCTCGGATGGTCGGTGGCGACCCTCGGCATGCTGGCGGTCGCGGCCTGCGAACGCTTCACCCTGATCGACCGTATGAACACGATCTTCAAGGTCTATAACGAGGTCTGGGTGTTGCTCGCATTTGCCCTCGCGGTTGCCCTGATGCGAACTCATGGGCGACGGGTCCGAATTCTCGTTGCCGTGTGGGCGCCGCTCCAGCTCATTGCCATTGTGAACCTGCCGCTTGGCATCGCCCAGGGCTGGATGTTGCCACGTATCACGTCGCCACGTCCGACCCTCGATGGCCAGGCATATCTCGCCTCCCAGGATCCGCAGACCTGGTTCCTGGTACGCGGTCTCCAGGGCATGGCTCGTCCCGGCGCTGTGGTCGCCGAAGCGGCGGGACATTACTACAGCGAATTCACACGCATCACCATGCACACCGGTCAGCCCTCTGTTCTCGGCTGGGATTGGCATCTCAAACAGAGGGGCCAGTCAGCCGCGGAAATCGCGGCTCGAGCCGACGATCTCGAGATCCTGTACAGCGGTAACAATCGAGAGACGAGGCGTGCGGTACTCGACCGGTACCGCGTGGACTGGGCGGTAGCGGCAAGGATCGATCGCAACCGGTACGAGATCTCGGAGGACGATCCGCTTGGCGATATCCCCGGCGTCCAGGTGATTGCCGAGCGTGGCGGCGCGGTTCTGTATCGAGTGCTCGAACGCGGAGCGTCAGGCGCACAGCGCCACGTGCCGGCAGACCAGCCACCGCCCGGTACGGGTCTTGTCGGGAAATTAGTCGATGTGAGCGACGAAATTGTCCGCTCTATCGTTCTCGACGACAGCGGAGCAACAGCGATCCTACGCGGCGGCAGTATCGCTGAACTCGATCTCGAAGTGCAGCGGGACAGAGTGTTGGAGGCACCGCCCTGTGAGCCAACAACAGTGGCAAGACACAACGACGAACCCTGGGTCTCCTGCCTTGATGGAAGCCTGTGGCATCTCTCCCAAAGACGTTGGAACTCCGCCGGACGGATCTCCGGGGCGGAAAGGGTGGTGGCCGACGAACGGGTGTGGGCCTGGGGACCCGGAGGCCTCTGGCTTCACCAGGGAGCAGCCAATTGGCGTCAGGTCTATACCGGTCGTGTGACCGCGGCTGCCGCATACGGAGGACGTGTCGCCTGGAGCGAGGGCTCCACGATCTGGACCGGCCAGGGTGCAGAACCCGAGAAGGTCGGTGAGAATTTCGACGCCGTTCGAGCGATCTCGTGGCAAGGTGAAGTGCTCTGGGCACTCGACGCATCAGGTCTCCATCGCTCCGGCAGGGCCGCAATGCCGTGGCAGAAATATCTTTCCAATACTGATGATCTGGTGGCGATGGCCGGCAGCCGGAGCAGGCTGTGGCTTGTCCGAGATGATGGGTCCGTATTCGAGCCGGATCGACCACACTGCCCGTCTCCGTGGGCCTCACAGTCGAGCTCGCAGGCAGGATCATTACGCGAACCACGCGGTATCGCAGTTTCACCCGCGGGCTGGTTTGCGGTCACCGATACCATGAACCACAGGGTTCTCTGGTACTCGGATGATGGGCTCTGCCTCGACAGTGTCGGAACGGACGGCTCAGGACCCCGCGAATTCCACGAACCGTCGGGCATTGCCATCGGCGGTGACGGGTCACTGGCGGTGGCCGATACCTGGAACGGACGCATCCAGGTTCTACGGCCAAATGGCGTCACCGAAGTGTTCGGCCGAAACCTCTTTGGTCCCAGAGACCTGATGTGGGCCCCCGATGGTTCGCTGCTGGTCTCTGACACTGGAAACAAGAAATTACTCCGTTTTGTGCCGCCCGAGTGGAATGATGAGATTGTCGCCAGGTTACCGGGACCTCCGGTCGGTCTCGCATGGGCCGGTGGTCTGATCGCCGTGGCGGTCCCAGCAGAAGGCGCTCTGCTTCTAGTCGATGGCTCCAGTGGCGACGTGGTTCGACGGATCGAGCTTCGTTGCTGGAACACTCGCGACCAACAGGAGGGATACCTCGCACTGCTCCCCTCGGGCAATATCGTTGCCAGTTCCCCTCATTTCGGCGAGTTGTGGATCGTCGACCCGACCGAAGAGGAGCCACAACGACTTCTTCAGGACGGCCTCCCGGGAGTGACTTCTGTCGCGCTCACACCCTCCGGAGATCTCCTCGCGTCGCTGACGTGGGAGCACCGGCTGGTGAGAGTGCCCGTGGAACCCTGACCGCCCGGCTTGAGAGGGTGATGGGGCGAGGGAATCGGGCAGATTGGCACGGCCGGTTCTTACGTGACGATGTCGCTCCTTCAGCAATGTGGGAACCGCAAAGGCGCAAAGGCCGCAAAGGTTTCTCATTTCGTTCGGGTCGGAAATCCTGGCGCGATCTTTGCGCTCTTCGCGTCTTAGCGGTTCCAACAACCTTGAATCCAGCCAACTCATTCCTAGAACGCTCTCGGTTTGGAAAGCGTTATGAAACGGGCTTGAGTCTCAAAACATGGCATCTGGTACTTGGAGGATGCCGGGCAGATCTTCATTCCCTCAGGGCCGATTCCTCGATACGATCAAACCGTGGCGAAAAAGAAACGTCTCGATGTCGTGATCGCCGAACGAGGCCTCGTGCCATCGCGAGCGCGCGCCCAAGCTTTGATCCTCGCCGGTAAGGTCCGCCTGAATGGTGAAGTGGAGAGCAAGGCAGGCACCCAGGTGGATCCCGAGGCAGATATCGAGATCAGCGAACCTGATCATCCCTGGGTGTCACGCGGTGCGCTCAAGCTTGTTGCCGCACTCGACGAATTCGAAATTTCTCCTGAGGGCCTCGATTGTCTCGATGTCGGGGCTTCCACCGGCGGGTTCACCGACGTTCTGCTCGAGCGCGGCGCGCGCCGGGTGATGGCTCTCGATGTCGGTCGTGGCCAGCTCGACTGGCGGCTACGAAACGACTCCAGAGTCGTGGTTCTGGAGGGCGTCAACGCCCGCCACCTGAGGACCGAGAGCCTGCCATTCACAGCGGCGCTGGCCACGGTCGATGTCTCTTTCATTTCTCTCCGCCTCATCATTCCCGCTCTGCTGCCACATCTGGCCGCGGAAGCTGTGATCATTTGCCTGGTCAAGCCGCAGTTCGAGGCCGGTCGCGACCAGGTCGGTAAGGGAGGGATCGTTCGCGACGAAGCTGTTCGGCGAGGAACGATCGACGGCACTGTTCGCGCCCTGGAGGATCTCGGTCTCGAACTCGTCGGCCTGGTCCCGTCGCCGATACGGGGACAGAAAGGGAATCTCGAGGAGCTGGCGGTGTTCCATGCGTGATCGACGGTCGGGCTCCCTGCAAGCCTTTTCGGGAACGGGATCGGGATCGGGATCGGAAAACGCGCTAAGATCCCCTTCCGAGGAGGATCGATGAGCAGCAACTCGATGACAGTGAGCTTCCCGGGCGGCAAACGTGTCAACGCCAGGTACAACGGTTTCGAGATCGCCACCGACCAGGATACGGAGTCTGGGGGCGACGGTTCCGCGCCCGAGCCATATGACTATTTTTTGGCATCCCTCGCCACCTGTGCCGGCATCTATGTGCTCGGTTTCTGCCAGAAGCGAGACATCCCCTACGACGGAATCAGCCTCTCCCAGAGCTGGGAACGTGAGGAAAAGACCAGGCGCTTGACCAACGTCCGGATCGCGATCGAGGTCCCCGCCGACTTCCCGGAAAAATACCGGACGGCCCTGGTCCGGGTGGCCAATCAGTGTACGGTGAAGAAGACGCTTGAGAATCCACCTGAGTTCACTGTCGAGACGGTCATGGTTTAATGAGGAATTAGGAGTTAGGAATGAGGAATTCTCACCACTCTCCCCAAGAAGCGGACCGCGTCGGGCGGGCGGCATTCCGAATTCCTCATTCCTAATTCCTAATTCGGCCCACCGGGCCGTCAGAGTTCGTCAGCTCGAGTCGAGATGGGCCCCCGGTAATTGTGCTCGAGCCGGACCTGAGCGACCTGCGGCCCAAAACCCCGGTAGGTCTCTTTGATCCGGGTGAGCGCATTCGATCGCCAGTCCACATACGGGTTGTCGATCTGCACCGGATCGAGGGCGCCGGCCAGGGCTACCTTGGAGGTCGCACAGAATCGGCTCATCAGAGTCTTGGCAAGGTGGCGGTCGCCATTCTGTAGCTCGTCGACGAGCACTATCGATCGCTCGATGTCGAGCCCTCGGAGCATCGAGGTAGAGACCATGGTCAGGCGATCGGTCGATCGCAGCTCCTCCATGAAATCGTGCTCATTCGACAGTGACAAAGAGCGAACTGCCTGAAAGAACGGCTCCAGCCAAGGCGAGAGCTTGCTTTCATAGTCTCCCGGAAGATAACCGAGATCGTACTGGCTCGAGGCGTGCTCCGGTCGAAGCAGGAGAAGCCCGTGATCGTATCCATAGTCGGGGGTCAGCGGTTGCGACTGCGGAGCGACCCGCCACGTGGTGGGTTGGCCGACGAGCATGTAGAGGCCGGTCGCCACCATCATCCGTGTCTTGCCCGATCCGGCCGGGCCATCGAGCACCACCAGTTGCACATCGGGATCGAGGAGAAACTCCATGGCCAGGGTCTGTTGTGGATCTCGCGGAGTGAAGCCGAGGATCGGCCGCGGTTTGTAGGTGATGCGTTTGCGATCCCAGTACTGGGCGAATCGAAGATCCTCCACCCGCCGGAGTTCAGGGTTGGCGCGGACCAGGAGGATTTCTTCGCCACAATGAAGGAGAACGCCCATATTCCACTGGAGTTCGCCCGGTTCGCGGAGTTCGAGTTCTTCGAAAGGCAACCACCGCTCACCCGGCGCACCGCTGTCAAGAAACTGCTGGACGCCCTGTTCTGTCAACTCGGCCTCGACCACCCCGCGGTAGACCTCGTCGACATTGTCGAGGCTGACCTTGCCGTAGCGCAGGTTTTCAGCAGTGATCGACAGCGCGTCACATTTGAGCAGAAGGTTGGAGTCCTCCGATATCACCACCACTTCGTACCCGGGGTGCCCGTTCGACTTCGCGACCTCCGCAATGCGCTGGGCGCTGGCGAGGATGTGATTGTCCCCGGATTCGCTGCTGTAGGGCTCGATGGTCATGCCGTCCGGCTCCCAGGCGAGGATGCCGCCGGCTGGTGTACGCGGATACGCCTCCGGGTCCACTTGATGTTGGAAGAGCCGTTCGACGCTGTGATGGATGAGCTGGTGGCGCCGATACTCGAGCATCTTCCGCATCACCAGGCGGGCAGCATGGCGGACGCCTTCCGATTTGGAACGCGATGCCTGCAGCCGCCCCAGCTCCTCGATCACCTGGTGGAGCAAAACCACCACGTTGCCACCAGTGAGAAGGCGATCGAGGGCGTCGGGGTTTTCGATAAGGGCCGAGGTGTCAGGGATGTACACCGTGCCGGAAAGACGATCAGCAGAATCGTGCATCAGCGTTTAGTCTACCATCAATTTACACTCCGCAATCTCCAACAATTGCGTCCTGTAAAATGAGCTCATGATTGAAATAGGAGGGGCCCTGCTGGTCGCAAACGCTCCGCTACGATGGCACCCGAGACTCGCCACGATGGCAGCCTCGGCCCAGCCCCTCCTCGCCGCTGATGGTGGGGCCAACCATCTCGCGAGGCTCGGTCTCAGACCGAACGCGGTGGTCGGTGATCTGGACTCCATCAGCCCCAACACACGCGCATGGCTCGGCGAAGATTGCATGGTCGATCGCCCCGACCAGGATCGGACCGACCTTGACAAGGCACTGGAATATGGATTTGACGAGCTCGGGATCAGGAACCTGACGGTGCTGGCTGCGCTCGGTGGTCGGACCGACCACGATCTCGGCAATCTCGGGCTCCTGGCCCGGATGGCAATGGGCGACCGCCTTGTCTTCGAAACAGCCTACATGACTGTGTTGGCCATCGTTGGTGAGGCCTCACTCGCGGCAGCCCCCGGCGAGACCTGGTCCTTCTGGACTTTCGATCCATCCGTCCGGGTCAACGTGGAAGGAGTGCGATGGCCAATTCAGGATTCTCCCATCGACGCTGCCGGACGTCCCTCGATCTCGAATGAAGCAACATCGAGAAGAGATGCGGATTCGCACGACCGGCGGCGCCGTCGTCGTTTGCAAGCAAGTCAGATTCTACGATCAAGACCAGCAGAGAGGCACAGAGCCAGTCATCAGTGAACCGGAGAGCTCCCAAGAGAGTGAAGAAGCTCTTTTGTCTGAGTCGTCAGGATGGAATCGAACGTTGCGTTCTTTGCGGTCATTGCTGTTTCGATGGGTGGGTGGGAGGGCTGGTCCTACCATTGGATTCGACGAAAAACGCCCGGCCGAAGCCGGGCGGGGTCATCGAGTTGGCTGGGGTGCAGGGATTCGAACCCCGATCCTACGGTCCAGAGCCGCATGTCCTACCATTGGACGACACCCCAACAAGGGACCGGGATTATATCAATCAGAAGTCGGTGGTCAACACGTTGTCTCTGATCTGATTTCGAATTTCGAATTTCCGTCCACACACCCCACTTGAGTCTTGGAAGAGGACGGTTTGAAATTCCGAATTCCTAATTCCTAATTCCGAATTCGATGTTATGCCCAGCCGCGAAGGTGGCAGGCTGTAGCCACACGTTGAATCGCAATCATGTAGGCCGCATCCCGCATGTACTCGCCGGTTTCCTCGGAAAGACTGGCCACAGCGTGGAAGGCGGTGGTCATTTTCTGATCGAGCCGGTCGAGTACCTCCACCTTGGGCCAGAAGAAATTCATGTTGCATTGCACCTGCTCGAAGTAGGAGCAGGTTACGCCGCCGGCGTTGGCAAGGAAATCCGGGATGACGAAGATCCCGCGTTCCTTCAAAACCGCATCCGCCTCCGGAGTGGTCGGCCCATTGGCACCCTCAGCGACGACCTTGACCTTCTCCGAGATCTTGCCGACGTTTTCCCCGGTGATCTGGTTTTCGAGCGCGGCTGGGATCAGGATCTCGACGTCTTGTTCGAGCCAGGCTTCCGCCTCGAGGACCTCGTAGCCATTGGCCCCCGCCTTGTCCTTGTCGATGGTCCCGAATCGGCTGGTGATCGAGAGCAGGTACTCGACATCAATCCCATCGAGATTGCGGAAGGTGTAGGCGCATTGATCATCGTTGTCCCAGCACGAGACCGCCACGACAGTACCGCCGAGCTCGATCAAGAGCTTTGCAGCGTATTGCGAGACATTGCCGAATCCCTGCATCGAGGCTCGCACGCCCTTGATCGGCACACCGTGCCTCTTCATCGCCTCGCGAACCGTGAAAATCACACCGTAGCCGGTCGCTTCTGTACGCCCGAGCGAACCGCCAACCTCCACGGGTTTGCCGGTGATGAAGCCTGGGAAGTGACCGCCAGCCATCTTTTCGTACTCGTCGAGGATCCACACCATGTGTTGGGGGTTGGTCATGACGTCGGGGGCCGGCACGTCCTGCACCGGCCCAACGTTCGGCGCAACCTGCCGCACCCAACCGCGACACAGGGCTTGCTGCTCGCGAGAAGAGAGGTCGTGGGGATCGCAGATGACTCCTCCCTTGCCGCCACCGAGGGGAATATCGACGACTGCGCACTTCCAGGTCATCCATGTGGCCAACGCCCTGACGGTGTCAACCGTCTCCTGCGGGTGGAAACGAATTCCACCTTTGGCGGGACCCCTGGCGTCATTGTGCTGCACCCTGAAGCCCTTGAAGACTTTCACCGAACCGTCATCCATCGTCACCGGGATGGTGAAGTGGTACTCGCGCTGCGGCCACCGCAAGAGATCTCTCAGGCCGTTGTCGAGCTGCAGCTTGTCGGCCACTGCGTCAAACTGGCGCTGGGCCATCGCGAATGCGTTGAATTCTTTTGACATCGTCGCCTCCAGGAGCGCACAACAGCGCGCTGGGTTTATACGCCTCACAAGCTATCACGTCAATATTTTTTGAGCAGAATTTCACAAGCTCACGGTCGTTACCCCGAAGTCCTTCCAACATTCAACAATTCAAGTGTTTGAATTCCCCTGCCACCTGCGACACGAATTCGTCATTCGTATACTGGACGACGTGGCCGATCTGCTCAGAGTCCTCCACCTGATCGACAAGAACAGACTCACCACCGGGTCGGTGGTGCAGATGCTGGAGGCAGCCAGAGGTCTCTCGCTTCGGGGACACGAAGTGTGGGTCGGGAGCCGGGCTGGCGGTGATCTCGAATCGGCCTGTGCCAACGCCGATCTCCCGTTCCTCGAACTCCCGCTTCGGGGCCCTTGGGACCCGGTTTCCGCCTCGAGGCTGAGAAGACACCTGCGGCGGTGCGAAACTGACATCCTCCACGTCCACAAGGGACGAGCCCATGGCGTCGGTCTGGTCGCAGCCACCGGCATGGGGCGTCGCCCACGGCTCGTTGTCAACCGTGGCGTCACTTTCCCACTCGATATCTTCAACAAGTGGAAATACCGCCATCCTCGGGTCGCTTCAATCATCTGCGTCGCCGATGCAGTTCGGGAAGTCGTCATCCGTTCAGGAGGCCTGCGCCCCGACTCAGTCCACACGATCCGCAGTGGAACCGACCCAGATTTCTTCGACCCCGGGCGCGCCGACGGGGCAATGTTGCGGCACGAGTTCGGGATCGATTCCAACCACATCGTGATCGGTCAGGTGTCGGTACGGGACTGGAAGGGATGGTCCGATCTGGTGGCAGCTTTCGCCCTCATCGCAGCGGGATCTCCAGCTACGCGCCTCTTCCTCGTTGGATGCGAACCGGAGATCGAAAGGGCAAAGATCGAGAGAGCGGTGCGAGAGTCCGGTCTTTCCGGCCGAATCGAGGCACTGCCGTTTCGTTCGGATATGCCCGAGGTGTTGGCAGCCTGCGATGTCGTTGTGGACGCGTCGCGGTCTGGCACCGGCATCACTGGGACGATCCGCGAGGCCATGGCGATGGGCCGGGCGGTGGTGTCCACCGATTGCGGAGGAAATCAGGAGCTGGTTGTTGATGGCGAGGTGGGCCTGGTCGTACCGCCACGTGACCCTGACTCGCTCGCCAGAGCGCTCACCCGATTGATAGACGACTCTGACCTTCGAGAACGGTTCGGAAGCGCAGCGAGGATGCGGGTTATACGGCACTTTTCGACGGAAAAACGGATTGACAAGCTTGAAGCGTTGTATCGCCAGGTCCTTGGCTGAACTACCTGCCCGCACTCGTTCTCCCTTGCTCGATTTCGGGCTCGGGCACGGGCTCGGGCTCGGACGCGGGAAAACAAAACGCCGAGGCAGATGCCCCGGCGTATTTGTTTTTTGGCTCCGCAGGAGGGACTTGAACCCCCAACCTAGTGGTTAACAGCCACCCGCTCTACCATTGAGCTACTGCGGAACATCAGTGGCAAACGCATATTGTAGGCACGGGTGAGCGAATGTCAACCAACGGCGGACGAGCGGAGCAGAGTGAAGACCAATCGCACCGTCGGTGCGTGGGCTATCGTCTCCTGAAAGTCTTCCTCCGAGGCGAAGTTCGTCGACTGAATCCGGCGCCCTTCGACCTGAAGAGTCAGCCTCTCCCCCTCGAGCGGCCAGGGCTGCACCCGCCAGCTGGTATCGTTCACCATCTCGAAGCCGATCACCTCCGTATCGCCGGCGGCATTTTGTGCCCACACCTCGAACGGTGCGGGAAGCGAAGCACAAAGGTAGACCGAAATCCGGTCACAGGTATCGAGCAGCCGCGAATTCACCTGGCGTCCCGGACCCTCGAGATAGGGCCGGTATCTGGCGTCGGTACCGAGGTCCTCTCGCCACGATCGCTCGAGTCGATCCATCTCGGCGCCGAAGCTCTGTACCGTCCTCGCGCCTCCGGTATCATCACGCTCGAGGAGATCGGACAGCTTACGGTCAGCCATGGCACCGAAGTGAGCCGCCGCCAGTAACCCGGCGTAGCGATTGTATTGGGCACATCGCTCGACGCTCCGACGCCAGATCGCGAGGTGGTCGGCCACCGGCATGGCATCAAAAGTTCGCGGGCGGCCATTGTCATCCAGGGTCGGAGCCGCATCGAAATCGGTCCAACCCCCGTCGTGCAACAACACCGCGGCCAAAGTCTCCGTGCGTGGAGCCGGCCGAGAAAAGGACCTGTTCCCCCAGTGCTCCGCCACCTGCCACGCGAGCCAGGCGTGCGAAACCTGCGAGATCAAGTAGCTTCCGGCCGGATCGCCCTCCCTATGAATAAACATTCAGCAATTCTACACTGAGCCGCGGCGCCGGCTCAGTGTAGAATTGCGGCATGGTGCGCTTCGGAACTTCTGGATGGCGCGGCATCATCGGCCGCGAGCTGACCTTTAAACGGGTTCGGATGGTCGTGCAGGCAATCCTCGAGACACTGCGCGAAGAGAAGACTCCAGTCGAGCGGATCGCGGTTGGCTTTGATACCCGAATGCTGTCCGAAAAATTTGCCGCGAGCGCCGCTCAGCTCATCGCTTCGAATGGGATTACAGCCGAGCTGACACACCGAGACGTGCCCTCGCCCGTGGTCGCTTCCTGGGTGATCGAGCGGCGAGCGGCCGCCGGAATCACCTTCACCGGAAGCCACAACCCACCTGAGTACAACGGCCTCAAGATCTACACTGCAGACGGGATCCTTGCTTCGCAGGAGTTCACCGACCGTGTTGAGAAGCGCTTCGATATGTTGAAGGGAGAATACGACGACACCTTCCTCCCCCGACCTGAGCTCATAGGTGAACACGATCCAAAACCCGTCTACCTCGAAAGGCTGCAAGCGCTCATTGACTGGGAAGCCATTCGCTCTTCGAAAATCAAGCTGATCGTGGATCCGCTCTTCGGCAGCGCCCGCGAGTACCTCGACCACATCCTGCTCGAAAACGAGGTCGAAGTAGACGTCATCCACAATACCCGCGACCCCTATTTCGGAGGCTACGCGCCCGATTGCACTTCGGAGAACCTGTCAAGGATGCGGGAAGTGATGCGTCGAACGGGGGCGGATCTCGGTCTCTCAACCGATGGCGATGGTGACCGCTTCGGGATCCTCGATCAAGGCGCACGGATGTCCGACTCCAGCACAGCACTGGCGGTGATCCTCGACTACCTGGCACGGCGACGCAACCTCAAGGGCGGCGTCGGGTATACGGTTGCGACGTCCGGTCTGATCAATGCGGTCGCTCTTCACCACAATCTCGAGCTGATCGAGACAGCGGTCGGTTTCAAAAACTTCGGTCCGCTACTCGTTGATGGCACCCTCGAGTACGCGGGGGAAGAAAGTGCGGGCCTGGCCTGGTCGCGACACCTTCCCGAGCGGGACGGCGTTCTCGCCTGCCTCCTGGCTGCCGAAATGGTGGCGGTTGAAGGAAAGAGCATCGCCGAGCTTGCCCAGGCCCTGGCCGACAGGGTTGGCACATTCTCATTCCGACGCACCCAGATCCCGCTCACCGAGCGCACACGAGGCATATTCGAAAAACGGCTTGGCCAGACCTGGACCGAGATCAATGGCCATAAGGTAAAGGAAGTCGACCGCAGGGACGGTCTCAAGTTGATCTTCGAGGGTGGGTCCTGGGTTCTGATACGGGTCGCCGGTACCGAGCCAAAGATCCGAATTTACGTAGAGGGACGCTCGCCCGAGGAACGGCGACACCTGATGCATCTTGTACGACATATTTTTTCTCAACGGAGGTAGAGAGATGTTCGATATCGAATTCGTTTGCGGCAGGGAAGTTCTTGACTCCCGCGGCAATCCCACGGTCGAGGCGGAGGTCGTTCTATCGAGCGGCGCCGTCGGCCGAGCCATCTCGCCCTCGGGCGCGTCCACCGGTTCCCGCGAAGCCCTCGAAATGCGTGACGGCGACTCTGATCGTTTCGGCGGCAAGGGAGTTTTGCGCGCAGTCGAGCACATCAACGGCCCTCTTGCCGAAGCGGTTGAGGACTTTGACGCGCGCGACCAACTCGGCGTTGACCAGAGTCTCATCGACACCGATGGCACCGACAACAAGTCGTCGATGGGCGCCAACGCCATGCTCGCGGTTTCACTCGCTACCGCCCACGCGGCGGCCGAAGGCTGCGGGCTGCCGCTTTACCAGTACCTCGGCGGATGCGGCGCCAGAGAGCTGCCGGTTCCGATGATGAACATCGTCAACGGCGGTGCCCACGCGGACAACTCGGTGGACTTCCAGGAATTTATGGTGATGCCGGTCGGCTTTGCCACCTTTGCCGAGGGACTCCGCGCCGGAGTCGAGGTATTTCATTCCCTCAAGAAGGTCCTGAAGAAGCGCGGATTGTCGACTGCAGTCGGCGACGAAGGCGGTTTTGCTCCCGATCTCGAATCCAACCGTGCCGCCTGTGAGCTCATCATGGAGGCCATCGACCTGGCGGGCTACGCACCCGGTGACCAGGTGGCGTTGGCGATGGACCCAGCCGCCTCCGAATTTTTCTCGGATGGCACCTACAACCTCACCGGTGAGGGCCGCGAAGGGCTTTCGTCGGAGGACATGATCGAGGTCTATGCATCGCTGGTGGACGACTTCCCAATAGTCTCGATCGAGGACGCGCTTGCCGAGAGCGACTGGGATGGTTGGAAGAAGCTCGCCGAACGCCTCGGTGACCGCATCCAGATCGTCGGTGACGACATCTTCGTCACCAACCCCGAGATCATCCGCGAGGGGATCGAGCGTGAAGTCGCGAACTCGGTGCTTATCAAGCTCAACCAGATCGGCACCCTGTCTGAAACCCTCGACGCCATCAACATGACCCAGAGGGCGGGTTGGACTGCGGTCATCTCGCACCGCTCGGGCGAGACTGAGGACACCACGATTGCCGATCTCGCGGTCGGGCTCAATACCGGCCAGATCAAAACCGGCTCAGCCTGCCGGACCGACCGCATTGCCAAGTACAACCGCCTCCTCCGGATCGAGGAGGAGCTCGAGGATGTTGCGCGCTATCGCGGCATCGAAGCCCTCGCACGCGGGAGAGGATGAGGCGCGTCACCCTGATCCTGCTGGCCCTCGGGGCGCTGGTGGTCCTGGGCGTGTTCTCGTCGATCGTCAGTCACGGTTTTGGCGAGCTGACCGACGCCGAGGAGGAACGGGAGCGGCTGAAACAACGAGCCATCGAACTCGAGGAGAGCGTCGAGGAGCTCGACGAGACTCTCGAGGCGATCCGCGCCGATCCCGCTGCAGTCGAGTCTCTGGCCCGCCGCGAGCTGGGTTGGGTGCGTCCCGGCGACACCGTGATCTTGCTGATGACACCGACCCACCCGCCGCAACCGGCCGCCTTGACAGGCCCCACACCTGCTCCTATACTCACGCTCCCTGATTGACGCGGGGTGGAGCAGTCCGGTAGCTCGTTGGGCTCATAACCCAAAGGTCGCAGGTTCAAATCCTGCCCCCGCAACCAAAATCGACAAGCCGCCCATTGGGCGGCTTTTTCGATTTTGGGTGCGGGTTCCCGCGACTCACCGCGGATGGCCTCGCGGCCACACGTTTTTGTCGAGCAAAAACGTAGTGGGCGCTGGCCAGCTGTGGGGAGATGCGCCGGAGCATCCGACAGGATTCGACGGCGCAAACCCGGCCACAGCAGCGGTACGGCCACACCGTTGTCGCCTCGCGAGAACGGTAGTGGGCGTTCGCTGATGGGGTCGAAATGTCGCTCGAGTCGCCGGATCGATCCTCAGACCGTCTCGCAGAACGCGCGGCTTTTTCGATTATGGTTGGTACACCTCGGCATCGGCAGCGGCTGCAGTCAACACCGCTGGGCGGATGGGCGGAAGCGGTGATTGACTGCCCGCTGGTGACGTCGAGGGCGGGCGCGGACTCACCGTGAGCGGCCTGTCATCCGTGAATGGAGAGTTATTTTGGCATCGCCAGTAAAAACGCATTTTGGACGAAAAGTGATCGGCCCAAACCCGCGTTTACTGATGATTGAGAGATTCCCATGAGCTCAGGACCAATCTTAATCTAACAGTCATTTTCTGTACCGCCGGAGGTCGTATGGCAAGCGGTGACTCGACCGAATCTGATGCGGGAGTGGTACTTCGAACAGATCGAGGACTTCCGTCCTGAGGTGGGGTTTGAAACCGGGTTCGACATCGAGGTCGGCGGTCGCATTTTTGGTCACGGGTGGAAGGTGATCGATGTGGTGCCGGGCACGAGTATCACCTACACGTGGCGCTACAAAGGGTTCCCGGGTCTCGGTACTACAGAGTGGAAATTGTCGAAGACCAAAACGGGAACCAAACTGGTCTTGACTTCATCGGGAATCGAGTCCTTCTCCCAGGACATCCCCGAGTTCACTCGAGAGAACGGTCAGGCGGGCTGGGAGTACTTCGTCCAGCAGCGGTTGGCGAAATTCCTGAATAGAGAATGAATTGTACGGAACTACGCACCAGGCACCTTTTTCAAAGACACTCCGGGCTCCGATCCAGACTGGCGGCTAGCGGATGTGTCTCGCCCACACCGCCGCAAGGGCGGGTCGGGCGAGTACGGCCGAGGTGAGCGCTTCAACTCTGGGCAGATGCTCGCTCCTCCAGGCCTTGTCCAACCAGACGCTGAACTTCGTGATGTACAGGTCCGTGGCTGAGAAGCCGCTCGCAACACAGTACGGGGAGCCGGTGACATTGGCTTCGAGGATCCGCCAGCGTTGGCGCAAGATCCCCTCGGCTCGCTCGCGGAGTGCCTCAACACCGTCTGCCGCAGAGGCGAAGCGCTCTGGGTAGTCGATCATCTCGACAAATGGATACATCTCCGTCGCGAGAAACAACATCCACCGCAACGCTTGCGCCCGGTCCTTCGAACCCGGTGGGGGCAGCAGTCCCGCATTACGATGGCGCTCATCGAGCGTGAGCAAGATCGCAACCGACTCCGTGATGATCTCGCCACCTTCCACCTCGAGTGTCGGCATCTTGCAGTGCGGGTTGATTTCGGCATACGCCTCACCCAGGTGCTCGTCGTTCCTTGCGTCGAGATCCCGAACTTCGTATTCCACTCCGATCTCGGCGCAAGCAGCTTCGACGATTCCGGACCCGGATCCTGGCGCGCCATGAATGATGTATTTCATGAGGCGATTCTAATGGGTCCCACCCTTGGGTTGAATTGTTGGGCGTAGTAGCTCAACGGCTGCGGTCTGGTTTGACAAATCGATCGTAAAGTTATACTTTATTTATGCCTTTCATTCAGGCAATCCGTCCACGCTCAAACTGAGGTCGCCTGCGTGCGCTCATCACCCAGCGCCCGGTGACCCGACTGAAAAGGAGCCGATGATGGAACTCAGAAAAGCCCAGAGCATCGTCAAGACTCTCGCACAGGGTGTCGACCCGAATACCGGCGAGGTCTTCGCACCGGATAGCCCCTATAACGAACCAAAAATCATTAGGGCGCTCTTCACGGTCCACGATTTCGTTCGGCAGGCCAAAAAACCCAGAATGAGCGTTGACGAAAAACGCCAGGAAAACCTCGATCTCGGCAGGCCAAGGAATTACGGACTGCCGTGGGTGGACGACGCCCGCTCGAAGGTCGCGATCGGGTTCGAAAACGGGAAAACCATTGAAGAACTTGCCACGACCCTCGAACGCACCCAGGGAGCGATTCGTGCGGAACTGATCAGGCAGGGCCTGTTAGAACCAGACTTCCAGTAAACGACCTGGAACGACACTGCCAAAACAAGCACACTATGGCTGGCAAATCCGGCCATATTTGTGTGCCACATATTTGTGTGCCAGGTTTGCGGATGTTGCGCATCACCGCGAGTGGAGAATGTTTCCTCGGCAAACTAAAATCGCGAAAATGCGCAACATCCGCAAACCTGGCACCTCGATTCTCTATTATCGCTGACGAGGGAGCTCTGATATCGTCATCCGAAGCGTGGCAGGCGATGGCCTCCAGACAGCGAGCGCAGCGGGCACGAGTATTCGGCGACCGAGCATCCAGAGGTCAAGCGTGGCATCAACTCCACATAGCAGGGCAATCATGAGGCGAGCTGCGGTGGCCGGTGCTCTAATTTCCCTTATCTCCGCCTATCTGATCCTGCTCGTGCTCGATCCATTGGTCGTCAAACGGCTCGGCTACGAGGACGGGCCGATCGAGAGTGCGGGGGCCATCTTCTTCCTTTTGGCCGCCTCTGGATTGGCAGTGCTCGCGATTCAGTCGGCGGCGGATCTAAGAAAGGCGCAAGGTACATCGGTCCGCCGGACGCTGGCGTTTGCCTCGCTCGCCATCTTGCTCGCAGTCTGTTGTGGAGAGGAGATCAGCTGGGGTCAGCGTATTTTCGGATGGCGTACTCCGGAGTTCTTTTCGAACCACAATGCGCAAAACGAAACCAATCTCCATAACATCCAGGCCGTGCACCAGTGGAACACTGACGGTAGTGAAAAGGGATTTGTCGGCAAGTTAGTCAACATGAATCGTCTTTTTTCCGTTTTTTGGATGACTTTCTTCGTAATTCTGCCGTTGTCGGCGGCGCGGTCAATCCGGGTGCGGCGGTGGGCTAACCGCATCGATATTCCGGTCCCCCCTTTGTGGGCCGGGGCCCTATTCCTGGTGAGTTACGGCATCTACAAGATTCTGGCCTCCCTCTATGCAGGCACCGCCAGGGCCCATACGCTCGACGAATTCAAGGAGATGAGCTACGCCGCGATATACGCGATGGTTGCGGTTTCTTGTCTGATCGACCGGACCCTGGATCCAAGGGCGCCACGAGACTAGATACGGAACTACCTGCCAGGCACCTCAGAAATCTATACTTTCAGCACCTTGAATTGGGATCGATCACCCCTCCTCGGGGGCAGGCCCGGCGCCTTTGCGGCAACCCTTGCCTTGGCCCTGGCCCTTACACTTACCGTTGCCCTGGCCCTGGCCTCGACCCTGACCTTTGCACTTGCCATTGCCCTGGCCTTTACCTTGGCCCTTGCCCTTGCACCCGCTCTGGGCCTCGCCTTTGCCGCCCCCGCCGCCGGCCACTGCAATCGCCACGCCTTTTTCGTCGTAGACGACGCGTCGCTCGTGCTCGGCTGCAGTGATCTGATCGATCTGTTCTTGACTCAGGTACTGGGCGGTGTATGCGTCGTACCCCTTCTTGTCGAGGACTTTGGTGAAGGCCCTGAGGTGGTTGCGCGAGCCCTTGGCGAGGTTGTTCGCGATGAGTTGGAAGTCCTCGTTATCACTGGCGCCAATCATCTTCTGAAGGTCGGCCAGATCGAGGTCCTCGATGGTGGCGCCCACCCCGAGGGCGTTCTCCATCGACTCCTGGCCTTTGGCGACCAGCTTGACGTAGAGAGCGCGCAGTTCGGGATCGGTGAATGCGCCGGTCGCATCGTCGACGACGGGATCCTTTATCTCGTACCGGGTGACGAGGAGTGCTGTGAGTTCCATGTGGTGCTGCTCGGCGAGCGCTATGTTGTCGAAGATGGGCAAATCCCACTTTTCTCCAAGCGTCGTGTAGACGTCACGGGCGAGCTTTTCGTCCTCGCGAATGCGAATCAGAGCGTTGCGCTCCGCGGTGCTGAACTCCTGCAAGGGCAGGCTCTCGAAACGCTCGCCGATCACACCCTCGCAGGCGCCGCCGCCAGACCCCATGCCCTTACCGTTACCGCGGCCTTGACCCGCCGCATCGGATACCTGAATGACTCCGACCAGGGCCACGATGAATAGCAAATTCAAAATATTGGAGTGTCTCACGGTGCTCCTCCAGACTTTCCGCGACCGGCGGGCCGCTGCCAGGTGCGCCCGAAACTTCTCGAGAGATCCGCACCCCGCCGATCCGAGAACATCTTACCCCCCAGAACCATCCTCGTCCCTGAAGAAGCCGGAACCGCTCGTAAAGAAATGCAAAGGATGCGGTGCCAGGTTTGCGGATGTTGCGCATCTTCGTGCTTTCAGCCTGCCCGTAGAAAATTCTTCATTCGCGGTGATGCGCAACATCCGCAAACCTGGCACCTCGACTCTTTGCCCTGGCTCCGCTTTTGACCCATTGAACGATTATGCGTAGAGTCTTCCGAGGAAGAGGGGAAGGAGTCTTGATGGCCAACCAGGATCTACCCGAAAAAACACGCGTCGTCATCGTCGGTGGCGGAGTCATCGGTTCTTCGGTGGCCTACCACCTGGCCCACCTCGGTTGGAAGGACGTGGTCCTGCTGGAACGCGACCAGTTGACCAGCGGCACTACCTGGCATGCGGCGGGTTTGATGACCACCTTCGGTTCGACGTCGGAGACCTCGGTCGAGATGCGCATGTACACGCGCGATCTCTACGAGCGCCTCGAGGAGGAGACCGGGCTTGCCACCGGCTTCGAACCCATCGGTTTTATCGAACTGGCCGCCGATCCAGACCGCGTCGAGGAATACCGCCGGGTGGCTGCTTTCAACCGGATGCTCGGTAACGATGTCGAGGAGATCGGCCCCGACGAGATCAAGAAGCTCTTCCCGCTGGCCAAGGTTGACGACATCGAGGCAGGCTTCTATCTGCCGCAGGACGGGCGTGTCAACCCGGTGGACGCCACCATGTCTCTGGCCAAGGGCGCACGCCAACACGGTGTGAAGATTCTCGAGGGCGTGTCGGTCACCGGCGTCACCACCGAGAACGGCCGCGCTAAGGGCGTGATGACCACGCAGGGTGAGATCGAAGCCGAGTTCGTGGTCAACTGCGCCGGCATGTGGGCACGGCAACTCGGCGACCTCTCGGGCATCAGCATCCCCAACCAGTCGACCGAGCACTACTACCTCATCACCGAGCCCTTCGAGGGCATGACGCGCGACCTCCCCATCATCGAGGACCCCTCCTGCCACGGCTACTACCGGGAAGAGACCGGCGGTCTGATGATCGGTCTCTTCGAGCCGGTGTGCGCGCCGTGGATGGTGGACGGTGTGCCCGAAGATTTCTCCTTCGGCGAGATCGCGCCCGACTGGGACCGCATGACGCCCTTCCTGGAGAAGGCCATGAGCCGCATTCCGATCTCGAACGAGGTCGGCATCTCGAAGTTCTTCTGCGGCCCGGAGAGCTTCACCCCCGACCTGGGCGTGGCCTTCGGCGAGGCACCGGAGATCGCAAACTACTTCGTCGCCGCAGGGCTCAACTCGATCGGTATCATCACCGCCGGTGGTCTTGGCAAGATCATGGCCCAGTGGATCACCACCGGCGACCCCGGCGCCGACATCACCCCCATTAATGTGGATCGCTTCCACCACTATCAGTGCAACCCTGAGTACCGCAAAACCCGCGTCGTCGAAACCCTGGGGATGGTCTACCGTCGCCACTACCCGACCCGCGTGCCGCAGACCGCGCGCGACTGCAAGCGTTCACCGTTTCACGATCGTTTGAGAGATCAGCGCGCGTTCTTCACCGATGTAAGCGGCTGGGAAAGTCCGGCGTGGTACGCGCCCGAGGGCAAGGAACCGGTAGTCGAGAAACTCTCCTGGGGTCGTCAGAACTGGTTCCCGTACTGGGAGGCGGAGCACCGGGCCTGCCGCGAGGGGGTCATCGCCATGGACATGACCTTCATGGGCAAGTTCCTGGTCCAGGGGCGCGATGCCGGCAAGGTGCTCGACCACATCTCGGCTAACAGCGTCAACGGCCCGGTCGAGACCATCACCTACACCCAGTGGCTCAACGAACGCGGCAAGGTAGAAGCCGACATCACGGTCACCAAGCTGACCGAGGAGGAGTTCATCGTGGTGGTCACCGACACCATGCACCGCCACGTCGAAACCTGGCTCAGTCGCCACATTCCCACGGACGCCCACTGCTTCATGACCGACATCACGGGCGGCGTCGGCCAGCTCAACGTGCAGGGACCGAGATCGCGCGAGCTGCTGCAGTCGATCACCTCGGCGGATCTGTCCAACCAAGCCTTCCCATTCCGCACGGCGCGCGAGATCGACATCGGATACGCCCGTCTGCAGTGCAACCGCATCACCTACGTCGGCGAGCTCGGCTACGAGCTCAACATCCCCGCAGAGCAGGCGGTGCACGTCTACGAGCACGTGGTCGAGGCGGGCAAGAACTTCGGCCTGCGCCACGCCGGCCTCAAGGCCCTTGGCAGCCTGCGCATGGAGAAGGGCTACCGCGATTATGGTCACGACATCGACAACACCGACGACGCCCTCGAGACCGGTCTCGGGTTTGTCGTGGATCTGAACAAACCGGACTTCATCGGCAAGGCCTACTGCGTCGAGAAGAAGGCGCAGGGACCCGCCTACGACCGGCGCCTGCTGCAGGTGCTCGTCAAGGACCCCGAGCCGCTGCTCTATCACGCCGAGGTCATCTATCGAAATAACAAGGCGGTCGGCTATATCCGCGCGGCGAGCTACGGCTTCACCCTCGGTGGCGCCGTGGGTCTGGCGATGATCGAAGCTGGCGAGCCCATCAACAAGGCCTATCTCCAAGAGGGCGAATGGGAAGTCGACATCGCCGGTAAAAGGTACCCGGCCGATGTTTCCCTGAGGCCGATGTACGATCCAAAAATGGAACGCATCAAGGCGTAGGAGCCCCAATCATCACTCAGGGTGCCGGCCATAGGGAATTCCTATGGATGCACTGCAATTTTACTTCGTACACAGATAAACGACTGCGCCTTTCCGAAGGCACAATGGGAGCCGAATGATTACCTGGAACTTGCACGAATGACTGCCTACCCCGCACCCGCTCCGGAAAATGCTGCATCCCGGGAGGGCCGGCCTACGCCTCTCCTCCCGGTGTCGGCAAATGAGGGAGAACTCGAGACACAGCGGCGTCGAGTCTCGGCGATCATCACCACCTTCAATGAGGCCGACTGCATCGCCGAGTGCCTCGAATCGCTGACATGGTGCGACGAGATCCTGGTCGTCGACTCGCACTCGACTGATGACACCCGCGAGATCGCAGGTCGATACGACGGTGTCCGCGTAATCCGCCGTACATACTTCGGCGCCGCATCGCAAAAAAACTGGGCGATCGACCGCTGTCACCACGACTGGATTCTGATCCTCGACGCCGACGAGGTCGTCACTCCGGAGCTGCGGAGTGAGATCGAGAACATCTTGGTTGCGCCGGTTGCTGCAACGGCTTTCACCATCAAGCGCAGGACTCACGCCCTGGGCGGAGAGGTCCATTATTCAGGCTGGCAGCACGACCGGGTTGTCCGTTTCTTCCATCGTGGCGACGCCCGCTACCCGAACCGCCGCGTACACGCCGACATGCAGACCCGGCAAAGACCAGAGATTCTCGACGCTTTCCTCGATCATCACATGGTCGACACCCTCGAGGAGTACACGGAAAGGACACGCCGCTACGCGTTCTGGGGCGCAGCCCAGCTGTGGCGCGATGGCCGCCGAAATGTCGGTCTGTGGCATGTTCTCGGCAGACCGGCGTGGCGCTTCCTCCGCACCTATTTTCTCCAACTCGGCGTACTCGAAGGGGTCCGCGGCCTCATCATGTGCGGCGTGCCCACCTATGGCTGCTTCCTCAAATACGCCACGGTGTGGAGTTGGAGGACGGAATTCGAGCGCGGACGGAGTCCGAGGCTTCCGGAGTTCGACGACGACCCGACGACCTGGGCGTGGTCCACTGAGAAAACCGGACCGGTCGGACTGCAGCCTCAGCGCACACCCTGAATCGGCCAATCCCCGGCAACCCGAGAGTGCCAGGATGGGGCGGTTGGCCGCCAAGGGGCCCGACATCCAGTACCATCTCATCAACGGGGGCCCTCATGACTCACGATTTCGGCTTTATCCCCATTCAACCGAGCTCTTTCCTCGACGAAGATGCGTTCACCGCGATCACGGGCAATTACATCCGCGCGCTCGAAACCATGGGCGGCGAGCGCTGGGCCGCCGATCCGATCCCCGAAGACAAGGCCCAACTCGTCCTTTTGGTGGCCACGGGCGGCACTGAGGAGGTCATCCTCGAGGTCTGGGCGGAGCGCCAGCGGACCGCGGCCGGCGAACCCCTTTTTCTGGTCGCCCATCCAGGCAACAACTCACTTCCATCAGCCCTCGAGGTGTTGGCACGCCTGCAACAGGACGGTGCTCACGGTCGCATCTTCTATCTCAATGGACCGGACGATGCGACGGGCCTGAGCGAAATCGCCGATGCGCTGCACGACATCGAGGTGCGACAGGCGATGCAACGAGCGCGCATCGGGCTGGTGGGCACACCATCGAATTGGCTCGTCGCCAGCAGCCCCGACCCGGCCACGGTCCAAGACGCCTGGGGCCCAACGGTCGTGCCGGTAGAGATGGAGGAGGTCGTGAAGATGCTGGAATCTATCTCCGACGCCAACATCGAACCGCATGTGGACGCGTTCGTTGCAGGCGCTGCCGAGGTGTGCGAACCAACGTCCAGCGAGCTGGAGGACGTCGCCAGGGTCTACCTCGCTCTGAAAAAGGTGGTCACCACCAACGAACTCGATGCGCTGACCGTTCGCTGCTTCGATTTCGTACAGCGTCAACAAACCACCGGGTGCTTTGCGCTGGCCCAACTCACCGACGAAGGCGTCATCGCCGGGTGCGAGGGCGACCTTGTCAGTACCGTCGGTCTGCTGTGGGTGCAAAAACTGCTCGGCGTCACGCCGTGGATGGCGAACCCGGCGCAGCTCGATTCCGCAAACAACACTCTTTGGCTGGCGCATTGCACCGTCCCGCGCACGCTGGTGGAGAGCTATCGCCTTCGCTCGCACTTCGAGTCGGGGATGGGCGTTGGGATCCAGGGAACACTCCCGACCGGGCCGGTCACCGTGCTGCGCATCGGCGGCAAAAAAATGGATCAAATCTGGCTTGCGGAGGGCGAAATCCTGCGTACCGGCAAAGCTGAAAATCTTTGCCGCACCCAAGTGGAGATCCGCCTCACGGGCGGCGGTACCGTCGCCGACCTGCTGCGTGCGCCGCTGGGCAACCACCTCGTCCTGGTATTCGGCCACCACCTTCGCCGGCTCCAGAGCTGGTGTGACGGTGCCGATTGGCAAGATTCCCATAAAATGGTGGGGTGAATTTTCAAAGAGGGCAAATGAATCCGATGAGGACCATCCTCGTGTTCATGCTGGCCGCAGGCCTTGCCGCCTGCGACTCGATGGAATTGACCATCGCAGTCAACCAGCCCGAAAAAGGATGGCTCGAGGTGGTGAATTCGAACGACCGCGTTTTGAAAAACGCTCTCCTCGTCATCGAGGCCTTCGAAAGCGAAGGAACAACCCGCCCCTGCGGCGAGGAGAACATCTCGCGCTGGGAACCCGGTCAAGCCATCCGGGTGCCTGCATGCGCCGAAAAGGTTCGCCTCACCCTGACGGCCGGCGCAGAGACCGCACGGTTTTCCTTTGCCAAAGGCAAGGTCTACCGTCGAATCGGTCGCAAAGAGGTTCCGATCTCCAGATGAGAGTCGAATTTGGTGTTGATGGAAGGCTGAGGAGGAAGGCATGAAGAAACGGCTCTGTGTATTGGTGGCATTGGCTGTCGTCGGAATCGCCTGCGGTGGTGGGCGAGCCGTGACTGAAAAGAGGATGCTCGAGTGGGGCCCGATCCTCAATTTGTACATGGGGACAAATTTCGAGGGCGGAAATTCGTATCCGGAAGCGCTCGAAGAACTGCCCCCGGAGCTCTCCGGAGATCTCGGTTTTCGTGACGGTTGGGATAACCGCTTCCTCTACCGGCGACTGCGGGTCGACAAGTACAACATCATTTCTTCGGGACCAGACGGCGAATTCGGAAATTCAGACGACATCGTGCTTGAAAACGGAGCGTTGTATGACGCGATGAAGATCTACTCGGAGAGCCCTCTCGAGTAAACCGTCATTCGCGGTCACGAGTCAGCGCAGCTCAGACCTCGGCATAGAGCACCCGAATACCAAGTCGATCCGCCATGCGGGCGAGCCGCGTCAGCGCAACGGATCGAGGAATCGCTCCTCGAGAGCCAGTTTTCTGACAAGGAAAGCAACCCCGACACCAAAGATGAAACCGGCGATGTGGGCTTCGAACGCCACCTCGCCCATATCGGCCGTGCTCACGAACGCCCACCATCCACTCGCAAAGGCGAGTTGACTCAGCATCCACAGACCAAGGGTCAGCCACGCCGGCGCCGTAAAGGTCCCGGTATAAATCTTGAAGAAGAAGAAAAAGTAGAAAAAGGTGATCCTGGTATTCCAGTAGCGAACGGCAAAGGCCCCCATGACACCGGCGATAGCTCCGGAAGCGCCGATCAAAGGCTCGTCGATATCTGGAAAACCGGCGATAAAGAAGAAGGCCGCTACCAATCCAGCGACAACGTAGAAAATGGCGAATCCCAAATGTCCCCAGGCATCCTCGAGCGGTGGGCCCGCGAGATAGAGGATGAAGAGGTTGCCGAAGAGGTGGAGCAGACCGACGTGCATGAGCATATGTGTGAACCACGAGACGGGACGCTGTTGGGTCGGAACGAGGCCCCAACGGAAATACGGCGTTCCGCCGCGGACCTCGTAAAAGGCTTCAACCTGGGCGTCGAGTTCGAACTGCTCGAGTTGGAGTTCCTCCAGATCGTCGGGCGGAGAAATGGTCTGGCGCTCCCGCTGCTGCTTCAGTGAGTAATAGGTGTAGCCTTTGAATCGCTCGTCGAGCTGGAGATAGGGATGATCGAGGAAATACTCGATTGCAACTTGCTCGGCAAACGCAACACGGTCCTCGCCTGATGGGGCGATGGCCGTGAGGATGAACGCCACCAGGCAGCAGCCGATGATCGCCAGCGTTACCCACGGCATACGCCGTAAAGTAGTCTCATCGTGGCCGATTGGAAGCAACATCGTCGTGCCCGCTCTTTCGAGGATATCGCAGACACTGACGGGCGAAGCCTCACGACATCCAGTACTATTCAAGAACGGCAGCCCCATGTCGCAGGTTTTCGGCTTTCTTCCCGTTCAACCGAGTTCCCTTCTCGCAGAGGAAGCGTTCGACGCCATCACCGGCGACTACCTCCGAGCGCTCGAAGCAACGGGCGCGGATCGGGCTGGTGGGCGCACCATCGGACTGGCTGGTCGCCAGCATCCCCGACGCTTCTACGATCCAGGTCGCCTGGGGGCCAACGGTCGTGCCGATAGAGATGGAGGAGGGCGTAAGGACGCTGGAAGCCATCTCCTACGCCGATTTCGCGTCCCCAGGCGGCCCCGCACCGGCTCGGCCGTTGATCGCGTCGTCCCGTCTTGACAGCGCACCCTGTGATCCAGATAACCGTGCGACAATACTGTGCCGAAAGGTTTTTGATTTGTGACCGGAGGAAACATGACTCGTCGGACGTGCATTTTTCTCATCTTGGTGCTGGTGACAGCCAACATCTCTTTGGCTGGAGACATCCAGGTCATCTGCGAACCAGGGTTGCGTATCTATCTCGACGACAAACTGGCGGGCACCTCCAGTGCCAAGGAGGACGGTTTCTTCCTTGCGGACGTCCGCAATGGTTCGCACATCATCCGAGTGGAAAAGGAAGGATATGTGCCCCAGGCCTTTGAAGTGGAGGTCACCGACCTGCCGGTCGAGATCAAGGTGGACGCGCTGGTGCCGCTCCCGCCGGAACCCGAGCCCGTTGCGCCTACTCCCGCTCCCCTCAAACCGGCGGTCGGCATCCTGGTGATCACCTCCGCGCCGCAGAACTGCGTGGTGGAGATCGACGGCACCAGAACCGAAACCAAGAACAGGCCGACGCTGACCCTCTCGGATCTGGTGATCGGCCGCCATACCATCAGCTTTTCCAAGGTGGGCTACGAGACGATCAGCGATACTTTCTTCGTCCAGTCGGATACCGCCACCATCGTGCGTGGCAACCTCATCGACGGCAAGGTGGAGGCGGGCGGCGCCGAAGGCAAAGGCTCAGTCCGAGTGATCAGCAAACCCATGAGCTGTGAGGTGCGCTTCGCCGGCAAGTACTATGACAAACAACATCGGATACTGAACATCACGCATATTCCGGCGGGGGATCACCGGATGGTGGTGGAATGGGGCGGCCGCACCCTCTCCGCCGTGGTGCCCGTCTCGGATCGCAGGAAGACCATCGTCGAGGTCAGCTTCATGGAGGGTGATCGCCCCTTCGTCATCACCACAGAGCCCAAGTAGGAGGAGAGCTGATGCTGTCGGCCCTGTCAGTTCTGTCCCTCCCGCCTCTCGGCGTGGTGGCGACACCACCACCGGCCCTCGATGCCTTTCGGTGGAGCGCTTCGCCAATCTCGCGCTGACCTGTGTGCATCAGGAGTACCCGAACAAGATCGGCCACGGAGGTGAACAGACCGTGAACCATCGCAGGTCCCTCATCGTTCTCGGCCTCCTGGTGGGGCTCGTCATTCCTGTGTGCGATCACGCCGCGGCCACCGAAGGCGAGGTGGTGGGCGGCCTGACCCCGGCGGACCCAGAGGAGTCCACGCTCACCAACCTGACCGTGAGTGTGCGCGACACCGAGGATCAGCCGATCCCCGGGTTGGTGCGCGACAACTTCCGAGTTTCGCAGGACGGTGAGGAGGTCCCGATTACAGCTTTCTCGGCGTTTGCAGCGTCGTCCGTCGCCAGTGGCGACCCTGCCATTGAAGCTCCCGCCGACCCCACGGGTTCGGCTGCTGTTTCCAGCCAGCAACCCGAGCCGGTGTACATCACCATCTTCATCGACAATCCGAACCTGCTGCTCTCGGAACGCAACCGATTGCTGGGTCCGCTGCAGTCGTTTGCCCGTTCCATCGCTCCCGAGTACGTGCAGATGATGGTTGTCTACTTCGATGGTTTCGCCGACATCGTCCAGCCGTTCACCAACGACGAAAGAGAGCTCATCGATGCTCTCAGGGGACTCCGAATGGAGGAGGAGGGCCAGGACAAACGCATGGAGGATCGAGCCAAGATCCAGCGCAGCATGAATCGCAACTCCCAAAAAAGAGGCCAGGCCAACAGCACTCTGCAGTATGAGCTGCGCGACCTCTACCAGGCCATCGAGATCTTCATGGATGAGGAAAGCCGTGTGTTGTACCGATCGCTGGATGCCGTGTACGAGTTCATGTCCACCATGAGCGCCATCAACGGACGCAAACACCTTGTTTACGTCTCCAACGGTCTGCCTTCAATCATCGGAAGGGACCTCCTTTACGAGCTGTCCCGAATGGACGTCAACAACAACCGACAGACGATGTCCATGCCCTACAAGCTCACCCGCCGCTACGAGGCGCTGGCGGATGCGGCCAACTCCTTCGACATCACCATCCACACCATCGACGCCTCCGGTGCCGATCATGGGCCGCAGGCCCTGGGCACTGGCGTCGACCGCCGCAGTGCCACAGCCCACCGCCTCACCCGGGAGAATCGGCAGGCCGCCCTCAGGATGCTGGCGAACACGACCGGAGGTCTGGCGATCGTGGATACCGACGAATTCGCCGCTGGCTGCGACCGCCTGAGAGACGAAATGCTCACCTATTACCTGCTGGGTCTCACCTTCACGGGCTCAGCCGCGGACAAGGTTCACCTCATCGACGTCCACCTCGACGTGGAGCAGGAGCACCAGCTTCGCTACCGCCATACGCTGGTCGAGAAATCCCTGCCGTCGAGGGTGCAGGACAAGGTGACCTCCGCCCTCGTCCGGGATGTGCCCGGCAACGACATGGGTATTGCGGTCTCGCACGGTCCCTGGGAGCAGATGACCCCGGAGCAGTGGATGCTGCCGGTGGCGGTGTCCGTGCCTGTGGAATCGGTTGCGTTGGTGGCTCAAGGCGACGAGTACGTGGGGCGGGTGGTGGTTTTTTTTGCCACCAGAGACATCGAAGGTCGGAGGAGCGACGTGGTGCGAACTGAACACGAGCTCCGGGTGCCCATCTCCGAGTACGAAAATCGTCGCCGGGGCGCGTTCGACATACAGCATCGAATGCTTCTCGGCACCGGCGAACACAGCGTCGCCGCAGGTGTGCTCGACGAGACCACAAACCGGGCGTCGTACGACAAGATCACGACAGCGAGCCCGGAGCATAGCTGAGGGCCGGGCTCGCAGGGAGGGAACTTGAGAAGGACTTGTTTATTGGCCGTTGCGGTGGTGGCCGGTCTCGGCCTGGCGGGCTGTGCGAGCAGCCAGCCGACCGATGCGGCATCGGCCACCGACCGGGTCTGCGTTCGGGTGCAGCAGATCAACTCATACGAGCCCATCGGCGATCACCATGTCGTCATCAAGGTCTCGGTCAGCAAAAGGTACCTGCTCACGCTCGAGGAGATCTGCACCGGTTTGAACTTCGCCCGCGGCGTCACGATCGCGGAAACCTCCTCCCAGGTGTGCAACGACAGTTTTTCGTTTCTCGCCTTCCAGCAGCAGGGCCACGGCGCCAGACGCTGTCGGATCATCAACCTCGAGGAGGTGGAGAACAGCGAGGCCGCCGAGGCGTTGGTCGAATCCCGCACGGGCGACTGATTCGCCACGGACTTGCGAAAACCATCTGGCGCGTTAAACTGACACCGAAGACCGGCCGGCGGTGACGACCGGTGACCAAGATCTGCGCGGATACCTGTAAAGGGCTTTTCTCTCGATGGGAGTCCTTCCGACCCGCGCGAGAGAGGCAATCAAGATGGGTTCGAAAACCGGAACGATCGTATGGATCCTGGTAGTACTACTCACCATACCCGGCATGGCAATGGCGGTGAACAAGGGCCGCATCGTCGGCACGGTCCTCGATCCCGAGGGGAACCCGATTGAAGGCGTGAACGTGATCGCCACCTGCGACGAGGTCTCCTCCTTCGAGGACACCGACACCACGAACGCGAAGGGCGCCTTCACGATCAACTTCGACTTCATCGACGTGACCTACAAGCTCGCCTTTTCCAAGGACGGCTACCTGCCCTTCACCGCGGGTCTCACCTTGCTCCGCCAGGGCAAAATGCGCGAAACCTACATCATGCACCCGGGCGACGCCACGGTGCAGTCGGTGGTGCTCAATACCACCTCAGAGCCCGCCATCGAGGCGTATAACGCCGGCGTCGCCGCGTTCAACCGCAAGGACTACGAGACCGCCGTCGCCAAGCTCGAGGAGGCTGTGGGTCACGATCCTTCGCTCTTCAACGTGTGGGAGGCGCTCAGCCGGGCGAAGCTGTTCAAGGGGGATTACCTGGGCGCGGTCGAGGCCGCGGAGAAGGCCATCGAGCTCGGCGCCACCGGCGAGGCGGTATGGCGGTTGCGGTGGGAGGCCTACAAGCAGCTGGGTGACATGGAAAAGACCCTCCAGGCACTCAAGGACCTCGAGGACGTCGGCCTCCAGGCGGCCGAGGCCCAGCGTTTGCACAACGAGGCGGTGGCCCTCACCAAGACCAATGACTACGAAGGTGCCTACGCCTTGTTCAAGCAGGCCCTCGAGCTCGACCCGAACCTGACCGCGGCGCTCCTCGGCACCGCCCTTTCGGCGCTGGAGATCGGGCGCTACGAGGAGTCTCTCGATGCGACAGAAACGCTGCTCAAGTCCGATCCCGACAACGAGCAGGCCATTCGTCTCCGCTACAACGCGGCGCTCGAGCTCGGCGACACCGACAGGATCATGGACGCCCTGGTCGACCTGGCCAAGGTGGAGCCCGAGATCGCACGCAACAGCCTCCTGGCGATGGCATTCGAGTCTTACGACGCCGATGACATGGTGGAGGCGGAGAAGCGGTTCAAGAAGGTTCTGCAGGTGGACCCGGGTCACCCCCACTCACACTACCTGCTGGCGCTGATCTACGTAAACGAGGAGCGCATCGAGGAGGCCAAGCCCCATCTCGAACAGTTCATCGCCCTGGCACCGGATGACCCTGAGGCATCCACTGCCACGGAGCTCCTGAAGTACCTGAACCAATCCTGAGCTCGAGGCGGACCGAAGCTTGCCCCTCGCGCCAAACGCCGGCGCGAGGTCGATCTGTTTGGCCTCCGGACAATTTAAGACTCGGAATCAATTGCAATTGTATTGAACGTCGCCATTTATTGTCGATGAAACCAAGTGGTGCCGGCATCCGGCCAGAACAACCGGGCTGGATCTCGCGAGACGGGTTGGACGGCCGCCGGCTGGGTTGCGACGATCGACGGCCACAGTCGCAGAATGTCTACCTCTAAATGGTAATAATTCTCGATATTAACTCCGGGATCTCGTGCATGACATACGACAATCCGGATATGCGGCATCCGCGCTGAACCGACATGAGAGATACGGCCGCGCCCTGACGTCGTGCCGCCACCCGTCTCAAAGCGATCTCCTGGCGCGAGCGGGAGCAACTTAAAGCTATACTAATCAAAAATTTACAAAATCATCGCATCCGGGCACCATCGCTGTTGGCTGACTGCGACACCGACTGCAATAGCGCGCGCCATTTCATAGGAATTCGAGGTTGAAAATGGTGCAGTTTTTGCATATGAGGTTGAAGATGTTTTTATGTTTACAGAGCGAAGCATCAAAACCCAGACCAATCGGCGCTTTTACGGCGCATTACGCCTCATGAAAGGAGGGGTGTACGGCTGGTCCGCGCACCGCAAGGACCGATCGGCAGACCGGGAGCCTTCGGTGTGCAATTGGAACAGACGTTTTTTTAACTAAGGAACCAAGGAGGAATGATATGGAACTGTGCGTTGGAAAATCTCTGACTCTTCGCCCAGCTTATTGGGTTGGCGTCCTCGCCATCTCGATAGTGCTGATGGGCTTGAGCCCGGTAGCAATGGCACAAGAGGCCGAAGAACCATCCGAAGACGAACTCATCGCCGCGGCGATGGAGAAGTCGTTCGAAGAGGAAATCACCGTCACCGGTACCCTCATCCCGCGCCCCAACGTGGAGGGCCTGAGCCCGGTCGCGGTCCTCGGCGTGGAGGAGATCACCTTCTCGGGCCTGACCCGTATCGAGGACCTGGTCAACCAGCTGCCGCAGGCCTTTGCCCGCCAGAACTCCACCCTGGCCAACGGTGCCACGGGTACCGCCACGGTGGACCTGCGTTACCTGGGCTCGGTCCGCACCCTGGTGCTGATCAACGGTCGCCGCCTGCCTCCGGGTGACCCCAGAGGCGCCTGGGCAGCTGACCTCAACTTCGTCCCCAGCGCGCTGGTGAAGCGCATCGACATTCTCACCGGCGGCGCCTCCGCTGTGTACGGCTCCGACGCTATAGCCGGTGTTGTCAACTTCATCATCGACCAGGACTTCGAGGGCATGCGAGGGGGCATCAGCTACAGCGGGAACTGGCACAACAACGACAACGCCCAGGCCCAGCAGATAAACCTCGACGCCAACTTCACGCCACCCAGCGGAAGCACCTTCGATGGTAAAGGCATCAACCTCGACCTGGCCTTCGGCGGCAAGTTCGCCGACGGCAGGGGCCACGCCAGCGCCTACGTAACCTTCCGCAAGCTGGACGAGCTCACCAAGGACAAGCGCGACTACACGAACTGCTCGCCGTGGGCCACCGACGACGGCGTGATCTGCGGTGGCTCCTCCACCACGCCACAGGGCCGCTTCCGCCCGCGCTACTCGCCCAACTATCCTGACCCGGACCTCGCCAACGACCAGATCGGCGATTTCATCGTCGCCGACAACTCGGACCAGTTCCGCCCTCGCGATGCTGTTACCGACGTCTACAACTACGGCCCGTGGAACCACTTCCAGCGCCCGGACGAGCGTTGGAACGCGGGCGCCTTCGTCACCTACACGTTCACCGAAGCCGCCGAGGGTTACATGGAAATAATGTTCATGGACGACGTGACCACTGCCCAGATCGCGCCGACCGGCAACTTCAACGTGGCCCCGAACGTCAACTGCGACAACCCGATGCTGTCCGCGCAGCAGTACGACATCATCTGCGTGCAGGGGGGCTACGCTGACGACGAGATCGCCACAGTGTCGATCAACCGCCGCAGCCTCGAGGGCGGGCCGCGAGACTGGCGCCTTAACCACACCAACTTCCGCCTGCTCGCCGGTCTTCGCGGCGACCTCTCGGACCAGTGGAGCTACGACCTCTACGGCATGCACACGCAGATGAACTTCTTGGAGATCGGCGGAAACGACGCCAACATCACCCGTATGCAGAATGCCCTCGACATCGTCGAGGATGCGGACGGTAACTGGGTGTGCCGCTCCGGCGACGCCGGCTGCGTGCCCTGGAACATCTTCGTCAACAACGGCAACCAGATCGTCGACGACCCCCGCCTGGGCGTGACCCAGGAGGCCATCGACTACATGTACACCCGCTACCTGGATTCCGGCGGCTCGGCGATCCAGGTCCTCAACCTCACCTTCACCGGTGACCTCGAGGGTTACGGTTTGGCCCTGCCGTCCGCCAATGAAGGCATCCAGGTGGCGGCCGGTGCCGAGCACCGGAACGAGTCCATGTGGCGGCAGCCGGACGAGGTCAACGTCCAGGGCTCGGCCGGCTCCGGAGGTGGCGCCGAGCAAATCAACGCCGCCTACAACGTCAACGAGGTCTTCGTCGAGGCCCTGATCCCCCTCGTGCAGGATGCCAAAGGCTTCCACGACCTCTCGGCAGAGCTCGGCTACCGCTACTCCGACTACTCCAGCTCGGGCGGCCAAAACACCTGGAAGGCCCTGCTCTCCTGGGCGCCCACCCCGGACTTCAGGTTCCGCGTGTCGTACAACCAAGCGATCCGGTCGGCCAACATCTTCGAGATGTTCCGGCCCGCCGGCCTCAACTTGGGCGGCACCTTCGACCCGTGCTCCGGTCCGAACCCGACCGCGACCCAGGCGGAGTGCGCCAATACGGGCGTGACCGCCGGCCAGTACGGCCAGATCGATCCCAACCCGGCCAACCAGTACAACACCTTTGAGGGCGGCAACCCGGACCTCGATCCCGAGACCGCGAAAACCATGACCGTTGGTATCGTGATCACCCCCTCGGGCCTGCCCGGCTTCACCGCCTCCGTCGACTACTACGACATCTCAATCGAGGACGCCATCGACCCGCTCGCCTACGGCACGATCATGAACCAGTGCATCGATACCGGCGATCCGCAGTACTGCGACCTGATCAACCGTGACCAGTTCGGCTCGCTGTGGAACACCAATGCCGGTTTCGTGGTGACCACCTACCAGAACGTGGGCCTCTACGACAACAGCGGCGTCGACTTCTCCCTGAGCTACCTGGCCTCCTTGGGTAGCGCGGGCTTCCTCAACACCGATCTCGCCGGCACCTACTTCATGGAGAACGCCTTCGAGCAGGCCGGCGTCGGTTACGACTGCGTCGGTTACTTCGGTCTGGGGTCCTGCGGCGATCCCAACCCCGACTGGAAGCATCGGCTGCGCGTGAGCTGGGAGACCAACTTCAACGCCGTCTTCTCGCTCGGATGGCGCTACATGACCAAGGTCTGGAACGAGACCTCCGCCGAAGACCAACCGTCTCTGTATAACCCGACTACCCAGGCCACGTACGAGGCCAGCGACATCGGCTGGATCGACGCCTACAACTGGCTCGACCTCGCGTTCAGCTACAACTTCGGCGCCAACATGCAGTTCACCTTGGGTGTCAACAACGTGCTCGACAAGGACCCGCCAATAGGTGCGGACCATGCCGACGATCCCAACTGGAGCTTCTACAGCGCCTACGACCCGCTGGGACGCTACGTGCACGCCAGCCTTCGTTTCACCTTCTAGAGCAGCGTCTCTGGACAACCACGGGCGGTCCTTCGCGGGACCGCCCGTTTTTTTGTGCGCCGGAAATGAAACCAAACCCGACTTTTGTACTTACACTAGAGTATGAGGCTCCGCATCACCTGTTGCGCTGCGCTGGTTCTGTTGCTGCTCGGATGCACCCAGGCGTCGGTGCGCCCGAAGACGAGTCCGGTCACCGTCGAGGAGCTGCTCTCCGGCACAGCTCTCGGGCAGCGTCAGCCGGCACAGGGGTTGGTCGACGAGGACGAGATCCTGGCCGTGAGTCCCGAGATGGTCCGATTCCTCGACAGCTACGTGGTCCGAGACGCGGGCAGCTTTGTCAAGCTGCACCAATTGCTCTACGCCATCATCACCGAAGGCAGCTTCGGGCTCGAGTACGACGACCGGACCCGCACCGCTGCCCAGACCTTTGCCGACCGCCGTGGCAACTGCCTGTCCTTTTGCAACATGTTCGTGGCCATGGCCCGCGACGTGGGCCTGAATGTGAGCTACCAGGAGGTGGACATCCCTCCCGACTGGAGCTTCGACAACGACGTCTACGTGCTCAACCGGCACGTCAACGTGCACGTGGACCTGGGCGTCACCGGCGAGCACGTGGTGGACTTCAACATCGACGATTTCCGCGCCGGCTACGACCGGCGGTTGATTCCCGATAGCCGCGCCTTCGCCCACTACTACAACAATATGGGCACCGAGCACATGCTTGCCGGCGATAACGCCACCGCCCTGGCGTACTTTCGCAAGGCCCTCTTTGACAGCGACCGCTCCTTCTCGCCGGCGTGGACCAACCTCGGCACCCTGTACCGACGCTACGGTCTCACCTCCCACGCCGAGGCTGCCTACCTGCGGGCGCTGACCGTGGATCGGCATGACGATATGGCCGCGAGCTCCCTCGCCGGGCTGTACCACCGTCGCGGCGAAACGGAGCTCGCCGACGCCTACCTCAAGAAGGTGATCAACCACCGAAAGCAGAACCCCTACTACCGCTATCACCTCGCCCGCGAGGCCTTCTTCTCCGGAGATTACGCAACAGCCATCTCCCACCTGAAGTACGCCGCCCACAAGAAGCCCAACGAGGACCTGTTCTGCTTCCTGCTCGGCGTCTCCTACCTGCAGAGCGGTGACAAGGTGGCCGCCCGCCGTTGGCTCACCCGCGCCGAGGAGGTGGCCGCCACCGACGCATTGAAACGCAACTACTCCAGCAAGATGGAGGCCCTGCTCTCGGCTTCGCACTAGCCCCCCTGCTGGCCAGGACCCCGGGGCCTGATCACAGTCGCCGGTGGGGACATTTTTTACCGCAAAGACGCGAAGAACGCCAAGACGATGCTGTTCATCTGTCGGCTTGGACGGTTCGAGGCGAATCGGTCCTGTGGCCGTTGCATGGCCACTCAGTCAGGCCTTCGTACTCGGCGTATCGAGAAGTGTGATCATTAGAAGCTCCTCTCAGCGCGCACACCGCGGCTGTCGCGACCTACGTTCATCGAGCTGGCGTTCATCGCCATCATCGCAAATCCGACGCTTCCATAAGGCTGACAACCGGCACCGGAAAAGCTAGACTGCCTTGCCGGGTCACGGCAATGAAAAAAACCAAGGATGCACCATGACTGACTCGAAGATCATCTGGACAAAAACCGACGAGGCGCCGTTACTCGCAACATATTCTCTGCTCCCCATAATCCGCGCCTACACCAGAGGTTCCGGTGTCGAGGTCGAAACGCGAGACATCTCGCTCGCGGGCCGCGTCATTGCCAACTTCCCCGACAAGCTGAGCGAAGATCAGAAGATCCCTGACCACCTCTCAGAGCTCGGTCTACTCGTCAAGTCCGCGGACGCCAACATCATCAAGCTGCCGAATATCAGCGCTTCCATCCCGCAGCTGCAAAGCACCATCGAGGAACTTCAAGGCAAGGGATACGACATCCCCGAATTCCCCGAAGAGCCAAAGGATGACAGGGAGAAGGCTCTTCGAGAGAGGTTTGCCGTCTGTCTCGGATCGGCCGTGAACCCAGTGTTGCGTGAAGGCAACGCCGATCGCCGGCCGGCTGTGTCGGTTAAGAAATTCGCGCAGAAGCACCCGCACAAGATGATGAAGCCCTGGCCCGAATCAGGGTCGAAGGCTCGGGTCGCCCACATGAACGGCAAGGACTTCTTCGAAAGCGAGAAGTCGACCACCATGAGCGACGCAACAGATGTGAAAATCGAGTTCGTCGCCGGCGACGGAACGACCACCGTGCTGAAGGAAAAGGTGGCTCTGCAAAAAGACGAGGTCGTCGACACCGCCGTCATGAATGTTGCCGCTTTGCGCGAGTTCTATGTCCAGCAGATCGAGGTCGCCAAGAAAGACGGCGTTCTGCTGTCCCTGCACCTCAAAGCGACCATGATGAAGATCTCCGATCCGATCATGTTCGGTCACTGCGTCTCCGTGTTCTACAAGGAGGCGCTCGACAAGCACGCCGAGACGCTCGAAGAAATCGGCGCCAACGTCAACAACGGCCTCGCCGATGTACTCGAAAAGCTCGACCGGCTTCCGGCCGACAAGAAGGCGGAGATCGAAAAGGACATCGCCGCCGTCTACGAGACCCGGCCCGACCTGGCCATGGTCGACTCGAGGAAGGGCATCACCAACCTGCACGTCCCCAACAACGTCATTGTCGATGCCTCGATGCCCAACATCGTTCGCGACGGCGGCAGGATGTGGAACAAGGACGACCAGCTCCAAGACTGCATCGCCATGGTGCCGGACCGCAGCTACGCGACGATGTACGCGGAAATCCTCGAGGACGCCAAGAAGAACGGCCAGTTCG
This sequence comes from Candidatus Sulfomarinibacteraceae bacterium, assembly GCA_963776765.1. GTDB lineage: Bacteria > Acidobacteriota > Thermoanaerobaculia > Thermoanaerobaculales > Sulfomarinibacteraceae > Sulfomarinibacter. The sequence goes on from CAVZOK010000035.1 coordinate 39,181, forward strand.
ACCCGGCGACAATGGGCAATGTGGCCAATGTCGGTTTGATGGCCCAGAAGGCCGAGGAGTACGGGTCCCACGACAAGACCTTCGAGGCGCCAGCTGACGGCACGATCGGCGTGGTTGACGCATCGGGCGCCACCGTCCTCGAGCAGACAGTCGAGGTCGGCGACATCTTCCGGATGTGCCAGGTCAAGGACGCGCCGATTCAGAACTGGGTGAAGCTGGCTGTGACGAGAGCTCGAGCCTCCGGTTCACCGGTTATTTTCTGGCTCGACGAGGAGCGGGGCCACGACGCCGAGATCATCAAGAAGGTCGAGAAGTACCTGCCGGATTACGACACCAGCGGTCTCGACATCCGCATCTTGAAGCCGGTCGATGCAATGAGATTTTCTCTCGAAAGAGTCCGTCGCGGCGAGGACACGATCGCGGCCACGGGCAACGTCCTTCGAGACTACCTGACGGATCTTTTCCCGATCCTCGAACTCGGCACGAGCGCCAGGATGCTGTCGGTCGTGCCGCTGATGAACGGCGGCGGGCTCTTCGAAACCGGCGCAGGCGGTTCGGCTCCCAAGCACGTGCAACAGTTCCTGGCTGAGGGTCACCTGAGGTGGGACTCGCTCGGAGAGTATTGTGCTTTGGTGCCGTCCCTTGAGATGGTCGCCGAAAACACCGGCAACGAAAAGGCCACGATCCTCGCCGAGACCCTTGACGAAGCGATCGCGATGTACCTGGAGAACGGAAGGCTCCCCTCGCGCAAGGTCCACGAGATCGACAACCGGGGCAGCACCTTCTATCTGGCTCTCTACTGGGCCCAGGCTTTGGCTGCGCAGACCAAAGACGCTGAGATACAGGCCCGATTCGCCGTGGTGGCAGCAAAGCTCCAAGAGAACGAAGCGAAGATCTCAGAAGAGCTGCTGTCCGCCCAGGGAAGGCCGGCAGACGTCGGAGGATATTACCTCCCGGTTGACGCGATGGCCGAGAAAGAGATGCGTCCGAGCCCGACCTTCAACGCCGTCATCGACGCCTTGATTTCGGCCTAACCGCGGCCCTCGCTGAGCACTCGTTCCAGTTCCTGACGAAGGTCCGCTGCGGCCTGCTCGGCCCAGGTCCAGATATTCACCCACTCTGCGCCGGCGTCGGGAGGCTCCACCGAATCGCCGGCCTTCCGGCTCTTCCTGCTCTCACCGACGCGGGCCAGAATGATCCCGGTCTCAGCGTCGATCAGATCAAAGGTGATGTCCCCCTGAACAGAAAAGGGTTTGGGGTTCTTGCCCGACTTCCCGGACTTTGATGCGATATCGGTCACGATGTCAGTGACCATGGCACGCACGAAGAGCGTCTCCGGACCGCCCCCCTCGACCAATTCGACGAGTTCGCAACTCCCCAGCTCACCCACGAATGCATCCGTAATGATCTGCCTGAAGGTCGCCAGATCCTCGCCCTCGGGAATTGGGGCACCGCGGCTTTTCTTGCGAACCATGGAGCCAGTGGTCGCTTGATCCTGCTTTTGCTCTGGACCGTGGAACTGGAGCAATACCCTTCTTGGATAGATCTTCGCGTATTTCGAAAAATCCGCATCGGGGCGTATCAGGGTTGTCTTGAATTGCCCCTTCTGTTTCTTCAGCTCATCGAGTCCTTTGGTTCCAGCCCCGAAACTCGAGTCCCTGGCGAAGCTGAAAAACGTAGAAAGAGCCACTGTCAGAACAACGAGTATTGCTTTTCTCACGGTCAGCGCCTCCAACGTTGAACCTTCTCAACAGTCGTAGAATACGTCAGAAGGTCGTGGAATGTTTCAGGGCGCCGGTGGACACCGGAAAAAGCCACGCACCATGCAGTAATGTGTCAGGAGGCCGCCCATGAGCCGACTCATTTTCGGAGGAGGAGGTGTTCACCCTCACTCGATCGGGAATCGCTCGTCGTAGAGCCGGATCACGGCGTCCGTGATGAGGGCCGATTCGGCGACGTAAACCAGCGGCTGCGATTCGAACATAAAAATCGCGTCAAACCCATTGGCTGCGGCATACTCGCCGGCCAAATCGCGGACCCGAGTCGCCACCCGGGCGAGCAACTCCATCTTTTTGGCCTCGAAGTTGCGTTGGAGCGTCCTCCCGGCATCCTCGAGATCACGCTGCGCCTGCAAGAGATCTCTCTCGAGTTGTCTGATAGCGTCAGTCGATGCGACGGTGCGCTGGGTATTGAGTTGTTGGGTGAGTTCGGTCACGCGGTTCTGTATCGCTTCGACCTCCTCGGCCCGCTGATTGGCCCATGCGTCCAGGGCCTGGTACTGCCTCTGGCCCTCCTTGACAGTTTTAATCGCCCCTTCCGTGTCCAAGAATCCGACGTTCCCTGCCACCGCCGGGATCGCCGCGAACACCGCAAAAAGGATCACAATCCACCGCACAATGATTTGCATTGCCACCTCCCGACCCAACCAACCACGGGCCCCCGTGATATGGGCGAGCTTCAGTCGATCGCGGATTGTAGCATGTGCCTGTGGGAGCGGGTCAAAGAGCCTCAACGGCGGGAGGGTAACCCCCCACAAACTGCTGGCGGGGGTCCCCCTCAGTATGGCGCAGGGCGCACCCGACCTCATCGAAAACGAGGAGGTACTCGAGCAAGCTCGATTTGCTCCGGTCCGAAATGCAGTAGCCGGGCTCACCGGCAGGTACTGAGAATTTTCTTTTCGAGCTTCCGGGGATCATTGATCGTGTCGTAGAAACCGGCGATGAACTTCAACGCCCGCTCGCGCTCTTTCTGATAGGGGAGCTCGTCGCGCCTGAACAGGGCTTCGAGCTCGGGCCGTTTTTCGTTGAAGAGGGTGATCGCGGCGGGCAGCTGGTAGTTGTGCTCGCAGAGCCCGCGATACTTCCGATCGGTGATCCGCTGGATGCCCAAACTGGGATCCGGTGGGGCGGCGTATGGTGGGTTCACCAGGCCAGTCTGGTCGAAGTCGAAAGGTAGGACGGTGTTGAGATCACCGCCCTCTTCACCGAAGACGGCAACGTTGTGACAGCATCGGTCATCGGGCCGTCCCTTGACCGCCGACCAGTCGGTATTGCCCACCATGTACTGGAAGAGGGTCATCACGGTGAGCTGCGTCGCGTCCAGATCGCTGGTCCGTTGCGACTGGATGTCCAACCAGGCCCGGCCACCGCGAGCGGCGGCGTCGCCGATGTCCTCGATGAAAAAGGCGTATCTCACTCCGTCCTTGCCCGGTTTTTTGCTGTCCTGGAAACGCACCCGTACGAGCCGGACCTGCAGCGCCGGTTCCGCAACTACCGCGTAACTCCGGTACACCAGGTACTCGAGCATCGTGTACTTGTCGTAGTCGCCCCCGAGACGACACGGCGTCACCAGCCGGAGGGTCCGCTGACCCTCGAACGGAGTGTCGAGGACGTCGTTCTCGGTGACGGTCATCGCGAGGGAGGCGAGCTGGCATTCTCGGAGCCGGCTGATGCCGTACTTATTGCAGGTCATTGGAACCGAGGTGCCGTCATCGAGTTCGAGGCTGCCGCTCACCCCAGGGGCGTTTTTTGCCTGCCGCATCAGCTTTGAAAGCGGGACCCGAAGGTTGATTTCAAAGATTTTGTCACCGGCGAAGAGCGATTCGCCGGCGTCGACGGGTAAGCCCCAGGTCACCATCGCTGCGACGTAAAGCAGCGCGATCACCACGTAGGTTCGCCGTTCGGAGGTTTTGCGTTCCATGGCCCAAGTATGGCGCAGATCCCGCGCCATCGGTAGACCCGCACGAGGTCCGGCCGTAAATTTTTCGTGGAGGGAATCTGGACCACCGCCCGAGCGCAGCTCTTCTCAGGAGCGAGAATATCGACCGCCTCCGCGAAATACTGACGCTCGCGATGGGACCGCTCATTTTCATACTGATGAGCCTGCGGCCCGCAGATCGACGATGCGGTAGGCCGCGGGCACCGCAACAGACCGAGCACGACGGGCCTGGCTGACCTCCCGGGACTTCGAACGCACCCGGCGCTGCGTCATTCTGCGCGTCGAAGCCGTGGACGACCTGGCGGCCGCGCTGGATCTGGTCGCCCGCCGCACGAAGCCGAGGGTTAATGAGGTCTATTTCTTGGCCTTTATCGCCTGTTTGTGCGCCTTTTCCAGGGCCCGCCGGAAGTCCTCGGCGAGCTGATCGGTCCACATCTTGACCTCTGCCCATACGGTCGAGGAATTGGCCGGGGCCGAGCTCACTCCCTGCATCCGTGATCGTGGTTGGATCCTCCGCCGCTCCCCGGCGCGGGCCTGAATCACTCCGGTCTCGGAGTCGATGAGTTCGAAGATAATGGTCGCCTCACCGACCGCTGACAGATACGTGTCCTGGCCACCTGGGCGGGTCGGTGGCACGTCCGAGACGATGTCAAGCATCGCGACTCGGACGATGAGGGTATCGGGGCCGACCTCGTCGACCACCTCGAAGATCTTGCTCCGGCCGAGAACCTTGACAAAGGTATCGCTGACGAGCTCCTTGAACTTGGCCCTGGACTCGTCGTTCACCGCGTAGCGGTCGTCGTTACCCCGTGAAGCTTCGATCGTTGTTCCGGCTTTTTCTTTGCCACCTTCGCGGAACTGGAACACCGATTGCCACGGATAGAGCTTGCTGTACTGGGTCATGTCCGCATCGGGATGGATCCAGGTTTCGGCGAAGCGGCCCTTCTCCTTGACCAGATCGTCAGCGCCTGTGATTTCGGGTACGGCGGCTTCTTCCTGACCGTGGGCGACACCGACGACCAGGGTCACTGCCAACAAAAAATAGCTTGCCTTTTTCATGACGTTCCTCCCGTTCTCATTGACAGAACTCTGACGCATTTTGAATTTTCGAATCACGCGTGTCAAGCCCGTGATGAGGCAGGTCGCGTCTGCATTTTCCAACCCGATCCGAGCACCTGAAATTCCACTCAACACGCCTCCGCGCCTTGAGCACGACGCGATCTCAGTCATTCCACTTAACCCTCTCGCTCCCGGGCGGCCGCGCTGGATCTGGTTGCCCGCCGCACGCAGCCGAGGGTTGATGAGGTCTATTTCTTGGCCTTCATCGCCTTTTTGTGCGCCTTTTCCAGGGCCCGCCGGGAGTCCTCGGCGAGCTGATCGGCCCACACCCTGACCTCTGTCTCTACAGTCGAGGAATTGGACGGTTTCCTGCTCACTCCTCGCATCCGTGACCGCGGTTGGATCCTCTGCCGCTCCCCGAAACGGGCCTGAATCACTCCGGTCTCGGAGTCGATGAGTTCGAAGAGAAAGGTCGCTTCACCGACCGCTGACAGATACGTGTCCTGGGCACCTGGGCGGCTCGGTGGAACATCCGAGACGATATCAAGCATCGCGACTGCGGCGATGAGGGTGTCGGGACCGACCTCGTCGACCAACTCGAAGATCTTGCTCCGGCCGAAAACCTCGACAAAGGTATCGTTGACGATCTCCTCGAACTTGGCCCTGGACTCGTCGTTCACCGCGTAGTGGTCGTCGTTACCCCGTGAAGCTTCGATCGTTGTCCCAGCTTTTTCTTTGCCACCTTCGCGGAACTGGAACACCGGACTCCACAGATAGAGCTTGCTGTACAGGGTGATATCCGCATCGGGGCGGATCCAGGTTCCGGCGAAGCGGCCCTTCTCCTTGACCAACTCGTCAGCGCCTGTGATCTTGGGGACGGCGCCTTCTTCCTGGCCATGAACGACTCCGACGACCAGTGTCGCAGCCAACAAAAAATAGCTTGCCTTTTTCATGACGTTCCTCCAGTTCTTATTGAGAAAACTTTGGCGCATCTTGGGTTTTCGAATCACGCGTGTCAAGCGTGTGATGAGACGCGTCGCGTCGGGAATTCCCAAATCGGTCCGAACACCCGTGGTTAGAATCCGCGTGCCTCCGCGCTTCGATCCAAGCGATCTCAGTCACTCCAGTTCGCCCTCTCGCCGGTGGGCGGCCGCAGGTCGAAAAGGACGGTCTCTTCGCCGTGCTTGTCGATCAGCGACTGAATGCGACGGATCAGCGTACGACGCCTGGTCAATAGCTTCGTGATCTCCTGGCTCTCCAGGTAGGGTTCCAGTCGCAGACGAAGTGTCTCGTCGTCAACCTCACGCAGCGACGTCCACAGATTGCGCTCACATGCCGTCAGCTTGTCGAGATAGATGAGTTTGGACGACCGCTTGAACGCGCGGGTGTGATCGATGAACCAGATATTCCAACCGCGATCGATCAGCAGGTTGCCCTGGTTTCGGTCGGAGTTGCAGATCAGGTTGTCGAAGACGAACATGATCTGTTTCTGCTGATTCCACCTCAACCGGTCGGGCGGCCGCAATTGGTCCCCTTGGATCAGCACAACCTCGGGATGGGTTCCCTCCATCCAAATCTGCACCGTGCCGTTCTCGGTTCCGACGCGGCGCTCGACAACCGGCGGCACGCGGCCTATGCCGAGCAGCTCGCTGAGCTCGTAGGCGGCGCTCTCGAAGATGGCGGCGTCCCGGTACTTCTTCGTCGACCTCCCCACGCCCCTCGGTGCAGCCTTCCGTACAGTCACGTCGACGCTCCGAAACGCAGCGTGGAATTGAATGCCCTCATGCTCGAGTACGAGCTTCTCCACTTCTGCAACCCCGCGCTCGACCTTCTCCCGGCTGATGACATTCGCTGAGCGCAGCCACTCCTGGATCGTCGCGTGGTCCTGGAATGGCAACGGTTCATAATTGACGTCGAGCCAAATGTAGCCGTCGATGCCGGCTGGTGACTCGGCGTGCGAAAACCGTGCACAGCCGCACGACAACGCAAAACCGGCCGTCAGCAGCAATATCCCGCCGTCAAGGAGGTTCCGAATACAACGCATGTACGACAGTCTACGCAAAACTCGGCTCCGAGTTCGTATCTTCTATCCACAAGAACCGTCATTTCTCACCCGGCGCGATCCGTCCTACGTCCTCAGGTCGGCCATGAGATCATCGCTGTGCGCCGCCGGCGCCGCATTGCAGGCTCGCGCGGCTCTCAACAGGAGGAACCATGCACCACAGTGTCTTCCGGTCCGCCTCAGCCATCTCATTGTTTCTCCTTCTCGCAACCCACGCCGGGATTGCAGCCGAGGACGCGTCCGACCCGTCGACGCTGACTCTGGAGAGGATCTTTGCGGAAGAAGAGTTCGAGGTCGAGACCTTCGGTCCCGCTCGCTGGCTGGAGGACGGCTCGGGATATACCACTCTCGAGGCATCGGTGACGGCCGAGGAGGCCAAGGAGATCGTGCGCTATGACCCCGCGACCGGGGAGCGCACGATCCTTGTCCCGGCGCCTTCGCTGGTGCCCGCCGGGGGCGAGGATCCGCTCGAGATCGACGACTACCTGTGGTCCGAGGACGGCAGGCGGCTGCTGATCTTCACCAACACCAAAAAGGTGTGGAGGCGCCACACCCGGGGCGACTACTGGTTGCTCGACATCGGCAGCGGCCGTCTGCGGCAGCTCGGAGGCAACGTTGAGAAGTCGTCAATGATGTTCGCCAAGCTCTCGCCCGACGGCACGAAGGTCGCCTGGGTCGATTTCGGCCTGAAGGATATCTTTGTCCAGGATCTCGAAAACCTCACCGTCACCCAACTGACCAATGATGTTGGCGAGCACATCATCAACGGAACCTCGGACTGGGTTTACGAGGAAGAGTTCGGCCTCCGCGACGGATTTCGCTGGAGCCCGGACGGCCGTCACCTCGCCTACTGGCAGTTTGATTCCCAGGGCGTCGGAATTTTCAACCTCATCAACAACACCGACACCCTCTACCCGGCACTGACTCCGATTCCCTATCCCAAGGTTGGGACTGCGAACTCGACATGCCGGGTGGGAGTGATTCCGGCGGGCGGTGGCACCACAACCTGGTTCGAGCCCGGGGACGACCCGCGCAGCCACTACATCCCGAAGATGGGTTGGGCCGAGAGCTCCGAGGAGATTTGGCTCATCCAGCTCAACCGATTGCAGAACACCGCCCGGATGATGCTTGGCAACACTGACACCGGGGCCCTCCGACCGGTCTTCACCGACAGTGGTGAGGCCTGGGTCGACATGCGAAACGACGACCCGCAGTGGCTCGATGACGGTAGCTGGTTCACCTGGTTGTCGGAGCGTGACGGCTGGCGCCACCTCTACCTCGTGTCCCGTTCTGGTGAGGAGATTCGACTGGTCACGGCCGGCGATTACGACGTCATCGAGCTCGTGCACATCGACGACGCCGGCGGCTGGGCCTATTTCCTGGCATCGCCCGACGACCCGACCAGCCGGTACCTTTACAGGACAACACTTGACGCCAAGGGCACGCCTCGGCGGGTCACACCGGCTGGACCAGCCGGCACCCACGATTACCAGATGTCAGACAACGCACGGTGGGCCATTCATGGTTTCTCGTCGAGAGAAATCGTTCCGAGCACCGATCTCGTATCGCTCCCCGATCACTCCGTGCAACAGGTCCTTCAAGACAACGAAAAGATACGGGCGGCCGTTGACGCCGTCGCAAAGACGCCCGTCAATGCATTTCGAATAGCAATCGCAGACGACGTCGAAGTCGACGGCTGGATGATGACGCCGCCTGGCTTCGATCCGGAGCAAACCTACCCTCTCCTGATCTACGTCTACGGCGAACCCGCCGGGCAGACGGTTCTGAACCGATGGGGCCGAAGCTCCGGGATGTGGCACCTGCTCCTCGCGCAGAAGGGCTATATCGTCGCCAGCCTCGATAATCGCGGCACACCGGCTCCACGCGGTCGTGAGTGGCGCAAGTCGGTCTACCGGCAGATCGGGATCCTCGCTTCGACCGACCAGGCAGCGGGAGTCGAGGCAATGTTCGAACGGTTTCCTTTCATCGATCGCGAGAGGGTCGGCGTCTGGGGCTGGAGCGGCGGCGGTTCGATGACGCTGAACCTCCTCTTCCGCTACCCCCACATCTACTCGATGGGTATCGCCGTTGCATCTGTCCCCGACCAGAAGCTCTACGACACCGTCTACCAGGAACGCTACATGGGCCTGCCCGAGAGCAACAGCGAAGGCTTCCTCGAAGGGTCGCCGATCACCCACGCCGGCAGCCTAGAAGGTGATCTCCTTTTGATCCATGGCACCGGCGACGACAACGTCCATTACCAGGGCTTTGAGCTCCTGGTCAACGAGCTCGTCAAAAAGGGCAAGCTGTTCGAGATGATGTCGTATCCGAACCGCAGCCACGGTATCTCCGAGGGCGATGGCACCAGCCTCCACCTGCGTCGGACGATGACCCGCTTCCTCGAGGAACACCTGGAGGCGGGCCCGGAGCCGATGCCCCCCCCGAGAACTCCCGAGGCGACCTCATTCCTGGGTCAGCCGCTTATTTCGCCAGCGCCATCTCCGGAGGCACTCGCCAGATACGAGGAGGCAAAAAAAATCTGGGAGACTTCACCCACGGATACCGACGCCATCATCTGGTACGGACGGCGTGTCGCCTACCTCGGCCGCTACCGGGACGCCATCAGCATTATCTCCAATGGTATCGAGCTCCATCCCGAGGATGCCCGTCTCTACCGCCATCGGGGGCACCGTTTCATCTCGACCCGGCAGCTCGATAAGGCTATCGCAGACCTCGACTACGCGGCCGCACTCATCGAGGGCACCGACGATGAGATCGAGCCCGACGGTCTGCCAAACGCCCTCGGCATCCCGGTCTCGACCCTCCACTCCAATATCTGGTACCACCTCGGTCTCGCCTACTACCTCTCCGGAGATTACGAACGTGCTCTGCAGGCCTACGCGGAAAGGGCGGCGTCGGCCGCCAATAACGACATGATGGTATCCACCGCTCACTGGCGGTACATGACGCTTCGCCGGCTGGGCCGAGACGAGGAAGCCCTCGCAATTCTCCAACCGATTACCGCCGACATGGAAATCATCGAGAACCAGGCCTACCACCAGCTTTGCCTCTTCTATAAGGGCGAGCTCGAGGAAGCGGATCTCGTGCAAGAGGGCTCTTCGCCGGCCAATGCCGCCGTCGCCTACGGCGTCGCAAACTGGCACCTGGCCAACGGTGACATAGAGTGGGGCACCGAGTTGCTCGAGGAGATCGTCGCTCAAGACGGGTGGGCGGCGTTTGGCTTCATCGCCGCCGAAGCGGACCTCGCCCGGGCGCAGAACTGAACTTTGATCTGAGATCTCGTGTCGATTATGATGCGTGTCACACCAAGGATTACTTGAAGGGGGAATTGGAGTGCTCGTCCGCATCGCGTCCAAGAGCGCAGATCTGATCAAGCGGTGGTTGCCGGACCCGTTCGTCTTCGCGGTGCTGTTGACCATCCTCACCGCCGTGACGGCAATGCTCTGGGTTAGGGCAAGCCCGGTGGAAGTCCTCACCGGCTGGTACGACGGAATCTGGATGTTGCTCGAGTTCGGGATGCAGATGGTGCTGATCCTCGCCACCGGCTACGCGATCGCCCTGTCACCGCCGGTGGCCCGCCTCATCGATCGCATAGCGCTCACGATCAACCGGCCCGGATCCGTCTACCTGACCGTACTTGTAGGCGGCGCCCTTCTGACCCTGGTGAGCTGGGGCTGGGTTGTGTTGACGGCCGTCCTCGGCCGCGAGCTGGCGGTACGAGTGCATGGCGTCAATTACCCATATCTCGTAGCGTGCGCCTTCTACTCGAGCGGCAGCTGGGTCGTGGGTCTTTCGAGCTCGATCCCCCTCGTGCTCAACACCCCCGGAAACTTCCTCATCGAGGCGGGCCTCCTGCCGACCACAATTCCAACCAGTGAGACCCTCGGAAGCTCGCTCAACCTGGCCACCATTGCTGTCTACCTCATTGTTGGCCCCGCCATCATGTATTTCTTTCGGCCCAGGGAGGCGGCGATCGAGATCGATGAGCTCCGAACAGACTCGAAGGACACTGGGGAGACGACGGTGGCCGAGGAGGCCGATGCCCTGAGGGCTTCGGAGCCGAACCCGTCCGACCGGCTCAACAACAGCTCCATTCTGCAGCTCTTTGTGGTCGTTATGGGCCTTGCCTACATCGTCCTCTATTTCTCCCGCCGAGGCTTCGACCTCAACCTCAACATCATGATCTTCAGCTTCCTGATCTTTGGCATGCTGCTCCACAGGACACCAATCCGCTACGTGGTGGCGATGGGCCGGGCCTGCTCGAATATCTCGGGCATCGTCTTTCAATACCCGTTTTACGCCGGCATCATGGGCATCATGTTGGCAACCGGCCTGGGCAAGGCGGTCGCGGTCTGGATCGCTTCTCTGGTAACCCTGAAGACCCTGCCTGTCGCAGCCTTTTTCCTCGGCGGCGCGGTCAATTTCTCGATCCCCTCGGCCGGCGGCGAGTGGGCGGTGATCGGTCCACCGCTGGTCGAGGCCGTACGCGAGCTCGCCGGACCCATAGGGACAGCGGAGCTCAACCGATATGTTGGCCGTATCGCCATGGCGGTGGCCTACGGCGAGTCACTCACCAATCTCGTGCAACCCTTCTTCCTGCTCACCGTCCTGCCCGTGATGGGTGTCGGCGTCCGCATCCAGGCGCGCGACATCGTCGGCTACTTCTTCGTGCCGTTCCTGGTTCTTTTCGCAGTCATCGGGCTGCTGGTAGCGTTCTTCCCGATGTAGGCCTGTCGAGCAGGTCGCCAGTCGAGGTCATTCCTCGCCGGTCATCGCAGCCGGGGAAGATCGAGCGCGGACGGGGTGACGGCACAGCCTCCCCTCGCAGTGCAACGGAGCTCGCTCGGGAGGGCTTTGCCAACTTCGTACGAGGCATCGATGGTCTCATCCAGCGGAATTGGGTTTGCGTAGCCGCCGAGGATGAGGTCGGCGCAGGTGAAAGCACTCGACGCCGCCACCGCGTTGCGGGTGTGACAGGGCACCTCGCAAGCTCCGGCCACGGGGTCGCAGGGCGAGCCCATGGTGTTCTGAAGTGAGATGGCCGCCGCATCGGCAGCCTGCCTGGCTGTCCCACCTACCGCCTCCACCACCGCCGCCGCCGCCATGGCGCCCGAGACGCCGATCTCCACCTGGCATCCGGCGAGCTCGGCGGCAAAGGTTGCCCTTCGCGCGACAACGAGGCCGATCGCCGAAGCGGCAAAAAGGGCCAGCGCTGTCCGCCGGCGAGACAGCTCCCGCTCCTCGACCAGGCTGACAACAACCCCTGGCACGGTACCGGCCGAGCCGCCGGTTGGCGCGGCACACACGACCCCACGGCTGTTGCAGCAGTGCATCACCGCTAGAGCCCGTGCCGCCGCTCGAGTGTGGATTCCGCCGATGGCCACCGCGTTCTCTTTCTCAGCCTCAAAGACCTGCGATGCAGTGGGCTGCAAGAGCAACATATCCGACCGGCTGTCGTCGAGGCCAGTTGCGACCGATCGTTCCATGACCTTGTAGCGCCGCAACATCTCGTCAACCGCCGCGGCCTGGGTGATGCCGAGCAGTTCGGACTCGTAGATGAGCGCGGTCTCGCCAAGAGAGAGGCCTCGCCTTTGGGCCATCGTCACCATTTCATCTGCGCTCTCGAAGAGAGTCTCGCCCTTGCGAACAAAAAAGACCGGCGAAACGGACCACACGTTGTTGACCCCGGAGAGCTCTCCGATCCCGGCAATCGCGTCGCGGTCAGCCTCTGCGTCCGTACGAGCATTCAGAAGGACGGAACTCCCAGCGATCTGCTGCTTCGGATCGGAAAGGAGGTTGATGACCTCGGTGCCACCTTCGGCACCAACCTCCACCAGCACCTGCTTCGACTTTCCATCGAGATCTACCGGCCAGTCCTCGACCCGGATAATCCGAACGCCTCCACCGCCCGTCGCTTCGGCCACTGTACTGAGCCGACGCCCGTTGGCAGATTCCGCCTCGATGAGCAACCCGTTGGGGTGCTTTGTGTGCTCGAGCTCTGTGAGCTCGAAAGTAATCGTGACGCCTTCAGCAGTCGCCCGTTCGAGCGCCGTGAAATACCGCTCATCGAGCATGGACCAGCCCATGATCCCGGCTGTGAAGGCAAGGTCTACTCCGAGCGGCTGATAAGTCGGCGCCATGGACCCTTCGGGGTCGAAGGTCACCCGTACCGAGGCCGGTTCGTCGGCCAACAGATCCCGGACCATCCTTCCAATGCGGTAGGCGCCCGCCGTGTGTGAGCTCGATGGGCCCCGCATGACCGGTCCCATGACATCGTTAAATATGCTGATGAACTCCATGGTTTCACCATAGACCGAACCCGATCGTGGCGCGACTCGTTTATGGTAGGGAGAGTAATTCCCAAGCTGACGGAGGTTCAGCCATGGCTCAAAAAAAGGATGGATGCAAAACAGCATTCAAGTTCGGGTGCCTCGGGTGCCTGGCTTTCATTTTTCTCCTGATCGTCATTACGGCGATCGTCTTCGGCATCGCCTGGAACCAGGTCAGGAAAGAGGAAGTCAAAACGCAAGAGCTGGTCCAGATCCTGGCCGCCCCCGAGCCCGTCGGTATCGAGGACGATCCCCTCGAAGTGCCGACCGAGTTCGTGGTCCCAGAGCCTGCGGGCAGGGTCATTCTCGACCTCCGCAACACGGTCTTCGAGATCAGGCCCGCCCAACCGGGCGAACCCCTCTCAGTCAAGGCGAGATTCGACATCAACAACTACGGGCTCACGGAGAGCTTCGACGAAGGCATCGACGTAAAGGGTTGGACCTATGAAGTGAGCTTCCGGCGAACCTCGGACTCCTACGCTCTCACCGCTCTCAAGGAGCTCCTTGGCGGCACCAAGCCAAAGGTCAAGATCTTCCTCCCGAGTGACGTGCTCTACGACCTCGATGTCGACATCATGCAGGGCGGTGCCGATGTCGAGCTCGGCGGGCTCTGGCTCTCGGACATCGACATTCACTTTCTGCAGGGCGGCGGTGCGGTGGAGTTCGGAGAGCCGTTGCAGCAGCCGGCGCAATCGCTGGCCATCCAGTTCAGCCAGGGTGGCGGCGCCATCGAGAGCATTGGCAATGCCAGCCCGAGCGAGCTCGATGTCTCGTTCAGCATGGGCGGCGGTTCTATCGATCTGCGGGGGCCCTGGCAGCAGGACGCCGAGATCACCATTGACCAAAGCATGGGTGGGGTGTCACTCCAGCTCCCGAAGAACGTCGTGCTCCGCGGCATCGGCCGCCACGACACCGAGGAACCGGCAGAGGGCGGCGAGGAAGTGCCGGTCTTGAGGTTCTCGACCTCGAGCCACTACGGCGAACTCGAAATCTTGAAGTGATTCCCGCCGGTGCCAATCGAGACATCAGTTATTGTTCCGCCCTCTGGCGGGCCCTGAAGTGTCGAACCTCAGGACATGGTTGACACTTCCGTTCCGGTCCATCCGAATGGTTCCGGCGATCCCGGACCTTCCTCAAGCTCCAGCCGCTGAGGGTAGAGAGATCGAAATCTCGAACGCCCAATAGAACCGCTAAGACCGCCAAGAACGCAAAGACATCGCAATCGACCTTTTGCGTATCGCTCCCAAGGGGATCTTCTTTGCGCTCTTTGCGCTCTTTGCGGTTCAACAAAGGTGGGGGGAGCCGGTTTTTTGCCGATCACCAATACCAGACGAGCTGAACGGAGACGCTGGGGCCGGACGAGAGGTAGAGACCCGGGATACCGGTGCTGGCGCCACCGAACTCGGTACCATCGGCACCGATCGGCACATTGATCGCGCTCCACAAGAGGAGGTTCTCCCGCAGATCGTTCTGGAAAACCACCTGAACCAGAGCGCTCGGGTCGGTCACGTTGAGGAAGACATTCGGAGTCACCAGGAACAGCGGGCTGACCTCGATCATCGCGCTCAGCGCGAGGTAGTGCCGACCGAGGGTGAAGATCTCGCCTCGGGCGATGCGCTCCAGGAGATCGGGGTTTTCGGCGAGGCAATCGAAGGAGTAGCAGCCGTCCGATTGGCCGAAGCCGTTGTAGAAATACTCGGCCACTCCGCTGAGATTCTTCCCGCCCCAGGTCCACGAGTGCGAAAGGCTCGTGACGAGCGAAGGTACGGTGTTGTCGTCGGTGAAGCTAAGCATCAGATCACCACGCAGGACCGAGCCGCCAAGGCTGACATTGGCTCCAGCGCCGAGGAGAGTGTCGCCGTAGTGCTGGGCGACCAGGGCATCGTATTCGCTGATCGACGCCATGTGGTGGTACTTGAAGGCGAGCGATCCCTGATCGGCCTCGACGTCGCCGGTGAAAGGATCGCGCCGGAAGACCATCACACCCTGGACATCATTGCCGTTCGACTGGAGGTACTGGCCGTAGAGCATGTCGTCACCGGTCTTGAACTCCTTGTCGACGGCGGCTGGGTCGAAGGGGTTGAAAATATCCATGACGGTAAAAACCATCCCGTTGCCCCAGGTGATGGCCTGGCGTCCGAACTTCATTACGAATTGGTCGGAGGAATATCGAAGGGCCAGCCGATCGAGGCGCTGGTATACCGCAGTCTTGCCCGAATCGGTGAAAACGTGGGTGAGGTCGAAGAGGCGGGTCCGGTCGGTGGGCAGATGGGGAAAGAGGATCCGGAGCTCCGGCGGAAGCTCGCGGCTGAACTCGAGACGGTCGGCGTAGAGACCGACGAGTTGGTAGTCAGCGTCGAAGCTCCAGCGGTCACGTTGCGCGCCGAAAATCACCCGCGCGTCGAAAGCGGAGTCTACTGAGCTCGAACCGAAAACGTCGCGAAAGGCGCTGTTTTCAGGATAGGTGGTGACGCCAATCTGGGGGCTGATACGACCGCCGAGATCGAAGGTCGTATCACCGGCTCCCGCGACGCCCGCCGAGGCGAGCGCACACCCGATCATCAACGCAGCTGACCAGCGCCATCGAATCACGACGAACCCCTACGCGGCTTCCCTCTGCTCATCACCGACGATTTTTCCATCGAGCATTCGGATGATCCGTTTCGCATAGCCCATCACCCGCTGGTCGTGGGTGGCGATGACGAAGGTCGTTCCGTGGTTCTTGTTGAGCTCGACGAAAAGCTCCATCAGCTGATCGGCACTCTGAGAGTCGAGGTTGGCGGTCGGCTCGTCGGCCAGGACAAGGGCCGGCCGCGAGGCAATGGCACGAGCCACTGCCACCCGCTGTTGCTGACCGCCCGACATCTGGGCGGGTCGCCGGTCCTCGAGCCCGGCCAGCCCGACTTCCTCGAGGATCTCGAGTGATCGTGTTCGACGATCCGCAGCAGGCACGCCCTGCACCTCCATCACGAACTCGACGTTTTCGCGCGCCGTCAGGACCGGAATCAGATTGTAGGCCTGGAAGACGAAGCCGATCTGGTGGAGGCGCATATTTGCCAGATCGCCCTTGCTGAGGTTGTCGACGCGGTTGCCGGCGAGCCAGATTTCACCGCTGTCAGGGGTGTCGAGCCCACCGATGGCGTTGAGCAGGGTCGTCTTACCGCCACCCGACGGGGCCGAGAGGCAGACGAAGCCGCCTTCGTCGATCTCGAGGTTCACGTGATCGAGACCGGTGACCTCGACATCACCCTGGCGATAGGTTTTGCACAGATCGATGCAGCGTACTGATTTCATGATCACACCTTTGTAATGGCTCGCACCGGGTCGTAGCGGGAGGCGCGCCAGGCCGGCGACAGGCTGGCGAAGAACCCGAGCACGATCACGATGACGTTTGCGAGAATGACGTCTTTGAGGTAGAGCGCCGGATAGAGCATGCTTGCGGCGCCGAAGTACTCCATGCCCTCACCGACGATCGAAACATCGATACCATCCTTGAGCGGTTCGATGGCGGCCCACGCAGCCAGGTTGCCGATGGCGAGACCGATGACCAGCAGGAGAATGGACTCGGCGAGGATCTGGAAGAGGATATTGCGCGGGGTCATACCGAGGGCGAGCATCAGACCGATCTCGCGTACGCGTTCGAAGACGGCCATAACCAGGGTGTTGACGAGACCGAAGGAGAGGGCCAGAAAGACGACCACGATCCACACCACGACAAAGCCGTCCATCACCGCCAACATCGACCCAAGGTAGGTGTCGAGCTCGTTCCACGGCAGGACCTCGACGTCGGGCCCCGCGGCATCCGCCACCATCTTCTGGAGCCCTGTCACGTCGCGATAGTCGGTGCCGAGAATCGCCACCTCAGAGATGGCGTCACCGACTCCGAGGAGGTCCTGGATCGCGCCTTCGCCACCAAAAACGTATCCCTCCTCATACTGCGCGAGCTTGGAATCGAAGATGCCGACGATCCGGAAACCACGGTCGACGATCTCATTCTCCGGGTCCTGACTCATGATCACGACTCGCTTGCCGAGGCCGGTCTCGAGCTTTTCCACCAGCTTGCGGCCAACCACCAGACCGCGGTCATCTCTCGAATCCAGGAATCGACCCTCGGTCAGATCATCGGCGACAAAGCTGATGCCGCGTTCACGTTCGGGTTCAATCCCGACCAGGGTGACACCGCGGGTGTCGCGCTCCGACGAGATGACGGCCGGTACCCGCACCCTCGTTGCCCAGGCCACGACCTCTGGTCGATTCAGGACTTCGAGCAATTCGCCGTCCGGCGGTTCCATCACATTCGAGATCGTGGGGTCGTCACGGAAGGCGGGGTTGTGGATCTGGACATGGCCCGGAAGGGCGCTGACGCCGTCCTTGACCATGTCGTCCACCATGCCGCGCATCAGCGCCGTCATGAAGATCATCGCCCACACGCCGATAACAATCGCGGCCAGCATGATCAGGGTGCGGCGGTGGTTGCGCCACAGGTTGCGCCAGGCAAGACGGAATATGATTTTCAAGCTACCCATCATGCAGCCCTCATCGCCGCCACCGGCTCCAACCAGCGGAGCCTGATGGCGGGGTAGAACGAAGCGATAACGCTCGAAACGAGGATGATCATTGGCCCGAAGAACAAGCCGATGAAGGAAACCTGCGGGTAGATCCGGCTCGGGAGATTGAACTTGCCGGCCATCTCATCCATCCCGGGATAGCTGAAGCCGTGGTAACCGAGCCACGCCACCAACGCCCCGCCGAGGAGCACTCCCAGAACCAGACCGACAGTACCCATCAGCGTTGTTTCAAGCAGCACCAGGCGGCCGAGCCGGCCAGGGGTCACGCCAAGCGACATGACGATGCCGAACTCCTTGGTCCGTTCGAGAACCGACATCAGCTGGGTGTTGAGGACGCTGAAGGCGACCAGCACGATGAGGATCCCGTACATGAACCAGGCGCTCGTGAAGTCAGCCTGGATCGCCTGTTTGAGTCCGGGCAGGAGCGCATCCCAATCGTGGACGACGAGGCCGGAATCTGCGGGCAACAGGGCCTCTGCCCGCGTACGGGTAGCACCGACCTGGATCAGACCCGGCGCCATGATGACTACCGCGTGGCCGGCATCACCCATTGCGAAGACGTCCTGAAAGAACCCGAGCGGGACCTCGGCAAAGCTACGGTCCATATCGGGCATACCGCTCTCGAAGATGCCGACCACGGTCACGACCGCCGCGGCAAAGGAACCATCGCGGCCGCTGCCGATGAAGGTCAGCTCATCGTTAACCTCGACCTGGAGGTTGCGAGCCAACACACGTCCGATGATGATCTCCTCCGCCGCGTCATTGCCGAGGAAGCGGCCGTCCTTGACCAGACCGGGCAGGCTCGAGACCCGCGCCTCGAATCCCGGTTCAACGCCGGTGATCTGCAGACCGTAGCTTCGATCGGCGCTCGACACGAGGGCAAAGGCCGAGGCCCGCGCCGCAACCTCGTCGGTGGCCAGGCCCTGCCGGAGTTCTTCGGCGAGCCCCTTCACGTCCGGTACCACCTGGCGCATCTTGTGGTCGTCTTTGTATCCGGGCGCCTGCACCTGGAGGTGACCGGTCTGCGCTCGCAGGGTGTTGTTAATCATCATCCCGTACATTCCGATCTGGAGCGAGATCATGAAAACCAGGAGGATGTTTGAGAAGACCATCGCGCCGACCGTCAACCAGGTTCGGCGTTTGCGTCTCCAGAGGTTTCTCCAGGCTAAGCGGAAGGTGATGTTCTTCATCGGTCACTCTCTCGGGTTCTGAAGGTTGGAGCGCGTAAAAACGTTGTCTGAAATCTCGACGTCGAACTCGACGCTGTCGATTCGGAACTCGGTCCACTCGTCGTCGGCATCCTCCTTCGCCATGCGTTGCCGAATGGCGATGGTGCGGCCACCCATTTCGCCGATCTCCAGCGAGCGAAGGGTCTTTACCAGGATGCCCTCCTGATCGAAATACTCCTGCGAAACCAGGACATCATCGTCACGGACGCGGAGGATTTCCTTACCCCACACCACCGCCGCCTCTTCGTGAGGGATGGACTCGATGACGTAGACAGTGTGGCCCTCGTGCTCCTCCTTGCCGAGGAGGGTGTGGTCGTACTGGTCGACGATGTCGTCGGCCCGCGACACGTCCTTGTTGGAAAAGTCCGAGCCCATCCAACTCTGGCCCATCATCGACGACGGCACCTTGATCACACGATTCACTTTCGGCGCGTAGGACCACATATTGTTGTCATCCATCAGGGTGCCGTTGCCCTCATCCTTCTTTGGCGCGGTGATCCGCACCAACGACTTCTTCGAGCCCTGCGTCCACGCCCGCATCGACATCGCCCGCTCCCAGGAGGGACGGTGAATGGTCATTGTCATCTCGCCGTAGGAGGACTCGCCACGCCAATTGTCGATCGTTGCGCGAACGATCTCGGCGGCGTCCTGCGCAGCGGCGGGTAGAGCACCGGCGGTGAGAATTGCAATGGCCACTCCAAGAATTGATTTCCGGATCATGTATTCACTCCTTTGACTGCACTCTCAGGCTGGCGGGGGCTCGAGCATCCGTCTGAATATAGCGAAGACCTCCCGGAAGAGGCGTTCGACCTCTTTCTCTCCGAGACCATCCCAGTTTTTGACAAACCATCGGTCTCCAGCCTCGTCCGCGCCAACCAGCAGCGCCTGGAGCAGCTCGACCGGCAGATCGGATCGAACGGTACCGAAGTCCTGCCCGCGACGGATCAGCTCCGCCTGCCATTGGCGGGCTGCGTTGAACTTCTCGGCCATTGCGTCACGAACGCCTGAAATTTCCGGCGGGTCGTACATGAGCCGGGTGAAGCCAACCAGCCATGGGTTGGCCCGAACCCGCGAACGGGCCTCCTGCATCAGCGCCTCGAGAGAGACCCAGAAGTTTTCAGCGTTGAAGCCGTCAAGATCGAGCTGTTCGACCGGCAAAACGATGGCCCAGGCGAGGTCGGCAACCGTCGTGAAGAGATCCGCCTTGTCGTCGAAGTAATAGTAGAACGACCCCTTGCTCATCCCGAGGCGGTCGATCAACTGGTTCAGGGAAACTCCCTCGAAGCCCCGAGCGGCAAACTCTTCTGCCGCCGTTTCGAGGATCCGGAACCTGGTGTCCACGTCGAGGTTGGCAAACCGTGGTCTCGCCATATGAGCTCCTACGGATTTTTGACCAAAAGGTTTTACTAATCGGTTAAACCGATCGGTCGAACCATTTACTACACATTAAGTTGAGTCTCCGGGTTTGTCAAGGCTATCGAGAGTGAGGTGCTCGGCGGCCCCACGGCAGGAGTGAACGGACGGCGCGACCGATCGGTCCCAGCGCCTTCTGTGAGTAGACGTAGTTGACCATCAGCCCGCACGACTCCTCGAGGCCCCGGGCCGACGTATTGGCCGCGAAGTTGATATTGCTGCGGGCCACGCGGGCTCCGTTGCCGAGGTGGAAACCGGCAACCGGGTTGAGCGGCCGGCCGCGGGAGTCCTTCTCTTCAGCGATATAGATGTACGCAAGGTCGATAAGCGGCTTTTTCAGGCACTGGGGAAAGACCGAATCCTCGATCCAGGCGGGACGGGCGAGTAACGCATGCAGCGCGGCGGCGAGATCGTCGTGTTCTCCCCCGAGTTCGCGGTATCGATCCAGGATCGCCTGTTGTGCCTTCGGTGGGATCTTCTTGATCACATCGGTCTTTTTGGTTTTGAACCTCTCGTCCCTCCCCTCGAGGATCGGCCGAAGGTAGCGCGGCCAGAAGCCCGGGATCGGGCTCAGGGTGGAGTAGGTCTTGAGCGAGGGGTGGCGTTCACGCAGGGCCTCGGTGACGCGGGCAATCAGGACCTTGCCGAGACCGAGGCCGGCAAGACCGTTCTGGGTGTTGTTGATTGAGTAAAAGATGGCGGTGTCGGGACTTTTGACCGGTCGGCGCGATCCGCCACTGTCTTTGATCACTTCATGGATCGACCGCACCAGGCCACGGCTAAGAGCCACTTCGATGAAGACAACCGGTTCGTCCGGCATCACCACGTGATAGAGCGCAAAGCACATGCGGTCTTCACCCAGCCGTTGGCCCATTTCCTCCAGACCGACCATCGGGTGGACCATTTCCCGGTCCTTGAGGAACTTGATCGTCTCGAAGGACGATGCGAAGTCGATCTCCTCGAGGAACAGGAGCCCGTGCTGGCACCACCTGTTGAGAAGGTGGGCGATGTCTTCCTCGAGCGCCTCGAGACCGGTCTCGCCGTTTCTCTGCGCATCGAGGACCTCTGCCCGAAGCCCGAGCACGAACTCCATCCCACCGGTGGTGTTGATAAGGCCTTCGAGCAGGCGCTGGCGCGGAGACGCGACCGCCTTTCTCAACTCTCGGACCTTTTCGTTCCACCCGACGCGATCCAACTCGGAGGCAGCACGCATATTCGCAAGAGGTTCTTCGATCCGTCCGAGGTTGATTTCGAATTCGTCGGAAAGCCAGTGAAAGAGCTCCAGACGTTGTTCCGGGGTGAGCTCGCCGTACCGTTGACGGTATTGCTGGAGCCGATTGCGGTCGATCGCATCGCCCGATGAAATCTCCGACGCGAGGTTTGCTATCTGTCGTACTTTCTTTTTCATTTGGCCCCAGTTTACCGGAAGGAAGTTGCGCTCACCACAGCCCCTACCCGCAGATCCATCTCAGTTCGACCGGACATCGAAGGCAGTGCTCTCGAGTTCGGCTCCTAAAACTGTGATCGGGGGAAGGGTCGAGTTGATGTCCGCCGCGAGCAGTTCGATTCTCTGTCGGGTCTCCGCCGCCCTTTCCCATCGGTGGTGCATCAGCACCACGGCCCTGGGTTTCAAGATGTCGGTCACGACTTCGCGGCCATCGTTGAGGACGAACCAATCGTGTAGAAAGACCAGATCGAGGCCCTGCTCCGGGAGTTCGAGATCCGCAAATGTCGGCGGCGAGCGGTCCGCGTCCCCCTCGTGGAGGAAGCGGAATCCATTGATGTCGACAATGTAGATATTGTTGGCGACCTCGCGCCCCCCACTGTGCCAGACGCTGCAGGCGTTGACCTCGATGCCGCGATGTTCAACGCGCTCGCAGGAACCGTGGGTTCGTGCCAGCGCAACGACCCTGTCGGCAATGGCGTCAAATCCATCCATCACCGACAACGCCTCCAATACATCGACGGTCCCGAAAAGGACCGTTTCCGAATGGTTTTCGAGGAACTCGAATGCCGTCCCGGCGTGGAAGTGGTCCCCGTCCGAGTGGGTCACCAGCGCCAGGTCGACGTGGCTGAAAGGTCCTTCGCCCGCGACCATCCGCCGAATGAGATCCTCCGACGGTCCTTGCGAGAAGAACTCGGGATAGGGTGCGGTTGCGCGAAAGAGGGCATCAACCAGGACCGTCCGCCGGGCGGAGCGGATGCAGAATCCCTCGTTTGCGATGGCGATCACTTCGACCGGGGACTCTGCGCACGACGCAAAGGTCAACACAACGAGAATCAGAAAAACGGCCTTCGTTCCCGAGGAATCCATGACTTCTCCCGCCTCTCGTCCAAACTCACCGTATCCGCAACCGTCCAAAGAGTCTACGCACGCTGGACGAGGTGGTCGCCGGTCCGTCGGCCCGTGCCAGCCGCCTCCGCACTTGACAGATCTTAACTGGCGCACTAAATTTTCAACTAATTGGTTAAACCAACTAGTTGGTAAATTATTCATGACCATGAAGTCCTCCGTTGCACGCCGCAAGATTCTCGATGCCTCCTCGGCCATCTTTGCCGAGGATGGGTTCGCCGGAGCCCGAGTGGACGCGATAGCGCAACGGGCGGGCGTCAACAAGGCGATGCTTTACTACCACGTCGGTGACAAGCGAGCGCTTTATGCCGAGGTTCTGAACCAGAATTTCAGTCGCATCGAAAAGGCACTCGAAGAAAATCTGCCGAGTGAGGGATCACCTTCCGACCGGCTGCGTGCGGTCATCACGATTGTCGAGCGGGCGATCGCGGCGAATCCCGACCACCCACGGATTGTCCTGCGGGAGTTCGCATCCGGCGCCGCCAATCTCCCCACCGAGATCCTGCAACGGATGCTGGGGCTGCTGACGACTGTCCGAGACATCCTCGCGGACGGAACCGGAAGCGGAGAGTTCCGTCGCGTCGACCCTGTCATGACCCACCTCACCCTCATCAGCGCGATCCTCATGTTGAGCGTCGCCAGTCCCCTTCGCGAGCGTGTCGTCGATCTCGGTCCAGCCATCGACTTTCCTGGTTCCAACACAGACATTGCCAGATTTCTCGGCGATCTCCTGCTCGAGGGCATCGCCGCACCACGAAGTGGAGAATCCCCATGCAACGAATCGCTTTGACCCTTGCTCTTCCGGCCATGATCGCTGTCCTCGCGATCGGCTGCAGCAAATCCGTAGACACCGGCGCCATTCAAGCTTCGGGCCATATCGAGGCGACCGAAATCCGCCTCGCGGCCAAGGTCGGCGGTCGTCTCCTCGAAGCGCCCTTCGAGGAGGGCAACACGATCACCACCGGCGAGTTGGTGGGCCGGCTCGAGACTGTGGATGCCGAGCACCAGCTGGCCCAGGCTCGGGCCAACGCCGAAGCCGCCGACGCCCAGCTTCGTCTGCTCCTCGCGGGAAGCAGGGCGGAAGACCTGCGCCGCGCCGAGGACCAGATGGCCCAGGCCCAGGCCGAGCTCGACGCCGCTCGACGCGACCTCGACCGTCTGTCCGGCCTGGCGGATCGGGGCTCCGCAACCGAGAAGTCGCGCGACGATGCCGCAACTCGAATGGAAATCGCGGAGCGTGCCGTCGCCGCAGCCAGGGCCCAGCTCGACAAACTGGTGGCCGGACCGCGCCGACAGGAGATCGAGGCTGCGCGGGCGCAGCGCGCCTCCGCCGAGGCGATGGTCGCGGCCGTCGAACAGCAGATCACCGACGCCACCGTTCTCGCCCCGACCGACGGTGTCGTCACGACCCGGGTTGCCGAACCCGGCGAGATTCTACCGCCCGGCGCCACCATCGCCCTCCTCACCGACCTCGCACGCCCCTGGCTGACGGTGTGGATCGACGAGCCGTCCCTGTCCCAGGTCATCCTCGGTCAACAGGTCACCGTGCTCATCGACGGCAGCGATCGCACCTTCGAGGGCACGGTTTCGTTCATCTCGCCGGTCGCGGAGTTCACACCGAAAAACGTCCAGACCCCGGACGAACGCGCCAAACTCGTCTTTCGCGTCAAGGTTCAGCTGGCAAACCCGGATGGGATCTTCAAACCGGGGATGCCGGCCGAAGCCGACTTCAGCTGAGGAATCAGAGTGACGTCTTCGCCTCTTCTCGGCGCGCGCGAGCTCGTGGTCCGCTACGGGGGCCACGAGGCCGTGCACGGCATCTCGTTCGAGGTTCATCCAGGTGAGGTGGTCGGACTGATCGGCCCCGACGGCGCCGGCAAGACATCGACTCTGCGCGTCCTCGGCGGACTGCAGAAGGCCGATTCCGGCTCGCCGACGGCCTTTGGCGACGATTGTTGGCGGGCGCGGCGGGCCCTCCACACCAAGCTCGGTTATCTGGCCCAGAGATTCGCCCTCTACGGCGACCTCACGGTCGACGAGAACATCCAGTTCTTCGCTCTCATTTACGGCGTCCCCGAATGGCGGAAGCGCCGCAGCGCACTGCTCGATCTCGTTGGGCTGGCACCGTTCAACGACCGCCTGGCCGATCGTCTCTCCGGTGGCATGAAGCAGAAGCTCGCCCTCGCCTGTACCCTTATGCACTCGCCCCGCGCCCTGCTGCTCGACGAGCCCACGACCGGGGTCGACCCGGTCACTCGACGCGAGTTCTGGCGCCTGCTCGCGGATCTGGTGAGCGAAGGGCTGACGTTGCTGGTCGCTACACCCTATCTTGACGAAGCCGAACGCTGCACCCGCGTGCTCCTGATGCACGAAGGTTCGATCCTCGCCGACTCCAGACCACAGGAGATCCCGGATCTGATGCCAGGCACGGTGGTCGAGGTCACCGCGACCCCCCGAGCCATCGCCGCCGAAGCGCTGTCCACCCTCGACACTGTTGTCGGTGTCAGCGTCTTCGGCACCACTTTGCACGCCCACCTCGTCGATGAAGTCGACCCCGTGGGCTCGATACGGAAGGTCCTCGACTCACAGACGATCAGCGTCGAGTCAACTCATGAAATCCCCGCCGGTCTCGAGGACACATTCCTCTATCTGACTCGAAAAACGACACCCCCTCTGTCAACGGAGGCATCATGAATTCCAGCAATCGAACCCTGATCCTGGTGACCGTGCTCGCAATGGCCGGAAGCGCCACGGGCGGCGCAGAAACTCTGACCCTGGATGCCGATATCGCAGCGCGAATGGCTGTCGAGGCTTCAACCCTGACGGCCGCCGCAGCGGATCGCGTCGAGGCCACCCAATCGACCATCAAAGCGGCCGACGCCGCTCGCCTCCCGGTGCTCACCGCCAATGCCGGTTACACCCGACACAGCGCGGTACCCGAGTTCGGCGTTCCGACCGACGACCCCAACGAGCCTGTTTATATTCTGTTTCCGAATATTCAGAACCACTACCGGGTCGATCTGTCGGTGTCACAGCCCATTTACACCGGCGGCGCCATCTCCGCGAGCCGTGAAGGAGCGCGAACGGACGAGTCAGCGGCCACGTGGTCGGAGACGCTCACGGCCCTGGATCTGGCCTATTCAGCTCGTCTATCGTACTGGTCGGCGGTGGCCGCCGCCTCCGGCGTCGATGTCGCCGAGGCCCAGATCAAACGCACCCAGCGACTCCTTGACGATGCCAAAGCCCTGCGCGAGGCGGGAATGGCGGTCAACGCCGATGTTTTCGCCGCCGAAGCGCGATATGCGGCCGCCAAGGTGGATCTCATCCGGACCCGCAACGAGGAGGCGCAAGCTCTGGCCCGGCTCCGATCATTGCTCGGTATCGGCGCTGCCAACGAAATATCCCTCAGCGACGCCAGGACCGGAAAGGTGCCGTTGACTCCGCACCTCTTGACCGACCTCGAGCGTGACGCCCTGGAAAACCGGCCGGAGCTCAAAATCACCGACGCGCGCATCGAAGGTCTCGGGGCCCGAGCCCGGTCGGTCAATGCCGCCCGTAAGCCAACGGTTGCGGCCACCGGCCAATACCTCCTGGCACAACCCAACCAGCGATTCCTTCCCCCGGTCGACGAAAAGAACGATTCGTGGTTGGTCGGCATCGCGGCCAGCTGGCAGTTCTTCGACGGCAGCCGGACCAAGGAGCAGGTCGCGACGGTCCAGGCCGAGCAGCGGGCCCTGCAACACGATCGGAGCGAGCTCGAGCGCCAGATTCGTCTCGAGGTGGCGACCGCCCGCCTCGAGCTCAACTCGGCACTCGAGGCCGTTGCTTCCACCGATACCTCGGCGGCCGCAGCGCAAGCCTGGGAGGAGGCGTCGAGCGAACGCTACGCCGCCGGGATCGCAATGCTGTCCGAACTGCTCGATGCGCAGGCCGACCTCGCCGCCGCCGAGATGGCTCAGGTCAGGTCACGGGCCAGCGCATGGCTGGCCGATGCAACCCTCCGCCGCGCGGTGGGCCGGTGACCCCCATCTCTGCTACCGCGGCGACTGCGCCCGAGATCATGGTCTCTGCGGCTGAGCTGACCCGCACCTTTGGCGAGTTCGTGGCCGTCGACCGTGTGTCCTTCGCGGTCGCACCAGGGGAGATCTTCGGATTCCTCGGCTCCAACGGCGCCGGCAAGACCACGGTCATCCGCATGCTCTGCGGCCTCCTGAAGCCGAGCTCCGGCAAGGGCACGGTAGCCGGCTTCGACATCGCCACTCAGGCGGCCGAAATCAAGACCCGCATCGGTTACATGTCACAGAAGTTCTCGCTCTACGCCGACCTGACGGTGGACGAGAACCTCCGTTTCTGGGCCGGCACCTACCGGGTCTGGGGCAGGCAATTCGAGCAGCGTCGCGATTGGGCTTACGAAGTGACCGGCCTCGGGTCACGGAGCAAGGCGCTGGTGGCCGACCTCCCGGGAGGCTTCCGTCAGCGACTCGCCCTCTCCTGTGCTCTCCTCCACCAGCCACCCGTGGTCTTCCTCGATGAGCCCACCGGCGGTGTCGACCCCGAAGCGAGACGGCGGTTCTGGGACCTCATCGACGACCTTGCGGCCGAAGGTGTCACTGTCTTTGTCACCACCCACTACATGGACGAGGCCGAACGCTGCCACCGGGTGGCTCTGATGCACGCCGGCGAGCTCCTCGCCCTCGACACCATTCCCGTCCTCAAGAAGATCTTCGCACCGGGGTCGGTTCTCGAGATCGAATGCCGCGACGCAGCTAACGCCCTCGAACACCTCGACGATCTCCCCGAGGTGATCGACGCCGCTCTCTTCGGCAACCACCTCCATGCCGTGGTCACCGCGCCCGAAATTGCGCAGGTAATCCAACATCACCTCGAAGCTGGAGGATTCGCGCCGGCGGAGGTGCGGCCGGTGCCGCCATCGCTCGAGGACGTCTTCATCCGATCGATCCGCGAGGCCGAGGAGGGACTCCAACAGTGATCCGGCGCGTCCTCGCCACCACGGTCAAGGAGCTCCTCCAGCTCAAACGCGACTGGCGCACCGCGCTCGCCCTCCTCGGGATGCCGGTCGTCCTGCTGATGATCTACGGCTTTGCCCTCAGCTTCGACGTTACCGACATCCGTCTCGGAGTTGTGGACCAGAGCCGCACCCAGGCCTCGCGCCGGATGGTCGAGTCCTTTCTCAAGAGTGGTTACTTCGTCCAGAGGGCGGTCCTCGATGATACTCGATCGCTCGACGATCTCTTCACAGCCGAGACCATCCAGGCAGCGCTGGTCATACCCGCAGATTTTGCCGCCCACACCTCGGCCCGGAGGGCCACCTCGATCCTCTTCGTGCTCGACGGATCCGATTCGCAGACGGCCAACACCGTTCTCGGTTATGCCCGCCAGATCGTTGCGTCGCAGACCGGCGGCGTCTATGGCATCGAATTCCAGGCTCCATACGAAGCGGCACCTCTCGTCTGGTACAACCCGGACCTCAAGTCGTCGATCTTTCTCATTCCCGGTCTGCTGGCCTTCATCCTCATGGTGTCCTCGGTCATCGCCACCGCCCTGGCAGTGGTGCGCGAGAAGGAACGCGGCACGATGGAGTCGCTCCGCGCAACGCCGATTCGAGCCATTGAGTTGCTCCTCGGCAAGACCCTGCCGTACCTGTTGGTCGCCTCCGTATCAGCGGCCGGCTCGCTCTTCCTGGCCTGGGCTCTCTTTGAAGTGCCGATCCGCGGATCGCTGCTGTGGCTGGCGGTGGTCACCCTCTTGTTCCTCGCCGGCGGGCTCGGGTGGGGGATCTTCATATCCACCCTCGCCGAAACTCAGCAGCTCGCCTTTCAGCTCGGCCTCCTCTCGTCGATGCTGCCGACCCTGCTGCTGTCGGGCTTTATCTTTCCAATTTCATCGATGCCGAAGGCGCTTCAGCTCGTGTCCCTGATCGTCCCCGCCCGCTATTACATTTCTGCCCTGCGCTCGATCGTACTCAAGGGCGTCGGTCCCGAAATGTGGGGTATCCAGGCCATAGCCCTGATCATCTACGCAGGCATCGTCCTGCTGTTGGCTACGGTTCGTATGGTCAGGAGTCTTTGATGCGCATGCTCTGGAATATGCTCGTCAAAGAGCTCATCCAGCTCCGGCGCGACCTCAGGATTCTGGCGGTGCTCTTCATTGCGCCCGTCGTGCAGCTGACCATTCTCGGCTATGCCGCCACGACCGATATCAAGCTCGTAGAGCTCGCCATCTGCGACCTCGACCGCACCCCCGCCAGCCGCGGACTTGCCGAGGACTTCACCGCCTCCACCTACTTTCGCCGCGTCGCCACGGTCGACACCCAGGACGCCCTCGACCCTTGGTTGGAGAGCGGCAAGGCGCGGGTAGCTGTGACCATCCCTGCCGGTTTCTCCGCCGAGCGGGCCGCCGGTCGCACGGGAAAAGTGCAGATTGTCGCCGACGGGTCGGACGCCATGGTCGGGACCCTCGGCCTCGCCTACGCCCAGGGGGTTCTGCAGGCGGCGGCCGAGATGGAGGGTGCACGCCTCCCACTCGAGCTGCGGCCGAATGTCCTCTACAACCCCGACCTTCTGAGCCGTTACTTCATGGTTCCCGGTGTGCTGGCGCTGATCATCCTCATCATGACCATGATGCTTTCGTCGATGGCCATCGTCCGCGAGACCGAGATCGGGACCATGGAGCAACTCCTGGTGACCCCGCTGACCCCAAGCGCGGTCATCGTCGGCAAGCTGGTGCCCTATGCGTTGGTAGGGGTCGTCGAGTTTCTGAGCACGCTGATGGTGGTGCTCTTCTGGTTCGAGGTCCCGCTGCAGGGCTCGTTCTGGGTCCTGGCGCTGCTGACCGCTCCGTTCATCGTCTGCTGTCTCGGGCTTGGCCTGTTGGTCTCCACCCTCTCCCGCACCCAGCAGCAGGCGATGATGATCTCCACCTTCGTCGTCATGCTGCCGCAGATCTATCTTTCGGGTTTCATCTTCCCGATCCAGAACATGCCGCAGATCTTTCAATGGGTCACCTACGCCATCCCCCTGCGCTATTACGTCACCATTCTGCGTGGTGTCTTTCTCAAGGGAGCGGGCCTGGAAGCGTTGTGGCTGGAGGGCCTGGTCCTAGTCGGTCTGGCGACGCTAATTCTCACATTTGCTCGCCTGAGATACCGGGTCCGTCTCGGCTAGCCGACGCGACAGGCTGAGTTTTGCTACGCTCGGAGCGCCCGTTCGGACGACCCGAACCGACAGGGTGCGGCCGCACCACTTCCGGAGGATGAACATGCGTACGATCATCGAGCCCTTCCGCATCAAAATGACGGAACCCCTCAAGATCACGACCCGAGCCGAGCGCGACCAGGCGCTCGTCGCGGCCCACCACAATGTCTTTCTGATCGACGCTGAAGACTGCTGCATTGATCTCCTCACCGACTCCGGCACCGGCGCCATGTCCGCCCAGCAATGGGCCGCGATGATGCTCGGCGACGAGAGCTACGCCGGCAGCAGATCCTGGAAGAAATTCGAGTCGACGGTGCAAGAGATCACCGGCATCGACAACGTCCTACCGACCCATCAAGGCCGGGCCGCCGAAGGCATCCTCGCCGAGTGTGTCATCAAGGCGGGGGACATCATCCCCAACAACAGCCACTTTGACACCACTCGCGCCAACGTCGAGTACTGCGGTGGCGTCGCCCTCAATCTTCCGTGCGCCGAGGCTCACGACACCCAGGCAGTGGCGCCGTTCAAGGGCAACATGGACATCGACAAACTCCGCGCATGTATTGCCGAGCACGGGCGGGAAAAGATCCCGTTCGCCATGATGACCGTGACCAACAACACCGGCGGCGGTCAACCCGTTTCGATGGCCAACCTCCGTGCCGTCAAAGCGGTGCTCGAGGAGCACGACATTCCGTTCATTATCGACGCCTGTCGATTCGCCGAGAACGCCTACTTCGTGCACCAGCGCGAGGAAGGATACGCCGACCGACCATTACTCGAAATCGCCCAGGAGATGTTCGCCCTCGCCGACGGCGCGACCATGAGCTGCAAGAAGGACGGCCTCGCCAACATTGGCGGATTCCTGGTCTGCCGCGATGACGAATGGACGGCTCGTTTCCGCAACCTCCTGATTCTGCGTGAGGGCTTTCCCACCTACGGCGGTCTTGCCGGACGCGACCTCGAGGCAATTGCTGTTGGTCTCAAAGAAGCACTCGATTACGACTACCAGGTCTACCGCCACGCGACGGTCGAGTACATGGTCGAACGGCTGACCGCGATTGGCGTACCGATGGTACTGCCTGCCGGTGGGCACGCCGTGTTCCTCGACGTACGCGAGATGGTGCCTCAGGTTCCACCGCTCCAGTATCCGGGGATCGGCGTCGTCAACGCTCTCTATCTGGCCGGCGGTGTGCGCGCGGTCGAGCTGGGCAGCGTCATGTTCGGCTACACCGACGACGATGGTAATGAACAGCCTTCACCGCTCGAACTGGTGCGATTGGCCTTCCCACGCCGGGTCTACACCCAGAGCCACTTCGACTATCTCATCGAGGTCATCGAGCAGGTGTGGCAGGAACGTGAGCAGATCCCCGGCCACCGCATTACCTTCCAGCCCGAGTACCTGCGCCATTTCACCTGTCACTTCGAGCCAATTCGGAACTGAACACACGGAGACGGTCATGAAGTTGACTTTGATTCGAAATGCTTCGGTCATCGCCCCGGAACCTCTCGGACTCCGAGACATTTTGACAGCCGGCGAACGCATCGTCGCAATCGCAGATCCCGGGTCGATCTCGACCTCCGGAATCGAAGTCGATGAGATCGATGCATCGGACCTTTTCGTTCTCCCGGGGATGGTCGACTCGCACGTCCACCCTCTCGGTGGCGGCGGTGAGGGAGGTCCTGCAACTCGGGCGCCCGAGATCCGCATCGAGGACATTGTCGGTTCGGGTGTCACGACCATCATCGGCTTACTCGGCACCGACGGGATCACACGCCACCCGAGCTCGCTGATGGCCAAGGCGCGCGGGCTCGAGGCCGAAGGCATCACAGCGTTCGTCTATGTGGGTTCCTACGAGCTCCCAGTCCAGAACGTCACAGGAAGCGTCCGATCAGACATCGCGCTGCTGCCCTCGGTCGTCGGCGCGGGCGAGATTGCGGTTTCCGATCATCGCTCTGCTCAGCCGACTTTCGACGAGCTGGCCCGGCTTGCCGCCGAGTGCCGGGTCGGCGGGATGCTGGGTGGCAAACCCGGCATCCTCCATCTCCATCTCGGCGATGGGGCGAGGGGACTCGAGCTGGTCTTCCGGATCATTCACGAAACGGAGATTCCGGTCACCCAGATCATCCCCACTCACTGCAACCGCAACCCACAATTACTCGACGAGGCCTTTCGCTTTGCGGTCGAAGGCGGCCGTATCGACCTCACCGCCGGGATCGGCGAGCATGCTCCAGCCATGGCCGTCGAGGCCGCGATTCGGCTCGCGGTGGAAAGAGACGCACCGCTTGATCGCGTCAGCGTCAGTTCCGACGCCAATGGCAGCTTGCCGGTGTTTGACGAAAACGGCAGCCTGGTGGGCCTCGGCGTGGCGAGCCAACGGTCGATGCTGGAACAGCTCACAAAGATCGTTCGCGGCGGAACCCTGGAGCTCCCACTCGCAACAGTGCTTTTCACAGCCAACCCGGCATCTTTCTACGGTCTCGACCGTAAGGGTCGGGTGGCGCCTGGTTACGATGCTGATTTGCTCTTCCTCGACCGCGACCTCGAACTCGTCCACGTCATCGCCCGCGGGAACAGGGTGGTCACCGACGGAAACGTGGTCCTTCGCGGGAGCTTTTCGACGACCTGAATCAGCTGCCGGGGACCGTCTCGTCGTCTGCAATCCGCGGTGCGATGGCAAATCCCGTGAAACCGTAGATGAGCGCGAAAACGAAACCCAGGTAGCACATGACGGCCCATGGCGCGTAGCTCAGGGTCTCCACCCCGAGGGTCCCGGCCATGAAGACCCCAGCAATGCTCCACGGAACCAGCGGCACTACCACCGTACCGCTGTCCTCGGTTGTGCGCGACAGGTTCTTTGCCGCCAGATCGCGTCGCCGATACACCGGCGCGAAGAGCTCACCGGGGATGAGAATGCTGAGAAAAGAACTGCCCGTAACAATTGCGGTCGTGATGGACGCCATTACCGTCGAGGCGACAATCTTGGCGGTCGTATTGGCGACCCTGACCAGCCGCACCAGTAGGACCTCGAGCATTCCCGCGACCTGCATGATGCCGCCGAAGGCAAAGGCGCAGAAGGCGATCAAGGTGACATGCATCATGTTGGCCATACCGCCGCGGGTGAGCAGGGTGTCCACCAACTCGTGTCCGGTCGTCGAGGTGTAACCCGACGCCATGGATGAGACCGCGGTCTTGATGTCGAGACCCTGCAAGCCGAGGGCAAGGGCCACCGCCACGGCCGACGAAATCAGCATGCCTGGTATCACGGGATACCTGCGAATAGCGGCGAAGAGTGTAATCGCCGGCGGCGCCAACAACAGCCAGTGAAAGCGGAAGTTGGCGCTGATCGCGGTCGTAATCGAGGTCGTGACGTCAAGCGAGACCGCGCCGGTCTTCGACGACATGAGGCCGAGCACGAGGTAGACCGACAGCCCGATGAGCCAGGCAGGAGTCGTGGTCCACAGGGTGTGGCGGATGTGGTCGTAGAGGTTGGATCGCGCCGCCACCGGAGCCAGGTTGGTGGTGTCGGAGAACGGCGACAGCTTGTCCCCGAAATAGGCCCCGGCGACGATTGCTCCGGCAGCCTGCCCAAGAGGGATTTCCAAACCCTGGGCGATACCGATCAGTGCCACACCGAGGGTGCCCACGGTGCCGTAGGAGGTCCCGGTCACCACCGACACAACCGAGCACACAACGCATGCGGTGACCAGGAAGAAGGTCGGCGAGATCAACTTGAGACCATAGAAAATCAGCATCGGGATGGTGCCACAGGCGATCCACGAGCCGATCAGCGCCCCGACCACAATCACAATGAGCATCGCGGGCATGCCCTTCATCATGCTCTCGAGAATTCCGTTCTCGATTTCCTTGTAGGTGTATCCCAGGCGATGGGCGATGACACCTGCCACCGCAGCGGCAGCAATCAGAAGGACCTCTGCCGGTAAGCGCAGCACGCCGTAGCCGACTCCAAGGAAAACGCCCATCGCAACCAACGGCGTCACCGACTGAGCGACGCTGGGCAGGCGTTTTCCCCGAGCATTGGTGTCACGGTTTTTCATGGGCTCTCCCACTCTCACGGTAATTTTTCGTTCATCATCCCGGCGGCTCGAGGATTCTCACCACGGGAAAGACCGTACCGACCTCGAGGAGTGATTCGAGGGCGAGATGACGCCCGCCGCGTTCGCCAAAGGGCGCCCACAGGGACTGAGGTTCGAGCAGGAGCGGCAGGAGATTGGCCGCCGGTTGCCGTACCGGAACGATCACGGTCCCGGCTGAAAGCTCGGCGTTCTCGCGAAGGACCTCGACAGTGATGTCGTTGGCCTCTTTGTCCTCCACCGTCACCTCGGTGATCCCCTCGATCAGATAGCGTTCGACATCGACCACGGCCGGCTTCGACAGCCGGGAAAATTGGATGCGGTGTCTATCGAGAAGTGCAACAAGATCGCCCTGCTCCGCCGGAATCGCGTAGCCCCACGGCCGACCGACCGTGAGCAGCGGCACGACCTTTGGCTCGAAGTTGCCAAGCTCTGCCTCACGGCTGCTCCAAGTGCGGAGATCGAATACCGGGTAGAGCACGGTTGGCCGCACGGGATCGGGTTCGTAGTCCTGCCGGATGTGGATCGGCGGCAAAGCAACGTCGGCCGCGGTCAGCGAGGCCCGTGCCGCGGAAACGGTCGATCGAATCAGATCGGCATTTGCCGCAATGGTCTCCAGAAAGGACCTCATGGCCACAACCTGGCCGGCCGTTCGAGACGCGATGTGGGCGCTGGGATCGTCCCATCGCTTGCCCTCGAAGAGAAATGACAGGGTGTTGTAGATCCCCATGCTCTGCCGACTGTCATTGATGTCGGTAGTACTGAATCGCAGCCGCCGCTCCTCCGGAGGGCCGCCCACCATATACTCGTGGTAGCTGACGCCGGCATCGCGGATTCGCCGCCCGACCTCGGGCTCGATCACGTCGGTCGAAAGGACTCGCAGCTCTGCAGCGATATTGATGTTGGAGACGCCTCCGAACTGCTCGGTCGGGTCCTTGAGATAGCCAACATTCATCCAACTGGTCTTCGAGACGTTGGTCTCGTGGATGTCGAGGGTGACCTCGGGCATCCGATCAAGAAAGAGGTTGTGGATGGCCTGAACTTCAGGCTCGGAGAGGATGACGTGGTTGCGGTTGAGGTCCGCGTCGTTTGCATTGCGCCGGGTCCCCGCCTCCGAGCCGTCTGGATTGACCTGAGGCACGAGGATGAGATCGAGATGGTCGAGCAAACCGCCGTCGTCCACTACCAGCTCACGAGCGAGTTCGAGTGCAGCCTCCTTGCCCGACGGCTCGTTGCCGTGCTGCTGACAGGAGATCAGCACCGTCAACCGGTCGTCGCGCGGAGTCGCCATCGGCTGGTGGCGGGAAAAGAACAGGGCGCCGATTTCCCGGCCCTCGCCCGAGATTCCTATGGGTCTCAGATCCACCTCGGGGCTGGACACCGCCAGCTCCTGCAGGTAGTCCGCAAGTTCGTCATAGGTGGTGAGCCTGGTGCCTTCATTGCGCTCGAGCGGGGTCAATGGCGGTTCGGCCCCGGGGATGACAATCGAGGCCAGGTGGGCGAGCACCCGATCCGCCATTTGCTCCTGGTACTGAGCAAGCGCCTCCGGACCGGGCCGCCCGGCGAGGAAGGCCTCGGTTTCGGCGAAAATCACCCTCTCCATCTCGAGGAGATCCGGCAGGTAGCCGGAGCCGTCGGCGTTGTCGAGTCGGGTGAGGTCCAGGTAGTCGCCGGTGTGACCGATTCGCGAAGGCCGCAGGCCGCGTTTAATCCGCATCGACTCCAACCACAGCGGGGCGCGGTCGCCTTCGGACAGGGCGGCCGGGCTGCGGCCGGCTTCGACCCACAGCGGAATGGCCGCCGCGGTCAGCGGCTCACCCGGGATGACCCACATGGTCGCCGGGTGATCGTCGCTCCTGCCGATGATGACCACCGTCGACGCCGTGAAGGGCCGGTCAATACGATCGCGACTATTGATCCAAACCGGGGGTCGCGAGGGCAGAGCGGACGCACTCTCCAATCCCGGACCGTCGATCATTGGGTGGCCCAGGTCGCGGCTGAAATCATGGAGGATGATTTCAGGATCGACGCCACCGGAAGGAAACGTCCGGAAAAGCTCGGATGCGCGTCGGAAGCGAATATAGCCCTCACCCTCGCCCTCGGCGCCGGAGCGGGCGAAGTTGGTGTTGACGAGATAGTCGTCCGGTTGGTCCGCAGCATCGATCCTCTCGATGCCGTGGTTGTGGACCTCGAAGAGAGCGGCGCCGCCTTCGGCGTCGATGACGCCGATGTTCGTCTGGCCGCCGAGCTCGGGGCCCAGGTTGGCCTCGAGGAAACGTTCGAAGTCATCCACCGTGCGACAGGTGCGGAGCGCGTCTGCTTGGATAATGCCCTCGCGATCGTCGCTCTCGCCGGCAATCTCCGGAACGTTGTAGGCCACGGTATTCATGATCGCGAAGCCGGCCTCGTTGAGACCGGCGAAACACGAGCGCCCGGAATCGGCGCGGGCGTTGCCCAGGCAGAGGTAGGCGAACGGCGCTTCGTCGACGAAGACGACCTTGTTTGAAAGAACCGGCGTGTCGCGGTTCTTCCACAAAATCGGGGTGCCGGTGGTCGACGCCTCAGAAGCGACCACCGCCGTCGTGCAGGCCCGGGCCGCCGGCGCACCACCACCAACCATCCACGCCACCACGACCATGAAGCCCGTTCCAGCAACCAGCACGCTCGCTTTTTTGGAGCTCATGATGTCGACTCCTTTTCCCGGTGCAGTTCCTTCCAGACCGGCTGATGACAAGCCAATGTCGAGCAGCCAGGTCGACAGGATATCAATGACGAGCTCTCCCCGGTTGGCCAAGAGGTCACAACTCCACCCGGCCACGGCGCCTCGCCGCCTTCGCGACATGAGCTGTTGAGATATGCCGGCTAGCCGTCGCCCTGTCGCAGAACGGTCAGCGGCCTCACCGCCAGGGCCCTGGTGCTGGCCGCCAGGCCCGCAACAACGCTCAGGCCTACTGTTGCAGCCACTGAGGCCGCATAGACGGCGGGCGCCCACGCCCAGGCGATTTCGAGCCCGAAGCGGATGACGGCAAGCGCCAGCGCCACCCCTCCCACGGTGCCGAGGATGCCGGCAACCAATCCGATCAGGGCGTACTCGACGGCGAAGACCAACGCCACCTGGGCACGCGTCATACCGAGGGTCTTGTACAGGGCCACCTGACGTCCTCGCGTCAATGCGCCGGCGCTGATCGCGCCGGCAAGGATCGCGATTCCGGCGAGGACCGTGAAAGCACCCAGGAATCGCACGCCAAAACCGACCTGCTCGAGAACTGTAACGATCTTCTCGAGGAGCTCACGGATCCTCAACATGGTGACATTCGGGAAATTTGCTGCGAGGCTGTCCTGGATCGGCAGCTCAGTGGCGGGGGCCAGCCGGGCCGTTGCGATCCGATAGCGTGGTGCGTCGTCAAGCACCCCAGGTTCAACCACCACGAAGAAGTTGATCGAGAAGCGCTCCCACTCGACGGTTCGGATACTGCTGACCAGGAGCTCGAGAGGAACGCCCTGGATGTTGAAAACCACCGTGTCACCAACGGCCACGCCCATGTCCGCCGCATAGTCCTGCTCGACGGACACCTCCGGCCGGGACGGGTCCGACCACAGAGCGCCATCGATGACGACGTTGTCCTCCGGCAATGTCTCCATCGTAGTCAACCGCTGTTCCCGTGTCAGCACCCAGCGCTGGCGTCTCGATTCCTCTTCGTCTTCGGACACGAGGTCGCCTACCGGCACTCCGTTGATCGACTGCAGCCTCGCCACCACGACCTCGACCGAGTCAACGCTTTCAGCATCGAACTCCTCGAGCGTGGTTCGTACGCCGTCCCACTGGTCCGGTTGAATATCGATGAAAAACGCCGTCGGAGCATCGGCCGGGAGGTCAGCCTTGAGCTGCGCGGAGAGACTTTGCTGTATCAGATACATACCCAACACCGTCAGCACACCAAGACCGAGTGCGACAACCGCTCCGAGGGTCCCCGATCCCGGCCTTGCCAACGCCGCCAAACCGTGACGCAGCGCGACGCTTCCGAGGTCGCGCGGCACGCGACCGACGAGGCGGACGACGATCCAGGCGCCGAGGGCCAGAGCTGCAGCTGCCACGATCAACCCGACTCCGAACAAAACACCGCGAACAAGAGAACCGGACTGCAACATCGCCGTCGTCATCACCCCGATGACGAGGATGGAAAAAAGCACTGTCGCCAAGAACTTCCCAACCGGCAGAGGGTCTGCGTCGCGGCGCAGTACACGGACCGGCGGCACCCGCAGGACATCAAAGAGAGGGCGTAGACCGAAGATCACGGCCACCCCGACACCCAGAGCGATCCCCCGCACCATGGCCACCGGTTGCCAGCCGACCTCGATCTGGACCGGCATGAGGTTTTCGAGGAAGCCGGGAACCGCCCTCGCCGCCAACGCGCCGACCAGCGCGCCAAAAACACTTCCAACCAGCGCCAGCAACGCGGTCTGGGCGAGGTAGAGGAAGAAAACCTCCCGAGGCCGCACACCCAAAGCTCGCAACACGGCGATCGAATCCAGTCGACTGGCAAGCCACGCGCGAACCGCCTGGGCAACCCCGATTCCGCCGATCAGCAGGGAAAGCAACGCCACCATTCCTAGGAACCGCTCGACCCGGGCGAGCGCGGTGCGGAGCGCAGGCTGGGCCTCGTTATAGGTTTCTACGTCGACGAACTCCGAGTTGGCGACCGCATCTCGCACGGCGACCGCCGCGGCCTCGAGTTCAGCCGGTGCCGAGCCATCGGCGAGACCAACAAGAACCCGGTAGCCGACCCTGCTCCCCAGACCCAGCAGGCCGCTCCGTTCGAGGCCCGCTATCGACAGCAGAACACGCGGTCCGAGAGTGACACCGACCTTCAGCCGGTCGGTCTCGCTTGTCACGGTGCCTGCGATTTCATACTGCTCGTTCCCGACCCGGAGTTTTTCGCCCACCGACATATCGAGGCGAACCAACAGCTCCGGCCCCACAATCACACGATCATCTCCGAGCAGGCTTTCGAGCGGCCGGGCCGGTTCAGTCACCACCTCGCCGTAGAAGGGATAACCCGAACCGACTGCCTTGAGCTCGCATAGGAGTGACGGACCGGGAGAGTCGGAGTCGACCCGAACGGTTGACCGCGATACGACGCTCGGCATTTCGACGACATCCGTCCTTCGAGCCCCCGAAATACTTTCGATCGCTTCGATGACCTCGTCGGGGATCGGCCGCCGGCTGCTGACGGCGATATCGGCTGCCAGGAGCTGACGCGCCTGTGCCCGGATACCGCTGTCGAGCGCCTGCGAAAGACCAGCCACCGCCACCACGGCCGCGACGCCGACCGAAAGGCAGGCGGCAAAGAAGATCAATCTTCCTGCAGAGCCACGGCTTTCGCGCGCTGCGAGCGCGAGCCAGGAGCCGGCCTTCAATTCTTCTCCTCGCGATCGATGCGTCCATCGAGGAGGTGAATGCGTCGATCAGCCAGCCCCGCAACCGCCGGGTCGTGGGTCACCAGCACAAGCGTGGAGCCCTGCTCGGCGCGCATCGCCACCAGCAAGTCGAGCACCACACGCCCGGTTGCACCATCGAGGTTTCCCGTCGGCTCGTCGGCCAGCAACAGGGCCGGCCGGGGCGCGAAAGCCCTGGCCAGAGCAACCCGCTGCTGCTCACCGCCCGAAAGCTGCGTCGGGTAATGGTGGCCTCGCTCTGACAGCCCGACTGAGCCGAGCAATTCGCCGGCCCGCCGACGCGCATCAACAAAACCGAGCAGCTCCATCGGCAGCATCACATTTTCACGTGCCGTCAGATTTCCCAGCAGCTGGAAGGACTGGAAGACAAAGCCGATCTTGTGGCGACGTAGAAGAGCCAGACGGTCCTCAGACCACCGGTCGATCCGCTCACCATCGAACAGAACCTCTCCGGAGCTCGGCCGGTCGAGGCCCGCCATCAGAGCGAGAAGAGTCGATTTCCCGCTGCCCGACGGGCCGAGGACAGCTACGAACTCTCCCCGTCGGACATCGAGATCGATGTCGTCGAGGATCGTCAACATCCGTCCGCCCGACGGCAGCTGCCGTCCGACTCCTCTCAGCGAAAGCACCGCTTCGTTGATTCTGTCTTCACTCACACAGTTTCTCCCTGCCCGCTACAATCAAACTATGGCGCCAATCATTTCACGCCCAGCGGTCTATTGCCTCATCTTTGTTTCGATCGTTGCCACCGTCGGCTGTGGCCCTCCGTCAATTGAGGAAACGACTCGACCTGTTGTCCCCGTACCCACCGCGAACACGGATTCACCACGGGTCGTCTTTCTCGGCAATAGCTTGAGCGCCGGTCGCGGACTGGCTGAAAGTGAAGCATTCCCGGCTGTCACCGGCGAGCTGCTTCGAACCGCGGGAGTGGAGATCGAGGTCGTCAACGCCGGCGTCAGCGGCGACACCTCGGCCGGAGGTCTCGCGCGTCTGGACTGGGTGCTTGGGCAGGGCGCCGATGTCCTGGTGGTCGAGCTCGGGGGCAACGATGGCCTGCGGGGGGGGTCGCTCAAAAACACCGAATCCAACCTCCGACAGATCGTTCAACGGGGGCGCGATACAGGGGCCAGCGTACTTCTCCTCGGCATGGACATTCCCACCAACTTCGGGCCCGACTACACAACGGCGTTTGCCGAGATGTACCGTAAGATTGCGGACGACGAAGGGGCCACACTGGTGCCGGGCTTCATCCGCGAGGTCGGGATGGATCCCTCGCTGATGCAACCGGATGGCATTCATCCCACGGCCGAGGGCCACCACCGCCTCGCAAAGATCCTCGTGCCCTATCTCGAGGACGCCCTGGCGAATCTCCCGGACGATGAGATGCATAGCCCCACAGATCCGTGAGGCAGAAGGCAAAACCACGGGGTTACAGAGACACAGAGAAGGACACAGAGGCGAATCGAAGGTGTGTGATGGGTGACCGATGGGCCACGCGTTGATTGATTGGCGGTGATTGCCTCGATTCCCCCCAAAAAACATACTCTGTGTTGGACTCTGTGCCCTCTGTGTCTCTGTGGTGGTTCCGGACTCCCGACTCGGTGCCCTGGCGACCAGCAACACAATCGAAGCAAAGAGGGGTTCGCGCCCGAGACTAGGACCGCAGAGTTTCGATTTCATCGATCGTCAGGGGCTTTGCCTTGCCGAGGCGGCGGGCGCCATCGGACGTGATGACGTAGTCCTCCTCGTTGCGAACTCCGCCAAAGTCTCGCCACTGATCGAGAGCGTTGAAGTCGAGGAAGTCCGCACAGTGGTTCTGCGAACGCCACAGGTCCATCAGCTGCGGGATGAAGTAGATGCCCGGCTCGATGGTGATGACGAACCCTGGTTCGAGCTCGCGCGCCAAGCGTAATGACTTGAGCCCGAACTGGGTGCTCTTGGCCTTGCCACCGTAGCCGACCTGAACCTCGCCAAGGTCCTCCATGTCGTGTACGTCAAGGCCCATCATGTGGCCGACACCGCAGGGAAAGAACATGGCGTGCGCGCCGGCGGCCAGGGCTTCGTCGGTGTCGCCCTTCATCAAACCGAGGTCTTTCATGCCTTCTGCGATGACCCGGGCGGCGGCAAAGTGGACATCACGGTTGGGTACGCCAGGCGCCAACATCGCGACCGCGGCGTCATAGGCAGCCAGCTGAAGCTCATAGATGGTGCGCTGCCGCTCGGAGAAGCTCGGACTGACTGGAAAGGTGGATGAAAGGTCGCCGGCATATCCCATCGCAGTTTCGGCACCGGCATCGAGCAGGAAGAGATCGCCATCCGAGAGCGTGTTGCCGCGAAAGTGGTTGTGCAGGGTCTCACCATGAATGGTGGCGATCACCGGAAACGAGATCCGTCCACCGGCCGCGACCGCGATCCGTTCCACCTCGGCCGCGATCTCTGACTCCAACATCCCGGGGCGTGCCATCCGCACCCCTGCGATGTGCATCTCTACTGAAATGTCGACCGCCCTGTCGAGTTCGACAATTTCTTCGTTTGATTTGATCAACCGCTGATCCACCACCGCACGGATGAAATCAAGCGATGCCCGTTCGGCAGCTTCTCGGAGCGGCACACCGAGCATCTCGTGTAGGAGAACCGCGTTGTCAGACCGATATGGGGGCAGGAACCGCACCGACCGACCGGCAGTCAGTGCCATTTGAACGACCTCCGCCAATGCCGCTCGCGGTCGGATGTCGCTCACACCAACCGTCTCCGCGCGTTCGGCAAGCGTCGGAAGATCGCCCATCCAAACGATATGGTCGATCGTCAGCTCGTCACCGAAGATCACCGCCGCGCCATCGTCGACGTTGATCACCGCGGCCAGATCGGGCTGGTTGAGCCCGAAATAATAGAGGAAGGAGCTGTCCTGCCGGAACGGATAACAGTTGTCGGCGTAGTTCATCGGGCTCTCGGAGTTGCCGAGGAAGAGCAGCAGGCCGCCCTCGACTCTGCCCTGCAACTCCCCGCGACGCTGTTGGTAGGTCTCTTTCGGAAACATCAGACAATCCTCTCAGGAGTCTTCTTCTGGAAGTGCTACTCACCGCGATACGGCACTCCAGCGGTCATCCACTCGGGCGCCGGCTCGCCCTTGAGCCAGTGATCGAAGAACTCCTTCATCTTGATCGAGTAATCGAGCTTGTTGGGGTACTTCTTGAGGTGGTGCGGCTCTCCGCGATACTGCAGCATGATGCAGTTCTTCTCGAGGCGGCGACAGGCCAGGTAGAGCTCGATTCCCTGGTACCAGGGCACCGCCCCATCCTCGTCGCCAAACTGGATCAGAAGAGGTGTCTCGATGCGATCGGCAAAGAAGACCGGGGAGTTTTCGATGTAGAGCTCCGGTTTTTCCCATAGGCTGCCACCGATACGGCTCTGCGATTTTTCATATTGGAACTGCCGGGCGAGCCCGGTGCCCCAGCGAATCCCCGAGTAGGCGCTGGTCATGTTGGAGACCGGTGCGCCGGCCACGGCGGCCGCGAAGATGTCGGTTTGGGTGATGACGAAGGCCGTCTGGTAGCCGCTCCACGAGTGGCC
This sequence comes from Candidatus Sulfomarinibacteraceae bacterium, assembly GCA_963776765.1. GTDB lineage: Bacteria > Acidobacteriota > Thermoanaerobaculia > Thermoanaerobaculales > Sulfomarinibacteraceae > Sulfomarinibacter. The sequence goes on from CAVZOK010000035.1 coordinate 82,265, forward strand.
GTGGAGGCCAATGGCGTCCGGATCGGCGACCCCCATGTCGACCAGCTTCTGCACCCCCGGCACCAGGCACTTGGTGGCCGAGAAACCCGGTTGGCCGACCGCGAAACGGATGTCCGGCAGGAAGACGGCGTAGCCATTGGACGCGTAGAGCGGGAAGCTCGGTCGGTGATTGACCACAGGTTCGTTGAAGAGGTTGAGACGCTGGGAGAAGAAGCGGTAGTAGTAGACAACCACCGGGTAGCGTTTTTCTGGATCGTAGTTGCCTGGTTTGATGAGGATGCCCTGCAGAGGGATGCCGTCGGCGCTCGACCACTCGACCAACTCGGCGGACCCCCAGGCGAAGTCCGCGATCTGCGGGTTGACCTCCGTCAGGCGCGTTGGATCCTCGAGCCTGGTATCTGATGTCCAAAGATCCGGAAACTCGTCGTAGCGTTCGCGGGTGAAAAGGACTCGGTCGGCGTTCTCAGCTTTCGCGATGAATTCGAGGCTGTGTTTGCCGGTGCCATAGAGCCTGGTCAGCGTTCCACCCGTGGTCCCGATCGCATATAGCGCGTCGTGTTTCTCGAGATCGTGGTAGGCCTCGAGCAGCAGCTGCGAATTCGGTGGAATGGTCTCCTCCTCCGGATCAAGATCGACGACACGGAACACGGTATCGGCCGTTCGTCCCTCACCGCCGGTGAGGCATTTCGGTTTCGCTCCATCGGTGGAGATTCGCCAGATATCGTATTTGTCGTAGATAAAGACCGCGCTCGAATCGGCCAGCCATTCCGAGAGGCCGTAGCCCGGCGGGTCCATCGGGTAGTCGTGGTCTTCGTTGGCAAAGGAGACCTCGATGCCTTCGGTTACGTTCTCCAGCATCTTCTTTTTGACGTCGTAGAGGTGCCAGTCGCCATCGTTGTAGAAGATCACGAACCGCCCATCTGGCGACAGCGAACCGGCCCGCGAGCGACCGCTCGCGACCCGTCGCTCCACCTGATGCCGTTCACCGGTTTTCAGATCGACTACATAGAGGTCGGAAAATTGCCCGTTCCAGGTGATCTCCTTGAGGTACGGCACGTCGGACCCAGCAAGCGCAACGCGCGGGTTATCCGTGGTGAGGACCTGGGGCATCTCGAGGTCGGCCAGCGCCACCACGCGCCCGGATTTGAGGTGGACGACCGCCCGGTAGACGCGGTTCTCCTCGTGCTCCTCCCACCGTTCCTTCTGGTTGGGGATGATGCGGGGATCGTTCCAGTGCCAGACATCGACCTCGCGCTCCTCGAGCAGCGCGTCAAAATCGAAGGCGTCAAACGGCGCGTCCTCATCATCCCCCGTGTCCTGATCGCCCTCGTCTTCTTCGACCGGCTTGAACCCGAAGAAGAGGCGTTTCCCGTCGCGGCTCCAGTTGAGCTCGTTCTTCGATGGCACGGTCCAGCCGTCCGGAGCGTCATCGCGCGAGGCCATTTGCTGCGCCTCGCCATCACCCCGCCACACCCAGACCTCGGCGTCAGCGGGTTCGCCATCTTCATCGAGGATAGCGACCACAAATGCGAGGTGGGTCGCTTCACGCGCCCACTCGAGGTGGGTGTAGAGTCCGTTCTCCGCCTCGTGAAGGGTCAACTCCGCGGCACCCTTGCCGTCCAAACGACGGGCAAAGACCCCGTTGCCCTCGCCCTCTGGCGCCGACACCGAATAGACCAGCATCGGTGCCTGTTCGGCAAAGACGAACTCGCTGACGTGCTCGATCGTGACGTCTTCGCCAGTCGCCAAATCGCGGAGCTTCAAGGTCGTACCAAGCTCCGGCTCCTTCTTTTTCTCGTCCTTGTCCTTTTCGCTTGTCGTCTCTTCGGGATCTTTCTCGGAGTCTGTGTCAGGCTTTTTCTTGTCTTCGTAATGTTTGAAGGCAATCCAACGGCCGTCATCGGAAAATCCGAAGGCCTCCACTTTTTCAATGCGCTGTTCAGAGCCGTCACGGAGATCGACCAACGACAGTCCGTTCTTCGGCTTGTCGTCATCGTCCTTTCCATTGCCATTCTTACCGCGTTTCGCTTTCGTCTTTTCGCGCTCCTCCAAGGTTGGCGAAATGACCGCAGCCACCCAGCGCCCATCGGCAGAGATCTCCGGACCCTCGCCGCGTTCAATCCGGAAAGCGGTGTCCGAGATCGTGGATCGCACGATCGCCTCGCCGTCTCCGCGGTCGGGAGCCAGTCCGTAGGCGACCCATGCACCGTCTTCGGAAATCGCCGGGTCTTGGATCTGGCGGAACTTCATCAGATCCTCGAAGGTCAGCGGACGCTCACCCGCGTCGAGGACGACGACGCCAACCAGAATGACAAAAACAATGATGAAACACTGACGAATGGGATTCTGAAAACCAAACATGGCGAGCCCTCCCAGGCCCCGGGAGGATAGCGCAATCTGAGGCCGAGGAATATTCGATTTTGAGACACGTTATATGAGACATGCGTCGGGTCATCCGAATCGTGCTGTGGATTGCGCTCATCCTGGTCATCCTCTCGGTTGTTCTTGTCCGTCACCGCTATGGCGGCGGCGAGCCCTACCGTGATGTCACGGGAGCTTCCATACTCAGTGACGATGAGCTCGAAACGGTTCTGGGCTACCCCGAACCGATCGGCAACGTGGCAGTGAGCGAAGACGGACGTGGGTTCTTCACGGTCCACCCCGAGTCACGGCCGGCGGGCGCCAAACTGCTCGAGTTTCGCGACGGCGTCGTCTGGCCTTACCCGGATGAGGCTTTGCAGGACGATCTTTTCCAGACCCCCCTCGGTGTCGTCATCGACCGCCAAAACAGGTTGTGGATCATCGACCACGGCAAACACGGCTTCGATACGCCTCGGCTCGTGGCGATCGATCTCCTGACCGACGAGGTGGTGCACGATCATTCTTTCAACAACACCGCGGCGCCGGGTGGCTCGTTTCTCCAGGACCTCCAGGTGAGTCCGGATGGACGCACCGTGTTTATCGCCGACGCCAGCTTTTGGCGCAAGGAACCGGCGATTATCGTCCACGATGTCAGAACATTCAGCGACCGAAGAGTCCTCGAGGAGGACCCGTCGGTTTCAGCTCAGGACTGGATCATCCAAACGCCCTCCAAGAAAATGACATTCTTTGGCGGGTTGGCGGCGATGAAGCCCGGTATCGACGGCATTGCCGTGACGCCCGACGGCCTGTGGCTCGCCTACGGTGCCATGAGTCACGACACCCTCTACCGGGTGCCGACCGAGGCGCTACTCGACAGATCCCTCGGTGACCCGGCAATCGCATCCCGGGTAGAGGCCCTCGGCCGCAAGCCCCTTTCCGATGGTCTCTCGGCCGATGTCGAAGGCGGTATCTGGATCACCGACGTCGAGCACGGAGCGGTGCTGCGAATGGCGCCGGACGGCACCCTCGAAACCTGGATCGAGACCCCACGCATCCGCTGGGCAGACGCCCTTTCCTTCGGACCCGGCGGCTGGCTCTACCTGGCTGACTCTGCGATCCCCGACCAGGTCATGCGTTCGAAGAAGCACATCGCCTCGCAGGCGCCGTATTTCATTTTCCGCTTCCGTCCAGGGGTTGAAGGGGTGCCGGGTCAGTAGCTCAAATAGCTCCTCAGGTCTCTTCGCCAGGGCCGGACGGCCTGGCCATCGCGATCGGGTTGGATGAGCCCCGCGAGTAGCCCGCCAGGTCGATGGTCACGAAGCGAAATCCAGCCGCCTTGACACCCTCGAGAAGCTGTTCCCGCAGCGAAGCATCGGTGAGTCGTTCGATCTCCGAATCCGGCACTTCGATGCGTGCCAGATCGCCGTGAAAGCGAACCCGATACTGGGAAAATCCGAGCCCGGCCACTACATCCTCGGCGGCCGCAACCTGCTCGAGCCCAACAATCGAGATCGGGGTCCCGGTCGGAAAGCGTGATGCCAGACAGGCCAGCTCGGGCTTTGCGGCGGTCGGAAGACCGAGGCGTCGCGAGTGTTCGCGGATCGCCGCCTTGTCGAGACCAAGCTCGACAAATGGCGACCGAACCCCAGCCTCGTCCGCTGCCTGATTGCCAGGCCGGTGGTCGCCAAGGTCGTCGATGTTCAGGCCGTTGACGATGACCACCAGGTCCAACTCGCCGGCCACCCGTTCACAAATGGTGTAGAGCTCGGTCTTGCAGTGGTAGCAACGGTTGCCGTCGTTGACCAGGTATTGCGAAAGCGCAGTTTCCGAGGATGTCTCCAGGCGGTGTGCGATGCCGATCAGCGCTGCAAGCTCGCGAGCCTCGTCGAGTTCACGGGGCGCCAGCGAAGCCGAGACCGCTGTGACCGCTACCGCACGCTCGGCCAGAGCGTCAAAGGCAACCTTCGCGAGCAGCGTGGAATCAACTCCGCCGGAGAAGGCCACGAGGGTCGGGCCGGCGTCACGGAACCACTGCATCAGTTCTTCGTAGTCGGACATTATTCGGCTTCCTCGTCAAACACCCCACCGGCTGCCGCAAGGACATCCCGCACCGGCACGCCGGCAGTGCGAGCAAGCGCGGCGCAGGCCTCGAACTCGGGAACCCGCCGCAGGACCGTATCGCCGGCAAGGGCGACCTTGACCTGCACCGGACCCCAAGGGGTCACCACCGTTTCCATGCGCCGCTCCAGATGATATTTGGTGACTGGATAGGTGCGGCAGCCGAGACTCGATGTCTCCCGCAGGATCACGTCGACCACGTTTTCAACCGCCGTTGACGGCGATATCACCGTGATCAGATGACCCGGCCGGCCCTTTTTCATCACCAGCGGCGTGACATAGGCATCGAGCGCCCCTGACGCGAGCAATGTATCGATCACTACCGGCAGAACACGCGGGTCGAGATCGTCGATGTTGCACTCGACAATGACGTTTCCGGTTTGTGAGATTCCGGCTTGGACCGTCGCCGTACCGACGAAAGCTCGTACGACATTCGGCAGCCCCGGGTATTCTCTCGATCCAGCCCCAACCCCCACCTTTTCCACGGTCATCGCCGGCATGGGCCCAAAGCTGTCGGACAGAGTGGTGACCAGCGCGGCGCCGGTTGGCGTCACAGTCTCTCCCTCGACATCGACCGGTCGCACGGGCACGCCTCGTAGCATCGCGGCCACTGCCGGCGCCGGCAGCGGCAGTTCGCCATGTTCGCACTTGACCGTTCCACGGCCCATGGGAAGCTCCGAGCACACCACCTCATCGACCTCGAGACGCTCGAGCGCCAGACAGACGCCGAGAATATCTAGGACTGCGTCGACCGCTCCGACCTCGTGGAAGTGGACCTTGTCGGCTGGTTGACCATGCACTTCGCCCTCGGCCGCGGCCAGTCGGCGAAAGACCTTTCGCGCCGCGTCCACTGCCTGCGGCGACACGCCAGAGCGATCCAGAAGTTGTTCCACATCTTCAAGATTTCGGTGGCGGGGGTGGCTCGCCGGATCGAAGCTCACGTCAAGCCGGCGGGCGGCAAATCCTCCGGGCCGCGTCGCAGGCCACTCGAGCCTCACATCGGGAAACCCGAGCCGTCCCGGCAGCTCCTCGACGAACGACACCTCACCGCACGCCTCGGTCAGGGCGGACAACAGCATGTCGCCGGCAGCTCCTCCCGCACAATCGAGGAAAAGGACTCGCCGGCTCACTGCTCAGGCCCCCCGCCGACCCGGGTCATACGATGCACCAAGGTGGCGGCACCGAAACCGTTGTCGATGTTGACAACGCCGATTCCCGTGGCGCATGAGTTGAGCATCCCGAGAAGTGCTGCCACCCCTCCGAAGCTGGCGCCATAGCCGACCGAAGTCGGTACCGCGACCACCGGGCTTTCCACGAGCCCGGCGACCACCGAAGGCAGCGCACCCTCCATACCCGCAACCACGACCAGGGCGGTCGCTGCTCGGAGTCGTTCGAGGACCGAGAAAAGGCGGTGGATCCCCGCCACACCAATGTCGTTGAACCGATCGACCCGGTGGCCGAGGTGCTCGAGAACAACTGCGGCCTCTTCGGCGACCGGCAGATCGGAAGTGCCGGCTGATACGACACCGACGGGCGATCCCACTGGCTCCGAGTCCGGCCTGGCCTCGAGGATCCTGCCGGCAGCGTGATAACGAAGCTGGTCGAATCTTTCGAGCAGCCGAGTTGCGCGCCCTTCCTCGAGACGCGTTACGAGCACCTTGCCGTGAACATCGAGGCACCGTTCGACAATGACATCGAGCTGTTCGTCGGTCTTGCCGGGTGCGAAGATCGCCTCGGCCATGCCGGTTCGGTTTTCACGATCGGTGTCGAGGCGTGCAAAGCCGAGATCCTCGACTCCTCGATCACGCAGTCGATCGATAGCCTCGTCAATACCGAGCCGACCGGTTGCGACCGCTTCCAAAAACTCTTGAGCTTCTTTTCTGTTCAACGATCCTCCAACAGTGGCCGCGCCCGGTGAGTGGTCGCCAGGCGAGCCAAACCAGAAGTGTACCCGCCCGCAGCGTCGAATTCCTACAGACTCGTCGGAGAATATCAGGTCAAGGGGAGATTCCTGTGTCCTCAAGCGGCGACCCGTCGCAAGCGCGGATCAGGTCTCCGAAACCTCGAGCCCCAACATCTGTACGTAGTCGGCGACTCGCTTCGTCCAGACGATACGGACCCTGCGATCCTCGTCTTCCTCGGGTTCGCGCAGCACGAAGGTAGCCGTTGGACTTAGGACGTCCTCACCAACGTACATCCCTCCCAGACCGCTTTCACTGGTGTCGCGCAGGGTTACAGGATAGGCGCGCTCGTTGCCACCACTGTTGATGGCGACCAGCTCCACGCTGCGGAAGTCGGGAGAACGGTTATCGTCACGTCGTTCGTCGCTCATGGGATTCTCCTCTGCGGTTTCTGCACAAGGGTGTCGTCGCGCCAGTCAGTTCTGCGGGCATTCAAGCGGGTAAATTGCATCTCTTGAACGCGATTCTAACTCCGAATGATCTCAAACGGGCAACCAAATCTCGGTTCCTGCGGTTTGTGCGTTCACCCTGCGCGAAGCGCGCCAAGATCCTGTGGCGTGTTGGCGTTGAACCAACATCGTCTGAGTGCCGCAGGCGGCTCGACAGTTGCGACGCGTGAACTCGAGGCGAGACGGTGCAGTGAATATTCCTTGGCGGCGGAGGCCTCTTCGAGCAGCGCCCGGGCTTGGGGTTCGTAGAGCGCAAGCAACGGCTCGACAAAACTCTCGATCGACGGAAGCACGGCCCATGCCCCAGCTCGCCTCGAAGCCACGAGCCACCGCGCCGCCGCCCGCCGCAGTAGCGGAAGGTCGCAGGGCGCTACCACCCAGCACGCTCCGGGTTTAGCTCGCATGGCGCCAAGAATCCCCGCCATCGGACCTTGACAGTCGTCAGCATCCGCCACCCTCGAAAGGCCATCGAGGGACGGGGGAACTGGACCTCCACCAAGCAGCACGACCTCGCCAACCTCTCCGTAAAGGGAGCGCACGACGTGTTCGATCATTGTCCGTTCGCCAACCTCTACAAGTTGTTTCGGTCTGCCCATGCGTCGACTCTCACCACCCACCAGCACACCGCCCAATACCGGAACTGTCATGGCACGACTACCTCGGCTTGCGGCAGATCTTCCTCCACTGGGTCTTCTGATTCCTGGAGGATCGGGATGGCGATCTTGCACAGCATTGTGAAGATCAAAAAGCCGATTGCAAAGATTCCAGCGCCGATCCGAACCTCGATCAGGGTCGGCACATACTCGTAGAACTCCCCCAATGTGTCCGGGGTCATACCCGGAATTACAAGTGCCATCCCCTTTTCGATGTAGACGCCGCTATAGATGAGCAGACAGCCGAGATTGAGGGTGACAAGATTTCGGCGGGTAGCCGGAACCAGGAAAAGGAGGAAAGCGATCACGCTCGCGATCAGGGATGCCCAGGCAAATGGGACCAACGCCCGGTGACCGTGGATGCCGCTGAAGAGATACTGGGTGTGGATCAGGTGGTGGGTGTTGGAGTAGTACTCGCGGAAGATTTCGGCGCCGAATAGAAAGAGGTTCAGAAACATCGCGTAGGCCATCAACTCGGCGATCTTCCATATCGCCTCTTGCTTGATTTCGATCGAGGTCGTGCGTCTCAGAATCTGGAAGAGGATCAACAGAATCGCCGGACCCGAGCAAAACGCTGAAGCGATAAAACGCGGCGCAAGAATGGCCGAGTTCCAGAACGGCCGCGCCGCAACTCCGGCGTAGACAAAGGCGGTGACGGTGTGGATTCCGACCGCGGCCGGGATCGAGAACAGAAGCAGCGGAACCACAAACCGCCGTCGGTAGGGGCGCTTGTGGAAGCCGGTGAAGAGGAGGTGACCGACGATGACGACGTTGAGAACGAGGTAGGCGTTCAACACCAGCACGTCCCACCCCAGCAACGAGCTTGGAAGATTCAAGCTGCCGAAGAAGGGCATCAGGTGCCACGCCCGGTCCGGTCGACCCACGTCCACCAGCACGAAAAGCATGCACATAACGATTGCAGAGACGGCCAACAGCTCGCCGAAGATCGCGATTTCCTTGATTGGTTTCCAATTGTAGATGTAGGCCGGGATCACCAGCATCACCGCGGCCGCCGCCACTCCCACCAAGAAGGTGAAGTTGCCGATGTAAAAGGCCCACGACACCTGGTCGCGCATGTTGGTGACGATCAGCCCCTCGTTCAGCTGTTGGATCCAGGCCGTGACCCCCCAGACGATCAGCACCCCGAGGAACGTGATCCACGCGAAATACCATCGGTTGCCCTGCAGCACGAGCCGGGCCGATCCGCTGACAAAGGAAAAGATGTCTCTGATCATGAGTCAGGTCGCATAGAAGTAGTAGAAGCGCGGGCGCGTGTTGAGTTCCTCTTTGAGCACGAACACCCGTTTCTCCCGCATCAGGTAACGCATCTCCGACGTCTCGTCGAGGAGATTGCCGAACTTGCGCGCCCCGACCGGGCAGATTTCCACGCACGCCGGGTATCTCCCTTTTCGAGTGCGCTGGATGCAGAATGAGCACTTCTCCACGATCCCCTTGGGTCGCGGTCGATTGCCGAGGTAGTGGGTGTCCGGGTTGAGCTCCGCAGCAGGGATCGTCGGATCGGTCCAGTTGTAGTGTCGGGCACCGTATGGGCAGGCCGACATGCAACAGCGGCAGCCGATGCACCAGTCAGGGTCGATGACGACGATGCCGTCCGGCTCCTGCCAGGTCGCCTTGACCGGGCAAACCTTGACGCACGCCGGGTTGCGACACTGCTGGCAGGCCACCGGTAGATAGAAGGCGTCGGGCTCTGGCACCAGCTCCGGTTCATAGTAGGCGGTCGATTCGGCAAGCTCGATACCGCGTTCCTTCTCCATCCGCAGGACCCGGATCCAATGGATCTGAGGGTCGCGAGACTGATTGTTCTCATGCACACAGGCGTACACGCAGCGCCGGCACCCGACACAACGCGCGATATCGAGGCCGTAGGCGAATTCCACTCCGTCCATAGGCGGCGTGTCGGCAACCGTCACCTCGCGGGCGTAGCGCTCGCTGTACTCCCGCTCGAGATCGGCGAGAATCTCGGCCTTGCGCTCTGCGCTGAGCTCGGTGAATCGAGTGCGCAGCATGCGCTCAACGAACCCAGTTGACGCCCCCGCGACGGACGCCGAAACCGCCGCCATCGCGGTCAGCCCGGTGCTGATTAAAAGCGAGCGTCGGTCCGTCGAACGATCGAGCCCGTCGCCGGGAGTCGAGCGGGCGTGGTCTGCGTCACTCATCGTGGACCTCCTCCGCCTCGACCCGTAGGAACTGGGGCCGCACCGGCGGCGGCAGGGGTTCGATCGCCTGGAACCGTGGGGCGTGGGGGTTGTGGCAATGCGCACACAGGAGATATGACTTGGCGCCGTTCCAGTAACCCTCGCGACGACCATGGATGCCCTCTCGCCAGTCTCGAAAGATGGTTCCGTGGCACTGGCCGCACAAGCGGTAGGACTCATCGAACCGCGATCAGGGTGCCGTTGGCAAGACGCAAGCTGTCTCGATCATCCGGATTGTGGCAATCGAAGCACCATCGATCGGCCGGCCCATGGTTGAGCTGAATGTCGTCGTGCATTTCCTCGAGCACGCGACGTTCCCGGTTGACTTCCATGTCGGCGTGGCAGTCGGTGCAGGGGAAGTAGTCCTCGTAGGCCAGGGATTGCCGCACCCGGTAGACCCCGTCAGGGTCCGAGCTGCCGGCGGCTTCAACCTCGGGCAGGAGCTCGCGGTCGAAGTCGATCTCTGCGAAATCCGCCGGTCCATAAGCCCTCGTGCCACCGGCATCCGAGGCTACCTGGCCTGTGCCGCCTCGCATGATGGCGAATAGCGTCAGGAGTGCGAGGGTGATGAAAACGATCAGCAGCACCGCAAGGGAGGCCGACCCGGGCAGCAAGCGGTCGCCGCCGGACCCACCCGGGGATTGCCGGTCATGGCTCGTCACCGTCTTGACCTCCCGAACTCGGGCGACGCCGGCATCCTTACACCCGCGCCGTAAACGTCAATTGAAGCACTCCAACAGCATGGTCCCTCGGAGAGGAAGAAACATTGACGCAGGTCAAGGAATAGCACTGCTGAGATAGTATCCTGAAACACACAGAAATCGGAGACGAGCTGAGACGACAGTTCTGAGGGGTCGATCGAAGATGACGAAAACCGAAGAGTGGAGCGTGTCGGGATTGTGCGTGACCGCGCGTGCCGACTGCCTGGCCGAAATCGAAGAGACCATCGGTAGCTGTCCGGGTTTCGAGGTCCATGCCTGCGATCCGCAGAGCGGCAAACTTGTTGTGGTTCAGGAACGGGCCACGATCGAGGGACACCGGCAAGGGCTGCGCGAGTTGCAAGCCCTGCCCGGAGTACTGACCGCCGAGCTGGTCCTCCATTATCGGGATCCGGGTGACCACCCCGACCCCACGACCACGGGAGACAGAACATGACAGGCGACCTCTCGCGCAGGGACTTCGTCAAATCAAGTGTTGCAGCGGCCACCGCCGCGGCGGTAGGCGTGCCTATAGCGGACGCCGCCGATCCCACCGCCATCGAGGCGGGCATCACATGGGAAAAGAGTGTCTGCCGCTTCTGCGGCGTCGGCTGTGGCGTGGTCGTTGGCACGAAGAACGGCCGCATTGCGGCTGTCAAGGGCGACCCCGAGAACCCGGTCAACCGCGGACTCCTGTGCGCCAAAGGCTATGCCAACGCAAATATCCTCTATGGCGCCGACCGGCTGACGAAGCCTCTTCTCCGCCTCAAGGACGGCCGATTCGACAAGGAAGGCGACTTCACAGAGGTCTCCTGGGAGCGGGCGTTCGACGAGATGGAGCGTCAATTCAAACGCGTCCAGGCGGAGCTCGGACCAACCGGAGTCGGCATCATGGGTTCGGGCCAGTACACGATCCCTGAGGGCTATGCCGCGGTCAAGCTGGCCAAGGCTGGATGGCGCACCAACAATCTCGACCCCAACGCCCGCCACTGTATGGCGTCGGCAGTGGCTGCCTTCATGCAGGTCTACGGCATCGACGAACCGGCGGGCTGCTACGACGACATCGAACTCACCGACACCATCGTTACCTGGGGTGCCAACATGGCCGAGATGCACCCGATGTTGTGGGCACGGGTCGTAGACCACCGGCTGCGTACCGAAGGCGTCAGGGTCATCAACCTCACGACCTACTCCAACCGGACCTCCGAGTGTTCCGACCACGAGCTGGTTATCGCTCCCCAGACCGACCTCGCCATCTGGAACTACATTGCGCGAGAGATCGTGAAACGGAACGCCGTTGATACCGGCTTCGTGGAAAACCACTGCGTCTTCGCCACCGGGCCGACCGACATCGGATTTGGAATGCCGGGCAACGATGCCCACGCCTTCCCGGCCGAACTCGACACCCTGGCGCGCCAGAGGGTGGTGACCCTCACCAACGAGGAAGCGATCGCACAGGGCCTCGATCCGTCCAAGGAACATGTGGTCGAGCAGAGTGCCGCCGCCGGGGCGGGCGCCCACTGGCTGATCTCCTTCGACGAATTCAAGAAGGGCCTTGAGCCTTACACCCTTGATTTCGTAGCCCATCTCGCCAAAGGCGATCCCGATGAGGACATCGAAGACTTCAAGAAAAAGCTGAAGCTGCTCGCCGAATACTACGTGGACCCCAAGCGCAAGGTGGTGTCGTTCTGGACCATGGGTTTCAACCAGCACACCCGCGGCACCTGGGTTAACGAGCAGGCTTATATGGTCCATCTGCTCACGGGCAAGCAGGCAAGACCAGGGTCAGGTGCGTTCTCGCTCACCGGCCAACCATCGGCCTGCGGCACCGCGCGCGAGGTGGGGACTTTCGCCCACCGTTTGCCCGCGGACATGGTGGTCGCCAACCCCGCCCACCGAGCACGCTCCGAAGAAATCTGGAAGCTCCCCGAGAAGACCCTCAACCCCAAGGTTGGCAGTCATATCACGCAGATGATGCGTGACCTCGAGTCCGGCGCCCTGCGTTGGCTGTGGGTGCAGGTCACCAACCCCTTCCAGTCGACCGCCAATGCGAACCACTGGCTGACCGCGGCGCGAGAAAAGGATTGCTTTATCGTCGTGTCGGATATTTACCCCACCTACTCGTGCAAGGTGGCCGATCTCATCCTGCCGTGCGCCGGCCATTTCGAAAAGTGGGGTCTCTACGGCAACTCCGAGCGCCGGACTCAGTCCTGGCGGCAGGTGGTGGATCCGCCCGGTGAAGCGCGTTCCGACGTCTGGCAGATGCTCGAGTTCTCCAAGCGTTTCACCCTTGCCGAGGTGTGGGGCGAGCAGCCGGTGCCCGGTCTCGCCGCCGGCGGCTTCGAAGACGGCAAGATGCCGGACGTGCTCGGTGCAGCCGAGAAGCTGGGCTACCGCCGAGACCAGACGCTGTACGAGGTTCTCTTTGCGACCCCGACGGCGCACACTTTTGCGTGGCCAGATCCTGTTGGAGTCGACCACGGTTGTTGTACCGCGGAGGCGAGTGGTCTCGACTGGTTCCCGGAGAAGGTACTTTTCGAGGAGTATCGGAAGTTCGGGGTCGACCACGCCCACGATCTGGCCCCCTTCGACACCTACTACCGCGACGACGTCCGCGGTCTGCGATGGCCGGTGATCGACGGCAGGGAGACGCGCTGGCGCTTCAACGGCGAGTATGACTCCTACGTCAACGAAGGCGCCGAATTCGACTTTTATGGACCAGCGCTCAAGTCTCTCAAAATGGGCACGTTGTCCGGTCCCGGAGGCGGGGCACCCGTTTCACTCGCCGGCAAGGCCAAAATTTTCTTCCGCCCCTATGCAGCGCCGGCAGAGAGCCCAGACGACACCTACGACATGTGGTTGTGCACCGGCCGTGTGCTCGAACATTGGCACTCGGGTTCTATGACCCGCCGGGTGCCCGAGCTTCATTCCGCCCAACCCAGGGCGCAGATTTTCATGCACCCCTCGGACGCTGCCTCCCGCGGTCTGGAGCGCAACGACATCGCCCTGATCGAGTCGCGCCGTGGCCAGGTGCGGGCGGTTGTGGAAACCGAGGGGCGCAATCGGATGCCACGGGGCATGGTCTACGTGCCGTGGTTTGACGAGAGCGTTCCGATTAACAAGCTGACTCTCGACGCCACCTGCCCGATTTCCAAGGAAATCGATTTCAAGAAATGCGCGGTTCGGGTCGGGAAGGCGTGAGCCGGGAGGACGAGATGAAAAAGACATTATTCATTCTGCTGTCCGTCACGCTCTCCATGAGCTGCGCTTCCAAAGGCCCGTCAGTCGACGCCGAACAATCGAAGCCACCTTCTCCGCCAGCATCCAAGACCACGCCCGATTCCGAGATCGGTCTCGCATCTGGTACGGCCTTCGAACAACCTCAACAAAAGGCCATCGGTTTCAACGTTGTGGATCCCGGCGAGAGTGAGATGCGGGCGCGACCCAACGAAGAGTTCCCACCCGCGATCCCGCACTCGATCGCCGATCTCGAGACCATCACCCTGGGAGAAAATTCCTGTCTCGATTGCCACGGCCCAGAGGCGGCCTCAGACATGGGCGCCCCGGCAATACCGGCGAGCCATTTTGTAGACCTGCGCAGATCGCCTGAAGTCACGAGTCCGGAAGTCATCGGCTCACGCTGGGTCTGCACCTCGTGCCACGTGGCGCAGACCGACGCCAAACCGCTGGTTGCGAACCCGTCAGGTTGAGATCAAAGCCAGGGCAACCACGTAATAAATACCGATGGCGATGATGTCGTCGATCGTCGTGACCAAAGGACCGGCGGCGATCGCGGGGTCGATCTTGACCAAACGGAAGAAGTAGGGCACCAGCACGCCCATCAGGGCCGAAGCGATGATCGCTATCACCATTGACACCGCAACGGTGATCGACAACATCGGATCGCCGTGCCAGATGATGGCCACAACACCCGAAAGAACGCCGCAGGCGATGCCCATCAGGGTACTGATGATCAGCTCCTTGAAGAGGAAACGCCCAAGGTTGTGAAAGTCGACGCGTCCGGTGGCGAAACCACGAACGACGATGGTCGAAGACTGGGAGCCGACGTTGCCGCCCATGGCGCCAATCACGGGGATGAAGGGCACCAGAGCGATCATCTCCGGGAAGGAAATTTGGAAAGCCCACACCAGTAGCGCTGGAACCGTCAAACCTGCAAGCGTCGCCAGCAACCACGGCAGCCGTACGCCAGCGATCTTGAGCACCTGGTCGGTGTAAACGAGCTCCGGCTCCTGGGTCGTCGCGCCGGCCATGTGCATGATGTCCTCGTCCGCCTCCTCCTCGAGGACGTCGGCCGCGTCGTCGTGCAGGATGCGGCCGAGGAGACGGCCACGGTCATCGACCACGGGCAGGGCTACCAGGTCATAGCGCTGGAACATCTGCGCCACGTTTTCCTGGTCGACCTCGGGGTTGACCGTGTGGACATTGCGCTTCACCAGCTCGCTGATCGCCCGGTCGGGCGGCGCCAGGAGGAGTGCGCCGAGGTTGAGCACTCCGACCAGACGGTGCTCTTCATCGACAACATAGACGAAGTGGAATGTGCTGACCTCTTCGGCGTTGGCCCGCACCACCTCGATCGTCTGATCGACGGTCGCGGTTTCCGGAACCGAGATCAACTCCACCTGCATGAGACCGCCGGCCGTGTCTTCCGGGTACTTGAGGAGCGTTTCGACCTCGTGTCGATCCTCCCGGGGGAGCGCTTCGATCAGGTCCCTTGCAAGCGGCTCCGGAAGATCGGCAAGGACATCGGCCGCATCGTCCGATGCCATTTCCTCGATGGCCTCGGTCAGCTGGTCCGGTTTGAGGAGCTCGGCGAGATCATCCCGAAGGTGGTCGGGAAGCTCTTCCATAAGATCGGATATGCGGGCGATGCTGAGGCGCGACACCACCTGCGGCCAGTGGGCTTTGGAGAGTAGACCGAAGAGGGATGCCAGGTCGGCAGGGTGGAGCACTGAAACGAACCGATCGAGAGCTTCAAAGTCACCACTCTCCACCAGCTCTTCGAGGTCACGCACCGGGTCGCTCAGGCCCTCCTCGAGGGGGTCCACCGACACCATCTCCTCCGGACCCGCCCCGTGGTCCTGGATGTCGATTTCGGTGCCCAGTTCGCGGTCTGTCAATATGCATTCCCTTCTCTCCGCGCCAATATCACGACCTGGGTAGCCTAGCATCCTCCCCGATCGTGTTGCCTGGTGGTCTCCATCACCGCCGGCCGAGATCTTCACCTGCAGAATGGAGTCTGGGAGACAGCGCCGTGCATTTGACCCGCATATCTCACAACCTCGTGCCGCTCCTCCTGTTGCTGTTGGCGGTTCTCACCGCGACAATCGCCGCCGCGTCGCCTCCATGTCACCCTGCCGGAAGTACCGGTCCGGTGCAGGCGCCGGTCTTTGTCCGGAATTTGAGCGGCCAGACCAGCTGGTACGCATCCCCGTTGATCGCCGACATCGACGGCAACGGGTCGAACGAGGTCATCGCCGCCTACTACGACATTTTCGTCTTTGACTCCGAAGGCTCTCTCCTCGACCGGACAACTGACCAGCAGGGCCGTGTCTACGCCCCACACGTGGTCACCGATCTCGACGGCGACGGAATAGTCGAGGTGGTGGCGGGAAGGGCGCACGAGGTCTTCGCCTGGGAGTGGATCGACGGCGAGTTGACCATCAAGAGCGGCTGGCCGGCCGACACCACAACCGGCGGCAACCCGCCAGAAGTGCGCGGTATGGCCGTCGCCGACCTCGACGGCGACTTCGATCTCGAGGTTGTTGTCACGACAACACAAACAGTCAACACTTCGTCGGGTGGCGCTCAGGTCTTTGTCTTCAACTCCGACGGCAACACCTACCAGCCCACCGGCGGGCACATTCCGGCCTGGCCTCGCTACAACGCCCTCGCGGGCACAGGCAACGACGCCGACCGCAACGGCCAGGGGCACTCAGGCTTTGGCTGCTACGGCCTCAATGTCGGCATCGGTGACATCGACGACGACCTCGACCTCGAAATCCTGGCGACCTACGACAACCACCACATCCAGGCCTTTGATCACGACGGTGTTGCCATCAATTCCGCCCCCTACTATACGAACCGGACATCGCCATGGGTCGGCAATCGGCTCACCTGGGGTCAATTCATTCGCTGGGCCGATCCCGATGTCGAACGCGACCACTACAACCTCCATACCGGCACATGGCCGAACCCGAGCTGGACCGAGTGGCTGCAGTGGACCGCTTCCCCTCCGGGGATCATTGATCTCGACGGTGACGGCAAAAACGAAGTCGTGGGCATTCCAAACGTGGAGTTATATATCCCATACGAGACTCAGGCCTATGCTGTCATGGTCCTCGAGGGTGCTTACGGCGACGGCACCCGGTCCGCACGACGAAAATCGGGCTGGGAGGTACTACCCCGCGGTGACACGCCGATCGACGTAGATGGCTGGTATCCGCCGTCCGGCGTCCCCGCCCCGACGCTGGTGGACATTTCCGGAGATGCCCGCCCCGAAATAATCGTTTCTCTCAACGACGGGTACGTCTACGCCTACGACGCTTCAGGCACCCGGTTGTGGCGGACCAGCTACCGCCACTCCAAGCCCATTATGTTCAGCTCGGAAGTGACGGTGGCCGACCTCAATCGGGACGGCGTTCCCGAGCTCCTCCTCGCCACCTACGGCGACCCCGATGTCCACGATTCGGGGCGGCTCATGATCCTCTCGGCAGGCGGCGCTGTGCTCCACGATCTTCTCCTGCCGAACCCCGGGCACAACGGCAACGGTAACGGTGCGCCCGCCGCACCCACTGTCGGCGACGTCGACGGCGACGGCCAGCTCGAGGTTCTGGTTCAGACCTTCGATCACGGCCTCGACGTATTCACCATCCCCGGCTCCGGCACCAACTGCCTCACCTGGTCAACCGCCCGAGGCGGACCGTGGCGAATGGGTCAGCAAAACGGCCCGTGGATGCTGACTGACCTCTTCGCCGATAGTTTCGACTTCGGCCACACCTCGATGTGGTCGCTGACGGTCCCTTAAAAAACATATCTCAAGGGCGACCGCGCTAATATGGTGGGTGGATCCGGCAGCATCGTCGGACCCGGTTATCATCTGCAACCAATACGATGTACCTTTCTGGACTGACGCACCGCGACCGACTCTTCGATGTCGCCACGAGGTGGCTCGCCGACCGGCTCGAGCCGACCGACGGCCGCGTCGTGACCGAGATCTTCGCCTTCGAACGCGCCATCACTGCTCCCACGGTGAGACGTTTTGTCGCCGATCTTTGCCGCACCTGCCACCGCGGCGACCTCTATATGGAGCGGATCACCAGCAAGGATGAGGTGCGGGCGGCAATCGTCGCCGCCGCTTCACATCCCTCGACCCGGGTCGCCGAGCTCATCGATTGGTATCGTCAGTTGCCGGAAGAGTTCTTCCCGCGCACACCTGTCCGGATGAGCCTTGTGACCCTTCGCAACGGCCGGTTGACAGCTATCGTACGCCGCAAGCGCATCCGGCGCATCGCCGACAAGGTCTCGCGAAGGGTCGCTGAACAGCTCACCGGGGAAATCGTCGCCGTCGCCCGGGCGCTGGCGTCCAGTCGACCTCAGCCCATCGGCGGAGCTGATCGCGACATCGCCCCGCCGAGCACGCCGGCGGCGGTCGGCGGCGCGGCCGAGCGACTGGTGGCCGACCGCATCCGCTCGGGACGCATCACCCTCGATCCCGAGAAGAACCGGGTCGATGATGTGATCGGGGTCAAGATCACCGGCACGCCGACTGAGCTCGAAGCCATCGAGGCGGCACTGGATACCCTGGAGTACACCTTTGCATCCCAGCGAGAGGTCCACGCCGGAAGGTACGAAGGCATCCATTACCTGGTCGACCTCGAACTTCCAACCAACGAAGCAATCCTGGCCAATATGGCCGGAATCGATTGGTCCTTCGCAGCCGGCCGGGGTCTGCGGATGGAGAGTCTCGACGAGAGCTTCCGAGCCTACATAGAAAGTTGTCGCCGTACATTCCGAGTGGAGCTCATCCTCACCACTTTCGACGACCTGGTGGAGTCGGAATTCGGGGTCAGTATTCACGAGCAGCGGATCCTCGAGCAGCGGGACCTCGCTGACGATTTCGGGCGCATTGCCCGCAACGCGTCGTCAATCATCGAGTACATGTTTCGGCTCGCGACCTCGCCAACCATCAACATCGAAAATATCCCGATCAAGATCTGGGGCCGTTATATCCGAGACACCCTGAACTACGCCATATCAGAATTGGGTGGTGGCGAGCCGACCGAGTGGTTGGTTCCGGAGGAACACCTCGAAGACCTCATGAAGCTGTGAATATCGGTATGGGCCGGCGAGTGATATTCTGAGCCCGAATGATCACTGGAAAGAAACAGTTCCGACGAGACGACGCAACGGCGAAGATCGTTGTTGTGAGTCTGATCCTCTGTTTATTGGCCTCGTTCGCGCCAGCAAATGAACGCGTGACGTTCGTCGGTGTCGCTCTCGATCAGGAGACCAGGGAGGCCGATCGGCGACTGCAGGATTACCTCCAGAGGTCGGCCGATATCCGCTTCGCGCCCGAAGAACTGGAGTACGGACAGGTCATCGAACGACTCGCAAATTGGGATCCGGCCGGCGGCGTCGTTATTGCCCGAACCACACCCTACGTTCAGGTTGTATCGGAGATGCTCGGCGCCGAGCTGGAAATCCTCGCGACCTATATCAGCGAGGCTACCGGCAGGACCACCTATCACTCATATTATGTTGCGCGGAAGGAGGACCTGCCGCCCAACCCGAGACCGGCTGACGTGATTTCACTTGCCGCCAACTCTCCCGATCGCCTGCGATTCACTTATCACAGTCTCTTTTCGACCTCTAGCTTCTTCCTGCCTTCGTTGCACTTCCGCGCGAACGAGGTCTTTCACATGCCCGAATCCACCGAGTCGCTGGCCGCGATCCAGGTCGCGCGCGCCGACACCAACAGCAGCAGTCATCTGGTGCGGGCGGTCGCACGAGGCGAGGCCGATCTGGCTGCGGTGTGGGACGGTACCCGCGCCCGCTTCACCGATGACGCGACCGACGACGACAGCGCCGTAGGCCGCGCGGTCGCTTTTGTTCGCCTACCTTCGGCGATCCCCAACGACCTCTTGGTGTGTTCACGGTCGGCTCCCGCCGAGCTCAAGGAGAGCCTCCGCTCGGCGATTCGATCGATGCCGGCGGAAGAAATCGCGATCGGCGACTTTGCCCGGTGGGTCGAAATCGGCGATGCGTCCGAGGCGCGGGCCGCCCTCGCACATCTCCGGTGGTTGGCACGAGAGCAAGTGGCGCCGGTAACGGTGGATGTACGTCAGGGACGAGGGTCCCCGTCCGGGACCGCGATGATGGTCGAAGCAGCACAGCACGCAGTTCGGCTTTCCGGAACCGAGTTGGTCCTGTTCGACGAGGATTTCCACGAACACATTGACGCTGTGTGGACCCTGGACGAAATCCATGACGGCGCCGCCCGTCTGACCTGCTCGCTCCCTGGCACCGGGATCGACGATCAGATCTTCCCGATCAGCTTCCGCGATGCTCAAGATTTGACGAGTCGGATCGTCGCAATTGCCCAGGGCCGCCTCCACCGCATCCGCTATGTGTGGCCCTACAGCGGCGGCCAACCAATCGTCATCCGTGACACAACCCTCTCCATGCCGCCGGGCCGGGAGACGCCGGTTCAGCGCATCACGTGGCTCGATCCAGCGCGCAACAGCTTTCGTGCCGGGCCGACATTCGAAGTCTCTGTGAAGGCCTCGAGCCTATTTGTTCACGAGCTTGTGGCCGAGGATTTTCGGCGCGCCGGTGGCATCGCCGTCGATCTCGACCCGATGTCGAACGTCTCCTACCGGGTCTACCAGCTCCGGGTAATGCCCTCGAACAGGTGGTTTCGAGTTGCGACCGGCGCTCTTGTCGGGCTGCTGATGCTTGCGGCCGTCGCCGCGATCCTCGCGATGCGCCGCCGACCCGAGGTGGATGTGGCCGACCAGGAAACCATCGTCACGTGAGCGAGGACATTCGAGCGTATCCGTCAGCTGGCGACACACTCGGCCACTACAAGGTGATCCGACGGCTGGCCAGCGGCGGCATGGGCGAGATCTATGTGGCCGAGGACACCCGGCTCGGTCGCCAGGTAGCGCTCAAGGTCATGCCGGCCGAGGCAGTGGCCGACGTGGAACGGCTACAGCGATTTCAGTCCGAGGCGAGGGCGGTTGCGGCCATGAACCACCCCAATATCGTCACGATTCATGGCGTCGAAACCGATCATGACATCCATTTCATCGCCATGGAACTGGTCGAAGGAAAGACCCTGCGCAAGGTAATTCCGAAGGGGGGACTGCCGCTGCCGGAGTTCTTCCGGATCGCCGAGCAGTTGACCGCGGCGGTCGCCGTCGCCCACGGAAGCGGCATCACCCATCGCGATCTCAAACCTGACAATGTGATGGTCACTCCATCCGGTCACGTCAAGGTCCTCGACTTCGGACTCGCGAAACTGGTCGACGAACCTGCGGACCCCGCCTTCGACGGCCCAACCCGTGTCGATTCTGACAAGGTGCCGTCGCCGAATCTGACCGAGGACGGCGCCCTGCTTGGAACCGTCCCCTACATGTCGCCCGAGCATGTGACGGGTCGCGGCTTCGATCACCGATCTGACATTTTCTCTCTCGGGATCATTCTCTACGAGATGTTGACCGGCGAGCGACCATTCCACGGTTCGACCTCGAGCTCGATGATGTCGTCCATCCTCCGCAAACCGGCCGAGCCGATCTCCCGGCGGCGACAGGATGTCCCGCGTTCGATCGAGCTTGCGATTGAACTCTGCCTCGAGAAGGACCCTGCCGATCGGATGCAGCAGACCTCCGCCTTGCACGAGCAACTTCGAATCGCCCGCCGCGAGATCTCCTCAGGATCCCGTGTTTCTGATACCGGCGCGGCCCGACAGGTCACGCGACCGCCCTCGGTCGTGGTTCGAAGCGTCGATCGTGCGCGCTCGCTGGCAAGCCTACATCGCCTGCCACTGTTCTTGCTCGCCGTCGTATTTCTCGTCAATTTCCTCGAAACCGCCATCGAGACCGCGGTCAGGGACCGCTGGGGCGTTGGTCGCGAACTCGGCTACCAGCTCGCCCGCGCTGCCCATTGGTTCGAAGGCGCCAACACAGTCGAGGGCTACGATACCGCTTCACCGGTCATCGTCTATGGGTATTCAAGCGCCTACTTCTTCGCCATGCTGGTGTTGGTCGTTGCCACCGGATGGGCCCTGGCCCGCATGCCCGGCCGGGAACCCTTCCGGGTCTTCGCCCTCGCTGTAACAGTGGACTACGCCATCAGCCTCCCCTTCTTCCTCTTCTTTCCGGTCCCCGAGCGCTGGGCCTATCCAGAATCCGGCGCCATCCTGTTGTCGGATCTGTGGGCCCCCAAGCTGATCGAGATCTTCCGGCCAATTTCCGGTCTCGACAACTGCTTCCCGAGCTTCCACGTCTCGCTCACGGTAGTCATGGTTGCGCTCGCCTTTCTCTACCGACTCCGCTACCGCTGGAGCGCCTTCTGGATCGGTCTCCTCATCACTCTTTCAACCTCGGTGCTGGGGATCCACTGGCTAACCGACATCGTCGCCGGACTCGCCACCGGCGTCCTCGCGCTGACGGTCGCGCGGCTGATGGATCGAACCATCACCTGGCCTGCATATTCCTAGCCGCGGAGCAGCGAAAAACATCCAGCCTGGAGCTCACGCCCCAGGCCAAGAACCTGCCGTCCCTTCGGGGCTTTGCATCGGCCAGCAGGTCGGCAAGGCAAATGGCAAAAACCTTTCCCTGATAAGATGCGCAGCGATGTCGGCACGAATATTCAAGGGCTCAAACCGTTTAGCTAGCTGAAAGTGAGGATGAAAATGCAACGCAAGGTGATTCTGTTTGTACTGTGCGGATTGCTCGCTCTGACCGGGCAGGCGCTGGCGGAAACTCTCGATGAAATCCTGGCCAAAAACCTCGAGGCGCGCGGTGGCGAGGAAGCGATTCTGGCTGTCCAGTCGACGCGTTCGTCAGGCACCATGCGCATGGGTGGTTCAGCCGCGGGTTCGCTCGTCGTTCCGTTCACGGCCGAGTTCAAACGGCCGAACAAGGTCCGCATCGAGTTCACGATGCAGGGCATGACTGCAGTCCAGGCCTACGACGGCGAGGTCGGCTGGGCGGTGATGCCTTTCCTGGGCAAGACAGAGCCCGAGGAGATGGCCGAAGACCAGCTCAAGGACATCAAGGAGCAGGCCGATTTCGACGGCATCCTCGTCAACTACGAGGAGAAGGGTCACACGGTCGAGTTCCTGGGAACCGAAGATGTTGACGGTACCTCCGCCTACAAGCTCAAAGTGACTAAGGCCAACGGCGACGTTATCAACCTCTACCTCGACGAGGAGTACTACATCGAGTTCAAGGCCGACACAAAGCGCGAGGTCCAGGGTGCCGAGGTCGAGGTTTCGACTGTCTTCGGCGACTACAAAGAGGTCGACGGCCTGCTCTTCGCGCACTCGATGGAGATGAGCTTCGCCGGCAACCCGGCAGGCCAGGTGATCACGATCGAGAAGATGGAGCTCAATGTGGAGATCGACGACGATCGTTTCACCATGCCTGAGCCGAAGGCAGCTGAAGAAGAGGCCGGCGAGTAACTTCGGATACGGTGCGTTCTGCCGCAAAAGGGGCGGTTTTTTCAACCAGGCTCGAAGGCCCACATCGTGGGCCGTGGGGGGTCAGATCATGACACGACGCGTTTCTCTGCTGCTTCTCGGACTTTTTCTTGTTTCAGGCATTTCGCTCAACGCCGCGGATTCGTCGATTACGATCGACTCGGCGACCTTTGGCGGCCTCCGCGCCAGGGACATCGGCCCGGCCATCATGAGTGGCAGGATCGCGGCCATCGACGCCAGCGCCACCGATCCGGTGACCGTCTGGATCGGCTCCGCCAGCGGTGGGGTCTGGAAATCGGGCAACGCCGCCACCACCTTCGAAGCGGTCTTCGACGATCACACCCAATCGATCGGCGCGGTCAGGGTTGATCCCTCCAATCCGGAGACGATCTGGATCGGTACCGGTGAGACCTGGGTCCGCAACAGCGTTTCGGTCGGTAGCGGCGTCTATCGCACGACCGACGGTGGCGACACCTGGGAGCACCTCGGTCTCGAGGCGACCGAGCGCATCGCCAAGATCGCGGTCGACCCGACGGACAGCGACACTGTATTCGTCTGCGCAACAGGACACCTCTGGAACGCCAACCCCGAGCGAGGCGTCTACAAGACGACCGACGGCGGCGAGAACTGGGGGCTGGTTTTCTCCATTGACGAGAACACCGGCTGCGCCGATCTCGATATCGACCCCCAGGAGCCGAGCATCCTCTACGCGGCGATGTGGCAGTTCCGACGCTACCCCGACTTCTTCACCTCGGGTGGTCCGGGGAGCGGGCTCTACCAGTCAACCGACGGCGGCGAGACGTGGAATGAGCTCACCAACGGTCTGCCCGCGGGTGAGAAGGGCCGCATCGCAATCGCGGTCGCCCCCTCGCGTCCGTCGGTCCTCTACGCCACCGTCGAAGCCGAGGACACGGCGCTGTATCGTTCCGATGATCTCGGAGCGAGCTGGAAACAGACCGACGACTCGATGAATGTCCAGATGCGGCCGTTCTATTTCTCGGAGCTCGTGGTCGATCCAACGGATCATAATCGTCTCTACAAACCCGGCTTCACGCTCACCGTGTCGACCGATGGCGGCGAATCCTTCTCCGGTCTCTTTGGAGCCGGTTTCAACTTCGGCGCGGTCCATCCCGACCACCACGCCCTGTGGGTCAACCCCTCGAACCCCTACCAGCTGATCCTCGGCACCGACGGCGGCGCCTACGTTTCCAACGATCGCGCCCGAACCTGGCGCCATGTGAGATCGCTTCCGGTGTCGCAGTTCTACCACGTGAGCCACGACATGGAGTGGCCCTACAACGTCTATGGCGGGCTCCAGGACAACGGTTCCTGGAAGGGACCGTCGCGCAGCCCGGGCGGCATCACTTCCGGTGACTGGCAGGTGGTCGGCAGTGGTGACGGCTTCTGGGCCTTCGCCGATCCACGGGATGCCAACACCCTTTACGTCGAGTACCAGGGCGGCATGCTGTCGCGAGTCAACGTCGCCACCGGTGAGTCGAAGAGCATCAAGCCCTACGCTCGCGAGGGAGAGGAGAAGCTGCGCTTCAACTGGAACACTCCGATCCACCTCAGCCCGTCCGTGCCGGGTACGGTCTACTACGGATCCCAGTATCTGCACCGCTCGACCGACCGCGGCGAGTCATGGGAGACCATCTCCCCCGACCTCACAACCGATGATCCCGAGCGTCAGCGGCAGGAAAAGACGGGAGGCCTGTCGATCGACAACTCGACCGCCGAAAACAACGCGACCATCTACGCCATCAGCGAGTCGCCCAAGAACTCTCGGGTCATCTGGGCGGGCTCCGATGACGGATACATCCACCTCACGCAGGATGGCGGCGAGAACTGGGTCCGCGTGTCGGACAACATCCCGGACCTGCCGGAAGGCCTCTGGGTTTCATCGGTGAACGCGAGCCTTCACGACGAGGGCACCGCCTTCGCCACCATCGATGGCCACCGCAGCGGCAACATGGCCACCTTTGTCTTTCGCACCACTGATTTTGGAGAGAACTGGCAGTCGCTGGTCTCCGACGGCATCGCGGGTTACGCCTGGGTCGTCAAACAGGACCCGGTGAACCCCGAGCTGCTCTACGCAGGCACCGAGTTCGGGCTCTACATCTCCCTCGACGGCGGCCAGCAGTGGGCGCGCTTCAAGGAGAACCTGCCGATGGTCGCGGTCCACGACCTCGTCATCCACCCCACCGAGCACGACCTCATCGTCGCCACCCATGGACGGGGCATCTACATCATCGACGACCTCACCGCCCTGCGGAGCCTGACAGCCGAGATTCTCGAGGCGAACGTCGCGGTCCTGCCGTCACGGCCCTCGCCGATGGTGCTGACGGGATTCGAGAACTGGTTCGGCTCCGACGACGAGTACGTTGGCCGCAACCCGTCCGAGGCCGCAACCATCGATTACTGGCTCAAGAAGCGCCACCTCTTCGGCGACCTCAAGATCGAGATCTACGACGCCAATGGCAAGCTCATCACGACCCTGCCGGGCAAGAAGCGGCGCGGTCTCAACCGGGTCGGGTGGCCGATGCGTCTGAAGCCGCCCAAGGTCCCGCCGGCAACGGCACTGGTGCCGGCCTTCCTCGGCCCGCGGGTCCCCGAGGGCACCTACACCTTCAGGCTCATCAAGGGCAAGGAGACCCTCGAAGGACAGGTCGAACTCGTCGCCGACGTACGCAACCCGCATCCGAAGGAGGATCGGCTGCTCCAGCAAAAGACGGCGCTCGAGGTCTACGACACGCTCGGAGATCTGACATTCCTGGTCGACAGCGTCACCGGTCTGAAAGACCAGGCGGAGGAGCGTGCGGAGTCGCTGAACAAAAAAAACAAGGCGGTTCTGGAAGATTTTGCGGACACTCTCGACGCGCTCCATCAGACCCTGGTCGTGACCGAAGGTGGCTGGATCTCGGGCCGGGAGGAGCTGCGCGAGCGCCTCGGCACCCTCTACGGCAACATCAGCTTCTACGACGGCCGGCCCACCGACTCGCAGCTCGAGAGAATGGCAACGTTGCGGGCCGAGCTCGACGCCAAGGAGACCGAGTTCGAGGCCATCGCCAAGGAAGTGGACTCCATCAACCGGATCCTCGCCAAGCGCGACCTCGAGCCGCTCACCAGCTTGACTCGCGAGGAGTGGGACGAACAGCAAGAGGGCGCCGGCGGTTCAACGTCACTGGCGACGGTCGTATCGAGGACTTTACTCCTCGGTTTTTGAGAACCTGAAGGAAAAGCCTACGAAGAGAAACTAGCCTGCAGATCACGCAGATGCTCAACCCCGGCATCAATGGCCGGGCCATGGATGGGGTGATCTCACTCCTTCGTCAGCTTTGAAACCGGGGAGACGCGAACTCGCCTGCAAGATCGAAGATCTCGGGCACCGTCGGCTCCGGTTTTAGTTCTTGTCGGTGCTCCCACCAAACCTCAAATACAGCACCGGCAACACCATCAGGGTCAACATGGTCGAGGTCATCACCCCGAACACAACTACAACCGCCAATGGCCGCTGGACTTCCGAACCGACACCGCTCGCCCAGACCATGGGCACCAGTCCGAGGGCGGTTGTCGCGGCCGTCATCAGCACCGGGCGCAGTCTGAGCTCGGCGCCCTCGAGCACAGCATCCAGACGAGACATTCCCTCGCCTTCGAGATTGCGGAAGAACTCCACCATCACGAGTCCGTTGAGAACCGCGATGCCGAAGAGCGCAATGAACCCGACCGACGCCGACACCGACAGATAGAGACCGAAGATTTTGAGCCCGAAGACCCCACCGACGAGCGCCAATGGGATGTTGACGAGAATCAAGACGACCGGCCGGGTGGCTCTAAAGTTGAGATAGAGCAGAATGAAAATCAGCACCAGGACCACCGGCACCATCATTCGCAGCCGCGCCATCGCCCTTTGCTGTTGTTCGAACTGGCCACCCCATGTGACGAAGTAGCCGGTGGGAAGAGCCAGCCTCTCCTGCAGCTGTTCTTGCGCCTCTTCAACAAAACCACCGATATCACGGTCAATCACGTTGAGCTCGACTACCACCCGCCGCTTGCCGTCTTCCCGCGAGATCTGCGCCGGTCCCTCGACGACCGCGATGTCGACCACCTCGCGCAAGGTCACGCGTTCGCCGGACGGGTTCGACAGGGGCAGCTCGCGCAGGTTCTCAACCTCGGCGGTGAAGGATCGCGGCAGCCGCACGACGACGTCGGTTCGCCTGTCCCCCTCCGGCATCGTGGTCACAATCCGGCCGCCGATCGCGGTCTCGATCAACTCCCTCACCTGGGCGACGCTGACTCCCATCCGCGCCATCCGCCGGCGGTCCATGTCGATCTGCAAATAGCCAAGGCCCTCGATTGCCTCGACCTTGATATCCGCAGCCCCTCGAATGCCGGAAAGGATCGCAGCGGCTTCCTCGCCCACCCGCGCCAGTTCGTGGAGGTCGTCGCCGAAAACCTTGACTGCGATCTGGGACTTGACGCCCGACAGCAGCTCGTCCACTCGCATCTGGATGGGTTGGGTGTAGCCAAACTCCACACCCGGAATTGTGGCGAGCTTTTCCCGGATGGCGGCTACCAGGCCCTCCTTGGTACGGGCGGTTGTCCACTCGGACCGCGGAGCCAGCAGTACGTAGGTGTCGCTTTCCCCGACGCCCATGGGATCAGTGGAGATATCGGACCTGCCGGTGCGGCTGACGACATGCCGGACCTCGGGCAACTCCATGATTGTCGCCTCGATCAGGGCCACCGTCTGCAGCGACTGATCGAGTGAAACCGACGGGATCTGGAAAGGCTGGACGACAATCGAGCCCTCGTCCATGGTCGGCAGAAACTCGGTCCCCAACGTGGGCACCAGTACCGCCGCTACCACCAACAACCCGGCCGCGGTTCCGAGCACAATCCACTGATGGGCGAGCGCCCAC
This sequence comes from Candidatus Sulfomarinibacteraceae bacterium, assembly GCA_963776765.1. Lineage (GTDB taxonomy): Bacteria > Acidobacteriota > Thermoanaerobaculia > Thermoanaerobaculales > Sulfomarinibacteraceae > Sulfomarinibacter. The sequence goes on from CAVZOK010000035.1 coordinate 110,364, forward strand.
CGGAGATGGGGCCGGTACATCTTCCTCACCACGTCCGCCGGGTGCGGGATCCTGCCGCCGCCAAAGACCGGCGCCGGTTTGAGAATCAACGACGCGAGCACCGGGATAACGGTCATGGTCAGCAGCAGCGAACACCCGAGGGCAATTCCGATGGTGTAGGCCAAAGGCGCAAACATCTTGCCCTCCACCCCCTGCAGCGCTGCGATCGGGATGAACACCACGATGATCACCGCTACCCCGAAGGTGACGGGCCGCGCGACCTCGGTGGCCGCCTGGCACATCAGACCACACCGAGGCCGTTCGGCGTCCTGCGGACGTGCCAACAATCGGACCGCGTTTTCAACCAGGACGATGGCGCCGTCTCCGAGCATGCCGATGGCGATAGCGAGACCGGAAAGCGTCATCAGGTTGAGCGACATGTCGAAAAGACCCATCACGAGGAAGGTGGCGAGGGCCGCCATCGGCAGTTGCAGCGCCACCAGGACCGCCGACCTCAGGTGGCCCATGAAGAAGAGCAACACCAACAGCACCAGAACAGCGCCCTGTAAGAGCGCCCCGCGGACAGTCCCAAGAGCCGTGGTCACCAACTCGTTGCGGTCGTAAAAGGGCACGATCTCGATGTCAGGCGGCAGCGACTGCCGAGCCAGCTCGAGCTTCTCGCGTACCCCGGCGACGACATCACGGCCTGAACCGCCGCGCAACATCAGCACGATCCCGGCCACGGTTTCGCCACGGCCGTCGCGGCTGATGGCGCCCTGCCGGATCTCGGGCGCGAGCTCGACAGTGGCCACTTGGCGGAGCAGGACCGGGACGTTGTTGCGGTAAGCGACCACGGTGTTCTCAAGGTCCTCACCATTCCTCAACCAACCGTCGCCGCGGACCACGAACTGTTCGCCACCGCGTTCGACAAAGGCCCCACCAGCGACGCCGTTGTTGGCGGCGACCGCCGCCGCGAGTTCTTCGAGCGCGAGCCCGTACTGGCGCAGGGCCATAGGATCCGCCACCACGTGAAACTGCCGGACATAACCGCCGAAGCTGTCGACGCCTGCAACCCCCGGCACGGTGCGGAGGATGGGCCGCAAGACCCAGTCCTGCAGTGACCGCAGTTCCATCAGATCGCGGTCAGGGCTCTCGAGGGTGTATTGATAGACCTCACCCAGACCGGTGGAGATCGGCCCGAGACCGCTGCTGGCGCCCTCGGGAAGCTCGCCCTGGACTGAAAAGATGCGCTCGAGGACCAGCTGGCGGGCGAAGTAAATATCGGTACCATCCTCGAATACGACGGTGACCATGGAGAGACCGAACTTCGAGAGGGAACGCACTTCGGTCGAGTGCGGGAGACCGGTACACGCCTGTTCGATGGGGTAGGTAACAAGTTGTTCGATCTCGAGTGGTGAAAGTGTTGCTGCCTGTGAGATCACCGTCACTTGAATGTTGGTCACATCGGGGAAGGCGTCGATCGGCAGCGCACGGAAGGACATCCACCCGGCCGCGATCAAAAGCACCGCCAAGAGAACTACCACCAAACGGTGACCCAGGGAAAGCTCGACCAGGTTGCGCATCTCAGCTCTCCCCGCCCTCGGAGGTCACAAGGGCAGACTTCAAGAGGAAGACGCCCGCCACAGCTATCTCTTCCCCGGCGGCCAAGCCCTCTAGAACCTCGTAACTGCCACCGTCACCCTGACCCAATTCGACTGGCCGAACGGTGAACTCGTCGACGCCCGAAACCACGAACACCACGTCACCGCCGTCGAGGCTGATGACCGCCGATTTCGGGACCGCCAGCGATCTTCTGGCGGCACCGTGACTCACCGTCGCTTCGACGAAGGCGCCCGGGAAATAGAACGGTCCTCCCTCTTCGATGCGGGCCCGGATGCGAACGGTCCGCGTCGCCGGATCGATCTGTGGCACCCGGGTGATGACCGTTGCTCGCCCCGATTCCCCGGCTCTTCCGACTGGCGCGAACTCTACCGGATCGCCCACGGACACCGACGCGGCCTGTTCGGGGGCCAGCTGCAGCTCGAGCTCGACCCGTGCCGGATCGCCCACCACCATCAACGCTGCGTAGGGCTGCACCCACTCCTGCTCCTGCACCGAAACCTCGAGAACGACCCCGTCGACCGGCGCGGTCACCGGGAGATGGGGATCGAGGCTCTGGTCTCGGAGCACCCTTTCGAGGCTGTCCTCGGGCATCCCGTGGTCCAGAAGCTCTTCGCGCAGGGTGCCGTAGCGGAGCTTCGCCGATAGAAGCTCCTGCTCCCGTCTCTCGAGTTCGATCCGACTGATGCCTTCGATCGCAAGCAGCTCACGGGCGGCCTCGAGACGCTGTTCTGCCATCGTGACCTGATCGAAGGTCAGCAGCAGCTCGCTCTGCATCGTCAACATCTCGTGCGAGTGGAGGGTCACTACGGTCTGGCCGCGTTCGACCCGTTCACCCGGCGCCACATCGAGAGTCTCCACCCGGCCACCGGCAATCGTTTTGAGTACCAGGGTCGAGCCCGGAGACCTCACGACCATTCCGACGGCCCGTAACCGGCTGCCGAAGTCTTCGATTGTCACAGCCGCCACTTCGACCCCTGCCCGGGTTCGTTGTTCGGCGGAAAGTTGTACGACGTCGGAGGCGCCGGCCGAGAGTGCGGCCAACGCAAGCAAGAAGGTCCCCAGGAAACGAATCATGATTCCTCCTCCGTCAAATTCGCCGCGGTCGGGAAGATCGACGGATCGTCCAACAGATAACTCAACTGCAAACGCGCAGAAAGGAGATCGATGCGAGCGTCGATCGTCGACAGCAACAACTCATCGTGCCGCACAGTGCCGTAAACGTACTCCAGATATGTGAGCACTCCCAACCGAAATTGAGCGAAGAGCGACTCTTCGATGCGAGGCAGCGACCTGACGGACGAGGCGACCGTTGCGAGCCGCGACTGCGCACCCTCGGCCACCGCGCGCGCGGCTTCGGCGCGGCTCTGAGTCTCGCGGGCGGCAGTCTGTCTGCTCGCCGCCGCCGCGGCGGCCCTCTCCCTCGCGGCGGCCCGGTGACGAGCGCCAACGCTCCCCAATGGCAGCGGCACCGCGATGCGGAAACCCCAGGCGTCATACCCCGGGACGGGGCCGATATCGGTGAAGTGTTCCCACTCCGCCTCGATCAACGGGCGCCCCCACGCCGTAGCCGCCGCCATCCGGGCCCTCGCCTCCTCGATGTTGGCCTCGGTTTCGGCGTTCTGCATTGGCACCCCGGCTGCCAATGCCTGTTCGCGAACCTCTCTCTCAACTGGGGTACGCGAAAGCCCCGCAAGCGCCTCCAGATCGCCGGGCTGGGGGGCCGGGTAGGAGGGGCCGCACAGCTCTGCAACCGCCTGCCGCAGCACTTCGACCTGGGCGGCGGTCGCCGCCACCAACAATGAGGCGTCAGTGTGCTCGAGGTCGAGCTGGGCGACTTCGGTGCCCGCCACCTCTCCCAGTTGGTGGCGCGCCTCGAGGAGGGCGAGCGCGATATCGAGACGTTCCAATCGCGCGTTCCTCACCTCGAGCCGCTCGACCGCCGCTGCCAGATCGAGCCAACGACCCACCGCCTCGACGGCCGTGGCCCGCATGGCGTTCCGCTGGATCACCGCCACGCTCTCTTCGCTCGTCCTGGCGAGGTCGCGAGCTGGTCCCATCTGACCAAAAAAGTTGAACGGCGTTCCGAGACGGAGCGAGTCCTGCGCGTTGAGCGTGCGATCCGATCCGAGGCCTTCACTCTGCCATTCCACATAGGGATTGACGGCCGCCGCCTCCGACCTCGCCTCCGCTCCTCTGAAGGCGGCGGCGTGGAGCCGGAACTGCAGCGCGGGGGACGAAGCAACCGCCGCCAGCTGGACGGACTCGATCCGTTGCACCACGCTAGCGGACTCCTGACCCGCTGCAACAGTCGCACATACTAGAAAAAGCGAAACGGGGATTGTCATGCGTCTGACCACGCGACACCCTCCCTTCGGCGGGGCTCAGTATGCCACGCCTAAGTCGTTACGGGAAAATCATTTAACTTGATAATTGAACAACCGTTCAAACTACTGACGGAAACCTCCGCCCACCGGACACCGATGAAAGCCCATCCTTGATCCCTCTTGGAGCAGGAATCGGCGTTCAGCCCTTGACCACCGCCACGGGACGGAGGCGCGCGACCTTCCTGGCGATGCCCGCGCCCGCCACCGCGTCGACCACGAGGTCAACGTCCTTGTAGGCCTTTGGCGCCTCCTCGGCGAGGCCGGGCATCGAGCCGGCGCGGACCTTGATTCCCTGTCCCTCGAGTTCGCGCCGCAGCTCGCCGCCATTGATCGAGCGTTTGGCCTGGCGGCGGCTCATGGTGCGACCGGCGCCGTGGCAGCAGGAGCCGAGCGAGCGGCTCATGCTCTTGTCGGTCCCGACAAGGACCCATGAGGCGGTGCCCATAGAACCCGGCACCAGCACCGGTTGGCCGATCGGGCGGTACTCGGGAGGCAGCCCCTCGAAGCCCGGTCCGAAAGCGCGGGTCGCGCCCTTGCGGTGGACGCAGACTCGGCGTCGCTTGCCGTCGATTTCGTGCTCCTCGGTCTTGCCCATGTTGTGGGCGATGTCGTAGATCTGGTGAAGATGGACATTCTGCGACCGGCCGCGGAGCGTCTTGGCAAAGGCCTCGCGAGCGAGGTGGGCGAGGACCTGGCGGTTGGCAAAGGCATAGTTGGCGGCCGCCCGCATGGCGCCCTCGTAGGCCTTCCCCTCGGGTGAGTCGAGGGGCGCGCACACCAGCTCGCGGTCGGGGAGGTGAATTCCGTAGCGCTGCACAGTCTTCTGGAATTTCTTGACATAGTCGGTGCAGATCTGGTGGCCGAAACCGCGCGAGCCGCAGTGGATCATAACCGTCAGGCAGCCCTCGGTCAGACCCATGACCCGCGCCGCTTCGTCGTCGAAGACCTCGTCGACGACCTCGACCTCGATAAAGTGGTTACCTGCGCCGAGGGTGCCCATCTGTGGTCGCCCCCGCTCCCGCGCACGGTGGCTCACCTTCGAAAAATCAGCTCCATTCAGGAAGCCACCCTCTTCGGTACGCGCGACGTCCGACTCGGTGCCGAATCCCTCCTTACGGGCCCACTCTCCACCTTCGCGGCACGCCCGTTCTAACTCGTGCTCGTCGAGCCGCAGCCGGCCGCCCCGGCCGACCCCGCTTGGGCACGCGGCGTCGAGGGCTGACGCGAGGTCGTCCATCGCACCCTCGACCTCTGCAAACGGCACCCTGGAGGCCAGAAGCCGGACGCCGCAGTTGATGTCGTAACCGATCGCACCGGGAGAGATGACGCCACTCGGCAGCTCGGTCGCCGCGACTCCCCCAATTGGGAAGCCGTAGCCCTGGTGGACATCTGGCATCACCAGCACCTCGCCCACAACCCCTGGCAGAGTGGAGGCGTTGACCGCCTGCTCGAGCGAGGCATCGCCACCAATCGCTTCCAGCAGCTCAGCGCTGGCGAAAAGCCGTACCGGCACCCGCATATCGGAGCGCACAGAGACCGGAATCTCCCACTCGTTGGGCCCAATCCGCTTGAGGTCTCTCCGCTCCACCATTTTCTAGACGTCGAAGATGATGCTGGTCGTCAGCCCGCGACTGTTCTCGGAGATCTCGAGGTAGTGATAGGTCACCGCCTTGATCTCCTTGGTGCGCGAGATGATGAAACCACCCTCGAGGCGCGCCAGTAGGCTCGTTTCCTGCACGTTCAGCAAGAACCCATCGAAGGCCATATCCTCGGAGTCAGCAATGAAAAGGAGCTCCTCGAGGAATGACACCAGGAGCTGCTCGCGATCATCGGCGCCGATTTCCAGCTGACGGTGGCAGCGCGATTCCTCGGACACCTCGATGCCCATCAGTTCGAACATCCCGCGCGCCGCCTCTTCCATCAGGCCCGGCAGATCGGGCGCCCACACCTCGAGCCCCCAGTCAGCGGTGTGCTCAACCTCGCGGTGGCCTTGTTCGGAAGACTTCACATGTCCAGAGTAACACCTTGCCAAAACCGACTTTAAAGCGACGTCACCTCGCCCGACTATCTCACCGAGGATCTACTGCGGCCGACAAATTAAAAAGGGCCTTTCCCTGAGGCTCGTTGAAAACCCGATTGCAGACTTCCAGCCATGTTTGAATATTTCATGCTATCTTCTGCGGCGGATATCACACGCAGTGAACAGCACAATATCTCGTCAAGCGATCCCGGTCTGACACAGATGGTGATCCGCATTCCGCGCCTTGTGCGGAGCCTCCTTATCCTCTCGGTCCTTGTTGGGCCAGCGATCGGTTTCGGCGCGTTCCGGCTCGCGTCAGAGGTCGAGCGGGATCGGGCGCAGGCGCACCTCGGCAGCCGGGTCGGGACGGCTGCCCTCGCCTTCGAGCGCGAGCTCGCCGCCGACCTCGAAACACTGCACGCACTGAAGGCGCTCTTTGAAGCCGGTGTTCCCGTGACCCAAGACCGGTTCACGGCGGTGGCGGAGCGCATCCTCACCCGTCACCCGTCTCTCCAGGCGCTCGAGTGGATCCCCCGGATCGCCCACGGTTCCCGCCGTGCCCACGAGCAGAGCCGGCGCGAAAACGGTCTTCACGGCTACACGATCACCGAACGGACCGAGAACGGGGAGTTGGTGGCAGCGGGCGATCGCGAATCGTACTACCCGGGGGCCTTTGTCGCGCCTCAGGCGGGCAACGAGCGTGTGATCGGATTCGACCTCGGTTCGGACCCGCTTCGCAGGGAGGCCATCGAACGCGCCGCCGCGACCGGCGAGATCGCGCTGACCGACCCCGTCAAACTGGTCCACGAGGCCGCTGCAGTCAATGGTGTGCTCGCCCTGCTCGCTGTCTTCGAGAACGCATCGGAGTCCGTCGAGGCTGGCCAGGCAGACCTCCGGGGTTTTGTGCTCGCAGTTTTCCGCATCGACCAGCTGTTGGAACCCGCACAGCTCGGGCCCGGCGGCGTGGCTCTCAACAGCATCGTGTTCGAGCTCATTGACGGCGACGGTGGTTTTTGGGCGGTCCGCGGTTCGACTGACAATCTGCCGGAACAACCGCTTTCCGGGATGTCGGCCGAGCAGCCGATCGAGGCCGGCGGCCAACGCTGGCACCTCGTGGCCTTTCCGACGGCGGAGTACATGCAGTCGCTGCAGACCCGGCAACCGCTGCTGCTGGGCGCTACCGCCGCCCTCGCCTGGGAACTTCTGGTCGGACTCGTCTTCGTTGTCGGAAAACGCTCCCGCGATCAACTCGAGCAACGGCATGCGCGCCTGATGAACATCATTCTCGAAAGTCTCAGCGACGGCATCATCGTCGCCGACACCACCGGCCAAATCCTGACCGCCAATCTGGCGGCGACCGCGATTGCGGGCAGGGGACCCACGAATATTAAGCCTTCGGAGTGGTCGGAGACCTACGGTCTGTTCGTGCCCGGGACAGAGAACCTTTTCCCGCCGGACGAGTTACCTCTCGCCCGCGCCATCCGTGGCGAGAAGACCGACAGCGTGAAACTCCTCGTCCGCAACCGACACGTGCCCGAAGGAACCTACGTGAGTGTCAGCGGAGCGCCGATGCGCGACAGCAGGGGATCGGTGCGCGGCGGGGTGGTTGTATTTCGCGACATCACAGAGCGAAAGAAAACAGAAGAGTATCTGCAGCGACTGTCGAACGCAGTCGAGCAGACCGCCGACGCGGTGATCATCACCGATCGGAATGGGACGATCGAGTACGTCAACCCGGCCTTCGAAGCCTCGACCGGATACTCGAGCGAAGAGGCGGTCGGCAGAAATCCAAAGATCCTGAAGTCCGGCTTGCAGGGCCCCGATTTTTACCGTGACCTGTGGGAGACGATCCTCCGTGGCGAACCTTTCCGGGGGATGACCGTCAACCGTAAGAAAAACGGCGAGCACTACCACGCAGAGCAAACGATCACGCCCATGAAGAACGGAGAAGGAGAGATCACCCATTTCGTGTCTGTCTTCAAAGACATGACCGAACGGCGGAAGCTCCAGGAGCAGGAGATCGAGATGGAGTTCGCGGCGAAGGTCCAGCGCGAGCTGTTTCCGGCGGCACCGCCCGTGCTCTCGGGGTACGATCTCGCCGGCGCGGCCTTCCCCGCCCAGGCCACATCCGGCGATTACTTCGACTTCATCCGCATTTCGGACGACACTCTGGCGATCGTCGTCGCCGACGTGACGGGCCACGGTGTCGGTCCGGCCCTGGTCATGGCCGAGGTGCGGGCATACCTTCGCTCGCTGTTCCACGCAACCGACGATCTGGTCTCGATCATGAGCACCATCAACAGTTTTCTCTTCGCTGACCTCGATGACAACCTGTTCGTCACCATGATCCTCGCCAAGCTCGAGCCAGCGAGTGGAAGATGCGCCTTTGTCAACTCCGCACATCCATGTGGGTATGTTGTCGATCGCTCCGGCGAGGTCGCCGCCGAACTCAAATCGGTCTGCCTTCCCCTTGGACTCTTCTGCGAGCTCCCACAGTGTGCCGAAAATGAGTTCGCTCTCGGTGAAGGGGACGTCATGGCACTGGTGACCGACGGCGTCCTCGAGAGCGAGTCACCGGATGGGGAGGAGTTTGGCGCCGGACGACTGCTTGAAGTCCTGCGAGAGCATCGCCTGGACCCTGCACGAGAAATCGTGGAGCGCGTTTATGGCGCGATACGTGATTTTTCGCAAAACGAGAAACAGATGGACGACGTCACGGTGGTCATCTGCAAGCGGACCTAGCCCAGTTCGCGCAATCCACCGACAAGCGTATCCACCTGATCCTCGCTGTTGAACACCGACAGCGAGATGCGGAGGCCGTTGAGACCGTGGCTGGTCATCGGCCGGCAGTCGATGCGGTGCCGTTCGGCCAGAGCCTTCGCCACCTCCCGCACGTCGCGTCCCTTCACTTCGATGGTGGTGATGCCGGCTGAGAGATCGTCGTCCGCCGGTGTCTTGATGGCGAATGCCGGGTCGTCCCCGATTCGATCTCTAAGATATTTCTTGAGTTCGTAGATTCGCGCCTGCCTCCGGTCGGGACCCACCAGGTTCTGGAAGTCGAAAGCCACACCGAGCCCTAGGACCTCCGGCAGATTTCGGGTGTTGTAGTTCTCGAGCCGGCGGATCGATTCGTCTTCCCAGCCGTGGGCGACGATCAGCGGCTTGAGCAGCGGTTGTGACGCCTGCCGTGCGTAGAAGATACCCACTCCCTTTGGTGAGAATAGCCACTTGTGGGACGAGGCGGCGTAGAAGTCGCAGCCGAGATTGTGAAGATCGACGTTGATCATGCCAGGCGCTTGGGCGCCGTCGACAGCGACCAGAATCCCTTGCTCGCGCGCCATCGCCGCCACCTCTTCGACCGGCAGGATCATGCCGTTGGTGTTGACGACGTGGCACATCGAGATGACGCGCGTCCTCGAGGTGATCGCTCGCCGATAGACCTCGACGATTTCGTCGGGGTCGGATGGCAGGATGGGCAAGGTCGGTCGAACCAGCTTGACGCCCTTCGACTCCTGCCAGTACTGCCAGGGAATCGTCCCTGAAAAGTGCTCATGGTCGGCGACGATGACCTCGTCACCGGGCTCGAGGTTGAGGCTCGAGGCGACGACGTTCATACCCTCGGTGGTGTTATGGATGATGGCGATCTCTTCGGAAGAGGCCCCGAGCAAGGCAGCGGCCTTCGATCGGACAGCCTCTTTCTCCTCCGACCATCCGCCCCACATATAGCGAGATGGGAAGGCATCGAGCTTCCGCCGGAAGGCTTCGGTAGCATCCGCGACCAACGCCGGCGATGGTCCGAGCGAGGCGTTGTTGAGGTAGATGAGCCCCGGTTCGAGGCGGAACTGGCGTTGGACGAGTCGCCAGTAGTCCTTGCCGAGGTCGTCCGCCAGCGAAGCGGTGGTGAATCCCCCCGTTCGTTCTAGCAGGGCCTCGAGATCGGCTGCCACCAACAACGCAGCGCCACTGACAGCACCAGCGGTACGGGCGAAGATTGACCGGCGAGTGTGCTCTCTCATCGTCTGCCTCCTCTTGCGCCATGCTACCGGAACGCCCTTGCGAGAGCCGACCGTGCGATGATGGCGGCATGGACAAACGTCAAATCCCCGAGCCCTCCTGGCGCCCGTGGCACGACGACGAGCCGATTCGCCTCGGCATCTCGTCGTGTCTGCTCGGCGCCAAGGTCCGTTTCGACGGCGGCCACAAACGCGACCGTTACCTGACCGACGTTCTCGGCGACTGGTTCGACTGGGTGCCGGTTTGCCCGGAGCTCGACATCGGCCTCGGGATACCGAGACCGACCATCCGTCTCATCGAGGGAAAAGACAACCCGCGACTGGTCGAGCCCAAGTCGGGCGACGACCTGACCGAGCGCATGGAGACGTACTCGGAGAACAAGGTCGACGAGCTGATGGCGAAAGACCTCGACGGCTACATCCTGAAGCGCGCATCCCCGACCTGCGGCATGGAGCGGGTCAAGGTCTACACCGAAGCCGGCATGCCCGTAAAGGCCGGAGCCGGGGTTTTCGCCCGCGTGCTGCTGGAAAAGTGGCCCAATCTCCCGGTCGAGGAGGAAGGCCGCCTCAACGACCCGATGCTGCGTGCACGTTTCATCGAGCACGTTTTCTGCCGCCATCGTTGGCGGACTCTTATTCGGCGGGGCCTGAGTCGACGTAACCTGATCGCCTTCCACACCGCCCACAAGCTCCTGCTCCGGGCTCACAACGAGGCCGGATACCGTCGATTGGGAAAAATCGTTGCTTCCGCGGGCACCATCTCCGACACCGAGCTCTACCGGACTTATGAGGAAGAGTTTCACAACGTGCTCAAAAACAGGGCGACCCGCAAACGTCACTCCAATGTCCTTTACCACGCTCTCGGATACCTGAAGGAGGTCCTCGACCCCTTCGAGAAGCAGGAGTTGGTGGCGCTGATCGAGGACTATCGTCTGGATCTCGTACCGCTGGTTGTGCCGATCACCCTCCTCCGCCACCATGTTTCGAAGCACGGCATCGAGTACCTCCAGGGCCAGCTCTACCTCGAGCCGCACCCGAAGGAGCTGATGCTGCGGAATCGGGTGTAGACCGATTCGGAATTCGGAATTCGGAATTCGGAACTCGGAATTTCCACCGACCCAAACATAGAACCCACAGACCACACATAAAGAGTCTCTGTGTGGATCTGTTTCATCTGTGGAATCTATGCCCAGTTTTGGGCGGGTGGTGGATCGAGCATCGGTTGGGTTGAGCTAAAAACGGCCCTCCAAAGTTCCCGCATACCCCGTCATCTCGACGTAACCCTCGCCGCTGTGCGTGCCTTCGGCCACCACCGGCCCCTCCCAATAGACGACGCCGGTAGTCGCGGTGCTGTCGAGCTCTGCCGCCGTCAGGAGAGCCCGGACTTCGAGGTCGATGCCCTCGGCCGGGACACGAAGACGCCATCTGGTGGGATAGCGGCCGCCGGTCGCCGCGCTCTGCCACCGCTGGAGGACGTCGATCCCGACGTCGTCACGCCCGAGGTGTTCGAGAGTTCCATCTGCTTCGACCAGCGTCCCAGACGAGCGCGGGTCCGCCTCTCCATCCGAGCGACGCAGACGATAGACCATCAGGTCGCGTCCGTCGTCGAGCCGGAGGCTGAACCAGTCCCAGCCCGCCACCTCGGCGCCGAGCTGCGAGGTTCCCCACTCGTGGTCGAACCACGCCGCACCCTTCACCGTGACTGGAGCTCCCCCGACCTCCAGCTCGCCGACGACCTGGAGCCTCGTCCAGCTCAGGTAGACCGAAGCGTTTCCCTCGTCCTCGCCCTTGCGCGAGTAGCCGCGATCACCGTGCCGCACCAGCTCGCTCTCGGCACGCAGCTCGAGCTCGAGACCGATGCCCCGTTCAGGGTCGCGCGCCCGCGCGGCAATTGTCCCGTCGGCACCTCTGTCCATCTGCCAGTCGTCAAGCCATACCTCGAGATCGATCTGCGACGCACCGGCGAGGCCACCGGCAACCCGGCGCAGCCGTTCGGAGTGGTGAAAACGTTGACTCGAGATGTCGGCGATCGCGAGGTGGGCTGCGATGACCTGCCGCGCGCGCAGCCGCGAATCTTCGGGCCGAGGATCGCCCGGAGCCAGGCCCTGGCGGAAGAAGGTGATCTGAAAGCCGTAACGGCGGCCGCCCTCGTCAGCCACCAGGCCGGTCACGTACCACCATTCGGTGCGGTATTCGAAGTGAGCGCCGTGGTCGCGCGGAAAAATGAGCTCTGGTGGGCCCGTCACCTGAAGCCACCGCGGTGCTTCTTCGGCCGTGGCAGCGGCCGCCGCCAGCAGAATGATCGTCAGTCCTCGAATCCAGGCCGCGCACCCCATTCAACCCTCCTCACGCAATACCGCGGCCGGCTGCAGCCTTGCGGCGACCACCGCCGGCGGCAGGCCGGCAAGCAGACAAGCCAAAACGACCCACACCGCCATTTCGGCGAGCGAGGCCCACGGCAGTACCAACTCGAGAGACCAGCCAAAGGATTGCAGGTTGACCACCTTGACCAGGATGACGCCGACCAGCAGGCCCGCAACCGTACCGGCGGCGGCCGCGGCGACGCCGAGCAGCCCTGCCTCGGCCACAACCAATGCCATCAGCTGCGACCTCGATCCTCCTAACGCACGAACCGTCGCCAGCTCGCGGCGCCGTTCCCCGACCAGGGTGAAAAGCACCGCCGCGACCGCCACAACCGCCACCACGGCCGCCACCAGGTACATGGCTGTGGTGATGGCGAAGGTACGCTCGAAGGCATCGAGCACCGCCCCCTTGAGCTCACGGTTGAGCAGCGCCTCGATCAGGAAACGTCCTCGCACCGCATCGAGCATCCGCTCGCGCGCCGCGGCGGCATCGACTTCCGGTGGCAGGAAGAGCGCCATGTCGTCCGGCCCACGATCGGGGAAGAAGCGCAGGAAATCGGGGCGATCCACAACCACCAGCCCGTGCGACCGCGAGTAATCGCGAAAAACCCCAACCACCTCCCGTTCGAGCAAACCGCCGGGAAGCTCGAGGCGGACCCGATCGCCCTCGTGGATTGCCGAAGCGGTTGGCGAACGGCTCGTTCACGACCGCGCCACGCCGCCGCAGAGCCTCGGCGAAGACAGACGCCGAGTCGCGGCCCGGAAATGGCACGCTCCCGAAGTGCTGGACGACGTCGAAGGCGGCACCGGCGAAGCTCACCGGACGACCCCCGTAGGAAATTGTCTCGGCGTAAAAAGGATCTACCGCGCCGGCGCCGAACAGACCCTCGGCGATCGTCACGATTTCCGGATCGAGCCGTCCCACCCACACGCCTGTTTCGGCTGCCAACGGCCGCACCCAGACGTCGGCACGAAGACCTGACTGGGTCCAGCCCTCGACCGTGCTCCGAAACGAGCTCACCATGGTGGCGATGGCGACCGCCAGGGCCACTGCCACCGCCACCGATCCCGCCGCCCACGCCGCCCGGCGCCGCCCCGCCGACAGCGCCGCCGCCGCCAGTTGCAACGGCACAGCCCGTAACCTCGCGAAGGGCAGGTGACCGAGGCGAGCAAGCGAGTCGAGTAGCACGCCCGAACCCACCAGCAGCGTCGACATCACCAGCAGCGCCGCAAGCAACGCCGCCACCGGCAGGTCCCACAGAGTCGGCGCCTGGGTGAGACCGGCTGCCACGAGGGCCATTGAAACGAGCACACCGGCAACCATCAACCGCGTGCGTCCCGGAAGCCGCCGCGGAGCGTTTGGACGCAGCCCCTGCAGCGGCGGCGTCGTGGTCACCTCGACCAGGGGTAACACGGCCGCCGCCAACGAGGTGACCACCGCCACCAGGACCCCGAGCAGGGCCAGCTGCGGATCGAAGCGAATATCGGAAGCGGGGATGCCACGCACCACCGAAGCGACGGTGAAGCGGACGCTGGCCAGCGCCAGGCGCGCCCCGCCGAAGCCGGCGACGACACCGAGGATACCGCCCACCGCCCCAATCGCCAGCGCCTCGAACAGCACCGCCGCAGCCACTTGCCGCCGCGACGCGCCCAGGGAACGCAACAGCGAAACCACGTAGCGTCGCTGGACCACGGAGGTGGCGAGGGTGGTCGCCACCAGTACGCCACCGACGAGCAGCGAGATGGCCGACAGCGCCAGTAGGTTGAAACGCAACGACGGCGAGCATCTGCTCGGCAAAGCGACGACGCTCGGTCGGTTCGGCCACGGCGACATCCGACGGCAGCAGAGCGACGGCGCCGGCTCGCAAATCGTCGAGATTGCTTCCCGCGCGGGGCACCAGCTCGATGCGGTCGAGGCGGCCGACGCGATCGAGCAGCTCCTGTGCCGCCGCGACGTCGATAACCACCACCCGCTCCCACACCGCTGACAGACCGTCCGCGTCGAATAACGCCGCGACCTCGATCGAACGCGGCCTGCCGTCGGCGGAGATCGTCAAACTGTCGCCCGGAAACGCCCCCAGCCGCGCCGCCAGCGGCCGCGACAGGAGAACGCCGAAACCGAGCAGGGTCGTGTCCAGATCGGGAGCTTCGCTGCCAGCGTCCAGTACCGGACGCACCTGCGCATCGAGAAGCAGGTCGACACCGAGCAGCCGGACACCGTCCCCGAGCTCGAGGAGAAGGACGTTCTCTTCGACGACCGGCACGATCAGAGCGTCGCCGGCCAACGGCCGCAGCGCGCCCAGCAGCTCCTCCGACAGCCCGCCGGGGCGCGTCACCTCGAGCCGCGCAGCGCCCGCCACCTCTTCCACACCCTCGGCGAAGGAGGCGATGGCGGCCCGGCTGGCGGCAACCGTCGACACCACCGCCGCCACCCCGGCGGCAACACCGATCACCGTCACCAGAAAGCGCCACGGTCGGCGGATCAGCGGTCGCAGGAAGAGGGCGCGGAAGATCATCGCCGACGCGTCCTTCCCCTCACTGAACGACGCGGCCGTCGGCCAGCTCGCATACGCGGTCGGCGACTGCCGCCATCTTCGCATCGTGGGTCGCCAACAGCAGCGCCGCCTCCTCGTCCCGACGGAGCTCGTCGAGCAGCGCGACGACCGCCGCACCGGTTCGGCTGTCAAGGTTGCCGGTGGGCTCGTCGGCCACCAACACCCGTGGACGGTGGACAAGGGCCCGGGCGACCGCGGTCCGCTGCTGCTCGCCGCCCGAAAGCTCCGAGGGATAGTGGCGGCGGCGGTGATCGAGGCCGACGCGGTGAATCAGGTCGGCGACCCGCGCCGGGTCGCGGCGATGGTCGAGCGCGAGGGGGAGGGCAATGTTCTCCTCCACCGTCAGGTGCGGTACCAAGTGAAACGCCTGAAAAACCACACCGATGCTTCGTCGCCGCAAGCTAACCAGCTCGTACTCGGCGGCGTCGGCGATATCGACTCCGCAAACGCGAACCGAACCGCTGTTTGGCCGGTCGACCGCCGCGACGAGGTTGAGGGCCGTCGACTTGCCACAGCCCGAGGGGCCCACCAGCGCCACCATTTCGCCGGCCGCGAGATCGAGCGACAGCTCGACAAGCGCCTTCACCTCTTCATCGCCGCGGCGAAAGCTGCGACTCACTTGCTCGAGCGTGACCACCGTGTCCATCATCTGGTCCGAACCTTTCTCGGAAGAAAAGACTTCCATCACTCCTGAGGCGAAGTCACGAAGGGGCCGACATTGGAATTTTGCCCTGTTTCGCGCTGATTAACCTCAACGTCAGGCAGTCTAGGTGAAACTCGATGCGGGAGGCCATGATGGAACGACAGCCAGTGTATGTGATTCTCGGCGGAACCGGTGGTATCGGTTCCGCGGTTGCGCGAAAGCTCGCGACTGACGGAGCGACCGTCGCTCTCGCGGCGCGAGGTGCCGCGCGACTCGAGGAAATGGCGCGTCAGCTCGAAGGCTCAGTCACTGGTGTTCTCGACGCCACCAGCACCGGCGAAGTTGAAAATACGTGCGCACGGTCGCCGACGCGCAACGGTGGCATCGATGGCATCGTCAACTGCGTCGGCTCGATTCTCCTCAAGGCCGCCCATCAGACCAGCGATGAAGAGTGGCGGCAGACCATCTCAGCCAACCTCGACTCTGCGTTCGCCACGGTGCGCGCCGGAGCCAGGGTCATGGGCCGCACCGGTGGATCCATCGTGCTCATGGCGTCAGCCGCGGCCACGGTGGGCCTGCCCAGTCACGAGGCCATCGCCGCCGCCAAGGCTGGCGTCATCGGTCTCGCTCGGTCCGCCGCGGCCACCTATGCGGGCAAAGGGATCCGGGTCAACGCTGTTGCGCCAGGTCTGGTCGACACACCCATGTCGGCCGGCATCACCGGCAACGAGATGATGCTCAAAGCGTCCACGGCCATGCACCCCCTCGGGAGGATCGGCAGACCCGAAGAGGTGGCGTCAGTCATCACGTGGCTGCTGTCTGATGCGGCGGGCTGGGTCACCGGCCAGGTCATCGGCATCGACGGCGGTCTTTCCACAGTCCGGGCCAAGGCCTCGATGTAAGGGAGCCACACGCCAGGTGCGGGATCGACTCCATGCAGGGCTGGTTCTCCCTCGAGCCGCACCCGGGGGAGCTGATGCTGTGCAACTGCGTATAACGAGGGTGAAGGGTGACGAGTCAAGAGTGAAGCCCACCCGCCCATCCGCAGACCCCCACATCTTCACCCTTGACTCTTTACTTTGAACTCGCGTGGACACCCGCTGAAGAGACCAAAGGGAAAAGGCGGGGCCTTTCGCCCCGCCAATGCTCTCCGGGGGGGAGAGACTCAGCGTCTGGGAATCAGCTCGAAGAGCTTGAAGGCCGGGATGAACTTCTGCACATCGTCGGCACGGGCCATGAAGCGAAGCTTCCGGGCCTGGTTCTCGTCAAGCAACAGGACGAAGTCCTCGTGATAGACGAGATGTACCTCGAGGAGCTGCTCCCCGAGATCTCTTCTGGTGATGAACAGGGCGCCCACCGCAGCTGGGTCGGGCTCTCCGGCCTCGAAGAGCGCATCGATCTCTTCCTGGACTGCAACGATCGCCTCCTTGAGAGGCTGCTCCGCGTCGCGGTGAATCTGGTAGATCACATGCCAGGCCTCGACTTGCTCCGGCGTCAGCTTGAGGACGGTGACAACTGCGTTGTGGGATGCCTCGACAATTGGCGGCGGCTCCTCCTGAGCGAATACCGGTGTCACCAACGCTACCGCTATCAGGACAATCAGAATCCTTCTCATCTCTTTCTCCTTTCCTTCAGGTCCAGCTTGGTTGATCGATCAGTTCGCATGACGGCGTTCTGACGTAGGAATTCGCAACGGGTTGACAGGCTCATTTCGAGGACTTATCGTTGTTCTAGATAGAACGTTCTAGTTATTTTGCGAGTTTTCTGCGGGAGACGCCTTGGTACCGCGCAAAACCACAACCCGCGCACGCTTGATCACCACCGCCGCGGAGCTTTTTCGGCGCCAGGGCTATGCCGAGACCGGGGTCAACCAGATCATTCAGGAGGCGAACGCGACCAGCGGCAGCTTCTACCACTTCTTTCCGGCCAAGGAGGATCTTCTGCTCGCGGTCGTCGATCACATCGCGGAGGTCTTCGACACCGGAATCTTCAGTCCGGCCGTTGAGAGCTCGACGACCCCATCGAAGCGATCTTCGCGATCCTCGATCTCTACCGCCAGCAGCTTCATGACGGAGGCTTTTCCTTCGGATCGCCGATGGCCAGCCTGTCCGCCGAGGTTTCGGAAAACCACCCGCAGGTGCGCGCCCGGCTTGCCGAGATCTTTGCTTCGTGGTGCGGCCGGATTGAGGAGCTGCTTCGGAAGGCCGGAAACCGCCTTCCGCCAAGCCTCGATCGCACGTCCCTCGCCCAGCTCGTCGTTTGCACCATGGAAGGGGCCGTGCTCGGGACCCGCCTCAACCGCAGCCTGGTGCCGTTCGACGCCGCCATCGCCCAGCTCAGAACCTATTTCGATCTCCTTGGAGACCGGGTAGGGGGCAACGGCCGTGGCGCCGGCCGGGAGACCGTCTCTTGCCACGTCTCCACGAACCGCGGATTGGAGAAGCTGGTGAGCGGCGACGAGCGCCACAATGGCGACCCTCCGATCACCGAGGACGAGATCCGACGACTCGTCAGTGTGGTGGTCGATGAAGCCATGGCCGTCAAAGGGACAGACAACCCCAGAACGCTGAAACTATCGCGGTCGGCGCCGACCACGGCGGCTACGAGCTCAAGCAATTGGTGATCGAGCACCTGCGGCAGCAGGGTCTCTCGGTTCACGATTGCGGGTGCGTGAGCTCAGAGGCGGTCGACTATCCGGACTTCGCACACGCGGTCGCAAACCTCGTTGGTACCGGGGTGTGTCGGTGGGGCATCATCATCGACGGCGCCGGCATCGGCTCGTGCATGGCGGCGAACAAGGTGCCCGGCGTACGAGCGGCCCTCTGTTACGACCTCTCGTCGGCCCGCAACAGCCGCGAACACAACCACGCCAACGTCCTCACCCTCGGCGCCGGGCTCATCGGCGCAGGTCTCGCCCGACAGATCGTCGACGAGTGGCTGGCAACTCCGTGGGGCCCGGACCGACACGCCCGCCGGGTCGCCAAGATCACCGACATCGAGCAGCGTTATCTCCGACCAGGAGCCGAAAGATGATTGATCGCAACGAACTCATCGAGGTCGTGACCCGCCAGGTGCTGGCGACCCTCGCCGGCCAATACACCGATCAGGGACTGGAGAATGCTCCCGCAAGTGGTCGCCAACGGCGCCGCCCGCCTCGGCTACTGCGGCGCCGGCGCCGACGTACCGAAGGACCTCGCGGAGTACATCGACCACACCCTGTTGCGTCCCGACGCCTCCCCCGCCGACATCGACCAACTCTGCGACGAGGCCGCGGAGTACGGCTTCGCCGCGGTCTGCATCAACCCGACCTGGGTCGCTCGAGCCAAGAAGCGCTTGCGCGGCACCCGCATCACGGTCGCCTCGGTGGTCGGCTTTCCACTCGGCGCCAACACCCCCGAGATCAAGGCCATGGAGGCACGCCGCGCGTTGCGCGACGGCGCCCGCGAGATCGACATGGTGATCAACATCGGCGCCCTCAAAGGCGGCGAGCACGAGCTTGTCAAACGCGACATTGCCGGCGTGTCGGATGCCTGCCGCGAGGTCGGGGCGCTCAACAAGGTGATCATCGAGGCCGCCTATCTGACCGATGAAGAAAAGGTGATTGCGTGCCGCCTCGCCGTCGCCGGGCGCGCCAACTATGTCAAGACCTCGACCGGTTTCGGACCGGGCGGGGCGACCGTATTCGATGTCGCGCTGATGCGCGAAGTGGTGGGCGCCAAAGTGGGCGTCAAGGCCGCAGGTGGCATTCACACCGCGGCCGAGGTGCGCGAGATGATCACCGCCGGCGCGACCCGCATCGGGGCCTCGGCCGGCATCCGCATCGTCTCGGGAGAGGAAGGAGAGTCCGGTGGATCATATTGACCTTCGTTCTTACGTTTTTCTGGATTCGCTGCAACCCCAGTACGCGGCGTTTCTCGGAACAATTGCGCAGGGTTTCCTGCCGCTGGCGGGCGACGCTTCACTGTGGGTAGAGATCTCGCCGGGGATCGAGATCAACCGCCTCACGGACATCGCCCTCAAGGCGACCCACGTGCGACCTGGGATGCAGATCGTCGAACGGTACTACGGCCTGCTCGAGATCCACTCCGAGTCCCAGGCGGACACCCGTGCAGCCGGCGCGGCCATTCTCGAGGAGATCGGGATCGAGGAAAAAGACCGCCGCAAACCGAAGATCCTCTCGAGCCAGGTCATCCGTCACGTCGACGACCACCAGGTCCAGCTCATCAACAGGATGCGCCATGGTCACATGATCATCCCCAAACAGACCCTGTACGTCCTCGAGGTCGAACCGGCGGCCTATGCGGCTCTGGCAGCCAACGAGGCCGAGAAGGCAGCGGAGATCAACATCCTCGAGGTGCGGGCCTTCGGTTCGATGGGCCGGGTCTACCTCGGTGGTGAGGAGAAGGACATCGATGTCGGATGGCGGGCGGCCGTTGCCGCCATCGAAAGCGTCGAAGGACGGAAAGAAGAATGAAGCACGGAGAAACCGCAGATCACGCAGATGAACGCAGATACTAGTAAAACTCGATTCTGCGACTATCTGCGCATATCTGCGCGATCTGCGGTTTGATCGTATCGAGATCGAGCATCAGAGATTCTGGAAAGGAGTCAGAAATGGCTGAAGCGTTGGGAATGATCGAGTGCCGGGGTTTCACGGCGGTCGTGGAGGCCGCCGACGCCATGGTCAAGGCGGCCAAGGTGGAGCTGGTGTCGTATGAGAAAACGGGCGGCGGTTACGTCACCGCGATCGTGCGCGGCGACGTGGCGGCGGTCAAGGCCGCGGTCGAGGCCGGCATCCGCGGCGCCGAGACGATCGGCGAAGTGGTGTCGACCCACGTCATCGCCCGCCCACACACCAACATCGACGAGGTCCTTCCGCTCGGGCGCGCCGAAGAGGCGGCCGGCGAAGGCAAGGCCAAAGGCAAGCGCTGATGTTGCTCGGGCGAGTGGCCGGCACCCTGGTCGCAAGCCGCAAGGACGAAGGGCTTCAGGGCCAGAAGTTCCTGGTCGTGCGCGAGATCGGGACGGACGGCAAGGAGACCGGCGGCCACGTGGTGGCGGCGGATTCCGTCGGCGCGGGGGTCGGCGAGGTGGTGCTGTGGGCGTCCGGCTCCTCGGCGCGCCAGACCGAGTTCACCCGCGACCGTCCGTGCGACGCCGTGATCATGGCGATCGTCGACAGCTGGGAGGTCGGCGGCAAGGAGATCTACCGCAAGACCCCGGCCGACGGCGAGTGGGCGAGCTGACGATCAGAACGGGGCAGGGCGCGGTCGAGCGGCGAAGGGCGATCGCGCCGCGACGGGTGAGTGGAGGCGCAGCAGTTGGAAGCAGCATTTGACCAGCAGGAGATCGCAGCCGTCGTCGAACGCGTGCGATTGAAGCTCCGCGGCCAGGCGGAGGCGCCGCCGCCGACTCCGGTTGACGGCAGACACCGTCGTCGGCGATGGCATCTACCCGGACGTCGACGCCGCGGTGGCGGCCGCGCGCACGGCCTTCGAAGCCTACAGAACGATGGGGCTGAAGAGGCGGCACCGCATCATCGACGCGGTCCGCGCCGCGATGCGTGACCGGGCCGAGGAGCTGGCGCGGATGGCGCACGACGAGACCGGCCTCGGCCGCGTCGAGGACAAAATCCTCAAGAACCGCCTGGTGATCGAAAAGACGCCCGGGCCCGAGGATCTCGAACCGCAGCGTATGGTCGGGCGATCAGGGTCTGACCGTCACCGAGTACGCGCCCTTCGGGGTTGTCGGCGCCATCACCCCGACCACCAACCCAACCGCGACGATCATCAACAACACCATCGCCATCGTGTCGGCCGGCAACGCGGTGGTCTTCAACGCCCACCCCAGCGCCAAACGGGTCTCGGTTCAGAACATTCGATGGCTCAACCAGGCCATCGTCGCGGCCGGTGGTCCGCCCGACCTCGTCACCGCGATCCCCGAGCCAACGATCGAGAGCGCCCAGCAGCTCATGAACCATCCCCGCGTCCGCATTTTGATGATCACCGGTGGCCCCGGGGTGGTGAAGGAAGCGCAGAAGACCAGCAAACGGTCGATCTGCGCCGGACCCGGGAATCCTCCAGTGGTCGTCGACGCCAACGCCGACCTCGAGCTCGCCGGGCGCGAGATCGTGCGCGGCGCCTCGTTCGACAACAACGTCATCTGCACCGACGAAAAGGTCGTCATTGCGGTCGACTCGGCAACCGACCGAGCTCCTCAAGGAGATGGCTGAAGAACAACTCGTACGTGCTCAAGGAGTACGAGCTCAAAAAACTCGAGCGGGTGATCTTCACAGAGATGGGCGAGCCTGGGAAACCTGGCCGCATCAACCCGCGGTGGATCGGCCAGAACGCCGGAGCCATCCTGTCCGAGATCGGAATCCAGGCCGGGAGTGATCTCCGCCTGGTGCTCGCCGATGTTCCGGCCGAGCATAGCCTGGTGTGGACCGAGCAGATGATGCCGGTGATGCCGGTGGTGCGGGTCC
Organism: Candidatus Sulfomarinibacteraceae bacterium; assembly: GCA_963776765.1. Classification (GTDB taxonomy): domain Bacteria; phylum Acidobacteriota; class Thermoanaerobaculia; order Thermoanaerobaculales; family Sulfomarinibacteraceae; genus Sulfomarinibacter. The sequence goes on from CAVZOK010000035.1 coordinate 132,428, forward strand.
GGACGGTCGACGAAGCCATCGATCTCGCGATCCGCGCCGAGCACGGCTGCGGCCACACAGCCTCGATCTACTCGCGCGACGTCAACGCCATCACCCGGATGGCGCGCGACATCGATGTCTCGATCTTTGTCGCCAACGCCGCCAATCTCGCAGGGCTTGGCGACGGCGGTGAAGGCTACACATCCTTCTCCATCGCCAGCCCGACCGGCGAGGGATTGACCCGACCACGGAGCTTCTCCCGCGACCGGCGGATGACCGTGGCCGGCGGGTTGAGGATCGTCTGATGCAGCCGGCCATCGCCCTCCTCGAGTTCGATTCGATCGCCATCGGCATGCGCGCCGGCGACGCCATGGTCAAACGAGCCCCGGTCGACGTCACCTACGCCGGCACCGTCCACCCTGGCAAATACCTGGTACTGGTCGGCGGCGATGTGGCCTGCGTCGAGGAATCCTACGCCGCCGGGCTCGCCCTCGCCGGCGACGCACTGATCGACAAGATCTACCTTCCCTCCGCCCACCCCGAGGTGGTGCGATATTTGCGCGGGATGCGTGGCCGGGTGACCGGCGAAGTCGCTCGGAATCATCGAGACCACCACCGTCGCCGCCACCCTCGGCGCCGCCGACCGCGGGCTCAAGGGCGCCGAGGTCGATCTCGTCGAACTCAAGCTCGCCGACCGACTCGGCGGCAAGGCCTATTGCATCTTTTCCGGGGCGGTCGCCGATGTGGAGGCGGCGGTCGAAATCGGCGTCGATCATCTGGACGACCCCTCCACCCTGATCGCCCAGGTCGTGATCCCCGACTTCCACGACGAGATGCTGGCCAACCTCGAGGCGGCAACCGAGTTTTCATCCCGCATCAGCGGCGGAAGGGGTTAGCGTGCTTCCCTCGACTGCGGAGTTTCGATCAAATCATGTGCAGGCGAGACGCCTGCACCACAAAAGGACAGGATTGTGGTGCAGCCGGGACGGCTGCCCCACAAAACCTTCGCGCAACCGAGGGACGGTTGTGGGGCAGCCGTCCCGGCTGCCGGGCGGAGGAGTGGATTAGATGGAGCTCGGACGGGTCATCGGAACCGTGGTTGCCTCGATCATCTACGAGGGTCTCGAGGGCGTCCGCCTGCTGATCGTCCAGCCACTGGATCGCAAGCTCCAGCCACGCGGCCGGCCGGTAGTTGCCGCAGATGGCGTCGCAATGGCCGCTCCCGACGACCTGGTCACAATTGTTGCGAGCCGCGAGGCCTCGCTCGCCCTGTCCGTCGCCACCGGGGCCGGTCGATCACGCCATCGTCGGCATCGTCGACGCGGTCGAGGAGTGGTCGCGGTGAAGATCGGACGGGTTGCCGGCACCGTGGTCACGACCATCTGCTCACCGGTCTTCGAGAATCGCACGTTGCTTTTTGTCGACCTGCTCGACCTCAACGGCAATGAAACGGGTAAAGACGTGATCGCGGTGGATGCCGTCGGGGCGGGTGCAGGCGAGACTGTGCTCGTGCTCGACGAAGGCAACGGTGCGCGCCAGGTGCTCGAAGCGCCTGACGCACCCATTCGGGCCGTAGTCGTGGGTGTCATCGACGAGATCGCGCTCGGCGACGCCCCCCTCCCATGAGATACTCAACCGCACCAAAGCAATCGGGGAAAAACACATGGGCAAAGAGAAGCAGAATGCCGTCGATCGCCGGTCGTTTTTGCAGGCAGCAACCGCAGCCGGCATCTGTCTTGCCGCGCCCTCGGCGCTGACCGCTCAGGAGGCCCCAGCAAAACGTCCCCCACTGCCACCGGTCCCGGAGGATCTCGACTCGCTCAGGACCAATCTCGCCGACGCCATCAGCCGGCCGCGGTGCGAGTGGTCGATGCCGGGGCGCTACCCGAGAGTAGTGGCCGAAGTCACGGTGCCCGGTGTCATGACCGACGCCGGCGGCGACGAAACAATCGTCGCAGCCATGCTTGCCGCATCGATGAAGGCGTTGACCGGAGCCGGCAGCTCGCAGGCGGCGTGGGCTCAGTTCGTCGCCCCGGAGGACCGGGTCGGGATCAAGGTCAACCCGGTCGGTGCACCGGTCTCATCCACCACTCACGAGCTGACGCGGGCCGTCATAACCGGCCTCGAATCGGCTGGCGTCCGACGTGAAAATATCGTCTTTGTCGATCACTACCAGCACCAACTTGCGAAATGGGGATGGGATAAGGATCGCTACCCGGGGATCGAGGCCGTCTGCCTCCACTACACGGTCGGCGAGGGGGACGCCAAAGTCGCAAAAGGGCTTGATCGCCTGGATCAGGAGGCGTTCTTCGAGTGCGACTACGTCATACCCGACGAGCAGAACCATCTCGACACGATGATCAACGGCGGGCCGCGCTCCTACTTTCCCAAAGTGCTCACCTCGGGGGTCGATAAGCTGGTAAACATCCCAATTCTCAAGCACCACAAGGGGTGCTTTGTCACTCTCGGGCTCAAGAACCTTGCCTTTGGCCTCACCTCGAACTGCTTTCGGGGCCACCAGTTCGTCAGCCGCTATATAGCAGAGGCCTGCGCCTTCCCCCCGATCCGGGACAAGACGGTACTGACGGTGCTCGACGGGCTCCGCGCACAGTACGACCGGGGGCCGGGGGCCTCGCCGAGCCACGTGTGGCACACCGACACGCTGATGGTGGCCACCGACACGGTGGCCCTCGACTCGGTAGGCTTCGACATCATCGCCGGCAAACGGCTGGCGGAAGGTATCGACACTCCGGAGGACATTGAGGCAGCCCGCGACCGCTTCGATTACCTTGTCCGTGCCGAGAATCTCGGTCTCGGCGTTTATAGTGGGAGAGAGATCGAGCGGCGCCGGGTCGCCATCGGGTGAAACGGGAAGAATGATGATCCAACTGATCCTCGTTCTTGCGATCCTCGGTGCGCCGTCGCCAGAGATTATGGCTCTCTTGCCGGGTAACGGCTCACCCGACGGTTGGTCGCGCTCCGGCAGCGCGGATCTGTATGAGGGTGGCGCCCTCTTCGACCACATCAACGGCGGCGCCGACGCTTATCTCGACCGGGGTTTCGAGCGGCTGATCGTCCAGATCTACTCCAGGGAAGAGTCCGAAGTCCAGCTTGAGATCTACGACATGGGATCGCCTGCTGGCGCCGGCGCCATCTTTGTGGAAAACACCACCGGGATGGACACGACCACTGATTTCGGCGAGCGTGCGACCCAGGATGCGTATCAGATCAGCTTCTTCCGAGGCCGCTACTACGTCTCGGTGCTGGCCTTTTCCTCAGACGATGAGACCGGAGAGGCGATGGTGTCGATCGCGCGGTCCGTCGATTCTGCGATCCAAATGATCTGACGTATCGCCCTGGATCCTCGGCGCAAGCACGCGAGATCGCGGATCTCTCCGACCTCTGACTCTAGATTTTCCAGGTCACGGCATAACAGTTAAGTACTTGATCAATAGTTAGTTTGGCTCCTCTTCGACCCCGTGAGATAATGCTTTTTCGATTGATCAAGTCGTAGTATTACCAAGGAATCACCATGGACTTCACCCCACAATCACACGGGCCTCGGCTCTGGCTCTCTGTGATCGCCATGTGCTGCCTCATCGGCCTCGCCAACCCGGCCTCCGCCCTGGACTGGAAGCTCTTCAAGGACTCCGACGACGGTGCCCTCGATCTCTCGGACTGGCTGATGACCAAGGGTGGTTTCATGCCGGTGCCGATCATCGTTACCGAGCCGGCGGTTGGAACCGGCCTCGGCTTGGCGACAGTGTTTTTCCACGGCAAACTCATCGGCAGGCCGAACCCGAACAAACCCGGCCAGCAGCTCCCACCGAGCATGACTGTTGCAGCCGGCGCCTACACCGAAAACAGTACCTGGTTCGCGGGCGGTGGGCACGTGGGCCACTGGAAACAGGACAGAATCCGTTACACCGGCTTCATCGGCGTCATGAACCTCAACATCGATTTTTACGCCGGCAGCAAACCCATCGCCTTCAACATCGATGGCGGGTTCATGTTGCAGCAAATCAAGTTTCGCCTCAGCAAGAGCAATTTCTTCGTCGGTGGCAAGTGGATCTTCTTCGACTCCACGGCCACGATTAACGGCCTCGACGAGATTTTCCCCCCGGATTGGCCCGACCTCGGGTTCTTGGACGGTTTTGAATCCACCAACAGCGGGCTCGGCGCGGTCGGCTACTACGACGGCCGGGACAACGTCTTCACCCCCGGCAAGGGACAAGAAGGCGAGCTCGAGATCACCCGCTACGACCAGGCCATCGGCGGCGACTTCGACTACTGGTATCTCCGCGCCAAGGTCCTCTCATTTCACAAACTCCACGAAAATTTCGCCCTCGGTCTGCGTTTCGACGGCGAGGCGGTGGACGGCGATGCGCCCTTCTACGGCTACCCTTTTGTCCAGCTCCGCGGCGTGCCCGCCATGCGCTACCAGGGCGAGCAGGTCCTCAACCTCGAGGTCGAGGGCCGGTGGCAGTTCTGGAAGCGCTGGAGCGTGGTCGGTTTTGTCGGCAAGGGCTTCACCAATAGCGACATTCCTCGGTTCCAGACCGACGAGAATATCGTCACATTCGGCACCGGCTTCCGGTATCTCATCGCCAGGAAATTCAACATGCACGTTGGTGCCGACGTCGCGCGTGGTCCCGAGGACACTGCGTTCTACCTGCAGATGGGACACGCCTGGGCCCGGTAGCGATACATTTCGATGTCATCCCGACCGAGGGGCCCAAAGGGCCCGAGCGGAGGGATCTATGGGTAGTTGTCAACAACCTTCCGTCCCCCCATAGATTCCTCCACTCGCTCGCTACGCTCGCTCGGTCGGAATGACAAATGGAGGGGGCTCCCTCGGGGTGACAGCTGAGCGTGCCCTCCGCTCAGCATGATGGCACTATCAGAACGATATATCCCACTGCAGGCGGATCCTATGCAACGGACGGAGAGAGAGCCGATTACGATTGCGAACACGAACACGAACACGAACAAATCGAATCGTCTGCCGGGTTTCCGAAATTCCTAATTCCTAATTCTCCTCATTCACAGCAGCCCCATCGTCAGTAGCACCTCGACTATGTGGGATCCCACGGCAGCACCACACGGTCTTCGCTGTGCAGCTCGACACCCGGCGACCTTCCAGCGGCCTTCGTCGGCCTGTAGGGTCAGCACCCCGCTGTAGATCTGTTGCCGGTGATGGACGTGCTGGAGGTGCTGGACCCGCGCCACCACCGCCCACCGGCAGTCGTATGAATAGCCGTCATCCGTCGTCATGCCCTCGACCGGCTCGCCGATCTCGAGGACGTTGACGCTACGGATTGTCACCTTCGTGCCCTGGCGTGTCCCGGCGGTCAACCGCCGCCGGTTATCGAGATAGAGATCGTCGACGAGATTCCCAGTCACGCTCTCCGCCAAAGTGTCGTAGAGCTCATTTTCGTCGGCAATGTTGAACGCCTGGTAGGTGTCCGAGAGGACCTTCGACATGATCAGGCGGGCGCCGTCACCTCGCGGAGCGTAGGCCGCGAAAAACGGGTTCGGCACCGCAATCGAGCCATAAGGGAGCAGCAGAAATGCTCCGACAAACGCAAGCTGGTGCCACCCTCGTGGTTTCTCGATGTCCAGCGCGCGCTCGGCGCGCCTCGACCGCATCCACAGGAAGACGCCGACAACCAACAGGCCGAACGACAGACAGCGGCAGCCGCGCCAATCCGAGCGCAGCATCTGTGGCGACCTCACGCTCGAACCAGGATCCGTACTCCTCAAGGCGCCACACCAACGCGAGAATGGCGACGATCGCACCGAGGAGCCGTACTGGGATCGGGAGGTCTCCAACGCGGAGGTCTCTCGCAGCCGCCAGACTGGCGAAGAACACACACACTGCAACCAGCACCGCTCCGAAGGTCACCGCGGCCGCTCGCGAGACGTTTTCAACCATCGTCAGAGTCGTCAACCAGGCATGGGCGGGTACCGCCACTACGGCAACGGCAAATGCCCATCGGGCCGGCAGTGAACGATTCACAGCCAGCGATCCTCCAAGCACCAGCAGCGACCCGAGCGTCAGCAGACTCGCCACCGGCAGCGGAAACCGCAGGAGGCCTGCGCTCACGCCAACGCCGGCTAACAACGCAAAGACGACAACGCAACGGAGGTCACGTCGACCGACGAGGACGAGGGTCGGTCCCAACACAGCCGCGAGCAACGCGAACTCCAGCGGGGCCCGAACGCCGCCACCACCATCAACCGAGATTCCCACGAGATGTGTCAGCAAGCTTCCGACGGCGATGCCGCCGACCACGTACCCGATGACCTTGTTGCCCGTCTCTTGCCAACGACCTTCCCCCACCAACCCGAAGACGGTCCGCAGCTCGAGGGCCGCCGCCATCATCATCAATACTGCGACGCCGGCACCGATCGAGAAGAGAATCAGCGCCATCAGCTGCTCAGCGTTCGAAAGCCCCTCCGGCGACAGGGCCTCGGGCTGCGCCGCGCCAAAGAGGAGGCCGAGGAGGAGCGCCGCCGGCCACAAAGGCTGCAGCCAGTCCTTCCAGCCGTTGCCTCCTCCAGCAAGTCGGATCGCAGGAACCATAACCGTCATCCACACCAAGATGTCTCGAGTTTGCGGCGCGACCTCCAACCAGCCCTGTCCGCCCAACCACTGGGCAAGGAAATGTCCCGCGGCAAACGCACCTGCCGCGATCATCAGCGCTCGCGGCCGTTGCCCGAGCAGCGCCGCGACAACGAACACCAGCCAAAGGCCGAGATGACGCAGGGTCCGTTGCAGACCGGAGACCGCTGCCTCAATCGCGAGAGCCGCCGTTGACGGCTCCTCCGGCACCAGGAAGCCCGGCCGAGACGGACGGAGGATCCGCGAATAGCTGCGGCCATCGAGCATGGTCAGCGAAAAGGCGAGGTCGGTCTGGGTCCCGAGCAGTCCCTCGACGAGGATCGCCTCACCGGCCAGAGAGGCCGGCTCGCATTGAACACTCCAAGATGCGGTGTAGCCGCCGGAACTGGCGCCGGCTTCACGTTCGGTGATCTCGACACAGGTTGGAGGCATGCGCGGTTCGGCCCGCAGCTTGCGGCCCTCGATGATGGGCAGGGTGAACGAAATGTCGTAAACCCCCGGTTCGCGCTCGTTCACTTCGAGCCGCGCCGGAAAGGCGATGTCCGCAGAAGCCGACCCGCTGATCAGCCACAGGACTCCAAATAGAGCGGCCGCAAACCGAACGCGATTCACTCAGCGGACTCCAGAAAACCCCGGACCTGCCCATCGAGAACAACCTCGTAGTTCTGGGCGATCTCCTGATAGAGCTGGTCTCGAGATGCGGCCTTGGCCTCGAACTCCATGTCGCTGATCACCCGGCCGCCGACCTCGCGCCACTCGGGGATGCGCGATTCCTCGCGCTCGAACACCTTGACCAGATGGAGACCATAGCCCGAGCTCACCGGGCCCTGCCACTCCCCGACGGGGAGACGCACCAGAGCTTCGGCAAAGATCTCTCCAAAGGCGGCGCTGACCTCTCGTTCGCCCTGAGCCGCGTACGAGGTGTCGAGCATGATGGCATCGCCCCACGAGGCGAGGGCGTCCGGACCCGGGTCTTCCGATCGCAACCGCGCCAGCACATCGATCGCGGCCTGCTCGACCCCCGCACCGCGTTGATCGGCGCTCAGGTACACCTGCTGGAAACTGAGGACCGCCGGTAGTCGGTAGCGCTCCTGTCTGAGGGCGAAGAAGGCCTCGATCTCTTCCTCGGTCGGCGGCTCCTGCACCGCCTGTGAGGCGGCCAGAAACTCCATCTTCTGTTGCATGGCACGCCGCACCACCAGATCGTCCCGGTCGTAGCCGCGGGCCAGTGCTTCCCGGTAGAGCACCTCCTGCCGGATGTGCTGTTCGAGCGCGCCTCTCAGTTCGTCCGTCGTCGGTTCGCGCTGCCAGGTGCGCATGAACGCGGCCCGTTGCTGCATGAGATCGGCGCCGGTCACCACCACGCGGCGAGAGGCATCGGCGGTGGGTGGGCCTTTCGCAATGAGAATCGCGGCAGCGACGATCAAACCGAGCAGGACGACGTGGACGGCGGGGTTTTTCATTACGTCACGCATCGTGGCAGAATCCTCCTCGCAGCGAATCATACGCTGCCGCAATATATCCGGCCGATGCTCGATACTGGAGACTCGATGCTCGATCCACCCACCCGGAATTCCCGACGAGTGCGCAATCGAACATCGAGTATCGAGCATCGAGAATCGAGGATCGGGTGGACGGCGGGCGCTAGAACCTCACCCGTGCGGTAACGCTGAAATCGTTGATGTCCCAGGCCAGGGCGCCGTTGAGCAGGCTGCCCTCCTCCGTTTCGATGCCCGCCCAGTCGACATCGACGGTCGCCAGATTGAATCCGGCACCGAAGCCCCACCGTTTGCCCGCCAGGTACTCGATGCCGACGTGGCCGACCCACTGGGTCCCGTCGATGTCCCCGATTTTGATACCAAGCCAACCAAGGCCAGTCATGAAGCGCCATTTCTCGGAGAAGAGACGCCGGTACTCGAAGTAGAGGTAGGGCAGCGGGGCGGACGCGCTGGTCTGGCTCCTCCCATCGTCGGAAGCGTTCAAACCTTCCCACGACAGTGTATTCGTCATGTCCATCCACCGGAAGCCGAGACCGAAGCCGGCGGCCCAACGCTCTTTGACCCACGGGTAGAAGGCGTAATCGACAAAGGTCTGGGTAATATCGACGTCCAGGCCGAGCGTGGCATCCACGGGTATGATGATATCGCCCCACTGGATGTCTCCTTCCACAGTCGTCGTCGAGCTGCGACTGATGTCTTGCCAGCGAACACCGACCCGGTGCCGCTTGGCGATCTGCCACTGGAAGGCGAGCGTGGGGATGGTCTTGTCCGCCGCCAGACCGAGGTCTTCGAAGTTGAGGGTCGTGCCCTCGCCGAGAATCTCGGAGTCGAGCCGGATCTCGGTCGAGATGTTGATCCAACTGGCCTCGATCTGGAGGTTGAACTTGTCGAAGAGCGGCTCGAAATCGCGCTGCGCTTCGGCAGGCGCGGCCACCGCCAGGATCAGGCTTCCGACCACCGCTGCTATCACGAAGGGAAACTTTCTTGAGCTCGTGGACATCAGGCCCTCCTTTGCGGATTGTCGCCCGCGCATCATACCGTGTCCCGGCCCCTCACGCCTCGCCGACTCAGCAAATGACTCTCTCGAATCAGGATGCTGGATGCTGGATGACAGACTGTGCGGATCGAGGATCCAGTATCGAGTATCGGGCGGGCGGCGGGGAAACGAGAATCGAGCAACAAAGCCCAGGGGCCGCGAGGCCTCCGGGTGGGTTCGGCTGTTACGTGTCGCCCACGCCCGGATCAGCTCACCGTGGCGCTTCCGAAGATCCGCAGCTCGAGCCATCGGTAGCAGAGCCGCGATATCACCAACCCGACGAGGAAAACCACGATCAAGAAAATGCCCCGGATCACAGCGTGATTGACGAGTCCCTCGCTGGTCTCCCCAGCCTGGTCAATGGCCTCGACCAGGCTCGGAACCAGCTTGTCGGCACCCGGTGAATTGAGTAGCTCATTGGTCGACTGGACCAGGCCGTTGGCCTCCACGATGGCTGCCCTGGCATCGACGACGGTCGCTCGATAGTCCTCGATATCGAAGGGTTTCTCCCCGGGTTCAAGCGGCGCCCCGACCTCGAATCTCTGGGCGAGCGTGTCCGCGGACACCGTCAACATGTTGGCCTCGGTCAGGGTGTGGCGGAGCTCGGTGATCAGACCTCCCAACCGCTGCTCCTCTTCGACGAGCTGCTGGAGGATCTCTTGGCGTTCCTCCGCGACTTCGTCAAAAAGTTGAACGATGGCGTCGCTCCTGAGAGTGTCCGCCTCCCTGGCCGCCTGTTCGATGGCAGCCTGGCGTTCGGTCGTGATCGTCTCCGGCAGCTGCTCGGCCACCGAGGCGAGACGGTCCGACACTTCGGCGAAGGTATGCATGTCATTGCGAAGCTCTTCGACCGCAGGGTTGAACGAGAGCCGCGAAACCCAGATATCGGCAAAACCCCCGGTGAGCAGTGGCAGCCTGGTAGACAAATACATAGCCCGCTCGGCCAGGAGTCGCGTCTGCTCCACCTGGTCCGTGATGTTCCTGACGGAAGAGAAGATCCCACCGGATTTCTTCTTCTTGAGCGTCGAAGATGCGCGTTTCGACGGGAAGTCGGCGAATCGTAGGTTGCTGAATGTGCTCAGCTCGGGGTTGTCAGCGTGGAAGGTCGCGATCCGTTCGCGGAGCTCCTGCTGCTGCGCTTCGTCGAGAATCGGGGCCGCAACCGTCCAGATGTCCCTTTCCAATTTCTCAAACGCCGCAATCACCGGCTCTGTGGGTGCACCGAGCCGCGGTCTCCAGTAGTCCTCGAACACCAACCGCCCCATCGTGGTGAGCACCACGAGGTCCAAGAGGGCGAGCTGTGGATCGGCTTCCGCGGCGATGGTGAATGCGGCCGCCGACGAGTAGACCAGATCGGCGATGATCGCCCGGCGGGTCTCGGGCGGAGGATCCATCCTTTCAGAGTCGTCGATGGCCTGGGCGGCCACGGAGGCATAGCGGTCCGCGTAACTCATCAGCTCGAGCTGCAGCTCAGCTTCGGTGACGACGTACGTTTCCTGGGTTTGTTTCTTTGCCGCGTGACCGACACCCGAGACCATCAAGATCGCGGCGCTGAAGGCCATTGCAAGAGTGAGTGATCGGTTGGTTCTTTTGCGAGGCATCATCGCACCCCTTTCAGGACAGCGGTGCGCGGCCGTGACTCTCTGTTCAGCAACTCCCGCTGTCGGTTCCCAAATCCTTATGAAAACGATCCGCCCTAGGATACGGCAGCCTCGATCGATTATGGCGAGACCCGGAACCGCGGGGGTCAGATCTTGTTGACCCGGGTCTGACCGTTGGGGCCGGACATCATTCGCACGCGGTCTCCGGGGGTGAAGATCCCGCGGTTCTTCTTGTTCATCGGCACCTGAACGCCCACCTCCTCGCCGTTCTCGAGGCGAATGATGAGTTCCCAGCCCGGCTTTTTCTTCTTGGCTTTTTCGGCCGCGTTGCCGGCGGCACCCCCGAGAACCCCACCAACCAGCGCACCCAGCCATCGGTCCCGCCCGTCGGCCAGGGCATAGCCCGCAACCGCACCTACGGTCGATCCGGCCTGGGCGCCGCGACCCGTCGCCTGATCGCGAATGGTGATCCGTTCGGCGGACAGTATCTCGCCATAGAGAATTCGCTGCATGGTTTGGGACTGGGCAGCGGCCGGGAGCGTCGGTAGAGAGGCAACCGTCACAACCACCGCCGCGACGACCACCCACAGGGTCAGCGCGCGCCTGGTTTTGAGGTCGGTCATCACGAGCCTCCCTCAGCAAATTCCGGAAACTTCTCGGCAAGCGCCGAATCGATGCGATTCGCGAACTCGTCGCTGTGGACCGCGAGCACGGCTTCGACGGCATCGCCGATTTCAGTGTCGAGCGATCGCTGAAGACTCAAGATTTTCTGCCCGGTCGGTGACAGGTAAAACTCCCTGGTGGCCTGGAGCTCGGCCGCGGTGAAGTTCTCCACATAGACCTTGGCCACAGCTTCCTGCCACAGGTCCGCGGTCAGGAACTCCGCCAACCCCGCCCGCATCACGGCCTCGAGCTGCGCCAGGTCTTCCTCTGAGGGCTCACGTTCGAGTTCGAGCATCAGCATGTCGGCTGTTGCCTCGCGGGCGAGTGCGGCCCCCTCGTCGAGCATTTCATCCAGCGCTCCCGATTCCACCTCGACAGCCGTGAGGGCACGCGCCTGTTCAAGCCTTGCCTCTGGGCTGTCCTCGATCGACACGGGCTGCGCGCACGCGACGAAGATGAGCACGGCCACCACGATTGAAATCAGATTGAAAGTTGTCCTATACATGATTTTTTCTCCTTTGTTCAGTGCCAGGCAATCTGGTACGCGAGCGCAATAACGTCAAAATCCGGGCCAGCCTGAAAGGTCCTTCCGGAAGCAAGGGTGAGCGACAGCCCCTGGGTCGGCGACAGCGGATAAACCACGATGGCCGTGAGTCGCCAGTTCTTCTGCTTGGTATCGCGGGGCACACCATCGACATAGGTACGTCCGCCCTGTCCGTATCCCATACCAATCGCCCACCACAGACCCGGCCGAACCGATCGGACCGCGTTCACCTTGGCGACCAAGAATGGATCCTGGGACAGCGTCAAACCCCCGAAAAAGTCAGTGTTGTCGGTGTAGAGCCAGGCTCCGCCGGCCGCCTCGAGGGTCCACTTACCCCACGTCTTCGACCACCCGATCTCGGAGTGAAAGGCCCACCGGTTGGAGCCGAGGTTGATGAGCTTCGAGGAGTCGTATTGCCCGGATGGCATGACGAGGTCGAAGCGCAGACCGACAACTGATTTCTGCTCGTAGCCGCCAAATTCCACGGGCTTGAGGACCGGTGCACCCACGAGCAACACGTCGAGGCCGAGGCGGGTGTCGGCAAATCCCGAGGCATCGCGGGTCCGGAACTCGCCGTCGAGGAAACCTTCCCAATGACCCGACGACCACGGCACGAGCCCCTTGATCTTGGCCGACGCGCCGAAAAGACTGAAGGTGCGAATGTATCGCGCGAAGGCGATGTTGAGCCTCGCGTCGAGGTCCTCGATCGGCAGTGCCGGGTCCATGAAGACGTTGCCGCTCGAGTAGCTGTAGCCAACGGCGAGGAAGTTCATCCCGACCGGAGTGTTGGCGTAGGTCCGGGGTTCGATCTCTTGCGCCTCGCCGACCCCAGAAACTGCCAGTAGCATTATTCCCGCCAGAACAGCGGTGACCGTCGTCGAGAGCTTCATCTTGAATCGAGGGTCGGCGAGGATACAAGATTCAAGATACAAGATCCACCCACCCACTCAGTCGGGACCCTACAGCGGGAGAACATCTTGCATCTTGTACCTTGTACCTTGCATCTTGCATCCGGACGGGTGGGCGGGCGAGCTAGAACCTCACCCGCACAAAGACCGAGAAATCGTTGATCGCCATGTCGACGGCGCCGTTGACCAGGTTCCCCTCTTCCGTTTCAATACCGTCCCAATCGACATTGACCGTTGCCAGGTTGATGGCGGCTCCAAAAGCCCACCTCTTGCCCGCTAGATACTCGATGCCGGCGCGGCCGATATACTGGCCACCACTGATGTCTTCGATGCTGACATAGAGCCAGCCGAGACCAGCGATGAATCGCCAGTTATCGGAGAAGAGACGCCGATACTCGAAGTAGAGATACGGCAGGGGAGCCCTGGCCTTGACGTCGCTGCTGCCCTCAATTACGTCGTCGTCGCTCTCTCCGCGATAGGTCAGCGTTGCCCCGATATCCATCCAGCGGAGGCCGAGTCCGAAGCCGGCCGCCCACTTTTCCTTGACCCACGGGTAGTAGGCGTAGTCGATAAATGCCTGGGTGATGTCGAAACCGAGGGTGACGTCGGCATCGATGGGGATGATCTCATCTTCCCATTGGATCTCGGTCAGAGCCTGTGCTGTGGAGTCCCGGGTGATGTCCTGCCAGCGCACACCCAGCTTGTGTTTTTTAGCAATCTGCCACTCGAATGCCAGTGTAGGAATGGTCTTGCTGCTGCCGAGATCGAGGTCGTCCTCGAAGTTGAGGGTCGTGCCCTCGCCGAGGACTTCCGAATCGAGCCGGATCTCGGTTGTCAACCCAACCCAGCTCCCCTCGAGCTTGAAGTTGTATTTGTCAAAAAGGGGCTCATAGTCCCGCTGCGCTTCGGCCGGTGCCGACGCCAGAATCAGGCTTCCAAGCAATACTGCGATGACAACGAAATTCCTTCTTGAATTGATGCACATACGATCCTCCTTTGTCGATTGTCGATTGCGTATCATTGTGTTTCCTGCCCTTTCACGCCGCGCCGGCGCAAAAATGCAGCGATTGGAATGTAGGCGAACCAGGCGAGATTCCAGGCCAGCTCACCGACAAAGGCGAATGGAAGCGTCACCAGCGCGGTCAGGGGTTCAGTGAACGCTTCGAGCTGGATGCCGAGCATCTCTTCTTTCGAGACACCCTCACGAACCAGGCCCTTTCTCCACGCCCACCACCAGGCAGCTCCGGCAGCAATGCCGATCAAAGCCACCGCGATACTCTCACCGGCGCGACGGCTCGGCGCCGCGACCTCGGCGCTGACCCGCACCATATAGAGCAGCAGCAGCAGGAAGAAAACCGACGCGATGGACAGCCCGGTGTGGACCCCGTCGGTGCGATCGAGGGCCGTCATCAGGGTGTTCGATCGCAGCCAGTACATGATGGTAAAGACCAGTCCGATCACCACCCCGATGATGTTCTGCGAGTACTCCGCCCACAGATCGAAGATCCACACCGCGCCGGTCGCGTGGCTCTCTTCCGGCAATGGCAGCCAGGTCACCACCAGCACCAGCGCCACGCCATACACCACGTCAGTCAGGATCGCCAGCCGCTGGAGCTGGCTGCGGGCGGTGCCGAGGTGGCTCGAATCAACCGTCATGTCATCCCCCTTCTCCGTCCGTGTTCGGAAACACCGCCCGCGCACCGTGCACGAACAGCGACCGCAACTTGTCCCAGAACTCGCCGCCGAGCACGAGGAGGCTGGTCACGAACAACAGATCCCCCCCGATGTGCCAGAACATGGGATATCGGTCGAAGCCCGGCAGGTGGTGGTGCACGTAAGGGCCGAGCCACGCCACCAATAGCGGCAGTGTGAACATCACGAGCCCTGTGCGGTAGCGGGTACGACCTACCTGCTCCGGCGGCCCGTACTTTTTGAGGAACCGTCCAAATTGGCTCTTGAGCCGGGCGAAGCCCTCCCTGCCCATCACCGCCGCCGCCACCACCATCGCGATCTCGGGCACCCCCACCGCGAGCGCGCCTGAGACTGCCGTCTTCCACGCGGTCGGCAGGTCGGATGAGGTCACCAGCGGAATCGCCAGGGGAGCCGCAAAACCGAGCACGAAGATCGCGACACCGACCGGAAACCGCCAACCACCGGTCATTTCGCGACCAACCCGATCTGCCGGTCGCCGAGGGGCTGGACCGGCCGGTTGTTGTCGTGGAGGTGCGAGACCATGGCGGCCATCTGCTTGGGCGAGATCTGGCGTTTCTCGGCCATCACGATCCACTCCACGCCCTCCGAGCACGGCGGCGTGGTCAGCGATCCCCGATATCGAAAATAGCGACGAGCCCGACCAGCCGACAGAACCCGGTGACTCCGTCTCATCGGCCGCCCCGCTCAGGAATTCTGAACGGGAAGGTCATCCCGAAGCGGGCCACCCAATCCGGAGCACCATCCGGCTTGATGACATTGGCGAAGACCTCGAAGGACAGGTTCATCCGCGTCGGTCGAAAATCGAAGCTGCGCCCCACACCGCCACCGAGCGGCACGAGCCAACGCTGGCCGGATGGGGCATTCCAGTTGGCGGTGATGATCGGGGCCGAGATGAAGAACCACCGTTCGCCGAGGCGGCGACGGATCAGGCCACGCGCCAGGAGCTGATGGGTTTCGGCGCGATCCGGATCGCCGGCGACGGACCAACGATCGGCCGCGAGGACGCCGACGCGCCACAGATCGGTCACCCAACTCAGGCGAAAGGCCGGGCCGATCTGCCACTTTCCGCTGCCCAGGGAGGGATCGGTGGCGGTCGGCACACCGACCGCGAGGCCGACGCCCCACTGAAATGAACGGCTGTTGTTCGGTGAGAGAACCACGGCGTCGGTGAGGTCCCCCAGCCCGAAGACCTTCGGACCAGGGACCGGCTCGGGATTTCCGGGGCCTCCGGGGCGTCCACCCGGCGCATGGGCAATCTGCACCATGGCGATGTTGACGAGCTTCCAGCGCTCAGTAATCTTGATCGTGTTGACGGGAATGAAGCGACCGATGATGGCGTCGCCGTTGGCGGCGCCGAAATCGGCGTCGATCTCGAATGGCAGCACCCAGATGCGCGCCGGATCATCCTCCCCCTCGGCGGGAACGACCCCAAGCACCAGAAAAGCCGACAGCACCGCAAACCAGCGTATGACGCCGGCCGAGAAGGGACAATGCGTGATGCGTGAGGCCATCAACTCTCCTTCAGAGGTTGAACTCGACGAGCAGCCGGAGGTCCCATACGGTGCCTTTCGTCGGTCGGATCACGTTGTAGTACGCAGCCAGACCGAGATTCATCTGCGTCGATCCGAGGTTGATCTTCCGCTGGGCGCCGCCGCCAACGGGCAGGTACACCTGTTCTCCCGACGGTTTGTTCCAGTAGACCTGGATGCCGTAGGGCACGTACATCAGGTCCCACTTCTGGTTGATCGTATAGTAGGCGAACGGTTTGACCATCAGCATGCTGACGCTCTTGCGGTCCTCGTCTCCGGCCACCGACCAGACCTGGAGGGCGATCGCACCGGCAAACCAGCGACCACTCTCATACTCGTAGTCGAAGCTGGGGCCGAGCGACCACTTGCCGCTGCCGAGCGCGTCGTCGGAAGCCGTGGGGAACTGCGCCGCAAAGCCGAGCGAGAAATGGTGCTTACCGTGGTGGGCGCCCTTCTTCGAAAACCAGAAGGCGGTCAGCAGATCGGTGATCCCGTCGGCCGGCTTGAGACCGGGATCGGGGTTGCCGGGCGGTTGGCCAGGCACCCCTCGGGCGTACTCGGCCAACTCGAAGTACGAGATATTCTTCACCTTGTAGGCGCCGAGCCCGAAGGTCGACTCAAACTCGAGCCCGAGGACGGTGTTGTCGCCGGTCTCATCGTCCAGGAAACTTCGAAAAAGCCAGCTCGCCTGCCGTCCGAGCCCGAAACCATGTTCCTGTTCGCCGTGCTCGGCTTCCGCATCCGAAGCGTGTGGCTGGTCGCTCGACGTCGGCTCGTCCGACCAGCCGGGCAGAGCCGGCAGCATGGACAGCGTGGCAAGAAGCAGGGCAGCTATCGCTGATTTCACGTGTTCTTCCTTCCCTCAGAGTCGGGCCTCGGCAACGGTTCGAACCGAGGCCGAATCGACGCCGAAAGCATCAAACCCGGGAGCCTTTCGGCTCCCGGGCTGTCGATTCCTACTTGTCTCCCGCGCCCTTGGAAATGGCTGCCATCACGTTGTCGAGGCTGAAGCTGCCGGGTTTCTGACGCGGCGGAAACTCGCGAAAGCTCTCCAGCCACTGGCCGACATAGGCTGCCGAGGGCGCAATGATGAACATATGATCGACCCACCATGTCGGGTAACCGATGCTTTCGTCATTCGCCTTCTCGAACGGATCCATGCGCAGGTTGGCGATCATGGGCGCCCGCAGCGGCGTATAGGGGTTCTCCCAGACAGCGATACTCTCGGCATCCTGCCGCAAGAAGGTGATCTTCCAGTTGTTGTAGCGCAGCGCGGCGGGGCTGCCGTCGTCGGTCCAGTAGAGGAACTCATGGCGCGGCCATTCGGCCTCTCCCTTGAGGGCGGGCAACAGGTTGTAGCCGTCGAGGTGGACCTTGTAGGTCATGTCGCCGACCTGCTTACCGTTGAGGAGATCTTCCTTGATGTTGGCGTCACCCGCTGCCGCGAGCAGGGTGCTCAGCATGTCTTCATGGGCGCCGATTTCATTGCTCACCGTGCCGGGCTTGATGACGCCCGGCCAGCGGATGGCCGTCGGCACGCGGAAGCCGCCCTCCCACTGGGTGGCCTTCTCGTTGCGGAACATGGTGGTACCGCCGTCGGGCCAGCTGAAGAACTCCGCTCCGTTGTCGGTCGAGTACATGACGATGGTGTTTTCTGCGATCCCCAGCTCGTCGAGCTTGTCGAGCAATTCTCCCACCATCCCGTCGTGCTCGACCATGCCGTCGGCATAGACGCCGAGACCGGTCTTGCCCTCGGACTCGGCCTTGAGATGCGTCCAGATGTGCATGCGGGTGCTGTTCCACCAGACGAAGAACGGCTTGTCGGCCTCGGCGGCCCTGTCAATGAAGTCCAGTGCGGCGGCGGTGGTTTCCTCATCCACCGTTTCCATCCGCTTTTTGGTGAGTGGTCCGGTGTCCTCGATCCGGCCGTCGGCATAGGAGTGGATCACGCCACGAGGGCCGAACTTCTCCTTCAGGGTCTTGCCGTCGGGGAACATGAAATCCGCCGGGTAGTCCGGGTGCTCCGGCTCCTGCTCTGCGTTCAAGTGGTAGAGGTTGCCGAAGAACTCGTCGAAACCGTGGCTGCTCGGTAACATCTCGTCGCGGTCACCGAGGTGGTTCTTGCCGAACTGACCCGTCATGTAGCCGTGCTCCTTGAGCAGGCCGGCGATGGTCGGATCTTCCTTCTGCATCCCTTCCGCGGCACCCGGAAGGCCAACCTTGGTCAGACCGGTGCGCATGGGCGACTGGCCGGTGATGAATGCGGCGCGGCCGGCGGTGCAGCTCTGTTGGCCGTACCAGTCGGTGAAGACCGCGCCTTCGGCGGCGATGCGGTCGATATTCGGCGTCTTGTAGCCCATCATCCCCATGTTGTAGGCCGAGATGTTGAACTGGCCGATGTCGTCACCCCAGATCACCAGAATATTGGGTTTGTCCTGCGCTGCCGCGGTGCCGACGAGCGCGATTGCCATCAAGGCGATGGCGGCGATTCTCAATCCATTCGATCTCATGTCACTCTCCTTTGCATTCGGGTTAGTAGTTCACAACCAATTGCGTCATTCCTATTCCTAATTCCTAATTCCTAATTCTCAAAATGTCCTACATCGGAAACGCATACGACAGGTTCACCCGCACCGCGGTGCCTCACTTCCCCTTGCCGGCCAGGATCTTGTCCCACTTGCTGCCGAGCTTCTTGAGGATCTTCTCGATCTGTTTGACCTGCTTGTCGGGCTTGTCTTTGACGGTCACCGTACCCCAACCGCGCCAAACCAGCTTCTTCTCCTTGGAATCGTAGGCGTCGATGATCAGGGTTCCCACTTCGTAGGAGTACTCTCGGGTGACCGAAGATCCCATCATGGGACCGCCGAAGGCGTCATACCCGCCCCAGCCGTCCCAGCCATCCCCGTAGCCGCCAAAGCCGCCGTAGCCTCCAAAACCCGACGAGGTGGTGCTGAGGCTCTTCTGTTCCTCGCTCGTGAAGTGGTAGGTCACGTAGAGGTCCGGATCTTGTTGGACCTCCCGGAGACCGCCCTCGCCGAGCTCCTTCTTGATCAGGTCGACCACCCGGTCGGCCATCATGGCATTGTCCTTGATGCCGCTCTCCTCGTTCACGACATACTGAAACGTCGCGACGCCTCCGAAGTCGAAATCGTGGGCGTAGTCGATCTGAATCGTCTGTGCGAAGCCGGGCAGGGCGATCAATATCGCGACAACGGCAATTCCAAAAACTCTCCTCATGTTCCTCTCCTTTTCTCTCTGGTTATTGACGAAAAACCATGTCATCACCCCAGATCACCAGGATGTTGGGTTTGTCCTGCGCCGCGGCGGTGCCGGCAAGCGCGATGGCCATCGCAGCGATGGCGGCGATTCGCAACGCATTCGTTCTCATGTCACTCTTCTTTGCATTCGGGTTAGTAGTTCACAACCAATTGCGTCATTCCTAATTCCTAATTCTCAAAATGTCCTACATCGGAAACGCATACGACAGGTTCACCCGAACCGCGGTGTCCAGGACGCTGCCCGGCCAGCTATTGCTGTGATACACGGTCTTTCGGATCTCGCCGTAGAGGTTCCAGACGGATCCTCCCTCGTTGATAAAGACCTTGCCGAATCGCACGCCGAGCGGGATTGACCAGGCATTGGCGTCCCAGTTGTAACTGAAGGCGGTCTCACCGATATTCAGGTAATAGCCGTTTTTGAGCGAATAGTTGAAGATCGGCTGAATCGTGATCGGCTGCGCCACCTGACGATCGGGATCGTTGGGGTCGGTCTTGCCCCAGATCTGCTGCAACAAGATTCCCGTGAGGACTTTGTCCCCGACTCGCTCCAACCAGGCGGATGCGAATCCGTATCGCCACTTTTCGCTTCCGAACTTCGAGCTCTCGGCTGGAAAGTTGATCTGCGGACCGATGCCCCAACGACCGGTCGACCATTCAAAAGGAACAAAGAGGGCGAAGTACTCCGCATCTCCCGCGCCGGACGACTTGTCGACGGCCTCGTTGTTGCGCATCGTGAAACGGTTGATCACCTTGAGGTTCTTACCCAGAGGAATCGGGGCAACGAAACGCAGCATCAACTGGTCGCGGTTGCCCTCGGGACGGGGCTGACCGTTTGGCCCTTCCTCGTCCTTCCAGGTTCGGCCCTCTAGCGAAAGCTGGAAGGTCCACATTGAGGCGGTGGCGTCGTTGGCCGCCGATTCGAGGCTCTGGCCGCCGAGGGCGCCTTCACCTTCGGTCTCCTCGGTCTCCTCAGCTTCCTGGGCCAGCAGCGGGGCGGTTCCAACAATGAGGAACAGGGCCAGGATCGCCGTGATCCCAACTATCCACCAGACCCTGCTGCGCGATTCCACTTCAGGTTTCTCTGGATTCATCTTTCATTACTCCCTTTTGCATCGGAGCGATTGGCTCCGAGAAATATTTTCAACAGCGAGACCTCCAACCATTGGGGGCGCTCTTAAATCCCGGGCGGAGATTCTGTGATCTCCACCCGATCCGTCAGAAAAGCTCCCATGACGGAGGTGGAATCCTGAAGTTCGACAATCCGAGCCGACTCCAGGGTGCCCAATACCTTTATTGCACCGAGAAGGGTACGAAACTCCACCGATTGCAGATGTGCTTCGAGATGGCGTTCGGAACGCCACCACTGGAGCCACAGAAAGCTTTCGGGTCGGGTGAGATCCTCGAACCCCCTGCATTCCGCGCTGTTCCCCTGATCGAGCTGTGCCCGGCAGAGATTTTGAAGAGTCTGTGAGAGCTCCAGGCGATGGGCCGCATCCGATCGCACGGCGAGCTCGAGGCCAATCATCGGACAAATTTTTCTTTCATGATCGGTTGTATACTCACATCCCGTGCCATAAATTGAGATCTGGTACAGAATTTAATGAAGTTGTTTGGAAACAAGTAATTGCTACAACATTCTGTGATCTTGAGGAGAGAAATGATAAACCAAATATCGTGAGGTCACGAATATTGGTGACGAATATTGGTCGATTCGAGGGAGTTGCCGGTCACGAATCCGTCGAGACAGACCCAGTCTTTCGGCCGACGGTGATGCCGAGCTTCTTCATGCGGTAGCGAAGGGTGTTGGCGTGAAGACCGAGGATCTCGGCCGCACCACCCGCCCCGGAAACCTGGCCTTCAACGGCCTCGAGGACACGAACGATGTAGCGGCGTTCCACCTCGTCGAGGGTCAGATTCGGCGCTTCGAGCTGATCCTCTCGGTTGGCCACCTTCTCATCAGCTTCGATTTTCAGCGGTTCAGCAAGATGAAGCACCCGATCTGAAGAAGTCAAGACCGCCCGCTCGATCACATTCTGCAACTCGCGCACGTTGCCAGGCCAGTGGTAGGCCTGGAGAAGCCGCATCACTTCGGCCGGGACCTCGTCGATCCGCGCTCCCTGTCTCTGGGCGAAGTGCTTGACAAAGTGTTGCACCAGCAGTGGGATGTCTTCGCGCCGATCGCGTAACGGCGGCACGGTGATCGGATAGACCGCGACCCGATAGAAGAGATCCTCGCGGAAACGCCCGCCCTCAATCTCGGCGCTGAGGTCGCGATTGGTGGCCGCGATGACCCGTACGTCGACGGGAATGGTCTGGATGCCGCCGACCCGCTCCGTCTCGCCCTCCTGCAACACCCTCAGCAGCTTCGGTTGCATCTCGAGCGGTAGCTCCCCGACTTCGTCGAGGAACAGGGTGCCACCATGCGCGAGCTCGAATCGGCCGCGCCGCTGCCGTTCGGCGCCGGTGAAGGCGCCACGCTCGTGGCCAAAGAGCTCGCTCTCGATCAAATTGGGTGGCAGGGCCGCACAATTGACTACAACAAACGGCCCCTGCGATCGTGCACTCTCGTCGTGGATGGTGCGGGCAATGAGCTCCTTACCGACCCCTGTCTCACCGAGGACGAGAACCGAGGTGTCACCCGACGCCACCTGCCGCACTTTGTGGAGGACATACAGCAAGGGATCCGAGCCGCCGACAATGTCCTTGAAACCGTGCTCAGTGCGGATGGTCTCCCGCAGGTAAATGTTTTCCTCCTCGAGCCGTTCCTTGAGGAGGGCTAGCTCGGCGACGGTACGTTCGAGTTCGGCTGCGGTGCGTTTGAGTTCGGCTTCAGATTCTCGGCGCTCGGTAACGTCCGCGCCAACGGTGAGCAGCCCTTCCGTGCCGCCGCCGACATCCCGCAGTACAACGCTGCGCCATCGGATCGTTCTGCGCTCGCCTTCACGGGTGACCAGAACGCGCTCGTTCTCAGCTACCGGATCACCCTCCAGCCCGCGATCTACCGCCGACTGAACCTCGTCGCGCTCGTTGTTATGAACAAACTCAAGGTAGTGACGACCTACCATTTCACGTGCCGTGCGTCCTGAAACCTCCTCGGCAAACGGGTTCATCGAAATGATCCGCCCCTCCCCGTCCAACGCCACCACGAGGAGGTGAATGCTGTCGAGGAGCTGTCGCCACCGCCGTTCGTTGGCTCGAACCTCACGCGATAGCACTGAAGCGCGGATGAGGTCCTCCGACAGGTCCCAGCTCATTGCGGCCACAATCAGCAGAAAGGCGAAGGTATGGGGACTTGGAAGGTGGAACCAGCCCATATCGGCCGGAATGATGGTGAGAAGTCCCAGGGCATAAACCACGAGGCTGATGCCGAGAAGGCGAGCCTGCCGGCCCTTTCCGCGACGGATCATTCGGACGGTGCTGTCGAGGAAGATCAACAGAAACCCCACCAGCACGAGATCGCCAACGATTCGCAAGGGGTTCGTAGCGCCGGAAACGTACGAGACCTGCTCGCCCCACGGAAGGATCGAAGTGCCGAGGGTGACAGGTCCCCGGTAGGCAATTCCGACCGAAAAGTCCAAAACCACAGTCAACAGTGCCAGAGCGGTGACGGCCCACAGTAACCAGTGGCGCACGCCACCGGTTCGAAGGGCGATGTACCACGACAGGGCAACGATGGCAGTTGCAATGCACAGCGCGGTCCACGGCATCCCGGCCAGAAACTCCTCGGCGGTCACCGATGCCAGGACCCGGCGTTCGAAGATGGCGTCAGCCGCAACCGCAAATGCGGCGATTGCAAACAGGAATTGCGGCTTTCGATCCTCAACGCGAAGCGCCATCACGAGGTGTTGCATCCCTACAACCAAGCAAATGGCCGCCGTGGCAACGAAGGCGATCGAAAGGGGCGTCATCAGGTTCTGGCTCCGGAAATCACCGAGATACTGTAGCGCACTCCCGATGCTCGATGCGACCAAACGGGACGTCGTCCTGCTCGGGAACTCGATACTCGAGGCTCGATGAGGCAAATGTTCGACCTGCCATAGAGCAGATTGACAAAACAAGACACAAGAATCTGGAGAAACTTCCCAAAGATCACACAAATTGGGTGGTCCCGTGTGGACCTGTGTCTATCTGTGTTATCTGTGGGCAGTTCGGGCCGGGTGGGCGGATCGAGCATCGAGAATCTAGGACCGAGTATCGGGTGGGCGGGCGCGCTGATGCTATAACAATCGCGAACACGATCACACGGGAGAAATCACCATGCAGCTTACTGACGGTTCCCTTCTAAAGACCCAGGCATTTGTCGACGGGGAATGGGTCGACGCCGACAGACGGCGAGATCTTTGTCGTCACCAACCCGGCTACCGGCGAGATCGTTGCCGAGGTTGCGAGGTGTGGTGGTGACGAGACCCGTCGCGCTATCGAGGCGGCGAAGAAGGCGCAGGTGGAGTGGCGGCGAGAAGACGGCAAGCGAGCGGTCCAATCTTCTGCGCAAATGGTTCGACCTCATGATGGAGGCTCAGGAAGATCTCGCGCAGATCCTGACCGCTGAGCAGGGCAAACCGCTGGCCGAGGCGCGCGGCGAGATCGCCTACGGCGCGAGCTACATCGAGTGGTTCGCCGAGGAGGCCAAGCGAGTCTACGGCGATGTCATTCCTCCGCCGGCCAACGACCGCCGCATCGTCGTCATCAAACAGCCGGTCGGCGTAGTGGCCTGCATCACGCCGTGGAATTTCCCCAACGCCATGTTGACCCGCAAGGTCGGTGCGGCGCTCGCGGCAGGCTGCACCACGGTGTGCAAGCCGGCCACCGCCACCCCGCTCTCCGCCTTCGCGATGGTCGAACTCGCCGATCGTGCCGGTATTCCGGCCGGCGTGATCAACGTCCTTGCCGGCCGTACCGGTGCTATCGGGGACGAGCTGACCTCGAACCCTATCGTCCGCAAGCTGACCTTCACCGGCTCGACCGAGGTCGGCAAGAAGCTCGTTGCCGACTGCTGCGCAGGAACCATGAAGCGCACCTCGATGGAGCTCGGCGGCAACGCTCCCTTCATCGTTTTCGACGATGCGGACCTCGACAACGCGATCCAGGGAACCCTCGCCTCCAAGTACCGAAACGCCGGCCAGACCTGCGTCTGCGCCAACCGCATCCTGGTTCAGGACAGCGTCATGGAGGAGTACTCCGCGAAGCTGGCCGAGGCGGTGAGTCAGTTGAAGATCGGCAACGGCGCCGACGAGGGCGTGACGATCGGTCCGTTGATCGACGACAACGCCGCAGACAATGTTGTCGCGATGATCGACGACGCAGTCGCCAAAGGCGCCAAGATCATGCTCGGTGGCGGCCGCTCGAGTGTCGGTGAAGCTTCGTCGAGCCGACCATCCTCTCCGGGGTCACCAGTGACATGCGGGTCTTCCGCGAGGAGATCTTCGGCCCGTTTCGCCTCTTGTTTCAGTTCTCCACCGAGGAGGAGGCCATCGCGATTGCCAACGACACCGAGTTCGGTCTCGCGGCCTATTTCTGCGCCCGCGACGTCGGCCGCATCTGGCGCGTTCCGAGGGTCTCGAGTACGGCATCATCGGAATCAACGAGGGCATCATCTCCAACGCCATGGCGCCATTCGGCGGCATCAAGGAGTCGGGCAACGGCCGCGAGGGCTCGAAGTATGGCCTCGACGACTACATCGAGATCAAGTACCTGTGCATAGGCGGAATCGACACGTAGGTCCAACGATCAAACACCGGGGCTCGTCTCTGTCTCAGCCCTGCTACCATGAAGCGGTTTTCTGCTGGTCCCGAAGGAGCCGACATGCGTCTCATGCCGCTGATTGTTCCGACGCTTACATTGCTCATGATCATCACGGCCGCGACCGCTTCCCGCGCCGATGACCCGGAACCGCTCGAGGTGGTTGAGTCGGTCGACCTGAAGCGCTACCTCGGGCGCTGGTACGAGATCGCGAGCTATCCGATGTTCTTCCAGAAAGGCTGCACGGCGACGACCGCCGACTACTTGCTGCGCGAGGACGGGCTGATCAAGGTGGTCAACCGGTGCCGCAAGGGTTCTCTCGAAGGCAAGCAGAAAGAGGCTGTCGGTCGCGCCAAGGTTGTCGACGACACCACCAACGCAAAGCTCAAGGTGTCGTTCTTCGGCCCCTTCTGGGGAGACTACTGGATCATCGACCTCGACCCCGACTACCAGTGGGCGGTGGTCGGCGGACCGAAACGCAAGTACCTGTGGATCCTCAGCCGGACACCGCAGATGGACGGGGCGCTCTTTGACGAGATCGTCTCCCGGCTACCGGCAAAGGGATATGACCCGGCGGGCCTCAACAAGACACCGCAACCTGTGACCGGGGCCGACTGATGACCCGTCGGCGGAAGCTGCTGGTTCTCGTTGCAGCGGTGCCGGTGCTCCTGGTCATACTCGCGCTTTTGTATTTCAACTTCGCCGACCTCAGCGGCTGGCGGGACACGGTGGCGGAATTGGCGTCCGAGGCCATCGGCCGCGAGCTCCGGATCAACGGAGAATTTCAGCCGGAAATCGGTTTGACGACCCATGTCTTCGCAACCGACATCACCCTTGCCAACGCAGAGTGGAGTGGCGATCCGCAGATGGTGTCGGTAGATCGGCTGGAGGGCGAGATCGACCTGCTGTCCTTCCTCTTCGGTCCGATCACAATCGGCGATGTGGCGATCACGGGAGCGCGCGTCCTCTTCGAGGTCGACCCCGAAGGTGACTTCAATTGGGCCCTGGGCGACGGCGAATCCGACGCTGGCGACGGTGGCGATGTGGAGCTGGTCATCGGCCACGCGGTCATCAATGACCTTCAGTTGGTCTATGCGCCCCCCGGAGACGAAACTCTCCAGGCGGCGCTTACACATTTCGAATTCACCGACGATGGGACGGGGATGCTCGATCTCGATCTCGAGGGCAGTCTCGAAGGGACGCCGCTCGAGATTTCGGGCCGGCTCGGCACGTTCGTCGGCCTGATCAACGCGGCTGCCGCCGAGCACGATCTCACAGGTCGTTTCGCCGACGCCGAATTTTCGCTACGGGGAACGGTAGACGACCTTGGATCTTTGAGCGGAGTCAATGGCAAGGTGTCGGCCAGTGGTCCCGAGCTCGGACAGATCACCGCCAGCCTGGGCTTCGATTCCGACCTCAACGGCCCCTTCAGCGTCGAGGTGTCAGCAAAGCCGTCGGCATCGGGCACCGACATCGATCTCGAGGCATCGGCGGGTGGTCTTGTTGCCCACATGACTGGAGTCGCCGATTCGTTGACCAAACCGAGGCTCCTCGACGCCACCGTGACGGCGTCGGGGCCGAGCATTCGCACTGTCGGCGCCTTCACCGGAATCGCGGATCTTCCAGACGAAGAGTTCTCGGTTTCGGGCGGCGTCCGTTGGGAGGGATTCCCTGTCACCTTTAAACAGGTCGAGATCACGGTCGGCGACAACACACTGTCCGCCGACGGCGTCCTCGGGGCGCCACCGCAGATGCTGGGCACCGATTTCGCGATTCAGGGCGAGGGGCCAAATCTCTCGTCACTCGGCGGGCTGGCCGGCATCGATCTGCCCCATGATTCCTTTTCGGTAAGCGGCCGGATCGCACGCGTCGCAAACGGTCTCGAGGTCGACATGGTCGAAGCACGAATCGGCCGCGCGGCCATCACGGTGACGGGCACGGTGGGCGATTCTCCGGACTATGCCGGCACGGCGCTGACGATCCACGCGGAAGGCCCGAACATCGCTCATTTCAACGATCTCATCGGGATCGGGCTGCCTGCCCAACCGTTCATCATCGACGGCCACCTCGCCCAGGGGAACGACGCCATCACCCTCGAGGGCATCAACGCACGCCTCGGCGGCGCCAGCTTGCGGGTAGACGGGTTTCTAAAAACCGCAAAGGGCCTCACCGGCACCAGTCTGCGGATCGAGGCGAAAGGGCCCGACGCCGCCCGGCTCAGAACTCTTATCGGCCTAGATGATCTGCCAGCCGTGGCGTGGTCCGTTGAGGGCGGGGTCGCCATCCTCGATTCCGGTCTCCGGCTCGACGGGGTATCGGCCGCGGTCGGCAGCCTCGAGGCGCAGGGTGACGGTCACCTGTCGACGAGGAAAGGTCTCGTCGGCACCGATCTCCATCTCAAGGGAAGGGACCCCGACCTGTCGCACGGCATCTCCATTTTCGGAGTGAACGGCTTCCCCCAGGTGGCGGCGGCTGTCGAAGGCAGACTCCGGGTGGAAGAGGGAGGATATCGACTCGACGGCGCTACGGGGACGGCCGGCGACATCGATGTCGCGGTCGACGGCCTGATCGGCACGTCGAATCTGGACGGTACCGTTGGCCACGTCTCGGTCCACGGACCGCAGCTGTCGTCCCTCGGGCCGTACTTCCGGCTCGACGGGTTGCCGCCGGTGCCCTTCTCCGTCACCGGCGACGTGCGGGTCGACGGTGGCGCATGCACGCTCGAAGGCCTCGTCGCCGAGATCGACCGCGACCGCTTCACTTTCAACGGCACCGTGATGCCGGTCAAGGGTCTGGTGGGCACCGACGTCCACATCGAGGTCTCGGCTGCCGATCTCCGACAGGCGGGTCGGCTGGCCGCCGGTTTCACCAAGCTGCCCGAACTGCCGGCCGAGCCGTTGACATTGGCGACCCACCTTCACATCGACGATGCTGGGTACGAGATCGACGGATTGCGCGCCACCCTCGACCGAGCGGCGGCGACGGTGGACGGCCGGATCGGCCCCGCGTCCGATCTCGTTGGTACCAACCTCACGGTCACGGCAGACGGACCGAGCGCTTCGTTTTTCTCGGCCTTGACAGGCGTGACGGTCCCGGTGGCGCCGTTCAAGGTCAGCGGCCGCATCGAGCGCACCGAAGATCTGTTCATCTTCGATCGCGTCGCGGTTCGGCTCGGCGGACATTCGGTCGACCTCCACGGCAACCTCGGCGAGAAACCGTATCTGATCGGCACCGATCTCGATCTCTACGTGTCGGGGCCAGGGACCGGTTTGATCGCGCAGCTCACCGGTTATGACAAGCTGCCGGACAAGCCCTTCGCAATCGGGGGCGCCTTCCACGGTACTCCCGAGAAGTTCACAACCAAAAATCTCGAAATCACCCTCGGCGAATCCGACCTCAAGGGATCGCTCGAGGTGGATATCCGCGGCAAACCCCAGGTCACGGCCAAAATCGCGTCGAAGCACATCGAGCTCGGAGAGTTGGCGCCTCGCCCGCCAAGCCGGGATGACCAAGCCCCGGCCGCACAAACCGCGACCCAGAGCTCGAAAGCAAGGTTGGTGTTCTCCGAGACACCCATCGATTTCGGCTGGCTACGGCGCGCAGACGGCGATGTCGACATCACCATCGACTCCCTCCAGTTGCCGGTCGAACGTTTTCACGATTTCGAGCTCAAGGCACGTTTGCTCGACGGCCGGCTTGACATCAGCCGCATCGCAATGGTCGGTTCGCGAGAGGGGAACGGTTCGGGGTCTCTGGTGCTTGAACCGGCCGGCGACGGTTACCGCGGGCAACTGGATCTGGACCTCAACGGGATCCGTTTCGACCTCCCGGGTGAGGACGCGACCGATGCCGCGTCCTCACCGCCCGTCGACTTAGAGGTGCAAATGCAGGCGCAGGGGGCAAGCCCGCATGAGTTCGCCAGCTCCAGCAACGGGTCGATTGAGATTGTCGTCGGCAAGGGTGTCATGGACAGCCGGGTTTTCGACATGATCACGGCCGACATTCTCCTCACCATCCTCGAAGCCTTTAATCCCTTTGCCAAGGAAGATGTGGCGACGGAGCTGCAGTGCGCCATCGCCCTTCTGACCATTGAAGACGGCCTTGCGAAGCTCGATCCAATGGTCATGCAGAGTAACAAGATGACCATGCTCGGCGACGGCAAGATCGATCTCGGGACCGAGAAATTGAATCTCGAGTGGATCACCAAACCGCGCAAGGGCATCGGCATCTCGGCCAGCATGCTCACCAACCCCTACATCAAGCTCGGCGGCACTCTCGCCCACCCGGCGATCGAGCTCAAACCGATGCAGGCAGTGGCCTCGACAAGTGTTGCGGTAGCCACGATGGGGATCTCGCTGGTGGCCAAAGGCATGCTCGACCGCGTGACGGCCGAAAAGAAGGTCTGCAAGCAGGCGCTCGAGGAGATCGGCCGTGGCGCCGACAGCTCATCCAAAAAATCCAAAAAGAAGAAATAAAGGGCCCGGCGGGGTCGAAGGGCTATCCATTATTTCTGGTTCAGCTTGTGGTCACTCAGCCGCGGCGGCGAGTTGAACCCAGCCCTCGAACCGCGCCCATATTCTGAAATCACCACGCCTGCCCCATCTGGACGTAGAAGATGTACTGTTCGGGTCCCTTCGCGACATCGATCCCCACCCACAGGCTGTCCTGGGGTCTGAAGAGGAAGCGCCCGCCGATGCCGCCGGCGACGATCCCGCTCTCATCCTCGAAAAATGGCACATCGCCCCGGGTCGCAGCGACGCCGAGGAAACCGACGGCGGCCCACCGCTCGAGAATGTCCCACCGCAGTTCGGTCTCGAGGACCGCCGTGCTCTCGTTTTGGTACCGAAGAGCAGGGATCCCTCGCATCGTGACCCAGGGATAGCCCCAGAGCGGCGGGTCGCCCCCCGCGGAATCGAGATCGAGGTGGAAACCGAGGACGAGCTTCTTGTGCAACATCTCGGAAAAGGACTGCGCCTGGAAGCCGACATTCCAGTAATCGGTCTCGCCTCCCAACGCCTCGAAGTGCTTCCACGCCACGAGCTGGAAGAACTGGCCGCGGTTCGGGGTCATCAAGTTGTCCCGGCCGTCCCAATCCGCCTGCACGGCCAGGCCGAAGTCGTTGAGCTTCTTCTCGACGGGCTGCTCGATGGGAATGTCACCGAGATCGTCGTCGAAGAGGAGGTCTGGAGTGAGATAGACGAGCTTGCCGCCGACGAAGAAGTCGCTGGCTCCCATGCGGAACTTGATGTCCTGGTAGAGCAAGCCGGTGTCGAGCTTGAAATCGAAGGGCTGATCGCCGAAATAGAAGGTGGACACCACGTGGGCGTATCCCGCCGCGCCGACATAGCGAATCTTGTCCTTAAACCACGACGCGCTGTGGGCGACACCGGCACCCCAGGTTCCATCTTCGGTGTAGGCGGCGGCGACACCGCTGATGGTTGGCGGCACCTTTTGCTTCTTGCCGACTTTCCCGGTAGTACTGGTAGTCAACGCCGGGAGGTGCGAACCCTGCCCGGAATCGGGCCCGTGCTTCTTCTTGTGGAAATAGGCGACGGCGGCGCCGAACCCGTAGCCGATGGCGGGTTCGGTGATGAAGATGGGGATTGGAATGAAGCTCGGACCCTTCTTCGCCTTGGTGCTCTCCTCCTCACTGCCCGTCTCGGGCTCAGTGGCCTCGGCGGCTTCTTGATCGCTGGTCGGCTGGTTTCCACTCTCCGTCGCGTTGAGGTTCGGCTCCGCAGCCCACAGGGTCAGGACCAGAGCCAGGAAGATCGCAACAGCTCGGCGGAACGACCGCCCCGCATCCACAGGGGGCAACAGGTATGACGATCGATGCGTTCGTTTATCCCGCATCGTCTTCCTCCTCTTCGCCGTTCACGAATTTTCGTCGGGCCCAAGGTGTTGACCGGACCCCCATGATCGCGATTCGATCCAGGTATAGCCTGGGGTCCACCGTAATCAGTCGGCCGCCTCGACGAGCGGAATCGAGTCGGCGAGGCCGAGGTTGATGATGGCGTCAATCTTGTTCTCGATCTGCAGGAACCGCGCCACCTTGACCTCGGGGAGCACCTTGCGGAACTTCGAAAGGTGTGACTTCCGCACCTTGAGCTCATCATGGCGGATGGCGAGCATCTCGTTGACCATGGTCTTCGCCTGCTCTTCGGTGGCGTTGTCCCAAACCTCCGCGAAGTCCTGGATCAACTTCTGCATCCGGTCACCGACCTTTGACATGTCGTTGCGGTAGTTACGATAAACGGGCCAGAAGGCCTCGCCCTCGTCGTCGTTCAACCCCAGGCTGGCGGCAACGAGGGCCTGGCGGTCGGCTTGAATATCCGCTCGCAGTTGCTGCAGGTAGTCGGCGTCGCTGACCTGCGCGACGGCGGGAAGCGCGCCCACTAAAACGGTGACCAGTACGATGAAAACCAACTTGCCTTTCATTATTCCTCCTTGCCAGTTCTATAACCCCAGCCGCTGTCCATAGCAATCGCGCCAAAGCGGGGCGCCCCGCTGGGGACCGGACTGCGGCCATCTCATTCACATGACGGTCAATCAGCCGCCGGGTTGTTGTGCATGGCCGCCTGGAGCTTCTTGATGTCTTCTTCCGAGAGCTTCGGACGGTCAATGGTCAGCGTGAGCTTTTCGAGCGTGCCGGTAAACCGGAACGGAGTCTTATAATCCTGGTCGGCTACCGGCGAGCCGGTATCGGCACCCACGTCGAAGCTTTCACACCATTGCAGGAGCATCGGGATGGTCTTGTCCATCTTCTGCTCGCAACGACTTCCCCGTCCACCTTCAGATAGCCGGTTCCGCTGCGGCCCAGACCGCTGGGGCTCCCATACTGCAGTGTGGCGGCGCCCAGACCATCGTATTTGAAGTCGAACTCAAGTGTGTGCTTGCCGGGAGCCAGCGCATCCTGGCCTTCCCACCTGACATGCTTGAGCCCGAACAGGTTCCACGTATAGACCGGTTTGCCTTTCAGTAAGTAGAAACCGTAACCGGCAAAGCGGCCGCCGTGCGTCACCAGCATGCCTTCAGCACCACTGTCGGGGATCTCGACCTCGGCTTTGATGTTGTAGGAGGAGGCCAGGATATTTGGCGCGTTGCCGTTCGGCGTGCCAGTGACTTCACCGGAATAGTTGAACACAGTACGACCGGCCGTGAGGTTGGGTCGGGGCAGGAGCGAACGGGTGAAGGTGGTGGAATCCATCGGCAGCACCTGGTTTCGATCCGCTTCCTCCCAGAACATTTTCTCCAGTTCTTTGACCTTCTCAGGATACTGATCTGCCACGTCGCTGTATTGGGTCCAGTCCTTGCTCAGATCATAAAGCTCCCACGGCCACGTTTCAGGATGTTTGTCGGCCGTTCCACTGTTGTCCCACGGCACACGCACGACCTTGGTGCTGAGGATCCAGCCATCGTGGTAGATCGCGTGGTCGCCACCGATTTCGAAGTACTGGGTTTTGTGCTCAGACGGCGCATCCACGTTCTTCTCATCGAAGGTATAGACCATGCTGACGCCGTCCATTGGGTTCTGCTTGATGCCATCAACCAGCTCGGGCAGAGGAATTCCGGTCACTTCAAGAAGGGTCGGCGCAATGTCAACGACATGATGGAACTGGTAGCGGATTCCGCCCTTGTCCTTGATGACCTTCGGCCAGGAAATGGCCGTGCCCTGTTTGGTACCGCCGAAATGCGAACTCACCATCTTGGTCCACGAGAACGGCGTGCCAAAGGCCCAGGTCCAGCCCACCGACATGTGCGGGTAGGTCTTGTCCGAGCCCCACACGTCATAGAACTGCATTTGCGCTTCCACCGGGAGATGCACGCCCTGGACCGATGCGACTTCGTTCGGCGTGCCGGTCGGCCCGCCTTCGGCACTGGTGCCGTTGTCGCCGGTAATGTAAATGATCAGGGTGTTGTCGAGCTTGCCCAGGTCCTCGACCGTTTGTATCACCCGGCCAATTTCATGGTCGGTGTAGGCCACGTACGCGGCGAACACATCCGCCTGTCTGATGAACAGCTTCTTTTCCGAGTCTGAGAGCTGGTCCCACTCCTTGATCAGATCCTCGGGCCACGGAGTCAGCTTGGCGTCCGCCGGAATGACTCCGAGCCTCTTCTGGTTGGCGAAGATCGTTTCGCGCAGCTTGTGCCAGCCCTCGTCGAAAAGGTGCATGTCGCTGATTTTCTCAATCCACTCCGGTGTCGGGTGATGCGGCGCATGGGTTGCGCCGGGCGCGTAGTAGATGAAGAAGGGTTGATCAGGATTCAGCGCGTCAACGGTCTTCATGTACTCAATCGCATCATCCGCCATCGCCGTGACCAGGTTGAAGTCGGGATCGTCATCGTATGGGTGGATTTGGGTGGTATCGCGGTACAGGTTGCCCGGCTGCCACTGGCTGGTGTCACCGCCCATGAAACCGTAGAAATATTCGAAACCCAGACCTGTCGGCCACTGGTCAAACGGCCCGATCCTAGAGGTCACCTGGTCCGGCGTATTGTGGTTCTTGCCGAACCAGGAGGTCACGTAGCCGTTTTCCTTGAGAATTCTGGCAATGGTTGCATTGTCCTTGGTCATGAGGCTGTTGTAGCCCGGGAAGCCGTTCGACAATTCCGGGATGATCCCCGAGCCAACCCGGTGATGGTTGCGCCCCGTGATGAGCGCCGCCCGCGTCGGCGAACATACCGACGTGGAGTGGAAGTGGGTGTAGAGGAGACCATTGTCGGCAATACGATCCATCGCCGGCGTGGGGATGACGCCCCCGAAGGTGCTGGACACACCGTAGCCCGCGTCATCGGTCATGATCAGAAGAATGTTGGGCGCACCCTTCGGCGGCACCACACGAGGCGGCCAGTAGGGTATCGAATCAAGGACACTGCGCTCGATCTTGCCGCCGAAAGCCGTGTCGGGCGGCGGCGGCAGCTGCTTCCCGTCGATGGTGGTGGTGGCGCTGGGAGAGCCGAGCGTGCCCGTCACCTCCTGGGCAGAGGCTGACGGAACGAAAGCAAGCCAAAGCACGAGCGCAAGGGTCACGAGGGTTGTGATGGTCTTCATGATTCTCCTCCTAAGATCTTCCTGTATTTTGCGGTTCATACTGGCGCTTCGCACCGATGTCTTTATTTGAATGTCGTGCCTCTCTTTCATCTGAAGCCACCTCAACCGGTTTCATGCTCCGCTTGATTCACCTGGGTTTGGCCCAGGATCTCTTCGACGAGTTCGAAGCCGCGCCGCGAGGCAACGTCGTCGATCTCGACCGCCGGCGGTCCGGCGGCGAGCTCGATGACGGCCAGGATCCTGCGAAACGCCACTCCCCGGAGGTGGCGTTCGAAATCCTCGACGACGCGCCATTCCTCCACCCAGGTGAGCCCGTAGCCGTCCTCGGTATCCCGCAACAGCTGTGTTGCGCTGCAGCCGGCCTCGGCCCGCACCGGCCCGACCAGGGACCGCAGCACCCCGGCCGCCTCGTCGCAGGTCTGCGGCGAGAACTCCATATGCAAGCGAAACGTGAGCATGTCGCGGCGCCTCCTTTCCTTTGCGTCTCCGAGCGACCTCAGAATGTGAAGGCCACGGCAATCTGCGGACCCGAGACCAGCACGTCGAGGTCGACTGTAACGACATCCGTTCCGGACTCGTAGTTCATGTCGAGGGCGTGGTAGCCGGTCAGAATGGACACCAGGTGCGAGACCCGGAAACCGACATCGGCGTAGGCCTGCCAGGTCAGCTCCGAACCCACGCCGAAGCCACCCACGTCTCCGCGGAAGCCGAACCACCACTTCTCGGAGAGGGGCGCAAAAACGTGGACGCCCACCAAGGGGTCAACGAAGCTCTTGCTCGCATCGATCCGTCGGTCCTCCAGGGTTCCGTCCCAGCGGATGCTCATGCCCATGTCGACAAGGCGGGCGCCGGCAAGGAGGGTCACGGCCGGCGAGACGCGGTAACCGCCGACGAGCTCAAAGAGGGTCGCGTCGAAGCCGGTCGACACCGTTCCCTCGGTGTCATCTCCCTCGGTGTAGTCCCTGCTTCCGCCCAGATCCATGAATATGAGATCCGACGAGATCACCCAGTGCTCGTTCCGCATGTCGAAGTGGCCCATGAAGGCGAAGTCCAGGCTGTCGATGATGTTGTCGAAGTCGACACTGCCATCCCCCGCCTCGTGCCCCCCGATGGTCATGGAACCGTCGATGCCCGCCAACCACACATAAGGCGCGACGGCGAACTGCCATTCGTTCGAGCTCGACTGGGCTGCCGCCTGCGGTGTAACCAGAGTGGTCAACGCTGCGGCGAGCACGGCCAGGAACAACCTTGATCTCATTACCTGCCTCCTCAATATGATTTTTGGAGAGTGATTTTTGTCCTCATATCATCAGCCTCACCAGCGTTCGCAGGACCTCCCCAGCCGGCATGACCAAGAAGATTAGCGGCAGGAAAGGCACCACCGCCGCCAGTACCAGGCCCAGCACGTGCTGCGTCTCCATCGGAACCGGGCGCATGAGCCGGGCATTCTCGTACAAGGTTCCAAAATCGGACAACCCCGAGACCGCATTTGCAGGGAGCTCCCCTTCGCGGGCGGCGCGCAGCTTCCGCGCCAGGTCGCCCGCGCCGCGGTGGGCGCTGCCACTCAGAAAAAGCAGGTACTCCTCTCGCGCCCGGACAAGCTTCGGTGCGAAGACCACCAACGGCAGCAGCAACACAATCACCGCGATCACAACAAATGCAACCATCTCCCCGCGGAAGGCCGTCAGGTTCGCTTCCCGGAAATGAACGGCGTCGGCGGCAAGGCACGAGAGCT
This sequence comes from Candidatus Sulfomarinibacteraceae bacterium, assembly GCA_963776765.1. Classification (GTDB taxonomy): domain Bacteria; phylum Acidobacteriota; class Thermoanaerobaculia; order Thermoanaerobaculales; family Sulfomarinibacteraceae; genus Sulfomarinibacter. The sequence goes on from CAVZOK010000035.1 coordinate 168,329, forward strand.
GCACCCCGAAGGCGAAGACAATTATCCCGAACGCCGCCTGCGTCCCGCCCAGGAAGGCGAGTCCGCCCGCGCGGTCGGGGTGGGCGGGTCGCGGGTGCAGCTCGAGGCGCGACACTCTCCACAGGACCCACGCCCACAGCAGCAGCCGCCACAGCCAGCGCAGGGCCAAGAAGCGCATCACCGACAGACTGACCAGCAGGTACCACCACCCCGCCAGCGTCATTCCGTCCCCGGCTACCTGCCACCCGCCGGTGAGCCATTCCTTCGCTTCCCAAAACGAGACCACGCTGGCGGCACAGGTCAGGAATAGCAGCACGGCGTTGACGCTCCGGCCACGCCAGCGCTGGATGGTCTTCGCCAAGACGGCTTCCAGAATCGGTGTGTCCTTCGAATCAAGGATGTCGGAGGTCCGCAGCTCCGCCACCGCGCGCATGAGGTGTCGCGCGACCATGACCTCACCGAGAACCAGCACCGGAACCGCGATCAGGAGCTGCCCATAGGGCAGGAAGTCCCGCACGAAGGGCACCTGGACCGCGCCACCCCAGGCGACGCCCTCAATGGCCGCCAAAACCAGCAACGGCAACCACGTCACCGCTGCCAGAAGCACCGCCACCCGCCCGGCGCGGAGACGGGCGTCACGCGCCAGCTTCACGCGCTCCAGTCCCCGGCCGACGCGGCCACCACCGAGTGCGAACAGCGCCTCGACGTCGGGCACCGGAAGGTCCGGCTCTCGATCATTCATGTTTTCGGCTCCCAACCCTAACGCCGAGCCCCGACCCGGTTGACCGGTCCACCAGCATTCACACCGGCCGTAGGTGTAACACCTACACCCGGCGCACCCGTACCGACGCCGGGAGACCCGACTCCGGGGGCCACACCCACACCCGGAGCGCCCACACCGACTCCCGGCGTCGCACCCGCACCGGGCGTCCCGACACCGACTCCCGGCGTCACTCCGGCCCCCGGCGCCCCTGCGCCGACGGTTGAGCGCCGGGCGACGCCGGCGTAGCTGACCGGCGTGGCCGGCGCGCCTCTCACCGCCTCTGCGACGGCAGCGCCGAAACATAGCCAACTGGCGACGATCAATCCGAGAACGATCAACCAGCGGTTTGTTAAGCGTTTCATTCGTTGCCTCCAGTCGGAACCTCTTGCGGCAATTCATCGAGGTCGATGAGCGCGTGAGGGTGGAGCTGTTCCGCGCCCTCCGGCGGGGTGAACGAAAATGCGTCCGCACCTGGCTCGACGTCGGTCTTCCAGCTCGTGATGCGAATTGTGTATTGCGGGGCGTTGTTGATCGTCTTGCTGGTGATGACCATCTTGCGCGGAATCGGCCGCTCACCGACCTCTATCCAGAGCTGCCAGTCGGTATCGAAGTTGCGGAAGGCGAGGTGCTCGCACTCCACCCCACCGATGACGCCCGCACCGATGTGCTTGGCTTCGAGGACGTCTGCAATCAAAACGTCGTGCGAGTTCGACAGCAACAGATCCGCTCCGGGCAGCGCCACGCCGTGGCCGGCCCTGAGCGCATGGATCAGGTCGTCAACCGTCCCTGCGGCCTCGATCCGTGCGTAGCCGTTGACGCTCTTGCCGTTGACGCTGGCGGTAGCGCCGTCGAAGAAAAGCTCCACCTCCGAATAGCCGCCGACCCGGTAGGCGTACAGCTTGTCCGGTCGGCTGAGCAGCGCTCCGCCTGAGTTTGTGAACTGGATCTTTTCGAGCTCGGGCGTGATGACCTCGATGTCGCTGTCAAATGTCAGCTCGATGGTCTGTTGGCCGGCAACGTATTCTGACATCGCCTTGAGAATCCGATACGCGTCGTCGAGCGGCTCCTCAGCCCTCGCACCGACCGCACCCAGAACCGTCACCACCACAAGCGTGCAGGCGAGCGAAAGGGCACACGGGCCATAGCCCATCGCAATGGGCTGAGTTTCTCGTTTTAAAAACACGGCGCACTCCTCCCGTTGTCGACCTCTTGTCGTGCCGATTGCGGGCAGCCGGCCCGCATCGGCGGTTATTCGGAGCTCCTACGGCCCTTGCACCACGCCGTAAACGATCTGGTTCCCCGACATGTAGGGCTTGTAATAGACGTTGCCGCACTGAAAGAGCTCGCCGGCCGAGACGCAGCCCGCAGGTAGCGACGCGACCATCGCCGTTGGCGCAGGTGCCGCGGCCTGTTGCTGGGCGGCCGCAGCCTGGGCGTTGGCTTCGGCGGCCTCCTGCTGTGCAGCGGCAGCCTGCTGCTGTGATGCCGCGGCGTTCGCGTTGGCGGCGGAAACTTGAGCAGCGGACGCGCTTCCCACCACGACGGCTGTCCGGCGTGCAGTCCTGCGGCGGACGCCAGCGATGGCTTCTGCCTCCGGCACGACACTCAACGAGATGACATCAAACAGGAAGAGGAGGGCGAACCCTGCCGCGACTCCAACAATCTTGACAATATTTTTCATGATGTGCCTCCGTCCCCCTCAGCGAGCCGACGTGCTGCCGTCGACGTGAATGAAATCAATTTCCATCGCGGTCGATGGTGGATCGAACTCGAAGGTTCCGTCCGCGATCTTCGGCTTGGTGTTCCAGTTGCTGACCACGGTCACGAACTGCGGCTGTGCGGGGTCATCCCTGGTGGTCAGGACGTATTTGGAGGGGAGCGGCTTGTCGCCCTCGGCGATCCAGATCTGCCAGTCCACCACCGGCGTCGTGAAAGCGAGGTGATAACACCTGACGCCGCCGATCTCCACCTCTCCGACCACGAACCCCGAGGTTATGCCGGCCGTCAGCAACTCGAATGCGTTGCTAAAGACCACGTCGCCGGCGGGCGGGACCAGGTCGAGCCGGTCGCGCGCAAAGTGCAGGAAATCGTCGATGTTGTCCGGAGCATCGATCTCTGCAAAGAAGTCCCCTCCGGCCTCGTGTATCGAGAGTTTTGCGCCATCGTAGATGAACAGCTGGTGCGCTGTTCCCTCAATGCGTTCGGCGCGAATTTTGTTGGGCCGTTGCACGACGATGTTGGTGGAAAAACCGAACTGTATCTTCTGTCCGGTCGCAAGCACATCCTCATAAGTGTTCTCGGTGTGCATTGTGAATTGCTGCAGGCTACCAAGGTAATCGGTCATGCCCTTGAGAATCTGCAACGCGTCGGGATCGATCGGTCCGCCCCACCTCCCGGTGAACTGGCTTTCTCCCGCGGATGCGACGCCCGGAGCAGATCCCAGCGCGACGACCATCGCCACCGCGAATACCCCGAGGATCCCCCGAGCGCAACGCGAATCTGATCTCATCATCACTACCTCCTTTGGTGTGAACAGTCTGTCCGGGGCCAAGGCCGCGGACCGGATGTGTGGTTTTTCTCTTTCAGGCCGCAACGCGGCCTGCCAAACATGTTGCACAACGCGTGCCACCGCGTCGTACGCGCCCGAACTGCCTGGTAATCTGTTTTCCGGTAAGGAGATGCTTGCCGCTAGCAGCGAGGTCGAATCAGACCGTGAGGACGACCCGGGGTCGATATATCGTCACCGGGACGACTGTTCGTCCCGTAGCTGTTTCGGGTCCAGCCCGAGGCGCTGCATCCTGGAGCGCAGGGTCGTCGGCTTCAGACCCAGCATCTCGGCCGCTCCACCAGAGCCACGGATGCGGCCCCCGACGGTCTCGAGCACTTTGAGGATATGGCGGCGTTGGATCTCATCCATCGAAAGCACCTGGTCATCGTCGCCAGCGCGACCGCCGGATGGCGGTTTGATTCGAAGCTTGGGACCGCTGCAGAGGATCATCGCCCGCTCGACGACGTTGCGCAGCTCACGGACGTTGCCCGGCCAGTCATAGCGCTGCAGCTTCTCCATGTCCTCGCGTCGGATGGTCTCCACCGCCTTGTTCATGCCGACGCTGAGCTCCTGGACGATCGACCAGACGAGGAGGGGCACATCACCGCGACGCTCACGCAGCGGCGGAACCTGGATCGGGAAGACGGCGAGGCGGAAGAAGAGGTCGCGACGGAAGCGCCCGGCCTCGATCTCGGCCCGGAGGTCGCGGTTGGTAGCGGCGATCACCCGGACATCGGTCTGCATCGTCCGTGAGCTGCCGAGGCGCTCGAAGCGGCCTTCCTCGAGCACCCGAAGGAGCTTTGCCTGGAGCTCGAACGGCAGCTCGGCGATCTCGTCGAGGAAGAGGGTCGATCCGTTGGCCACCTCGAAGCGGCCAGCCTCCCGCGAGACCGCGCCAGTGTAGGCGCCCTTTTCCCGTCCAAAAAGTTCGCTCTCGACCAGGGTCGAGGGCAACGCGGCGCAGTTGACCTTGACCATCGGGCGTTGATTGCGCTGACTGAGTTCGTGGATCCGCTGCGCAATGAGTTCCTTGCCGGTGCCGGTCTCACCTTCGACCAGAACAGTCGTCTCAGCCGGTGCAACCTGCTCGACCATCTTGAGGACCTCCATGATGGCCGGGCTCTCGCCGACGATGCGACCGCCTCCGTGCTGGAGCTTGTGTTCCTGCTGGAGGTAGGCGTTCTCGAGCTCCAGCTGGCGCCGGAGGTTCTCGACCTCTTCGTACGACCGGATGAGCTCTGCCTCCGACCGTTTGCGTTCCGTCACATCGATCGACGCGCCCTGCAGGCGTACCGGATTGGTGGCAGATGCCGGCTGCATCCGCCCGCGGGAGTGAATCCACCTCTCGCTGCCGTCGGCGAGCACGATCCGGTACTCGATGTCGACCTCGTGCCCATCCTCCACCGCACGCCGGACAGCTTCGGTTACCGGTTCTCGGCACGAGGGGTGGACCGATTCCATGAAGACATCCATCGTGACGTCAGTGTCCGCCGAATAGCCGAAGATTTCTCTCGCCCTCTCGGTCGCCCAGAACCGTCGGCTCTCGACGTCAAGCATCCACATCCCGACCTCGGCGGCCTCGGCGGCGAGTTGCAGCCGTTCCTCGCTCTCGCGCAGCTCCGCGTCCGCGCGCTTTCGAACCAGAGCGTTGGCGTAGATCTGAGAAACCAGGCGCAGCCGTTGCACGATCTCGTCGGGCCACGAGCATTCTTCTCGCACGGCGTGGTAGCTCACGGCGCCGATGGGTGACTCGCTCCCAGAGGAAAGCGGGAAGAGAAACACGGACTTGATGCCGAAATGCCGCCACGTCTCGCGGTCAGTAGACGCCTCGGGCGGCGCCTCGTCGATGCTGGGCAGCACGACAGGCCTGCCATCGAAAACGATCCCGAGGGCCCACGGATTGTACTCTCTGGCGTCGAAATCATCGGGGACCGGTGGTCCGTCCACCGACCGGTACAGGTGGGTCATCGTGAGGACCCCGGGCTCCTCGGGGCACAACTGCCAGAGCGCCGCGATATCGAGGCCGAGGCATTCGCAGACCCGGCGCTGAGCGTCCTCGATCTCGCGGTCCACCTCCGCCGGCTCGAGGTTGACGAAGCGCGAAGAAAGGTCTGCGAGCATCGACTCGAAGTGCAGGCGATCCTCGATGTCTGTCTTCAGGCTGGCGATCTTTGAAACCATCGCGTGATTCTGCCACGATCGGGGCTTCAAGCCAAGACCAGTGACGGAGGATCGCTGGTCCGCAGCTCTGCTACCGTAGGCAAGATCATTCAGTCGCCAGGGAGGCTGATCATGCGCCGTCTCACCTTGCTCGCAGCGCTTTCCCTTGTGTTGAGCGCCGTGCCCGCAGCGGCCCAGGGCGTCAACGAGCCGCTCTTCGACACCTTCAACTTCAAGTTCGAGGCGAGCTGGGTCCAGGTTGCGACCACGATCCGGCTCGACTCGGAGATGCTCGGCGAGGGCACTACACTCAGCTTCGAGGACGACCTCGGACTGCCGGACAAGGAGGCCGTTCCTTCGCTCTCGTTCGAATGGCAGTTCAGACGCAAGCACCGCCTCGGGGTCCGCTGGCAGGACGTCAATCGAGACTCCACGACCCAGGTTCTGGAGGAGATCGATTGGGGTGGCGAGATCATCCCAATCGAGGCAGACGTCAGGCTCGGTTTCGATATCCGAACGCTCGCAATCGACTACACCTACTACCCGTGGGTCAAGGAACGGTGGGCGGGCGGATTCGGGCTCGGGTTTCGCGTGATGGGTTTGAAGACCACCTTGACGGTGGAAGGCGTCGAGCTTCAGGAACAAATCGACGGAACCGCACCGCTGCCGTACATCAATTTCGAGTACCGCCGCACTTTCGGCGAACGTTGGCGCGTCAAGGCGCAGGCCGGCTGGCTCGAGGTCAAGATCGACGACATCAAGGGCGGACAGTACATCGGCCGTTTGGCGGGCGAGTACATCACCGACAAGCGCTGGGGTTTCGGCGTTGCCCTCAACTATTCCAATATCGACGTCGACTGGAAGAACATCGACAGCGTCGCTGACGACAAGCTTCACGCAGTCATCGACCTCGACATCAACGACTTCAGTCTTTACTTCCGGGTTCGCTGGTAACTCGTTTCCGTGCCCGTGCCCGAAATGAAAAATACCCGACCGCACCTGCGGTCGGGTATTGAAGAATCTATTACGAACTGAATTACTTGCCCTGGCCGTGAAGGATCTTGTCCCACTTGGCGCCGATCTTGGTAAGGATGTTCTCGACCTGTTTGATTTGCTTTTCCGGCTTGGCCTTGACCGTCACCGTGCCGGTGCCGCGCCAGATCATTTTCTTGTCAGTGCTGTCGTAGGCGTCGATGAGCAGCGTTCCGTCGGTGTAGTTGACCTGCTGCGTCGTAGAGGTGCCCATTCCCCCCATGCCACCGTAACCCCAACCACCCCAACCGCCGCCGTAGCCGCCGTAGCCGAAGTTGGTGGTCTGATAACTGGTCCGCTCCTGGGTCGTAAAGTGGTAAGTGACGAAGATGTCGGGGTTTTCCTTGACCTCGGTGAGACCGCCCTCACGAAGCTCCTTCTTGATCATGTCGGTGACGCGATCCGCCATCATCTGATTGCCCTTGACGTTGCTCTCTGCGGTATCGACATACTGGAATGTCTTGACCCTATCGAAGTCAAAGTCGTGGGCGTAGTCGATGGTCACCTTCTGCGCCATTGCCGGGGTCGCGATCAGGGCCACAACAAAAATCAAACCAATTACTTTTTTCATTTCTCTACTCCTTTTGAGGGGCCGTTCTCCCGGCCTAGTTTGTGTGAGTCTCCAGAAAAATTTCGGAGCGAATAATATCACGCCGACTCTTTCCTCGAGTTACAAACGCCCGGTCGCCATCTCGGCAACCGGGCGATGAACAGTATGTTTTTAGGCGAGCCTACTTGCCCTGGCCGGCGTGGATCTTGTCCCACTTGTCGCCGATCTTATTGAGGATCTTGTCCACCTGTTTGATCTGCTTCTCGGGCTTGTCCTTGACCGTCACCATGCCGGTGCCGCGCCAGACCAACTTTTTGTCAGCGGGATTGTAACCGTCGATGATCAGTGTCCCCTCGGTGTACTTCGTTTCGTAGGTCGTGGAGGATGCCATGCCGCCATAGCCGCCGTAACCATAGCGGCCATAGCCGCCCCAGCCCGGACCATAGCCGCCGTAGCCGCCGTAGCCCATGCTGGTGGTGTTGAAGGAGGACAACTCTTCGGTCGTGACGTGATAGGTGACGAAGAGATCAGGGTTCTCCTGGACCTCGGTGAGACCGCCCTCACGAAGCTCCTTCTTGATCATCTCGACGATGCGTCCCGCCATCAGTTCGTTCTTTGAGTTGGATTCCTGGGTGTCGACATACTGGAATGTCTTGACCCCGCTGAAGTCAAAATCATGTGCGTAGTCGACAGTGACCTTCTGTGCCATCGCCGGCGTCGCGGCCAGCGCCAATACGAATACGAGTCCAAGTGCATTTTTCATTTTCGAGTTCCTTTCAATTGAGACTAACCCCGCAGGCTCACTGCATATTTCAGATAAATGAGTCGCCAGGCAATGTACTACGCGGATTTCGCCTGACAAAGGCTCATTCGCTCGCCGGTGGTGAGTGGTATACGGTGGTCGGTCGCCGTTGTTTGAATCTTTATCCAAGCCACATCATTCTGGCGTTCGGCCGACCTGCGCCAGATACTCCCTGATCGCCTGCAAGTTGCGCGCTGCACCTGGGTGTTCAGGCATCGCGGCAGCTGCTCGAGCGAGGTATGACTCGGCTTCCACATATCGGCCCATTTCGGCGAGCAGCAGACCCAGCGAGTAGGCGACCTCGTATTGCTCCGGGTAGGCGTCGAGGATCGAGCGGAGGATCGCCTCCGCCTCATCGTTTTGTCCTCTCGCATTCAGGAGCACCGCGAGATTCGCCTTGGCCGGATAGAAGAGATCGTCGATCGTGACCGCCGTCCGGTAGTACCGCTCGGCCTCGGCCGCATCGCCGAGGCGGGCCGCCAGATTGCCGAGGTTGTGGCCGGCAAATGCGAAGTCGAGCGAGTAATCCATGGCCTTGCGGTACTCGGTCAGCGTGTCGGCAAGGGCCTCTCGTTGATACGGCTTCAACAGCTGATCCGGCACGTCGGCGAGCTGCACCGCGGCCTGCATCCGCACCGCCTTCATCGGGTCGAAGAGGAGTGGCGCCACCAACTCGGCGAGCTCCTCCGGAGAGGCGGCAACAACGCTGTTAACCGCGGTGTGGCGCATCAGCGGCTCAGGGTCGGCCAGCGCAACGGCAAAAGCGCGGGTGCTTTCCTCGCTCGGGTACTGTCCGAGCAGCGACAACGCGGTCGCGCGAACGATCGCCGGATAGAGCTCGTCGCCGGCGAGCCGCACGAGGTCATCTCGAGCTTCAGGACGTCCCTCGCGACCGGCGGCCAGGGTCGGTCCATAGTGGGGCTTTTTGGCCTGGCCGTACCATTTTGTGAACGCCTCCACCGACCAGCTCAAAGGCCTATCGTCGTGGCAGCCGCCCTGGGAGCACGCGTTGGGGGTGCCGAGTGTCTGGCTGAGGTCGGGGCGCGGCACCCGCAGACTGTGGTCGGCACGCTCGTCGATCACCATGTAGGGCTGCTCGGGCATGTGGCATTTGATACAGAGGGCGCCGTCGGAGGGCTGGCCCTCGTGGATCTTCTTGTGGAAATGATGTTCGGAAGTGTCGTAGGCGTCGGCCCGGTGGCACTGGAGGCAGAGGTCGTTGCCCTCGAAACGAAGCTTCATGCTGTGGGCGTCGTGGCAGTCCGTGCAGCGCACGTCGTTGGCGTACATCTTGGACTGGGTGAACGAGCCCCACACATAGACCTCATCGAGGATCTGGCCATCGGCGTGGTAGAGGCCCTCCTCGAGGAGCGAGGGCAGATGACTGTGGAGGAGGGCCGTGGTGGAGTGGTCCCAGTCGCCGAGCTCGGAGCGGCGAGAATGGCATGGCGCACAGAGCTCGACCTGCTCCTGCGAGCTGATGTTGCCGGTGTGCATGACCAGACCGTAGTCATCGATCTCCGAACGGGCCATCGGTTGGATCTCGGCCCACTCCACGTGATCCGAGCCGGGCCCGTGGCAGGCCTCGCAGCTGACGTCGATCTCGGACCATGTGGTTTTGTAGGAGCTGGTCTTGGAGTCGAAGTTCTTGCGGAGGTTGGTCGAGTGGCACTCGGCACACATGCCGTTCCAGTTCTGGGCGGCGCGCGTCCAGTGAAGCCAATCGTCGGGTGGAATCACGGTGTCCGGGTTGAGGTCGAACCACACTTCCAGATCCGCGTCCCAGGCGATCGACAGGCACTGCAGGCGCCCACCAGGGAACGGAATCAGGTACTGCTGGAGCGGCTCGTGGCCGAAGGTGTGGGTGATCTCGAAGTCGGCCAGTTCACCGTCCGGGCCTTCCGTGTTGACGAAAAATCGACCGTCTCGTTTGAAGAAGCTCGAGGTGACGCCCTTCGAGGTGAAGACCGCGTGGTCGAAATCGCCGCGCACCGTCTCCGCCGTCGCCACGTCCATCGCGAGGTCGTGATCCGAGCCCTGCCAGCTCGAATAGGCCGCCTCGTGGCACGGCCGGCAAACCTCGCGACCGACAAAGGTCGCCTCCGCCTCGACCATCTTTCCAGCGGGCTCCGCTCCCCCCTTGCGGACAACCCAGGCTGGAACACTGAGAACGATCACCGCGGTGGCGGTGACGCCGATCAGCTTCCAGCGATCGAGGGGATCTCGAGCCGTCGTCACGAGCGTACCACCTGCGAGGCCGCAAAGCTCTGCCGTTTGACCGCCCTGCGGATATCCACCTTGACGATGTCGTTCTCGATGCGCACCGGAAAGATGTCCAGCGGCCGCGGCGCCGGCGGGCTCAGAACATCACCGGTGATGTCGAAGGACGAAGCGTGGCAGGGACAGACGAAGCGCTCCTCGGCTGCGACCCACGGGACGGTGCAGCCGAGATGGGTGCACTCGCGGTGGAGGGCGAGGAAGCCGCCATCGGCGAGCCGCGCCAGATAGAACCGTCCTTCCGGGAAGGCGGTGACCGATCCCGGTTCGAATCGATCCACCGGCCCGGCAACGATGACCGAGCTTGCAGCGTCGTCCGCCGCCCGGCGTCGTCGCGGCTTGAAGAAGTCGCTGACGATCCACACTGCTTCCGCGAGCGCCACCCCCCCGAGCAGCAGCCACACCCTGCCGAGAAAGCTCCTCCGCGATGGCGTTGGTATCTCTTCGTTCACGAGCTCTCCCGAACCGACATTGCCGTAGAAAAGAAACGCAGAGACGCGGAGACGCAGAGACGCGGAGAAGATCTTTTGGGCCTGAGGCTTTCCTCACCAAGAAAAAACCTCTGCGCCTCTGCACCTCTGCGCCTCTGCGTTGAAATCAACATGCGACACATCTCCTCATCACCCCCAGGGCCAGACGAGGGCCATGCCGGGGCCGCGGAACCAGACACCGGTGACGGTCAGCACCACCAACGCGGCCAGGAAGAGAACAAAGATCGCCTGGACAAGCTCCCCTTTTCTGGCGCCAAATCTCTTGGTCAACAGAGTTCTGAATCCTAATGCCGCGGCACCCAACAACACCAGTGGAACGACCCCCCGCCAGACCAGCGATGGCAGACCCGCACCCGGCTGGAGCACAAGCTCGTCGAGGAGGATCAGGACCGGCGTCACACAGAGTCCGACCACGGCCGCCACCACGGCGGTGCGACGTCCGGTGTCGGACAGGAACCAGGGCCCGGACTGCTCTCTGGGGTGCCGCAGATAAGGAATGATCAGCAGGGCCAGGGCGACCAACGCCGGGATCACGACCACCGCAATCAAGGGATGGAAGTGGAGCTGCAGCTCCTGGAAGCCGACGAAGTACCACGGCGCCTTGGCCGGGTTGGTGCTCATCCCGGGGTTGGCCGGCGCGCCGAGCGGGGCATCGATGAAGACCGACACGACGACAACGAATGCGATCAGGGCCAGGGCCGCGGCGAGCTCCCGCATCAAGAGCGTGGGCAGGGTTGACACGTAATCAGGTTTCTCTTCAGTGATCTCTTCGGGCGGACGGCTATCGACGACGCCCCCCGCCTTGCGGACCCTCCAAAAATGAAAGCCCATCAGCAGCACCAGGGTCACAGGGACCAGCGTGGTGTGAAAGGTGTAGAAGATGACCAGGGTCGCCGAACCGACCTCGGGTCCGCCGCGCGCCATCCCCTGCAGCCACTCTCCGATCCACGGCACATATCCGAACATCCCCGTACAGATGGTGACGGCCCAAAACGCGAGCTGGTCCCACGGCAGCAGATAGCCGGTGAAGTTGGCGGCCATGATCCCCGCCAGCAGCCCGAGGCCCAATATCCAGTTGAAGCGCCTTGGGCCGTGGAAGCCGCCGGTGAAGACGACGCGAAGCATGTGGAGAAGGACTACGGCGACCAGGAGATTGGCGCTCCAATGGTGAATGTTCCGCACCAGGCCACCAAAGAGGAACTGATCCTGGAGACCGACGACCGAGGCGTAGGCCCGTTCCGGGCTCGGTTCATAGGCCAGCATCAGCAGCACGCCGGTGACGACCATCAGCCCGATCAGGGTCAGCGAGCTGCCGCCGAGACCGAAAGTGTGGGTGTAAGGAAGGGTCTGGCGGCGAACCCGCACCGGCCGCATGTGAAGGACAAAGAACTCGAGAACCTTCCGCCGCCGTTCGCGCTCCGTCCGGGGCATGATCGGCCGTGCAAAGACCGACCGCCAGATCTCGGCAAGGAAACCCGAACCGCTTCGATCCTCGTCGGAATTGGGAGGTTTCACACCAGACATCCCGCCGAATATAGCAAGCGCCGCCTTTGTTGGTCGCTAGGACGGCCCGAGGCCCGTTGCTACAATCACTCCACCGACACCATGCGAAGCCGAGGTGGAGGAGTGGGAGAACGCTGATGACACGGGATGATGATGGTGCGAAACCCGAGAACGAAGTGACCGAGTCGACGAAGTTCCTCGACCGGGATCCCACCGGTGACCAGAAGTCGAGTGACTACGTCGAGCCCCACGAACGGACCGATTCCAGCTCCGGCGATCGCTATCTGATCGGCGAAACCCTCGGCGAGGGCGGGATGGCGGTCGTGCAAAAGGCAACCGACGTCCAGCTGCAACGTCCCGTCGCCGTCAAAAGGCTGCGGCCGGAGTACGCTGCCCAGGGTGATATCCGCCAACGCTTTTTTGCCGAGGCCGAGATCCTCGCCGGCCTCGACCACCCGGGGACAACCCCGGTCTTCGAAGCCGGGCTCCTGCCCGACGGCGATTGTTTCTACGCCATGAAGAAGGTTCGGGGGAAGACTCTCGGCGACCTGATGAAAGAACGCATCCCCGACGATTACCTGGATCGGAGCAACCGGGCGCAGTTCATCGGCATTTTCAGCCGCGCCTGCCAGGCCGTGGCCTCCGCCCACGACCAGGGCGTGATCCACCGCGATCTCAAACCCGAAAACATCATGGTGGATGATTTTGGGGTCGTCTACGTCATGGACTGGGGGCTGGCGAAGCAGCTGGTCGAGGACGACGATGGCAACCAGTCCGACTCCCAGCGAACCCACCTCGGTGCGGTGATGGGCACGCCGGCTTATATGTCACCCGAGCAGGCGTCGGGTCACGCCGCCGAGTCGGACCGCCAGACCGATGTCTTCTCGCTCGGAGTGATGCTCTACGAGATCCTGACCGGGGTGAACCCGTTCAGAGGCGAATCCGCGGTCGAGTCGATGAAGGGCGTTATGTACCACGAGCCCGATCCTCCCCGGAAGCTCAACCCGGGGGTCGATCGCACGATCTCGGCCATCACCATGAAGGCGCTCGCCAAAGACCCTTTCAAACGTTACCGCTCGGCCCGCGAGCTGGCAGAGGACATCCGCCGTTACCGTGAGTTCCTACCGGTGTCGGCGATCGAACCAACGAAGGTTGAAAAGCTGGCCAACTGGTCGCGGCGAAGACCGCGTCTGGCAGCGACCCTCGGAACCCTGGCGGTGGTGTTGGTGGTCGCGGTCCTGGCCACGGCGTTTGAGGCCTCGGTGGAGAATGCCCGAGTCGCGAACGCCTACGGCATCGTCGATGAGGTCGAGGAGCAACTCGCGGCGATCGAGGCCGAGATGGCAAATCTGACGGAGCGTCGCGAGAATCTCGAACCCGGGCCCGAACGGCAGGTGATCGAGAATCGATTGGCAGACCTCCAGGCACAGTTCGAGATGGCCGAGAAGGACCGGATGGCCATCAGTCTGGCCATCACCGGTTTCACCATCCTCTCGCCCGAGCAGAGGGCGCGCCAGGTCGTGCGCGAGTCGATCTTCCAGGACATCGAGGAGCACATTGCGGCCGGCGACTTTTACCGGGCTCGCGCAGGAATCAATTTTGCCCTCCGCTACTTTTCAGGTGGCAACCTCTTCGAGTTCAGCGAGGAGGATTCGGAGTTCCTGCGAGAGAAACTCATCGCTGTCGAAGGCGAGATCGAGACGAGCGAACGCGCCGCCCTGGAGGCAGCCGACGCCACAGCAACCGGCAGCGAAGAATGAGCGTGATTCAAAGGCTGGCAAGTGCTGTCCTGTTGATTGCAGCCGCAGCCTGCGGCAGTGATGGCACCCTCGGCGGCGAGATGGCGGTCACGGGGGATGTGAATGGTGCGCCAAAAGCCCTCGAGCTCGCCAACGCCACCTACTCCGGCGTCATGAACGACCCCGTGACCCTCTCCGGTGGGCGGTGGGAAGGAGCGCCATATGTCGAAGATGGGGCCTCACGTCCCACAGTCGGTCTGATCGACCACTTCATTCTCACCGGCGACCTCGATGGGGACGGGCTCGACGAGGCTGTAACGCTGCTTTGGGAGAGTTCTGGCGGATCCGGCAACAGGCTCTACCTCGCCGCCGTGGCGAGAAAGGATGAGGCCATTACCAATCTCGGCACCGCAATGATCGGCGACCGGGTCCAGATTCGGTCGGGCACAATCGAGGACGGCAGGATCACCCTCGACATCGTCCGAGCGGGCCCCGAGGACGCCGCGTGCTGCCCGACCGAGAAGGCCCTGGTTACGTGGGCATTGATGGCGGAAGGCCTTTCGCAAATTGCGGACGAGACCACCGGGACGTTGTCGCTGGCCGATCTCGGAGGTCATGAGTGGACCCTGCTCAAACTCGGCCGAGAGCAGCCATTGCCCCAAGATGTCGAGATCAGCCTCCTCTTCCAGGATGACAGGGTCTCGGGACGCAGCGGCTGCAACAACTACTTCGCCGGGGTCGTGTCGCCGAACCCGGGGGAGCTCGGTTTCAACGGCATGGGTGCCACCCGGATGGCGTGCCCGGAGGCGATGATGGATGTCGAGAGACGTTATCTTCAGGCCCTTGCCGGCGCCTCGGGTTTTAGATTTCTCGCCGGTCGGCTGGTGCTGACCTGTAACACCGATGAGGGGCCGCAGGCGCTCGTCTTCACAGCACGGGAAAATCCCGCCGGGATCCCGGCAGAGACCGGAGAATGATATGACTCTGCCGAAGAAAAAACTCAAGGAGGAACTGTCATGAAACGCTTTCTGATCCACTGGCTGGTCATCGCCCTCGCACTGTGGGTGACCGCCTATATTCTGCCCGGCGTCCACATCGAATCGAACCAGGCCCTGGCGATCGCCGCGGTCGTGCTCGGACTGGTCAACGCCCTCGTCCGTCCGATCCTGACCATTCTGACGCTGCCGATCACCATCCTCACCCTTGGTCTCTTCTACCTGCTGGTGAACGGCTTTACCTTCCTGCTGGCGTCGAAGATCGTGCCCGGGTTCGGGGTCTCGAGCTACTGGTGGGCGGTGCTCGGCGCTTTGATCGTCAGCATCGTTTCTTCGTTTGTGGGGAGTTTCTTCGGCGAGGAAAACTAGTTTTTCCGGCATCCTGCCGGTCAGACGCACTTACCCACTTTCGAACCAGGTGCTGACCTCCTCCATATTCTTTTTGGA
Organism: Candidatus Sulfomarinibacteraceae bacterium; assembly: GCA_963776765.1. Taxonomy (GTDB): domain Bacteria; phylum Acidobacteriota; class Thermoanaerobaculia; order Thermoanaerobaculales; family Sulfomarinibacteraceae; genus Sulfomarinibacter. The sequence goes on from CAVZOK010000035.1 coordinate 183,636, forward strand.
GATCTCCGGCACCTCGCAGTCGGCCCGTGGATAGCCGACCGGAAAGAGTATGTAGGGACGTTCATTATCCGGCCGGTCGAGAATTCGGGTCAGAAAACGCATCGGCTGCGGGGTGTGGGTGAGCGTGGCAAGGCCCATCTGTTGGATGGACGCAATAAACAGCCCGCAGGCAATACCAACACTCTCATTGACGTAATAATTGGTGAGTTTGGACCCGTCAGCACCCACCGCGTGGATCTGCTTGAAGACCACCACCAACCATGGCGCAATCTCGAGGAACGGCTTTCGCCAATCAGTGCCGAGCGGCGCCAGCGCCTTCAGCCACTCCTCCGTTGCCCGCCCGCCCTCGTAGAACTCTCGTTCCTCGGCTTCGGCGCCGCCTCGGATGGCCGCCTTGACCATCGGGTCGGAGACCGCCGCGAAATGCCATGGTTGGCGGTTGGCCCCTGACGGTGCGGTGTTTGCGGCAGCGATCGCGATCTCGATGAGCTCGCGAGGCACGGGGTCGGATGCGAACTCGCGCACCGAACGGCGACGGGCCATGAGCTCACGAAAGCTGTGCCCTCGGGCGACCATCTCGTCTTCAGGTAGGCGCTCGAAATTCAGGGGAATCGGTCGATACATGTTGTGACTCATGGGCTCCAGCATACAGAGGCCTCAGCAGAGGTTTTCATTCGCCGCTGGTGAGGCGGTGACGATATTGCTACAGCACAGTGGTTGTGGCAGACTGCATGCACGCGAGCCCACTGCGACCGACCGGGGAGGATCCTCCGAGTCGAACAGGCGATCGGGGGTCCAGGCATCCGGCTGGCACCGCAGACAGGAGGAGGAATGATGAAAAGAGCCACCTCGTACATCGCCCTGATCTTCGCCATGGTGATGCTGACCCAGGCCTGCGCATCGTCTCAACCGAAATTGAGCTTCGAACCAGGCACGATCGATACCGACAGATTTGTACGCAAGGTCGATCAGTTCGTCGTGATTGCTGACGGCTCGCTATCGATGACCGATCGTTGGCGGCGGCAGCGGAAGATCGGGATCTCAGAGGACTTCCTGATCAGCCTGAACCAGACCGTACCCGATCTCGGCTACGACGGAGGGCTGCGGACCTTCGGGCGTGGGCTCTGCAAGAGTCAGGGCAAGACGGTTTCGATCATCGAAATAGGTGAATACCTCAGCTCGTCATTCAGTGACGGCGTCGCGAGGTTCAGCTGCGCCAACGGCACCAGTCCCCTCAACCTCGCGCTCGACGCCGCCGGCGGCGATCTCTTCAACAGGGAGGCGAGGACGGCGATTCTCATCGTCAGTGACGGTCTCGACATGGGCAAAAAAGAAGTTGCCGCCGCCGAAGGCCTCGCTTCCGCGTTTGGCGAAAACCTCGAGATCTATGCGGTTCACGTAGGCACCAGCAAGAAAGGACGTCAGCTTCTCGAACAGGTTGTTGCTGCGGGTGGTTCCGGCTACCTCAAGCCCGCGAGCAAGCTGACGACTTCCCGGGCGATGGCGCTCTTTGTCGCCGACGTCTTCTTGTGGCCAGATGCCGACGGTGACGGCGTTCCGGATCACCTCGACAAGTGTCCGGACACCCCCAAGGGCGTCGAGGTTGATGCGGTGGGTTGCCCGATTGACTCTGACGGCGATGGCGTGCCCGACTACCTCGACAAGTGTCCAGGTACAGCCAAGGGCGTCGAGGTTGACGCAAAGGGTTGCCCGATCGATTCCGACGGCGACGGCGTGCCCGACGACATCGACAAGTGCCCAGGTACACCCAGGGGTGTCAAGGTCGACGCAAGGGGCTGCCCGATTGATTCCGACGGAGACGGTGTGCCCGACTATCTCGACAAGTGTCCCGGTACCCCAAGGGGTGTCCCGGTCGACGATAAGGGCTGCCCGATCGCCGGCATCGAGGTGGCTGGCGACGAGTGGTTCGTCAGGGGCCAGGTGCTCTTCGACGTCAACCGCGCCACCATCAAACCCGAAGCGGCGGAGGTCCTGCTCCGGGTCGCCAACTTCCTCAAGAAGAACCAGCAGTACATGGTCGAGATTCAGGGCAATACCGACAGCACCGGGCCACTGGCCTGGAATATGCAGCTCTCGAAGGAGCGCGCCGAAGCTGTCAAGAACTACCTGGAGACCAACGGTGTCGCGGCCGGAAGGTTGACGACGAAGGGCTTTGGTCCGAACGAGCCGCTGGCGCAGAACAACACGGCGGAAGGTCGAGCCAAGAACCGGCGGGTCGACTTCAAGCCAACGACGCGCTGACCGCGTACGACTTCTGAAGAACAAACGACCCGGCCTCGCGCCGGGTCGTTTCTATTTTCCATTTCCCCGCGCGTTTATACTTCGGACATGGTTCTCATTCGAACTCTGGTCGTCTTGGCGGCAATTCTGTCGTTCGCGACACCCACCTTCGCTCAAGACGATGGGAACCCGATCTTCCACCCATTCGCATTCGGCTTCACCGGCGGTGACTCGGCGACGCCCGACACAGAAGTCTACGACCTCCGCATCCCAGCCAGCTTCAAGATATTCACAGCCGACGATGACGATTGGGGCTTGCGGCTCCGGTTCGTCGTCTACGCAGGGGTCTACAACTTCACCGTCGAAGATGCGATCGACTTCGACTACAAATTCCAATCACTTGCTGCAACTCCAGGCGTCGAGTTCCTGATTCCGGCGGGCAAGGGCTGGATCCTCAAACCGTTTGCCGAGATCGGCTACGGTCGTGACTTCGACAACGACCTCGGTTATGGGGTGTGGTCGGTTGGCATGCGTACCATCGCCACCTGGCCGGTGAAGAAGTGGGACCTCAGCTTCGGCACTAAAGTGGATTACCTGTCGACCTTCACCTCGACCGACGCTGTGGCAAGTGATTTCGGAGAGATCCGGCTCGGCTTCGACGCCCGCCACCCACTGCCGTTCACCATTGGTGGGAACCAGGCTAACCTCAGCGGCTATTACATACGTCGCCAGTATATCGACGCCATCATTGGCCGCGACGAGAGCGAGCCCCTTGAAATCCAGCACACCAATGAAGTGGGCTTCACCTTCGGAACCACGCCAAAGGTCAAACTCTGGTTTATCCCGCTGCCACGATTTGGACTCGGCTATCGCTTCGGCCCGCACGTCAAGGGTATTCGCCTGAACTTTGGCTTTCCGTTTTAGCCCGCTTCCATACCCACCGTCCCCAGCTAACCGCTTCTTGGGTGGTATCAGAGATACGGATCATCTCTGTTAACGCAAAGACGCGAAGAGCGCAAAGATCACCTTCTTAGTTTTCTTAGCGGTTGAACTTGGCGTCCTTCGCGTCTTCGCGTTAACAACGTGATTGCGGCTGGCTCAGCGCCCCTGCAGTTTCGTGACGTTGAAGCCCCCAAAAACTCAAGCGTCGTCTAAAAGGTGTAGAGCAACCGGATGGTCCAGCTTTGGTATTCGAGGTCGGTGTTGAGGCTGTTGAAGAGAAGCTCGGTCTTGAGCTTGCCAAAAAATTCGACGCCCCCTCCGAGACCCCAGCTGCTGCCACCACCAAAATCGCCTTCGAGGATGGTGGACACCGACATGTTGGCGTAGCCGAAGCGGCCGGCAATGTAGACCGGTCCGAAAAAGAACCGTCCGATCGCGTAGATTTGGTAATAACTGGCGTCGAGGTCGGCGATGCTGGCGCTGCGTGAGAACCCGTACTCGAGTCCCGCCCCGAGTTCGATAATTGGTACGTCGACCGCAATCTCCAGCCCCAGGTTGTAGCCGGTGTTCGAACTCAGACTGACACCTCCGAAACTGAAGTCCCCCTCGAAATCAGCGCCAACGGCCAGATTGAGGTCAAACGCATTGGCGGGCCCTACAGCAACGAGGACCACACAGGTCAGCAATAGAGCGGTACGACGAATCATCGTTCCCCCTAACACAGAAACCGTAACATGTCTTGGACCAACGTTTTTCATCGATTATTTATGGAGAATCGGACTCAGTTTTCACAGATTCGATCCTCAGCGTGTGCCCCAAATCACATCGGGGTTGCCAGCAATCCGGCCGACAGATTCCGCCTCCAGCGGGCGGTATCAGACAATACATCACCTTATGGTCCAGATGCCGCCTTTGATTCGATCCGCTGGCGCCGGATGCCCTAATTTGAGGAAGATAAATTTGTGGGGAAATATCGAGAAGAGCCCTTGACAATCAAAAAATGCGTCGATACGTTTACCCCAACTAGCATGATGGAGGGCGGATCATGTCGAAAAGGAAATTGGGTGTCTTGATCATTGCGGTCATGATAGTCGGCGCAATCGTGCCGGCCCTGATCGCACCGAGTCTCTCAGAGGCTGCGGTTCAAAAAGTGGGGTGGATGGTTTACACGCCGAACCATCCCAACGGCTGCGCACCGCTGCCGTTTGACTGCTACGTTATCTGGGTCTTCCCGGATACTCCCTGACCAGGGTCCGTCAGCCTGAGTCTGACGGAGCCAATCAGGTGAGACTATGCGGCACGCCCTGAGGGTTGTTGTGGTATGTGCCGGTGTTGCGCTTCTCTGCGCCGGCGTGCTGGCGTCGCCGGCTGACAAAGTCGAGCCCTCCTGTGCGGCTCGGCCTATCAGCCTCGAGAGCCCCGCGTACATGATTGTTGACGCGGTGGTTCGTGGCGACCGCCTGCTCCTTCCCGACTACACAAAAGGGTTGCGCGAAGTCGATCTTCGGACGGGCAAAGACCTTCGATCAATTTTGCCCATGGGCACCCAGCAGGGCGAGGTCTCCGGACCTCAACATCTGGGTTGCGGTTCCGGCCGGTGCGTGGTCTTCGGTGACCGGTACTTCTGGGTCTATTACGATTCCAGTTTTCGGTTCCTCCACGAATATCCGGGCATGAAAAGCGTCACCAGCGGCCAACCGTTGGTGTTCCCGGATCGCATGGTGATATACGGCATCGCCAGCCCGGACGTCTCGGGAGGCGGCACGCCCTATCTTTTCATCCAGTACGACGATGGAGAGATCGTGCCGCTTCAGGAGTACCCGGCGTCCATGCCCGTGCCGGAGACAGTCAAACGAATTCACTTCCAGGGAATCACAACGGGAGGACTGGCTGCGTTGCCGGACGGCGGCTGGGCCTTTGTGGACCCACGCAGCTACGCGGTCTTTGTCTTCGACAAGAACGACCGCCTCACCAAAGCGTGGCGCGGTACCAACCCCCGTTTCCGAGCACCGAATTGGGGGGCTTCCCCCGAAGTTCATGACGACTCCGGTCGGCAAGCGTACTCGCGGTGGCAACTTGCGCAACCGCTGGTCAAGCGACCGGTTCCGCTCGGAAACGATCTCCTGGCATTCGTCGTCGGACTCCCAGACGGCCCACTGTTACAGCGCCACGAGCTCGATATTTACAAGACCAATGGCGAACCCGTAGCGGTGGGTCTTCCCATTGACGGTGTCCGCGCCGGCCGGCTCATCATTGCCGACGCCGGTGCCGGCCGCCTGGTTCTGGTGGGACAGCAGACCTGGGAGCCCTCAGCCACAACCACCGTCTGGCAGGTTGAAGTGCCGACGGTGGAGAGCACGCAGTAGTTGGGTTTCTGGAGAATATGATGAAACGTACCACGGTCGTCATCTTCGCAGGGTTGGCGATGGCGGTGGCTCTTGCTGGATTCGGCAGTGAGGTGATCACGCCCGATGGCACGACCCTCTCCGATGTCCTGACGGTTACGGCGGGCGACGGCACGACGTGGGTTCGTGTCGGTCTCGGCGCGCCACTCGCGATTGCTGCCAATGCAGACAACAAACTCCTGCTGCCAGACCTCGCCGTGGCCGGCTATCTGGTTCAGGACGCAGTCAGCGGCGAGCCGATTGAAAACGGTTCGTTGTCCTGGCAGGTGGTTGGGGCTCCAGATGAGCTCGCGAACGCGACCTGGCGCGATAGCGGCGGCGTCCTCGACCTTGAATGCCACGGTGACGAGCGAGTCATCTTTTCGGCGCCTGGATACGCTCCGACCGCAGACCGCGTGGTGGTAGATGGCCGGCGCCACACGGTGTTGTTGCAACCCCAGGGAGCGATCACCATCGAGCTCGAACCTGCGATCGAGGCTAGGATGTGGTTGGCCCGCGAGGATCAGATCAATGTCCTGACCCTTTTCACAAATGTCGCATCAAAGCACGACATCTCTGAGGATGGGGTGATCGATGTCCACGACCTCGACCTCGACGCTTCTTACGTCGGTGTCGTCGTCGCCCAGGGGATGGCCCCCACCGTGACCACCTTCCGCGATTTCTCGGAACCAGTTTCCCTGACTCTCTCGGAAGGTCTCGGGGTCAGCGGCCTCGTATTGAACGAAGAGGGCGAACCTGTATCCGGGGCGAAGATTGACGTTCTCGGCCAGATCAACGAGCTTGACAGCTTCCGCTACAGCCAACGCGGCACCAGCTCTCCGGACGGAAGATTCGCGCTTGGCGGACTGATTCCGGGCGCTGTTCGGGTCCGCGCCTGTGCCGAGGGTCGCGCGTGTGCCGAAGTCGCAGTAGAGCTCAGCGAAGGAGTTGAGAACGAGCCGGTCACTCTCGAACTCATCCCCGGCCGAGACATTCTGCTGGTGGTCGAAAACGAGATCGGCGAGCGGGCGGCCAAGGCCATCCTCTACTTCAACGATCGCGTATACCAGACCGATGGCAACGGCCAGCTCCGCGTCCAGGGTCTGATGCGCCGAACCACCATCCCGGTCAAAATCTTCGGCTCAGGATTCGGCGTTTGGGAAGGCAGCTTCTCCACCGATCGGGAGCGTGTGGTCATCACCGTCCCCGGCGGCGCCATCATCGAGCAGCAGATTTTGTCGACCCGTCATTTTTCCCCGGACGAGGTCATCGTGCGTTGGCAGGCCTACACCCCAAGCGGCCGTGAGGGCAAGAGTGGCAAGGGCACCTGGGATGCCGAGCTGAGCATCGCCCGCGCCTCCGGTCTCGAGGCCGGAACGTACTCGCTGGCGGTACGCCTTCCCGGTTCGGCAACCACAAATTCGGAAAGGGTCCGCGTCGCCCTGGGTGAAGAGCTGATGCTCTCCCCGATCGTGCCGGATCGAGGCCTCGCCATCTCCGGCCGTGTGCTTGACGCAGAGACCTTGCAGCCCGTCCCCGGCGCACGGGTCAAGTGCGAACCGGGGTCGCCTGCAGTCTTTCGTGCGCCAGAATTGCTCGGCGACGTGCCGAGCACCCTCACTGACACCGACGGCATGTTTCTCCTCGAGGGACTCGATGCCGGCACATGCCGGGCCATCGTCAACGCTTCCGGGTTTGCGACCTGGCGTCTCGACGGAGTCGACCCGGATGATGTCGGTTATGACATCGGCGATGTCGAAATGGACGCCGGTATGACGATCGTCGGTCAAGTCTACGACCGTCTGGATCGGCCCATCACCGGTGCCGTCGTCGAGATCACCGAAGCGGCAACTTATGCCTACTTCGCCGAGACAAAGGTCCGTACCGACCATGACGGATTCTTCCGCGCCGAACGGATGCCCGTCGGCCGGTGGAAGGTCACCGCGACTCACAATAATGAAAAAGCCTCCGACGTGGTCGAGGGCGATGCACGGCAGACCGTGGTTGCCGACCTCATGCTCGGTGGTATCCGGATCGCGGGCGAGATCTGGCTCGGCGACGATCGCGCGCCCGGAGGCACCCTGGTTCTGACCACCGAAGGAGCTCAGGCACCTGGAGTGGTGGTGATGATGCAGCGGGTCACCGACGACCGCCAGATCTTCGGCATCGACGAACAACCGCTGAAGTTCGCCGTGGGTCCCGACGGCCGGTTTTTCGGATCGGGTCTCACGGTCGGTCGCTACTACGCCTCCTACACATCACCCGGCTCAGGCGCAGCGCCGATCACCAAGGCCCTCGACATTCCTCAGGTGGAAACCTACCAGTGCACAATTCAGTATTCCGACGCGACGGTCGAAGGCTATGTCATCGACAGCGATCGCAGCCCGGTCGCCGGCGCATTGGTCCTGGCAAGCATTGGTGATGGTGTCCAAGACCTGAAGGCCTTTACCGATGCTGAGGGCCGTTTCTCCGTACGCGGCCTCGAGCCAGGTCACCTCGTGTTGACCGCGAGTCACACCGACTTTGCCTCATCGAAGCCATCGGAGCTCGACATCCGCGACGGCAGCTCCGAGGGGCCGATCGTGCTCGAGCTGCTGCCTCACGATGGCGCCAGTATCCTGCTTGCAGTCAACACCGAATTCGGTTCGGCCGGCGGCGCGCTAGTCTACCTGGTCGGCCCCGAAACCTCTACCGGTATGACCGACGGCGGTGGGTTCGCGACCTTCTCCGGCGTCCCGGCGGGATCCTATCGCCCGTGCGGTATGGCCTATGGCGGCGCCACCGGCTGCGGGCAGAATCTGATGGTCGACAACGGCGAGCAACTCGAGGCCCAGCTCGATCTCGGCCAGGGCGGCTACGTCGACATCTATTTGGATGACAACGCGAGCGGGATCCGTGCGAAACAGGGCGCAGTCGTCGCAGCCTCCACGCGTGGACCATCAATCCGCGTTATGACCGCTGATGGTGTCGACCTCTCGAGCCTGCTCTTCATGGCCAGCCCGCCGCAGCAGATGAACGGCGGTGTCCGCATCGGGCCGCTGCAGGCTGACGACTACATCGTCTCGGTCAACACCGAAGCAGGACCGCGACAGGGTCGGGTCAGGATCCGCGAGGGTGAAGGGGTAGCGCTGGACCTGCGGTAGTTCGGAGATACTCAATAGAAAAAAGGTCCCGTCATTGACGGGACCTTTTGATTTTCAGTTGTCGGGCTCTTATCTCCGCCGTGCACCGCCACCGCGAGAGCCGCCGGAGGGCCGACTGCCGCCTCCGTACTGGCTCGATCGCGTGTTGCCTCGTTGGCGAGCAGAGTAATCGCGGTTGAGGGAGCTCGTCGACGGTGTGTACCCGCTCGATGGGCGACTGCCGGTCGACGGTCGGGATCCGGTAGACGGCTGTGTCGACGGACGCGTACCCGTCGAGGGTCGGGTCGACGGCTGAGCCCCCGTTGAGGGACGTGTCGACGGTTGGGTGCCGGTCGATGGACGGGTCGAGGGCTGACTGCCCGTCGAGGGCCGGCTCCCAGCGCTTGGTGTATCTGCCTTCGACCAGCCTCCCTGGTCGCGCCGGTCCCAGTTGCCGTTGTCGTTGCGACGGTAGACGTTGCCACTACGGTCGGTGTAGACATTATTGGCCCGGTCTCGGGCAACTGTTGGCGCCTGTCTATTGCCGCCCGCGCGATCCCGGGTTTGCGCTACCCGGTCGGCGTTCCCTGGGCGCGAGTAGATATTGTTGTTCGGCCGCGCTCCTCCATAATGGCTGGGACGGCTGCCCGTGGCCGCACCGGCGCGGTAGCCGTGGCGATATCCGGCCCGGTAGCCGGCACGATATCCAGCCCTTGGATAGGGCCGGTATCGTCCCGGGCCCCACCAACCACCGTAACCGTATCGACCCCACCCTCCAAAGCCGATGCCGAAGGTGAATCGGCCGGTCGACCAGCTGAGGCCGAAGCTCCAACCGTACCAGGGGTTCCAGCGCACGTGGAAGCCCCAGGTGGCAGGCCGGGGGTAATAGTAGGGCCCCCACCACGGCCGGTACCACCAACCGGTGCCATAGACCACGCACCCGTGGGAGACATAGCTCGAGGTGTAGCCGGGCGTGTAGCCGACGTACACGACGTCGGGCTTCGATTCGTATACTTTGACGTAGGTGACGTTGTAGAGGGGGTTCGACGGCGGAATGGTGTAGATCTCGTCCGGCACGTGCTTGCTCACCGTCCACGGACCGGCGGCCGAGGCGGAGTCGTACCAGATGCCCTGATCGCAGGCGTAGTAGCGGCCGCCGGACCAGATCACCGCGGCCGCAGTGTTGACCGCGTAGGTCATGCCGGTTCCGTCGATCGGTTTGAACTCGGGAGCTCCGTCGTAGCTCACGTTGAAGGAGGCGCCCGCCGTCGTTTTGACGGCCGCGGTCTGCGGTACGGACTGTTCGAGCAGCGCTTCGCGCGCTTCCTCGGTTCCGGCGACCGATGAGCGCAGATAGCCGACGTCGGACTCGGCCGGAATTTCGGCAAATTGCTCGGGAAGCTCGTCGTTGGCGACCCAGGTCCAGGGTCCGTTGTCGAGGTCCTTGCTGCGGTACCAGCGGCCGGAAAGCAGCACGTAGTAGCTCTGGCTGGCGATCTCGAAAATGACATCGGAGTCGGTGTTCGACACCACCATGATCTCGCTCGCTGACAGCGGCTCGAACTCCGGTTTGCCGTCGATGAAAATCAGCTCCGCTGCAACCTTCGAAACGACGATTTCAGGTATGCGGTCGTCAGCGGCCTCATCGGTCGCAGCCGAAACACCCTGCTCCTGGGCCTGTTGCTTCAGCTGCTCGTCGACCTGCTGCACATCCTTTGGCAGGCTGCGCGTCTCGCTCCACGGGCCCGTGATGGACCATGCCTCGAACCACGTCGTATCCGACGCCAGGTAGTAGGTGCTTTTGTATTTGAGGATGATGTAGGGGGTGTTGATCACCCGCTCGAGGGTCGAGTTTTCGATCTCCTCCAACTTCGGTTCGCCATCGAGGAGGATCAGCACCGCCGGTTTGTACTTGATGAAGATTTCGGGTGGGGTGTGCTTGAGCTCGGCCTCCTCACGGACGGCGACCTCAGCGTTTTCGAGCAGCGGGATCACCCGGTCGAGCTCCATCCCCATGCCCCATTTCGGGATCTCCCGTTCGAGAAAATCGGCAAGCTGTTGTTGACGTTCCTCGGTGGCCTCCGGAAAAGCGACAGAGGGAATCGTGATTTCGTCGAAATCCACCATCCGAGTTTCGAGGTCCACCTCGAATCGCCCGCTGATCCACACCGCACCAAAAACCGGTGGTGCGTCGCCCTCTTGAACGGACACCGCCGCGCGCGCCTCGAAATCGTCGTCCGCCCAGCTGTCCAGCTGCGGCTGGTACATGGTGACGGTGAAATTTCCTGCTTCTATCACCCGTGGCCAGGCCTGCTTCTCTTCCGTTTCTTCTTGTCCAAACCCTGGGATCGCTGCAGCCGATATCGCGACCATTATCAGTACGCAATAAAAGGACGAGCGGATCATGGTTCGGCCTCCTCTGACCCTTCCAACACACGGGGTCAATACGGTATTTTTCCGGTTCAAAAAAAGGAGCGGGGCATCACCCCGCTCCCAATCTCGCTTCAAACGAACTCGGGCTTTCGTCTATTCGGAGAAAGACGCAACCGCGAGCGCCTCGTCGTCGAACATCTCGAAGACACCCATCAGCTGCGCCATGGTCAGCAGCTTGCGCGCTTTGATGTTGACGTGGAGCAGCTTGACCTCAGCTTCGCTGGAGGTCGCTGTGACCTTGCTGCGGATCAATTCACCGAGACCCGAAGAGTCGATCGTGCCAACGCCGTCAAGGTTGATCAGCACCTGCTTGCCGCCGTTTTCGAACTCTTCAACCAGCGTCTCTCGAAGAACGACGTCGCCCTTGCCAATCGTGAGCTTGCCGTTGAGGTCGAGAATCGCAACGTCGCCGACCTTGCGTTTTGTGATCTCCATATCAATCTCCCAGGGCTCGCGCCACGGGTGCGCCCGCGCCGAGCGTCGAAAAGTCGAGACATTATCGCACAATTACGGCCAAAAGCTAGCCCCCGGTCATTCCGGTGCGCCCTCACGCTTCGTCAAATCCAGCACTGCAAGGCTTTTCGTGGCAGCAGATATTTGGTGAGAAATGCAGGCTCACTTGAAATAAATGCCCTTGCCGACGAGATTATCCGTAGTGACCGTCATCGGCCACCGATGGCAGATCGCCCTCCAAACACGGCGGAACCCCTCTTCCGCCTTTCGCGCCCGCGCCTTTCTGAGGTGCGGGCGTTTCTTTCTTTGGTCGCTATCGCTATCGGCATCGCTATCGATGCTCGATGCTCGATGCTCGATGCTCGATGCTCGATGCATCGAATCGATAAACTTTCTCGCTGATTTGTCAAGGGGCGGGTGGACGGATCGAGAATCGAGAATCGAGTATCCAGTAACGAGTATCTAGTATCGGGTGGGTGGGCTACTCCTTCGGCAGGGACCTCGACAAGACGATGAAACCGAGAACCCCAGACATCAGCGACGCCGCGATGATGCCGATCTTGGCGGTCGCGATCAGCGACTCGTTATCGAAAGCGAGATCGGAGATAAACAGCGACATCGTGAATCCAATGCCTGCAAGACAGCCGGCACCGAAGACCTGTGCCCAGGTCACTCCCTTGGGAAGGGCGCCGCGACCGCTTTTGACCGCGAGCCAGCTCAGGAACCCGATGCCGAGCGGCTTGCCGACTACCAGACCGACAATGATGCCGAGGGCCAGCGGGTTCACGAGCACCGCCATCAAATCACCACCTATCGCGACGCCTGCGTTGGCAAGCGCAAAGAGCGGCAGAATCAGCCACACCTGAACCGGATGCAGGTAATGCTCGAGGACAAGACCCGCGGGCAGAGTGTCCGCGGCTCGGGAATGAATGCACTTGACGATATCGAGCTGTTCGCGATCGCTGATCAGCGAGTGCTCGGAGAGCTCCATTTTCTTGATGCGTTCCAGGCGCTCTTCCGTCTCATCGATGAACCGATGGGGGTCAACCCGCGGTTTGATCGGCACAACCATCGCCATCAGAATGCCGGCGACGGTGGCGTGAATTCCAGATGAAAAGACCGCCAGCCAGACGCCGATGATCAACAAGTAAAGAACTCCCCTGCGCATCCGTGTTTGGATTGCGACAAACATCAGCACCAGCAACACCGCAGCGACCACGAGGGACGGAATGTTGATTTTGTCCGTGTAGAAAATGGCGATCACCGCCACCGCTCCGAGATCGTCGGCAATCGCGAGGGCGGTTAGAAAAACCTTGAGACCGAGCGGCGCGCGGGTTCCAAAGATGGCAAGAACACCGAGAGCGAACGCGATATCGGTGGCCATCGGGATTCCCCAACCACGCGCCCCCACGCCGCCGCTGTTGAGCATGAAGAAGAGCACCGCCGGCACTACCATGCCACCGATCGCAGCTGCGACCGGCAGAGCTGCCTTGTTGAAAGATGACAGCTCACCGACCACCAGCTCGCGTTTGATCTCGAGACCGACAACAAAGAAGAACACCACCATCAAACCGTCGTTGATCCAGTGGTGGAGCGAAAGTTTGAAGGAAGTCTCGCCCCACGACACGCCGATATAGGTATGAAGCAGCTCAACATAGGACTCCGCCCACGGCGAGTTGGCCCACACCAGAGCAATCAGAGTGCACGCCAACAGGAGGATACTGCCCGTTACCTCGGAGTGGACGAACCACTCGAAATACCCGCGAAATCCGCTCCTGTCGCTCTCTGAACTCATCCCTGGCCTCCAGATGTGGTCACCGAATCATAGCCGAAATAAAACGACGGCGCCGTGGCGCCGCCGTTTCCGAATTGTCATTCAGCTTTTCGCAAACAGCGAAAAGCTACGGGAGCTGAATCAACCAGCCACCGTCCTCGAACCACTTCTTTTCGAGCGCGTCGAGGAGGCCGATTCCCTCGAGGGCGCCGAGGTAGTTGCTGACCATGTTGACCAGCAGCGAATCACCAGGGGCCAAGGGCAATTCCGATCGGCTCAATGGTCATCGGCTCCGCCAACGACACCAGCCCGGCATCGGGGAAGCGCATCTGCGACAGGGCACAGATCGGGAAATCCGCCACCAGGGCGTCGGCCTTGCCGTCGATCACCATCTGCACACCGGCGTCGTAGTTATCCACCGGCACATAGGTGGTCTTTTCGAGCACGTTCTGGACAAACTTCTCGCTGGTCGAGCCCTTGAGCGCGGCGATGGTGATGGTGGAACGATCGATATCCTCCGCTTCCTCCAATGCCGCGAGGGTTGCCGACTTGGTGAGGATCGACTTTCCCGACACGATGTATGGGCCAACAAAGGCCGCCTTGAGATTGCGCTTGGGGGTCATGGTCATGCCCGACATGATGGCGTCGATCTCGCCCTTCTCGAGCGCGGACAGCAGCTCACCAAAGGGCTTCTGGACGAACTCGACCTTGACGCCCATGGCGTCGGCGAGGATGTTGGCGAGATCGACCTCGTAGCCGATCAGCGCGCCCGTCTTGGAAATCACCGAGAATGGCGGCTGGGTGCCGGACATACCGACCTTGAAACGTGCCACTTTCGACGATACGGCTGAGGACCGGTGAGTTGTCGGCGGCAACTGCGTCGGCCGTTCCCCCGAGCAGAGCGAGCATGGCGATAGCGAACAGGACAAACGAGCGCTTCATTCTTTCCTCCTTGGATTCTCGGGGCCGGCGACTGCCGGCGCCTCGTTTTTCAAACAATACTGGTGACGGGGACGATTCCTCTGTCAGTGCGGGCTGTAGAATAGCGCAAATGAAAGCGACATGCACATATCGATCTGTTTTCTTCGCCTGGCTGCTCGTCATGGCGGTCGCAACTGTGACCGTGTCAGAAGATTTGTCAGGCACCAGACCGGGCGCTGAGGGCCAGCCGCTGACCATCAGCGGCACCCTCTTTCTGCTCGACGTGTCGAAGATCGATGGCGCCGACCAGAGCTTCACCGCCGACGTCTTCATGATGCTGCAATGGCGGGACGAGCGGCTCGCCTCGCAGACTGAAAGGATGAGGCGCCTGCCTCTTCAAAGCGTCTGGAACCCGAGGGTCCAGATCATCAATCAGCGTCGGATTTGGAAGACCTTTCCGGATGAGGTTGATGTGGCTCCAGACGGCACGGTGGTCTATCGGCAGCGCTATTACGGCCAGTTCGCGTCAGCTCTCGATCTCCGCGATTTCCCTCTTGACCGACACCGCTTCGGGCTCCAGCTCGTCGTCCCCGGCTACGGCCCACAAGAAATCGAGTTCGTGCCGAGCACCGATCTCGGAGAGGGACGATCGGCCAAGATAACGGTTCCCGACTGGTCGGTGGGTCCGTTCGAGGTGCGCACTACCCCGTACGCAATCATCCCGGGATGCGCGCGAAATTGCGGGTCTGGAAGGGGCGTTCGAGGCACGCCGCCATCTCGGCTTCTACATCGGCAAGGCCTTTGTTTCGGTGGCGATCATCGTCTTCATGTCATGGGTGGTTTTCTGGCTCGGCCCCGAGCACGTCGGGCCGCGACTCAGCGTTGCGGTGACCTCGATGCTGACCCTGGTTGCCTACCGCTTCCTGCTGGGTCAATCGCTGCCGCCGGTTTCCTACTTGACCCGTCTCGATTATTTTCTGCTCGGCTCTTCCATCCTTGTATTCGCCGCCCTCATTCAGGTCGCGTTGACAAGTGCGACGCAGGAGGGGGATCACGCCGCGAGGGCGATCACAGTGAACAAGTTCTCGAGGTGGGTCTTCCCTGCCGCGTTCGCCCTCCTCATCGTGTGGTCGTTCTGGCTATTGTGATCTCATGGCAGGAAGGGCGTTTTCGGCTTTGCTTCACGGCCCCGCTCAAAAGAGCGGTGCCCACGAATCGATTGGACCGGGGGTTCCATCCCCCAAGCAGAGGAGCTTGTCATGACCGCAAAGAAGAGACGGTTTTTTTCTGAAGATCACATCTACAAGCACCTGACCATCGCCTTGGTGCTGTTCTTCGCCATCAGCCCTGTGCTCGATTGGATGTCTGTCTCTCCGAGGTTCAAGAGTTACCTGGTCGTGGCTTTTTTGCTCTTCGCGTTGTTTGAAATAACACGCCGCGCATCCGATGTTTGGATCGGTCTCGCGTTGGGTCTTCCCGCGGTTGCCGCGGGCATTTACAACGCAGAAACTCCCGACACGCCGACGATCAACCTGTTCCCGACAATTCTCGCCGGGCTCTTTATTGGTTTTCTTATCTGGCGGATCCTGAAAGACGTCATTGTCGGTTCGAGAATCACATCGGAGAGGGTTTTTGGCGCCGTCTGCGCCTATCTCTTGATCGGTTTCCTCTTCGCAGACGTCTACGGGTTCATCTCGCTGGTTGATGAAAACGCGTTTTCCGTGTCGGAGAGTATCGAGGCCAGGTCGGTCGACGGGGGTGACCTCGGCCGGGACGGTATTCTCACGTACTTCAGTTTCGTCACCATGACGACACTCGGCTATGGCGACATCTCTCCCGTCTCACCAGCAGCGCGAACCCTCGCCTGGATGCAGGCCCTCATCGGCCAGCTCTATCTGGCCATCACCATCGCAGGGTTGGTCGGCGTTCACATCGCCAGACAGAGAGAATAAAGGGGCGGACGCCCGACCTCCCTAACGAAAGCGGCAGCTTCTACATCGACCGCCTACCGGCGCATCGAGCACCAGGACCGAGGTCTATTCTTCGATGTCGAGCTCTTTGCAGACCGGTGATATGAAATCCTCCGGTTTTCCAGTCAATCGGCCTCGATTCGAGATGAATCTGAAGAAACGTAAACCAGGTCGCCCGGCCCAACCCAAAATGTGGTTTTCCTGTTAGGGTTACTGCTGGTGTCGTTTGTGACACATGGGGGGAACATGAGAAAAGCACTACTCGCATTGATCTTCGTCGCCCTGATGCTGCCGCTGGCTGCAGCCGAGAATGAAGAACCAACCAAGGGCATGACTGCCATGGCCTTCAAGGGTCTCGAGTTCCGAAGCATCGGCCCGGCGTTGATGTCGGGGCGGATCGCGGACTTCGCGATTCACCCCACCGATTTCAGCACCTGGTACGTTGCCGTGGGCTCTGGCGGTGTCTGGAAGACCACCAATTCCGGAACGACCTGGAAGCCGATCTTCGACGAGGAGAAATCGTACTCGACCGGTTGTGTCGTGACTCGACCCGTCCAATCCGGAGATCGTGTGGGTCGGCACCGGCGAAAACGTCGGCGGTCGTCATGTCGCATTTGGTGACGGTGTCTACAGGAGCGACGACGGCGGCGCAAGCTGGAACGAACATGGGGTTGAAGGACTCGCAGCACATCTCCGAGATCATCGTCGACCCCTCCGATTCGAACACGGTCTATGTCGCCTCTCAGGGCCCTCTGTGGTCGGCGGGCGGCGACCGAGGTCTCTTCAAAACCACGGACGGTGGCGCCACCTGGTCGAACGTTCTGTCGGACGGCGAGTGGACGGGTGTCACCGATGTCGTGATGGATTCGCGAGATCCGCAGGTCCTCTATGCGGCAACTTGGCAGCATCACCGGACGGTTGCGGCGGTGATCGACGGCGGTCCGGAGACCGGGATCTACAAGACTGACGACGGCGGCGCCAATTGGACGCGACTCAAGAAGGGTCTCCCGAAGGGAAATATGGGGAAGATCGGCCTTGCCATCTCGCCCCAGAATCCCGACGTCGTCTATGCCGTGATCGAGCTCGACAACCGCAAGGGCGGCACGTGGCGCAGCGCCAACCGCGGTGCGAGCTGGGAGAAGCGCTCTGACGCCGTCTCCGGCGGCACCGGGCCTCACTACTACCAGGAGCTCGAGGCGAGCCCGCACGCGTTTGACAGAATTTACATCTTGGATACACGCATGCAGGTATCGGAGGACGGTGGAAAGACCTTTCGGCGGGTGAAGAACAAGTCCAAGCACGTAGACAATCACGCCCTCGCCTTCCGTCCCGATGACCCCGACTGGCTGCTGGTTGGCACTGACGGCGGAATCTACGAGAGCTTTGACCTGGCCGAGAATTGGCGCTTCATCGCCAATCTGCCGGTGACCCAGTTCTACAAACTGGCAGCGGATGACGCCGAGCCCTTCTACAACGTCTACGGTGGCACCCAAGACAACAACACGCAGGGCGGGCCGACCCGAACCGACAATGTCAACGGCATCACCAACGCCGACTGGTTCATCACCCTTTTTGCCGACGGCCACCAGCCGGCGGTCGAGCCGGGCAACCCCGACATCGTCTACTCCGAGTGGCAGGAGGGCAACCTGGTCCGCACCGACCGCACAACCGGCGGCATTGTCTACATCCAACCGCAACCCGAGCCCGGCGATCCGCCCGAGCGCTTCAACTGGGACGCGCCGATTCTCATCAGCCCGCACTCGCCGACCCGGCTCTACTACGCCTCACAGCGGGTATGGCGCTCGGACGACCGCGGCGACAGTTGGACTCCGATCAGCAACGACCTGACCAAGAATGAGGACCGAATGCTGCTGCCGGTCATGGGGCGGCAGTGGAGTTCGACGGCGCCATGGGATTTCTACGCAATGTCCGCATACAACACCATCACATCGCTTGCCGAGTCGCCCGTCCAGGAAGGCTTGCTATGGGCCGGCACCGACGATGGCCTGCTGCAGGTGAGCATCGACGGTGGTGACAACTGGAAGGCGATTCCTGTCGGCGATCTTCCAGGCGTCCCCGACACCGCTTTCGTCAATAACATCGTGGCGGATCTCTTCGATGCCGACACGGTCTACGTCTGTCTCGACAACCACAAGTACGGTGACTTCAAGCCCTACCTTGTGAAGAGCACTGACCGCGGCAAGAAATGGACCTCGATAGCCGGAGACCTGCCCGATCGCCACCTTGTATGGCGGCTGGCACAGGATCACGTCAAACCCGACCTGCTTTTCACGGCCACCGAGTTCGGGATCTTCTTCACGGTCGACGGCGGTGGGAAATGGGTCCAGCTCCCGGGCGGCCTTCCCACGATTTCCTTCCGCGATATCGCCATCCAACGGCGCGAGAATGACCTCGTCGGGGCCTCCTTTGGCCGAGGCTTCTATGTGCTCGATGACTACACTCCGCTGCGCCGGATCAGCGACGACGCGATGGAGCAGGAAGCTCTCCTCTTCCCGGTGCGCAAGGCCCCGTGGTATTTCCAGCGCCGACCGCTCGGCGATGGCGGCCAGGCCTCGCTGGGAAGCGCCTATTTCGTCGCAGACAACCCGCCCTTTGGCGCGGTCTTCACCTATCACCTCGCGGACGGTCTGAAATCGCTCGAGGACAAGCGACGCGAGCAGGAGAAAAAGCTCGAGAAGGAGTGGAAGGATACCCCCTACGTCGGCTATGACGCCCTCGAACGAGAGCGGCGCCAGCCCACGGCGACCATCCTACTCACGGTTCGCGACACCAATGGCAACGTCGTGCGCACTCTCAAGGGACCCGCGAAAGCCGGCTTCCACCGGGTCGCATGGGATCTCACCTATCCCACCACCGGGGCCATCGAGAGGGTCGCGAACGAGCGCTGGGGCGGCCGAGGAGGCAACGCAGACAGTGGCCACATGGCCCCTCCCGGGACCTACTCGGTAACGCTGTCAAAGAGGATCGATGGTGAAGTCACCGAACTCGCCGGCCCGGTCGATTTCGAGGTCGTCCGGGTCTTCGAAGGGGTCCTCGATGGCACCTCGCCAACCGATGTCGCCGGGTACATGCAGCAGATCGCCGAACTCCAGCGCGGCGTCACTGCCGCCGATGAGGCCATGGAGCTGGCGTTCAAGAGCGTCGAGGAGCTCGAGAGGGCGCTGGTCCGTTCGACCATCGATCCGGGAACCCTCGACACCGAACTCGAGGCTTTCAAACAACAGCTTTTCGATCTCGATCAGGCGTTGTCCGGCAACCGCACGATCGGTGCGATAGGCCACCCACAGGTTCCAACGGTGTCCAGACGACTCCGGGTGGCATCGATGGGAGGAGGCATGTCGGACTACGGCCCAACGGAGACCCACCGGCGTTCGCTCGAGATCGCCCGCCAGGAATTCAGCGAAATCGAAGCTGGTCTGCGGCAGCTGATTGACGTCGACCTGCCGGCACTCGAGGCCAAGATGGAGGCGGCCGGCGTGCCGTGGACTCCCGGGAGACCGCTGCCGGAAGTGCGCTAGGCGTCATATTCGCGAAAGAACCACCGCCTGGGGCTCACGCCCCAGGCGTTTTTCTGTCGCCGCTCCGCGGCTCGTGCTGATTACCCCCAACGCGTAAGACGGGTGCGTAGCGCCGAAAAGGCGACCGTTTTCGGCCTTTTTATTGAACCGCCAAGAGCGCGAAGAACGCAAAGATTTTATTGCGATGTCTTGGCGCTCTTAGCGTTCTTTGCGGTTCCAAAGATTTTCTCAATCAGAAGAACCGTCCGAAAGAGGCAGGCAAATCAATACAGTTGACTCAGCCGAGCCCTTCGACGCGGGCGTTCATTTCGCCAACGCGTTCGGTGAGATTTCCGAGCTGCTCGCGTTCGCCGGTCAGACGCTCCGATTCCGAGCGTACAAACCGGGTGTATGGCGCGATGGTCTCAGCGAGGCGCTTCTGCCCACGCTCGGCCTCACGATCGAAGTGAGCGGTGAGCGCGGCCATCAGCTCCCGACGCAGAGTCGCGATCTTCTGCTTGAGCTCCGCCTTGGCACTGCGGCGCCGATGAGGCAGGACAAACAGGCCGAGGGCCGCCATCAGACCCGCCGCGGTCAGCCCCGTGATATCCGCTGCCGTCGAACTGGCGGCCAATGCCACCGCAGCGCCGAGGCCGATCGCACCGACCTCGAGGACCGCGGTCGAGGTGACGGCCTTCTGCACATCCTCGGCCATCCGGTGCGCCTCGCCAACCCGGTCGTATGAGGCGAGGCCGTCGCGAGCGGCGCGACCGACCGTTTCAAGGAGCCTTGCACGATCTGCCTCGAAGCGACCGCCGACCTCTCCCACCATGCGATCGGCATGCGTTGCTACCCGACGATTGACATGATTGACGACGTTCTGCCAGTGAGCGAGTTCGGAGTCCACAAGCCAATCGATCAACGAGTCGACCTTGGCCTCGACCTCCTCCGGAGCATTTGAAACGACCTCACTCTCGAACCGGGCCTTGAGCTCTGACTTGTCGAAGAGCTTGGGCAGGCGGCTCAGACGGAGGGTGTTGTCGAAGAACTCTGTGCCGCGTTGCTCCATCCCAAAGAGGACATTGTCGATGTCCGACAGCCGCAGCTCGAACTCGCGGCGGACGTCTTGAGTCCAGGTCCCGGTCTGGCTTTCGATGTCGTCGATCGTTCGGAGATCGTCACTCAGGAGTTCGAGCCGGGCGCTAATTTTAGTTTCGGCCAGACCAAGCAAATGCGTGGCGACGCCGAGCGGGTTTCCGAGTTTAAGCCGCAACAAATCACCGCTGTCAAGGGTGTCGCGGAGGAATGATTCCACAGCCGGCAACCCGCTCTCCGAGCGCGCGGCCTGGTTCTCGGCTTGAGCCGCCCGTAGGGCGGAAACCGGGAAGACCGTTGGGTCGACACCGAGCAGACGGCTCGCGTTCTGTGAGACATAGGTTACGACCTCGGTCACTTCGTCTTCGGAACGCAGAATGTCGATCTTGTTGACCACCATCGCGACCTTCTTGCCCCACTGGCGGATGGTTTCGAGAAAAACCCGTTCACTTTCCGACAGTGGCCGGTCGGAGGAGGTCACAAAGATCACCAAATCGGCGCGCGGCACGTAATCGTTGGTCAGGGCCTCATGGGCACGATCGAGAGCGTTGGTGCCGGGGGTGTCGACAATTGTCAGCTGGCGCAGGGTCTCGACAGGAGCCGTGATCCGTTCGCCGACCGAACCCATCGGCTCGCGCGTGAGTTCTTCGCCCCAGCCGATGTGATGGATCTTCGAGGTCGTCGGGGTGACACCCTCGGCCAAAACCTCACGTCCAAGAAGAGCATTGATGAGGGCACTCTTACCGGCGTTGAATTCGCCCACGACCACCAGCAGGAAAAGCTCGTCGAGTTGATCCACCGAATCGACAAGGGCGCTGAGGTCTTCGGCTGGAATCTCATTGCGTTCCAGCCCGGCGTTCACCTCGGCCATCAGCTCGCGCTCGGCGTTCAGCAGCTCGCGCTGCTCGTCGGTGAGAATCGGTTCCAACACAATGCCGCTATCTTAGCGCGAACAAATGTTCGTGAATCAGGATTTCCCGGTCAGAAATGAGGAATCCCCCCGCCCCGCCCTTCAAGGAGACGTGTTTTGAGGGTGGGTGAGCGCCATTCCTAATTCCTCATTCCTAATTCCTCATTCAATAGCCTGCTGCCATCCCATCCTTGCGCGACTCGGTGGCGCCCGCGAGAACACCCGTCTCCGGGTCGCGGTGAATCAACTGGTAGCCGCCAAAGACGACTGGGTTGGCCTCCTGGATCTTGTGACCTCTTTTTGCGAGGTCGCGATAGACCTCCGGCGGCAGTCCCTTTTCCAAATTGAGAATGCCACCCGATGTCATCATCGTCCCTGTCGGCTCCGATGAACCGCTGTGGTGGAACCGCGGCGCATCCCCGGCCTCCTGATAATTCATCCCAAAATCGACCAGGTTGACGACGATCTGCACGTGACCCTGTGGCTGCATGCCACCCCCCATCAGACCAAACGCGGTGTCCGGGGTGCCGTCCCATCCCATGAATGCCGGGATGATGGTGTGGAAGGGCCGTTTGCCTGGCTCGAGGGCGTTCGGATGCTCGGGGTCGAGTGTGAAGAGGGCTCCCCGGTCCTGGATGCCGATTCCCACCTCGGGCACGACGTAGCCGGAACCGAAGCCCGTGTAATTGCTTTGGATCAACGACACCAGCATGCCGTTGGCGTCGGCCGTGACCAGGAAGGTGGTGTCGCCGTGGTCGAGCGCCGGATTGCCGGGCTCGATAGTTTTGGCGGCCCGCTCCATATCGATCAGCTTTGCCCGCTCGGCGGCATAGCCTTTGTCAAGCAATCCCTCGACCGGAACATCGACAAACGACATATCGGCGTAGTACCGGGCGCGATCCTCATAGGCGATCTTCTTGGCTTCGATCATCAGGTGCCAGAAATCGGTGCTGTCGCGGCCCAGGGCCGCAACATCGAAGCCCTCGAGGATGTTGAGCATCTGCAGCGCCGCCAGACCCTGCGGGTTGGGCGGCAGCTCCCACACTGTCAGACCGCGATAGGTGGTCGAGATCGGCTCGACCCACTCGCTGGTGTGGTTGGCGAAGTCCTCCATAGAAAAGAAACCGTCGACCTCGTTAGAGAAGGCGACGATCTGTTCGGCAATTTCACCTTTATAGAACGCATCGCGGCCACCCGCCGCCAGACGATCCAAGGTGTGAGCGAGGGCCGGGTTGGCAAAGATCTCACCCGCTTCCGGCGTTTTGCCGCCGGGCATGAAGACCTCGGCAAAGCCTGGCTTGTCCCCGAAACGGGAAACGCTGCGTGCCCAGCTGCCGGCGATCACCTCCGGCACCGGGGCACCCTCGCGTGCGAGTTTTGCCGCCGGGCCCAAGACATCCTCGATCGGCAAGCGGCCGAATTTCCCGTGCAGCTCAAACCAACCGTCGGCGCACCCGGGAACAGTCCACGAGTAGGGCGAGTAAACCGGGATAGTACCGTCCTCTTCCGCAGGCACCTTGTCGATGGTCAGCGCCGTCGGCGCGCGTCCCGAGGCGTTGAGACCGTAGAGCTTCTCGGTCTCGGGGTCCCAGACCATTGCGAAGAGATCGCCGCCGAGACCATTTGCCGTGGGTTCGAGGAATCCCAGCGCAGCATTGACCGCGATGGCGGCGTCGACCGCCGACCCCCCGGCCTTGAGCACATCGAGGCCGACTTGTACTGCCAGTGGATGGGCGGCGCCAACCATCCCGTGGCGAGCATAAGTCACCGACCGGGTGGCAAAGGCGTGGCCCGCAGGACGGTCCGCGGCAAATGTGATGGTTGTAGCGACGAGCAGCAGGGAAACAACGAGTACACGACGCATGGCGACCTCCAGTGGACGACCATATTACGCTATCGTGGGGGAGTCACTGCTACCATCACCGCCGAGATGCGAAACGGGCAAAAACTCATCGATATCGCCAATGGGCTTGGCCAAGACGTCAATCGGCTTCGGTTTGCACCGCCGGTGACGCACGTCTATAACCCGCTCGACTACGCGTGGGAGGCCCACGCCCAGTACCTCAAACTCTACGGCGATGCGCCGAAAGAGGTGTTGTTTCTGGGGATGAATCCGGGGCCGTGGGGGATGGCCCAGACCGGGGTGCCGTTTGGCGAAGTGAACGCTGTCCGAGACTGGCTCGGGATCGATGCAAAAATCGATCGGCCGAAGAACGAACATCCGAAACGACAGGTGGCGGGCCTCGCTTGCACCCGTTCGGAGGTCAGCGGTGCTCGGTTGTGGGGTTGGGCGCAAGGGGTATTCGGCACTCCAACGCGCTTCTTCTCACGTTTCTTTATCGCCAACTACTGTCCACTGGCCTTTCTCGAAGAGGGTGGTCGAAACCGCACCCCGGACAAGCTGCCGGCAAATGAGAGAGAGCCGTTGCTCGAGATCTGCGACCGCGCGCTGAGGCAAACGGTCGAGAATTTGCGACCGGAAATGGTAGTGGGCGTCGGCGCTTTCGCCGAGGGCCGGGCCCGGGCCGCTCTTGACGACATCGATGTCGCCATCGGCCGCATCCTCCACCCGAGCCCTGCGAGCCCGGCAGCCAACCACGGCTGGGCGGAACAGGCGACCAGGGAATTGCGAGAGCTGGGCGTGGATCTGCCCTGAGATCGAGACCTTGATTCCCCTTTCGGGACGGTTTTTCGCTATTCTTCCTGTAGGGAGTTTTCATGCACTGGAAATACTCGTGTCCTCATTGCGAAGCTCCGCTCAACCCGGAAGACCGGGTGGTGCTTCAAGCCGAAAGCGGTGATCAACGCTTCCTCGTCAGTCTTCATCCCCAGCCCGGCAATTACGAGGTCGAGCTTCCACCCGGCGAGGAGATGGCCCCCGGCACCCGCTGGGAGCTATTCTGTCCGGTATGCGAGAAGAGTCTGGTGTCGGAGCTTTCCGACGACCTTTGCTCCCTCGTTGTGACCTCTCCGGGCGAGCCTCACCGCGTCTATTTCTCGCGCATTGCCGGTGAGGAAGCCACCTTCGTTGTCTCGGCGGAGGGCATGCTCAAGGACTACGGCATCCACACGGATCGCTATCTCGAGCACCTCGTGCACGAGAAGTACATGCGCTAGCGCGCGTCCCGCGCGCACAAAGTAAACCAGTGACCAGTAATCAGTGACCAGTGGCGACGCTCGCAATCAAGTCCTGGCGAAAAGTTGTCATGCGATCGCGAGCCGCAGAGCGGCGAAAGATACATGGCCTGGGGCGCCTCCGGCGCTTCTCTTCATCTCGTTCATTCGATGAGGCAGCGGTCAATTCTCAGATGTCGACCTATCGCAGGACGCGACCGGGACTGAGAACTGGTTACTGGTTACTGGTTACTGGTTACTTGTTGCTCAACAAAGCCTGGTTTGTTCTCTGAATGGGTATGCTGTGCCTATGAGAATTGCGGTGCTGACTTCCGGCGGTGTCGACTCCTCGGTCGCGCTGATGCGTCTGATCGAGGAGGGTGGGCACGATCTCACCGCCTTCTACCTCAAGATCTGGCTCGAGGATGAGATGGCCTTCCTCGGCTCCTGCCCGTGGGAGCAAGACCTCGAGTATGTACGCGCGGTATGCGATTCCGCAAAGGTCCCGCTCGAAGTGATCTCCCTCCAGCAGGAGTACCTCGGCACTGTCGTCGCCTATGCCCTGGCGGAGCTCGAAGAAGGCCGCACCCCGAGCCCCGACGTGATGTGCAACCGGTTGATCAAATTTGGCGCCTTTGTCGATCGTGTCGCCGACCGCTTCGACCGGGTCGCCTCGGGCCACCACGCCCGGGTCGAGGAGCGGGATGGGCGTTTTCACCTCCTGCGAGGCGCAGACCCGAAGAAGGACCAGACGTACTTCTTGTGCCAGCTTCTGCAGGAGCAGCTCGCACAGTGTCTCTTTCCTATTGGTGATCTTACGAAGAAGGAGGTCCGCGAGGAGGCGAAACGCTTCGGACTTGCCAACGCTGACCGGCCCGACAGCCAGGGCATCTGTTTCCTCGGTCGCGTCCCGTTCGACGATTTCGTCCGCCACCACCTCGGAGACCAGCCCGGAGAAATCCGTCGCGTGTCGAACGGGGAGGTCCTCGGCCGCCACAGGGGCACCTGGTTTCACACCATCGGTCAGCGTCGCGGGCTCGGTCTCGGCAGCGGTCCGTGGTACGTCGTCGGCAAGGACATCGACAATGATGAGATCCTTGTCGCCCACGCCGAGGAGCTTGCCGACTATGCGCGCCGCTCCTTTCGGATTTCAACACCACATTGGATCGCCGACCCACCACAACGTTCCAAACTCACGGTGAAGATCCGCCACGGAGAGCGCCTCGACCCGTGCACGGTCTCTACCGGCGCTGACGGATTTCTGATCGTAGAGTTTGATGTAACCGAGGACCCCGGGATCGCGCCAGGCCAGTTCGCGGTGCTCTACGACGACGAAGAGTGTTTGGGTGGTGGGGTGATCGAGTAAGCCGGCGCTCTGCGAGCGCCGGAGATGCAAGATACAAGATGCACCCGGCCACCCATCCGCTCGGATACAGGATGCAGGTCCCACCCAAGCCCCCCTGTCGTGAATTGAAAACCTGAGCTGGGGCAGGGAAAGTCTCCTCCTTCCTGAGCCCTGGACCCTGTTTCGGGTGGAGGGGGCGGGATGCGCCGACGGCCCCGCGGGGGTACGGGGCCGCCGACAGAAGGAGGTTGTTGATATTGATCCTACGTATCATTTCTGAAAAGGTTTCACCCCCCGCGAATCGTTCGTCCTGCATCTTGCATCTTGCATCTTGTGTCGTGTTGGCCGGGCGAGTGGGTGGGAATCAGTCCTCGCTGGGTTCGATTCCGAGGCGATGGATCATCTCGTTGAGGGTGGTCGGGCTCAGCTTGAGGAGTCCGGCCGCACGACGCTGGACGCCACCGGACCGCTTCAAAGCTTCGCGGATGAGGTGTTCCTGAAACTCCGCCACCGACCCACGAAAATCAAGGCCCTGGGCAGGGAAAACAGTCGTCGCCCGGGTTGATGATGGATCACCACGCACCGCCTGGGGCAGCGCGTCAATCTCGATGGAGTCGCCCCGGCACAGCACCACTGCGCGCTCGATGGCATTCTCGAGTTCCCGCACATTCCCCGGCCAATGATAATCGGACATAGCATCCATGACCTGCGATGAAAAACCCTCGACTTCGCGTTGATTCTCCTCGCTGTATTGGCGCAGAAAGTGGGTTGCCAGGAGGGGAATGTCCTCGCGCCGTTCGCGCAACGGTGGCAATTCGATAGTAATGACATTGAGGCGGTAGTAAAGGTCCTCGCGGAAGTTCCCTTCCTGGACCTCCTGCCAGAGATCGGTGTTGGTGGCGGCCACCAAGCGGGTATCCACTTTTTTGGCTTCGACGCTCCCGACCCGACGGATCTCGCGCTCTTGAATCACACGCAACAGCTTGGTCTGCGTCTCCGGAGAAATGGTCCCGACCTCATCGAGGAAAAGAGTGCCGTTGTGCGCGGCCTCGAACAGTCCCTTTCGGCCGCTGACAGCCCCGGTGAAGGCGCCCTTGACGTGGCCGAAAAGGGTCGATTCCAGAAGGTCCGCGGGAATCGCTGTGGTGTGGACGGGAACGAATGGGCCATCCCCACGCGGACTCAATCGGTGGATGGCTCGCGCCACCAACTCCTTGCCGGTGCCCGATTCTCCGACCACAAGGATGGTTGAGCGAGCCGGGGCAGCGCGACGCATCAGTTCGAAGACCTCTTCGATCCGACGGCTGGTGCCGACGATTTCGCCCATCCCTTCGAGTCGACTGCGGAGCTCGAGGTTCTCGACCAGCAATATCCGCCTCTCGAACGCACGCCGCACCAGGTGCAGGACCTCTTCGTTCTTGAACGGCTTCGGGACATAGTGGAAGGCGCCCCGTCGCATCGCTTCGATTGCGGATTCCACCGACGAGTATGCGGTAATAACCACCACCGGCAGGTGGGGGTCGAATTCCTTGATATCAGGCAGCAGATCGAGACCGGATCGATCGGGCAACATGAGATCGAGGAGGACGACGTCGACCTCTTCCTCGCGAAGGATTTGGAGGCCGTCTGCGGCGGTCGTCGCCTGCAGATAATCGTAGCCATCGCCCGTCAGGAGTGACCCCAGCACATCCTGAAGGACAGGCTCATCATCGATTACGAGGACGGTTCCGTTTCCTGCCATTTTTGTAGCCTGATCGTTGCGCGGGCGCCGCCGTACTCCAGATTCTCGAGCCCGATTTCGCCGCCAAGTTGGGCGATCATATCACGCGTGATGGCGAGGCCGAGGCCGGTACCACCACGCTCCGTCTTGGTCGTAAAGAACGGTTCGAAGACCTTGTCTACGATCTCCTGGGGCACACCCGGGCCCGAATCTTCGACTCGAATCTCGGCCCACTCAGTGCCTGGGTCAATCGAAAAACGCACGCCGCCATCCGGTGGTGAAGCCTCAATGGCGTTTCGCACCAGATTGGCGACCGCAAGTTCCAGCGGTCCGACAGACCCCCACACCATCACCGCCTCTCCAATCTCCGACACTTCGAGCCTTTCCTCAGCCCCGAGAGACCGTGCGGCATCCTGTGCTGCTCGCACGGCGACGGTTGCGATATCGAGGACCATGCGGCTGTCGGCCGAATCACGCACCATAGATCTGAGATTGGAAACGATCCGTGAAACGCGAAAACTCTGATCGACCAGCTTCGAAACGACCGTCTTCCGCGGATCATCCTCCGGTGTCATTTTGCCGAGCATCTGGGCAAAGGATGAAATTCCGGTGAGTGGCGTGTTGATTTCGTGCGCGAGACCGGATGCCAGCCGGCCGAGGCCGGCGAGACGTTCCTGTTCACGCATCCGATCCTGGAGATCGCGCAGCTCGCTGACGTCTTGCAACACAACGACTCGACCGTTGAAGCTGCCGCTGTCGAGCTCCAGCACCGAGACCGCCAAAATGACCCGTCGCGGTGGATCGGAAAGGGTGCGGGCTTCGGTGTTGACCGCGTGGACGGGGAGCTCGCCGCGCCACTCTGCGGGCAGGTCAACCAGCGTTTCAAGGCTGAGACCGACCAGCGCTCCCGCATCTCGACCGAAAATACCGGCGGCTTGTCGGTTGGCTGAAAGGATGGTAGCGGCGGCATCACAAACCAGAATCGCCGCTGCCGAAGACTCGATGATCCGCTGGGTGTTGGTGTGGAGAATCCGATACTCTTCGGCCTGGCGTCGAAGGTCGTCCAGATACCGGGCGCTTTCCAGTGCAAGAGCCGCCTGCGCGGCAAAGGTTGCGACGACCTCTTCGCCTTCGGAGCCGAGGGGAAAGACCCCCCGACGCAATCCGAGGTAAAGCAGCCCATGCACCGTCTCAACGCGCTCGAGCGGCACCCGCACGGCATAGCCGAGTGTCACCAGGGGTTCTTCATGCTCGCCTGGGAACTCCGTATCAACGACCCTCCCCGGCAGCCGCATAGGTAACAACTCTTCGTCGCCCGTAATGCGCTCGAAACTCGAACCCGCGGTGAGCAGATACGTCGCCACCAGATCGAACTCGAGACCCTCGGTCAATGTCTCCGACAGCCTCACCAACACCTCGCGCGGATCAGTCACTCGCGCCAACTCACGGCTTGCGCCTGTGAGCAGCGATCGAGGCGCCGGTCGCCCCTGGTGGAGCCACTGGTCGAGGAACCGTTCGACCCGCAGACGCACCGGCTGCAGGAGAACGACCAGAAGAACTCCGGTGGCAAACGCAAAGAGGTTCCGGAGCGAGCCCAGACCACCGGTGTATCTGAGGAGAAGGTGATTGGTGAGGGCAAAAATGAAGCCACCGGTTACCACGACCAGAGTGGCCGAAAGAGAATCGCGGCTGATCGGTTCGAGGTCCCACAGGCGGTAGCCCTTGAGCGCCGCCACCCAGGTCAGGGGGATGGCACTGATCGGAAAGACCGCGAGCCACGAAAACGGTTCGAAAGGTATGCCGACCCACCGGGGAATCATGACCAACACGAGAAACGGCACCAGGCCCACGAAGAGCCCGAGGGCGGCCCACTCGATCTGGCGCCGGGTTTGCAGCTCTCGAGCCGCCGACCGCCAGCGCCAGATCTGGAGGGTTACACCGAAGATCATCGATGACACGAAGAGGACCCGAAGCAACGAGGCCACAGCCGGCCACCACGCCTCGGCGTCCGGGAAGAAGACCGTACCCGCTGATGCGAGCACGGCCGTCAGGGTCAGCAGGTCCCAGGATCGCATCGACCGGTCGCGTTCCGGGAAGATGGCGAAGAACCGAACGATCAGAAATGGTAGAGCCGCACCGACGCCGCGTCGAATGATCTGAAATAGAGGTTCTGCGGACGCAATGCGGTTGGGAACGGCTCCCAAAATCAGTGCCGCAACGGCGAGCAACAAAAAGGTTGCGGCCTCTCTTCTCCGGGTTCCCCACACCGCTACGAGTGCGCAAGCCAGCCCAAGAAATCCAACCGCGGTCCGGGCAAGATAAACCGAGTTAAATGTCGGCGGTGGTGAGCGAAACCGAAGCTCCGAAAAGGTACCGTCGGTGTGGCGAATACTGAGATCGTGGTCTGCCCCGCCGGCGAGCATGAACGCAGGATCGTCCAAGCGCTTGACCGATACGCCGTCTACTTCGATCACCGTGTCGCCCACGGTCAGACCCGCGGCTTCGGCAGTAGATCCCGTCGGGACCTCGTTGACGACCAACCCCTCCTCGACCCACGAAATCGGGAAATCGAGGCGATAGAAGCTTCGCACCGTGCGAATCAGGGATGTCCCCGACACGATCACAACGATGACAGCGATCAAGGTCAGAAGAATGCGTCTCGTACGCATCACACAAGTATAGGCAAAACAGTACGATATGGGGTCGAATCAGGGAAAACGATGGAACAAAAGCCTGAGAACTTCAGGCTCCCAGGGCCTGATCGCTACTTCCCTCCTCGTACGGCCGGTCAACCGTTATGACACCGGCAAGGAGCATGTCCCGAACTGCGAGCCCGATCTGTCCCCGACTGAACGGCAGCATCTCCGCCAGAAGTCCCCACCCGCACGGTTGAGCGGAAAGCTGATGCCAGATCTGTTCGACAAGATCGGAATCGGCTTCGGAGTTCCATACCAAGTGTCCGGCGGAAGGGCGAAGGAAGGCGGTCTCCGGAACAGTATCGGCAAAGTGCGCAAACTCGTCCTGAATTCGTGCCGCCTCGAAAAGCAGTGGCTGCACTGGGAGATACTGATCGGTTTCAGCTGGTGACGACAGGGTCGAGAACCGGAAGGTCCCTAATTTCGGCGGTGAGTTCAGGATCTCCAAAAACGCCTCGGGGCCGGCGAGATTTCCGCAAAGGATGCGCCCGATCATCTTGTCCCGGGTGTGAATTGCACCAAAGGTGTTTCCGTCCTGGTCGTTGACCTCGAGCACCCCCGTCGCCCCCGACTCGACCACGGTCTGGAGAATTGCCGGAAGATCGAAATGTTCGAGCTTCCCGCGGAGGTTGCTGCCGCTGTACGCGCCGAGATTGGCGACAGTTCCTTCGAGGCGCCGCGCCAGGCTCTGCAGATAGTGCAGGGCAAAATCCCGCGAGGAATAAAGCTGGCGAAGCAGGACCGGACGAGGCCACTGCAGGGTGGTCCCCCCCTCTGGAAAGTGGGCCATGGAATTGAGGGCGGTGCCGGTGAGAACCTTGGCCTCAGATATGGTCGATCCAGACCCGATATAGGCCACTGGCTGCAGCCCGATTTCCTTGCTCTCCTCCCGGCAGATCTCGACTACGCCATCAATCACCAGGTAGAGAGCAGCGGGCACCTCGCCGGGACGAAAAAGGACCCCCCCTACAGATTGCACGTCAACCCCACCGAGTCGCGCCAACGACATTTGCTCGTCAGGGGGCAGGCCATGAAAGAAAGGGCAATCTCTGATAGCCCGCACGAGATCTTCGAAGAGCATTTAAAATATGTATCACAAACCGGCCCAAAATGATCAATCGACAATCTGACTCCCAGACCGACAGGAAAAGACTCCTCAGCCTGCGGCCAATCTCCGGCCGCAGCAGAAATCCGGCGGGATTTGCGAGCTCGAAGATACAATGGGAAGATGGCACGAGACGAGAAGACCACGGACGCTTTCCGGCAGGTACTGCAGGAAGAACTCCGCAATCCGGTCTACCTGACCCGGGGCGAGGTCGACGGCGGTTGGTGCGATCTCTTTCCCGTGCTCGCGGCATCGTTGCCCGCCCCTTTTCCCATCTTCGGGCGCGATGAGGAAAAGGTCGTAACCTGGGGCTATCCGTTACTCCTCTCCGAAGGGGTGCTCAAGCTGCGACGCGATCTCGAAGCACTGGTCGAAGCCGAGACGGAGTACCGACTTCGCTCGCAAATGGGTGACAGCGACGACAAGCAACGGATGATGACCCACCGCGACCGCTATCACAAGTCCATGTCTGCGACCCTGGAAAACGTCGTGATGAACGACTACCACCGGGGGCTGGTGGATCTCTTCCTCCTCTTTCACACCGGCGAGGTCACTCGGGCCCTGGCAAAGGTGTCAAAAGCGGCCTCCAATCCGCGTTCCGGTGCGCTGCAAGGAAATGGCGGCGACATCCGTCAGGCTGTCGCCACAGTCATCGCCGATCTCCTGCGACGCGCCGCAATGACCGCAGTCGATCATCTCAAACAACTGGCCAGCGTGCAGGTCACGCCCGTCCTCACACCTCTGCTCGGAATCATTTGCCAGGACCAGTTGCTCCTTATCGATGCCCGACCGCCACAGGACATCTCTCAGCTCAGCTCGTACATGCAGGCACGGTTTCGACAACGAGCCGAGGCTGTGGTCCAGGCCAACAACGAGGTGCTCGAGCGCCTCCGCGATCTGGTAGCACGTAAATCTGAGGTCGGGAGCCTGCTTCGGCTTGCGGTCGGTTCCGGCCTCAAACTCGATCGGCCCGAAACCCTCCTCGAGCCGAAGCTCCTGAACGCCATTCAGACTGCCGGGCTCGCCGACACACTGAATCTCTCGGTGGTCCAGATGAATCTCCTACGAGACCTCGGTGTCCGGCTCAAGACCTTCGAGCTGCTCGCCGCACTGAGAAGGCGTGTCCTACCCATGCAACGGCAGGGGACCTCTCTCGTCTTGAGGGGCCGTTCCTCAGAGATCCCGATCGCTAAAACGACCCGCCCCTACGATTTCACTGCACCCGGCGTCGTCGACTCCGCGGTCCGCCGCTTTGGGCTAATCTACGACCTTTCGAACTTCACCACCGTCCTCGAAGAGGTCCGCAAAGCGGGGCGGATGGCCGAAGAGCGCGCCCTTCAGTTCATGTACGTGTTCCAAAACCGCCTCGAGGCAATCCGCCTTCGCCGTCGTTTGACCTTCGAGAAGTTCCTCGGTGACGGCGCTTTCTACACCTCGCGGCGAGCCGTACGGGTGATCGCCGCGGCTTGCGAAATTCAACAGGTCTACGAGCAACTCCGAAAGGTCGGTTTCCCTTTCAATCACGGCATCCGCATCGCTATCAACTACGGGGTCTATCGTCTCCTGCCGATGTTACATCCGGGTCCTGAAGCAAAGAGATTTGAGTTCTTCGGTCACGGTATCGTTGAACTCGCACGCCTGACCACTGGCAAGAGTGCACGCGAGGTTTCCGACATCGCTGAATTCCTTGTCCATTCCGGCTATGACCCTGGAGAGGTCGATCTCTTTCTGTCACCGCTGGCCTCGGTTCGCAGTGGGCGCGAACAGATTTCGACCCGACCCTACGCAGCGACCATCGATGGCCACGGCGAGCTGGTCAACGAGGGCGTCGTCATTGCAATGCCATTCATCGAGGAACTGGAGCTCGATCTGGAGGTCTCGACCGTGGCGGTTGCGACCCTCGACAGTCTCCGGTGGGTCCTTTTTCCTGTTGATCCGGGAATGCCCGACACCCTGTTTGTCGGCCTCCGCTATCTCGGAGTGGCCCGCCTCAAAGGTCTTCCGCCCCAGGAGCTGGTTGAGGCAATGGTGTTGACAGAGATGCCAGAGGGCCGAGAGGAGATTCCCTTCAAACGTGCGCTGGTTGGCCTCCTCCGCCACCACACCCAGGGCGACCAATCGCCGAGGGATGTAGCGGTCGCCACTGAAGAGACGATCGAAACAAATCTTCTCGTGATTACCTACCTGTTGGAGGATGGAAATAGAAAATGGATCTTCGGTGAGTACCGGGACACCGACGATGTCCTCCTGCATGCGATCCGGGTGCCTATCCAGACACCAGAGCTCAAACCCGGGGAACCAATGGAAATGTGGCTCTTTCGCAATCGATTCGAGCTCGCCCGGATCTATGAGAGCTTGCGACGCGAAACCGCGGGCATGGCGACCCCGTTGGCAACCCTCCGCAGCCGGCCCGGTTATCTCGCGTGTTTCCTCGCTGCCCCGCATCGCGCGGTGGGATAGACGGCTTTACGGCGAAACGTAAAGCGCGTTGCGTCTGAGTTGTCAAGTTCGTATGCCTGCCGTATAGCCGTCTACCCGGACAGCCGGTCGCGCTCGCTACGATCAATTTGAACCACCAAGACACCAAGTTCTCCATGAGCTCACCAAGTAATCAGTAACCAGTGATCAGTAGCCAGAATATCGCCGCCATAACACAAACTGACTACTGAATACCGGGTGGGCGGTTGAGGCGGGTTTCTGGATGCTCGAATAGATTTTCAAGGTGTTGATTGGCTTATCAGAATTTCGGGTGGCACAGCCCACGAACCATTTGCATAAACCCGGAGACGAATTCTGATAACCCTGTTGGCTCTTGGTGTTCTTGGTGCCTTGGTGGTGAATCGAGTGGGTGGGTTGGAATTCCTAATTCCTCATTCCTAATTCCTCACTCACGATTCGAGGGCTTCTTCGAGGATCCTCAGATAGCTCTTGAATCGATGGTCGGCGATTTCGCCCGCTTCAACTGCTGCGAGAACTGCACAATCGGGCTCCTGATCGTGACGGCAATCGGGAAACCGACAATCACCGGCATGACTCGCGATCTCCGGAAATGCCCCCTCGAGCTCCTCCCGGGTTGCCTCCCACACGCCGAACTCCTTGAGGCCTGGAGTGTCGACCACAAACCCGCCGTAGGGCAGCGGCATGAGCTCGGCCGCGCTGGTCGTGTGTTTCCCCTTTCCGGTACTCTCCGAAAGCTCACCCACTTTGAGCCGGAATCCGGGATAGACCGCGTTGAGAAGTGACGACTTGCCGGCGCCAGAGGGACCACAAAAGAGAGTGGTCCGATCGACCAGCATCCGCTTGACGACGCCGAGACCCCAGCCGGTGCGGGCGGACACCAGGAGCACTCGATTGTCGAGATGGTCGTAGGCCCGGAGCCATTGCTCGACCTCCTCGGTCCCCTGATCGGCTTTGTTGATCGTGATCACAGCATCGATGCCTGCGAGCCGGCAGGCGACAAGGAAACGATCCAACAGACCCGGTTTGGGTTCCGGTTCGCGGGCGGCGAAGACAAGGAGGGCCTGGTCGACATTCGCCGCCAGAATCTGGGCGCGGTTTTTCGATGGCGCCTTGCGAAGAAGGTAGTTGCGGCGTACATGGACAGCGACGATGACCCCGTCCTCGCCCTGCATCTCGAGTGTCACCGAATCACCGACAACCAAGCGGGCCGCCGACGGCGTTCCGCCCTCCCAGTTGAGGCGCCGCCGAGAGGCCACCACCAGGGTCTCGCCTCCAATTTGCACTCGGACCAACGGGCCGTGCATCGCGATGACTGTGCCGTCGAGCATTTCCATTTCGGCGCTGAGTATACCGAGGAGATCACTGCTTCGCCTCTCGATGTTGAGTCAAGTAATCAGTCACCAGTGACCAGTAACCAGAACATCGCAGCCCATCACGAACTGATTACTGATTACCGAATGGGCGGTTGGGACAAGTTACTGGATACTCGGGGAACTTCGAGGACGCTGTATCGATGCCTCGAGCCATCCTGTCAGTCGGCAACTCGTTCGAGGCGGGGTGGTCGGGTGGTCAACTCGTCGATTGCCTGACAGAAGCGGGCGAAGGCAGCATAGTCCGCGGGTGGAACAGTCTGCGCGGGCAGTGAAATGCGCAGAACCGATTGGAGGTTGCCGTCGACCGTCTCGAGGGTTTCGCTGACGGACCCCCACTTGGCATCCAGCTGTCTTGGCTTCCTCTTTTTCGGCTCCCACCCCGGCGGCGGCACAAGATCAAGCTGGATCCGGCGCTCCATCGGCAACCGCAGCATCAAGGGGTAGGTCCGTTCCGGAAGACGAGCCAGCGTCGGTACCACCGGGTTGGCGAGGATCAGGCTCCGGCACACGAGTTCGTCGCCCTCTGCGTCACACGCACCAGGAACCGTTACGTCGAGAAGAATGATGGCGCCATCTTCGGTTTTTTCGACCTCTCCATCGACCGTGTCGGCGCCCGGAAACATCGAGAGGGCCATCTGCCGGTAGACCATTCTGACCTGGTCCTCCGGAACGCTCTCCAGCCTTTCGAGAAGCCTGGCGGCCTGGACCCCGCGAAGCGGCATCGTAAAGGCGATATTCACTCCACCGTCGGTGGCAACGCTCGCGCGTACGGCGAGTTCGTCAACCAGATCAGGGTTGGGAAAGGTCGGCAGTGTTTCGATGCGCACGACCGGCTGACGGGGATCCGACAGCGGCAGCACCAGGCCATCGCTTCCCTGGAAAAGAGCATGAATGGAGCCAACGCCACGCCGTTCCTCGCGACTGTCAAACCAGATTTCTTCACCATCGAGAGCTACCCGTAGCAGGGCTCCTGGAAAGGCATCGAGGGTCGGCACCTGAAGCCGTTGATCACGGTCCGTCCAGGGTCGGGTGAGTACCAGGTCGACATCCCAACCCGACTCCACGAGTACGGCAGCGACGATGCCAAGCCGGTTGCCCCGGCGTCGGTCAAAGCTCTCACCGGCAGTTTCTGCAACCGATATCTCACCGTTGCCACTCTCAACGGTTTCCACCAGCGTATCGACCAGGCTATCGAGCTGTTTCTCGGGCGTCTCGCCGACCAGCACCTCCCGCGACCATTCGCGGAGTTCCGGAGAGGATCTCAGAACCGGCAGCACCCGGTCCCGCACGGCATCACCCACGTCCTGCCAACTGACCCCAAAGCCATAATTGAGCCAAGGCATCAGATCCTGGGCGGGTGGAGCAAATGGCTCGGTCGGCATCGGAGGCACATCTTCCGCACGCCAATACAACATCCGCAGGTCCTGCCACTCTTTCTCGCTGCGCTCCAGGCCCTCGAAATTGCCGTCCACTTGAATATCAACCTCGGGCGGCACCAGAAGGACGTACTCGGAGAGTCCAAACGCGCGATCTGGGTCGGCAAAACGGTAAATGTAGGGCGGGAGGTGACCGTCGCGCGATGCACCAGTCGGACCGACCCAGGCGACATACTCCTCCTCAACGACATCACCGGGATCGACATCCGAGAGGGTGATACCACCCTGACCCGGCTGAATATCACTCGGCACCACGACGCCGCCATCCGGTTTGAGGATCCGGATGTTGAGAATGTGGGCATCCGGCAGCGGCTGTAGGACCGACGCCCGTCGCGCTCCGACCGGCGTGTTGGCGCGGGTCAACCCGTGGTAGTAGTAGAGGCTCGACCCATCTTTGAATATCCGCTCCACCGCCTGGTCGAGAAGCAGCACCGCATCAACATCTTCCCCCAGATCACGATGTTTGCCGACGAAATCGTGGGCGTCAACTGCAAAGGGCGCAAAGAACGGTTCGGTACCGTTGCGCCATGACAAGGTCAGGAGTTGGAGATTTGACGGGTTCCTATCGAGGGCGCCGGTCAGAGCCGCAAGCAGCGCCTCGTGGTCGTCTCCGGCCAACAATAGGCCGAGTTCATCGAAAACCCTGAGTTCTCCCCACCGCTCCCGCGCCTCCTCGAGTTGAACGCCCGCGCTGCCGATATCTCCATTCTCCAGGAGCAGCGTCACCAGTTGAACATCGAGGTCCGGGTCCACAACCTCGGGGGCCAGACTCGCAGTAGCTGCAGCCGCTTCACCGACAAGGCAGCTGGACGCCATCCGACCGATCCACCGTGTTTCGACCGGGGTCGCGACGGCTAAGGCGCGCAACAGAGAGTCCCGCTCGCGCCACCGTTCAAGAGAGGCCAGAACTTCTAACCGAAGGTCGGTCACGGCGAGGGAGCCCGGGAGTTCCGCTTCCAGCTGAGCCAGCCCTTCTTCGGCCTCACGGACCCACCCCCTCCTCACGGTCTCACGAACCCAGATTCGCAAAACGCGTGAATCGTCCGGGTGGTCGGCCACCAACTGATCGAGGATCTTTTCTGCATCCTCTCCGCGCCCCTCGCGCGTCGCCACCGACCTTTCGAAGAAACGTGAGCCAGGAATGCTGCTCGCGACCCTCAGGAGCTGGCTGATGTTCCGGGCTCGCTCGGTTCCCGGTACGCCACCATCTGCCGATACGAAATGCCGAGCCAGGGCAAGCGCCGCCCAGGGATCTTCGGGGTCGGCCACGCGGCCACGCTCGATCCACCGGTATTCTCCCTCCGGGTCGCTACGCAAACGGGCCAGCTGTGCAGCGAGAAGAAACTCAGGCACTGTAGCGTCTTTCGCCTCGAGACGCCGTGAGAGCTCGTCGGAAGCAGGCGGCAGTGCTGCGGCGATGTCGGAATCGGCCCATCCTCCGTCAGCCCGATCGATCCGGGCCACACCTTTGACCGGACGTCCTTGATCGTCGAGCAGGCTGAGCCGAACTTTCGGGCCATCCGGCGATGCCACCTCCAACCGCAGCCGGTGCAACCCTCGAGCGAGACGCAGGCGGTACCAGACGACGCCTGGATCCACCTGTCCGCAGTATCTGCGTCGGTCAACTGGGCGTCCGTCCAACTCCAGGTTGTAGCCACCGCTCGCCTCGACCACCATCCAACCATTTGTTTCCGCTGCCACGTCCAACGTCCAGGAGACGAGAAAGACACCGTCAGCCATCATGGCCCGAGGTGGCCCGTGCCATGCGTCGGCAGTTCGCATCAGCAAGCGGAATGGAACTGCGGGTTCGGACCACACCCTGCCGAGCGGCAGCAACTCCGAATCCGGCGGCACCACGTCTCGTTCCAGATCGAGGGTGCTGAAGACACCAAAAGCGCCCGCCAGTTCGGCGGTTGTCAGCGCTCCAGCAGGCGGGCGGGCGCCGAGGCGGGCCGCCACCCGCTCGAGAATAAACCCAAGCTCCGGATCGCGGCCATTGTCAACCGCTGCCAGCACCTCTTCCGGTTCTGGGAGGTCCTCGATATTTGCGAGCCACCAGGAGGCGGCCGCCACTGCGTCGGCACTGCTCGGGTCTGCAGCAATGGTCGCCAGGGCGTGTTCACGCGCGCTGTCGAGGTCGAACTCCATCCCCGCCTGCCACACTTCCCACCAACCTGCGTTGACCACCAGCGAAGGGACGAGGCACAGGACGATCAGAACAGCGTGGCGCCACATTTTGATCATGGTGCCTCCAACCGTCTCTCCAGATGTCTCTCGACCGTCACCAGAAATTCCCTGAGTCCACCAACCTCCTCCGCATCGTAGGTCCCCGATTCGAAGTGCAGAAAACCATCAACCCGGTAGCCGTTGTTCAGCCTCGCGGTGGTGATGCGCAAAGAACCGAACGGGGTGTCCAGTTCGACTGCGACCGGCATGGTTTTGGGGGGCCGTCCGAGATCGACCTCCAGGGACCACTCGAGGTCGGGACGGACGTTGATCTTCAACGGACCATGTCGGGTACCGCCCGGCACCATCCGTGCCGCCCACCCGAGCTCTCCAGGGTATGTGCCGACGCCCCCACCGCTCGCCAGCGCACTCTTCGAAATCGTGCCTTCGAGCTCGACGATCGTCGGATCGCGGCCCGGCACCAGTTGCATCGTGGGCTCGCCGGTGAGTTGGGCCCCTGGAAAGAGCTCCTGCAGCCAGCGAGCAAACCGTTGTGGATCCCGACTGCCGGCGAACCGCCCCCGTCGAAGATCAGCCGCCTCACCGGTATCGCGTGTCTCGATCGTGATCGCCACATCGGAATCGTCGCCGGGTTCGAGGGCGAAGCGAATATTCGTCCTCCCCGCGCCGACAGCCGGCGAGAACTGAGGCCGGCTCTGTGATCCATCGACGACCAGAACGAACGCATCCTGATCCACCGATGGCGGTGGATATGGTGCATGGCCGGTGGCAGTTCCGTCGAGCCACATATCGTCCTCGGGCAGATAGACAATCGCGTGGTTGAAGACCTCGAGAACGGCGAGGTCGCTGCTGACAGGACCGAGATCAGCGGTCCTGATCATCACCATTCGTGCCGGTACATCGATGACATCGAGCAGCGCAAC
Organism: Candidatus Sulfomarinibacteraceae bacterium; assembly: GCA_963776765.1. Lineage (GTDB taxonomy): Bacteria > Acidobacteriota > Thermoanaerobaculia > Thermoanaerobaculales > Sulfomarinibacteraceae > Sulfomarinibacter. The sequence goes on from CAVZOK010000035.1 coordinate 223,758, forward strand.
CAGGAGGGCGGCCTTGTCCTTGCAGTCGCCGATACGATGGTGGAGAACCCAATCAGCCGAAAAAGGGCGGTAGCGATGCTCTCCGAACTCGAGGCCAACGTAGCGGATATCGATGGTCACGAAATGGTAGAGGCGGTTGATACGATCGAGTCGGTCGTCGAGACCATTGACCAGGCGACGGGCGGTTTCCTCCACCTGCTCCGACGTCCGCACCCTTGATGCCACGTGACGTCCATACCAATCTGCCAGATCACCCCACTGAGGGTGGTTCGAGTACACCAGGTAAGGCATGACCAGGAGCTGCGGCGCGGCCGGTACGTCAGGCGGGATGGCTGGGAGGTCGTGCCACTCCCAACGCAATCGTACGACGCCATCTTCGTCCTCATCGCGCACCGGCTCTCCCTCGAGGTTGGCGATCTCCCAATCCGGAAGAACCGCGCTCGGAGCCACCAGTTCAACCTCCATCAGCGTCACGGGAACCCCGCGGCCGAGGTAAATCAGACCGCCGTTGTAAGGCCCGGTCTCGTTGGCCTCATCGGTTTCGGAGAGAACGTAGGCGATCTCGATGAGGTCGCCGTTCTCAAGCTCATCAAATCGAAGAATTCGTAACCGCGTGTCGTAATAAAGGTTGAACTCTGGCTCTGACAGGCGGGGAGTGTCACCCTGGCGCGCACCAGCCTCGGAGCCGTCGCGACGCAGGATTCTCGAACGCAGAACGCGCAGGCGTTGGTTTTCGGCGACATAGGGAATGTGTTGACTCCGCAGTTCGTCAGCTCGCGCAGCATCGGTGACCAGGAACACCTGTTGGACCCTCTCCTCGGTCAAGCGTGAGGGCAGGAAACGAATCTGCTGGTGGTCGAGAATAGCGACTGCCGGTGTCGCGGCCGGAGCCGCATCGGCCATCAGCCACAGCTCTTCCGGGGAGCGAAGCCAGTCGAGATTTTCTCTCTCTTCGCCCAGCAACTCGAGCAGACGTTGAGCACGGCGGTCCTGGGGTCGGATTTCGAGTACGCCCCGGGCAAGCTCTGCGGCGGCCACGTCGTCGGCCACCGAGTGCTCGATGCTGGCCAGCTCCATCATCAGATCGACATCGGTCGGTGAGCGCTCGAGGCCATCGGAGAGAATCGACCTGGCCGATTCGAGATCTCCATCCGCGGCGCGTAGCCGCGCCAGGCGTACCCTGGTTTGCGGTGCGTTCGATTCACGCTCGAGGCGGGTTGACAGGAGCTCCCTCATCGCCGCGCCGTCACCGCAGCTTTCTGCCATCTTCTCGTTGAGATCCATGATGTTGACGGCGCCTGGCGCCACATCTGTGAGCCTCATCGTGGCTTCCGCCGCCAAATCCCAACGACGGGCTTCGATGGCTGCTTCGGCGAGACCAATATTGACCCTCACGCAACGTGGAAATCCACGACCCAATTCGGCCAGCTTCGGCACCACCAATGGCCCCCATAGAGCGGCATCGAAATCGAGCATGGCACCACGAATAATGGCACCAGTGGTGTCCGCCTCGGCCAGGAGACTGTGGGCCTGCTCGTACAGCCCTCGCTCTCCGTACCAGGCCGCAAGCTCGAGCCGGGCCCACAGCAGATCAGGGTCTTGTTCCAGTGCCGCCGAAAGGAGATCCCGCGCGGCCCCCGGCTCGGTGGTGACGAGCCATTCCAGGAGCCGCGCCTCACCCGGCATCTCGGCGCGAGCATCCCGACATGCAGCGCGAACGCTACCTCCCCCAACCGGCTCTGGATGCCGGGTGACCAGAAAGGCCGCCAGAGCCATCGCAGCCTGAGGGGTTCCCTCAGCAAGTGCCTCGCGGATCTCCGAACCGAGCTCGCGAACCTCGGGCGACCCAGAGTCAATCGGTGGATACAACGCTGGCGCCTGCCGTATTTCTCGCACGCCGTCGATGGCTGAACCATCAGGTCGGGTGAGGCGCGCGCGAAGCCACCAGCGCTCGTCCTCCGAGGCGACAGCAATGACAACCGCGTTCTCTCCCTCACGCAGCCACCCACCGCCAACCGCCTGGTCGGGCGCCCGATCGAGAGGCTGCGGCGTGGTCACCAGCTCGACACCGTTGAGCCAAACTCGCGCCACCTGCGCCGCCCCAACCCGCACTGCCACGGGCTGATCATGATCGCTCACCACCGTTGTCGCGAGGTAGGCCATCTGCCGTTGCGGAGGCCAGGCGAGTCCCGACACCCGCACCCATCCCGAAGGATCTGTGCCCGGTGTCGCCCGCCACTCGAACTCTGGCGGCGGTGCCACCGCCACTTCATCGAAGTCGGTGAGCTCCTCGAGGGCCACTGGTTCGTGAAACCACCAGGATGTGAGCCCGCCCATGGTGCGAAAGAGCTCCCGTGCGACAGCGTCGTGGCCGCGATCGATCTCGATTTCTGTGCGTATCAAGCGGATCTCATCCACCATCAGCGGATCAATCGACCGTGCGGCGGCAAGACGATCGAGTCCTTGCTCCGCGAGGGTCCAGTCTTCGAGAGTCGTTCGCCAGCTGAAAGCGAAGACGAGATGATGGTAGTCGGCCGGGGTCAGACCACCCTGCACCGCCGCCTCAATATGGTTCTGGACACGTTCCTCAATTGGACCGGCATCGACTGCCGGGCCAAGGCACAGAAAAAACAGGGTCAACCCAACGAATGTGCGCAGATGCACCATCGCTGTTTGTTTGCCGTTCTTCACAGAAAGATACCTTCGCGCGATCATTTGACACACGAGTATGGCAGATCCCGGGTTGGCAGGGGGGCAGGGAAGAAAAGGACCTGTCACTCGATCGGGTATTCTCCGTCGATGAAAGAAAACGGTTTCAAAGCTGTCACCTTCGATGCCGGCGGTACGATGATCTACTGTAATCCGAGCCCGGGGGAGATCTACGCCCATCACCTTAGCCGTCACGGACGTCCGGTCCGAGCGGAAGAAGTCGGACCAGTTTTTCGGGAAGCCTGGGCCGAACTTCAGAAGCGAACGGTTCCAGGAAAGAACCGATACAACTCGGTACCAGGTGGTGAGCTTGGCTGGTGGGGTGAATTCGTGCGCGAGGTGCTCACGCGTCTTGACCACGACGCCCCCTGGGAGCCGCTCCTCGAGGATCTCTACGCTGCGTTCTGCGAGGCCAGCGTCTGGAAAGTCTTTCCCGAAACGATGAGCACTCTCGAAGCCCTGGCCGGCCGTGGAGTCCGGCTTGCGGTCATTTCAAACTGGGACCGGCGCTTGCCCGATATCCTCCGTTCGCTTGGACTATTCGAGATCTTCGAGACGGTCACCGTGTCGTCCATCGAAGGGTTCGAGAAACCATCCTCCGAGATCTTCCATCGCACTCTCGAGCGGATGGAAATCTCGGCTGAAGAGGCGATCCACGTCGGTGACTCGCCGCTCGAGGACTACACGGGCGCCGAAACGGCGGGCCTCGGTGCTGCGCTGATCGACCGTCACGAGCTTTTTGCGGATGAGCCGTATCGGAGAATCTCTTCCCTGGACGAGATTCTGGCGATCGTTGGTGGCTAAAGAATTTCCTCTCTAAATCGAGTCCTTTGATGCTCGATGCTCGATGCTCGATGCTCGATGCTCGATGCTCGATGCTCGATGCTCGATGCTCGATGCTCGATGCTCGATTCAGCGAATCGATAGATCGCCTCGCTGGATTGTCAAGGGGGCAGGTAGGCGGACCGAGTATCCAGCATCGAGAATCGAGTATCTGTTCCACTGTCGGAAAAGATAAGATGATTACATGCTGCATGCCGTCATCATGGCCGGGGGATCGGGAACCAGGTTCTGGCCCGCCTCGCGGCACGACCGCCCCAAACAGTTTCTGACTCTCGCAACCGACACGCCGCTGCTGCGGATGACGTTCGAGAGACTCGAAGGGCTGGTGCCACCGGAACGGGTGTGGGTCGTGACAACCGCCGCGACCGCCAGTGCCAGCCGCGACATCCTTCCAGAGCTGCCAGACGGAAACGTCCTCGCTGAGCCAGTGGGTAGAAACACCGCCGCGTGTGCGGGCTTTGCCGCCCACGCCGTGCTCGCCGGGGATTCCGAGGCGATCTGCATCGTGCTCCCCGCCGATCACGTCATCGGTCAGGAGGAACGCTTCCGTTCCGCAATGGCCGCAGGGGCGCACCAGGTCGAGCGCGAGGGCGGTCTTCTGACCTTTGGTGTCCAGCCGACGAAACCCGAAACCGGGTATGGTTATCTCGAGCTCGGTGAAGAACACTCCCGGGATGGCGAGTGGGCGATTCACCATTTGCAGCGCTTCGTCGAAAAGCCGGACCTGGAGCGGGCACAAGGCTATCTCCAATCAAAACAGTTTCTATGGAATGCCGGCATTTTCGCGTGGCGGGCGGCGGATCTCCTCGCTGAAATCCGCCACCAACTGCCGGAACTCGCCCTAGGCCTCGGCCGGCTTGCCGAAGCCATCGGATCTTCAAAGGCAGATGCCGTGGTCGCCGAGGTCTACCCGACACTGCCCGCCACCTCAGTGGATTTTGGAGTGATGGAAGGGGCCCAGAAGTGTTGGACCGTTCCGGTTGACTTCCCTTGGTCGGACGTGGGTTCATGGTCAGCGCTCGCTGAGGAGATCCCGGGCGACGCATCCGGCAACCACAACCGCGGACGGGTCTATTCAAAAGATTCGTGCGGCAATGTTCTGGTCAGCACAGGCCCGGCACTCTCAGTTGTTGGCATCAACGATCTCGTGGTTGTGGCTACGCCTGACGCTGTGTTGGTCGTACCGAAGGATGAAGCACAGCGCGTCAAAGGTGTCGTGGAAGCGCTCCGTGACAAGGGGTGGGACGACGTCCTGTAGCCCCCCCTCCCACCCGACACTGGATACTCGATGCTCGATGCTCGATCCGCCCACCCACCCGAATAGAAACCGCAGATCACGCAGACAGACGCAGATGATCTCGGTTGAGATTCCTTGCGCTCTACTCAGTAAGTCTGTGGGGAACCGTGATGGGTTAGGGATCGAGTATCGAGCATCGAGTATCGAGCATCGGAGGGGCGGAAGGGGCTACTTCTTTTCTCTCAGCCCGTACTGCTCCAACTTGCGGTAGAGAGTTGATCTGCCGATTCCGAGTTGGCGCGCGACATCGGAAAGATTGCCCTTGTTGCTCTCCATCGCCCGAACGATGGTCTCGCGTTCGAGTTCCTCGAGGTTCAATGTGCCGCCGGCGGACCCGGCGTTTGCTGCAGGCTGAGCTCCCGAAGCGGCCGAGGATTGATTCTCACCCATTCCGGACGGCAGATCCTCGAGTTTGAGCTCGAGCCCTGAAGAAACAAGAAGAGTGCGGTGGATCACGTTTTCGAGTTCTCGGACATTCCCGGGCCAGCCGTGGGTCCCCATCGCTTCCATCGCCTGGGCTTCGACTCGGGTGATCCGCTTGCCGGCATCGCGGGCATACTTCTCGAGAAAATGCTCGACCAGCATGGGAATGTCCTCCCGGCGGTCGCGCAGTGGCGGCAGCGTGATCGGGAAGACCACCAAACGGTAATAGAGATCCTGGCGGAATGATCCCTCCTCGACCATTTTTGCGAGGTCGCGGTTGGATGCGGAAATCACCCGGACATCGAGCTCAATCGTTTCAATGCCTCCAACCCGTTGCAGGACTCGCTCCTGAAGGACCCTGAGCAATCTCGCCTGGGCCGATGGTGACATTTCACCGATTTCATCAAGAAAAATAGTGCCGCCGGATGCCTGTTCGAACTTGCCGGGGTGGGTCGCCAGGGCCCCTGTGAACGCGCCCTTTTCGTGGCCGAAGAGCTCACTTTCCTGCAATCCCTCCGGAATCGCTGCACAATTGACATCGATGAACGGTCCATCCGAACGCAATGACGCGAAGTGGATCGCCTTGGAAACGAGCTCCTTGCCGGTGCCGCTTTCGCCGGCGATGAAGACCGTGATCTCGGATTCGAGTACCTTTTCGATTTGATCGTAGACCTTCCGCATTGCCGCCGAGGAGCCGACAATACTGCGCAGGTGATAACGATCCGAAAGCTCTTCCTTGAGGCGTTCCACTTCTTTTGCCAGGCTACCGTGGGACAGTGCGTTCCCGAGGGTGGTCAGAAGTCGTTCCTGATCGATCGGCTTGGTCAGGTAGTCGTAGGCCCCGAGCTTGGTCACCTCGACGGCTCGCCGGACGTCGTGGTCAGCAGTCACCATGATGACCGGCAGCTTCGGATGGAGTCGAGAGACTTCCTTGAGAACTTCGACGCCGTCGACCTCGGGCATCATGAGATCGAGGAGGATGGCGTCCGGCAGTTCGCCCGAATTCGCCAGAACTTCGGCCCCGGAGGCGAATGCGTCTACCTCATACCCGGCCTCTGAAACCATGAAGGTTACGAGTTCCCTGATCGCCGGATCGTCGTCCACCACCCAAATCATCTTTCTGTCCGCCATGGTGGTCAGTTTACTTTAAAATTTCTCGCCGCGATCGCCGAGAGAGTTATTATCACGGCATAGCTCCTTTGGGCGAAGCCGGATCCTAAGAAATTGCCCTCGAAATTTCAGATTTCAGTTCCCCTACGCCGGATGCAAACGAGGGTCACGTCGTCTTCAGGCTCGCCACCATCAATATGACCGGCAAGGACCGTGGTGAGCCGCTCGATCACATCACGTGGGTCCCCATCAGCCGCGAGACAGGCGCGGATTCTGTCGAGCCCAAACTCTTCAGACCCGTTGATTCCGCCCGCTTCGAGGAGGCCATCGGTATAGAGCAGCACCGTATCGCCCTTGGCAAGTGATGCCTTTTCGGATTCATAATTCTGGTCGGAGAGCAGGCCAATTGGACGGCCGGTAGCTCCAAAATCATCAACAGAACCGTTCCGCCTCACCATCAATGGCGGATGGCCGGCACTGACCCAGGTCAGGGTTTCGTCCGTCGAATTCCACTCTGCCGCCACCAGGGTGGCGTATTTGCGACCGCGGGTGAGGCGGCAGAGGATTTCGTTGACATCAGCAACAATCGAGGTCAAGGGCTCGGACCCCGCCCGCCGAGTCCACAGACAAGCCTGGATATTTGACGCCACGAGCCCGGCCGGAACACCTTTACCCGAGACATCGGCAACCACAATCCACCAGCGGTCATCGCCGACTGGGATGACGTCCCAGTAGTCGCCGCCCACCTCGTGACAGGGTTCGAAGAGAACCTCGATTTCCAGACCCGGGATGTCGGCACGGCCCTCGGGTTGCAGGGCCCGCTGAATCTCGGCCGCAAGACAGACCTCGCGACGCAGCTGCTCTCGGGCCACAATCTCACGGTGGAGATCGGCCGTTGTCAGTGCGATCGCGAATGAAACACCGAGCTCAGCCAGGAACTCCACGTCTGCAATTGAGAACCTCCCGCTCCGATGATTGAGGAGCTGCAGCACCGCGATCAGCAGTCCTTCGCGGTCACGAACCGGCACCGTCAGTAGAGACCTCGTTTGGAACCCGGTGAGTTGGTCGACCTTGGGGTCGAATCGCGAATCAAGATAGGGATCGTCCAGGATTTCTGCCTCGCCAGATGCCGCCACAGCACCCACGATGCCCTCACCCACCTCCACCGTCAGAGGACCTGTGGTCAAGCCCTGGGCAACCATTGATTGCAGGCGGCCGGTCTCCCGGTCAACCAAGAAAAGGCTCCCGCGCTCGGCATTGATGAGTCTCGTCGCGATGCTTATGACGTGTTCGGCTAGCTCTGCCAGATCGAGCGTCGAGTTGACCATCAGGCCCGCTTCGACCACCGCCTCCAGCCGACGCACCCGCTGCAAAGCCTCGGCAAGCTCATCAGGTCTCGTGTCGTGTTCGCTCACAGTTCTCCCAAATCGGGTTGAAGAGTCATCGTATCGCAAATCTGAAGGCTCTGCGGGTTTACGGCGTCACCGGCTATGAGCGCGATTCTGCTTCGCGCCGTATAGCCGTCTTCCCGTATAGCCGTTGAGTTGGAGTGTGGGTCATTTGAGAATCGACGTGATCCAGACTGACAGCGCTTCAGCTGCCATATCTCCGCGCAGCGCGGTCTCGACGGCGCCCACTCCGGCAAGAGCCTGCACCAGATCCTCGTCGCTGTACCGCCCGGCTCCTTTGAACAGCCGTCCGAGCGCAAAGAGGGTCGGCGCCTTCCCGCCTGCTCGCTGCATCGGAGAAGGCGCATCGGCCTTCACGAACTCCACGAGCTTTGGACCGAGTCCGTTTTTGAATTGCCTCGGGTACCAGAAGTCATCGCGAGTCTTATCGGTCGACATTTCCCCAACGAGTCCGTGCGCTGCCGCCAACCTTCTCAGATAGAGGAGGTTTTGGAGGATCGACGCCACCTGGCTGAAGAGGACGTATGGAGCGCCCTTGGCAGTGACCGGCCGGCCCTGTCTATCACGCACCTGGATTCCGCCCTCGGTGGCCGCCATGATGTCGAGGATCGGCACCGCGCGGCGCTCGAAGACCGCATCCCAGACAACGTCGAGGGAACGCTCTTGGGGAAAGCAGAGGGCCAGCACGAGGTCCTCGTCAACCATCCCGTTAACGTTGGCCGCCGCCAGCTTCCGTCCCTCCTGAACGAGCAGCCGGGGGGCGAAACCGAGCCGTTCGAGCAACAATCGAGCCGCTTCCGGTGTGAACCGGACATCGCCGACTACCTTTGAAAGGAGCTTTCGGAGCATCGCTTCCTGTTCCCTCGACAGAACGGCGTCTTCCCACGGTTTGGGTGGTTCGGGGACTGGCTGCCAGCGAAATCCGCCGGCGGCGTCAACCGCATCCACGAGCGCACCTTTGGGTTTGCTGTGACAGCACGCGCCCATGATCAGGGCAATGCCGTCGGCTATCCCTTCACCCAACACCTGCACTACTGGCGCCGCATTCACGGCCGCCTTTTCGGACGGGCGGGGATCCGGCGGACGTCTTGCCGGTATGTCGATCCAGGAGCGGACCTCCGGCACCACCAGGACACGTTGCGGGGCAAAGAGTGAAGGTGAGCAGAGTTCGACGGAGAGGTCTTCCGGCGTCAGAGCCTCGGGCATGGCTTCGGGATCAATATCCCCAAGATCGGCGCATACCGCCCGCACAGTCTCACCGAGCGCCTCTTCAAGCAGGTAGTCATCGGACGAAGCAACAAGATAGACCGGAGCACTCACCTCCACACCCACTCTGGTTGGATTACCGTGGCTCGGTTTTTCCGGTTCATGATTGCGTGATTGTGGCCGTTGATCGAGAAGGCTCAGATTTCTCCACGATCCTGCAACTCCTGACACTCGATGCAGTGACGCGCCCACGGCACGGCGTCGAGGCGACCCAATTGGACTTTCTTCTCACATGAAACGCAGGTCCCATAGGTGCTTTCCTCGATACGATCGAGGGCTTCGTCGACCCAGCGCAGGATGTCTCGCTCCTTGGCGGTCACTTGATAGCTCAGATCACGAATCACCGTGGACAGGGCACGATCGCCGAGATCCGGCGCCACCTTGTCATTGGCCTCGGTTTCACTGGAACGAGCCGCCTTGACGAGCTGCAGGAGGGACTCCCGCTTTGCCATGAGTTGTTTGCGATAGCGTTCTCGCTGTCTTTTATTCATCGCTCAATCCTCCGACAGGGTGGGCGGCCAATTCCACCCACAACACTGTGGCCTTCGGTCCTCCATTTGACCGTCCCTCATTGTACGCCGACTCGGTGATACGCACCACCACCCAGCATGTTGGCGGCGCGGAAAAGCTGTTCCCACAACAGAAGTCGTGCCAAAAGGTGGGGCAAGGTCATGGGACCCAACGATAACTTCTCATCGGCCCGGGCAATGAGTGTTTTATCGAGGCCGAGGTCGCTGCCGATGGCAAAGAGAACGCCCTCTACACCCTGGTCAGCTTGCTTCTGCAGCCTTTTTGCGAAGGCGTCGCTGGTATGGGTCTGGCCGTGTTCGTCAAGGGCCACAAGCCGCCAACCGGGCTCGAGATGACGAACCAGGGCATCGGCCTCGAGTCGCAGCACCCGCTCGGGGTCCTTGTCGCGTCCACCGGCTGCGGCTCGCAGCGGACGGTCTTCAGCCGGCCATCTGCGATGGACCCTTTTGCGGTAAGTCTCGACCTCTCGCTCATAGGGGCTCGCCGTCGGTCGGCCGAGCCAGACCACGCGCACCTTCACTGCGGATGGCCTTCATCGATTCCGAGCGGCACCGCATCGAGCTTCGGAGCATCACCCCACAGGCCATCGAGTCCGTAGTATGTCCGACGCTCTTCGGTAAAGACGTGAATCACGAACTCGCCATAGTCGAGGAGAACCCAATCCGCCCGTCTCTCACCTTCGACGTGGATGGGCCGCCTTCCCGCCTCCTTGAGCTGCCGCTGTACCGCATTGACAATGGCAGCGACCTGGCGGTCGCTGGCACCGGAGCAGATCAGAATACTTTCGGTGTACGAAGTGAGTTCGGAGACTTCGAAGGCGACGATCTGGAACGCCTTTTTATCGGCGGCGGCTTGCGCGGCTATTCGGAGCGAGTCCATCAGTTGAGCGTCCGCCATCACTCCTCCGTCATTGAAGCCGGCGAGTAGAGGCCGTACTTTTCGATATAGGAGTGGACCTCGTGTGGAACGAGCTCGCGAATCGGCAGCCCACGGCTCTGGCGATTCCGGATCGAGGTCCCGGAAATCGGAAATGGTTCGTGGTTCAGAAGGTAGATCGTCAGCTCCTTGGGGTCGGGAACCTCTTCGAACGGCTCGACAAGCTGGAGCCGCGGCAACAATCGTTCCGGCACCCGCTGCTCGAGCTCTTTGCCCCACATGTGGGCCCGGTGAAGAACCACCAGGTGGACCGAATCCACCAATTCCTCCCACATTTCCCAATCGGAAATCTGTGAAAAGGAGTCCGAACCAAGGATGAAAAAGAAGGTATCTCCCGGGTGTCGTTCCCGGAATCGCCGCACAGTCTCCACCGAATAAGTCGGTTGGGGGGCGAAGACCTCGTCATCGGAGGTGAAAAAATTGTCGTAGGGCAAAGTTGCCATCGCGACCATCGCGAGGCGGTGAGTGACCGGCGTGAGCGGCGCCGAATTCTTGTGCGGCGGCGATCCGGCGGGCACGAAATACACCGATTCGAAGAGAAAAGTCTCCTGGGCGCGCACCACCGGCACCAGATGTCCGAGGTGAAATGGGTCGAAGCTCCCACCATAAATCGCGATTCGCCGTGTCATGACTCTTCTTTGGCCTCCTCAACCAGATCGAACAACGTCCCCACCATTCTGTCGATGCCCTCACCAGTGACCGCGGAGATGGCAGTCGACTCGACTCCGTTGGCCTTCGCAGTGGCCGCCAACTCGGCAAACCCGGCCTCGCGATCGGCCATCGCATCGATTTTGGTCCCCACCAGGATCCAGGGCCGATTTTCGAGCGGCGCCGTGTGGGCCTCGAGTTCACCACGAATGGTATCAACTCGCTCGCCAAGCGACGAATCCGACGACAGATCAACGAGGTGGACCAACACCGGGCAGCGCTCGACATGGCGCAGGAATTGGATCCCGAGCCCGGCCCCCTCGTGGGCCCCTTCGATGATACCCGGTATGTCCGCCATCACCAGGGTTCGAAGGTCGTCCCCTGATGGGCTGACCACTCCCAAATGGGGCTCGAGGGTGGTGAATGGGTAGTCGGCAACCTTCGGTCGTGCCGCGGAGAGCCGAGCAAGCAAGGTCGATTTGCCCGCATTGGGAAGACCCACCAGACCGACATCAGCAAGCAGTTTCAGCTCGAGGTCGAGTTCCAACTCCTCGCCCTTGGCCCCATCCTCAGCGGTGCGTGGAACACGATTGATCGAGCTGGAAAATCGCGTGTTGCCACGACCGCCGCGCCCCCCCGTCGCCACCACCATCTCCTGCCCGTCCTCCACCAGATCACCGAGAATCTCGCCGCTCGTTGCGTTTCGCACCACGGTTCCCAGGGGGACCAGGAGGCGAATATCCTCACCGCCGGCGCCGGTTTTGTTCGAGCCGCGTCCGTGCTGGCCGCATTCCGCCCGCACCTGGCGCCTATTGTGGAGGTGGAGGAGAGTGTTGAGACCCTCACCAGCAACCAGGATCACGTTGCCCCCACGGCCCCCGTCGCCACCGTTAGGTCCGCCGCGAGGCACATACTTCTCGCGCCGGAAGGAAACGCAGCCATTGCCGCCGTCACCGGCCCACACCGTGATCCGTACTGAATCGACAAGCATCGCTTACCGCCGCGACACCGCCGCGCTCGGCCGCTTGTCCAGAAATGTCATGTGGGTTCAGCGCACCGATCAGTTGGGAACGATGCTGATGAAGCGGCCTAAACGGCCCCGGTTCTGGAACTTCACCTCGCCGTGAGAGGTGGCGAAGAGGGTGTCGTCACCGCCTCGTTTGACGTTGTTCCCCGGCTTGAAGTGGGTACCGCGCTGACGGATGAGGATGGTTCCTGCCGTCACCCGCTGACCGTCACCAACCTTGGTGCCGAGACGTTGCGCGTTGGAATCACGGCCGTTGCGGCTCGAGCCCTGTCCTTTTTTATGCGCCATGATGCCCCCTAGGCTTCGATGGCCTCGACGCGAACCTTGTAGTAGTCCTGCCGATGCCCCTGGGTCTTTTTGTAACCCTTGCGTCGCTTCTTCTTGAAAACAATGATCTTGTCGCCACGGACGGGTGCCACCACCTGGCTGCGCACGACCACGCCGTCAACCGTCGGCTGTCCGACACGAACCGCGTCACCTTGACTCACCAGCATGACCTTTTCGAAGAGCAGATTGTCGCCCTTCTTGAGATCCGGCTGGGTGCGTTCCACCAGCAGCTCATCGCCCGCGCTGACCCGGTACTGTTTGCCGCCGTGCTCGACTATTGCGTAATCAGTCATTCCACACCTCTCCCCTACACAAAGGGGCGTTATTTGTAACAGACAGGCCGTTTTGTGTCAAGATTTCCAGCCGCACGATGCTCGATGCTCGATGCTCGATGCTCGATGCTCGATGCTCGATGCTCGATGCTCGATGCTCGATGCTCGATCGCTCGATGCTCGATGCTCGATGCTCGATGCTCGATGCTCGATACAACAAAATGCTCGGTCCCTCTCCGTTCTTGTCAAGGGGTGAGTGGGCGGATCGAGTATCCAGTATCCAGTATCGGATGGGCGGGTGGATCGAGTATCTAGAATCTAGTATCGAGTATCGGGTGAGTGGGCGGATCGAGTATCCAGTATCGAGAATCGTTTGGGCTGACGGGAGAGGCGTCAGTATCCGGGCGGGCGCTCCCCCTGTGGGCCCTGACCGGCGCCACCGGGGCGGCGCTGCTGCTGTGGTCGGTTCTGCTTCATCCGTCGCTTGATCTCCTCGATCTTCTGCCACTGCTCATACGTCAGGATCTGCCGGACCCCGAGCAGCATCTCGAAGCGCTCGTTCTCGAGCTTCTGGCGTGCAGTCTGAAAAACAGCGTAAGCGGCGCGAACCGGCGCCGGGTCGAAGTCCTGCTGGTCAACCGACTCTGCGAGATCGAGCCCCGCCTTGTCGACATCTGCCTTCAGATCGATCATTCTCCGCGCGTGTTGGAAGACAATTCCCCGGATCTGATCCTGCTGTTCGTCGGCGAGACCGATGTGGTCCACCAATCTCGGATTTTCCCACCACTTACCTGGAGGGAGATCGAAATCGTTCGCCGCCAGCGGGCCCGCCATCGCGAGAACCGCGATGATGATCAGTGCTTTCTTCATGACTGCCTCCACTTCCGCCGTCTCACGACGTACCATTTTCAAAAATCGCATCGTTCAATTCCTGATCGATGAGCTCGAAGCCCGGGATGGAATCATCGGCCAACATGGCGTCGACTTCGGCCAGAATCTGCTCCACCGGCAGCTCGGAGACGACTCCAGGGTCGGCCACCGGCGCCGGCGTCCACAACACCCTGAGACCGATCGCCACCACCAGGATCGCCGCGATGGCGAGCAATGGACGGGCCCACTGACGGCGCCGAAATGACCGGACCGCTGGCGCCGGAGGCAGCTGCAACATGATCTCTTGCCGTTGCCGATCCCAGTCCGGGGCCTCAGCCTGGAGCTCCCCCAGTCGGACGTCGATGACGGCTCGCGTGGCGGACACCTGCTGGCGGCAGCTCACGCACGAACCGAGGTGCTCCTCGGCCGCCGCCTCGAGCTCGAGGCCTGCCACCGCTGCGGTGAATTCATGCTCTTCGAGATGAGTCTTCATCGGTACGCTCCCAACTCCTGCCGCAGCTTGTGCACCGCCCGGTGCAGCTGCGTTTTGACCGTTCCCACGTGGACATCGAGTGCGGTCGCGATTTCCTCGAGTTCCATCTCGGCGTAGAAGCGGAGGCGGAAGATCTCGCGCTGACGCGGTGGCAACTCTTTCTCATGGGCCGCGAGGACGGCGACGGCCTGTTTCTGCATGATTCGACTTTCCGGCCCGACGTCATCGTCCTGCACCCGTTCGAGGAGGTTGAGCTCGGCGTCACCATCGGGTGCCTCGTCGACCAGCGCCTCACGCCGCCGCCTGCGCAACTCGTCGAGACAGGTGTTGATGGCGATCCGGGTGAGCCAGGTTGAAAAGGCGGCACGTCGATCGAAATCGCCGATCCTGGTAAATGCTTTGACCAGGCTGTCCTGAGCCGCCGCGTCGGCCTCTCCCACGCCCACATATTGCCGACACACCATCCACACCCGGCGTTGGTGGCGGTTGACCAGCTCACCAAAGGCATCGTGGTCGCCATTCTGCGCCCGCAGAACCAGCGCATCATCCGCTTGGGAAAGATCTGTTCGAGACGGATCCATGGCCTTTGCTCGCAACACATCCCTTTGACGTTCAACGTCTTCAGGGGTTGACACCGGAGAATCCTCGGAAGTTGGTCACTGAATGCAGGATACAAGATGCAGGATACAAGATGCAGGATGCAGGATGCAGGATGCAGGATGCATCGAGAACATTTTTCACGAAAGGCGGTTTGGGGGGATCCTGAACCCTGAACCCGGGTGGTTTGGGCTACGCGTTTGGTACTACAACCTTCAAAGCCCCCGGAATGACCTCGAAGCGGGCGAGCGGTGGTTCGAGGGTTACCGAGTTGCCGTCGAGGTGCGCGGGCAACGGCTGGTTGAAGTGAAGTTCGAGCCACGGCGCCTGCAATTCGTGGGTCCCCTTCTTCGCGCCCAGGGTACCTTTCATCCCGGCCGCCAATCGCATCAACCGTCCAAGAGGCCCAACCTCCTCCACCAGACAGGCATCGAGCAGACCATCGTCTGGCACCGCAGCGGGGGTCAGGGCGAAGCCGCCACCGGTGGTCGGTCCGCCGTGGACCGCGAGAATCAGCATGGTTCCCGCGTAATTTTGTTCCTCGGTGACCATCCGCACTTTCTGCATACGGTATCGAAAGAGTGACGCGAGCGCCGCCACCAGGTAGACGAGGATCCCTCGCAGTAAAGGGATCTTGGCCGCCTTGATGCTTATCGCGCGGTCGTTGATGTCGCCGGTGAGACCGATACCGATCGCATTGAAGACCGCGTGGTCGCCGATCCGGATGAGATCGACGGACCGAATCCGGCCATTGACCGCAGCTCGCGCCGCCCTCTCGAGATCCGACGGTATGCCGAGGGTCCGCGCACCGTCATTTCCGGTGCCGAGAGGGAGGATCGCCAGTTCGCCGCCGCCGGCCCGGTGCAAACCCTCCGCCGCCTCGTAGACCGTTCCGTCGCCCCCAGCAACCACAATTCTTTGCACGCCCTCAGAAATGGCGTCGGCGGCAAGTTCGGTGGCGTGCCATGGCGCCTCGGTGAAAACGACTGGCGCGGACAGACCGCACCCACCGAGTCGTTCGGCAATTTGCGTCCACTCGCGGCCGAGCCGCCCACCGTCTGCCGCTGGATTGACGATGATTTTCACCGCAGCAGCCTACCAGACACGGCCAGTTCGGCCGGCATCCCAATCGCCGCAATGGAATAAGAGCTCCGGTCGTCGAAATTGTCATCTGGCACGGTGTAAAATCATCGCGTCGATTTCAGATGACCGAGATATTGATCAACAAGAACCACTGAGGTGAATATGTTCGAGTTCGCGATTATCGTCCTCTTTGCGCTCGCCATATCCGACCTGATCGTCGGTGTCAGCAACGACGCAGTCAACTTCCTCAACTCGTCGATCGGGTCGAGGGTCGCGCCTCGAACGGTGATCATGGTGATTGCCAGTCTCGGCATGCTCGCCGGCGTGATGTTTTCCTCAGGCATGATGGAGGTGGCGCGCAAAGGCATCTTTCATCCACAGTTCTTCACGATGCCAGAGCTGATGACGATATTCCTCGCCGTCATGCTCACCGATATCCTCCTTCTCGACCTCTATAACACCTTTGGTCTGCCGACATCGACCACCGTCTCGATCGTCTTCGAGCTGCTCGGCGCGGCGGTCGCGGTATCCCTTCTCAAAATCAGCCAGGCCGGAGAGCCCTTTCGCGATGTCGTCAACTACATCAACACGGCCAAGGCGATGGCCATTATCTTCGGCATTCTCTTGTCTGTCGGCGTGGCCTTTGTCGTCGGGGCTCTGGTACAGATCGCCACCCGACTCCTCTTCACCTTCGACTACCAGAGAAGGCTGAAACGGTATGGAGCGATGTGGAGCGGCGCCGCTCTTTCCTCCATCATCTATTTCATCCTCATCAAAGGAGCAAAAGGCGCCTCCTTCATCACCCCCGAAACCCTGGCCTGGATCAAAGGCCACACCGGTCTCATTCTTTTGGCCTCCTTCGTATTCTTTACGGTCGTGCTCCAGGCCCTGATGAGCTTCACCCGAGTCCACATTCTCAAGGTGGTCGTCCTGGTCGGAACCTTTGCACTCGCCATGGCCTTTGCCGCAAACGATCTGGTCAACTTCATCGGCGTCCCATTGGCCGGCCTGGCCGCCTACACGGAGGCCGGCGCCACGGCGGACCCGCTGACCGCCACGATGGAAGCGCTTGCCCAACCGGTTCGGTCCAATACCATCTTTCTTCTGATCGCGGGCATCATCATGGTCGTGACCCTGTGGCTTTCCCGCAAGGCGAGAACCGTCACCAAAACGGAGGTCCGTCTCGGCCGGCAAGAGGAGGGCTACGAGAGATTCGAGTCCACCACCCTGTCGCGCGCCGTTGTCCGGCTCGTGTCAACGGTCTTCGAGACCGGCGGGCGGTTCGCGCCCTCCGCTCTCAGGCGATGGACGAACGGTCGGCTCGATCGTTCGGAGTTCCGTCCGCCACCGGCCGCCGACGGCACCGTGCCGTCATTCGACCTCGTCCGCGCGGCCGTCAATCTGATGGTGGCGAGCGCCCTGATCTCTCTCGCGACCTCGCTCAAGCTGCCGCTTTCAACCACCTACGTCACATTCATGGTCGCCATGGGAACGTCGTTCTCAGATCAGGCGTGGGGCCGGGACAGCGCCGTCTATCGCGTGAGCGGCGTCTTAACGGTGATCGGTGGTTGGTTTGTCACAGCCATGATGGCGTTCACCGTTTCCGGGGTCTTTGCCGTCGTCATCTATTTCGGCAAGATCTGGGGGATCCTCGCTATCGGCGCCGTGGCGGTCCTCCTGCTGGTCCGGACCCGCGACCTCCACCGCGTTCGGGAGAAAGAGGAGACGGCGCTGGATATTTTCAACCTGCGCAAAATCTCCGACGCCGCCTCGGCGGCCCGGACCACCTTCGAGCACACCGGGATCTTTCTGCGCGAGGTCCGCAAGGTCCTCGAAGTTGCATTCTCCGGGCTCTTTGCTCTCGACCGATCGAAGCTCAAAACGGCGCGAGAGAGGCAAAAAGAACTGCAGCGGTGGTCGAACATCATCGCCGCCAACGTTTTCAAGGTGTTGCGTCTTCTCGGCCGTGCCGAAAAGGTCGCCAACACTGAACGCTTTGCACAAACCATCAGCTCGCTCCAAGAGATCAGCGAAAGCGTTCGCGACGTCGCCATGCGATCCTACGTCCACGTCTCGAACCATCACTCAGGTCTGCTCGACTCGCAGATCGAGGAGCTGACCCGTATCTCGCGGATAACCTTCGAGGTTCTCGACCGAAGCTCGGAAACCATGTCGAGCAAGGCGGAAGTCAACCATGAAGTTATCACCAGATTGACTCGAGAGCTTCGCGAGCTGGTGCACGAGTTCGACGAGAACCAGATCCGCCGGATTCAGGACAACTCGTCGAAGACACGTTTGAGCATTCTCTCCTACAGCCTCGCGTGGGATTGCCTGAAGATCGCCGAGCAGACGGCCAGCCTCCAAATGGTCTTCGAAGACCCGTTCCGGCCCGAGAGCTTCCGTGCCGATGACGAGGAGCCTGCGGCTGACATTCCCGCCTGAGCGAACAGAGTCGCTGCTAATATGACGCTGCGGCCACACGGCCGCGGCGTCATTGACGACCGGAGGTCTCCCCTTCAATGAGCGACGGCGAAGGTTTGCGCACACACCTTGGAGCAGAGGTTTCGATCTGGCAGAGCACCGGGGCTCGCGTTCTGACGCTCCTATTGCTCCTTTACGGGTTTTTGGTCAGCATCGGTATGCTCGGCAAGGCCTTCAAGATGTTCTCGGGCGGATTTGTCGGCGGTCTGATCGAAAGTGCCTCCAACCCGTTGCTCGGTCTGTTTGTCGGTGTTCTCGCCACGACCCTCGTGCAGTCCTCATCGACCACGACATCCCTGGTCGTCGCTTTGGTGGGTAGCGGGAGCATGCCCATAGAAACCGCCATTCCGATCGTGATGGGCGCCAACATCGGTACCTCTGTCACTAACACTCTCGTCAGTCTCGGTCACATCGGCCGGGGACGAGAGTTCGAGCGTGCGTTCGCCGCCTCTACGGTTCACGACTTCTTCAACATCCTCGCGGTGATCTTGATTTTGCCGCTCCAAATGGCGACAAACTTCCTCGGGATTCTGTCGTCGCAGATGGCAAATCTCTTCGCGGAGATCGGCGGTCTCACTTTCGCCAGTCCTCTCAAGCTCCTCACCGGCCCCGCGGTGAAAGCTGCGGCAACCCTGTTCGCCGGCCATCCGTGGCTGCTCCTCATCTCTGCCCTTGTCATCATGTTTGCCTCACTGCGCTATCTGGTGGTGGCCCTCAAGGCCATCGTCCTCGGTCGAGTGGAGGCGTTTTTTGATCAGACCCTTTTCGCCAATGCGGGCAGGGCGTTTTTCTTCGGTCTCCTGATCACGGTCCTCGTTCAATCGTCCAGCATCACGACCTCACTCGCGGTTCCGTTGGCGGGCGCCGGCATCCTGAGCCTCATCCAGATCTTTCCCTATACCCTCGGCGCCAATATCGGCACGACAATCACGGCGATGTTGGCGGCTCTCGCGGTCGGTGAAATCAGCGCGGTCACTGTGGCTTTTGCTCATTTCCTGTTTAACGTCTGCGGCATCGCAATGATCTGGCCCATCCCTGCGATCCGCAGAATTCCGCTTCGTCTTGCCCGTGGATTTGCTGTAGTTGCGGCGAACCACCGTTGGATCGCTATTGTGTATATCCTGGTTTGTTTCTATGCCGTGCCCTTCGCGGCCATTCTCTTTTTGAGGTAATACGATGTTCAAACAATTTTTCGAACTGTTTCGCAAAGACAACATGCTGCAGCAGGCATACGACCGATCGCTCGAAATGCTCGAGGCGGATCGGGAGATGTTCCTAGCTGCCTCGAGCTCGCTCCGCGAGCACGACGACGCGCGCATCGAGATCGACATCTACGCCAAGGACCAGCTCATCAACGCCTATGAGCGCGAGGTTCGCCGCAAGGTCCTGACCCACCTCGCGCTCACATCCAGCAAGAGCATTGCTGCGGGGCTCGCTCTGGTCAGCATCGTCATCGACATCGAGCGCATCGGCGATCTGACCAAGAACATCGTCGACCTCGCCCTGAGACACCCGGGCAAGCTCGATTGCGGCAGTCTGGAGCCCGACGTCCGCAAGATCGAGACCACGGTCAAAACAATGATCACTCTCCTCATCGAAGCGCTTCCGAACGGCGACGAAGCCAAGGCCAAGGAGGTGATGTCGGAACACTGGTGGATCGCCCGCCGAGCAGATGAGATCCTCAATTCGCTGATCGTCCGAGAGGACCCCGACCTGGTGTGTAGCGAGGCGGTGAGCGCAGCGCTCTACGTACGATTCTTGAAAAGGATTTCAGCCCACCTCATGAACATCGCCTCGAGCGTGGTCAATCCCTTCGACCGCATCGGTTTCCGAGACGACGATCTGGAGAATCCGCAGGACGACGAGTGATCCGAGGCGTCTCTTCAGTCCAGCTACAATGACGGCACGAGGCGCACCTTGACGGTCGTGCCAACACCCTCGCGCGAGTCGAGCTCGAGGGTTCCGCCCAGGGCCTGCACCATGTGCTTGACGATGGCAAGGCCGAGACCGAGGCCACCGTCACCTGGCGTGCGCGCACGGTCCACCCGATAGAAGCGCTGCAATACCGCCTTGAGCTCGCCGGACGGAATGCCCTCGCCGCTGTCCTCGACTTCGATGACCGGCGTCCCTTCTTCTGATTGCCCGCGCACCTCGACCCAGCCGCCCGAGTGGTTGTACTTGATGGCGTTGTCGACCAGGTTGCGGATCACGCGGTAGAGCCCGCGACGGTCACACCAACACTTGAGCTTTTCGTCGACATCGGTACGGAGCTCGACCTCGGCGGTCGCGGCCTCGGGCGCGAGATCGGCAATCACATCGCGAACCGCACTCGATAGTGGCACCCCCTCGAGCTGGAGCTCGACCTGGCCCGCTTCTATGGTTGCAAGTTCGTAGAGCTCCGCTGTGAGGCGGTCAAGGCGCTCGACCTGACGGACCAGCATTGCAGCCAACCGCGGATCGACCTCGCCCTCGATCGCCTCTACCGTCGTCCGCAACACGGTCAGTGGCGAACGCAGTTCGTGGCTGAGGTCCTGGACGAAGCGACGCCGGAACTCGGCCGCCCGCCGCACCAGACCAACATCGGTGAACAGCACAACTGCGCCGCCGCCGCGCACCGGAAAGGCATGGACCTCCCACAGACCGCGTGGGTTCTCGATCACCACTGGATCCGGATCGTTGCCAGCCGCGGCTGTCTCCACCGCACGGACGGCGTCCGGATTGCGCAGGATTTCCAAGAGATGGGTCCCAAGGGCCGCACCCTCGACGCCGCAGAATCGCCGGGCGACTCGGTTGATGAGCCGGATCTCGAGCTCTGAACTCACGACCAGCAAACCGTCGCCGAGGCTCGATGTCAGGTCCTCGAGGAGCTCTGATGTGCGGGCGCGTTCCATCTCGCAGGCGGAAGCGGTGTCGTTCAGTACCCGCAGGGCACGTTGCGCCTGGCGAGCATTTTCAGCCTCGAGGTCACGCAATATTTCCCGCATCGGAGCCGCCACGGTGCTCCAGGTCACCCATTCGAGAACCGCAACCGCTAATGCCCACAGCGAAATGACCAGGATGGCGTCCCCGCCACCGCGTCCCGATACCACAACGAGGCCGAGCGCCAGCAACGGCAGGCCTGCCAGAAAGGCGGTCAGGACGTGGCGGCGTCGCTTCACGGATAGCCTCTGAATCGGTAGCCGGCTCCAATCACAGTCTCGATGGCGTCAGAGCCAAGCTTTTTGCGAAGCGCGCGAACGTGAACATCCACGGTTCGGGTCTCGATCTCGCTCGACAGGCCCCACACCCGCTCGAGGATGCTCTCACGCGAGGCGACTCGCGGCCGCGTTGTCACGAGGTACCAGAGGAGTTCGAACTCACGCATCGTGAGCCGGACCGGTTCTCCATTGAGCTTCACTTCCATCGCTCCACGGTCCACATCGATCCTAGAATCTTGGTAGGAGTCCTCCGGCACACCTCCGTCGAGACTCCGTCGGCGCAGGAGCGCACGAATCCTGCTCCTGAGCTCGCGCAACGAAAACGGCTTGGTGATGTAATCGTCGGCGCCGAGGTCGAGCCCGAGCACGCGGTCGCTCTCGGTCACCCTCGCGGTGAGAATGATGATCGGCAGATCTGCGACCGCCGGCGTCTCCCGGAGCTCCCGGCACACACCGAGCCCGTCGAGGTCCGGCAGGTTGAGGTCGAGGATGACGAGGTCGGGTGGGCTGTCGAGAATACCCTCGAGCCCATCGCGTCCGGTGGAGAAGCGCGCGACCTGGTAGCCGTCGCGCTCCAGGGCAATGCCGAGGGTGGTCGAAAGATCCGGGTCGTCCTCAACAAGGACGAGGCGCTGCGGCGTCATCTCACTCCTCCTCTTCGATATCAACGTGGCGGATAGGCTTGGCTTCCACCAGGTAGACGACTTCCTCGGCGATGTTGGTTGCCTGGTCGGCGATGCGCTCCACAGCGCGGGCAACAAGGATCAAATCGATGGCGCGGGAAATCGTCTTCGGATCCTCGATCATGTAGGTGAGCAGTACGCGAAATATTTGCAGGTACAGAGCGTCGACCTCGTCGTCGCGAAGGATGACGTTACGAGCCAAATCGGCGTCGCGCGACACATATGCAGCGATGGCGTCAGAAACCATGGCGTGGGCGAGACCGAGCATCCTCGGCAAATCGACCAGAGACTTCAGCTGCGGGTACTTGCTCATGTGGAGAACGTGCTCGGCGATGTTTGTCGATTGGTCCGCAATCCGTTCGAGATTGGGTCCTATCTTGATGGCGACGATCACAAATCGCAGGTCTGTTGCGGTGGGTTGATGGCGCGCTATGAACTCCGTCGCAAGGCGATCGATCTCGACTTCCAACCGATCGATCTCCTCGTCTCTTTCGATGACAGCTTCCGCCAGGGCTATGTCGAGATCGGAGAGCGAGGTCGCGATGTCGTCAAGACACTTTTCCACAAGCCCGGCCATTGACAGGATGCTGTGCTTGATTTCCTCGAGTTCTTCTTCGAATTGCCGTTGCATATGAGCTCCTACGCGCTAAACTCTATCAGGTCAATCACTTCTATCCAAATCTCCCGGTGATGTACTCCTCGGTGATCCCCTGCTCCGGGTTGGTGAACATGGTCGTTGTGTCGCTGTACTCCACCAGCTCGCCGAGCATGAAAAACGCCGTCCGGTCAGCGATCCGCGCGGCCTGCTGGAGGTTGTGGGTCACGATGACGATGGTGTAGCTCTCTTTGAGCTGGAGGAGAGTTTCCTCGATTTTTGCAGTCGAAATAGGATCGAGCGCAGATGCCGGTTCGTCGAGGAGGAGGATGTCAGGCTCGTTGGCCAACGCACGGGCGATACAGAGCCTTTGCTGCTGGCCCCCGGAAAGATCGAGGGCGGAGTCGTCGAGACGCTCGCGTACCTCCTCCCACAAATCCGCCTGGCGCAGCGATTTTTTCACCAGCTCGTCGAGCCGTCCGCGTCCCCGAACTCCCGTCATGCGGGGGCCGAAGCTGATGTTTTCGTGGATCGACATCGGAAAGGGATTCGATTTCTGGAAGACCATACCGACCCGTTTCCTGAGTCGTTCGAGGTCGACATCCGGTCTGTGGACGTCGAGACCTTCGACAATGATCTGGCCCTCGACCCGCACCCCTTCGATCATGTCGTTCATGCGGTTGAAACAGCGCAGGTAGGTCGATTTTCCGCAGCCGGACGGTCCGATGAGCGCCGTGATCTGACGCTCCGGCATTTCGAGGTCGATCCCCTTGAGCGCGTGCGTCTCCCCGTAATAGAGGTGGAGGCCCCGGCTTGCGAGGGCGATACCTCCCGGCAAAGGGTCATCCGTCGTCGCCACGTCCGCCGAGGGATTCAGCGGGCTGCGAAAGACGTTAGGTTGACCGTCCGTCGAGATCTCGTCACGGGGTTTTTCCATCACACTGCCTGTCCTTGATACGCGCGCCGCAGTCGACGTCTGACCACGATCGCGGTGAGGTTGAGAAGAATGACCAGCAGCAACAACACGAGGGTTGTCGCAAAGGCCATCGGTTTGGCCGCCTCGACGTTCGGCGACTGCATCGACACATCGTAGATATGGAAGCCGAGGTGCATGAACTTGCGCTGGAGGTGGAGAAAGGGCGCGGTGCCATCGACCGGGAGGCTCGGCGCCATCTTGACGGCTCCGGTCAGCATCAGCGGTGCCACTTCGCCGGCGGCGCGACTCACGGCCAGAATCAACCCGGTGAGAATGCCCGGCATGGCCGCCGGAAGAATGATCCGCCGCAGGGTCTGCCAGCGGGTGGCACCGAGAGCCAGGGACCCGTCTCGCCAGCTCGAGGGCACGGCCAGCAGGCCCTCGCGGGTCGCAACGACCACCACCGGCACCGTCAAGAGGGCCAGGGTCAGCGAGGCCCACAACACGCCTCCGGTACCGAAGGTCGGCGTCGGCAGCTTGTCTGCAAAGAAGGCCCGGTCCAACGCACCACCGACCTCATAGACAAAGAACGCGAGGCCGAACATCCCGAAGACGATCGACGGCACGCCGGCGAGGTTGTTGACCGCCTGGTTCGCCAACCTCAGCGGCAGGCCTGGCCTGGCATACTCGGTCATGTAGACGGCCGTCACGACTCCGAGCGGCACAACCGCCACGCTCATCAGAAGTACGAGGAGGACGGTACCAAAGAGCGCGGGAAAAATTCCGCCCTCAGTGTTCGCCTCGCGGGGTTCTGTGAACAGAAAGAGCACACCCTCGCGAACAGCGTGGACGGTTCGAGAAATCCAGCCCAATCTGTTCGACCAGATCACCTGGATGACGTTGGCGAGCGGCACCTCGATCTCGTCCCCTCCGGACAGGAGGATGATCCGCGACTCCAGGAGGCGCCTCGCGTAGTCTTCCTGGTCATGGAGTAGCGCGTCAAGACGCGGCCCGAGCCGTTCGGCCTCTTTCGCAACGGCATCCTCTAGCTCCACGGTCTCCCGGCCACCCTCAGGCGTTTGCGACCGTGCGGATCGTTCCAGCAGATCGAGACGTTCTTCCAGATGGGTCAACGGTTGGCGGATGCGCGCACGTTCTTTTTCGAGCCGGCGTCGTTCGCGGCGCCACTCTTCGCCCGTCTTGAGAAGGCCTTCGAGCGCGCCCGGTGATTCCAGATCGATCGCCGCTCCGTCGTCGCGATACGCTCTCACGATGCGCCCGAATGCATCGCCGTACTCCGACCGCACGACCCGCACCAGATCCTCAGGCTGTGAGCGAACCGCGATGTCATCCTCGTCGACCCAGAGGAAATCTGCTCGGGTGAGCTCGCGGTTGCCGGTTTTGAGTTGCAGCCGATAGAGAACGCCGACCTCCCCCTCGCCGAACAATGGGATCAGCTCTCGCGCAGTGATCTCGCCAATTCGCACCGAGCCGTCATCGAGCACAAACTCAGAAATTCGTGCCGGCCAAAACCAGCCGAATGCGTTGACCGCCACAATCCACAGCAGCGCAGTCAGCATCAGGAGAACGGCCAGCGTCGCCAGGGCCGTGGTCCAGATCCCCGGCAGGCCGGATGCCAGGCCTTTCTGCTCGCCGACGAAGGAAGCCCGTTGGGTTTCAGAATCGCGCATAGCGCTTCCGGAGATAGCTACCGACGAGGTCCGCCGCGGTCGTCAGAACAAAGGTGAAGGCGAAGAGCAGGGTGCCGGTGAGGAAGAGCACCCGGAACAACGTTCCGCCCACCGGCGCTTCCGGGATTTCCACCGCAATCGCCGCCGACATCGTTCGCATGCCGTTGAAGATCGACATGTCCAGCAGCGGGGTGTTGCCGGCCGCCATGAGAACAATCATCGTCTCCCCGACGGCTCGTCCGAGGCCGAGCATCACCGCCGCAAAGAGGCCGGGGCTGGCCGCCGGCACAACCAATCGGACCGCCGTTTGCCATTTAGTAGCACCAAGGGCCCGGCTGGCGTTGACCAGCGCCCGGGGAACCGCCGAGCAGGCGTCTTCGGCGATGGTGAAGATCACCGGTATCACCGCGAAGCCGAGTCCGAGACCGACCACGATGCTGTTGCGCTGGTCGTAGCGAAGGCCCCACTCGGTGAAGAGAAAGCGTTGGAAATCGCCGCCAAAGAACCGGCTCTCGATCGGCCCGGCCACCAGGCTCACGAAGGCCGCGACCGCAGAGCCTACCGCGAGGAGGACCAGAATCTCTACGCCGTCCGGGAGCCGACGACGAAGGTCCGCAGGCAGGAGCCGCCACACGGCAAGAGCGAGGACCACCGATAAAGGCAGCGCAAACCCACCGAGCAGGACCGCGAGCAGGGCCGCCTCCAGCCGCGGCGCCAGCCACAGAGCTGCAATAAAACCTACCACTACGGAGGGGACGGCAGCCATAAGCTCGAGGGTCGGTTTGACAACCGCCTGGAGCCACGGTGGCGCGAGTTGCGAGACATAGACCGCCGCCATCAACGCCAGCGGCAACGAAAACAGCATTGCGTAGAGGGTTGCTTTGAGGGTCCCGAAAACCAAAGGCCACACACTCAGCTTGGGTTCGAAAGCGTCCGACCCGCCGGTCGATTGCCATACCCACTTGGGAGCCGCATAACCCTCGTACCACACGGGCAAAAAGAGGGTGCGAAAGCTGATTTCGGGGTGGGGATTGTCGATCGCCCGGCGCAATACTGCACGACCTGAGAGAGCTACCGCGCCGTCGCCTTTCGGATCGATGGCCAGCGACGCCACCGGTCCCTCCGCCCAGAGATCGCGAAAAAGACGACGGCCGGAGGTCGCATGGTAGAGCGTGACACTGCCGTCTTCCGCTCCGACAGCGAAACCGCGACGGCGGCTCGAGGGCGCGATCACCGTCGCCCGTGTAGTCAACGGCGCTGGAGTCCTCACCACCCGCCACTCTGAAGGCGCGCCCGAAAGGGTCATGTCCGAACGGTTGGAGTATTTGCGGCCGATCTCGTCGTCCCGCACAACCTCCGCCTCGCCGGGTCCTATGGTCACGCCTGCCAGTTTCAACGGTTTTGAGCCCGTGTTCTCGACCTTGAGCCGGGGGACCTCGAGGAGCACGTTCACCGAGCCGTCCCCGGCGGCGACAACCAGGGTGCCGCCGCCAATCAGAAAGCGGGAGGCGCTGATCCTCGAGTCGATGCCGACCACTGCAACCTCATCCAACGAAGGCCAACGCTGGACCTTCAGCGATCCGTCGCCGCCCACGACCGCCAACGTTTGGAGACCTTCAGCGACCGACACCATGCGGACCGCACTGTGCGACGACAGCGTCCGTGCCAATTCCCAGGACTCGTCCTCGGCATCCCATGAAGCGAGAACGAGCTCTCCCCGCGCCGGCCAAGCCGCGACCAGAAGATTCCCCTCCTCGTCACTGTTGGCGGTCACGCCAGCCCAGTCGCCTCCTTCGAGCACGACGCTGTCCGCAACGAGTCGCCATTGAGCGGTTGTGCGTCTGTCGTCACCCTCCCAGACATCCCGAAAACGAAGACGTCCGATGAAGACCTCTCCGGCATCGCTGATCGCCGAAATCAGGCCGTGGATCTCCTGGTCGGCCGCGACCAGCTCGGAGGTCGGTTCGTCCACGATCTCCAGGTCCTCGAAGGCTGCCGTTCCGGGGAAAGAAATCGTGCCGGCACGGTCGAGGACCCAGACCACCTCGCGCCGCGGATCGCTGCCCGCCACCAACGGATCGCCACCTTCGGCGACGACCTCGAGGGGACCCTGAGAAGCCCGCTGAAAAAGAGGCACCGCTTCGGAGCCGATGTTGATCACGATCCCGACCACAACCAGGATCACGAGCAGGCCACCAGCGCGTATGAGCGCGGTGGCGAGCTGGTCCTTGCGGCGTTCGGTCAGGAGAGGGCGCATTCAGTCGCCGATCTTGGCCAGTTGCTCGGCGGCAGTCGTGGCGTCGAGAGGATCGAAACCGGCCTTGATGATGACCCGCTGACCCTGAGCCGACAGGATGAAGCGCAGGTACTCGGCGGTCAGCCGGTCGAGCGATTTCGAAGGCGCCTTGTTGACGTAGATGTGAAGGAACCGCGCCAGTGGGTAGCTGCCGTTGGCCGCGTTTTCCGACGAGGCGGCAACCGCCAGCTGGCCCTCCGCTGGCGACAGTGGCACGGCGCGCACGCCGGAGGTGGCGTAGCCGATGCCCGAGTAGCCGATGCCGTAGGCGTCCTTTTCGATTCCCTGGACCACCGAGGCCGACCCCGGCTGTTCCTTTACCGAGTCCTTGTAGTCACCCTTACAGAGGGCGTGCTGCTTGAAGTAGCCGTAGGTGCCGGACGCAGCGTTGCGGCCGTAGAGCGAGGTCGGCGCAGTTGCGAAGCGGCCTCCGAGACCGAGCTGGCCCCAGGTGCTGACGTCTGCGGCCGCCCCGCATTTGCGGGTCTTGGAAAAGACCGCATCGACCTGCTGGATACTCAGCGACTCGATTGGGTTGTCCTTGTTGACGAAGACGGCAAGGGTGTCGAGGGAAACGTCAATGCGAAGCGGCTCATAGCCAAAGGCCTCTTCAAAGGCGTCGAGCTCTTTGTTCTTCATCTTGCGCGACATATCACCGAGTTGGACTGTGCCTTCGATGAGCGCCGGCGGGGCGGTCGACGAACCCTTGCCTTCGACCTGAATTTTGACCTGCGGATAGAGCTTGCGGAACTCCTCGGCCATCAGGGTCTGGAGCTCGAGCATGGTATCGGAGCCGGCGGCGTTGAGGGTGCCGCGCAGTCCTTCAACCTTTTCATATTTCACGAGACCCGGGTCGAGGATCGGCCCACTGGCGACCGCGGTGCCAGTGAAAAGTAGAGCCGCTGTCATGACAGTCAACACTTTGATCGATTTCATTTTTGTCCTCCGTTGTGAGCGGTACCGCCTGTGAGGCTGTTCCGCCATCGCGACTGTATGGAGACCGTGTGAAGGTCTGATGAAGTTCATTCGTTCAAAAAACGATGATGTAGTCCACCTGCAACCGGTCCATGGTTGGAAACAGGGAGTAGACCGGTTTGGTGTGATACCAGGTGATGTTGAAGTAGGACTTCTTGACATAGCCAAGGCGGAAATCGAAGCGATAGCCGTCGACATCCGACGCCATCGTCGTGTCCGACTGGGCAAAGACGTAGAAGAGGGCATCCGGCTCCGAGTAGTAACGGCTCGCCCGGAACATCATCTGGCCTTTTTTCTTGTAGTCTCCGACCTGGAGGCGCACGAAATAGCCCGTGTCGTGTTCTTTGCCGAGGCCCTGAGCTCCGGTGTTGATGTAGCCGAAGATTGAAAATTTCACGGGCCAGCGTTGGCTCTTATTCCAGCTCCAGGTGGCAAAGGCGTTGACGATCTCGAAATCGCTCACGAGCTGGCCCTGGTCGTCGAGAAGATTTGTGACGCGGTTGCCCTTGAGTTTTCCACTGAGTGTGAGATCTGCCACCTTCTGCGGCCGGACCCAGCTATCGAATCCCGCGCCGACCGTAAAACTGCCGACGGAGTTAGAGTCGAACTTGCCGTAGAGCTGGCCGCCAAGCATGTAGGAATCACGTTCACTCTTGTCCTCCTCGAGAATGTACTGGTAGAGGTCGAACTTGAGCGGTCCAAAGGAAAGCTCCTGCATCGCCCCCTCGACAGTGACGTCGTCATCCCATTGCATGTCGGTCACGACCCACTTCTTCTTCGGGTCGAATTTTCCGATCGTGAGGTCGAGCGTTTCGCCGAAATGGAAGCCTGCGAATCCTTCTGAAATAGAGATCGGGATCAGCGAGAAGCCGCCGTCGAAGCTGCTGTTGTCCGAAACGGGATCATCCGGATCGCCGCTCCTGAGCTGCAGGCCGACCTCCATCCAATCCGTGATGTCGGTGTAGATCCCGGGCCGGATGCGGGCCCGAAATCGCTCCCGACGATCATTCGACGAGATCCCGTCGACCTTGAAGAACTCCCCCCGCAGCCGCAGATCGCCCTTGAAGTCGATCCGGTCGTACCACTTCTCGTCTTTCCTTTCTGCAGCTTCTTCTTCTGCCGGCGCCGCTTCCGGGGCCTCGATGGCAACCGCCTGCGCGGGTACCGCCGATGCCGCTGGCGCCGGCTCGGCGAGCCTCCGCCGATCGTACTCGGCCTGCACCGCGAGAGCTTGCTCCATCGTAATCACGCCCTGTTCGACGAGCAGCTCGAGCAACGGATCGAGCTCGACCTGCGCGGCGCCGGCTCCGACAACAGCGCCAAACAGAAGCACCACCGCCGAAACGACAATCAACATTCGCTTCATCGAACTCCTCCTCTGAAACTGTGCAATTCACCTTCAGGGACTGACGCCTTCGCGCTGTCGTCAGGATCATCCAGTCGCGAGGTGCGATCGATGTAAAGGCGATGTGAAGCTGGAGTTAAGTCGTCTACGAATGACGTGTTCGGTCAGCGATCATCGGCTCGATGCACTATTGACCGAACTCGAAGCCCAGCCAACGGGCAATCATCGGCGCGACATCCGTCGCCACTACCTCACCGAATCGCTTCTTTTTGATACCAGCACCGCGGGCGAAGAGAACCCCACTCATTTCGTCATGTGAAGCCAGAAAACCATGCTGGCCGTAGTAGCGGCTGGGCTCCAACGCCGGGCCATCGAGACCGCCATCAGCCGCAAAGCCCGGGGCCAGAAAGACCACGAGGTCGCCGCTCGAGGGGTGATCGAGACCGACGGCCGCCGCCTCGCCGCGGGTGAAGATCTTCTCCACTACGGGTCGGCCCTCGACCTCGAGATCGGCCAGGATTCGGGCCGCCTGACGCAACAGCTCCGGAGCTTCGGCCATGGTGACGACACCACCGGGCTCGCGCCCGGCAAGGTTGAGATAGAGGTGGATGAAAGCGCCGCCAGAGACTGTGATCATCGGCGTGTCAGGAGCGACTCGGGTGCGGCCTCCCTCGTCGGCGATCTTGACGAGACCAGCTTCGGCGAGGGCTCGATTCGGTCGCACGACTTCGAAGATCGGAATCTGACCGTGGTCGGAGACCACCACGAGGGCGTCGCGTTCGGGTTCGAGGAGGCGCCACAGGGACGCGACCGACTGGTCGATCGAGCGGCCCATCCGTTTGAGGCCCTCGCTGGCGGCAAGCACCCGTCCCGGACTGTAGGCCCACTGCAGCTCGTCCACGATCAGGCTGCCGTGGAGGTAGACGTCGAGGGGCGAGTGGTAGGCGAGAATCAGGTCAGCTTCTTCTTCAGCCAGCACCCACTCGGTCATCCGGTCGATATAGCGGTTGAGCCGCTCTCCCTGCTCGATGAAGGTGTCGAGATCGACACCCTGACTGAGGTCCAACCACCAGTCGGCGACCGCGCGGTCGGGCTCACCCGGCCACGGTCCAATGGCCTCGGTGAGACGATCCTCGAAGGCATCGGGATAGGCGTGGAGGCGGTTGATCTCGCCGAGGTAGAAGCGAAGGGCTCCGGTGAAGCGATCGATGTGGAGGACTTTGGACCAGCAACCATAGACGTGCGAACGGAAATCTCCTGCCGCTTGCGCCTCGAAATCGATCGACACCCATTCCATCTCACCGACATAGTCCCAGTCGACTTCGTCGGAGAGGCGCACCGCAACGGAGTCGTAGCGGGGCCGCCCATTGGGGTCGGCATCGACCAGCGCGATGAGAAGTTCCTGTTCGTCCGGCGTGGCCGAGCTGAGATCGACCCTGAGCCGCCACAGCAACGGCGCGAGGCCATCGTTGGATGGCACCTCTCCGGTCGTCTCGGCAATTTCGGGATCGAACTCGACGAGTCTCGGATCGGGCCAGAGGTGGACCGGGCCACACCACGCCGAAGTCCCCGACCCGATCGAGAGATCCCGCGTCGGCCCCCGGCCATGCAAGGGTGCCGACCCGAAGTCCGTTGCGGCGCGCCGCCGTCCACAGGGTCTCCGCGTCGCTCGAGGCATTGAAACCGGACACCCACTCCGTGATCGGCGTGCCCTGTCTGTGGAAAGAATTGCTGACAACGCCCGTCCCGGCCGCATTGCGACCGGCTGCGAGCGAGATGTGGTTGACGGCCGTCAGAGTCGGATCGACCATTCGCAACCGCTCGGCGGAGAATCCCTGTTGCGCCATGCCGGCCAGGCCGTCGGGCGAGGAAACGGTTGGGTCGGAGATCCACCGCCAGGCGAGATCGGCGCCGAGGCTGTCGTAGGAGACCATCACTACCCGCTCCGCCCGAACCTCGGGCGGTCCACCGCCCTGACAGGCAAACGCTAGGGAGAGAAAACCGGCGACACCGATAA
>CAVZOK010000036.1:0-31241 GCA_963776765.1 Candidatus Sulfomarinibacteraceae bacterium
GCACAACCCCGGGTGACGTCGGGTCTCGTGGGTCGAGAGTTTTGCGATTGACGACGGTTGGCAGGGGCAGAAAGCCGCCGTGTTCCGCAAGCAGGCGCCGCAGCGCTGGGAGGTGGACCCAGAGATTATTGGTGTTGAAGTAATTGTGGCGTCCGACATCCTGAAATACATCTTTCTCTTCTGGAGGACATTGCGCTGATTCGCGAAGCGCCAGACGACCGTCGAGCAACCGGCAAAGATGACCACCTTTGCGATCGGCCGCGGTGCGGTCGGCAGCCTCGAGCATGAAATCGAGACCGTTCGCGACCATGTATCCGAGGAGTGAGGAATCGAGCGCCGCGCCAAGATTGTCGGCGTTGGAAACGAACGCGAAATCGATGCCGCGGTCGATCAACTGATCGAGCAATCCGGATCCATCGATCGCCGTGAAAAGATCGCCGTGGCCAGGCGGACACCAGCCGAGTTCCGGCCGCTTGTCATGTTCAGCGGGTATCAAGCCGTCCTCGAGGACCTTTGGCACCATGTTCTGGAGGAAACCGAGTGGCAGTTTGGTGACCTGCAGCTCGGGGTATCCGGCGAGAACCCGTTCTGAGTCCTGAGAGGTGCGGAAGCTATTCATCAGCACGAGGGGGATCTCTGTTCCCACCTGATTTCTCAGGGACAAGACCTGCTGGGCGATGAGATCGAGGAAGGTCAGGTTTTCTCGCACCGGGAGCAGCGTTTTCGCGCGGTCGAGGCCCATCGATGTGCCGAGGCCTCCGTTGAGTTTGATCATCGCGGCGCTTGCCATTGCCGACCGGCCAACCTCGGAATACTCATCGAAGGTTTCAGAATCTGGCAGTGATTCGATTGGAAGGATGTCCCTCTCTGGCAGGAATCCTTTTTCACCGCGACACAGCCGCTGATAGTGGAGCCGGAACGAGGCGATCGCCGATGCGGAAACGTTGGCGTCACGCATGCGCTCCACAAACATTTGAATCGAGGGCGTTTTCAGGCCGTTTTCTGGCAACCGACACTCCTCCGATCGTGGTTGTCTGTCATAATAGTAGCGTGATACGACGCGTTTCATTTCACGTGGCGTGTGTGCTCCTGACTCTGCCGGCTGCGTTGTCCGTTGCGGCGCCGGCCGCCGATTCCGGCCGAACCGCTTTGGACAGGGCTGATTTGCGCCAGCTGGTGCAGACGATCAGCCGGGAGCATGGGGTCGATCCCTCGCTCGTTGATGCGCTGGTTCGGGTCGAGTCTGCCTACGATCCGAATGCGGTGAGCCGTCGCGGGGCGATGGGTTTGATGCAGTTGATGCCGGCGACCGCAAAACGTCTGGGAGTTGATGACCCCTTTGATCCGGAAAAAAATATTCGCGGTGGCGTCCGGGAGGTTTCGCGTCTCATCGATCATTACTCCGGAAACCTCCAGTTCGCGTTGGCCGCGTATAACGCTGGAGAAGGTGCGGTGGCCCGATACCGGGGCGTGCCTCCGTATGCCGAAACCCGAAATTACGTTTCCCGCATTCTCACGATATACACGGGTCAGCCTTACAGGATGGGCGGAGGCTCCCGACATGCAAGACCGGTGAAAGTGCTACGCGGTCGGAATGGCTCTACCGTGATCACGAATACGACTGCGGCCGCTACTGCGTCCATGGGCACACCAGCCCTGGATGACGGCCCCCTCCGAGGCGGCTTCGGCGCGAAATAGCCATGAACCCCGCGCGCGGCTAAAATCTTTCTGTTACGGTAGCAATTCCAGGGGGAACCTGGCTGCATCAGATATTCGGAGCATCTATGACCGATCGGGCGAAGCACATCTGGTTGAGCAGAGTGGTCCTCACGTTGGCAATCGTGTTGACTGTCGGATGTTCCTCCATGATGTCATCGGCCACGACCGGGCTCGCGGAAAGTCTGACCAACGCGGTCCTCGATCAGAACGACCCGGAGACTGTTCGTCAGGGTGCACCCGCCTATCTCCTTTTGATCGACGGTCTGATTGCAGACAATCCGAATAATTCGGAGCTGCTAATGGCCGGCGCCGGTCTTTATTCGAGCTACGCCGGCGCCTTCGTTGACGACCCCGAACGTGCGTCCAGGCTTTCCCGGAAAGGCCGCGACTACGGGTGGACCGCATGGTGTCGAGTCGAGAAAGACGCCTGCGAGATCTGGTCTGCCCCGTACGAGGATTTCGCACGTGTCGTCGAAGGAATGGGGCCAAAAGACGTTTCGGTATTGTATGGCGCTGGTGCAGCCTGGGCGAGCTGGATCAGCGCAAACACCGATGATTGGTCGGCGATCGCCGATAAGGCCCGGGTCGATGCCATGATGCAGAAAGTTGTGGCCCTCGACGAAACCTATGAAGAAGGTTCCGCTTTCCTCTATCTAGGTATCCTCGCAACCCTCCTACCGGAGGCGATGGGCGGCAAGCCAGAGCAGGGGAGGGTTGATTTCGAACGGGTGATCGAATTGTCCGAGGGAAGGAACCTGATGGCCAAGGTCTTGCTCGCTCGCTCCTACGCGCGACTGGTCTTCGATCGGGACCTTCACGATCGCCTTTGTCGCGAGGTCATCGATGCCGAACCGGTGGCGCCTGGTTTGACCTTGACCAATACCCTGGCCCAGGAAGAAGCGAGGGCCTTGCTCGGTTCCTCTGAAGACTACTTTGGAGATTGATGAATGCCATTTGCACGGATTTGTTTGACGTTCCTCTTCGCTCTGCTGATCGCACCGACAGTTGGAGCGCAAATTGTTCGCTTGAAGATTGCGACCATGGCTCCGGATGGAACGATCTGGATGAAGGGGTTGCAGAAGGCTGCAGATGAGGTCAAGGAGCGCACTGACGGCCGCGTCAGTTTCCGCTTCTACCCCGGCGGGACAATGGGCACCGACTCGGCAGTGCTACGGAAGATTCGGATCGGTCAGCTCCACGGCGGCGTTGTCCTCGCAGGAAGCCTGGCCGACGTTGATCCGGATATGGAGATCTACAGCCTGCCGCTGCTGTTCCGCTCGAATGGTGAAGTAGATTTTGTCCGAGAA
This sequence comes from Candidatus Sulfomarinibacteraceae bacterium, assembly GCA_963776765.1. Classification (GTDB taxonomy): domain Bacteria; phylum Acidobacteriota; class Thermoanaerobaculia; order Thermoanaerobaculales; family Sulfomarinibacteraceae; genus Sulfomarinibacter. The sequence continues at coordinate 3,027 of CAVZOK010000036.1, forward strand.
CGGATGGACCAGGTCCTGATCGACGGGCTCGAGGCAAAAGGCTTCGTATCGTTCGGTCTGACCGAGACCGGGTTTACATATTTGATGTCATCCAAACCGACGCGGACGTTTGACGATCTCAAAGGGCGCAAGACCTGGATGATGCAGGACGACCCGGTGTCCCTGGCGATTGTCGAGGCTGCAGGGCTGTCACCGGTGCCGCTGCCGATCTCGGATGTTCTCACCGGTTTACAGACGGGACTCATCGATTCCGTCGCTGCCCCGGCCGTCGGCGCGATTGCCCTTCAGTGGTTCACAAAGGCAAAATATTTGACCGACCTCCCGATTACCTATGTCTGTGGGACGACAGTCGTCAGCGCTAAGGCGTTCAATCGAATGAGTGCCGAGGATCAGGTGATCCTTCGCGAGGTCCTGGGCCGGGCCAACCGAGAACTCAATGCGACCAGCCGGAGTGATAACGCCAAAGCGAGAGAGGCTCTCGCGGGTCAGGGCGTCGAGTTCGTCGACCCAACGGATGATACCCGCGCGAAATGGGACGAGATTGCCGCCGCCGCAACCAAAAGGCTGGTGGCGCAAAGGGCTTACAATCCAGCGACGATGGCGATGATCGAAGACCTCGTGACGGAATACCGATCTCAGCAACCGGCAGGCACGACCGGCGATTGAGAATGGAGCGGACCGAACCCTCCGTTATCAGCCGTCTTTTGAGGGTGACGGCGCTGGTTGAGGATGCACTCCTCGTCCTGATCCTGGCCTCAATGGTAGGACTCGCAGCTACCCAGATCGTCCTCCGAAACCTTTTTGACGGGGCCATTTTGTGGGCGGATCCGATGCTTCGGGTAGGGGTGCTCTGGGTGGGGATGATCGGTGCAATGGTTGCGACGAGGAGCGACAAACAAATCTCAGTCGATGCGGTCTCCCAATTCTTGCCGGTGCGGTGGAAAGCGCGGGTTCGAATTTTCACCGACCTCTTCACAGCGGTCGTATCGTCGGTGGTCGCGTGGAGTGCCCTGCGCCTCGTACTCGATGACAAGGCGGCCGGCGGGACAGCACTCGCCTTTGTTCAGGTGTGGGCCTGCGAGGCGATCCTCCCGGTGGCTTTCGCTGTGATTGCCTTTCGCTATCTTCTCTTTGCCATCAAACACGCGAAGATGAGCTTCACCAACGAGGATGGACTGTGATTCTCATTGGTATCGCCCTCGTTGTGCTGGCCATCCTCGGCGCGCCGTTGTTTGCGATTATCGCGGCTGGTGCGCTGATCGGTTTTGCAGGCTCGGACATCGACCTGATGGTCGTTCCGATGGAGATTTTTCGGGTTTCCGAAATCCCGGTCCTGATTGCCATCCCACTCTTCACCTTTGCCGGCTACCTGTTGGGCGAGAGTCAAGCCCCGCGGCGGCTGGTTAGGGTGACCAACGTATTGTTGGGGTGGTTGCCGGGTGGTCTCGCCGTGGTCGCTCTGTTTGTCTGCGCTCTCTTCACCGCCTTCACCGGTGCCTCTGGAGTCACGATCATCGCGATGGGGGCCCTTTTGTATCCGGCGATTGCGGCCGCGGGTTACCGCGAGCAATTCAACCTCGGCCTCATCACAACCTCTGGCAGCCTCGGGCTGCTCTTTGCGCCTTCGCTGCCCCTGATTCTCTACGGCATCATCGCCGAGCAATCGGTGGACGACCTCTTTGTCGCCGGTATCCTTCCCGGTCTTTTGATGCTCTTCCTTCTTTCGCTCTATTGCATTCGCGAAGGCGGCGTCATTCGTACCCGCCAGGCGAAGCAACCGTTCGACCGTCGCGAGGTTGTGGCGGCATTACGGGAATCGATGTGGGAAATCCCACTCCCGATCATCGTTCTTGGTGGGGTCTACAGTGGTTTCTTTGCTGTCTCGGAAGCGGCAGCCGTAACCGTAGTTTATGTCTTCATCGTCGAGGTTCTCATCTACCGGGATATTCCCCTTCGTCGCCTGCCGGGCGTGATGCGGGATTCCATGATTCTGGTCGGCGGGATCCTGATAATCCTGGGTGTTTCTCTCGCGTCGACAAACTACATGATCGACGAACAGGTGCCGATGAGGCTCTTCGAGTGGGTCACCTCCCACATCTCGTCCAAGCTGAGCTTCCTGATCCTCCTCAACCTCTTCCTCCTCATGCTCGGGATGATGCTCGATATCTTTTCGGCGTTGGTCATTGTCGTGCCGTTGATCCTCCCGATCGCCGCGGGATACGGAATCGATCCGATCCATCTCGGAATGATTTTTCTGGCCAACATGCAGATCGGCTACTGTACGCCTCCCGTTGGGATGAACCTCTTCATTGCCAGCTACCGTTTCGACAAACCTATCGTCCTGCTCTATCGTGCGGCGCTGCCGTTCCTGGCAATTCTTCTGCTGACCGTGCTGATCATTACCTACTGGCCGTGGTTGTCGCTGGTCCTGGTTCGGTGAGTCCTCAGCTCCCCAGAGCGATCGCTCGAGTTGTTGCGCTGATCGTCTGCGTGGTGCTCGTAGGTTGTGCCTCCCGGGTTCCACCAACCGTCGACAGTCCGCTTCAGACCGTGCCTCACGGCGAGTGGCCCGCGCTGCTGGACGATCTCGATCCGGAGGGGCTGATCGCAGCGATGGAACATTCGCAGTCCTACTTTGATCTTCTTCCCCGGGACAGAGTGTTCATATTTGGTTCTGAAGAACGTACCGCCGGTCAACTCGCTGCGGGGACCAGGCGATTCATACAGCTGGTCCGTGATGAGCTTGACCCAGCGCGCCTGACTCAGGCGTTGCAGCAGGAATTCGTCCTCCTCCGTTCGGTGGGCCGCGATGGTCGTGGCGAAGTGCTGTTCACCGGCTACTACGAGCCACTTCTCGAGGCGCGCCGGGAGCCCGAATTTCCGTTCGAGTACCCGGTTTACGGTGTTCCCGACGACCTCGTGATGGTGGACCTCGAAGCTTTCGGTCTCGAAAAATCGCCCAGGGCCGTTGTCGGCCGGGTGGAGGATCACGAGTTGGTTCGCTATGCCGATCGAGAGGAGATCGACTTTGGGGGCGGCCTGGCGGGCACGACACCGGTGCTTGGTTACCTTGCCGATCCGGTCGACGTCTTCTTCCTTCATGTTCAAGGTTCAGGAACCCTCATTTTTCCGGACGGCACCAGGGTCCGTGCCGGCTATGCGGTATCGAACGGATGGGAGTACCGGTCGATCGGCAAGCTCCTGATCGATGACGGGTTGATTCCTCTTGAAGAAATGTCAATGCAGGCAATCAGGGCCTATCTTGCAGCCCACCCCGACGAGATCGAAAGAGTTCTGGGATACAACGCTTCCTACGTGTTTTTCAGACCATTACAGTCCGAAGGTGGTCCGCTCGGATGCTACGGACTGCCGGTGACGTCCGGTCGTTCTATCGCTACCGACCGCCGGCTCTTTCCGGCGCCCGTGATGGCCTGGATCGAGGGCACCATGCCCGGTCCGAGTGGCGACCAGCTTCGTTTCTCGAGGTTTGTGCTCAATCAGGACACGGGAGGCTCGATCCGTGGCCCGGGCCGGGTTGATCTGTTCATAGGTGCTGGAAAAGATGCCGCGGGGATCGCGGGCAGGATGAACAACCTGGGCCGGCTCTACCTGTTTCTGCCGAGCTCCATCTGACGGCCAATATGCGCCGACAATCTCTCCTGACACTGGTCGCGAAATGAGACAAACCGGGTTCCGATGCCATCGACCCCTTCCCGGAGAGGATTCGTCTGCCTGACGACCTCCGCCGATCCTTCGATCAGACCACCTCCCGGCAGACGGAAAAGGAAGTCGAAAGACTCACCGGGTGTTAGTTGATCGGAGCCCTGCAGGAGGACTCCCGAAACCGACACGTTGACTGTCTGAAAGATCGCACGGTCCTTGTTGTTTTTGAGTTCAATGTCGGCGTGCATCAGGACCCGCATGAAGATCCTGGGTGCGACTTCCATCAGATCACCAATCGCCTGCCAGAGTCGTGCCTCGCTCCATTCGCAACAAATGGCGCGGTTGGCACCAAGGTCAACCACTGATTGGGCGTCGTCGAGCTGCTCGGGTTCTGCGAGCAAAAGGAGACCCGCATCGTGACAGGCAGAACCCGCGTCGCGGATGGTGTCGATGAGATCGTCGAGAGGCAACGTGTCCAACGGATAGGTGACGATGACCAGCTCGAAAGCGGTGCTGAGAACCAGATCGAGGAGAAATGGAGATGGCTCCACCGAGTGGACGCTGAAATCCGCACGTCGCAGCATCGGTGCGACACGCTCGAGGCCGGTCTTCTTAGCGCCGACCACCAACACATGTTGGCGAGTATCGTCCATCACTTCATGATACCTCTAAACCGTGCGAAATCCAGAATATGCTAGGATTTCGCCGCCCGAGGAGAACCCACTCGAGACCTGGTTTGCGGCGAATACCGAGGTGACACGCGATGGATGTCGACACCAAAACTCACGAAACCGAAGAAAAACCGATTCGGCCGAAGGTCAGCGGTGTCATCACCTCATTCAACGAGGAACACAATATCGCCGACTGCATCGAGTCGCTGTTGTGGTGTGATGAGATAATCCTCGTCGATTCCTACTCCACTGATGGGACTCTCGAGGTCGCACAAAAGTACGACAAGGTGAGAATCTTCCAGCGTGACTATTTCGGTGCTGGGGCCCAGAAAAATTGGGCCATGCGGCATGTGCAACACGACTGGATCTTCCTCCTGGACTCCGATGAGAGATGCACGCCCGAACTGCGCGCTGAGGTTGAAAAACTCCTGGCCGCCGGCACCGAACATACGGCGTTCATGATGAATCGCAATGTGTACATTCTCGGCAAGCGGATCCGCTTCTCGGGTTGGCAACACGACCGGGTTGCGAGGCTGTTTCGGGCGGGTGCCGCCTACTATGAGAATCGTCGGGTTCACTCGGTACTTCACACTTCCGGAGAAACACCGATACTCAATAACGCCATCGAGCACTTCATGGTCGATCGCAGCTTCGATGAGTACGCCTTCCGCCTCTCCAAATATGGGTACTGGAATGCCGCCCAGTGCTGGAGGGACGGCGATCGGACTTACGCGCTCGAGGTCCTTCTGAGGCCGGCATGGAGGTTCTTCCGAACCTATATCCTGCAGCTCGGAATCCTTGACGGTTCCCTTGGTATCGTTTTCTGCTTGCTTCAGTCTTACAGCACGTATATGAAGTTCGCGATTCTGTGGGGTTGGCAGAAGAACGACGATCGCGGCATCCCCCCAATGCTGCCCGAGTTTGACGAAGATCAAAGCACCTGGGAGGGGTTGCGGGAGCTCGAAGAGACTGATGAGTCAGTAACCAGTATCCAGTAACCAGTAACACTTTTGTCCAAGACAGCGTCTCGGGAAGCCGACTCAGATTTGACTGGCGGAGGCATTGCAGCGGCAGGTGCAGTGGCAGCCACCAGCGACAGCAATCAGCGTCAGCGATCAGAGGCCGCGGCAGCGACAGCATCCAGTCTGACTGGGATAAATAACTGAAATCATGACCTTGGGTTGAGCAATCGCCAGGTCATGGCACGGACCTGATCGAAGGCCTTCATGACGTCACGGGCGGCTGTCTGACTGATCGCCCCGGCGTGCGCGAGGAGCTTCAAGTGGCTGTCGACCTCTTTGGCCGAGGCGTAGGCGATTCTCCAGTGGTTCGACCGGTCCCTTCCGACCCGGCCGTGCCCTTCTGCGAGGTTAGCTGGAACCGAGCTTGCCGACCGGATCACCTGATCGGCAATCGGCTTCAGAGGAGCGGGAACCCTCATCACCAGCTTGATCGCGATTCCTGCTGCTTCGAGGGCTTTCGTATGGGCAATGAGGTTTGGCTTCGTGGCGGCGTTGGACATGGTCACCTCCGGGTCGTTCATGCCCTCCCCAAAAGCTGGCGAGTCGGCCGGTGTCAAGGGTTGCAAAGCAACCGGCCCCGGGCCGGCCCGCCCTTGACACCGGCCGACTCGGCAGCTATCTCGCCCGTTGAACGACCCGGAGGTGATCATGCCGGCGTCACGGGAAATCTGACGCCAGATCCGGGGTTGACACCCCGGGCTATCCATCTGTCGCCGCTCCGCGGCTCGGCGTTGTGCTGCCCCCGACGCGGTCGCTGATGGCTGGCGCTGTTTCCTGACGCTGCTTTCTGTCGCTGCCGCTGAATACTGCCGCTGTTACCTGTCGCGGTCGCCCGCGCCTTGGACAGCATCAGTTGGTTGAAGGGAACCTCGCCTTGGAAAGGCCGAAAACCGACCCGTAACCCTTGTGTTATCAGATGGGCAACGTCACCTGTGGATTTGTTTTGGACAGCAGTGCACCAGTATCCAGTACCAGTAAACAGTAGTCAGTTGGTACCAGATGCGGCCTTCTAGTCGGCTTCTTCAATTTGTTCGGCCGAAATCAGTCCAGCGAAAAGGGCGAACATCACCAGGGGGATTTGTTTGTGGAAGAAGGGTTCGCCGAGGAAGCCGAGGAGATAGACCGTCGCCAGAATCAGCGCTGCCGCGTCGGTTTCGGGGCGTTTGTATGGCGCTCGAATCAACTCCCAGAATATCCAGGCAAGCGCCAACAGACCTGCCAATCCGAGTTCAGTGGCGACTTGAGCGTATTGGTTGTGAAAATGCCGATACCAGTAGATCGATGGTTTGAGTTCCTTGAAACGGGTATCGAGGACTCTCCGAAACGCCGGGATGTTTCCGCCGACACCGGTGCCCAAGACAGGGTGCTGGCGGAAAATCTCACGAGCGACCTTCAGCGCTGCGACCCGCCCCCCGAGATTGCTGTCGTAACGCTGATCGACGATTGCGTTCCGCAACTCTGTGTGGGCTTCGCCGACGCGGGCCTGTGTCTTCGGGAACAAGAACCACACGAGAACCAGGGTCAGTACGAACCCGGTGCCGACACCGATGATCAGTTTTGCGGGACGACTCCTGGCCCAGTGAATCAACAGCACCACCAGTCCCCCAGCGAAGGCAAGGTGGCCGGCGTTGCCGATGTTGACCATCAGACCAAAGATGGTAAGGATCCCGAGGAGGGTCCAGATGACCGTGTAGCCAACAGTCATTTTGGAGTAGAGGATCCGGGCCAGGATCATCAGTGCTGCCAGGGCGAGAAGCAGGCCGTAGTCGAGGTGGGCCATGGTCGGGGACGGATTCCCGGGGTGGGCATCGCGGAGTCTCAACATGCCGACGAGGATACCCACCGAAAGCACGACTGAAGCACCCGCGGCGAACTCGAAAGCGGTCACAGCGTATCGGCGGTAGATTGGCCTCACGGAACTCGCCAGCATCGGAATGAGCAGTAGATATCGGAACTTGGTGAGGTATCTCAGACCGGCACCGGGATCGCTGGACCAAACAAGTGAAACTACATTGAGCGCAATGAAGAAGAGGACGGAGAGGGTCAGTCGGTGGCTTCTGAGGCGGCCGGCTCGGATATTGAGCCCGCCGCCAAAGAGCCAAAGAACCAGAATCGCGGTGGTTGCCAGGGTGACCCACGGACGATAAAGCGGGAGGGCAGCGGCGAGCACGATCGCCAGCCATCCGAGATAACTCTCGAGGTTCGTTTCATTCGCGGTGGAGTCTGATTGGGTCGCCATTTATGGAACCGGCGACCATCATACTCGGACTGTAGCCCTGTCGTGCTGCCCTCCGGATCCCGCAGGTTAAGCTTCCACAGCCTGTTCCTGTTGTTTTTCAACCTCTGCTCGGACCTCGTCCATGTCGAGCTCGCGAACCTTGTCCATCAGTTCATCGAGGGCTTCCGCAGGCAGCATGCCTGGCTGGCCAAAGATACCGACTCCCTCTCGAAACACGACCAGGGTGGGGATGGAGCGGATCTGGAACATCGTTGCCAGCTCGGTCTGCTCCTCGGTGTTGCAGGAAGCGAAAGTAGCGTCCGAGTGTCGTTCAGAGGCTTCCTCGAAAATCGGTTTAAAGGTCTGGCATGGGCCGCACCACGGAGCCCAGAAGTCGATGACGACGATTTCATTGTTGTTGATGGTCTCTTCGATGTTCTGTTCGGTCAGCTGAGTAACAGCCATAGTTTTCTCCTTTTGTAGGTCACATCTAAATTATTGATTAACTTAATAACCATTAAAGTATATTCTAATATCTGATGATGACATTGTCAAGCATCAGGCCGAGGCTACCCGGGAATTCAATTGACTTCGTCGTCCGATGGATCGTCGAGAAATGATGGCAACGAGTATCGACCGCCGACGGGAAGAGTGTCAATGCCGTCAGGCGGTTGATCTTCGGTGACTGCAACCAGTTCGCGAACCACGGGGGGCAGCTCGGCAAGAAACCGGGACGGATCGAGGATGGTATCGACCCGATAGCGGTCACGTGCGATCTGCGGTCGAATGAGATAAAGACGATCCCGGGCGCGGGTGACGGCGACATAGAAGAGTCGCCGTTCCTCCTCCTCGTCGTCCATTCGAAAGGATGGAAATCGCCCTTCGGCGAGCCAGATGACAAATACGGCTCGCCATTCGATGCCCTTGGCCTGGTGCACGGTCGACAACGTCACCATCTCGTCTGGAGGGCCGGCAACCGCGTCTTCGCCGGAGAGGTCGTTGAGCAGAGTGATTTCGGAGAGGAAAGTGTTGACATCGGCGTAGCCGTCCGCGAATAGAGCGAGCTGTTCGAGATCTTCGAGCCGTGCCCGGGAGTTTTCCAGATGGGCGCGCGCCCATGCTTCATAAAACGACTCCACGACCCGGCGAATGGCCTCGCCTGGCTGCCCGAGGAGCCTCGGAGCCGCGATATCGGCCATCAACCTCTGCAGCTCGACGAACGAAGCGTGGGCGGCACGCGGCAGTCCCAGCGAATCGAGCTCCAGGGACAACAAGCGTCGCACGCCGTCTGCGCCAGCAATTCGGTCCCACACCCGTGCGGCGAGACGCGGTCCGAAACCGTCCCGAAGTTTGACGAGGCGGGCAAAGGCGATTTCGTCGCGAGGGTTGTCGATAAACCTCAGATGGGCCAATGCGTCTTTGACGTGACGGTGTTCGAAAAACCTCAATCCGGAGCGGACTCTGTACGGAATATTTCGCCGGGTGAGCTCCACCTGGAGGTCGAGTGAATGGGCGTGGTTGCGGTAGAGGATCGCCATGTCCTCGAGATCAAAGCCCTCCTCGTGGAGACCGAGCAACTGTTCGGCGACATGGCTGGCCTGAATCTCCGGGGTCGGGACCGCCACCTCGAGTGGCTGCTCACCACCACTGCGGTCGGGTCGGAGAGTTTTCTGGAACTGGCGTGTGTTGTGAACGATCGAGGCGTTCGCGAGTTCGAGAATCGGCGGAACGGAACGGTAGTTGGTTTCGAGCCTGAAGACCCGGCAGTCCGGGTGACGCTCCGGAAAACCGAGAATGTTATCGAAATCAGCCCCCCGGAATGCGTAGATGGACTGTGCGTCGTCGCCCACCACCATCACGTTGCGGTCGGGACCGAGCATCCCGTCGACAATGTCCGCCTGCAGCCGATTGGTGTCCTGGTACTCGTCCACCAGAATGTGGTCAAAGCGTTCCCGGAGTTCGGCGCGGGCTCGCGGAAATCTGCTCAGCAGCAACAGCCAATTGAGCAGCAGATCGTCAAAGTCCATCAAATCGGCCTTGCGCTTTCGCTCGAGGTAGCGTTTGAAGACGTCGGCGATCAGGTCGCCCTCCTCGAGGAACTGCGGCGCGCGTTCGCTCAACACCTCACCAAGCTCGTGTCCGGTATTGATAACAAAACTGTAGAGGTCGACCAGGAGGCGCGGCCGCGGCAGTCGCCGAGTTGGCTGATCAGGGCTGATATCGGCGAGAGCTACCCCCATGAGGTCGGTGGCGTCCTCCCGATCAAGGATCGAAAACCGGGGTGAATAGCCGAGCAGTTCGGCGTATCGTCTGAGAATCCGATGGCCGGCGGAATGAAATGTTCCGCCGGTGATCCGAGTGGAGGCAAGCTCCACCAGCTGCTGAACGCGTCCCATCATTTCCCGTGCTGCTTTGTTGGTAAAGGTCAGAAGCAGGATCTTCCCCGGCGGGACACCATCCTCGATCAGCCGGCTGGTTCGGTAGACGAGAGTACGGGTCTTGCCGGTACCGGCGCCCGCAAGTGCCAACATCGGCCCACCGGGGTGCATTACAACTTCGAGTTGCTGCTGGTTGAGTTCTTCTTCGTATCGCACCAGACGCCGACCGCCATCGCCGGCCTTGCGCAGCTTCTTGCTCATGGGAGGCAGAGGGTTCCGAAGAGAGATCGGTCGAAGGAAAGTGAAGTTCCCTTTCCGTATGCAAGGAGCGTGGCGCGCAGGCTCGCGTCGGTGTCGAGAAGGGCCTCGACCGCGGACCTGAATGGTGATGGCACCCTCAGCTCGATTTCGCCGATAGCACCGGCGCCGACAGCCAAATCGAGCGCCCAACCAAGTGCCGCGAGTGCAGCGTCCTGAGTGCTTCCGGCGACCGGGCCTACCTGCTCGGCGCCGCCATAGGCGTAGGCTGCGATCCGAGCTCCCTGTTGAACGAGGGCCGCTCGCAATTGGCGCTCTTTGAGCCAGAAAACGTGGTCAGCGTCACGCGTAATATTGCGGGTCACGCGGTCAATGCGATCGATATCGGCCTGTCCGCGCCGGATGATTAGATCGTCGGTAGCATCCTTGCCCGGAAGCAGGCCCTTGAGTCCGGAGGCGAGACGGGTCGCCGACGACACTGGCAGGCTGAATTGATAGATCGTTGTCTTCGGTTCGAAACCGTGACCAAGCAACAGTGCCTGGATTGCAGGCTCGGTTGGTACGATTGCGAGGTACTCGCGGGCACCGGACCTCTCGCCGTAGGAGAGTATTCGTGACAGCAGGGCCTTGCCGGCGCCGCGGCCGTGGTGCTGGGGCAGAACCCACAGTTCGGACAGGATGCACTGGCGGGCGCGGACATGAGCTGCGGCAAAACCGAGGGTCTCTCCACCCTCGTACACAGTGAAGAAACCGTCAGGATCGCGAGAGAGGAGATGTCGAAGCTCGGGGTCGGTGTCCATTTCGAGATCGAGGATGCCTCTGTTCGACGGGTATGCTGCGAGCCCCGCCGCCACAGCGTCGCGAAGAATTGCGATTCCCGGCAGCTCCTCGCGATTGATGGTCCGCACCTTGACCTTAGCCATTGCCCTCTCCGTCCGAGACGAGGAGTTTAGCAGAGAGTTGAGGCTGCCTCCGGGCCGAAGACCCGGAGGCAGGCCATACGGCTATTCGGGCAGACGGCTATACGGCACAAGCTCTTGACAGCGCCAACGCCAAGCCCGATCGTTTTGCTGCATAGCCGAAAAGCCGCAATGCCGTGGAGGTCGATAAACCTCGAACCGCGATGATTCGCAGACCGCGTACAATGCTGGCACAGGGAGATCTTGTATGCCAAAAGTTCTCGACAGCCAGCCTCGGCGCGACGTGACGTTCGAAACCAACCGCGATCACTGGCGAAACCGGGTGCGGATCCTGAATGCGCAGCGAGACGAAATCGCGATGGGTGGCGGAACAAAGGCTGCAGCCAAGCAGAAGGAAAAAGGCAAGCTCCTCGCACGAGAACGAGTCGAAGCCCTGATCGACGATGGCACCGAGTTGCTTGAAATCGGTGCGTTCGCCGCTTGGGATCAGTACGAAGAGTGGGGTGGAGCACCTGCCGCCGGCGTGGTTGTGGGTCTCGGGAGTGTCGAAGGTCGTGAGTGTGTGGTGGTGGCGAACGACGCCACAGTCAAAGCGGGGGCGTGGTTCCCCTTGACCTGCAAAAAGATCCTGCGAGCGCAGGAAATTGCGATGGAAAACCGCTTACCGCTGATCTATCTGGTCGACTCAGCTGGAGTCTTCCTGCCGATGCAGGACGAAATCTTCCCGGATCGAGATCATTTCGGGCGTGTCTTTTATAACAATGCCCGACTTTCGGCCGAGGGGATCTATCAGATTGCCGCGATTCTCGGATCGTGCGTTGCGGGCGGCGCCTACCTCCCGATCATGTCCGACGAGGCACTGATCGTTGAGGGTAACGGAACCATTTTCCTCGCCGGTGCTCACCTGGTGCAGGCAGCGATAGGCGAAAAAATGGACAATCAGGCCCTGGGTGGGGCGATGGTCCAGGTCGATATCTCGGGTGTGGTCGACGATCGATTCCCGGACGACCTGTCGGCAATCGAACACATTCGCTCTCGCATCGGCGAGCTCGCACGGCCTTTACTCGCTCCCTTTGATCGCGTCGAAACGAGGAATCCACTTGTCGAAGCCGAGGATATCCTCGGGCTGCTTCCCGTTGATCGGGCGCGACCCTATGACATGCGCAGTCTGCTTGGTGTGCTCCTCGATGGATCCGAGTTCACCGAGTACAAAGCGACCTACGGCCGCACGCTGATTTGCGGAACCGGTCGTATTGACGGATGGGCGGTCGGGATTGTCGCCAACCAGCGCCAGGTCGTGCAACGGCGGCGGGGTCTCGAGGACTCTCAGCAGGAAATGCAGATCGGGGGTGTCATCTACTCAGATAGCGCTGACAAAGGAGCCCGGTTCGTCGAGCTGATGAATCAGAAGGGCATTCCCATCGTGTTCCTGCAGGACGTTACCGGTTTCATGGTCGGCTCGAAGTCCGAGCGGGAGGGGATCATCAAGGACGGCGCAAAAATGGTCAATGTGGTCGCCAATTCTGTCGTTCCCAAATTTACAGTTTTCGTCGGTAACTCTTTCGGTGCTGGGAATTATGCAATGTGCGGAAGGGCGTACGGGGCTCGATTTTTCTTTGCGTGGCCTTCAGCCTCGATCTCAGTGATGGGGGGGCAGCAGGCTTCGGAAACATTGCTCGCGATTCAGCTGAAGAATCGTGGCAAAAACGTGTCCGAAGAAGAAAAGGCGCAACTTCTTGGAGAGATCCAGGCCCGATATGAGAATGCGATGGACCCGAGATATGCGGCGGCCCGAATGTGGGTTGACGAAATCATCGACCCGCGCCGCACCCGAGAGATTCTTGCCCGTGCCATTGCCGCGGCCGCGAATCAACCCGAAATCGCCGACTTCAAGGTTGGTGTTCTTCAGACGTGAAGCTGCCCACCCGATTCTGGATGCTCGATACTCGATTCTCGATCCACCCACCCTTCAAAGCGCGAAACAGCTTCGACGACACCGGTGCCACTCTTCGCATTGTCATCATCGCCTTGCCATCCGCATCGCGCAGGTGACAATGCGAAGGGTGGCACCTGACACACCGAAGCGAGAAGCGACCTTCCGGGTTTGAACCTGTAAGCTGCGAACGCGTACTTCCTTGGAAAGGGAAGGGTAACCAGGCTCCGTGGTGTTGCATAAACGAGGCCGTAGGCGGCGATTTTTTTGCTGCTCGGTTGAATCGAATTGACGGGAGGCCCGACACGCCTGGTCGTACTGGACGTTGGAGTATTCCACGCTACTCTAATGGGGTGCACATCGAGATGAACGGGATAAAGCTCGCACCAGACCGGAATTCGGTACTGATGATGATTGTGTGCGCCGTCCTGGCGGCCCTTTTCGCCACCCCGATCGTCGCCCATGCGGACGAGAATAAGGGCACATCGAAGTCTACGAGCAAAACAGAGGAGACGGAGCTCCCGTTGCGCTGGAAACTGTGGCTGAAAGAAGAGGTGTATCCTCTGATTTCCACGGAGCAGCGCAAGGCATTCTTACAGTTGGAGACCGAAGCCCAGAGAAAGGCGTTCGTAGAGCGCATATGGAATCTCTGGTCGAGACAGTCGGGCTTTGGTTCGGCATTTCGCCGAATGTATGAGGATCGCCTGGCGATGGCCCGATACGAATTCGGGAATACGATCGAAGATCGGGCGAGGATCATGCTCATTCACGGTCCGCCGGCAGCTCGTTTCGATCCCAGGTGTGAATCGATGTTCTTGCCGATGGAATTCTGGATATGGCCTTACATCGAGGGGTTGGGTGAGGACGTCATTGTTCTATTTTTTAAGAGGGACAATCTCAGCTATTGGCGTTTGTGGACAAAATACGAAGGCCAGACCGTGCTCTACAACACCTGGGGCGTCGCCAATCAGGGCGGCCCGTGGACCGGAAATCCGAGAGATCTCCAGAATCCGATCTATCGGTGCCCGAACGGCGATCAGACGTTGCGTCTGCTTGCCGCGGTGACGGCGTGGAGCAACGATTCGACGTACATGCGGAATATGTACAGGTTTAGCGGCTTTGATCGTGGCGGTGGTCCGGAGTCTACCTCCCATCGGTTCATGGAGTTCTCGGCGTTGCTCGACAAAAAGGCCGAACCCCTGGGGTTCTCGATTTCGAGTGAAATGAACGCCGCGCGAGGTGGGCTGGTAGAGGTGAGCATCGGCATCGACGTCGATAGTCGATGGGTTGGGGACCAACGCAGTGGGTGATGTGGAAGTGATCCAGCTTGACGTGGTCGGTGAGATCACGAGTGCGGGCGAAGTGATGGTGGATCGATTCCGGTATCTCTTCTCGGTTCCTCAGGCCGAAGAGCAGGTCGGGTTAATGGTCGACCGACTGATACGGCCGGGGAACTACAATCTCCGCGTCAAGGTAGAGGACGTTCACTCGAAGCACGCGGCTGTGGCGGAGGAACCGCTCGTGGTGGTCGCGCTGAACTTTTCCGAAGAGACCCTTGAAGCCTTTGTCGACCCTGCTGTGGCGGCGATTGTGGCAGAACTCGCGGCCGATGAAGAAGAGGAAGAAGAAGAGGTGCCCCTGCTGCGTATCGTTGGCCCCGAGGGAGATGCGGTGAGTGGCCTGTGTCGTTTCGAAGCCTTCGTACGGGACGAGGTGACGCGGGTGACCTTCCTGCTCGACGGCGAATCGATTCTGACCAAGAACAGGCCGCCGTTCGATATCGACCTCGATCTCGGACCTCTCCCCAGGCTGACAACCGTAACCGTGATCGGTTATGACATTTCAGGGGAAGAAATCGCGCGCGATGGATACACGCTCAACGTCGGCAGAGAGCGGTTCTTTGTGCATCTCGTACCGGTGTCGACCAGCGACGGTGATGGCGGTAAGGTACGGGTCGCCGCAGAGCTGAACATCCCTTCGGAGGGAGAACTCGAGCGGCTCGAACTCTTTTGGAACGACGACCTCCTCGGCACCCTGTACGATTCGCCGTATGAGCTTCGGGTCGATCTGGGCACGAGTGAGCGATTCGGGTATTTGAGAGCTCTGGCAACCCTCGTGGACGGTTCCCAGGCCGAGGATCTCCAGTTCGTCAACACCCCGGAATTCGGCGCGGTGGTCAAGGTCACCGCTGTCGAATTGCCGATCACTGTCCTTGATCATGGCAAACCAGTGGAGGATCTCACGCAGGAGGACTTCACAGTGTTCGAGGACAAGGTTGAGCAGACCATTTCACATTTTTCGCTCCACCGCGACCTACCGGTGCGCATGGGCATGGTCATCGACACCTCCGGCTCGATGGAGGAAACGTTACCGACGGTGCAGCGCGTGGTGATGGGTTTTCTCCGTGACCTTCTGCGGCCGCGTGATCGTGCCTTCATCGAGACATTTTCGGATCGGCCGGATCTTCTCGCAGGATTCACTGCCGATTTTTCGATCATTGAAAACGCATTGCTCGCTCTCTATCCGGATCGCGCAACCGCCCTTTATGACGCGATCATCATGGGCCTTTTCCAGTTTTCCGGAGTCACGGGTCGGCGCGCAATGGTTGTTTTGACCGATGGCGACGACACCGCTTCGGAGAATGGATTCGATGAGGCTCTCGGCTATGCCCAGCGAATGGGAGTCACCATTTACACAATTGGTGTCAGTATCCCCTCGACCAAGGTGACGACCCGGTGGCAGATCAACAAGCTGGCTACCGCGACAGGAGGCAGGGCATTTTTTGTCTCTGAGAAGTCGGGACTCGACACGATCTACGCCGAAATCAATCGCGAGCTCAGAACCCAATACCTGCTGGCTTTCACCTCGAATTCCGAAAAGCCACTGGACGAGCTGCGAAAAATCAAGGTCGAGGTTGATCGCAAGGGAGTCAAGGTGCGTACCATTACCGGGTATTACCCGGTTGGAGGCCGGTGATGATTTTCAGTGAAGAGAAGAGTCCGGAGAAATGAACGGAGGATGAAACCGTTGCAAAGGAATAAGCAGCTAGTCTTGGTTGGAACGATGCTGGTGCTGGCGACCATCATCTCCGCTGGCGCCGTTTTTGCGGGGAATCCCAATGCCAAAGAGGCGAGCGCAGAGATGAATTGGGGCTTCAAAGCGGCTCGTCAAGGGTATTGGCAGGAGGCGTTGATGCGTTTCGAACACGCCAACGTTTTGACTCCCAACCAGCCACGGATTCTCAACAATGTTGCAGTCGCGCAGGAGGCAAACGGGCTTTTCGAGATGGCCCTGCTGACATACCAGGAAGGGCTTTCCCTGGACCCCAACAACAATGCACTGCGGAGAAACTACATGCGGTACCAGGAGTTCTATGCGAGCTACATTGCGCCTCCAGAGATTACCGACGGTGAAGGGGGGGAAGATGCGCAGGAAGATAACTGAGATTCTCGTGATCCTCATCGCGGCTGCAGCGGTATGCGGCGCCGGGTCGCGTGAAGTTCGGATCGCGCTCCATCTCGACCCGGAGCTTCCGCTTGACGGCACCGAAAACGTCTTCGTGGGCCCAATTCTGATCGAACCGAGGGAGGGAGAAAACGTGCAGTCGGTTGACCTGAAGGCTGCAAGGGAGTTCGAGACCTTCCTCCGTAAAATTCTGCGCCGGGATGCGCAGCTCCACCTGATCCCGAAGAGGGAGGACCTGAATCCGCCTCGCAATAGTCTCTCGGCACTTCTCCTGGATACCGATTTCTGGAAGGCGATCAGAGAAGAGAACGCGGCGGACTACGTGGTTGCCGCTTCGATAGATGTCAAGGTCCTCGACCGCGCAGGTTATACCACCGAGGAGTACGTTTCACCCCAGGACGGCAAGACCTATTTCAGGCAGGTCATGGTCGAGGAGACCGGCTTTAGTTACGACATTCTGCTGGTTGTGGTCGAGGCCGAAACCGGTAAGGTCCTTCACCGCGAGCAGATCACCGACTTTCAGCCGAAGAACGAACGCAAGCTCGAGGATTACACCGATATGTTCACGGATCTGTACACCCTCCAGAATCGACTGGTCGGCATTTTCGTGCCGCGGGCGGTGCAGGTCAAACGCGCGCTGTATTCGGATTGAGATGACGAACGGGAACCTGGACTACGGTTTGTATCGTTTACTGGCTTTTGTCCCGAAGTCGCGCGGAGGTGAGGAATGAGAACGTGGATCACGGCGTTGATCGCCCTCCTGCTCGTTGCTGCGCCGGCGGCAGCACAGTTGAATCCGTACTACCCGTATATCGGTGGCAAGAACAAAGTGCGTTGGGACAAATTTGCCTGGCACACCTACGACACGCCACACTTCAGGATCTCCTACTACGACCGCACCGAGCCGATGCTGGAAAAAGTAGCCTCCTATGCTGAGAGTGCCTATGACGACATCGCACGCAAGCTGAACTTCCAGATTCTCAAACCGGTGCCGATGATCATTTACGCCACCCACGCCGAGTTCGAACAGACAAACGTCATCGTGGGATTCATCCCCGAGGGTGTCGGCGCGTTCGCAACCCCCGTACGCAACCGTATGGTGCTGCCGGTGGATCTTCCGGACAGCGAGCTCCAGGCGTTGATCCAGCACGAGCTGACACATATCTTTCAGTACGAGATCTACTTTGGAGGCAGACGGGGTCGTGCCATCTACGCTCGCCCACCGACATGGTTCATGGAGGGCATGGCGTCCTTTTATGGAGACGACGAGACCTCGCGAGACGAGATGTACATGCGCGACGCCGCACTGTCAGACCAGGTGCCGTCGATCATGCGGCCTCCCGGAGGGTTCATGGCCTACCGGTGGGGCCACAAGGTATTCCAATACATCGATGAAGAGTGGGGTGAAGACGTTGTCAGGGACTGGGTCTTCGCGTTTCGCGGCAACTTCGGCGGTCAGATTGGCCGACCTCTGGCCAGGGTCCTCAATATGGAGCCGGAAGAGTTTGACGCGGCCTTTCGCACCTGGATGAGGAGGAAGTACCAGGATTATGCAGACCGTGGCGTTCCGGGCGAGTTCGGGCGCAAATTCAGAGTGCCAGGTTTTACCAACTCCAGCCAGACCTCACCCGCAATATCGCCTTCCGGGGATCTGGTGGCGGCTTTTACGACCTATAAGAACGATGTTGACGTGGCGATATTTGGGCTGCCGGATCGCAAGCTTTACAAGAATCTGACCAAAGGCTTGACCAACAAATACCGCTATCTCGTGGCGCAGGGTTTGACGGTCGGACCGAGCGAGGGTCGAGACCTCGCGTTCTCGCCGGATGGGAATTACGTGGCGGTATTTGGACGCACCGAGCGGGTGCGCTCCCTGTTGCTCCTCGACGTCCGAAAAGGCGGCATCGCGAAAAAGTACAAAATTGAACTTCCGGTCGACCAGGCGGCGCAACCCGCGTATTCACCTGACGGGCGGACCATCGCCTTTCACGCCGTTGCCAACGAACAGTACGACATTTTCTTCCTCGACCTGGAGACGGGTCAGGTCCTCAACTTGACGAACGATGAGGCATACGACGCCTCTCCCACGTTCTCACCGGATGGAACCAAGCTTGTCTACACCTCGAACATGGGAGCCAACGGCAAGCTGGTAGGACTCGATTTATCGGATCCGTCGAAGCGCGAACAGATTACCTTCGGTCCCGGTGAAGATGAGGGCGCTGCTTTCTCCCAAGACGGTGAGAGACTCTATTTTTCATCTGATCGCCTGGAGGGAGTCTTCGACATCTATCGTTTGGACCTCGATACACGGGAACTTTCGCGTCTCACGGATGTGATCGGCGGAGCCATCAATCCGGTCGCGGCCGACACCCTCGAGGGTGAGCGGGTCGGTTTTCAGGCTTACTCCAACGGAATCTGGGGTCTCTACGGCGCCGATGCCGGCCAGGGTGAGTACGTGGGCATTTCCGAGCCACCGTCTGTCGAGGTGAAACTCGAGCCATTCGTGCCGGCTGTCAGCGTGGCGGTCGATCCTGAAAAGGGCAAGAAGGTCAAACGACGCAAGTACTATATGGAGGATGCGGGCGCCTTTATCGGCGTCGACACCACGAACTCGATCCTGGGTCAGGCCTACCTCACGTTCGCCGATCAGTACGGTGATCGTCGCATCCAAATCTTCCTCGACAGTATCGACACGTTTTCAAATTTCATGATCAGCTTTCACAATCTCGAGCCCCGCCTTCAGTGGGGTGTCAGCATTTACGACTCTCGTCAGTTCTACATTGCCGGTTACGACCCACTGTCGTTTCGACCTGAGTCCAGACAGCAGCTCTATCGATATTCGGCTGCTGAGTTTTCAGTCCAGTACCCACTGAGTACATTTTTCCGCCTGACAGGGCGAGGCGGCTACCTGGACCGCCAATACGATCGGCCAGTAGGTCAGGATCCCGATACGGGAAACCTCATCACGGTGCAGAGCAAGAACCAATCACCGTACATCGGCGTCGGTGCTGCCGGTGATACCACTTTTTGGAAGCGCTATGGCCCCCACAAGGGCACACGGTGGGAGGCTCGTCTCTATTACGCCTATGACACAGACGAGGGTGGCGCATTGACCAAAAACGTCGAGTTCGACGGGCGCTACTACGTGCCGACCTCGGCGCGAACCGAATTTGCATTCCGTACCTGGGTCGGCTGGGCAGATGGAAACCAGCCGTGGATCTACTCCTTTGGTGGCATGGATAACCTGCGCGGTTATCCAACCTATTCGCTCTCGGGTAACCGCACCGCCTTTGTAAATCTCGAGTGGCGCTTTCCCCTCGTCGATCGTATGGATCTCGCGTTCCTGAGGCTTGGCGGAATCCGGGGCAGGATCTTCCTTGATATTGGAGCCGCTTGGTACGAGAATGCCAATGGCGATAAGTTCAACATGTTTGGTAATCCGGGATTTGAGTTCTGGGATGACGACCGCGTTCTCGTCGACGGCGTCTCGTCTTACGGATTTGGATTGGACGTCTATATGTTCGGGCTGCCGATGCATGTGGACTGGGTCAAGATCTGGGACTTTGATGAGGCCAAGACCGGGTGGCGGGGTGATTTCTGGGTTGGAATGCGATTCTGATCCAAGAAGGAGGAATTAGGAATGAGGAATTAGGAATTTCCGGTCCTCTACGCGCTGCGGTTCCGGGCCGGTGGGTGGCATTCCTAATTCATAATTCCTAACTCCTAATTCACTTGCCTGGGTAGTACCCCGCGATCGTGTTGACGATGTCGCCGGTGTTGACGGTCACCTCGATCTTGCGGAACTCCTCGGGTGGTTTGTCTGAGGGCGAGGGATACCACAGAAGGTACTGCGAACGCAGGAGTTCGGCGATACGTGCGTAGACCGCCGGCAACTCTTCTACCGTCTTGGGGAAGAATGCCTCGCCTCCGGTTTCCGCCGCCAGACCTTTGAGAATCTTCCGGTTCGAAAAGGCGAGTTTCCCGACCCCGAGACCGATCGAAAAGACCGGAATTCGCATAGTGTGGGCAAATCGCTCCGCGACCTTCCAATCGGTGCGGGACGTCGTATCCTCACCGTCGGTCAGCAAAACCACTGCCTGTCGACCTCGGCGTCCTCGGAACTGCTCCAACGACCGAACGACAGCGTCGTGGAGTGAGGTGCCACCCTCCGGGGTCACTGAGTCGAGGTCGCCGACGAGGGCCTTGATATTGTCCGTCCAATTGACCTGCACTTTCGCATCCCATGAGAACCGAATCAGCACCGCCTGATCGCCATCCTTGAGGAGCTCGTCAGTAAATCCCCGAACTGCGCGCCGAACTTTTGGAAAGTCTTCGATCATCGACCCGGAGGTGTCGACAGCTATCGCGAGTGACAGGGGCAAATCGGCGGTGGTCCCGAATCCCTCCACTTCGACCTGTTTCTCGTCTTCATAGACCGAGAAGTTTTCGAGCTCGAGCCCTGTTACCGGCATGCCATTTTCTTTGAGTACCACGACCGGCAGCTCGACAAGCTCGACTCGTACCGATCCGACAAATCCACCGCCTCCGCCGAGGGTGTAGACCGCATCGCCGCGGGTTCCATCGGCGTCCACCACTTCGGCGGAGAGGATGGCGGCTCCCTGCAGCTTGGTCACGGGGACCTCGATGACGCATGGACAGGTTGCCCAACGAGCGATCATCTCGGCGTCGAGGTGGAGACTGACCTGATGGATCTCCTTTTTACCGGTCGATGTCGCGATAGTGATGGCCCGGCGTCCGTTGGTGATCGACGATTCGGGCGCGAGCAATATCTGGACACCGATCTGACCGGATGGGTTGTTGAGAACGATGGCGTCCTCGCCGAGGAAATTTCCTTCTGCGTCGAGCGCCACCGCTCGAACCTGTGTCCGCCGGATGATGTCCCCGAGCGGGACCGAGACCGTCCACGGGGCACGATTTCGGCGTCCGAGGGTTTCTCCGTCATGGGAAAACTCGACTGAAGCTGTGTTCTCCGGCGCTTCGACCTCCAATTGAACGGCACCCAGACCACCGAGATTGGGTGGTGGCTTGAACGCAACCCCACCTTGGCGGGGCGGCGTGAGATCGAGCGCGATGGCGTCCACCGGTGCGCCTTCCGGAGCCTCGAACGGAGTATCGACGGGCAGAACTTCAATTTCTCCGAGCCACGCTCCGGATGCTGTGCCATTGATATTCGCGATGTTGATCTCGAGGGTGTAGGTGCCGGGATCCCACTCACGGTAGAGCATCGCGCTGCCGTCGGGCTCGAGCACTACCACCCCTCGCTGCCGGTCGATGATTTCGTCACCTGACCGTAGAGTTGTAACCGCCCTGACCCGGTCGCCGGCACGTTCACGGTCTTCCGGCGCGATCTGGAACACGATACCCATCACAGTTCCGTCGCTGCCGTTGCCGAGTGCTTCGGCGTGACCAGATAGTGCGAGAGGTTTCGATTGAGCAAAGGCGTTGGCCGCAGCGAACAGCGCCAGCAAATGGACAAACTTTCGAAATTTCATGGATTCCACCTCGGAGTCGATGACCGCGATCGGAGGTCATTATGCCGTAACTCAGCAGAACAGATTCAGAAGAGCGGTTAATCCTTCGTTGCAGAACTCAGCGAACATCGATTGGCTGACGGGCCAATATCTTTTTGCTTTTTCCTGAGACATACCGAACTACGTACTTTCCAGCCTTGAACGGTGCCGCCAGGGTCACCGGACCGCCGAGGTCGGTGTAAGACCAATCAAGGTGTGTTTTCCTCCCCGAGCCAGCGCGTGCGACGGCGACGAAATCTCCCTCTCCTGAGGTCCCACTCCAGGCCACCTCAAAGCGTGTACCCGCCTCGATTACGCGTGGTACATCAAGTGTGACCTCCTCAACAACCACCGCCAGGGCACCAAGTGCGAGGACTTCGCCGTCGGCGGCACGAACATACCGAATCTCGTAGTCTCCCGGCACGATTGGGGCGGTGAGCACGGCGGGGTTGCCATTCGTGGTTGGAGCAAATCTCAAATACTCATCACTACTCTCACCGGGGGTGGCAATGCTCAGGAAATCCTGTGCCGCATCGGGCCCGGTCCAGGATAGGTTGAATTCTTCGCCCGGCGCAGCCGTCGATGGCCCTTCAAGGGTGGCGAGAATCGCGAAAATCTCGAGACTGGATCGGGCCAGCGATCGGCCGCTGCGAGACCGGTAGCGCACGACGTAGTTACCAGCGAGATCGGGCGCACTCACCGTAACCGGTCCGCCATGAATGGCCGGCAGACAGAGTACGTCTTCACGAAGGTCGTCTCCTTGGTGTTCGACAACAATGTAGTCTCCGGGCAATTCATGGCCTTCCCAGGTCAACGTCATCGGTGCACGAATTTCCATTCGTTCAGGCGCCTCGAGGGTCACTGTTCGTCGACTGGTTCCGAACTCGAGTCTCCCCAGCAGCTGTTGAATACCTGAACCGATGTCACGGGTGAAGTGCACCTCGAGGTCGTTTGGAGAGTCGGGGAGTGGGAGGGTGACCTCGCCGATGGGCCCAATCGTGGGGAATCGCATCAGATACTGGCCGACAGGGGCTCCAGAAACGGTCACGGCCACAAGGTTGGTGCCCGGAGGGGCCCCCCAATATTGAATGTGCGCCTCGGCACCCGCGAGAGGACGTTCCGGATCTACCTCGAGAGTTACTGGCGGCAGGGGAGAGAGGATGACCTCGATCGTCTCCTGTGTGCCGAGGTGATGAATGTCGTCGAGCACGACGGTTCCGGTTTCGAGCCCTTCGATTCTGGCTCGGTAGCGACCGGGCGCGAGATGCAATCTCGCTAAACCGTCGACGATATCGGTGGAAGTCTCCTCGCCCAGGTACCTGTCGGCGATGAAGAGGGCGGCACCGCTGACTGGTTCTTCGCTGCGCGTGATCATGAGCTCGAGCCACTCCGCTCGACTCGAAGCAGGTGACTGCGGTGCTGATGCCCACCTCAAGGCTTCGAGGAGTTTGCTCGATTCGTTGACGTTTCGTGTCGGTGCCGAGAGGAGCAGCGAGTTCGCGAATTGCTGATCCAATCCGAGACCAATGATCCGTATGTCAATCGGGTTCTCTATCTCCGACAGACTTGCGAGAAGAGTCGAGATGTCGTGATGGCATTGATCGTCACCGGACGTCACGACGACCATCCGCTTCAGGCCATCCAAGTTCGAGAGGCCGTTGGCGGCTTCTTCAATAGCATGCACGAGAGCCCGCCCACCTCGGAATTCAAGACTCGCCAGGGCAGCGGACCATCGTGTGGGATCGACTGGACCGGTGGCAATGAGGGCCTGGGATTCGGCGCAGCCGGAGTCCATCGTGATATCGGAGCGGCCGCCAATCGTTCTGAGCCCGAGGTCGAATTGTTGTCCACTGGCGGCCGGAGAAACGACGAACGCGTCGATGGCCGATCGAACGGCCACAATTCGCGGAGTGCCGTCCGGGAGCGTATCCCACATTTCCATCGAGGCATCGAGTACGATTTCGACGCGGTCTCCACCGTGACAGAGACCGATTGCCAGCAGCAATGAAGATCCGAATACGGTGAAGTGAGGCCGTTTCACGGTTCGGAGTTTAGCCCAAAAAAACCGCCCACCGTACGGAGGGCGGTTTTGCGAATCGAATTGAGGTTCGAGCTAGGTCTCCTTGAGCGCTGCCAGCAGTTCGAGAATCGCTTTTTTGCCGTCGGAGAAGAACATCAACGTGTTGTCGGCAGCAAAGAGGGGATTGGGGATGCCGGCAAACCCAGGACTCAGGCTGCGCTTGATCACCACCACCGTCCGCGCCTTGTCGACGTCGATGATCGGCATGCCGGCGATAGGGCTGCCGGGATCCGTACGGGCCACCGGGTTGACCACGTCGTTGGCGCCGAGCACGATGGCCACGTCCACCTGCTCCATGGTCGCATTGACCTCGTCCATCTCCTTGAGCTTTTCGTAGGGCACGTCGGCTTCGGCCAGGAGCACATTCATGTGGCCCGGCATTCGGCCGGCCACCGGGTGGATCCCGAACTCGACCTCGATGCCCTTGTCCTCGAGGAAGTTGGCGACGTCGCGTACCGCGTGCTGCGCCTGGGAAACCGCCATACCGTAACCCGGGACGATAACAACCTTCTGCGCCACTTCGAGGGTCATGGCAATCTCATCGGCCGATGCCGCTTTGACGGTCCTGTAAACCTCGTCGGCGTCTGGCGTGTCGGCGGTTGGCCCCATCGTGCCAAAGAGTACGTTTGCCAGCGACCTGTTCATGGCCTTGCACATGATCTTGGTCAGGATGAGACCCGATGCCCCCACCAGAGATCCGGCGATGATCAGCACCGTATTGTCGATCACGAAGCCGGTGGCGGCTGCGGCGAGACCGGAGTAAGAGTTCAGGAGGGCGATGACCACCGGCATGTCGGCGCCGCCGATCGACAGCGTCAGGATGACTCCAAGCACGCCGGCAACCGCCACCAGCGCCCAGAAGAGGGGGGTGTTCGATGGATCGAGAACCAGCATCACGCCCAGTGCGACCGAGGCAATAGCCGACAACCCTTTGAGGAGGTCCATCCCAGGGAAGCGGTCTTTCTTGGGCAGCAACAGACCGCCGATTAGCAGCGCCGACACCATGACGACGATGGACAGCCTGGTGAATCCCGTGCTCAGGCCGTACCAGATACCGCCTCCGGCGACGGCCAGCGAAAACCCGTACTTGATGATCTTCTGCCAGGTGTGGAGCTTCCATTTGACGCACAGGAACTCAGCCAGCTTGCCGAATGCCACGTATGACCCGAAGAAGGTCACCGAACCGATGATCCCCGACAGCACAGTGGCGACCTTCATCTGCATGCTGCCGTCTACAGTTCCGGCGCTCACGGCGTTGAAGGTAGCGACCAGCGCAGAACCGGCGACCAGTACGGACGCCGCGCCGCCGAAGCCGTTGAACAGACCGACCAGCTCCGGCATCGAAGTCATTTTCACCCGTAGAGCGGCAACCGCCCCAATGAGGGAGCCTATGCCGATCCCGAGGATGATGTAGGTCCAGTCCCATGTACCGCTCATCAGGGTCGCCACGATGGCCAGCACCATGCCGAGCGCGCCAAGCTGGTTGCCGCGCACCGCGGTCCGCGGATGGGCGAGCATCTTGAGGTCGAGAATGAAGAGAATCGCTGCAATCAGGTAAACGATGTTGGTGAGGTCTTGCATACCCATGTCAATCCCCCGCCTACTTCCGTTGGAACATCTTGAGCATGCGGCCGGTGACCAGGAATCCGCCGACCACGTTGATGGTCGCAAAGATCACCGCAATAAATGCCATGGTTTTTGCGAGCGGGCTGAACAAAGCTTGCCCTTCCAGCGCTCCGGCCAGAATCAAGGCACCGACAATGGTGATCCCTGAGATGGCGTTGGAGCCAGACATCAACGGTGTGTGCAGGGTGGGCGGCACTTTGGTGATGATCTCGAAGCCGACGAACACCGCCAGCACAAAGACCGTGATCAGCATGATCAGGCTACTCATGTCACTCGCTCCCTTCGCTCGAGATGCCCATGGCCTCGAGAATCCGCGGATTCACAACCTTGCCGCCCTGGGTGATCAGGGTGCCCTCGGTGATCTCGTCCTCGGTATCGATTTTGAGGTTGCCTTCGTCCACCAAATGGAGGAGGAAGGTGGCAACATTTTTTGCATACATCTGGCTGGCATGGAACGGAATGGTGGTGGAGATGTTGATCGGGCCGATGATCTTGACACCGCCTTCGACAACGTCTTCTCCCGCTTTGGTGAGCTCGCAGTTGCCACCCCGCTCGGCAGCCAGATCGACAACCACGGAACCGGGGTGCATGCCCTTGACCATTTCCGTCGTGACCAGGATCGGGGCCTTTTTGCCGGGAATCGCTGCCGTTGTGATGACGACATCGCTCGCGCCGACCACCGATAGCATCATTTCCCGCTGTTTTTTGTAGAAGTCCTCGCCGAGCTCCTTGGCGTAACCTCCCGCATCCTCGGCGGTATCGGTTTCGAGCTCGAACTCGACGAACTTCCCGCCGAGGCTCTCCACCTGCTCCTTGACAGCAGGACGGACATCGTAGGCCTCGACGATCGCCCCCAGCTTTTTGGCTGAGGCGATCGCTTGAAGCCCGGCGACGCCGGCGCCGACCACGAAAACCCTCGCTGGCGCGATCGTGCCCGCTGCGGTCATCATCATTGGAAACATCTTGGGCAGCTCATTTGCGGCGAGGAGGACAGCCTTGTAGCCGGCGATGGTGGCCATCGACGATAGAACGTCCATGCTCTGGGCGCGGGTGATGCGGGGCATCATCTCCATCGAGAAAAGGGTCGCCCCCTTTTTCAGCCAACGCCTTGTTGGCACCGTGTTCGGTCAGTGGCTCGCACATGCCGACGATAGCCTGACCGTCTCTTATCAGGTCGAGGTCGGCCTTTCCCTGCTCTGGGTTGGCTCCGAGGGCCCGCACCTGGGCGATCAGGTCGGCCTTCTCAAAGACTTCCGCGCGACCAGAAACCACCTTCGCCCCTTTTGCAGTGTATTCATCGTCCAGGAAACCCGCGGCGTCTCCGGCACCCCTCTCGATAACCACTTCGATGCCGGCTTTTGCCAGCTGCGGTACGAGAGCGGGGACCATGGCAACGCGAGTTTCGCCCGGAAAACTCTCTTTGACGATTCCGACGATCATAGGCGTCCGTCCCTTCTTGCGCGGCCGGCGCCTGGTGGCCCGCGGCCACGAACTGGTGTTGAAGGAGGCGGGGAGGGGGAGGAGCCCACCCTGAAGCCACCGTCGCAAGATGCTACCACTTTCCTTAACCGAGGAAAAGATATTTGCGTAAAAGTTCACAAGCAACGTGTCCGTGGCCTCAGGGAGAAATTTCCGAAGGTGCGGAGGGCTTTCGAAATATGAGGAATCTAGGCCCCGAGTACAATAATCTGCATACACTGAGACGACCTTGAATTGCGGAGATTGCCTGCGGTTACTTGTACAGATTTCGAAGGGGACGGGCTGGTGTTGACAGGAAGAATTACTCTGTGCGGGCTGATCATGGGGTGGGGGATGGTGGCGGCCTCGACCTGCGCTTCCGCTGCCGATGGTGGGGAAAACAGAGGTGAAATCGGAATCCAGCTTGGCGTTCGTTGGGTTGACCGCCAGATCGTGCCGGATGACAGCAACGGGCTCGGCTTCGTCTACGGCATCGAAGGAGCGTGGGCTCTCAGCGAGCGGTGGGCGTATCTTTGGAGACCTCAACTTCTCGACTCACGACAGCAAGAACTTCTGCCTGGAGAACGGATTCCTGTAATGCACTGACGCCGGAGTCCGAACACAAGGTATTGACCTTGGGATTTGAGCGGCGCTTCAAAGTGGGCCCGAAGGGCGGCCGATGAGTCCTGGGACTGGCAACCGGGGCTCTGGATGTGGAATGGAACGGTATTCAGCTCCACAATGGGGTGCTGTCGATCAGCTTCGGCCGGCGAACACTTCTCGGACCGGGATTCCTTCGGTGGTGCGTCCGTGTGGAGACAGGGATTTTTCCGAACACCGACAACCAACTGCTGGGCGCCCTCGACGAACTCCGCCAGACAAACGCCGTCGTTCTTGTAGGCTGGGGAGCCGGAATTGGCGGCAGGCACTGAGGAATACGCTGCTCTAGCCCACAACTTTCACCAGGACTCACGGGAGGCCGGACAGCTGAA
>CAVZOK010000037.1:0-40090 GCA_963776765.1 Candidatus Sulfomarinibacteraceae bacterium
CACCTCGAGATTTCGAAGACTTGCGCGATCAACGACCAGAGCTTCTCCGCTGTCACGGCAAATGAATTCGCGAAGGTGGTTGAGGGCGCCTTTTTGGGTGCTTTCGACATAACCGAGCAGGGCACCAGCCATGCCCACCAGAGGTTCGCCGGAATCGAGCCCGAAACCGCGAAGGAAGCCGACCCCAAGCACCCGGCGTAGTCGTTGTTCTCCGGCGGATGGTGAAAATGTCTCGGGCGGGACGGGGGGTGACCGTCGGCCGTGGGATTTCGGGCGGCCACACCTGTTGCCACCCTTCCCAGTCCTCGGCGACGAGAACTTCCCGCGGTCGGAGTCGCGCGAGGTGTTCAGTCAAAGTTTCCGGATCGCTGCTCCGCAGGCCTTCGAATGTGCCGGTACTGACCTCGATCCAGGCCAGCGCAGAGGATTCCTGGTCGCTGCCGAAGGCCGCCAGGTAACAATGTTCGGATCCCTCGAGGAGCTCGGTCGCGGATATGGTCCCCGGGGTATGGGTGCGAATGATCTCGCGACGGACGAGACCTTTGGCTTTCGCCGGGTCTTCAACCTGCTCGGCCACGGCCACCCGATATCCAGCGTCGAGCAACTTTCCGAGGTAGCCGTCAAAGGCGTGGTGAGGGACTCCGCACATCGGTGCGTCCACGGAATCGTTTTGCCGGCGACGGGTGAGAGTGATGCCGAGCACCGGAGCGGCCTGCTGCGCATCCTCGAAGAAGAGCTCGTAGAAGTCTCCCATGCGGTAGAGCAGCAGCGCCGATCCCGCCTGTTCCTTGAGATCGAGGTATTGGCGCAGCATCGGGGTCATTTTCACCTGGGGCTTCCTCCGCCGGTCTGGTCGATCATCTGGTCAACGGTGGGAATTCCATCAGCAGACGCCGTACAGCTTTGTTGAGTTCTTTCTGCGGTTCGATGACATTCATCTTGATTTCCGAAATTTGGCCGGTCCACAGGATCTCCGCGCTGACCGGATCGTGCATCTTAACGACTAGAGTTCCCCTCTGGCTGGAACCACCGTATGCGGTGGCTTTCGGCTCGGCGCTTTTGTCCTCTGGCGTCGCCCGGGATTTCTTGCTGCCCCGGAAAATGAGGTCGAAGGAGACCCTGAAATCAGGCGAGCCTTCCGCTAATCGCGTGTAACCGCGATCGATGAGTCCGGTCCCCAGGGCCTCCTGGGCCATCCGTTCGAACCTCGGGTAGCGCTGGTAGTCAGTTCTTGTGCTGTCCGAAGCGAAACGGAATCTCTTCCACTCGTGAAACGCCGTGGTTTTGCTGTAATCGGTTCGGACGGGGAGATTAGAGGTCGTCGAAGTGCAACCGACGAATGCCAGGACTGCAACGAGTGCGACCAAGATACTGGTCTTCATCTTCTCCCTCCCCATTTTCGAGTCATAAGCCCAGAAACCGAGAATCGACGATCTCGGTCGGTGAGTCAAGCCCATATGCTGCTCAGCCCTTGCCCCCGCGCACCCACCATTCCGAGTCGCGGTCGAACCACCACGATGCGGAATCTCCAGCGAGGATTTTTTCGGCCAGATCTTTGGCCAAACATTCTCGGTCCGCAGTCGCCGGAGCACGAACTCGGTCCAATCCTCGGCGGCCTGACAGCCAGAGTCCAGCTTTTCCTTGAGCTCCAAGAGCATTTCAAGTTGATCGGCGTCGTGAGCGAGCACAGCCTCTGGGCGAAACCTCTTCGGCGATACTCAGCCATCAACTCCCTCAGTTCGTCCCCAAACGGCAGCCCACGGGTCATGTCGTCCGCGGCGCGTGTCTCGTCCGCCGCGACGTATTTCTGATTGACATAATTGAGATCGCCGGTGCGCGTTTCCGGCAGGTCATGGGCGAGCGCCATCCGAAGCATTTTGTCGGCATCGACTTTACCGTCGAGCCTGGCCAGGACGAAGCCGATCATTGCAGTTCTGAAGACGTGCTCGGCAACCGACTCCGATCCGGTACCGAGGAATTGCCACCCGGATCTCGGTGTCCGCTTGAGCATTCCTACTTCGAACAGAAATTCGACAATCCGATCCACCATTCCTCCTTATGCGAAGCCAGTGTATCCGGTCTCCGTACCCGTACCCGTATCGGCGCTCGAGACTCAGCGGCAGCGGCAGAGTTCAGGAACAGGAATCAGAGAGCAGCGACAGAACACAGCGGCAGGAAACAGCGACGGTGGGCGGGGGCAGTGAACCGGTCCAGCGGCGGCGGCACGGCCACCTCCGGGTCGTTCTAGGGAAGGAGTAGTCTGTGGGCGGCCGATGTCAAGGGCAAGCAGGGTGCAGGGCACCCTTGACATCGGCCGCCCACAGACTTTGAGGGAAGGGCATGAACGACCCGGAGGTGACCATGTCCAACGCTATCGCGCCCGGAACACTCGTTGCCCATGCCAAAGCCCTCGAAGCAGCGGCTATCGCCATCAAGCTCGTGATGAGAGTTCCTGCCCCTCTGAAATCGATCGCCGATCAAGTGATCCGGTCGGCGAGCTCGGTTCCGGCCAACCTTGCTGAAGGGCATGGGCGCTCAGGAAGAGACCGGATGCACTTCTGGAGGATTGCCTATGCCTCGGCAAAGGAGGTCGACAGCCACTTGAGGCTCCTCGCTTCGGCTGGAGCAATCAACAAAACCAGTGCCGATCATGCGCTGGAGGCCTTAGATCAAGTTCGCGCCATGACCTGGCGCCTCTTGAATCCAGTGACTTAAGCAAAGAGATTCGCGTTTTCTAAACGCGTACGCTGGCCATCATCTGCGTCTATCTGCGTGATCTACGGTTTGTCATGGCTGGGTGGGCGGATCCAGCAACCAGTATCGGGCATCCAGGATCGAGTATCGGGTGGATGGGAATTCCGAATTCAGAATTCCGAATTCCGATTTCTCCCCACGACTCCTCCCGGTACGACCTCGACTATCTCCGTTGGTGTTACGACGTTGAGCAGGTCCTCGTCGAGCGAAGTTGTTGCGGTGACGCGGACATAGTTCGGCGTCAGCCCACTCCAGCAGAGGGTGTCACCGTGGTCCTCCGCCGTTTCCCACAGTACGTCGACGGTGTGACCGACGAGCTTCGAGTTGAAGCGGTGCTCGAGGTCCGCGGCGAGGACGTGCATGCGCCGGCTGCGCTCCTGCGCGACGGGTCCCGAAATCTGTGCCGCCATTGTTTCTGCCGGTGTGCCTTCACGCCGAGAGTAGCGGAAGATGTGGAGCCGCGAAAAAGCCAGCTCTTCGACAAGAGCGATGGACTGTTCGAATTCTTTGTCGGTCTCTCCCGGGAAGCCGACGATGATGTCGGACGAGATTGCGAGACCAGGTACCGACCGGCGAGCGTCGCCAACCAACCCCGAGAATTCCTGCCGACTGGTGCGCCTGGCCATGCGTTTTAGGGTCTCGTCGCAACCGCTCTGCAGCGGCAGATGGAGGTGCGGCAGGAGCCGGGGGTTAGTAAAAACCTCAAAGAACTCGGCGTCGAGGTCCCATGGTTCGAGCGAGGAAAGCCGCAGCCTCTCAACGGTGGTTTCGGTGAGTACGCGTTCGACAAGGCGCTGCAGACCGCGCTGATCACCGAGGTCGTGACCGTAAGATCCGAGATGGACGCCACTCAGTACGACTTCCCGGTAGCCGAGTCGCTGCAGTTCTTTGAGCTCTTCCATGATGGCATCCGACGGGACGCTGCGGGCCGCACCTCGGGCTATAGTGATCACGCAAAAGGCGCAACGATTGTCGCAACCATCCTGGACCTTGAGAAAGGCGCGGGTCCGGGCGGAATCTCCGGGTTCGAAGAGCTTGAGATCCTCGGGATCGGTGGACGCCTTACCGAGAAGACCTTCAGCCTCGGCGAGGTCGAGCAGTCGCTCCTTCTCAGCATTTCCGACGACCAGATTCACGCCAATCTCGGCCATCTCAGACGGAGCGAGCTCTGCGTCGCAACCGGTGACGATGACCGCCGCTTCAGGGTTGGTCTTTTTGAGCTGACGGATGAGCTGCCGGCTCTTTCGCGAGGCAACGGCCGTCACAGTACAAGTATTGAGAATGCAAAGGTCAGCTGGAGTGCCAGGCCCTACCACCTGGTGTCCGGCCTTTGCGAGGCCGCGGGCCATGGCTTCAATTTCGCCAATATTGAGGCGGCAACCAATGGATTCGAGACGAACCAGCACCGTACCTTCTTCGCGTCAGCCATTCACAGCGTCAGAGCAAGCTAACCCTTGAGGAGATTCTTGATCTTCTCCCGGATCTTGACCTTTTCTTCTTCGATGTAGCGCTCGTAGTTGATCACGTGGCCATTCTTGACGATGAACATGATCGGGTTGTGGTGGACATCGCCATAGTCGTTGAACTGGATGATGCCAGTGACGCCGGGAAACTCCTTGAGGCCGAAGGCCAGAATTTTTCGAATATCGACGGGGCTGAATGACTTGGACTCATTGGCCACGAAGGTCGCCACTCGCATGGCATCAAAGGCGTGTGCGGCGTAAATATCGGGGTCTTCTTGAAACTTCTGTTTGTAGGAGGTGACAAAGGTCTGCGTCAGCTGAGCTTCCGACTGGATGTCGAAGGCCGGCTGTGGGAAATATACGCCCTCGACCAACTCCAGGTTGTCCTCGACAATCTGACTCGTGTAGAAGGCCGATGTAGCGCATATCGGGCCCTCGAATCCTTTTCCCCGAAGGTGTCGAAGCGCCTCAACGGTCTTGTCTCCGTAACCGATGATGTATGCCGATGCCGGGTTGTTGGCGGCGAGAAGATCTGCAGAATCAGATTCCCATCCTTCGTCGTCAAGCGCCACTCGACCGACAATTTCTCCTCCCATCGCCTGTTCGAAGACAAGGCGGAAGGGAGGCTCGATACCGCGCGCCTGAGCCGAGTCTGCGGCGTAGATGATCACCGATGTTTTGTCCTGGTCGTCATACAGGAATCGACCGGCCCGACGTCCCTCGAGCTCGTCTGAGGCGAAGACCCTGAAAAATCTTCGTGAATCCTTGGTCAGGCTCGGTGCCGAGGCTGATGGTGAGACAGCAATGGAGTCTGTGTCGTCGAGCACCGGAAGCAAGGCGCGTGCGGTGTCACTGGTGGTGCCGGCCACGAACAAAACGGCGCCTTCGCCAGCGAGCCGCTTCATCTCGGCAGCGCCGGTTGTCGGATCGGATGCCGTATCTCCCCAGAGAACCTGGAATCCAACGGGAAGACTTTCTTGATCCATTTCGAGAGCGAGATCGATGCCCCGCTTCATGCTTTCTCCGTAGGTGCTGGCCTCTCCGGTCATTGGCAGCAGCACCCCAACCACGGGCTTGCTGGTGCACGCAGAAAGGGCGACAATCGCGGCCAGAGTCAGCAGCGTCGTTGCCATTGTTTTCGCGGGTTTCACGGCTCTACCTCCAACGCGCACGTTCGTCTTGGCGGACATCATACAGAAGTTCGCGTCTATTGTGGGGCCGGATCTCCTTTCGTCACCCGAGGATAAGCTTTACGCCCATGGCGACGACCGCCGCAACGAACACCACCCTGATTGCGCGCTCACCATGGGTGATCGTGACTCGTGTGGCAAGCCATGCGCCGGCCGCATTCCCAACCGCCAACGCCAAACCACCGAGCCACCAAACCTTCCCCTCCATGGCAAAGACCAGGAGGGCCGGAACGGTGTAGATACCGACGATGAAGACCTTGTGCATGTTGACCCGGATCAGATCGAGGCGCAGAAGTTGATAGAGGATTGGCATGATCAGAAATCCGACGCCGGCCTGGAGAAAGCCGCCCCAGAATCCGACACCGACCATCGCGAAATGGGCGAGGACCGGTCGGCTGACTCCTTCATCCTGATCGGCCGAAGATGGTCTCTTACGGAGGATCAGGAAGACTGCCGCAACCAGGACGATACCGAGGATTCGCTTGAAAAGGACAGGATCGACGACTACCGCAGCAAATGCCCCGGCAACCGCTCCAGGAACCGTGCACAGAGCGAGCCCGAAGCTGCGGCGCACCTCCGAATATCCCCGGCTTCGAAAACTCGAAACCGCAGTGATGTTCTGAACCAGAATCGCAACGCGGTTGGTTCCGTTCGCCATCGCCGGATCGAGCCCGAGAAAAATCAAAATCGGCAGAGAAATCAACGAACCTCCGCCTGCCATCACGTTGAGGAAGCCGACTGCAATACCGGCGACCGCAAGAAGGGGGAAATACCAGGGTTCCATGCGAGCGGCACTTTAGCAGGGAGCGCAATGAGAAGCACATAGGGACTTCGACGACACAGGTGCCACCCGTCACATTGTTTGATGAATCGAACCCACGGCAGGATCGCCTCCGGGTAAACAATGTGAGGAGTGGCAGCTTGCTCGCTGACGCGGGAGGCGCTTCCCGGGTTGGTTTGCCGAAGCGAGAAGCGCTTACCGGACTAGAACCTTTTTGGCCCTGCCTCTTTGACTTCGTCCGAGGCGTCATCAGCGAATTGCCCAAAGTTGGCGTGGAAGAGACCGGCGAGCTCGCGAGCCTTGGCGTCGTAAGCCGCGGCGTCGCCCCAGGTGTCGCGCGGGCGGAGGATTTCGGTCGGCACGCCGGGACACGATTGTGGGACCTGAACGCCGAATACGGGATCCTCCTCGAAGTCGACTGACGCCAGCGAGCCGTCGAGAGCTGCGTTCAACAGTGCCCGTGTGTATTCGATTGGCATACGGTGACCGGTACCATAGGGTCCCTCGGTCCATCCGGTGTTGACCAACCAGCAGTCCGAGTCGTGGGCCTTGATCTTCTCGGCGAGAAGCTCGGCGTAGAAAGAAGGTGGTCGAACCATGAAGGGAGCACCGAAACAGGCGGAAAATGTCGCCGATGGTTCGGTGACTCCGGCCTCGGTACCGGCTACTTTGGCGGTGTAGCCGGACATGAAGTGGTACATGGCCTGGGCAGGTGAAAGCCTGGAGATCGGTGGGAGTACGCCGAAAGCATCGGCGGTCAGCATGATGATGTTGCGAGGGTGGCCCGCCATGCCGCCGGGAACAATGTTCGGAATGTGGCTCAGCGGATAGGCTGCACGGGTGTTTTCGGTCAGGCGGTCGTCGTCGAGGTCAAGTCGACGGGTGATGACGTCATAGCCGACGTTTTCGAGAATGGTACCGAACATCTTGGTGGTCGCGAAAATCTCCGGTTCCGATTCGCGGCGGAGTTTGATGACCTTGGCATAGCAACCACCCTCGAAATTGAAGACTCCGTTATCCGACCAGCCGTGCTCGTCGTCGCCGATCAGTCGCCGGTTGGGATCGGCGGAAAGGGTGGTTTTGCCGGTTCCAGAGAGTCCGAAGAAAACCGCGACGTCTTTCTCGTCTGTTCCGACGTTGGCGCTGCAGTGCATGGGCAGTACCCGCTGTCCGGGCAGCAGGTAGTTGAGCACGGTGAAGATCGACTTTTTGATCTCGCCGGCATAGGAGGTGCCTCCGATGAGCACCAGCTTGCGGCGGAGGTTGAGGAGAATGAACGCTTCAGAGTGGGTCCCGTCGACCTCTGGGATGGCCTGGAAGCTCGGGGCGTGCACGATCGTGAACTCGGGTACGTGGGACGTCAGCTCTTCTGGCTTGGCCTGGATGAACATATTGCGCGCGAAGAGGGAATGCCATGCGCGGACAGTGATGACCCGCACCGGAAGCCGGTAGCGCGGATCGGCGCCGGCGAAACAGTCCTGGACCCAGACATCTCTGTCCTGCAAATAGGCCTGGAGACGGCGGAACATGTTCTCGAAGGTTTCGGGCGACACCGACTTGTTGACATCACCCCACCAGATGTCGCGCTTGGTTTCTTCTTCCTCGACGATGAACTTGTCTTTAGCTGCACGGCCGGTGTGGAGGCCGGTGCGGGTAATGATCGGACCGCGATGTGTGACGTGGCCCTCGTTGTTCTTGATGATGTCCTCGTAGAGAAGGGGAGTATTGTGGTTCCAGTGGATCTTGCGCACATTGGTGATGCCGTTCTTGTCGATACCATGAGTGCTGTACAGGCGTTCGGCGGTCATCTTCTCACTCCTTCAGTTTTTGCCGTTGAATCCGAGAGTCCCCCACCTATAACCAGCCGAGACCAGACGATGTTCCGGAAAGCTAGTAGCAAATGAGATGCGCTCTGGGGCTTTGACGACACAGGTGCCACCCGTCGCATTGTTTGCCTCCTTCAATGAGGCGCGCGTTGCTACATCGACGACGCCGGTGCCACTTTCACAATTGTCACTGGCGCCCCGCCGTCCCGATCGCGCTGCTGACAATTGTGAAGGTGGCACCTGACACGTCGAAGCGAGAAGCTCTCCTCACTGGGAGTTGCCGAAGCGGGAAGCGCTCACGAAATTGGAGGAAAACTGCTCAGGATCTTTGAAACCCGTTTGGCGACTTTCTCGTCCGACGGGTTGGTGCTCGTGAATGCCCCTTCACCGACCCCACGCCATACGAGTTGTCGGTTTTGACGGTCGATGATGTCGATGACAAGTGTTCCCTCGGGGAAGCTGTTGACCGAGGTCGCACCCCCGCGCCAGCCCCACCCTCCCCAGCCATACCATCCGGTACGGTTGATCACGACTCTGCGCCGAACTGCGGTGTAGAAGGTGACCAGAAAGTCGGAGTTTCTGGGCGACGTGGAATCGAACCCTTTGGCTTCAAGCTCCGCAGCCATCGAGACGCCGATGCGCCGGTCGACGATCGGGCTCATCTGGGGGCGGCTCTCCTTGCCCTGCCGTTCGAAGAGGGCGAATGTGGAATAGGCGCCGAATTCGTTCTGCGAGTCGTGGTCGGCGCGGACGGTCATCGATGAGCAGGAAAGGGTCGAGGCAGTTACTACCGCCGCGAGCGCGATTGTTGTCAGTCGATGCATTGAGGAGCTCCCTTCACGCGTTCGACGTTCACAACCGGGATTGGGTTGTCGAAAATATAGGGACGCATCCCGGAGAAGCGCGTGCCGCATCGACGACACCGGTGCCACTTTCACAATTGTCACTGGCGCCCCGCCGTCCCGATCGCGCTGCTGACAATTGTGAAGGTGGCACCTGACCCGCCGCGGTCAGGAGCGCTCCTCACAGGAGTCACCTGACTCGCCGACGCGGTAGGCGCCCGCCGGACTGCGTCATGCGGGAGGAAAGTCATTGAATACCCTGGCCATGGATTGGTCGATCTTCTCGTTTGAGTGGCTCTTTTTGCCAAGAACCCGGGTTGTGACGCCCCGCCAAACGAGTTGATTTTTTTCTCGATCAATGAGGTCGATGATGATCGTCCCCTCGTGGTAGGTGTGGACGGTGGTGGTCGTCCAACCCGGCCAGAAGCCATAACCAAACCCCCAGTGCGGTCCCCAACCCCAGCCGTGACCGTAGCCCCAGCCCGAGGTATGGAATTGCATTTGCGAGCTGAGAGAAGCGTAGTAGGTGACCGCGAGATCGGCCTCGCCGGGTTCGGCCCGGCTGAGCCCTTTAGCCTGGAGGTTTTCCTCAATGGCGCGACGGATCCGCCCGTCGACGATCTGGCTCGGCCCTTCTGTCGGCCCGCCGTTCTCCTCTGCCTGATACCAGG
Source organism: Candidatus Sulfomarinibacteraceae bacterium (assembly GCA_963776765.1). Taxonomy (GTDB): domain Bacteria; phylum Acidobacteriota; class Thermoanaerobaculia; order Thermoanaerobaculales; family Sulfomarinibacteraceae; genus Sulfomarinibacter. Next base: position 9,528 of record CAVZOK010000037.1, read on the forward strand.
CAAATGTCGAGTAGGTTTTGAAGTCGGCCTGATGGTCGAAATCGGTTTGAACCCTGGACGAGGAACACGCGACAAATGGTAGGGCGACGGCAAGCAGGAGCAGTGCGCGTACGATTCGCATCAAACACCTCCGGGTGTTGTGCTATGCAGAATCTGCGCCAGGAATGCCACTCCGCCCATTGAGAGCGCCACGCCGCATCGACGACACCGGTGCCACTCTTCGCATTGTTTGCCCGAGAGGCGTGACCGGCTTCGTCTTGGTCGAGTCAAACAATGCGAAGAGTGGCACCTTCCTCGCCGAGGCGAGAAGCGCTTTCAGGGTTGTTCTCAGTTCTTGCGGAAGATCTGTGAGAGTTGCTCCCGAGTGTGGGATGAAGCCACTTTCTGGATTTCCTCCATCGCCGAGGGGCGCTCGTGGCCGGGTGTCTTTGTCAGCCGGCCCGCCCTTTCCTTGTTGATCTCGGTGGCCCACTTTTCGAGCCCTCGCAATACGTCGTGTCGCGCCAGACTCCCGACGAGGACGTCTCCGTCCATCACCGGCAGACACGAAAAGTTGCACTCGATGAAGGCTCGCGCGGCGGTCAGAAGGTCCATTTCAGGTGTCACAATGACCTCGAGCGATGACATGTAGTTTCCGACGCTACCGCCCGCCCGCTGGTCGTAGGCCCAGTTGATGATAGTCCGTATGACGTCCTTCTCGGTCAGGAGACCGACAACCTCATTGTCATCGTTGACAATCGGGACGGCGGCAAAGGACGAACGCGCGAGGACACTCATGCAGGGCGCCATCTCTTCATCTACGTGGAACGTTCTGGAGGCCTTTTTCATGAATTTTTTGACGATCGGTGTCTTCGCCATCGGCGTCACCCCTTGCCTATTTCCCTCAGCTTAACACCACCGTGCGGTTGATGAAACCGGCAAGATTCATGATCTGTGTTCCTAAGGCTTGACGTCCTTGGTATCCTCTGTGCGCTCGACTGCGTCAAGCGGTGGCAGAAAGCGGAAAAGAGTCGGCAATGGTAGTCCACGTCATACGAAAAGGCCTCGACCTCCCGATCAAGGGAGCGCCGGAGCAGCGCTACGGCGAAACGCCGTTGGTCGGGAAGGTAGCGGTCCTGGCACGGGATTACCCGTTCATGAAGCCGCGCATGCACGTGCAGGTGGGTGATCAGGTCAAACGTGGCCAGCTGTTGTTCGAGGATCGGAAAACGGAAGGGGTGCGGTTTACCTCTCCGGGCGCCGGAACGGTGGCCGCCATCAATCGCGGCGCGCGCCGCGTGCTGCGGTCGGTGGTGATTGATCTGACCGCGAGCGAACGGCGGGGCAAACCAGAGGACGCCGAACATCAGCCATTCGAAAACTTCACAGGTCGCCCAGTTGACGAGCTGGATAGCACTGCGGCGCGTGAGCTTCTGGTGGAATCTGGTCTGTGGACGGCCCTGCGGCAGCGGCCGTTTTCGAATGTACCGTCGCCGGCATCGAGTTGCCATTCGATCTTCGTGACAGCGATTGACACCGAACCGCTCTCGCCGGACCCCGAAGTCGTGCTCGAAGGTCAGATGGAGGATTTCCAGCGGGGTCTTCGCGCCCTTGCCCATTTGACGGAAGGGACCATCTACCTTTGCCGCTCACCCGGCGTAAAGATCGAGCCCGGCGATGCGCCCCGGGTCCAGGTGGAGGAGTTCAGCGGCAAGCATCCGGCGGGCCTGGCTGGGACCCACATCCATATCCTCGACCCGGTTTATCGCCGCAAGGTGGTTTGGTACATCGGCTACCAGGACGTCGCTGCGATCGGCAGGCTCTTCGAAACAGGAAAGCTGCCGGTAGGGCGAACCGTTGCCCTTTGTGGACCGGTGGTTGTTCGCCCGCGTCTTCTGAAAACCCGGCTCGGCGCACACGTCGATCCGTTGATTGATGAGGAGCTCTTCTTTGGCGAAACGAGGGTGGTCTCGGGCTCGGTGCTCCACGGACAGCGGGCGAGGGGCCCTGTGTACGGGTATCTCGGACGCTATGACAGACAGATTTCCTGCCTCGCGGAAGACCACCGTCGGCGGTTCCTGGGTTGGATGATGCCGGGGTTGGAACTCTTTTCTACGACCCGAGCCTACCTTTCGAGCCTTCGTGGCCGTTCTGCAAAATTTGACTTCACGACCTCCGCCCGGGGCGGCCATCGTGCAATGGTACCGATCGGTGCCTTCGAGCGGGTGATGCCGCTCGACATCATGCCGACCTTTCTCCTGCGGGCTCTTCTGATGGGCGATCTCGAGGGCGCCGAGGCTCTTGGCTGCCTCGAGCTCGATGAGGAGGATCTTGCCCTCTGCTCTTTCGTCAGCCCTGGCAAGGAGGACTACGCGCCGTACCTCCGTCGTAGTCTTTACGAGATCTGGAAGGAGGGATGATGCAATTTCTCCGCCGGTTCCTCGACGTACAGAAAGAAAGATTCCAGTCGGGCGGCAAGCTCGATCATCTGTTTCCGCTCTTCGAAGCTGTCGATACCATCTTGTATACGCCGGATTCGGTTACGACCGGAACCACCCATGTGCGGGACGCTCTCGATCTCAAACGCATGATGTCGATGGTGGTGGCGGCCTTGATGCCGATCGTGTTTTTCGCCATGTACAACACAGGGCTCCAAGCCAACCGGGCCATCATCGCCGGCGCCCAACCCCTCGACAGCTGGCAGACCCGTCTCTTCGAGGTCCTGGGATACGGCTTCACGACCGATTTCTGGTCCTGCTTCTTCCACGGTGCGCTGTACTTTCTACCGGTGATCGCCGTGACCTTCGCCGCCGGCGGGACGATTGAGGTGATTTTCGCCTGCGTCCGCGGACACGAGGTTGCCGAGGGTTTTTTCGTGACGGGGTTCCTGGTGCCATTGATTCTGCCGCCGACGATTCCCCTGTGGCAAGTGGCTGTAGGAACCGCATCAGGGGTGCTGCTGGCGAAGGAGGTGTTCGGCGGCACCGGCATGAACATCCTCAACCCGGCGCTGACGATCAGGGCCATCCTCTTCTTCGCCTACCCGGCCGCGATCTCGGGTGACAAACCGTGGATCGCCGCGAATTTCTCGAATATCGATGGTTTCTCAGGCGCGACCTGGCTTTCTCGCGCTGCGATTGACGGACAGGCGGCACTCGGCAACCTCGGCAACGACCTGTGGTGGGAAGCTTTTCTCGGCTTCATCCCCGGTTCGATGGGCGAGACATCAGCTGCCCTCTGTTTGCTTGGCGCATTGATACTCATCTTGAGTCGGATCGGTTCCTGGCGCACCATGGCGGGTGTGGCGATCGGCTCGATCGTCATGGCTTCGGTTCTCAACCTCATCGGCTCCGACACCAACCCGTTCTTCGGTGTGCCCTTCTGGTGGCATTTCGTTCTCGGAGGATGGGCGTTCGGTGCGGTCTTCATGGCCACCGATCCCGTCTCGTCCGCATTCACAAATCTTGGCAAGTGGTACTACGGTCTCGGGATCGGCGTTCTCGTGATCCTCATTCGGGTGGTCAACCCGGCATATCCGGAAGGGATGATGCTGGCAATTCTGTTCATGAATATGTTCGCACCGTTCATCGACTATTTTTTCGTCCAGGCGAACATCAAACGGAGGTTGGCGCGCAATGCGGCAGTATAGTAACGCGTACATCATCGGTTTCGCGACCGCGGTCTGTCTAGTGTGCTCGATCGTGGTCTCGACCGCCGCCGTGGCCCTCAGGGAGCGTCAGGACCGCAACAAGGTGCTCGACCGCCAGATCAAGGTCCTGATCGTCGCCGGTGTGCTCGAAGAGGGTGAGTCTGCGACCGCCGAGGAGATCGAGCGGCTCTTCGAGGGCAACATTCGGACCCGAGTGGTCGATCTGGCGAGCGGCGAGTACGACGACTCCATCGATCCACAGACCTACGACCAGCGCAGGGCATCCAAGGACCCCGCCCTGAGTTCTTCTGCGCCGGCGAACAACGCCGGTCTCACCCGGGTTCCAACCAAGGCGTCTGTGTACCAGCGGGTAGAAGATGACGAGATCCAGTCGCTGATCCTGCCGATCGAGGGCAAGGGCCTGTGGTCGACGCTGTACGGCTTCATCGCGCTGGCACCTGACACCACGACCATCCAGGGCATCACCTTCTACGAACACGGCGAGACGCCGGGGCTTGGTGGAGAGGTCGACAACCCGAGCTGGAAGGCTTTGTGGGTCGGGCGAAGGGCGTTCGACGACAGCTGGCAGCCGGCGGTCGAGGTCATCAAAGGCGTTGCCGGGCCGGCGGCGGAAGACCCCTATCGCATCGACGGCCTTTCGGGATCGACGCTGACCTCGCGGGGCGTCACCAACCTGGTTCAGTTCTGGCTCGGCGAGAACGGGTTTGATCCGTATCTCGAGAGGCTTCGTGCCGAGGGGAGCGCCTCATGAACGCAAAGCGGAAAAGCGCACTCCTCGATCCCCTTTTCAACGACAATCCCATCACCGCCCAGGTGCTTGGCATCTGCTCGGCCCTGGCGGTCACCACCAAGCTCGAGACCTCCGTCGTGATGTCGATCGCCGTGATCGCGGTGTTGTCGCTGTCGAACTTCACGGTGTCGTTGATCCGTAACCTGATTCCGCCGTCGATCCGGATCATCGTTCAGTTGACGATCATCGCGTCTCTGGTCATCGTCACCGACCAGGTCCTGCAAGCCTTCTTCTTCGATATCTCCAAACAGCTTTCGGTCTTTGTTGGCCTGATCATCACCAATTGCATCGTCATGGGCCGTGCCGAGGCCTATGCCATGCAGAATTCCCCGATTGACAGCCTCCTCGACGGGATTGGCAATGGGCTCGGCTACAGCCTGATACTGATCGTTGTCGGGTTTCTTCGCGAACTGATCGGTTCCGGCAAGCTTTTCGGCGTCCAGGTCCTGCCGCTTGTCACCGATGGCGGTTGGTACCAACCGAACGGACTCTTCGTGCTGGCGCCCGGAGCCTTCTTCATCATCGGATTTCTGATCTGGCTGCTGCATACGTGGAAGCCCGAATTGCAGGAGGACTGAGATGCTCGAGCACTACCTCAGCCTCGCCGTCAAAGCGATCTTCGTCGAGAATATGGCTCTGGCCTTCTTCCTCGGCATGTGCTCGTTCCTCGCGGTGTCGAAAAAGGTCGAGACCGCTATCGGGCTCGGCGCCGCCGTGACCTTCGTTCTGACGGTAACGACGCCGCTCAACAACCTGGTTTACAACTATTTGCTCAAGGAAGGTGCTCTGACCTGGCTGAATCCCGCTTGGTCCGGTGTTGACCTCAGCTTTGTCCGATTCCTGGCATTCATCGGTTCGATCGCCGCCTCGGTCCAGATCGTCGAGATGACCCTCGACCGATATGCGCCAAAACTCTATTCCGCTCTCGGTGTGTTTCTGCCGCTGATCGCCGTCAACTGCGCGATCCTCGGTGGCTCGCTCTTCATGGTCGAACGCGACTACACATTTGGCGAAAGTGCCGTCTTCGGTTTCGGCTCTGGCTTCGGCTTCCTGCTCGCGATTGTCGCCCTGGCCGCAATCCGCGAGAAGATGATCTACTCCAATGTTCCGCCGGCCCTGCGCGGGCTCGGTATCACATTCCTTGTCACCGGCCTGATGGCGATTGCCTTCATGGCGTTCGCGGGGATCCAGTTGTAGGCGGGTGGGTTGATGCTGACTATCGTTCTCGGAGTCGCCGTATTCGTTTCCGTGATCGTCACGTTGGTGATCGTTCTGATGATCGCAAAATCCAAGCTCGTTGCATCGGGCGACGTCACAATTACCGTCAACGACGATCCGGACAAGGCCATCATCACCACTGCCGGAGACACCCTGCTCAACACCCTCGGGGCGCAAAAGATCTTCATTCCGTCGGCCTGCGGGGGCAAAGGGACCTGTGGGGTGTGCAAGCTCTCCGTTCTCGAGGGTGGCGGCGCGCTGCTACCCACTGAAACTTCACATGTCAGCCGTGGCGAGGCCCGCGAAGGTGTCCGCCTGTCATGCCAGGTCAAGGTCAAACAGGACATGAAAATCGAGATCCCGCCTGAGATTTTCGATGTCCGAAAATGGCGGTGCAGGGTTCGATCGAACCGCAATGTCGCGACGTTTATCAAAGAGCTCGTGCTTGAGCTCCCGGAGGGCGAGGCAGTCCCCTTCCGAGCCGGCGGCTACATCCAGATCGAGTGCCCACCGCACGTCGTCAAATACTCCGACTTCGAGATCGAAGACGAGTATCGCGGCGACTGGGACAAGTTCAACATGTGGCAGTTCGTGTCCAAGGTCGATGAACCGTTGACCCGCGCCTACTCGATGGCCAACTTCCCCGGCGAAGAGGACATCATCATGCTCAACGTTCGGATCGCCTCTCCGCCGCCGAACATGCCGACTGTTCCGCCGGGCAAGATGTCGTCCTTTATTTTCGGCCTCAAGCCGGGTGACGAAGTCACGATTTCGGGTCCCTTTGGGGAGTTCTTCACCAAAGATACCGACAACGAGATGGTGTTCATTGGCGGTGGCGCAGGTATGGCCCCGATGCGGTCTCACATCTTCGATCAGTTCCTGCGCCTCCACACCGATCGCAAGGTTTCGTTCTGGTACGGCGCACGGAGCATGCGCGAAGCCTTCTACACCGACGACTTCGACCGGATCGAGTCCGAAAACGACAATTTCGATTGGCACCTCGCACTGTCGGATCCTCTGCCCGAGGACGAGTGGAGCGGCGACACAGGGTTCATTCACCAGGTGGTGCTCGACAAATACCTCAAGGATCATCCAGCGCCCGAAGACCTCGAGTACTACATGTGTGGACCGCCGATGATGAACCAGGCTGTCATCAATATGCTCCTCGATCTCGGTGTCGAGCCTGAGAGCATCATGCTCGACGACTTCGGCGAGTAAAAGCGAGGAGGCAGGCGTGTCTCCTCCGCCACTGCGCCGTCTCGTGGTGCCGGGGCTCTTTGTCGCGGGTCTCTTTGTGGTCTATTTTCTGCGCCAACCCCTCCAGACAGCCGTGGCGAACGAACTGCTGATTTCGGGTCCCACCATGGGCACCACTTTCAACGTCAAGGTGGTAACGGATGATCTGACCGAGGCCAACCGGGAGCGCCTGACGCAGCTCGTGCGCGAGGCGCTGGACGGCGTCGATGAATGCATGTCGACCTATCGTTCGGAGTCCGAGATCGAGGCGTTCAATCGGAGTGGCACTCAGACATTTTGGGCGTCTTCCGATCTGCTCGATGTTGTCGCCGAGGCGCAACGTGTGGCGCGGCTCACAGGAGGCGCCTTCGACATCACAGTCGGACCCCTGGTCGACATCTGGGGATTCGGTCCGCCGGGTGCGACCGAGACGCCGGATGAGAAAAGGCTGCGGGAGCTGGTGGCGGTGACCGGCTTCGAACAGCTCGAGGTCGATGTCGAAGGAGGGACGCTGCGCAAGGCGCGGGAGGACTGTCGGATCGATCTCTCGGCCATCGCCAAAGGCTTTGGTGCGGATCGCGTGTCGGAGGCGCTTGCGTGCCGTGGCCTGGCGAACCATATGGTCGAGGTCGGCGGCGAGGTCTGTGCCCGCGGATTCAATGGTAGCGGGCAGCTCTGGCGGATCGGCATCGAACGACCCAGCGTCCAGGGCCGGTCGGTGCAACTCGTGGTTCCGCTCGCCGATCTTTCCCTCGCGACCTCGGGGGACTATCGCAACTTCTTCGAGCGCGACGGCGTGCGCATCTCCCATACCATCGATCCCCGAACAGGCAGGCCGATCTCCCACGATCTGGCTTCAGTGTCGGTGATTCATTCCAGCTGCATGACTGCCGATGCGCTGGCTACGGCTCTCGGGGTTCTCGGACCAGACGAAGGGTTTGGTCTGGCGGAGCGGCAGGACATAGCCGCATATTTTCTGGTGCGGGTCGCTGACGGTGTTTTCGAGGAGAGGCAGACCACTGTATGGTCGGCGCTGATCGAGAATTTTTCGGCTAAGGGTACTGTTGACTAGGGAACACGATGCAGACTCTTCTCCTGACCTTTGCCTTCTTCACGATCGCGGTTCTCCTGATGATCGCAGGCGTGTTGATCAGCGGTCGCAGCCTCAAGGGCTCGTGTGGCGGGCCGAGCTGTAAGTGCAACGCCGATGGCGAAGATCTAGGGTCGTGTGATTTCAAAGAGTCGACGCTGCCCACCCACCGAGTAATCAGTAAACAGTAACCAGTAATCAGTACCCGCCCTTCCCTGCGAGCTCTCAATCTGGCTGTCTCTCACTGGTCACTGGTTACTGGTCACTGGTTACTGGTTACTGGGTGGTCGGCGGTCAACCGCCGGAGACCATTTCTTCCGTTTCCGGGGGCGTGGGATCGTCGGGATCGTCCCAGAAACCTTTTGGCAGTACCACCTTCTGGGTGCCGCTGCGCTTGCCGCGGCGAACGAGGTGGCCGTGCTCGGGGAACGGCTCCTCGCGATCGACGTCAGCAAGGACTTCGGCGAGCTCGGGCAAATGCTGGACACGCATCAGGCGATCGCGAAGGCGGGAGCTCGACCGGAAACCTCTGGTGTACCAGCCGCAGTGCTTGCGGAAGGACAGCATGGCCTGTCGTTCGCCGAACCAATCGACGAGCAATCGCGCGTGCTCGACCATGAGGTCGGCCACCTCGCCAAAGGTCGGCGGGGTCTGCTGCTCACGTCCCATGAACACGTCAGCGAGATCTCGGAAGAGCCAAGGGCGCCCGAGACAGCCGCGCCCAACCGCAACACCATCGCAGCCGGTTTCTCGCACCATTCGGATGGCGTCATCTGCCACCCAGATGTCGCCGTTTCCGAAGATGGGAATCGACGTCACGGCCTGTTTGAGTTCGCCGATGGCGGACCATTGGGCGTGCCCATCATAGAGCTGTGCGGCGGTGCGGGCGTGGAGAGTCACGCCGGCGCAGCCTTGATCCTCTGCAATCCTGCCGGATTCGAGGAAGTTGAGGTGATCGTCGTCAATTCCCATGCGGAACTTGATCGTCACCGGGATTTCTCCCGCCGCTTTCACCGCCGCCTGTACGATGGACGCCAATAATCGCGGTTTGGCGGGAACGGCGGCACCGCCTCCCTTGCGCGTCACCTTACGAACCGGGCAACCAAAGTTGAGGTCGAGGTGGTCGACACGGCCTTCGCTCACGAGACGGTGCACTGCCTTGCCGACATACACCGGGTCGATGCCGTAGATCTGGAGGCTGCGAGGGCTTTCATCGGGGCCGAAATCGGCGAGCTTGAGGGTTTTCTCCCGGCCCTCGACCAGGGGTCGGGCAGTGATCATTTCGCTGATGTAGAGCCCGGCACCGAAACGGCGGCACAGGGCCCGAAAGGGATAGTTGGTGACCCCGGCCATCGGCGCCAGGACAACCGGTGGCGAGACCTCGATTGGCCCGATGCGGACACTTTGAGGGATCGTCATCGATTCCTCAAAAGAAAAACGCCGCGGTGTCCGCGGCGTTCTGAGATCGAAAAATTCGGGTTCATTACTTCAAGAGGTTCTCGAGGAAGGTCGCAATCAGCACGACACCGAAGCCAGATGCTCCTATCGGCTGTCCGTTGTGCTCTTTCTCGTTGTAACCGACACCTGCGATATCCAGGTGCGCCCAACTCACCTTTTCAGGCACCCACTGCTTGAGGAAGGTGCCTGCGGTGACAGCCCCGCCCCAGCGCCCACCGACATTTTTGATGTCCGCCACTTCGCTCTTGAGGTAGGAGAGGTACTCGTCGTACAGCGGCATCGGCCACACCCGCTCGCCGACCTGCTCGCCGAGCTTGTGGAGCGCGTCGGTGAGATCGCTGTCGTTACCCATCATCCCCGCGGCCTCGTGGCCGAGCGCGACAACACAGGCCCCGGTGAGACTGGCGAAATCAATCACGATGTCGGGGTTGAAACGCGCAGAGAAGTGCAGCGCATCAGCCAGAATCAAACGGCCTTCGGCATCGGTGTTGTCGACCTCGACAGTCTTGCCGCTGGAGGTCGTGAGGACGTCTCCGGGTCTGATTGCGGATCCAGAGGGCATGTTCTCGACCGCCGGGATCAGACCGACGACCTTGATCGGCAGGTCGAGGTCCGCAACCGCGCGCATGACGCCCATGACGGTCGCGCCACCGACCATGTCAGCCTTCATCGCAGCCATTCCGGCGGAGGGCTTGATCGAAATGCCACCGGAATCGAAGGTCACGCCCTTCCCAACCAGTACCACCGATTTCTTCGGTTTCTTAGGCCGGTGCTCGACGACGATCATCCGTGGCTCCTGCTCGGAGCCCTGGCAGACGCCGAGGATGCCGCCCATCTTCTCCTTCTGGAGTTCCTTTACCCCCATGATGGTGACCCGCAGACCCTTCTTTTCTTCGGACATCTCCTTTGCCGCCTGGGCGAAGGTTTCCGGGTTGAGGTCGTTGGCCGGCCGGTTGCTGAGGTCGCGCGCGAGCACCTGCGAGGTTCTCAGTAGGCGGACCCGTACCAGCCGCTCTTCCAGCTCTTCCTCACTCTCTTTGGCGAGGGGAAGAATATGGAGGCCGTCGATCTTCTCGAATTCATTCTTTTTCGACTTGAAGGTGTCGAAGGTGTAGTCCGAGATCGAGGCTTCGCGGAGCGCAAAGAGGCGCGAATCGGCGGCGGTGAGGCCATGGACCTTGACCGGTACGCCAATCGCAATTTGGTACTCGCGGTTTTTGGTTGCCTGGCGCATGACCCGGTTGAGGGTCTCGCGCATTCTCGAATGGGTGATTTCCTTTTCGGGACCGATACCGACGAAAGTGATCCGGTGGGCAAGGTCGAGTGGACACTCGCCTGAGATCAATTCGCCCTCCTCACCGCGCGGGCTGAGGGCTTTGGCTTTTGTTCTCAGTGATTTGCGTTCTTTAGCTGAGAACTCGAGCCCGCTCAGCGGATCGCTGTCGGTACTCTGGAGAATGTAAATACAATCGAGAGGCTCTTCCGGAACTGTGCGGAACTGGTGAAGATCTGCCATTGGGTGAGGTTGACCCTCCTCTAAAAGTCGTCAACACGGCCCGGGATTGTAGCATACCCCGGTTATGGTACGATAAAGCTAGCAATTTCAATTATTTAGGGTCTATTCACGTATTGGAATCAGGGTCAAAAACCAGATTTGGGCATGAAGGTTGCTAGAACGCGGATTGCGTCCGCAAAAAGGTCGGCTGTGGGCTCGTCGAAGGCGGTGAATCGGACCGTTGTCAGTGACGAATCGGGGTGGCCGTCGAGCCACGATCGAGCGGCTTCGACGATCGTTTTGGTGCCCTCCTCTTTGGGGTAGCCGAAGATACCGGTCGAGATTGCGGGCAGGGCGATCGATGTCGCGCGCAGATCCGCCGCGCAATCGAGGCTCGCCTGCACCGCGGAACGCAGAGACCTCTCTTCGTTTCCATCGCCCCAGACCGGACCCACGGCATGGATCACCCAACGAGACGGGAGGTCGCCCGCAGAGGTGGCTACGGCATTTCCAGTCTCAACCGGCGCCAGCTTGTTGGATTCTTCCTGGATGACCTTCCCGCCGCGGGCAACGATAGCGCCCGCAAGGCCGCCGCCGTGGGCGAGGTTGGAGTTCGCTGCGTTGACGATGGCGTCAACCCGCTCCGCCGTCATGTCGCCCAGGACGGCCTGCAAGACGGTGTTGGCGGTTGTGTGTTCGGCGAGGATGCGGGGATCCATAAGGAGATTTTAGCCGGGCACGGGTAGACTTCCCGAATGAGACGGATCGGTTGGATCCATGAAGAGAATTCCGGGGCGCAGGTTGCGTCCCTGATCGTCGAGACCGGCGAGATCGGGTACCTGGTTGTCTCTTTTCAGTGCGGCGGCAACGGCGAGCCTCTTCCCTGGTCGACCCTGGAGCCCTGGACGAGAAGCCGCGCAGTGACGGTTGCGGATGTTACCGGCGTGCTCTCGTCGCCCGCGCTCGATGTTGCCCTCTGTTCGGATCTGGTCTATCTGCGTTCGAATGCCAGCCTGAGGCTGGGGGCGAGCTCAGGCCCTCCTTCCGACGGTGTGATCTGGGCGCTGGGGCGTGCCGGGCGCCCGGCCCTTGCGCGAGGCCTTCTCGAGGTGGACGATCTGTCGGCTGCCGACGCTGTGACGCTCGGTGTCGCCACGGGAGTTGTCCCGGCTGACGAAGCGCTGCCCCTGCCGAGTTTGATGTCCGTGGCATCGTTGACGGCCGCCCGTGATCTCCTGCGGGCGTCCGCACGAGGCAGCGCCGGGCTGGCTCTGGAGCTGGCTTCATTCCGTCTGCTCTTCGCCGCCGGTGATCCCGAAGAAGGAGCGCGCGCCTTCCTCGAGAAGCGCGACCCGAAATTTTGATCGTGACGACCCCGATCGACGAAATCAAGTAATCAGTAACCAGTAATCAGTCACCAGTCCATGTGTGTCGACCTGAAAAAAGTTGACACCTGATGATGAACCGCCAAGCCGTAATACTGAGATGAAGAGTAGCGTCAGATGCGCGACATAGGCAGAACCACAGAGGCACAGAGCGCACAGAGCGGACCACGGAGATAAACCTCTTGTGGTCTCGCCTTATTCAATGAGATTCAGTAACTCTTGGCGTATCTGCCACTCAACGCCCACTCTGAGATTTTCTCTGTGTTCTTCTTTGTGTTCTCTGTGTCTCTGTGGTGGTTCGGATGCGAATGACTGGGGCTCACGCCCCATGCCAAATATCTGTCACCGCTCCGCGGCTCGCGGTCGCATGACAACTTCTGGTCAGGACTTGACACGGCCTTACTGGTCACTGGTTACTGGTCACTGGTTACTTTCTCCGGGTCAGGTCATCCCCGCCGGAGAGCGCTCGGCTTCTGCTAACCTCCGCCAATGAGAGATTTCCTCCGTGTCCTGAAGCTGTCAAAGCGACATGGGGCATGGATTCTGCTCGCAATGACGAGCATGGTCGTGGTGGCCGTAGCGACGGTCTTTGCCTTCAACCTGGTACGCCCGATTTACGATCAGGTGCTGCGACCGTCGTCTGCGGCTGGTGCGTCTCTCGATCTCCCCCCGTCGGGCATTGTGACCACACTCGATGTTTTCGCCGATCGAGCGGTGGAGGTCCTCCGCGGGTGGGTGGGCAAGGACCGCGCGGCCATTCTGGTCTTGGCATTTCTGACCATCGTGGTGAAAAACCTCTTTGCCTTCCTGGCCCGATTTGCGTCGGCCAGATTTGGTCTCGCAACAATTCGCGATCTGCGATATCTCTTTTTCACCGCTCTCCTCGTCCAAACTCCAGCCTATTTTCATGATCGCCCCATCGCTTCGATGGTGTCGCGGGCGACGAACGACTTCCAGCTTCTTCGTGAGGCGTTGGCCGAACGCCTCGGTGATGTCGCGCAGGATTTTGTCACCGTGCCGGTGATTCTTATCTACCTGGTTTCGCTGGACATGCGATTGACCCTGGCAATGGCTCTCGCCGTACCGTTGCTCTTCGCTCCGGTTGCATATTTAAGCCGCCGGTTGCGTGCGCTCGCCCTTCAGGCCCAGGAACGCACCGACGATATCGCGGTGTTGATTGACGAAACGGTGCGGGGCCTCCGGGTGGTCCAGACCTTCGGCATGGGCGAATTCATGGCCGAGCGATTCCGCCTCGTCAATCAAAGACAGTTCATTGCCGGTCTCTCCGCGAGGGCGATTCAGGCGCTCAATGCGCCGGTGATGGAAGTGTTGGGAGCTTTTTCTGCTCTGGCAGTGATCGCCTACGCGGCATCACAGATCACCGACGGGGTTATGAGTCTTGGCGACTTTTCAGCATTCGTCCTTGGCGCCTATGCCCTGTACAACCCGCTCAAACGACTCAACAAGTTCAATCTCGTTCTGCAGCCGGCCGTAGTTGCCTCGAGCCGGATCCTGGAAGTAATCGACGCACCGGTGACCGTGTGCGATCGGCCGGGCGCTCGCGCCCTCAGCGGGAGCAGAGTGGGTGTGCGTTTTGAAAACGTCGGCTTCGCCTACCGGCGGGACCAATGGGTATTGCGTGGCTTCGAGCTCGAACTTCCTCAAGGGTCGACCGTGGCACTGGTTGGGACGTCGGGAGCCGGCAAGAGCACCGTGGTACAGCTCATACCGCGTTTTTTCGACGTCCAGGAAGGATTCGTGTGGGTGGGCGATCACGATGTGCGGGACCTCACTCTCGTGAGCCTGAGGACACAGATTGGCCTGGTGACTCAGGAGACTCTCCTTTTCGATGACACGGTGCGGGCCAACATCGTCTGTGGTCGGGAGGGCATTTCTTCCAATGCGGTCGAGGCAGCCGCAAAGGCCGCAGACGCCGAAGAGTTCATCCGGGAACTGCCTGCCGGATACGACACCGTGATTGGCGAAGGAGGGGTCAATCTTTCGGGTGGCCAGCGCCAGCGTCTGGCGATAGCTCGTGCCGTGCTGCAAAATCCGCCAATTCTGGTTTTTGACGAGGCGACATCTGCGCTCGATCCCGAGTCGGAGACCATGATCCAGCAAGCCCTCGACCGACTTTCCCGTGACCGAACGATCCTCGTGATCGCCCATCGTTTGGCGACGATTCGCCGTTCCGACGTCATAGCCGTTCTTGCAGATGGGCGAGTTGCGGAAATGGGGAGCCACGATGAACTCGTTGCTGCGGGCGGTCAATACCGTCGGATGGTCGAAATGCAGGAGCTTTCTTGAGAAACAATATTAAGACCTGACGATCAGTTTTTGATATTCGGCTTGAACCCGGTAACCTGAGAGACCGGAAACTCAACGGTTTGGAGGCGGAATGGCCCTGATGAGCATGACCGGGTTCGGGCGCGCGAGGGCCGAGTTGTCGGACCGGTTCGGAGTATCGATCGTTGTGCGATCGGTCAACCACCGATACCTGGACATCCAGGTGCGAACCAACCTGCGCGAGGACACGCCCGAGATCGAGGCTGCTATTCGATCGGTGATCTCAAAGAGATTTCATCGTGGCAGAGTCACCGCTCAGGTCAACCTCGAACGGATTCTCACTGCGGAAGTGGATGTCGCGGTCAACGCCGACGCCGTGAGCGAGGTACTTGCTCAGCTCTCAAATGTTGCGGTGCCCAAACAATTCGGTAGCAGCGTAGAACTCGGTGATGTGCTGGCGGTGCCGGGCCTGGTTTCGGTGGCTTCGCCCGAGACGATTCTCGAGGAAGAGGAAGTGACCGGCTTGCGGTCCGTTGCATCCCAAGCCGTTGCAGAGGCGGAGATGATGCGGCGTGAGGAGGGCGAACGACTCGTTCTTCAGATCAAATCGGAGCTTGCAGAGGTGATTGGGTTTGCCGACTGGTTCGAACCCCAGATGCCGGAGTTTCGACAACGTCTTCTGGATCGGGTGAAGGATCGGGTTGAAGTTCTTGTGGGGCCCGAGTCCACAATCGATCCTGAACGCATACTTCAGGAGTCAGCAGTGCTGGCCGACCGCGCCGATGTGGCCGAGGAGGTGGTTCGACTCAGGGCCCACCTCGAGAACTTCTCGGAACGCCTGGCGGCGGGTGGCGTGGTCGGGCGCTCCCTCGATTTTCTCTGTCAGGAGATCCACCGTGAACTCAATACTCTCGGCTCGAAGTGTCGAGAGCTTGGAGTAGCCGATCGGTTGGTCGATGCCAAGTCGGCTGCAGAACGGGTTCGTGAACAGGTTCAGAACCTGGAGTAGGCGTGTACACGGTATGATCGGGGGGCGTGTGGACTGGGGGGCGACGCTGTAGTGACTCGTCGACGTGTCTTGCTGCAGACGCGGATTGCCCGCCACATTGCGTTTGCAGTGGTGGTCAGTCTGGTGCTCAGCGCATTGGTGCTGGTGGTGTTCCGACACCATGCGGTACAACGAGTTATGGAGCGGTCCGCTCGCACCTACACATCCCTGATCAGTTTACCCCTTACGGAACATTTCGATTTCTACGTTTCTGGGGGTAAGGGCGTCCTTGACCAGTATATTGCGCAGCTCCGAGAGCTAAATGATGACGTCGAACGCCTCGAGATTGTCGGTGTTCGCGGCAACGTCGTTTTGCGGGCAGAGGGCAACAACGTTGTTCTCTTCGGCGATGGAGTCGAGGCACCGATGGTTACGGATCGTGAGCTACTTCTAGCCATCTCGGGCCTCGAAGCGACAGCAGTGCAGGTGACGGAAGCTGACGGCAGCAATGCCTACCGAGTGGTGGCGCCGGTGGTCAAGCAATGGGGCGAGCACGTTTACTCGCTCGTGGGGACGTTTACGTACGCCCAAGTCGACCGTCAGCTCCGCTCCTCGCTATGGCTTTCGGCACTGATCGTGGCGGTTGGTCTCGGCCTGGCCCACTGGGTCTCTGTGAACGTCGCGGGGGGTATTACGCGCGACGTCGACATTCTGCGGGCCGGGGTGATGCGGATTCAGGAGGGCCGCCTGGAAGAACGCGTTTCCATCGACTCCAGGGACGAGATCGAGGAGTTGGCCGATGCCTTCAATCTGATGGCTGATGAGCTGGTGGCGACGATCCGTCAGCTGCGGGAAGCCAACCGCGAACTCGAAACCCTTGACCAGACCAAGGCTGATCTGGTCGCCAATGTTTCGCACGAGCTCAAGACGCCCCTCACCGCGCTTCGGGGATACCTCGAGCTCATGGCGGAAGGTGGTCTGGGGTCGATTTCCGAGGAATCGATCAGGGCGGTCATGGTGTGTCGAAAAAACGTTGAGCGGTTGTCATTGCGGGTTGAAGAACTGGTCCAACTGTCGCGTTTGGACCGTTTCACTTCGCTCGATTCGGCTCGCGAGGAAATCGATCTCAAATCCATTTTGGAAGGAATCATCGACACCTTCAGACCCCGGATGGAGGGCGGCGGGATGCACTTCGTGTTGCAGGTGCAGCCGGAACTGCGGACCTTGGAGGCCAACCCCGAACAGATTGAGCGGGTCTTCCTCAATCTCCTGGACAATGCGGTCAAGTTCACGCCAGCTGGAGGCACAGTTCTGGTGCTTGCCGAGGCCTGCGATCACGAGCAACGACAGGGTGTCCTGGTGCGGGTCCAGGACAGTGGTGTCGGCATTCCTCCGACTGAACTCATGCGAATATTCGACCGTTTTTATCAGGTTGATCCGAGCTCCCGACGCCGGTTTGGCGGTATGGGCCTCGGTCTTTCGCTGGTCCGCAGCATCGTCGAGGCCCACCGGGGAGCGGTTTGGGCTGAAAGTGAAGAGGGAACCGGTTCAACGTTTTTCGTTTGGTTGCCATTTGGAGATTTCGGCCGAGACGGCGCGAGTCAGGACGGACCGTCTGTTAGACTCGAAGAGGCTGACAGTGATCGTATCGCCGTAAGGGAGGCTTGATGGCGCGGGTTTTCGTGGTCGATGATGAACCGGATATGGTGGATCTTCTGGCGACGATCCTCAAATCGGACGGCTTCGAGGTAGACACTGACACTGATGGTCGTTCAGCCCTGGCCCGGCTGCTTTCGGATCCTCCCGACCTCGTGCTTCTCGACCTGATGATGCCCGATCTCGACGGCATGGAGCTACTCAAACTGCTCCGCATCGATGCAAAAGGGGCGAATGTACCGGTGCTTGTGGTGAGCGCTCGGAGCGGTCACCAGGATCAGCTCGGCACCCTGCAACTGGGTGCTAACGCTTATATCTGTAAACCTTTTTCCCCCCGCGAACTGGTGCGCCAGGTCCGGCAACTTCTCGAGACATCTGAAGCCGAGACGAATGCTTGACCGGCATGTCTCCTAACGGCAACGCTATCTCCGACCCCGTCGAGTTGAAGACGAGGATTCTGCAGTATCGCGCGAGTCTCTTCGATCCCGTCACCAAGCTTCCGACTCTGCCCGTTGTACTCGATCGAGTTCGCAGGATGCTTGACGAGCGCGGGACCTTGCAGGTTCTTCTGGTGCGGATCGAACACGAGCAGAATCTCGAGCGAATCGTCGGCTGGGAACGATATGATGCCGTGCTGCTCAGTGTCGCTGGTCATCTCAGCGGATTGCTCGAAGCAGCCGCCGGTTCTGGCAGTCTTCTATGCCAAGAGAACGTCCGTGGCGACATATTTCTCGTCATCCTGGCGGATCATTTTGAGGCAGGCCGGTTGCACGATTCCCTGATCGATGGAATCACCATCACCCACGAAACCGGAGAGAGCGAAACGGTGGCGGTTCGAGTCGGCCAGGGAATGATCAAGATGCGTCCGGCGCTACGGGTCGAGCGGACGATATACAACGGCATCCTCGAGGCGCGGCAGGATTTTCACCGTCGCGGCGAGGCCCTCGATCAGGCTCGTCTCGACGAGGTGCGGCAGATCCTTCGAGAGGGTTCGATCCGTACGCTGTTTCAACCCATCGTCCGCATGCCTGGGCGTGAGGTCATAGGCTACGAGGCGCTGAGCCGAGGTCCTGAGGGGTGCTACCTGGAAACGGCCGACAATCTCTTCGGGTTTACCGAACGGGCGGGGATGCTGGGCGAGGTCGAGTTGCTCTGCGTAGATCGTGCGCTCGACAACGCCCGGAAAATTCCAGATGGTTCTATTCTCTTCATCAACATGTCGATGCTTGGTCTCGAGTACATAGAATCTGAAGGCCAGGGGCTGACCGGACGCGTCAAGGAATCAGGGCGATCTCCCAGCGAGTGCGTTCTTGAAATCACCGAGCGCACTTACGCCGAGAGCGCGAGCCGGTTGCGCGAACGAGTCGCCGAGCTACGCAAGAATGGATTCCGAATTGCGATTGATGATATGGGCACCGGCTACAGTGCGCTCCATGTGCTGGCCGATCTACAGCCGGATTTCATCAAGCTCGATAAAATGCTTGTGCGCGACCTACCCGACGAACCTATCAAGCGCAATCTGGTTTCGGCCATCACGGGTTTTGCGCGCGATAGCCAGTCGGTCGTGATCGCGGAGGGCGTCGAGACCGAGGACGAAGTCGAGGTCCTCGAAAGCCTCGGCATCGAGCTCCAGCAGGGCTATTTCTTCGGCTACCCCGAACCCGCTTAGTCCCGTCTCCGCGCCTGGATGAACGCCCGCCCTGTCGCTTGATCCCTGACACCGTCGACGGTATGCCTCTCCCAGCCGCAACGGTGTTGAAACCGCAAAGACGCAAAGAGCGCAAAGAACATCGCAATAAAATTCTTACCTGGCGCCAGAGTCTCTGCCGTTCATTCCGGGGCAAAGATTAGATTATTCTCTGTGCTCTCTTTGTGTCCTCTGTGCCTCTGTGGTTTTCCTGGGCTGGAGATTGGCTCGAGCATCGAGCATCACTCTTGTCCAAGACAGCGTTTCGGGAAGCCGACTCAGATTTGACTGGCGGAGGCATTGCAGCGGCAGGTACAGTGGCAGCCACCAGCGACAGCAATCAGCGTCAGCGATCAGAGGCCGCGGCAGCGACAGCATCCAGTCTGACTGGGATATATAACTGAAATCATGACCTTGGGTTGAGCAATCGCCAGGTCATGGCACGGACCTGATCGAAGGCCTTCATGACGTCACGGGCGGCTGTCTGACTGATCGCCCCGGCGTGCGCGAGGAGCTTCAAGTGGCTGTCGACCTCTTTGGCCGAGGCGTAGGCGATTCTCCAGTGGTTCGACCGGTCCCTTCCGACCCGGCCGTGCCCTTCTGCGAGGTTAGCTGGAACCGAGGTAGCCGACCGGATCACCTGATCGGCAATCGGCTTCAGAGGAGCGGGAACCCTCATCACCAGCTTGATCGCGATTCCTGCTGCTTCGAGGGCTTTCGTATGGGCAATGAGGTTTGTGTTCGTGGCGGCGTTGGACATGGTCACCTCCGGGTCGTTCATGCCCTCCCCAAAAGCTGGCGAGTCGGCCGGTGTCAAGGGTTGCAAAGCAACCGGCCCCGGGCCGGCCCGCCCTTGACACCGGCCGACTCGGCAGCTATCTCGCCCGTTGAACGACCCGGAGGTGATCATGCCGGCGTCACGGGAAATCTGACGCCAGATCCGGGGTTGACACCCCGGGCTATCCATCTGTCGCCGCTCCGCGGCTCGGCGTTGTGCTGCCCCCGACGCGGTCGCTGATGGCTGGCGCTGTTTCCTGACGCTGCTTTCTGTCGCTGCCGCTGAATACTGCCGCTGTTACCTGTCGCGGTCGCCCGCGCCTTGGACAGCATCAGTTGGTTGAAGGAAACCTCGCCTTGGAAAGGCTGAAAACCGACCCGTAAGCCTTGTGTTATCAGATGGGCAACGTCACCTGTGGATTTGTTTTGGACAGCAGTGATCTTGCATTCAGCATCAAGCGCCGAGCATCGAGCATCATGTAACGTGCGCGTGGGTGGCCCGTATAGCCGTTAAGCCGTCAAGCCGTATAGCCGTATAGCCGTATTGCCTCTATCCGATCGCCACCAACATCCCTGTGGCAACGGAGAAATACACTGCCAGCGCCAGAGAGTCGTTGATGGTCGAAACCAACGGACCGGAGGCAACCGCGGGATCGACACCGGCGATATCGAGCACAATCGGCATGGCCGCGCCGAGCAGGCTCGCTACAGACATTCCGATGGCCATCGCTGGACCGAGGGCGAGCCCGATGAGTGGATCGCGATGGAAAACAAGTGCGAGAGCCGATGCGAGGCCCCCACAAATCACCCCCATCAAGAGGGCGACCAGGATCTCACGTGAGATGTGACGGAGGAATCGAGAGCGGGGGAGAGTATCGAGAGCGAGCCGTCTGACGGTCGTGGTAGATGACTGTAACGAAGTATTGCCGGCCATTGCCATGATCGCCGCCGTAAAGACGGACATTTGTTCGTAAAGCTCGACCTCTTGCGAAGCAAAAACGAGGACCAGCGATGACAGCTGGGTTCCGGCGAGGCAGACGAGCAACCACGGCAGTCGGTATCGCGCAACGTGGAATATCGACTCGGATTCTTCCTCCTCGATCGAGGAGCCGGCCATTTTGTAAATATCTTCGGTGGCTTCCTCTTCGATGACATCGAGAATGTCATCAACGGTGACGACCCCTGCCAGGCGGTTGTTCGCGTCCACCACGGGAACGGCCGTGAAGTCGTACTTTTCTACGATGTCAGCTACGTCTTCCTGATCGGTCTCGACGGGCACCGATATGACATCGGTGGACATGATGTCGCCGAGCAGGGCCGCCGGACGGGCCGTGACCATCCGTCGCAATCGAACAAAGCCCAGGAGCCGGCGCTCCGAGTCAACCACGTAGACCGCGGCAATCGAGGTGTCCTCGGCCACTGACCGCAGATAGCGGATGGCATCATCGACGGTCTCACCCGGCTGGAGGGCGACCACGTCTGGGTTCATGATGCCGCCGGCGGTGTCCTCCGGGTAAGTAAGGAGCTGCCGCAGCACCTCCTCGTCCTCGGAAGAGATGTGGTGCAAGACCTCTTCGGTTTCTTCCACCTCGAGCGCACCGATGAGATCCGCTGCCTCGTCGGCCGGCAGGGCTTCAGCTATGCGCGCGAGGCGCTCGGGTGCGATTTCATCGACCAGTTCCGCGCGGATCGAAGGGGTGGTGTCGGTGAGGACGGTGCCCGCCGACTCGTGGTCGAGGGCCGAGACGATTTTTTGACGATCGTCTACCGACAGCAGATCCAGCCACTCGGCGATGTCCTCCGGACGCACCAGACGCAGGAATATCCTGAGCGCCTCCTCTTCGCCTTCACGGAGGAGGGCGTGCAGTTCTTCCAGGAGCGCGCGGTCGGTGGTGAGTTCAGGCACGTTGACTCCGGCAGCGATCTTAGCGCAATGGAGCGAGGTTAAGCGTTAAGGGTTAAGGCCAAGAACCTACCGGCGGGTGGGTGGACTTCACCCTTCACTCTTGACTCTTTACTTTGCCTGCGAGGCGGCCGAACTCAGCGTTTGAAAAAACCTGACGACCCCTTGCCACCGCTGCCGCCGTCCCCAATCTGCTGGTTGAGCTCGCGAATCCGTTCGTTGAGAGCATTGATTTTCTGCTGGGCTTCCTCGCGGGCGCGCTGCACTTCAGAGCGGGCGATCTCTGCCTCACGGCGCAGGTCGTCGGTGTTGCCCGAGGTCTCCTGAACCTGTTCCCGGAGAGCGGTGAGATCGGCCTCGAGAGCCTCAATCTGCTCGTCCTTTTCCTGGATCTTTGATCGGTGGCGCTCTTCCATTTCTTCGTAGAGGCGCTTCGTCTCCAGAAGCTCGGTGATCTGAGAGAAATCTGCGGGCGACGGTGCCATCTCACCCTCCCTGAAACGGTCCTCGATGGACGGAAACATCTCTCGCAGCTTGAGCGAGAGATCGTCGGGTTCGCTCGACGAATCGACAGCTTGTTCGTAGGTGATTTTGTTGTGGGCGAGGAGGGAGATCAGCGACTGGTTCATGCTCTGCATGTGGTAGAAGTTGACCGAGTTTTCCATCTCCTCGATGATTTCTTTGATTTCGCCGTTCTCGATGTGCTTCGAAATCTTTGGAGAGTTGACCAGTATCTCGCAAGCCGGCAGGCGGAGTTTGCCCTCGTGATCCTGCACAAGTTGCATCGAGACGATTGCCTTCAATACCAAAGCCAGCTGACCCCTGACCTGCAACTGCTGGTCTGCCGGGTACGAGTCGATGATCCGATCCACCGTCTGCGCTGCGTTGTTGGTGTGCAGGGTCGAAAAAACGAGGTGTCCGGTCTCGGCGGCTGTGATCGCTGTCGCCATGGTCTCCAGATCGCGCATCTCACCAACCATGATCACATCCGGGTCCTGTCGCATGCAGTTTCGCAGGGCCTCATGGAAGGTTGGCGTGTCGGTACCGACTTCGCGCTGGGAAATGGTTGCCTTGTCGTCCTGAAAGAGAAATTCGATTGGATCTTCGATCGTCACGACATGGCATTGGCGGGCTCGAGCAATGAGATTAATCATTGCTGCGAGGCTTGTCGACTTGCCCGATCCCGTTGGACCGGTGACCAGCACCAAACCACTGGGGTACTCGGTGAATGATGAGATCACATCGGGAAGATTGAGATCCTCGATGCCCTGGATTTCGAATGGGACGCGGCGGAACACTGCCGCCATGGTGCCCCTCTGAAGGAAGATGTTGCATCGGAAGCGGGCAACTCCCGGCACGCCGTAGCCCATATCGACCGCCTGCTTTTCGTCAAACCGTGCGCGCTGGCCGGGTTTCAAGATCTCACCAAGCATCTGCTCGACCTCTTCCGGCTGCAACGGATTTGCCTTGATCGGGATCAGCCTCCCCTGGATACGGAGCAGAGGCGGCCGCATCGGCTTGATGTGGAGGTCCGATGCCCCCTTCTTTGTCATGAACATCAACAGTTCGTCGAGCTCCACCAGGCCTCCCAAGAACTCTCGTGAGCTCTTTCGAGATTAACACAAGGGGGTGCGGCCTGATGTGATTTGGGTGCATAAAGAACCCCAATTTAGAGGTCCTCGATACTTGATTCTCGATGCTGGATACTCGATCCGCCAAGGTCAGCACCATTTGACGCGCGTTGCAGCTTCGGCGACATCGGTGCCACCTTCACAATTGTCATCGGCGCCCTGTTGTCCCGAGCGCGCTGCCGACAAATGTGAAGGTGGCACCTGACACACCGAAGCGAGAAGCGCTTTGATTCGAGCATCCAGGATCGAGAATCGAGCATCGGGTGGTGGATCACTGGCGCCGAAACCAGTAAGATGCCCGGATGAAGGTCTATACGCGCAAAGGAGACGCGGGAGAAACATCCCTGTTCTCGGGTGGGCGGGTCCGCAAGGAGGACGCTCGCGTCGAGGCGTACGGCACTGTGGACGAGCTGGTGTCGCTACTCGGGCTTCTACGCTGCGAGCCCATGCCCGACGATGTCGAGGGAAGGCTGGTGGCGATCCAGGAGTCGCTCTTTGCGGTCGGTGCGGCGCTTGCCGATCCGGAAGGTCGAATGGAGCACGATCCCTGTGTCTGGAACGCGGAGCTACTCGAGGGATGGATCGACGTCATGGATGGGGAGATCGAACCCCTGACGGCGTTCATTCTCCCCGGGGGCAGCCGGGCTGCCGCCATCTCTCAGGTCGCGCGGACTGTGTGCCGAAGGGCGGAAAGGCGTGTTGGTGAGTTGGCCGGAAATGCCGGTGCTGTGCCTGAAGGGCTCCTGGCCTACCTGAACCGCCTGTCTGACGCGCTCTTTACGCTTGCCCGTTTTCTCAATGCTCGGAACGGCATTATGGAGACCGAGTGGCGTCCCAAACGATAATGGAGACCCCCTCTTGGTACAATCGACCTCTCGTGGATGGGATGGAGGACATTCGGATCTCGATTGCACCGTCCGCGGAGCATGGACCCATGGAAAATGATGACCCACTTTTTCCCATAAGAACGGCTGTCCCGGTCTATCGCCGGCAGATGGTGCGGGCTGGGTGCTCCCCGGTGCGATTTCGCGTACATTCGGACGTCGCTGCATTGCCCCGGCCAGCACTTAACTTCCTCGAAGTACACAGTGTGCGACTTCGGGCGCGAAAAACCGGCGGGGCCGCGCATCGGCGCCCTGGATACCTGACCGCAATGACGCCTGGAAGAAACAATCAATGCAGCGTCTGACGGTTAGCGAGGGCCATCTCGAGCAACTCTTCGGCACCCGCGATGAGAATCTTCGATACCTTGAGGAGCGCCTCGGTGTCACTGTCAGCGCGCGCGGGTCAGAGGTCCAGGTGTCGGGCGAAGAGAATTCAGAACTGATTGCCTCTCGCGTAATAGAGTCCTTAGATCGAATGCTCGCTTCGGGAGGTGCGATCAGCAAGGAAGAGTACCGTACCGGAGTGCGTGTGCTGGAAGAAGATCTTGAGGTCGATCTCGTCGAGTTCTTCCTCGACGCGTCGATTGCGAGCTCCCTGAGACGTTTCGTGACCCCGCGAAACCTCAACCAACGTCTCTTCATTCGTACGGTTTCCACGCACGACTACGTCTTCGTCACAGGTCCGGCTGGGACCGGCAAGACCTATCTCGCCGTGGCATTGGCGGCGGCCGCACTGATGGACAAACAGGTGCGACGTATTGTCCTCGTTCGGCCGGCGGTAGAGGCTGGCGAACGGCTCGGATTCCTACCTGGCGATCTGGTCGAGAAGATTAACCCCTACCTGCGTCCGGTCTACGATGCTCTTTACGACATTTTGGGCTACGAAAAGGTCTCGAAACTGCTTGACCGCCAGGTGATCGAAATTGCGCCGTTGGCGTTCATGCGAGGGCGGACCTTGAACGATGCGTTCATCATTCTCGACGAGGCGCAGAATACGACCCACGAGCAGATGAAGATGTTCCTGACCCGAATGGGTTTTCACTCGAAGACGGTGATCACAGGCGATATCACTCAAATTGATTTGCCGGGCGCGCGAGCCTCGGGTCTCGTCGAAGCCCTCGATATTTTCGAGGGCACCAAGGGCTTCGCGTTCATTCGATTCACGCAACGAGATGTGGTGCGCCATCCATTGGTGCAGGACGTTGTCGACCAATACGCGCGCTGGGAGAAAAAGACGCGGGCCCGAGGCGACGGGCAGTCATGAAGACCAACGGTCAACAACAAGCGGAGGGCAGATCTTCCACGACCAGGATCGAACGCGGCCTCGAAGAGGGTGCGAGCTGGTGGGATGGATTGCTCGGATCCCCTGTCCTGTGGGCAGTGATCGCGATCGTTGGCTGCACGTGGTTGGTCCTTCCCCGTGTCGGTAGCGGTCCACCAGACTGGCAGCCCGGAGAGGTGGCCAGCTTTGACCTCGTGATTCCGGTCGACACGACACTCCCTGACGAGGCAGCGACGAGGGCCGCGCGCGAGGAGGCCGCGGCCTCAGTTCTGCCTGTATATGACTTCGAGCCACGGCTGCGCCTGGAACTCGAGGACGAGCTGCACATCCTTTTTGGGGGTTGTCGGGAGCGCCAGGAGACGGGCGAAGAAGAGGCCGCGAACCTCGAGGCGATCACCGACCTGAGGGCCACCGAGGCGATGCTCCGCATTCTCGACTCCTCCTCATGCTCCGAGACTCTGGAGAATGCGTTGGTTGCAGTTGTCGGTCAGGTATTTCGGGATCACATTGTCGATGATCGGCGAGCGATGGAGCGACGGGGGTCGAGGGGGGTCACGATCAGAAATATCGCCTCCGGTGGCGAGAGGGTTGCTGGGCTTGACGAGCTTGGCGCCGCAGTCGACGTACGGACGGGCCTTGAACAGGCGTTGAATGCCAGGCTTCTGGAACGTCCCGCAGTGGCGCGACGCTGGATCAAGCCTGCCGGCGATTTCCTCGAAGCTAACATCGGCCCGGATCTGGTGTTTAACCGGGCGGATACATTACAGCGAGGCCGTGCGGCAGCCGCAGCGGTACTCCCGAGGTCACGAGAGCTTCGCCGTGGACAGGTCCTGGTACGACGTGGGGACACGGTGACCGAGGAAGTCGCCGATACCCTTCTGGTCTTCCAGCGCCAGCGCAGGGATGTGACGTCCTGGGCTCGAATCGCCGGCATCTGTCTGCTGGTCTCACTCATGGTAATCGGCTGGTGGCCAGTCATGGGTCGATCTGGTGGTCCATCCGAAAATCGTCGCAGACTCTCGAGCATCCTGATATTGGTTCTGCTCTTTGCTGCTGCGGTTCGGCTCGGGCTCTTCATTGCCAACGCAGTCGCCTTCAACTCGCAGGGGGAGGCCCTGTCGACGGTGGAAGCATATCTGTGGGGGCTGCCATTTGCCGCTGGACCGGTGACCGTGCTCGTTCTATTCGGTCTGCAGCCGGCTCTTCTCTTTGCGCTTTGCGGCGCTGGATTGGCCGGAGTCATGCTGGGAGGAGACTTCTCCCTGGCCATATTTGCCCTCTCCTCGGGTGCAATTGGTGCATTTGCCGCTCAACGATCGCGTGACCGCGCATCTTTGAGTCGGATTGGCGCGATCATCGGGATTGGAAACATCGTTCTGGTGCTGATCCTGCAGCTCTACCGCGGGCTTCCGGATTCGCTGCCTACGATCGGTCTATCTGCGGCCTGCGCCTTGGTTGGGGGAGCTGTATCGGTTGGTGTGGCGTCCTTTCTGTTGCCGGTGTTGGAGGGTATGTTCGGCATCACCACCAACAGCCGTCTTCTCGAACTCTCCAATCAGAATCTCCCCCTTCTCAAGAGACTATCGCTTGAAGCACCCGGGACCTATCAGCATTCACTTTCCGTCAGCAACCTGGCTGAAGCCGGGGCCGATGCGGTGGGTGCGAACGCACTTCTCCTCCGCGTCTGCGCCTATTACCACGATGTTGGCAAGCTGGTGAAACCTGATTACTTTGTCGAGAATCAGCGCAACGGGAACCCGCACGATGCGCTGCTGCCGTCGATGTCGGCCCTGGTAATTCAAAGTCACGTCAAGGAAGGCCTGGAGATAGCGCGGGAGGCAAAGCTTCCACTCCCAATCAGACAGGGCATCGCAACCCACCATGGCACCAAGGTGATCCGATATTTCTTCAACCGGGCCCAGGAGCGGGGGGCGAAAGATAAGGCCGAGGTGCGTGAGAGCGACTACCGTTACCCTGGACCAAAACCACCGACAAAGGAGCTGGGAGTCCTTTTGCTCGCGGATGCCGTCGAGGCGGCCGCACGGACCCTCGACAACCCGAGCCCGGCAAAAATCCAGGCCATGATCGACAAGATCTTCAACAGTGCCCTCGAGGACGGTCAACTCGACGATTGCGATCTCACGTTTTCAGAGCTCGACAAGGTGGCTTCAGCATTTCTGTGGGTGCTTACCAATATGTACCACCACCGAATCGACTACCCGGGATTTGATTTCAACAGGAGGCAGCAAACAGGTGACAAGGGTCCACATCAGGTGGGATCGAAGGCCGGCTCAGCCGGCAGCTAAAGAACTGCGCAAGGTGATATCCGGCTGTCTCAAGCGTTTGCGCATAGAGAATGCCGAGGTTCACCTCGTTCTCACCGGCGACCAAACCATACGCGAACTCAATTCGCAGTTCCGCGATATCGACGAGGCGACCGATGTGCTTTCATTTCCGGATGGTGAAGTGTTGCCATCTGGAAGACGGTTTCTCGGTGAGATCGTCATTTCCCTCGACAGCGCTCAGATTCAGGCCAAGTCGTTCGGACATGACGAAGTTCGCGAGCTGAGTGAACTCAGTCTTCACGGTACACTGCACCTGCTGGGATATGATCATTCGAGAGACCAGGGAGAAATGAACGAAATCGAGTTACAGCTGCGGCAGGATCTGTTGCCATGAGCGCGGGTCTGGCCGCATGGTTGAACCACCCTGTGACGGTGGCGCTCGTCGTCACCTTCTTGGCCATATTGTTCGCCGCCTCTGAGCTCCTCCTGCGATCTCTCGCCGAGCTTGGCAACGTTCGCTTTCAGGGCATGCTTGAGGAGAATCCAAATCTCTTCGGAGGCAGGCCGGGCGTACAGGTCTCGCACATCATCGACGTCGGCCGCTGGTTGCAGCTTGCGCTGCTGGGTGTCCTGTGGCTGACGATGGCTCGATTCCCGGGTCCCGCTGGGGGCGAGAAATTGGCGGTCGCCATTGCCCTGCCGGTGGTACTGATCGGCGCCGCGCATTTCGTCTTCCGGCCCCTGTCTGAGGACATGATCACCGTCCTGTTGCGGTTTGTAGGACCGCTCGCCACGCCGCTGGTGTCGGTGCTCGTCAGGCGTGGTCCCTCGGTTGCGGCGGCGCCGCTCGAGGATGACGAGGAAGAGGTGAGTTTGGCCGAAATCCAGGCCTATCTCGAAGCCGGTGAAGAGGCTGGAATTTTCGAGGGGGAAGAGGGGGAGTTCGTCGAGTCGTTGGTGGACTTTTTCGACACCGTGGTGCGCGAGGTCATGACCCCTCGCACCGATATGGTGGCGGTCTCTGGTAAGACGAGTTTCCGCGACCTGCTTCGAATCTTTTCCGAGAGCCATAAGAGCCGGATCCCTGTCTACCAGGAAACCATTGATCGGGTCATCGGGGTGGTTCATGTCAAAAACCTCGTCGAGCACCGACTCGAGGGCAGTGAACCGACAGCGGCCGAGCTTGCACGGGAGTGCCTGGTGGTGCCGGAGAGCAAACCGCTCGGTGAACTCCTGCGCGATTTTCAAAAGGAGTTCCAGCAAATGGCGATCGTAGTCGACGAATACGGCGGGACCTCGGGGCTCGTGACCCTCGAGGACATCCTCGAGGAGATTGTCGGCGAGATCGAGGACGAGCATGATCCGAAATCACCGCCCGAGTGGCAGGAAATAAGTCCCGACGTCTACAGATTGCAGGGCAGGGCATCGCTCGAGGTGCTCGAAGAGCTACTTGGAGCGGAGGTCGAAGAGGACGATGTGGACACGGTCGGTGGTCTGGTCTTTGCGCGCCACGGAACCGTGCCCGAGGCCAGCACCGTGGTTGTCGACGAGGCCCACGGTCTGGTTTTCACGGTTGATGAAATGGATGAGCGCCGCATCGTGAGTGTGACGGTCCGGCGAATCGAACCTACCGAGAACGAGGCGGCGGAATGACCGAGTCGGTCTCGCGAAACGGAAGTGCGCCGCCGGCGCCGAGCCCGGAGAACGGCGATTCGCGCTCGGGCACGGTAGCGCTGGTCGGGAGGCCAAATGCCGGCAAGAGCACGCTCCTCAACGCTTTCATCGGTGACAAAGTAGCAATTGTCTCTGACAAGCCTCGACCACCCGCAACCGGATCATCGGCATTCTCACCGAGGAGCGGGGCGAGGCGGTTTTCTTCGATCTTCCGGGGGTCCACAAACCGTTTCACAAGATGAACACCCGTATGATGAAAGAGGTGCAGTCGGCGCTCGAAGAGGTCGATGTGGTGTTGCATCTGGTGGATTCGTCGGAGCCGTGGGGTGGCGGCGAGGAGTATCTCTTCGAGCTCCTGGAGTCGATTCGTCCGCGGGTCGTGGGGGTGCTGACGAAGATCGATCTCCTGCGCGCCAAAACCGACCTCCTTCCGCTCATGGAAAGATACGTCGAACGCAGGCCCGGAACCCCCCTGGTTCCGATCTCGGCGATAAAGGGGGACGGGCTGATTGAGCTTTTAGGTGAATTGTTCGGTGGTTTGCCCACGGGGCCGATGTTTTATCCAGCCGACCTCACGTCGACCCAGACCGAGCGGTTCTTCGTGGCAGAGGTTGTTCGGGAGAAGCTCCTCGAACGGACCCGCAACGAGCTGCCCTATACGACCGGAGTGATAACCGATCTCTTCGATAAGATGGGCGTGTTCTTCATCTCGAGGCGGTGATCTACGTCGAGAGTAAGAGTCAAAAGGGCATCGTCATCGGCAAGGGCGGGAGGATGATTCGCGACGTCGGGCAGGCGGCGCGTGAGGAGCTCGAGAGGGTGCTTGGCACCAAGATCTACCTCGGACTACGTGTCAAGGTCCATCCGCGCTGGCGGGACGATCCCCGCGTCCTCCGCGAGATGGAACCGGGCACCGCGGATCTCCGAGAGCCTCAAGGGATCTCCCTGAAAACGAAGGATGAGGAATTAGGAATTCGGATTTCCGTACGGCCCCTTGGACAGGTGCCGGGTTTGAATGGAACTCAAAACTCAAAACTCAAAACTCATAACTGGACTCGTATGGCTCAGTAGGTGGTCGCGCTCGACACGATACTGGTTTTCACTGCCGACGGGTGTCCGCATTGCCGGGCGCTGCGCGAGGATTTCGATCGGCGAGGAGTCGCGTGCATCGCGAGATCAACCTCAGCCG
>CAVZOK010000038.1:0-14630 GCA_963776765.1 Candidatus Sulfomarinibacteraceae bacterium
TGGCCGCCGGCGTCGAGCACGATGATCGTCGGTAATCCGTCGACCTGGTACTCGTTTGACAACTCTTTGCCATCGCCATCTACGTTGAGGCTGAGAGGCACCACTTTGTTTTGAAGGACTGAGGCCACCTTCGCGTCGCGAAGCGTGGTCGACTCGAGCCGCTTGCACCAGACGCACCAGTCAGCGTAGAAGTTGACGAGCACCGGCTTGCCTTCGTCGCGAGCACGTTCGAGGGCGGAGGGCATGTCGCTCTCCCACACGACCTTGACGGTAGCGTGGTTGGCGACGGTTTCGACCGGCGCTTCGGAAACGGCCTCCTGGCGGCTGCAGGCCGTGGCGATCATGACAGCCGCGACGGCGAAAAGTGCGAACAGAAAACGATTCAAGGGATTCCTCCTGGGACCCGGCGGCGACCGGGTGGCGATAGTATATCACCTTCTGGCTATACATCTCTATGCTATTCCACGACTTGAAGTTACGCTCTTGCGTCCGGCTGTTTCTCGTGGCATGATCCAGGCGTGACGCAGCCATCGATCTCCCTGTTTCGCCGGATTGAAAGTGCGTTGGAGACCATCGCTCTGGGCTCGACTCCGCTGGAGACGATTCACAGGGTCGCGGATTTCATCGCGGAGAATTTTGCCCAGGACCTCGGTATCAGAGGGGGTCGGATCTACGCCCAGGATGACGGCAGTTATGAACTGGTGGAGACCTTTGGCGATGCCTCGCGCGAACCCATCGGTCTCAGGGTGTGGAAGACCTATCCGCCATTCGAAAGACTGCTGGATGTTGGTTCTGTGGTCATGAGGCGGGATGACTCCCGCCTCGATCAGCGCCTCGAAGCAGATCTGGGGACGCGCGAGTGGTTTGCGGCCGTTGCAGTTGCGGACGCACGCTACGTCCTGTCGTTCGATGTCGAGTCTTCTGACGACGATCACGAAAACCTGGTCTCGACTCTCAACATCATTCGGTTGGCCGTCAACCAGAAGCTGCGCGAGGATCGGGTGATGGCGCTGATCGAGGATGCGCGGCAGATCCAGAACTCCATCCTGCCGCGCCAGATTCCGCAGCCGGGCGACTATCAAATCGCGGCACGCACAGTCGCCGCGGAAATCGTTGGCGGCGATTTCTACGATGTCATCACCCTCGACGACGATGTTTTTGACGTGGTGGTTGCGGACGCCACAGGCCACGGTCTGCCGGCGGCCCTGCAGGTGCGCGACGTGTTCACCGGCCTGCGGATGGGCCTGGCCCGGGAGTACAAGCTGACGCGCACTGTCGCGCGCCTCAACCAGATCATTCACCGAAGTCGTCTCGCCACCAAGTTCGTGACGCTTTTCCTGGCCGAGATGAACCTCGATGGCAGGATCATCTACTGCAACGCCGGCCACCCACCTGCGATGGTGATCCGGGCCGACGGGTCGATCTCTCTCCTGCGCGCCGGCGGCATGATCCTCGGTCCGAATCCTGATGCTCGTTACACCTTCGGCATAGAGGAACTCAACCCGGGAGATTTAATGGTGCTGTACACCGACGGCATCACCGAAGCGAACGGCGAGATCGACGGCGAAGAGTACGGGAGCGACCGTTTGATTCACGCGCTCCGCGTAGCCCGCCACCTCGATCCGCTTGCGATCGTCGATCGGGTGTTTTCCGATGTCGATGAATTTGCTGTCGTTTCTCCGCCCGCCGACGACCAGACCCTTATGGTCGTCAAGCGACGCGCCCCTGAAATTGAGGAGATCCCTGCATGATCGATTTCCGACCCGCTGTTTTCTTCGACCTCGATGGCTTTTCACATCCGGAT
Source organism: Candidatus Sulfomarinibacteraceae bacterium (assembly GCA_963776765.1). Classification (GTDB taxonomy): domain Bacteria; phylum Acidobacteriota; class Thermoanaerobaculia; order Thermoanaerobaculales; family Sulfomarinibacteraceae; genus Sulfomarinibacter. The sequence goes on from CAVZOK010000038.1 coordinate 1,805, forward strand.
CTTTTGGATCCCGCGGAACCGGTGTGGGCTGCGCTAGGTAAGACATTGTCCGGGTATCTCGAGTCGTGGTCCGACTGGAGCATCAATATCGATGTGCCTGCCGGTGTGCATCTGCTTGGCGATCGAATCGCCATAGCCGCCGGCTGCTCGATCGAACCCGGGGCGGTGATCGTGGGCCCGGCAATTCTCGAAGAGGGCGTGCAAATTCGGACCGGCGCCTACATTCGGCAGAATGTGCTGCTCGCCGCCGGCAGCTTGGTCGGCGCCCACAGTGAGGTCAAGGGATCAATATTGTTGCAGGGCGCCAAGGCGCCTCACCAGGCCTATGTCGGTGACTCCATCCTCGGGCGCGACGTCAATCTCGGTGCCGGAACCATCTGTTCGAATGTCAAAAACGTTGGTCGGGAGATCAGCTTTTCGGCCGGTGGCGAGACCTATCACACTGGTCTGCGCAAATTCGGAGCGATCCTCGGTGACGGCTGCAAGACCGGCTGCAACACCGTGCTCAACCCTGGGGTGCTGATGGGCCCGGGTTCCGTCACCTACACCAACGCCAGCGTCCGAAGCGGGTTTTTCCCTGCGGGAACGCTCATCAAAGTGCGTCAGACGCAACAAGTCACTGAGATGCGGAAGCTGCGACGAGAGTAAGAACTCTGAATTCGGAATTCGGAATTCGGAATTCGGAATTGCCACACGCCCCCAATTCATGAGGTGGTGGTGCGGAAATCCGAAATTCGAAATCCGAAATTCGAAATCCCTCCCAAAGTGGCACGCCCATTGCACTCTCAACGGCTGACCGGGAGGTGGACCATGAAAAAGGTCCTGATCATAGGATTGGCGATAGTACTCAGCGGCGTTTCGATGGCCTCTGGCGAGGACGAGATGACCTCGTTGAGCTACATCTCATACCTCGAACGCTATGCGACCGTTCAGCCGGTCAGCCAGGAGGAAAGCCTGGAAGCGGTCATCAATATGCCCCTGGTGGGGGGCGATCGGGTCGATACCGCCCGTGAAGCGAGGATGGAGATCATTCTCGCCGACGCCAATCTGGTGTGGCTCGACGAATACACGACCTTGAGTCTCGATGCCGTTGCCCTCAGCCGTGATGCCGAGGCCGAGCGCACCGTGATCTTTCTTGCAGACGGCACGATCATTTTCGAAATCACCGAATTTACTCTGTCTGAAAAACCGGTCCGGATCGATGGCCGTGGTGCAACCGTGTATCTCGATGAGCGAGGCCTCTATCGAATTCAGGCCCTGCCCAGTGGTGGTTTGCGAGTCGAGGTCCTCTCCGGCCTCGCCGAAGCCGCGACCTCGGCCGGGGGCGTGCTGATCCGAGCCGAGAGCGCAGCCGAGGTTGGTGCCGGCGAGGTGCAGCGGAGCGAGACGCACATTACGTGGAATGATGATTTTGCTGCCTGGGTCGAAATGCGGCGGCAGATTCCGGCAGGCGAGAGCTCACAGCATGTTGATCTTCGCTACTCGCGTCAGGCAGCCCAGCTCGACAACTACGGCAGCTGGGTCTACGTCGATGACATCAACTCCTGGGCATGGCAACCGGCCGTCGGTGGAAGCTGGGAGCCGTATCGGGCCGGCAGGTGGTATTGGACGTCGACCGGTTGGGCCTGGATCTCTTACGAGCCCTGGGGTTGGTTGCCCCACCACTACGGGTCGTGGAACTTTTCGGTTGGCTTCGGTTGGACCTGGTCGTGGGGGGGATATTGGGGCCCGGCGTGGGTGAGCTGGGCTTGGTGGCCCGGTTACGTCGGATGGTGTCCTTACGGCTATTACAACAACTGGTGGTGGGGCGGGGGCTGGCACGGTGGTGGCCACTATCCCGGCTATTACCCGCCCAACAGGCCTCCGCATCCGGGTGGCGGCGGTTCCGCGCAGCCGGCTAGACGTGACGCGGTTCCTCCGCGGACCGCGAGCAGTCGGGTGACTGGCGACGTCGATGCCGCCCAGTCGCGCGCTGGGTCTGAACGAGCTGTCGACCTCAATGGTCAGGTTCGCATGGCATCGATCGATCGTCGAGGTTGGACGGCGGTCCGCCAGGAGGATTTTGCGAGTCCCAACCTCACTCGCCTCGCGCGGTCCGGAGACCGGGTCATGCCAACCAATGGAGATCAGATGGGGGTCGTCATGACCGGGCCGTTGACCACCAGGTCTCCCTCCCTGGGAAATCCAGGCTCCGAAATCGAACGCGTTTTCAGAGACGTCGGCGCGAAAAATCCAACTGATGTCAGTGCGGTCATGGCCCGCGACAGCTCGGTGAGTCCCGAGACTCTGGGTCGACTTGGCCAACCCACAACCTATGGTGACCTCAGTCGGCGTTCGGTCGATGCCGCGGCCTCGAGCAGCAGAACGGTGGCTCCTCGACTCTCTGCCGGAGCGGGGTCTCCATTCCATTCATCGAGCTCTTCGAGGGTTGCGCAGCCCAACGCCTATCGGCCGACCATGTATGGCAGCAGCGGTGGGACCTTGTCTGGGGCCACAGGCTCCCGCTCTTCGTCAGGGTCGCGGCCGCTGGTAGCTCCCCGATCAAGTTCAGGGAGGGTTGGCGGCTCACGACCGGTGATCGTGCCCGGGTCCAACTCCTCGCTCTACAGCCGCCCGACAACGTCACCATCGGGATCTTCGTCGCTGCGAGGTTCGACCTCACGGTCGCGGAGCTCGGTCGGCAGTAGTTCCGGCCGCTATTCAGGCCCCGGAGCTCGCTCGGTCGGGGGCACCCGGTCCACTGGAAGCGGATCCCGCTCGTCGGCAGGCAGGAGCCGGTCCTCCGGTGGAAGTTCACGCTCTTCTGCGGGCAGCAGCCGGCCGTCCGGTGGAAGTTCACGCTCTTCATCGGGCAGCAGCCGATCTTCCGGCGGAAGTTCATCCAAGAGCCCGAGCAGCTCGGGCGGCGCGCACAAGCGGTAGTCTGGTTTGATTGCTGGGTGTCTGGGGCACCTGACGACAAACATATTCTGTCGCCGCTTCGCGGCTTATTGAATAATTGTGCTTTGTTTCCTGGGGCTCACGCCCCAGGCTAACCATATGTCGCCGCTTCGCGGCTCGTGGATCTAGCTTTGCGCTGAAGATTGAGAATTTTGTAGGGGAGGGGTTTATCCCCTCCCGAGTCAGGCGTTACCGACCTCGTCCGCGAAACCTACCACATCATCCCTCCAAATAACGTCCTGTGCTTTGACGCCAAAAAACACGGAATCGATTTCGCTCGGGCGGGGGTAAACCCCGCCCCTACGACAAATGGATCGGCTAGCGCCGGAGGGGCGACAGATTGCGCCTTCGGCGTGGGCCGCAGCCGTTGATGCCAGGCAATTTGTTGGCGTTATCCGTTGACCCCGCTGTTTCAGCGGTATAGTTGCTCTATGCCTGATTTGAGTCCAGAAACCATTGATCGTCTTGTTGAAGCTGCCTCCGAAGTGAGAGAAAAAGCACATGCGCCATACTCGAGCTTTAGGGTCGGAGCCGCTGTCATTGACGCGGAAGGCCGCATGCATGTGGGCTGCAACGTCGAAAACGCCTCCTACGGTCTCAGCGTCTGCGCCGAACGGCACGCCGTGGCAGCAGCAGTGTCCGCAGGTGGTGAATGCATCGAGGGCCTTGCCGTGGTCACCGATACCAGCCCGCCATCCTCTCCGTGCGGCGCCTGCCGCCAGGTGCTGGTCGAGTTCGGCGACTTTCCAGTGATCCTGGCGAACTTGGAGGGCGATCGGACCCTTACAAGCGTTGCCGAACTCCTGCCGGACGCCTTTACGCCAGCATCACTGGTTAAGGGCAAAGGGTGAAGAGTCAAGGGTAGATGTGAAGGCAGAAATTTGGACGAAGCATCGCGGATTTCTGCCATCGTTCCATCCCGTTGAAAAAGCGCATCTTAAGGTCCTCTCTAAGTCCTTAACCATCTGCGATTGTAGTTATAAACTGCGTAATAGCATAGGTTTAGACTGCGAAGGTCATGCATCGTTTGATTGCCACGATCCCCTTGACATCGGCGTTTTCGGGGACCATATTGAAAGTGTCCTCAGGGACCGCGGGTGTTGAACGGACCACACAGCCGCGATACCCACTGAAAAGGTCCGGGCGGGCACACCCGCCGCGACGAAATCCCGTTCCCGCGGGATTTCGTTATTTTGTAATTCCCAGCGCAGGTTCGCTGTGCGAAACTGCGCGGGAATTACGATGTCCGACCTCAAACACCAACTTGCATGGGAACGCCGCCTCGAACGGCGTCAACGTCGGCGGGAGGAGTACCGCCGTGGCCTACGACCGATGGCCATTGCGGCGTGGAACATTACCAAAGAGCACAACGTCGGGTCGCTGGTCCGCACCGCGCACGCTGCAGCGGCGGCAGAGGTAGTTCTGGTCGGCGAGCGCGAGTGGAACGTGGAGGCAGCAAAAACATCCGAGCTCTACACGACCGTCACCCAGCTTGCAGATAAAGAGTCATTCCGGAAGCACCTTGAGTCTCGGCGGTGGAATCTCGTTGCAGTTGAGCTTGACAGCCGCGCGGTCAACGTCTTCGATGCCGAGTACCCGGAGCGACCGTGCTTCCTTCTCGGCGCTGAGATCGGGGGCGTGCCCGGTGAATTGCTCGACGATGCGGAGTTGGTGGTCCAAATTCCCCAGTGGGGGCTCGTGCCGTCCCTCAATCTTGCGATCGCCGGCTCGATCGTCCTCTACGACTATCTTGGAAAGCTCCATGGCGAGGCCCGCCTGAATCGCCCGGATGGAGGGCTTGTAGATCAAAATGCAGGTGAACCAGAAGGCGGGAATGACGTAGATCACAAAGGATGAATCTAGCGCCTCCGGCGGCGGTTGTTCGCGCAGAATCGCCCTGATAGAGTGGGCCCGCACCGACAACACGCGAATGGCAGCGGAGGCAGCATCACCGACAGGCTGTTCGCAAACCGAGATCGAGCGAAGGAGGCATCGATGCGCAACGCAACGCGTTTGACAATAACCGCCCTGGTGATCTTCCTGGCGCTGTATGTAGGCGCCTGTAAGAGTAGCGGCCCGAAGATGGATGCGCCTCCGCCCCAGCGGACCGCCGCGCCGACGCCGGATCCCGCCGAGGTGAGCGAGGAGGTCGTGCACGAACCGGTCACAGAGACGATCGTTTCAGAGGAGGTGACGGAAGAGCTTCCGGAGGACCTCGCGCAGCTCAACGCCCAGGGATATTTGGCGGATGCATTCTTTGATACAGATCGATTCGATCTCATGCCGGTGGCGCGCGAAGCGTTGGCGCAGAATGCGGCGTGGTTGCAGAAACACCCGACGATCTCGATTCTGGTCGAAGGGCATTGTGATGAGCGGAACACCCGCGAGTACAACCTTGCATTGGGTGAGCGGCGGGCGAGCACAGTGCGCGACTATCTCGTTTTCCTCGGCATTGCCCAGCAGAGGATCCAGATCATTTCTTATGGTGAGGAGCGTCCGTTCGCCGTTGGTAGCGGTGAAGGCGTCTGGAAGCTCAACCGCCGATCCCATTTCGTCATCGTTGCCCGTTAGGAGCACAGTCATGCGCCCACTTTTTTCGATTGCCGCAAGCCTGATTCTGCTGGCGCCTCTTGCCGCCTGCACTTCGTCCGAAGACACCGCCCTGTTGCATCGGGAGATCACCGACGTCCAGCGCTCGGTTGACCGGTTGCAAACCGAGGTCATCGGCCAGTCTGACATACAGGGCATGGAGCAGTCGATGCAGGAAATGACCAACCAGAACCTGCGCTCCAACGCTGACCTCGCGCTCAGGGTCGAAGAACTGCAGGAGCAGATCGAGGCGCTGCATGCGAGTCTGGAGGTCACCACCAGACGACTGCAGGCCATCTCTCAAGAGCTTGCTGCTGTGCGGTCCCAGGGCGGTTCAGGGGCGGTGTTGCCACCGGTGATGGTTGCGCCGGCCAGCGGCGCAGGAGCAACCGACGCCAACTCGGGTGGGGTGCCTGTTGGCGCATCTGCTACCGGAGGCACGGCCAGCCCAGATGAGCTCTATCGCTCGGCCTACGAGGACTACATGCGGGGGAATTACGACCTTGCAGCAGAGGGCTTCGGCGAATACATGAGGCGCTGGTCCAATACAGAGCTGACCGACAACGCGCTCTATTGGATCGGTGAGTGCTACGACGCTCAGGAAAAACCCGAAGAGGCGCTGACCACGTTTACAAAGGTTCTGGAGGACTACCCGACCTCGGACAAGGCGGCGGCAGCCCAGCTCAAAAAGGGTCTGATTTACCTCAAAATGGGCGACCAGGGCCAGGGTGTGGTCAACCTGCAGTACGTTGTATATGAGCACCCTGGAACGCGCGAAGCTGACCTTGCTCGCGAACAGCTTCGCTCGCTAGGACTCACCATCCGCTAGGGCTGTACGGCTATACGGCAAGACGGCTATTCGGGTCGCTCACCAACCTAAATCAGGGATGAGTGTAGCCATCTGGCCGTATTGCCGTAAGGCCGCATAGCCGAAATGCCCTCCGGCACTAGCCGGATTCAACGTTTTCCGCTATCATATGCGACCTTATGCTGCGCACTGCGCGCGGCGTGCAACCAAGGAGACACTTTCGATGGCTACGATCAAAGGTACGAAGAAACAGGCGCGCAAGCGCCACCGCCAGTCTCTCGAGCGGCGAATGCGGAACCGCTCGGTGCGCACGCGAGTGCGTCGGCAAATGCGACTGATGCGTACTGCTATGGCCGAAGGCGATGCTAAAAAGGTCGAGGAACTGCTGCCCGGAACGATGTCAGTGATCGATATCGGCTGGCGCAAGGGCGTGTTCCACCGCAACTCCGCGGCCCGCTACAAGTCGCGCATGGCGCGGCAGGCTCATGCGGTGATCTCTGGCGGGGAAGCTTGAGGCGATGAGCTCGGCCCTGCTCACCTCCTCGATCCCTTCGGGGAAACTGGTGAGTCGGGGCAAGGTCCGCGATATCTACGCCACAGATGAAGCGCTGATCCTGGTCGCTACCGACCGCATCAGTGCGTTCGACAGTGTTCTGTCGCCGGGCATCGCCGGCCGTGGTGAGATCCTTACCCGGCTCTCGACTTTCTGGTTTCGGCGTTTTGCTGACCGCGTCCCCAACCACCTTCTTGCCACCGAGCTCGAAGATTTTCCGGAGCCGTTCAAAGATCATCCCGAGCTCGCCGGCCGCAGCGTGCTGGCGCAGCGGTTGCAGCCGGTTCCTGTGGAATGTGTAGCGCGCGGCTACCTCGCTGGTTCGGGGTGGAAGGAATACCAGGTCGACGGCACGGTATGTGGAATCAAACTTCCTGAGGGACTGACCGAGTCCGCAAAGCTCCCGGAAACGATCTTCACCCCGGCGACCAAGGCTACCGACGGCCATGACGAGAACATCAGCTTCGAACGGATGGTGGAAATCGTCGGCGAGGAAACGGCCGTCAGGCTCCGCGATCTCACCCTCGAGCTCTACACAGCGGCCGCCGACTACGCTCGTGATCGTGGCATCCTGATCGCCGATACCAAGTTTGAGTTCGGGTTCGACGGGGACGGAAACATTGTCTGGATGGACGAAGCATTAACCCCTGATTCGTCCCGCTTCTGGCCGGCCGACGACTACCAGCCCGGGCGCTCCCAGGCATCCTTTGACAAGCAGTATGTGCGCGACTGGCTCGAGGCCAGTGGATGGGACAAGGAGCCACCCGCTCCGACCCTCCCACCCGAGGTGGTTGAGGGCACCCTTTCGCGCTACCTCGAGGCCTATCGCCTACTGACCGGCGAGGACCTCGCGATGGTGGCGACCAGAGACTGAGAACAATCTTTTTCGGGCATTCCCCGATGAGTGGAGGAGATTTCCATGACCGTGTATGCGACTGAGAATATCCGCAACATTGCGGTAGTGGGCCACTCCGACACCGGCAAAACATCGCTGGTTTCGGCACTGCTCTTCGATAGCGGCGCCGTCAACCGCCTGTGCAAGGTGGACGACGGCAACACAACAACCGACTTCGATGAGGACGAGCACGATCGCAAGATCACGATCAACACGGCGGTCGCTTATGTCGAGCACCGTGGGGTCAAGGTCAATCTGATCGACACCCCGGGGTACGGCATTTTTTCGACCGACGCCTTGCAGGGGTTGCGGGTGGCCGATTCCGCGCTGATGATGGTTTCGGCAGTCGCAGGAGTCGAGGTGCAGACCGATAAAATGTGGAAGTCGGCGGCTAGCTTCGATCTGCCGGTCCTTTTTGCCGTCAACCTGATGGATCGCGATCGGGCCTCGTTCTCGCGCGCGGTCGGAGCCCTGCAGAAGAAGTACGGCCGGGAGGTCACACCGCTGCAGCTTCCCATCGGTGAGGAATCGAGCTTCTCCGGGATCGTCGATCTGGTCAGCGGCAAGGCTTTTACCTGGGAGCATGACGAGAGTGGGAAAGTAACCGAGGCCGATGTTCCGGGCGATATGGCCGATGACGTTGCGTCGGCGCGCGAAGCGTTGATGGAAATGGTTGCCGAGCAGGACGAAGAGCTCATGGAGAAATACCTCGAAGAGGGCGAGCTCGACGCCGAGGCATTTTCGGGTGGTCTCAAAAAGGCAATCACGGCGCGTGAACTCTTCCCGGTATTCGCCCTCGCAGCGGCCAAGAACATCGGCGTTCAGCCCTTGATGGACGCGGTGGTGGACCTGGCTCCGTCACCCGACTGGCGCCCCGTCCAGGCAACTGTTGATGGTGAGGAGCAGGAGTTCGCAGTCTCAGCCGACTCACCGTTTGCCGCCTATGTCTTCAAGTCGATCTCTGATCCCTTTGCCGGCCACATCACCCTGATGCGCGTGTTTTCCGGGGGAGTCGCCACCGACGCCACGGTGTCGAACTCGACCCGTGATTCGATGGAGCGTCTCAGCGCGATGTCGATCGCTCAGGGCAAGGACCTTGAGCACGTCTCCGAGCTCGCCGCCGGTGATATCGGCGCCCTTCCCAAACTCAAGGATTCCCACACCGGCGACACCCTGTGCGAAGCCAAACAGAACATCAGGCTGACCCCGGTAAGTATCCCAGAACCGGCGATCAGTTTTGCGCTTGAAGCCGAATCCAAAGGCGATGAGAACAAGCTTGCGACGGCGCTGGTCAAGATCCGTGATGAGGACCCCACCATCACTGTCGGCCGCGATCCACAGACCAAGGAAATGTTGATCTCAGGCACTGGACAGCTGCATGTCGAGGTCGTGATCGGCCGGCTCAAGAAACGCTACAACGTCAATGTGGTTCTCCATCAACCCAAGGTCCCCTATCGCGAGACCATCAAGACGGCCACGGAGGTCACCACCCGGCACAAAAAGCAGACCGGTGGCTCGGGCCAGTTTGCCCAGTGCTCGATCATCATGGAACCCAACCACGGCAAGGGCTACGAGTTCATCGACAAGATCTTCGGTGGTTCGATTTCACAGACCTACCGTCCGGCGGTAGACAAGGGCATCCGGGAAGCTGCCGAACGCGGGGTTGTTGCCGGCTACCCGATGGTGGACTTCAAGATCACCCTCGTCGATGGTAAAGAGCACGCGGTCGATTCGTCGGAAATGGCGTTCAAGATGGCCGGTCGCAAGGCCTTCAGGGAGGCCGCCGCCAAATGCAAGGCGACTCTGCTCGAGCCGATCATGCAGGTTGAAGTCTATGTTCCCGAGGACAATCTCGGCGACGTCATGGGCGACCTCAGCTCTCGTCGCGGCCGGGTCCAGGGCATGGATTCCGACGCCGGCACAACGACCGTCAAGGCAGCGGTGCCCCTGGCAGAGATGCTGACCTACGCGCCGACCCTGCGCTCGATGACTCAGGATCGCGGCGACTATCACATGGAGTTTGCCAAGTACACTGAGGTGCCGAAACAGATGCAGGAGAAGATTATCGCTGCGGCCGCGAAGGACGAAGAGGAAGACGACGAATAGAATTAGGAATTCGGAATTCGGATTTTTCGCCCGTCCTCCCTTAAAACGGAGGGCGGTTTTTTCTTGCCAAGCCTCCTGCAAGCGGGTCCTTCAGGCGTTCAATCAAATGTAGGGCGGGATATATCCCGCCTTGTTCGTCCCCTGGGCGGAAAACATTCGTGGTGCGGGCGGCCCGCCAGCGGGTCGCATCATTGCCAACCGTCGCCCCAATTTGTTGTCGCGTTGATGATGGAATTGTAGGGGACGAGTTACGGCGCCAGTTCGCGGCCTGTGACGCCGGCCCACCAGCAGGTCGCATCATTGCCAACCGTCGCCCCAAATTGTTGTCGCGTTGATGATGAAATTGTAGGGGAGGGGTTTATCCCCTCCCATCCTTTGCTCCGACTGAATGCCTTATCGAACCCACCCCTCATTGTCATCCCGACGTGGGAAGTGAAGTGGCCATCACTTTGTCATCCCGACCGAGGGAGTGAAGTGACCTACACCTTGTCATTCCGACCGAGGGAGCAACGCGACCGAGCGGAGGAATCTGTGGGCCGGATGGGAGATGTTCCGAATTCCGAATTCCGAATTCACAACTGCGTCGAGTCGTCCCACTCCTCTATCTTCGCCAAATACTCTTCATCCTCGAAGCGGTTCGGGTGAAACGCATCCGCATACTCCGGGAGCTTTCCACCCATGATGTGCAGCGCCGCCAATTCCGACGTCGCCGCCGAGGCCATCAACCCATAGCCCGACAACGCACCGTGAACAAACGCCCCCTTGATCGGCAACGGACCGACGAGCGGACGGTTGTCCTGTGTCTTGGTGTAATAGCCACCATCGATCCACGGCTTCGGCATCCGTTCGATATATTCGCTGAGGCCCGGGATCATGGTCGAAAGGCCTCGCACGCAGATCTCGGCATAGTGCTCAGGAATCGGCAGTGGGAAATTCTCCGCGACCGGGTCCAGGTGGTAGGGCCAGAGGATGAGCAGGTATCGACTCCCGCCCGCACCCTCGATCCGGGTGTGGACGCCGGGAGGCATCTCGCCGAGCAACAGTTCCTCATTTTCAAGCTCGGCAACGAACTCGCGTTCCTCATGGCTCCAATCGAGATTCTGCGGGTCCTCCCAGATCATGAATGGCGCGTCGCGAGGAACGACTCCGAGGTGATCTTCGATCGCGATTTTGAGGTGGAGCTCGGAGAAGACCGGCAATTCAACGCCGAGAAGAGCGCCGACGCCCTTCAACATCGGGCCCGCCGTTACAACGAAGCGGGGCGTAGAGACCGAAATGACTTCGGATTGGGATCCGATCTGAACTGAAGACACCTTGCCACCAGTCGTTTCGATCCACTCGACGCGACCCTCGATCACCTCGACACCCGCCGCCCGAGCCTCTTCGAGCATGAGCATGCCGAGCTGCTGACCGGAAAACCAGCCACAGCGGCGAGCGTGCAGTACGGCAACCGTCGCTGGTGATAAATAGGGAAAGGTCTCTCGCAGCAAGCCCTCGTCGAGGATCAGATCCGCTCCGTCGGGTTGATCCTTCCAGCCTTCAGCCGCGGCCTGCTTGTAATCGGGCCCGCCTGTCCCACCTGCGTGAACTCGCAGTGGACCGGCGCCGTAGCTCGAGGCGAACACCCCGGATTCCCACATCGCCTCGGCGCGCTCCGGATTGGCGGTAGCGTAGACATAGCCGCGGCGATTCATCAGGAATCGGTTGTCGCTCACCTCCGCCATCTCTTCGAGGAGATCGATCGAGCGATTCATCAACCGAACCATCGCGTCGTCGGGCCCCGGCCACCAATTGCGATATGCCTCAGTCGACTTGTCCGAGGTCAACGTCATCGGTGGCCACGGGTCCGCCAGGATCACGTTTCGCATCCCGTGCTTCACAGCCAATTGCCAGGCGGTCGAAATCCCAGCGATCCCGGCCCCGCAGATCACGACTTCGGCTGTTTGCATACCCATAGCCTATTGCACATCCGGCGAGCTCGCTCCGATTTCCGCAATGCAGATCTCAAGGCTTCGATAACGCTTTGAGCGCTTCGCGAAGAGTTACGATTCGGACCCTTCCAGCGGTTTTTCCGTAGAGGTGGCCGAAGTGCCGCCGATCACCGGTTACCAGCAGATCTGCACCGGCCGCTGCCGCCGCTGCAAGAATTGGCGCGTCGTTTTCTGGGAGGCCCAATCCGGCAGCCCAAACGACCAGGCTTGGGCCTCCTTCCGCTGCTCTTGTTACCTGTTTCATCAAATCCTTGAGGTCTTCCACGGCCGGGGGGTGTTTCATCGCGAGGTTTCGTTTCGCTTCTCCAATCGCGTGTTCCGATGTAACAAGTTCGCAGAATCCGCTCTCCGCAAGCGAAAACAGCCCACGTGCCCTTCCGCCGGGCGAGTGTGCCCCAGAGAAAAGAACGTTTGCATCGAGAAAAACCCGCACTCACGAACCCTTGAGCTTTTTCTCGAGCCTCTCGCGTTCTTTCGGAGTCATGCGGTCTTCTTCCATGAACTCAGCGACCCGCGCGTCGCTGTATATCTCGATTGGATAGACCCCCGCAGGACGCAAGAGTATTGCCCCATCCGGTGTCGCCTCAACCAGAAGTATTGCCTCCGCCTCGATTCCAAGCTGCTCGAGCACCGCCTTCGGAATCGACACCTGGCCCTTCTTTCCGAGTTTCGCTGTTTCCATGTATTCATAATAACATATTTCCGGAAAAAGGATTTCCGGAAATATGTAGCGTTTCTCCATCCGCCCCCCAGACCTTTGCTCTGGGACGATTGGCCGGAAAATCCGAAATCCGAAATCCGAAATCCGAAATTGCCGACCAGTTCCCCGCTATGATGATCGTATCTGCTGCCGGAGTGGCGGAATGGCAGACGCTGGGGACTTAAAATCCCTTGAGCGTATCCCGTGTGGGTTCGACCCCCACCTCCGGCACCATTTAGAATCA